>JARAWT010000019.1:0-148886 GCA_033793495.1 Streptomyces sp. MN03-5084-2B | reverse complement strand
CGACCGGGGACAGTGCCGCCAGGGCCTTCTTCGTCTGGCCCGCCGTCCAGCCCGTCCACCACCTCAGGTCCGACACCGGCGCCGGGCCGTACGCGCGCAGCCACCTCCGGGCCAGCTCTGCCCGGGCCTCGTCGGCGCTCCACCCGGGCAGCCCGCCCGGCACCCACTCGTCGAGGGGATGCCAGACGTACTGGGTGCTCAGCCAGCTGCCGCGGGGCCGGCCACGCGCGATCCGGCCGCCCGCCGCCAGCAGGAACAGCACCCGGCTCGTCACGTTGCCGATCGCCTCGTACGGCTTGCCCGCCGCCATCAGCAGCTGCTGGTGCAGGCGCGGCTCGTCCTCGCTCAGCTGCTGTGCCGTCGCCGAACCGCGGGCCCGCAGCGCCGCCTCGACCGACGCCTCGACGTCCTTCAACCACGCCGCCGGCTCCGGCACGTTCTCCGGGTGGCCCTGCTGCCCGAGGTGCTGCTCGAGCAGTTTCCGCTGCTTGACCTCGATGTCCGCCGAGCAGCCCGCCTGCACGAGCGCCGCCGTCTCCACGTCCGTGACGAAGACCGTGCGCCGCATGCCCAGCAGCCGCAGCAGGGTCCGCTCCTCGTAGAGAGCCTGTTCCACCAAGGGAACCGCGGCGGCCGCGAGCCGGGCGGACGCGGACAGGTGGACGGTCGCCGGGTCGGTCGCGTGCAGGGCGACGACGCCCGCGACGGCCTCGGCCACCGTGGCCGCGGGCGCGGCCAGGTGGTGCCGGACGGCGAGGCGGGCCCGGCGCTGCTCGGTGCTGATTCCAGGACGCGTGATCTTCTGGGACACCCGTTTTTCCTACCACCCGGCACCGACAAAAACGCCTGGTCCTGCCGGGCGACCAGGCGATAGCCTCCGGAAATGGTCTCCGGCACGCACTTGGCGGCGTTCGCCGCACTGACGTTCCTCATGGTCGTCGTCCCCGGGCCGAGCGTGCTGTTCACGATCAGCCGCGCGCTCACCGTCGGGCGCCGCGACGCGCTGCTCACCGTCGCGGGCAACTCCGTGGGCGTCTACACCCAGGTCGTCGCGGTCGCCTTCGGCCTCGGCGCGCTGGTCACGACGTCCGCCGCGGTGTTCACCGCGATCAAGGTCGCCGGCGCGATCTACCTGGTGTACCTGGGGATCCAGGCCGTGCGCCACCGCCGGAAGCTGTCCGACGCGATGGCCGCGACGGTGCGGGCCACGCCCGGGCGCGTGCTGACCGTGCTGCGCGACGGCTTCGTCGTCGGCTTCGCGAACCCGAAGTCGATCGTGTTCCTGGCCGCGCTGCTGCCGCAGTTCGTCGACCCCGCGACCGGGTCGGTCCCCGGCCAGATGCTCGTCCTCGGGCTGTGCCTGCCCGGGATCGCGCTGGCCACCGACAGCGCGTGGGCACTGGTCGCCGGCACCGCCCGCGCGTGGTTCGCCCGCTCGCCGAAGCGCCTCGAACTGGTCGGCGGCACCGGCGGGCTGGTCATGATCGGCCTGGGCACCTCCCTGGCGTTCACGGGCCGGGGTGACTGAGCACCAGGTCGAGCAGGCCCGGGAAGGCGGCGTCGAATTCGGGACGTCGCAAGCGGTTCAGCCGTCGCGGGCCTTCGTCACGCTGTTCGATCAGGCCCGCCGCGCGCAGCACGGCGAAGTGGTGACTGCGGGTCGCCTTGGCCACCGGCAGGTCGAACGTGCCGCACGCCTTCGTCCACTCCGGTGCGGCCGCCAGCTCGCGCAGGATGCTGCGGCGCACCGGATCGGCGACCGCGGCCAGGGCGTCCTGCAGCGAAACCCGCGACGGGGCCGCGTGCGTGAGCCCGCGCGCCCGCGCGCTGTTCGATGGCACGGTGTTCGATGATTGTCGTACACTCATCAGGTCGACCTCCGTCGAACACTCTAGGAGCACCCGTGCCGCGACACCTCGACACCACCTTCGGCCCCGGCGCGCGCAACCGGCTCGACGAAGCCGCCGAGCCCGGCCGCGAGGGTGCGCTGGCCGCGCTCGAATCGTTCTACTACGCCTTCAACCAGCGCGATCTCGACGTGTTCCGCCGGGTCTGGACGACGGATCCGCTGGCCCAGCTGAACAACCCGATCGGCGGCATCCTCCGCGGCGGCGAAGCGATCACCGAGCTGTACGACCGCGTCTTCCACGGCCCGGCCCGCGTCACCGTGACGCTGGGCGACATCGTCGAGTACTCCGGCGAGGGCCACGCGGTGTTCGCCGGCCGCGAGACCGGCGAATACCACGTGACCGAAACCGTCCCCCTGAGCATCCGCACGACGCGGTTCTTCGCCTACGAGGCGGGTCATTGGGTGCAGGTGCACCACCACGGCAGCATCGACGACGCCGAGGCGCTCGCCGCCTACCAGCGGGCGATCCGCGGTTAGGCCAGAGCCTTCACCAGCTCCGGCCACCACTCGCGCGGCACGCCGTCGAGCGGGACGACGACCTGGTCGGCGCCCGCGGCCCGGTACTCCCGCAGCCGCGCGACGACGGCGTCGAAGTCACCCCACACGGTGAGGCCGTCGACGAGCCGGGCGGACAGGTCCGAGATGTCGGCGTCGGTGAAGCCCATCCGGCGGAAATTGGCCGCGTAGCCCGGCATCCCGGCCAGGAACTTCAGCGAGCCGCCACCCCGGACCGTCTCCCGCACCGCCGCGCCATCGGTTCCCGCGACGACGCTCAGCCCCACCACGAGCCGCGGTCCGGGGCCGAGGAGTTCCCGCGCCGAGGCGACGTAGTCGGTCGTCACCAGGTACGGGTACGCGCCCGACGCGCGGTCGCGCGCCAGTTCCAGCATCTTCGGTCCCAGCGCCGAAAGGATCCGGGCCGAGGCGGGCACGGCGACGTCGATCTCGTCCAGGTAGGCGCCGAGCGTGGCCAGTGGCCGCGGTCCGTGTGCCCCGCCCAGGCCGACGACGAACCGCCCGGCGGGCAGGTCCGCGTATGCGGCGGCCACCTCGCCCGGCGGCACGCGGTCGACCGAGAGGATCCCGCTCGCCACCTGGATCCGGTTCGTGCCGTGCAGCAGCTCGGTGATCCGCGGCAGGGTGTTGCCCTGCCCGCCGGAGATCCAGAGCGTGGCGTAGCCCAGCTCCTCCAGTTCGGTCGCGGTCGCGACGGCGGCCGACGGCTCGGCGGTGTCGGTGGTGCTGTGGCTGGCCCCCAGCGGCCCCAGGTTCGTCATGGGCCGGAGAACCGCCACACGCCGGCAAATGTTCCGTTTCAGGCCGTTTGTTCGTTCTCAGCGGAATCGGTTTCTTCGGCCGCCCGCGTGAACATCCGGGTCGCCGACAGCCGCGCGACGCCGTCCGGCTCGCCCAGGTCCTCGAGGGAGTTCCGGATCGTCGAGTCCACCGACAGGTACTTCCGGCCCGCGCGCAGGTCGGCGTCGTTGCGCAGTCGCACGATGAGCGGGAACTCCGACAGCGCACCCGCGTCGAACAGGCCGGTCGTGTAGATCAGCTGCACGCCCAGCGCCTCGGCGACCGCCCGCTGCAGCTCCAGCAGGTACCCCGCGGACGCGCGGCCGATCGGGTTGTCCAGGAACAGCACGCCCGAGTGCCGGTTGCGGGCCTTGCCGCGGTTGTTGGCCCGCAGCGCCGCCAGGGTGCAGTACAGGATGATCGCCGCGGTCAGCTGCTGACCGCCCGAAAACACGTCGCGGATCTCCGAGACGCGCTGGCGTTCGGTCCGCAGCACCGAGTCCGGCTTGAGCATGTCGACGCGGAACCCCTTGGGCGCCGCGGCCCGGACCCCGCGCAGCACCAGGGAAAGCCCGTCGCGCTTGACGTCCCGGCCGTCGGCCGTCTTGCCGACGGCGGCCTCGTCGACGACCTCGCCGAGCTTCTCGGTCAGCGCGTTGTCCTCCAGCTCGGTGAACCGGATGCGGAGGAACTCCTGCCCCGACCAGTCGCCGAGGCCGTCCGGCAGCCGGGAGACGCGCTGCGCCGAGCGCAACGTCCGCAGCGCGCCGTCGACCATGCCCTGCAGCCGGGTGATGATCCCGCCGCGGTGCCGGTCGATCTGCGCGAGGTCGTCGGTCAGCGAGCGCAGGCGCGGCCGCAGCGCTTCGGCCCACTCGGCGGCGTGCGCCGGGAGCTGGTCGCGCTTGACCGAGATGACCTGCTGGCGCACCGGCGTGCTCAGCTTCTCGAAGCGCTTCTCCGTCGCGTACTGCGCCAGCTGGTCCGCGGCCGCGCGCACCCGCCGGTCGCCGGCGTCGGCGGCTTCCTGGGCCTGGTTGAAGGTGGCGTTCAGCCGCGCGTGCTGGGCCCGTGCGGTGTCGACGTCGCCGTCGTAGGCCGCGGCGTCGGTGTCGGTCACCAGGTGCGCCATCGACTCGGCGAGCAGCGCGAAGCCCGAGGCGGACGTGCGCGCCGAGTCGAGCGTCGCTTCCGCGGCCGCGCGGCGGTCCTGCAGCTCTTCCCACTTCCGCGCGGCGGCCGACGCTTCCAGCCCGGCCGCGTCGATCAGCTCCAGGCCGTGCTCGATGTCCCGCGGCTTCTCGCCGTTGACGCCGTTCTGCAGCGGCAGCGCGTCCAGCTCGGCACGCCGGGTCGAGACGAGCCCGATCGCTTCGGTCCGCTCGTCCTCCAGGCCGTCGACGACGCGGCGCGCCCGGGCCAGCGCGGCCGCCCGGGCCGACGCGTCGGAACCGTCCGGCGTCTCCAGCAGCTCGGCGGCACGCGACCGGACCGCCTCGTCCATCGCCTCGACGGCCGAACCCGCCGCGGCTTCGGCCGACTCGGCCTGCTCCAGCTCGCTGCGCAGGTCGCTGCCGACCTCGACCTTCGCGTACGACTCGGACGCCGAGAGGTACGTCCGCCGCAGCGCGTCCACCGGCTCGGACGGCGCCGGCCCTGCCGCGGCGTCGGCCGCGCCGGGCACCTCGGCCAGTTCGGCGCGCGCGGTGGTCGCGGTCCGGCGGTGGCCGTCGGCGGTGCGCTGCTCCTCCCCCGCCTGCTCGCGCAGCCGCGCGGCCTTGCCCGCCGCGTCGGACGCCTGGAGGTCGGCGCGCTCGGCGATCTCGGTCGCCCGCTCGGCCTCCTCCGTCCACTCGGCGATCCGGGCGCTGCGGACGCCCAGCTCGCCGAGCCGCCGGGCCTTCTCTTCGGCTTCGGCGGCGGCCGCCCGCAGTTCGGGGACGCGCTCGCGCAGCGACGCGGCTTTTTCGCTCAACCGGGCGAATTCCGCGTCGGCCTGCTCGAGTGCGGTCCGGGCGGTCTCCCGCGCGGTCCGGGCGGCCTGGGCCTGCTCGGCCAGGGTGGCGACGGCACCGGGCGGGTAGTCCTCTCGCCAGGTCGTGAGCTTCCACGTCAGTGCGCCGTCCGCGGACAGCTTGGCGGACAACGCCTCCAGGCGCCGCTGCCGCTCGGTGTGCCGCCGCGCGACGGCTTCCCGCTCGGCGTCGGCGGCTTCTTCGTCGTACATGGCCGGGTTCGGCGGCACGAGGAACTCGACGCCGGGCGCGGACGGCACTTCGGCCTGCAGTGCCTCGGTCGTGCCGACGGCGATGATCGCGCTCGGCAGCAGCCGCCGCTTCGTCAGCACCTCACGGGCGCGGGAAGCGTGCGCGGCGTCGTTCAGGAGCACACCGGACACCAGCTGCGGCAGGCTTTCCAGCACTTCGGCGCGCCGGGAAGCGTCCAGTTTGGACAGATAGCGCCAGCCGGACCACGCGGTGATCCCGGCCTCTTCCAGGGCGTCCAGCGCCGCTTGGACGTCCTCCGGGGGCGGCAGCAGCCCGCCGGACCCCAGCGCGGCCAGGGCCCGCTCGTCGGCGGACTCCTCCATCCGCAGCGCCGTCTGCTCCTTCTCGACGGCCGCGCTCGCCTCGCGCAGCCGTTCCAGCAGCACCGGAAGGTCGCTCTCCAGGTTGACGTCGTCGACGCCGAGCAGCTCGACCAGACGGCCTTCGGCGGCGAGGGCGTCGGTCCGGCGGTGGGCCCGGTCGAGGTCCTCGGTGGCGCGTTCCAGGCGGTCCTGGGTGGTGCCGGCGAGCTGGTGCGCCTCGTTCACGGCCCGTTGCGCCGCCTGGAGATCCGCGGCGACGCGGTCCAGTTCCTGCTCGCGCCGGGCCAGTTCCGCCGTGGCCTGCTCGGCGGCGGCGCGCGCAGCCCGCGAAGCTTCGGCGACGTCGGCGCCCGAGGACAGCAGCCCGGCGCGCACCGCGGCCTGCACCTCTTCGCGCAGCTCGGTGATCCGCGTGGTCAGCCCCCGCGCCTCGGCGCGGCGGGCGGCCGCCAGGTTGGCGGCTTCGTCGCGCTCGGTCTGCGCCTTCTCGGCTTCGGCGCGCAACGCGCCCGCGTGCGCTTCGGCCTTGTCGGCCTGACGCTGGGCGTCCTGCGCCAGGGCGTGCAACCCGCGGGCGAGCGCCGAAGCGGCGTCGTTGCGCGCTTTCAGCGCCGGACGCGCCTTCTCTTCCCGGCTGCCGACGAGCTCGCGCAGGTCCTTCGCCTTGCGGGCCGCGTTCAGGGAGTTGAGGACGGTCGCCGTTTCGCGCCAGGCTTCGGCTTCGGTCTTCGCCGACGCCAGCTCCGCGTCGACGCGCTTGCGGGCCTCCTGGGCCTCGTCGAGGCGCAGCACCGCGACCAGGCGGCGCAGCTCGGTGACGGCCGCGGCGAGCCGCCGGTGGTCGCCCTCGGCCAGCTTCTCCGCGGACTTGACCTCGGTGACGTGGTCCTCGAGCCCGGACAGCCGCGCGTTCTCCAGCTCGTTGCGCGCGACGACGCGACCGGCCAGCGAAGCCATGTCGGCCTTCGCGGACTCCGCGATCTTCCGCGACTCCGCGGCGACGCCTTCTTCGGCGGCCAGGGGGCCCAGCAGGTCGAGCGCACCCGCCACGAAGTCGCGCTCGGAAAGCAGGTCCCCGCGCTGGGCCAGGTTGTGGGCGTAGGTGGCGACGACCTCGGCGAGGTCCTTCGGCTCTTCTTCGGAGATGACCGCGCGCAGCAGGAACTCGACGAACGCGTCGTCGGTGCCGAAGGCGAACGCGTCCGCCGCTTCACCTTCGCCGGCGTTCATCGCGCGCTGGTAGCGGAACAGCTCGGTGTCGAGGCCGAGGCTGTCGAGGCGGCCGGTCCACTCGTGGTGGCGCCGCGTCCAGGACAGCTCCAGCTCGGGCTCGGCCAGCTGGGCCGCGGCGAGCTTGTCGTGGAAGCCGGACATGGTGAGCAGCCGGCCGTCCTGCGTCATCGGCAGGGAATCCAGGCCCAGCGCGGCGGTCGGGCGGAAGCAGTACCAGGAGTCGGCGAGGTTCTCGGAGTCGGCGGACACGACGTGCCCGCGCCATTCGGAGACCTTGCCGGTGATGATCCGGTGGCCGCTCTCGACGTGCAGCCACTCCAGCACGACGTGCGAGACGTCCTTGGCGGCGACGAACTTCTCGAGCACCTTCGTGCTGGTGGTGCCCACGACCTGGCGGCGGCCGGGCAGCATCACCGAGAAGATCAGCTTGATGAGCACGGACTTGCCGCCGCCGTTTTCGAGGAACAGCACGCTCGCCGGCGAGGGGCGGCGCAGCTCGGCCGGGCCGGTCGCGTGGATCCCGGCGCTGAAGAGCGCGTCCTGCTTCGGCGCGGTGATCTTGGCGCCGACGCCGCTGAAGTCGAGCACGACGTCCTGGTAGCGGGCACCCGCCGGGCCCACCGAATGCAGGCGGACCCGCGAAAGCTCGTACATCGGTTCCCCTCTTAGAGCGTGTCCGAGGCGGCCGCGCGCAGCGTGCCCCCGGCGGTCGCGACGGCCACGACGTCGAGCGCGAGCAGGTCGTCGAAGGCGGCGTCGGCGGCGAGTTCGCGGACCTGGATCTGGTAGCGCGGCGTGGTCCGGTAGGTGCCGCCCTGCTCGTCGCTCACCGGGACCAGGAAGCCCTGGTCGGCGAGGAAGCGCAGGGCGCGGCTGACCATGCCGCGGGTGGTGTCGGCGGCCAGCCTGCCGTCCTTGGTGGCCGCGGCCGCGGGACGGCGGGTGTAGGCGCGCCACGCCTGTTCCAGCTCGGGCGCGTCGGCCAGGGGGTCGTTGTTGGCCTCGGCCTGCGCGGCGCGTTCGTCGAGCATGCGGGCGGCTTCGCGGACCATCGCGTCGACCTGCTCGACGCTGACGCGCCCGATGTAGGTGTCGTTGGCCAGGTCGTCGGGACGCGGGTAGCCGAGCGCGGCGGTGGCGAGGTGGATCAGGCCGTGCAGCACCTTCTCGGTGTCGCGGCGCTCGCGGATCTTGGCCTGGCGGGCGTAGGAGTCCATCTTGATCTCGAAGACGGACTCGTCGGTGGCCGCGAGGACGGCCCCGGCCTGCTGGTTGACCTCGAGGACCATGAGGCCGAGCCCGGCGGCGACGGCGTGGGTGAGCGCCTTGAACGCGTTGTCCTCGCCGTAGCGGCGCACGAGGTCGCCGTAGACGACGTCCCGCGCGGGCAGCTGCTTCGGCCGCATGCCGAAGGCGACCAGCCGGGCCGCGGCCTCGGCGTCCACGCTGCTGTGGGACAGCGCCATTACGCGACTTCCTCTTCTTCATCGGCCCGCTCTACGGCGGCGGTGGACAGGAGCAGGTCGGCGCCGCCGAACTCCGGGTCGTCCAGGAGCGTGCCGTCGTCGACGGCGAGCAGGACCGAGCGGTCGCCCTGGCGGCGGGCCGCGCCGACCCCGGGACTGTAGGCGTGGACCGCGCGCAGCGCGACCAGGGCGGCGAGCCCGGGCTGACGGCTGCGGCGGGCTTCTTCGAGCAGCCCCGACAGCCGCCGTGGCACCTCGGGCAGGTCGAGCAGTTCGTCGGCGCGCCGCCAGACGTCGTCGCCGAACTTGTCGCTGACCTCGGCGGGCATGAGTTCGGGTTCGGGGATCTCGCCGACCAGCTGGTCTCGCTCGGGGGCGGGCCGCAGGAGCAGCGAGACGAGGCTCGACAGCGACGGCACGACCGGTGGGGTGATGCCGGCGACGGCGTGGAAGAAGTGCTCGGCGGGGGCGACGGCGTCGGCGAGCGGGAGGCCGAGCGTCGGGACCAGGAGCTGGCCGAAGAGGTCCAGGGTCGCGCGCTGGGGCGGGCCGGAGAACTGCTGGCGGTCCTGTTCGGCGCGGAAGACCGCGCCCGCGTCGGCGAGCCGGGACTGCAGGCGGGTGTGGCGGCGGATGCAGTCGCCGACGATGTCGACGAGCTCGGCGGCGCGGCGCTTGCGGTCGAGGTCCTCGGTCTCGTCGCGGGCGGTGGTGATGTTCTTGAGGATGGCGTTCTCGGCGCGGAACCGGGCCTCGATGTGGCTCAACGCGCTGTCCAGGAGTTCCGGGACCTCGCGCTCCCAGTCGACCGACCGGACGTCGCGGCGGGTCGCGTCGAGCTTCGCGCGCAGCGTCTCGCCGTACTGGACGGTCCGGTAGCGGGCCTGCTCGGCGGCCAGCTTGGCGTCGGCGAGCCGGCCGCGGTTGATCAGGTTCTCGAGCTTGACCTCGGCGGCGATCTGCGCGGACTCGACGTCGGTGTCGAGCGCGCCGACCAGGACGTTGATCGCCTCGTCGGTGGCGCGCAGGTAGACCTCGCCGTCGCGGGCGGCCAGCTCGACCAGCAGCTTGAAGTCGAACTGGCGCCGCTGGTAGCCGCCCGGGCCGATCGAGCCGTAGACGCGCCGGAAGCCGCGGTCGGTGGTGCCGACGTTGATCAGGTTGTCCAGGACCCACTTGGCGACGCGGACGTGCTCTTCGGGCATCCGGGAGGGCGCCTGCTGGGCGATGAAGGGCAGCAGGCGGTCGATGACCTCGTCGTGGCCGGCGCCGGTGTCGAAGTCCATCGCGATGGTGACCTGGTCGATCGTGTGCAGCGCGATCTCGGCCATCTGGTAGATCGTGGCGTCGGCCCAGTCGAGCTTCGCCTTCCGCGCGTCCAGGTCGTGCAGCGGCGCGGTGCAGGCCAGCGCCTTGAGGCGGCGCGTCAGCCCCTCGTCGGCCAGGCCCGGTATCCCGGTCTCGTCGTCTCGCACAGCAGGCCAGGCTAGTCGGCCACCCTCTGCGCACGCGCGGGTGACAGGCTAACGTCGCTCACATGCGTGAGATGAGCCGTGACGAGTGGTGGAAGTTCGCTTCGGAAGGTACCCGGACCGGCATGTTGGGCCTGGTCAGGGCCAACGGCGCCCCGATCGTGACGCCGATCTGGTTCCTGCTGAACGAAGGCCCCGACGGCGACGAGCTGATCTTCACCACCGGCACCGAGACGCTCAAGGGCAAGGCCATCGCCCGCGACGGGCGCATCTCGCTGGCCGTCGACGACCAGAAGCCGCCGTTCTCCTACGTGCAGTTCACGGCCGAGGCGCGGCTCACCCACGACCTCGACGAGATGCTCGAGTGGGCGACCAAGCTGGGCGGCCGGTACATGGGTGCCGAGCAGGCCGAGGCGTACGGCAAGCGCAACGCCGTCCCCGAAGAATCCCTCGTCCGGGCGAAGATCACCCAGGTGATCGCGCGGGCCGACATCGCCGGCTGACCCCGGTTCGCTGGTAATCTGCCCCCGGGGGTGGGGGTATGCCTTCAGGGGACAGACGCGACGCCGTCAGGGCGATCTTCAGCGCGGGCCAGCGGGAGCTGGTCGCCGAGCTGGAACGCCTCGACGGCGGTGGCCGCTTCGGCCGGTCCGGCCGCACCCGGCGGCTGGAGGACGGTGACGTCTTCGAACGCGCCGTCGTCAGCGCGGCCTTTTCCGACGAGTTCTTCGCGGCCGGGCTGTCGGTCGTGCTCCACCCGCGCAACCCGTACGTCCCGGCCTTCCAGGCACACTTCCGGTACCGCGAAACCGCCGACGCGTGGTGGTTCGGCGGCAGCGTCGACCTCTTGCCGTGCTACGGCTTCGCCTCGGACGCGACCCACTTCCACCGGGTGCTGAAGAACCACTGCGACACGCTCGACCCGGCGTTCCACGCGCAGGCGAAACGCGCGTGCGACGACCGGTTCCGGCTTCCGCACCGCGACGAAGCCCGCGGCATCGGCGGCATCCTCTTCGACCACCTGTGCCTGCCGGGCCCGGACGGCTGGCGGCGGTCGGCGGCCTTCACGGCGGCGGGCATCGCCACGATCGCGCCGGCGTACTTCCCGCTCGTCCGCCGGCGGAAGGACGTGCCGCACGGCGAGCGCGAGCGGCAGTGGCAGCTCTTCCGCCGCGGCCGGTACGTGGAGTTCACGCTCGTCCACGACGCGGCGACCGCGGTGCAGGCGGACGCCGAAGCGATCCTGACGGCGCTGCCGCCGCTGGCGCGGTGGGAGTCGGAGTTCACGCCCGAGCCGGGGAGCGCGGAGGCGGAGCTGGCCTCGTTCCTCGTCCCGCGCGACTGGGCGGCGGAAACCCCGGTCACCGCCGGCTGACCCGCTGAGCGGGAAACCGTTGGCACGCCGGGTGAGCCGTCATGTCGACTATTGACAGAGCCCGCTCGGAGGGTGTGTGATCTGTCCCATAGATAGGAAACTTTCCTAACTATTGCCGCCGGTGGTCCGCCGACCATTCCGCCCCGGTCACCCCCTGTCCCCCGACAACGCAGGAGGCTCCCAGTGGCACCCCGTCCACCGTGGCGCGCGGTACTGGCCGGTACCGCCGTCGCGGCGCTCGGCCTCACCGCGGTCAGCCCGGTAAACGCTTTCGCAGTGACTTCCGGGGCCGAGCCCCAGACCCCGGCCGGGGGGCAAGCCCCCCTGGGCCCCCCGAAAGCGGTAGCGGACACCGACTACGAGTCCGAGAACGCCACCATCGTCCAGGGCGCGGTCGAGTCGAACCACGCCGGCTACTCCGGCACCGGCTTCGTGAACTTCGACAACGTCGTCGGCAGCTACGTCGAGTACTCCGTGAACGCGGCCCAGGCGGGCACGCACACGCTGACCTTCCGGTACGCCAACGGAACCACCGACAACCGGCCGGTGAAGCTGACCGTCGACGGCGGCGACAAGGGCACCGTCGACTTCCCCGCCACCGGCGCGTGGACCACCTGGAAGACGGTCACCGCGACCGTCCAGCTGACCGCCGGCGTCAACAAGGTCCGCACCACCGCGACCACCGCCAACGGCGGCCCGAACGCCGACAAGCTCACCGACACCTTCACCGCGCCGGTCGACCCCGAGCCGCCGTCGGCGCCGTCGAACCTCAAGGCGAGCAACATCCTGCCCACCGCGGCCACCTTCTCCTGGACCGCCGCGACGGACAACGTCGGCGTCGTGCGCTACGAGATCAACCGCGGCGGCAACATCCTCAAGACCGTCGACGGCACCACCACGAACGCGACCGTCGACAACCTGACCCCGAACACGGCCTACGACATCTCCGTCGGCGCGTACGACGCGGCCGGGAACCCGTCGCAGCAGAGCAACGTGGTCACCTTCACCACGCCGCCGAGCAACGACACCACCCCGCCCAGCGTGCCGGGCAACCTGCGCTCCACCGGTGTCACCGCGAACAGCGTCTCCCTGGCGTGGAACGCTTCCACCGACAACGGCGGGACCATCGCGGGCTACGACGTCTACCAAGGCGCCACGAAGGTCGCGACCACGACGTCGCTGAGCACGACGGTCACCGACCTCGGCCCGAACACCTCCTACACCTTCACCGTCAAGGCCCGCGACCCCGACGGCAACACCTCGGCGGCCAGCAACGCCGTCACGGCGAAGACCAGCGCTCCGGGCGGCGCCGGGGGCATCCCGGAGTACGACAAGGACATCGCGAAGGTCGACCTCGGCTGGTCGGTGGACTTCCTCCCCAACGGCAACGCGCTGGTGACCGAGCGGGACCGCTTCGAGGTCCTGCTCGTGACGCCGTCCGGCCAGAAGACCACGCTGGGCAAGGTGCCGGGCGCGGTCGGCACCAACGGCGAAGGCGGCCTGCTCGGCCTGGCGATCTCGCCGAACTGGGCGTCCGACCACGCGATCTACCTCTACCACACGGCATCCGGCGACAACCGGATCGTGAAGATGACCTACGACGGCAGCACGCTGTCGTCGACGTCGACGCCGGTGCTGACCGGGATCGCGAAGAACCGCTACCACAACGGCGGGCGGATCAAGTTCGGTCCGGACGGCAAGCTGTACGCCACCGTCGGCGACGCCAAGAACAGCGACAACGCGCAGAACAAGAGCTCGCTCAACGGGAAGATCCTGCGGCTCAACCCGGACGGCTCGGCGCCGGGCGACAACCCGTTCTACGCGACCGGCGGCAACGCCCGGTACGTCTGGAGCTACGGCCACCGCAACCCGCAGGGCCTGGCCTGGGACTCCCGCGGCCAGCTGTGGGCGGCGGAGTTCGGCGAGAGCAGCCAGGACGAGCTCAACCTGATCCAGAAGGGCGGCAACTTCGGCTGGCCCAGCTGCGAAGGCACGCAGGGCAGCTGCAGCGGCTACATCGCCCCGAAGAAGACCTGGTCGACGTCGCAGGCCGGGCCGAGCGGGGTGGAGATCGTCAACGACTGGATCTACATCGCCGGCGTCACCGGTGAGCAGCTGTTCGCCACGCAGATCAACGCCGCCGGCACGGGTGTCGGCACCGTGTCGACGCTGTTCTCCGGCCGCTGGGGCCGGCTGCGCTCGGTCACCAAGACCCCGGACGGCGGGCTCTGGCTGACCTCGACGAACAACGACAAGAACGGCGGCACGCCGTCGGTGCTGGACAACGTGATCGTGCGGCTGAAGTTCCCGGGCGGCGGCACACCGAGCGGCTTCAAGCTGACCAGCTCCGCCTTCGCCGACAACGCGACCATCCCGGACAAGTACACCTGCGCCGGCGACGGCACGGCGGGCCAGGACCCGTCGCCGCCGCTCGCGTGGGGAGAGTCCGCCGGCGCGAAGGGCTACGCCGTCGTGTTCGCCGACGTCGCCAACAGCGGCAACAAGCTGCACTGGGCGATCTGGGACGTCCCGGCGGCCACGCGTTCGCTTCCGGAAGGGCTCGGCGCGGGCTACACCGTGCCGAACCAGGGTGGCGCGAAACAGAAGGCCATGGGCAGCGGGGCGAACGCGCAGAAGTTCTTCGGCCCCTGCCCGGGCGGCTCGAGCCACCCGTACACGTTCACGCTCTACGCCCTGAACACCGCGACCGTCCCCGGCCTGACGTCGTCCTCGACGATGGCCCAGGTCGAAGCGGCGATCAAGGGCGCGTCGACGGCGAACGTGGTGCTGCGCGGCAAGTCCAGCGCGGCCGCCTGAAAGCCGCGGCAGGGGTGACCGGAGCGGCGCCGGTCACCCCTGCCGCCCTTACTGTGACTCCGCCACCCGGCGCAGGTGGGCGTCGACGTCGAAGCCGTGTTCCTCCAGCCGGCGGCGGGCCAGCAGGAGCTCGTCGGGGGTGAACAGCTCGGCGTACTCCTCGCGGAGCATGACCGCCTCGGAGCTGCGGCCGAGCTGGTTCTTCTCCCAGAGCACGGTGAACCCGCCCGCGGTGCCGGCCCCGCGCAGCAGCAGCCGGGCGGCTTCGACGCCGCCGTGCTCGCGCACCATGCGTTCGAACTGGGCGGGCCGGTAACCGTAATCCTTGGCGAGAACCCGGCATCCGTCGAGGAGATCCTCGGTGAACCGCGCGGCGAGCCGGGGATCGGCCGGAACGGATGCGGCTGCTTCGGGCATGGGACAACCTCTCGACGGGACGGCTTCCCAGATTAATCGCGAACCGGCCCGGTTTCGCTACGCCATTCGAGCAACGAATTCGCGAAGAGCACTCTCCGTGGCGAGAAAAGCGGGCAAACGGGGCAAATCGAAACCGTCGGTGACCCCTGCCGCGATTGACGGGCTTGCGAACCGTGACGACCAAGTCCACTATGGACAGACCTCACCAGCCGAACAGGCCGCCCATGATCCGGGCGCAACGGGCCGTCATCGCCGACGCATCTTCGTCCGGGCGGTCGATCCACCAGCTGATCAGCGAGTCGACCACCCCGGTCCACACCTGCGCGACGGCTTCGATGTCCGCCGGGTCGGCCAGGCCGCGCGAGGTGAGCAGCTGGGTGGCGCCGAGCACCGCGAACGCGTCGAGGCGGCGGCGGTAGTCCGCGGCCGCCGCGGCGATGTCGCCCGTCGACGGCACCGTCGCGTCGCGCAGGAGGCGCCACGCGTAGCGGTCGTGGTCGAACGTCGTGAAGATCGCCGAAAGGACCTTCAGCGGCATCTGGTCGGGCTCGCCGCCGGCCGCCATCGTCGTCGCGACGCCGTCGGTGAGCCGGCCGCCCGCGCGGTGGAGGCAGGCCAGGTACAGGCCGTCCTTCGAGCCGAAGTACTGGTACAGCAACGGCTTGGTGACCCCCACCCGGCGCGCGATCTCGACCATCGACGCGCCCGTGTACCCCGCCCGGCCGAACTCCTCGGTGCCGGCCACGACGAGCTGGGCCTCCCGCTCTTCGCGGGGCATCCCCTTGGTCCCGACCGCCCTTGACTCCGTCACACCCGAGAGCCTACCGTGCGTAAAGTGACCCTAGGGTAAGTTACCGCATGGTCAGATCAGAGGAGGCGACGTGGCCGAGTTCCTGGCGCACCTGCGCGACCCCGTGCTGTTCGCGGTTCCGGTGTTCCTGCTGTTCGTGACGATCGAGATCGTCGCGCTGCACGTGCTCGGCCACGACGACAACGTCGTCGGCTACAGCGTCGCCGACACCCGCACGAGCATGCTGATGGGCACGGTCGCCGTCGGCGTCAACGCGTTGTTCCGGCTGGTGATGCTGGTCGTGTTCGCCGCGCTGTTCGAGCTGGCGCCGGTCAAGCTGGATCCGCGCCACTGGTGGACGTGGGTGCTCATGCTGCTCGGCCAGGAACTCGTCTTCTACGCCTACCACCGGGCCAGTCACCGCGTGCGGCTGCTCTGGGCCGGCCACCAGGTGCACCACTCCAGCGAGCACTACAACTTCTCGACGGCGCTGCGCCAGAAGTGGACCCCGTACTTCCAGCTCCCCTTCTGGTCGGTGCTGGCGCTGTGCGGCATCCCGCCGTGGATGATCCTGACCGGCCTCTCGATCGACCTCGTCTACCAGTTCTTCGTGCACACCGAGAAGGTCGGGAAGCTGCCGCGCTGGTTCGAGTACGTCTTCAACACCCCGTCCCACCACCGCGTCCACCACGGCAGCGACGAGGAGTACCTGGACGCCAACTACGGCGGCATCCTGATCATCTGGGACCGGCTGTTCGGCAGCTTCGTCCCGGAGGGCAAGCGGCCGACGTACGGGCTGACGACGAACATCGGCACGTACAACCTGCTGCGCGTGGGCTTCCACGAATACGGCTCGATCCTGCGCGACCTGCGCGCGGCCCGGACGTGGCGCGAGCGCGCGGGCTACCTGCTCGGGCCGCCCGGGTGGCAGCCCGGGCTACGCGATGTCCCGCAGCGCCAAGCTGTTCAGGGGCGGGCGCTGCGGTGAGGTGAGATCGGTCAGCACGATCTCGCGCTCGACACCGGGCGACGTCCCGCGCCGGAACTGGGCGAGCAGCGTCGCCGGCGGGGCCGCGGTGACCAGCCGGCCGTGGCGCTCCAGCCGGTCGAACAGCGTCTGCATGATCTGCCCGGACATCCGGCCCAGCGCCTGGGTGCTCTGGTGGCGGTGCGCGCGGTGGCCGAGGTCGACCTGGGCGAGCGCGTCGAGGCCGCGCAGTTCCAGCAGGTCGATCAGGTGCCCGATCTCGACGCCGTAGTTCGCGACGAACGGGATGCTCTCCAGCACTTCGCGGCGGCCCGCGTACTCGCCGGCGAGGGGCTGGACGAACCCGGCCAGCTCCGGCCAGAACATGTTGAGCAGCGGCCGGGCGACGAGCTCGGTGACCCGGCCGCCGCCGTCCGCCTCGGTGCCGAGCGGGCGGTGGTAGAAGCCCTTGACGTAGGCGACCGTCGGGTCGGTGAGCAGCGGGCCGAGCAGCCCGGTGACGTAGTCGGTGGTGAAGTCGTAGAGGTCGCCGTCGACGAAGACGACGAGATCGCCGCTGGTCGCCGCGACCCCCTTCCACAGGGCTTCGCCCTTGCCGGGCAGCCCGTCGAGGCCGGGGAAGACGGCGTCCTGCGCGACGACCGTCGCACCCGCGGCCGCGGCCACTTCGGCGGTGGTGTCGGTGGAATGGCTGTCGACGACGAGGATCTCGTCGACGAGCACGCCGTACAGCTCGTCCCGGATGGCGCGCACGATCGCGCCGACGGTGGCTTCCTCGTTCCGGGCCGGGATGACGACGGACACCGTGGTCCCGCGTTTGGCCGCGACGAGGTCGGCGACGGTCCAGTCCCCGGCCTTGCTGCTGCGCCGGGTGAGCCAGGTGCCGATTTCCGGCGAAACCTTCAGCATGCGCTTCCCCTTCCCTCGTTCCCCTCCGAGGTTCGAGGGCCCGCGTTTCGGCGCCCGTTCCACGGTGCTACCGGGGTGTTACGAGATGGCGGGTCGCGTTAAACCGGGCGGCCACCCCGCCTTACGGTCGGCGCCGACGACCACCCCATCGACGGCGCGGCGTTCGCCGGCGCGCTGGTCGCCGAGTACCGCGCGACCTCGCACCCGATCCAGCGGGCGCTTCTCGAGGGGTTCGTGGCGACCGCGGCGGTGCTGGCCCGGCGCGGCGGGCTCGCCCTCGACGGCGTGCCCGGCAGCTCCGCACGGGACATCCCGGGTGGTGGCGCGGCCGGCCCGGACCGCCTGGCGGAGCTGGTGGCCGAGTACGAACGCGCGATGCCCCGGTGATCGACTCCGACAGCGACCGCCGAGCCGCTAGGCCTCTTCCTCTTCCAGCATCTCCGGGGTGACGGCCGACTCGGTGTCCGGGATGTTCAGGTCCTTGGCCCGCTTGTCCGCCATCGCCAGCAGCCGCCGGATGCGGCCCGCCACCGCGTCCTTCGTCATCTGCGGGTCCGACAGCTGGCCCAGCTCCTCCAGGGACGCCTGCCGGTTGGACAGCCGCAGCCGGCCCGCCGCCAGGAGGTGGTCCGGGGCCGTCTCGCCGAGGATCTCCAGTGCCCGCTCCACGCGGGCCGCCGCCGCCACCGCCGCGCGGGCCGAACGGCGCAGGTTCGCGTCGTCGAAGTTGGCCAGGCGGTTCGCCGTGGCGCGGACTTCGCGGCGCATCCGCCGCTCTTCCCACTGCAGGACGCTCGCGTGCGCGCCCAGGCGGGTCAGCAACGCGCCGATCGCGTCGCCGTCGCGCACCACCACTCGGTCGGCTCCGCGGACCTCGCGGGACTTCGCCTGGATGCCCATCCGGCGCGCGGCGCCCACCAGCGCCAGCGCCGCCTCCGGACCCGGGCACGTCACCTCGAGCGACGACGAGCGGCCCGGTTCGGTCAGCGATCCGTGGGCGAGGAACGCGCCCCGCCACGCCGCTTCCGCGTCGGCCACTCCGCCGGACACCACGGCCGCGGGCAGCCCGCGCACCGGGCGGCCGCGCTGGTCGATCAGGCCGGTCTGCCGGGCCAGGCCCTCGCCGTCCTTCACCACGCGCACGACGTACCGGGTGCCCTTGCGCAGCCCGCCGCTGGCGGTGATCACGTGGACGTCCGAATGGTGGCCGTACAGCTCGTGGATCTCCTTGCGCAGCCGTCGCGCGACCGAGCCCGTGTCCAGCTCCGCCTCGACGACCACCCGGCCGGCCACGATGTGCAGCCCGCCGGCGAAGCGAAGCAGCGACGCGACCTCCGCCCGGCGCGGCCCGATCTTCGTGATCTCCAGCCGGCTCAGTTCGTCCTTCACCGCGGCGGTCATCGCCATTACTGCCCCTCCCTGCCTTTCGCTCCTCCCCCGTGCTCCCCGTCCCTGCCGGAACCGAGAGCCTCCCGCATCGTCCGCGCGAGCGCATCAGGATCATGCCGTCCCGGCACCCCGGGGTCGGCGACCGCCCCCAGGAGCGCCCGGCCGCCCAGCCGCTGGGCCGCCCGGCGGAGATTCGCCGGGTCGGGCACGGAATCGCGGTCCGCGATCACCGCGTCGACCCGCAGATCGGGCGCGTGCTCGAAGAGTACGTCGAGGTGCCGCTCCGGCGAGAATCCCGCGGTTTCCCCCGGCTGGGGGACAAGGTTGAGCACGAGCACCTTCGTCGCGGGCGTCCGCACGAGCGCGTCGTGCAACCCCGGCACGAGCAGGTGCGGCAGCACGCTCGTGAACCACGAGCCCGGCCCGAGGAAGACAACGTCGGCGGTCAGCACCGCTTCGACCGCTTCCTCGCACGCGAGCGGCGGCCGCCCCGAACCGCCCGGCGAACGCAGGTTGACGCGCTGGACCTGCCCCGGCGTCGACGCCACCGCGACCTGCCCGCGGATCGTGCGCAGGGCCGCCGGGTTCTCACTGTCGAGACCGCTGACCTGGCCCTCGATGTCAAGGGGCTCCGGCGACATCGGCAGCACGCGGCCCGAGACGCCCATCAGCCGGCAGGCCTCGTCGAGCGCGGCGACCGGGTCGCCGAGCACCTCGAAGAGCCCGGCCAGCAGCAGGTTCCCCACCGCGTGCCCGGCCAGTGCGCCGTCGCCGCCGAAGCGGTGCTGGAAGACCTCGGCCCACAGCGTGCCGCCGTCCTCCGCGGCGAAGGCGGCGAACGCCTGCCGCAGGTCGCCCGGCGGCAGCAGCCCGAGTTCGCGCCGCAGCCTGCCGGACGATCCGCCGTCGTCGGCCACGGTCACGACCGCGGTGACGTCGGGGGTCACCCGCCGCACCGCGGACAGCGTGGCGTGCAGTCCGTGGCCGCCCCCGAGGGCGACCGCGCGCACGTTATTCACGACCAAGGTCGCGGTGCACCACCTTCACGGCCATACCATCCTCTTTGGACAGACGCTCGGCGAGTTCGACGGACAGCGCCACGCTGCGGTGCTTGCCGCCGGTGCAGCCGACGGCCAGCGTCAGGTACCGCTTGCCTTCGCGCTTGTAGCCGGCGCCGATCAGCCGCAGCAGCTGGTGGTAGCGGTCGAGGAACTCCTCGGCGCCCTCCTGCGAGAGGACGTAGTTGCGGACCTCGCCGTCGAGGCCCGTGTGTTCGCGCAGCTCCGGGATCCAGAACGGGTTCGGCAGGAACCGGACGTCCATCACCAGGTCGGCGTCCATCGGCAGGCCGTACTTGTAGCCGAAGGACAGCACGGTGACCCGGGTCTGGGTGCTCGCCTCGGACCCGAACGCGTCCTCGATCTTGGCGCGCAGGTCGTGCACCGACAGCGACGACGTGTCGAGCACCAGATCGGCCTCTTCGCGCAGCGGCTCCAGCAGCGTCCGCTCCGCCGTGATGCCGTCGGCGAGGCGGCCGTCGCCCTGCATCGGGTGGCCCCGGCGGACGGCCTCGAACCGCCGCACCAGTACCGCGTCGGTCGCCTCCAGGAACAGCACCCGCGGCTTGTAGCCCCGGGCGTCGAGGTCCTTGATCACCGAGGCGAGGTCGTCGGTGAACGCGCGCGAGCGCACGTCCATCACCACCGCCACCTTCGTGATCGCGCCGCGCGCCTGCGCGCCCAGCTCCACCATGGTGGCGATCAGCTCCGGGGGCAGGTTGTCGACGACGAACCAGCCCAGGTCCTCCAGGCACTTGGCCGCCGTGCTGCGGCCCGCCCCCGACAACCCGGACACGACCGCGACCTCCATGCCGGAGCCGCGGATCTCCTCTTGCGCACTCACTGTGTTTCCCTACTCCCCTGCTCCTGTGCCGTTGCTCGCGCCGGACTCCCCGGCCAGCGCGGCGACCACGGCCTCCGCGGTGCGCCTGCCGAAGCCGGGCACCGCCTCGATCTCTTCGACCCTGGCCTGCTTGAGCTTCTTCACCGAGCCGAAGTGCTTGATCAGCGCGGTGCGGCGAGCCTGCCCCAGCCCGGGCACACTGTCCAATTCGGACGTCACCAGCCGCTTGGACCGCTTCTCGCGGTGGTAGGCGATGGCGAAGCGGTGGGCCTCGTCACGCAGCCGCTGCAGCAGGTACAGCCCCTCCGACGTCCGGGGCAGGATCACCGGATCGGGGTCGGCGGGCAGCCAGACCTCTTCGAGCCGCTTGGCCAGCCCGACCACGGAGATGTCGGTGATGCCGAGCTCGGCGAGCACGTCGGCGGCCGCCGTGGCCTGCGGGCCCGCGCCGTCGACGACCAGCAGGTTCGGCGGGTAGGCGAACTTCTTCGGCCGCCCGGTCTCCGGGTCGAGACCGGGGGTGCTCGACTCCTCGGCGGTCTCCTTGAGGTAGCGGTAGAACCGGCGCCGGACGACCTCGGCGATCGAGGCGACGTCACCCTCCGTGGCCGCCTCGCGCAGCGCGAAGCGGCGGTACTCGGACTTCCGCGCCAGCCCGTCCTCGAAGACGACCAGCGACGCGACGACGTCGCTGCCCTGGATGTGGCTGATGTCGATGCACTCGATGCGCAGCGGCGCGGAGTCGAGGCCCAGGAACTCCTGCAGCTCCGTCAGCGCCGCCGAGCGGGCCGTGAGGTCGCCGGCGCGGCGCAGCTTGTGCTGGGTGAACGCCTCCCCCGCGTTGCGCTGCACGGTCTCGGCCAGCGCCTTCTTGTCGCCGCGCTGCGGCACCCGCAGCTGCACCCGCGAGCCGCGCAGCCCGCTCAGCCACTCCGCCACCGCGTCGGCGTCGGCGGGCAGCTCCGGCACGAGGACCTCGCGCGGGACGACCGGCCCGGCGTCGACGTCGTCGCGCGCGTCCAGCTCGGCCTCGTCGCCGTAGAACTGGGTGAGGAAGTGGTCGACCAGCGCCGGGACGTCCATCTCCTCGGCCTTGTCGATGACCCAGCCGCGCTGGCCGCGGACCCGGCCGCCGCGCACGTGGAAGACCTGGACGGCGGCTTCGAGGTCGTCGTGGGCGAACGCGACCACGTCGGCGTCCGTCCCGTCGCCGAGCACCACGGCCTGCTTCTCCATGGCGCGGCGCAGCGCGCCGAGGTCGTCGCGCAGCCGGGCGGCGCGCTCGAACTCCAGCTCCTCGGACGCGGCGGTCATCTCGGCTTCCAGGCGCTTGATCATGACGTCGGTCTTGCCGGCGAGGAAGTCGCAGAAGTCCTCGACGATGTCGCGGTGTTCGTCGGCCGAGACCCGGCCGACGCACGGCGCCGAGCACTTGTCGATGTAGCCGAGCAGGCAGGGCCGGCCGATCTGGCCGTGGCGCCGGAACACCCCGGCCGAACAGGTGCGCGCGGGGAAGACGCGCAGCAGCAGGTCGAGCGTCTCGCGGATGGCCCACGCGTGCGCGTACGGGCCGAAGTACCGGACGCCCTTCTTGCGCGCGCCGCGGTAGACGTGCAGGCGCGGGAACTCCTCGTTCAGCGTCACCGCGAGCATCGGGTAGCTCTTGTCGTCGCGGTAGCGGACGTTGAACCGCGGGTCGAACTCCTTGATCCAGTTGTACTCGAGCTGGAGCGCCTCGACCTCGGTGGTGACGACGGTCCACTCGACGCTCGCGGCCGTCGTGACCATCTGGCGCGTGCGCGGGTGCAGGCCGGAAAGGTCGGCGAAGTAGGAGTTCAGCCTGCTGCGGAGGCTTTTGGCCTTGCCGACGTAGATGACCCGCTTGGTCGCGTCGCGGAACTTGTACACGCCAGGGGCATCCGGGATGCTCCCCGGCGAGGGACGGTAGGTGGTCGGGTCAGCCACCACCCAAGACTATGGGGCGGCACCGACAGTTTTCGCACACCCCCGCACTGCCCCGTCGGAAGTAGGGTGTTCGTCCGGTTCCGACCTTCGTCGGTGTCCGCGCCTGTGACGCGGTGGTTACTTTCCGACCGGCCGATCCGGTCCCCCTGTCGAAAGGATCACCGCCGTGACCCCTCTCCGTCTCCTCGGCGCCGCTTCCGTGATCAGCACAGTAGCCGTCGCGCTGACCTTGGCCGGCGGCGCGGTCGCCTCCGCGGGCGTCCAGCCGAACATCGTCGGCGGCTCCACCGCCCCGACGGTTTCCTGGGGTGCCCAGGTGTACGTCAACACGCCCGGCCGCGACTACCAGGGCTTCAACTGCTCGGGCACGGTCATCGCCTCGCGCTGGGTGCTGACCGCGGTGCACTGCCTCGACCAGGACGGCTCGGGGATGTACGTCCGGGTCGGCAGCAACACGCTGCTCTCGGGCACGAAGATCGCCGTCGACAACAAGTACGAGTCCCCGAACGGCGACATCGCGCTGCTGCACCTGGCCTCGGCGACGAGCGCGTCGCCGATCTCGCTGGGCAGCTCGGACCCGGCGACCGGCAGCACCAACCAGATCTACGGCTGGGGCCGCACCACCCCGACCGGCCCGCCGGCGACCTCCCTGAAGACGGCGAACGTCCAGGTGACCGGCCGGTCCACGGACGCCTACGGTGGCCGCGCGATCCAGAGCGTCGGCATCAACGGCTCGGCGTGGAAGGGCGACTCGGGCGGTCCCGAGGTCGCCAACGGGGTCCAGGTCGGCGTCGCGTCGACGGTCCAGAACCAGAGCGGGTCGACCACGCGCGGCACGAACAACTACGCGAGCGTGGCGGCGAGCCGGTCCTGGATCCGGACGACCGCGGGCGTGTGAGTCCCCGGGGCGGCGCTTCGGCGCCGCCCCGGTTTCGTCGGTGGCGTGTGGGATGCTCGCGGGCATGCGGATCGCCACCTGGAACGTGAACTCGATCGTCCCCCGCCTGCCGCGGGTGCTGGGTTTCCTCGAGGAGACGGCGCCGGACGTGCTGTGCCTGCAGGAGCTGAAGACCACGACGGAGAAGTTCCCGCTGGCCGAGGTCGAGGCGCTCGGGTACGAGGTGGCGGCGTACGGACTGGGGCGCTGGAACGGCGTCGGCATCGTGTCGCGCGTGGGCCTGTCGGACGTGGTGCGCGGGTTGCCGGGCGAGCCGCCGTTCGACGGCGCTCCGGAAGCCCGCGCGGTGGGCGCCACCTGCGGGGGCGTGCGGGTGTGGTCGGTGTACGTGCCCAACGGGCGCGAGCCGGACAACCCGCACTACGCGTACAAGCTGGAGTGGCTTTCGTCGCTGCACTCGCTGGTGGCGTCAGAGATTTCGGCCGGGCCGTTCGCGGTGCTCGGGGACTTCAACGTGGCGCCGACGGACGCGGACGTCTGGGACATCGCGTTGTTCGCGGAGTCGACCCACGTGACGAAGCCGGAGCGGGACGCCCTGGCCCGGCTGCGGGACCTGGGGTTGTCGGACGTGTTCCCGCGGCCGCTGAAGTACGACCACCCGTTCACGTACTGGGACTACCGGGCGGGGAACTTCCCGAACAACAAGGGCATGCGGATCGACCTGGTGTACGGGAACGAGGCCTTCACTTCCGCCGTCACGGATTCCTATGTGGACCGCAACGCGCGGAAGGGCAAGGGCCCGTCGGACCACGCGCCGATCGTGGTCGACCTGGATCTCTGACGCTCAGCCGCCCGTGGCCGCGCGGTGCAGCTTCCGCAGCGCCCGCACCGCTTCCACCGCGCGGTCCCGGTCCACGGCCTGCACGGCCATCACCGCGTGGTACTCGTCGTCCGGCAGCTCGAGCCGCGCCCACGAAGCCCCGTCCGGGAAGCTCACCGAAAGCACCTCGCTCCAGGCGAAGCGGCGGGTGATCAGGACGTTCCGGACCTCGATGCCCTCGGCGTCGGCCCGCACGCGGGCGATCGCGAACAGCATCACGCCGCACGCCAGCAGGATCCCGATGCCCACCATCGCCGCCTGGTCGGAGCGCTGGAAGCGGACCCCGGTGTCGCCGTTGCGCAGCAGGACCGCGACCACGATGAACACCGCCAGCAGCGCCACCGCCAGCACGCTGCACATGATCATCGCCCGGCGGGGGCGGATCACCAGCGAAGTCGCCACGCTCACTGGAAACCCCGCTCGGTCCACGGCTGGCGCAGGCTCCGCAGCACGTGCGCGGAGTCCAGGGCCGCCACCGTCGCCTCGTAGCCCTTGTCCTCCTTCGACCCCGGGCGGCCCGAGCGGTCGACGGCCTGCTCGTGCGTGTCGCACGTCAGGACGCCGTTGCCGACCGGGGTGCTCTCGTCGAGCGCGACCCGGGTCAGGCCCGCCGTCACCGCGTCGCACACGTACTCGAAGTGCGGGGTGCCGCCGCGGATGACCACGCCCAGCGCCACCACGGCGTCGTGGTTGCGGGCCAGCGCCTGCGCCACCACCGGGAGCTCGACCGCACCCGCCACGTGGACGACCGTCGGCTCCTCCTCCAGCTCCGCTTCCTTCGCCGCGACCAGGGCCCGCTCCAGCAGGACGTCGGTGATGTCCGCGTTCCAGCGGGTGGCGACGATGCCGAGCTTCAGCGACTTGCAGTCGGAGAGGTCCAGCTTGGCCTCAGGTCGGCCTTCGCCGCTCACAGTGCTCCTCCATCAGCGTGCTCGGTGCGCGCGCCGACCTGGTCGTAGTGCTCCAGCTGGGCCAGGTCGTGGCCCATCCGGTCGCGCTTGGTCCGCAGGTAGCGCAGGTTCTCCGGGTTCGGCGAGATCGGCAGCGGCACCCGCCCGGTGACGCGCAGGCCGTAGCCCTCCAGGCCGATCCGCTTGGCCGGGTTGTTCGACAGCAGCCGCATGGTGCGGACGCCGAGGTCGCAGAGGATCTGCGCGCCGGTGCCGTAGTCGCGGGCGTCGGCCGGGACGCCGAGCGCGAGGTTCGCGTCGACGGTGTCCGCGCCGTCGTCCTGCAGCTGGTAGGCCTGCAGCTTGTGCAGCAGGCCGATGCCGCGGCCCTCGTGGCCGCGGATGTAGAGCACGACGCCCCGGCCTTCGGCGGCCACCGCTTCCAGGGCCGCCTCGAGCTGCGGGCCGCAGTCGCAGCGCAGCGAGCCGAAGACGTCGCCGGTCAGGCACTCGGAGTGGACGCGCACCAGGATGTCCTGGCCGTCGCCGATCTCGCCGTAGACGAACGCGACGTGCTCGATGCCGTCGAGCAGCGAGTCGTAGCCGACCGCGCGGAACGTGCCGGCGGCCAGGGGGATCCGCGCCTCGGCGACCCGCTCGACCTGCTTCTCGGTGCGGCGGCGGTAGGCGATCAGGTCGGCGATGGTGATGATCGCGAGGCCGTGGTCGGCGGCGAAGACCTCGAGCTCGTCGCGGCGCGCCATGTCGCCTTCGTCCTTCTGGGACACGATCTCGCAGAGCACCCCGGCGGGGGCGAGCCCGGCCATCCGGGCGAGGTCGACCGACGCCTCGGTGTGCCCGGGGCGGCGCAGCACACCGCCTTCCTTGGCCCGCAGCGGCACGACGTGGCCGGGGCGGCGGAAGTCCTTCGCCGTGGACGACGGGTCGGCCAGCAGCCGGATCGTGTGCGCGCGGTCGGCGGCGGAGATGCCGGTGCTGATGCCCTCGGCGGCGTCGACCGTGACGCTGTACGCGGTCCCGCGCGCGTCCTGGTTCGTGTGGTACATCGGGGGCAGGTCCAGCCGGTCCGCTTCGGACTCGGTCAGCGCCACGCAGACGTACCCCGAGGTGTAGCGGACCATGAAGGCCAGCAGCTCCGGTGTCGCCTTCTCCGCGGCGAAGATGAGGTCACCCTCGTTCTCGCGGTCCTCGTCGTCGACCACGACGACCGGACGGCCCGCCGCGATGTCCGAGATCGCCCGCTCGATGGCGTCGGCGTCGAACACCGCCCCGGCACCGCAGGGCGTCCAACCCGCTTCGGGCTCTGCCGCACTCGTCTCGCTCATGACCGCTCCTCCGTGCCGCCGTCCCGATTGTGCACCTGGTCGCGGATATGTGCCTCGGCCAGCTTTTCCACGTACTTCGCGACCACGTCGACCTCGAGGTTGACCAGGTCGCCGGCCTCGCGGCGGCCCAGGGTGGTCACTTCCAGGGTGGTCGGGATCAGGGCGACCGAGAACTGGTCGTCGCCGATCGCCGCGACCGTCAGCGAGACGCCGTCGACCGCGATCGAGCCCTTCTCGACCACGTACCGGGCCAGGTGCTTCGGCAGCGCGAACGTCGTGACGCCGTTCTCGTCGCGGCCGAGGAACACGCCGGTCCCGTCGACGTGGCCCTGCATGATGTGCCCGCCGAGCCGGCCGCCCGCCGGGGTGGCGCGTTCGAGGTTGACCCGGTCACCCACCGCGACCTTGGCCAGGCTGGAGCGCTGCAGCGTCTCGTGGACGACGTCGACGGTGAACTCGCCGCCCGCCACCTCGACGACGGTCAGGCAGACCCCGCTGACCGCTATCGAGTCGCCGTGCCCGGCGTCGCTGGTGACCAGCGGGCCGCGGACGCGCAGCCGCGCCGCGTTGGTCAGCTGCTCGACCGCGGTGACTTCGCCGATCTCCTCGACTATGCCGGTGAACACGTGCGCTGCCTCCTCGTGAGCCGGTCCGTGAGCCGGTCCTCCCATCCAACACCCGCCGCGGCCCGGTGGCTTCTCCGGTGCCGCTCCCGCGTCAGCCGGCGCGGCCGCGGGCCGCCTGCTCGCGCAGGGCGGCGACCGCCTTGCCCGGGTCGGCGGCGCCGTAGACGGCGGATCCGGCGACGAAGCAGTCGACGCCGGCCTCGGCGGCCTGCTCGATGGTGTCGGCGTTGATGCCGCCGTCGATCTCGACGATCAGCTTCAGGTGCCCGGTGTCGACCAGGCGGCGCGCGGTGCGGACCTTCTCGAGGACGTCGGCGATGAACGACTGGCCGCCGAAGCCCGGCTCGACCGACATGACCAGCAGCGTGTCGTAGTGCTTGAGCGCGTCGAGCCACGGCTCGAGCGCGGTGCCCGGCTTGAGCGAGAGGCCGGCCTTCGCGCCCGCGGCACGCAGGTTCTTCGCGAGCCCGACCGGGTCCTTCGCGGCCTCGGCGTGCACGGTGACGTTGTAGGCGCCGGCCTCGGCGTACCCGACCGCCCAGCGGTCCGGGTCGTCGATCATCAGGTGGCAGTCGATCGGCAGGTCGGTGCTGTCGATCAGGGCCTTGGCCACCGGCAGCCCGAGGGTCAGGTTCGGCACGAAGTGCGCGTCCATGACGTCGACGTGGACCCAGTCGGCGCGGGTCTCCCCGCCGGCGGCGACGGCGGCGATCTCCTCGCCGAGCCGGGCGAAGTCCGCCGCGAGGATGCTGGGTGCGATCAAAGGTCGGTCTGCCACGTCCCGAGTGTAGGAGGACGGCGCTAACGCCTGCTAACCGGTTGTGACCAGGATCTGGCTCCGGAGAGGGAGGTCACGGACCCCCGGGCCGCCCTAACCTCGACCGCATGTCCGGCTTCGTGAGATCCCTGCTGCGCCCCGGTGGCTACCGCAGCGTGCCCTACGCCCTGCTCGGGGCGCTGGTGACCCTGCCCGCGTTCCCCTTCGCCTTCGTCGTCGTGGTGTTCCCCGGGACCCCCCGGCTGCTGGTCCTGCTCGCGCTGGTGGCGGTCGCCGCGGTGCTGGCGCTGGCCGGGCTGACCGGGCCCGCGCGGCGCTTCGGCGTCGCCGTCGCCAACGCGGTGCTCGCCACCGACCTGCCGTCGCCCGGCCGAGCGCGGCCCGCCTGGCCGGACCGGGTGCGTTCGGCCGCCTGGCTCGTGCTGCACGCCGGGCTGAGCGGGCTGCTGCTCACCGTCGACGGCCTCCTCACGCTGGGTGTCCTCTCCCCCGCGATGTGGCTGAGCGGCGACGAAGGGCAGTTCTCGTTCTTCGGCTCGACGGTGGTCGCCGGGCCGTGGACGCTGCCGGTCGCCCTCGTGATGCTGGGGCTCGCGGTGGTCATCACGGTCGCCGCCACCCACGTGTTCCGGGCCGGCGCGACCGTGCTGCTGGGCCCGTCCGACACCGAGCGGGCGGCGCTCGCCGAACGCCGCGCGGCCGTGCTCGCCCAGCGCAACCGCCTGGCCCGCGAGCTGCACGACTCGATCGGGCACACGCTGACGACGTCGACGATCCAGGCGGCGGCCGCGGCCGATCTGGTCGAGGCCGACCCCGCCCAGGTCCGGCGCGCACTCGGCACGATCGAAGAAGCGTCTCGAAGCGCTCTCGAGGACCTCGACCACGTCCTGGGCCTGCTGCGCGAGGAGCCGGCCGCGAAAGCGCCGACGCGCACGCTGGCCGAAGTCGACGTCCTCGCCGTGCGCGCCCGCGAAGCCGGGCTCGACGTCCGGCTGGCCGTCACCGGGCCGGTCGCCGCGCTGCCCGCGGCGGTGTCGCGCGAGGGCTACCGGATCGTCCAGGAGGGCCTGACCAACGCGTTGCGCCACGCCGGTCCGGGCGCGGTCGACGTCCGGGTCGAGGCCGGTCCGGAGCGCCTCGGCATCGCGGTGGTCAACGCGCTGCCCGGCGACGGGCCGCGGACCGGGCGGCGCGGGCTGGCCGGGCTCGCCGAGCGCGTCGAGGCCCTGCGCGGCGAGCTCGACGCCGGGCCGGACGGGCAGCAGTGGCGGCTGCGCGCGTCCATCCCGCTGCGGGCGGGCGCGTGACACCGACGGTGCTGCTCGCCGACGACGAGCCACTGGTCAGGACCGGGCTCCGGGCGCTGCTGGAGCAGCAGGGCCTGCCCGTGGTCGGCGAGGCGGCCGACGGCGGTGAGGTCCTGGACGCGGTGCGGCGGACCCGGCCGGACGTCGTGCTGATGGACGTGCGGATGCCCGGCACGGACGGCATCGAGGCCACCCGGCAGGTGCTCGCGGCGCTCGCGGAACCCCCGAAGATCCTGGTCGTCACGACGTTCGACAACGACGACTACGTCCACGAAGCGCTGCTGGCCGGGGCCAGCGGGTTCCTGCTGAAGCGGGCGCGCAAGGAGGAGATCGCGCACGCCGTGCGGACGGTCGCCGCCGGTGAGTCGCTGCTGTTCCCGGCGGCGATCCGGCGGCTGGTGAGCGGGCGGCCTCCCGGCGGCGGCGAGCACGCGCGGGCGGCGAAGACGCTGACCCGCCGCGAGGCCGAGGTGCTCCGGCTCATCGCCACCGGACTGTCCAATCAGGACATAGCGGCGGCGCTGGTGATCAGCCTGGAGACGGTGAAGACGCACGTGGGCAACATCTTCGGCAAGCTCGGCGCCGGAAACCGCAGCCAGGCCGTCGTCATCGCCTACGAGGCCGGCGTGGTGCGGCCGGGTCACCTCGGCGGTCACTGACGATGGTGGGGTAAACCGCAGGAAGATCCGGTGGTTCACCGCATCCCCACCGGCGTCCCGGCCTCCTAACCTGGGACGACCGAGACACAGGGGGTTGTTTCCATGCGGAAGTCATTGCGGGTCGTCACCGCGGGCACGCTCGTCGCGCTGCTCGCCGCCACCACCGCGGCACCGGCACTGGCCGCGACGGCGGATCCGGTGCAGCAGCGCCTCGACGTCCTGACGGCCCAGGACGGCGTCCCGGGCGCCGAAGCGGTGATCCAGGACGGCCACCGGACCCGGGTGGTCCGCAGCGGCGCGGGCGACCTCGCCACCGGGAAACCGTTCCCGCGCAACGGTTACTACCGTGCGGGCAGCGTCACGAAGACGTTCGTGGCCACGGTGGTCCTGCAGCTGGTCGCCGAGGGGCGGGTCCGGCTGGACGCACCGGTCGCGCGGTACCTCCCGGGGCTGCTGCCCGACCCGCGGATCACGGTCCGGCAGCTGCTCCAGCACACCAGCGGGCTCTACAACTACACCGACGACCTCGACCGGACCGACCCGGAAGCGTTGCGGCACCGGGGAGCCGACCCGACGGAGCTGGTGGCGATGGCGCTGAAGCACCCGGCACTGTTCCCGCCGGGCACGCGCTGGTCGTACTCGAACACGAACTTCATCGTGGCGGGGATGCTCGCCGAGAAGGTCACCGGCCGGACGCTGACCGGCTTGATCGCCCAGCGGATCACCCGGCCGCTGGGTCTCCACGACACGTACCTCCCCCGCCGCGGCGACGAGAAGCTGCCGTCCCCGCACGCGGTGGGATACCTGCCGTTCACCGGGAAGCTGGTGGACTTCAGCGACTTCGACGCGACGATCGCCTGGGCAGCGGGCGGCCTGGTGTCGACCCCGACCGACCTGGACCGGTTCTACGGCGCCCTCCTGGGCGGAGGGCTCCTGCGGCCGGCCGAGCTGGCGGAGATGCAGCGGACGGTCCCGGCCGACCTGGGCGTGCCGGGCGCCCGCTACGGCTTGGGCCTGGGCAGCGTCCCGCTGTCGTGCGGGGTGGTGTGGGGGCACGAAGGCGGCATCATCGGCTTCACGAACTTCGTGGGAGTGGGCCCGGGAGCCCGGCGGGCAGCGGTGGTGCTGAACGAGAACCCGACCCCGGCCGACACGAACGGGCACCTGATCGCGACTGTGGATGCGGCGGTGTGTTCGCAGGCCGGCGGGCCGGGAACTGTCGGTGGTGGCCGGTAGCGTGGAAGACGGGGGGCGCCCCCGCGGGCCGGTGTCCGCGCAACGCGGCCACCAGGTGCTCAGGGCAGCAGGTCCAGGGCCTCGGTCCACGGCCGCCGGATGTCCAGGCGGTGCAGCGTCACTCCGGCACCCGCGAGGGTGTCGAGGTGGCGCTGCCACGCCGGGTGGTGCACCCGGGTGTCCTGGATCTGGTACGCCACCACCATCGTGATCCCCGGCGCGCCCAGCACGTCACCCAGCACCGTCAGCGCCTGGTTGTCCGCGATGCCCAGCGCGAGCTTGGCGACCGAGTTCGCCGACGCCGGCGCGAACAGGAACACCGACGGGTCCGGGTGCGGCCGTGGCTCGCCCGGCAGCCGGGACACGCTGCGGACCGGCAGGTCGGTGCACGCGGCGACCTCGTCGAGGCCGCCGGTCGACTCCAGCCAGCGCATCGCCGTCGGCGTCAGCGTGATCGCCGGCCGCCAGCCGCGCTCGGCCGCCGGGCGGGCCAGCTCGGCGGCGAACCGGACGTCCAGCCCGCCGCACGAGCCGGCCACCAGCCCGAGGTCCGTCACGGTTTGCGCAGCACGGCGCAGAACATCGCGTCCGTGCCGTGGCGGTGCGGCCACAGCTGGACGTACGGCCCGTCACCGAGCTCCGGGACGCCGGGGAAGAACTCGCGCGCGTCCAGCACCTCGGCCTTCAGCCGCCGCGCCGTCTCCGCGAAGACGCCTTCGGTCTCGGCCAGGTGCGGCGAGCAGACGACGTAGGTCAGCGCGCCGCCGGGCCGCAGCAGGTCGTAGGCCGCGGTGATCAGCTCGCCCTGCAGCTTCGTCAGGTCCGCGACGTCGGACGGCTGACGGCGCCAGCGCGCCTCCGGCCGCCGCCGCAGCGCGCCGAGCCCGCTGCACGGCGCGTCGACGAGGATCCGGTCGTAGCCCGGCTCCAGGCCGCTCTCGCGTCCGTCGGCGACGTGCACCTTCACCGGCAACCCCGTCGTAGCCTTCTCGACGAGCTTCGCGCGGTGCGGCGCCTTCTCCACGGCGTCGACGGACGCCCCGCTCAACGCGGCCAGCGCGCCGAGCAGCGCCGCCTTGCCGCCGGGCCCGGCGCAGAGGTCGAGCCAGCGCTCGTCGGCGCCTTCGACCGGTACCTTCGTCGCGGCGATCGCGCAGAGCTGGCTGCCCTCGTCCTGCACCGCGGCCAGCCGCTCGCGGACCGGTTCGGCGTCGGCCGGGTCGCCGGCGCCGGCGGGCAGGCGCACGCCGTAGGGCGAGTACGGCGCCGGGTCGCCGCCGGTGATCGCGGCGAGCTCGTCCGCGCTGATCTCGCCGGGGCGGGCGACGAGGTGCACCTCGGGGCGCGCGTCGTCGGCTTCCAGCGCGGCCTTGAGGCCGGCACCCTTGTCACCCAGCGCTTCGGCGAACGACCGGGCGATCCAGCGCGGGTGCGCGGTGCGCAGCGCGTAGGCCCCGATCGGGTCGGCCGCCTCGTCCGGCGCCAGCTCGTCGAGCCACGCCGTTTCGTCCTTTTCGGACACCTTGCGCATGATGGCGTTCGCGAAACCCGTGGCCCACGAACCGGCTTCCGCGCGCACGAGGTCCACAGTGGACGTCACGGCGGCGTGCTCGGGGATGCGCGTGCGCAGCAGCTGGTAGGCGCCGAGGCGCAGCGCGTCGAGCACGGCCGGGTCGGTCTGCTTGAGCGGGCGCTCGGCGCAGGACTCGATGACGGCGTCGAGCAGGCCTTGCGCCCGCGACGCGCCGTACGCCAGCTCGGTGGCCAGCGCGGCGTCCCGGCCGGTGATCCGCCGCTCGCGCAGCAGGTCCGGCAGGACCAGGTTGGCGTAGGCGTCCTTCGTGCGGACGGCCGCGAGGACGTCGAAGGCGGCCTGCCGGGCCGGATCGACCTCCGGCGGGCGGCGCGGCCCTTCCTTGCGCGGTGCCGGACGGCCCCGCTGCGGCCGTGACGGACGTCGTTCCCTGTGGTCGTTCACCGGAGGCGCTCTCCCTGGTCGATCCTCGTACCGCGCGCCCAGTCGGTGGCCGCCATCCGTTTCTTGCCGGGTGCCTGGACTTCGCCGAGCCGCAACGGCTTCGTCGCCGTCCCGACCAGCACCCGTTTGCGTTCGACCACGATCTCGCCCGGCGGCGGGCCGGGTTCGTCGAGCACCGTGACCGGGCCGAGCTTGAAGCGTTCCCCGCGGAACTCCGCCCACGCGCCCGGGTCCGGGCTGACCGAGCGGATCTGCCGGTCGACCGCCGACGCCGGGTCGGCGAAGGACACCCGCGCGTCCTCGACGGTCACCTTGGGCGCGTAGCTGACGCCTTCGGCGGGCTGCTCGCGCGCGACGAGGCTGCCGTCGGCCAGACCGTCCATGGTGGACAGCAGCAGCTTGGCCCCGGACTCCGCGAGCCGCCCGAGCAGCCCCCCGGCGGTGTCGGTGGCCCCGATCGCCTCGGTGACGACGCCGTAGACCGGGCCGGCGTCCAGTTCCTTGACGATCCGGAAGGTGGAGGCGCCGGTGATCTCGTCGCCAGCGCGGATCGCGGCCTGCACGGGCGCGGCCCCGCGCCACGCGGGCAGCAGCGAGAAGTGCAGGTTCACCCAGCCCAGCCGCGGGATGTCGAGGGCGGCCTGCGGCAGCAACGCCCCGTAGGCGACGACCGGGCAGGCATCCGGCGCGAGCTCGGTCAGCCGCGCGAGGAAGGCCGGATCACCGGCGCGCGCGGGCGTGAGGACTTCGATGCCGTGGTCGTCGGCGAGCGCACCGACGGGCGACCGCACGACCCGCCGGCCGCGTCCGGCCTGCGCATCGGGCCGTGTGACGACGGCAACGACCTCGTGCCGCCCGGAATCGAGCAGGGCACGCAGGGCGGGAACCGCCGGGTCGGGGGTGCCGGCGAAGACGAGCTTCATCGGCCCACCCCCGGCGGAAGCAGGGTTTCAGGTGGCTGGAACATCGGCCCCGAGTCTAGAAGGCCCCCGCCGGCCGGGCGCGCCAGTGCCCCGATGTGCCGATCAGCAGGTCGGGCCGGGTTGTCCACAGCCCGGTCCCGATGGGGACAACCGGGGCCGCCGCGGCGGCTTTCCCGGCTTTCCGTCGGCCGCGCTCGATACGCTGGACCCGGGGGGCGCCCCCGGGGCCACCCGCGCCGAAGCGGCCTCTCGTGAGCCGAGCCCGGACGGGACGGCCACGACTGCAGCTACCGGCTTGGGCGCCGCGGGGCTTCGGGGCCCGCGAAAGACCCGTTCCCGGCACCGGACGTCGTGAACGACCCTTTCCTGACGCCAGACGTCATGAACGAGTCGTTCATGACACCGCCACCGGCTCGGCTGCGTCGGGTGTCTTGAACGAGTCGTTCAAGACACCCGGCCGGCACCCGCTCCCCGCCGCCCCACCCGGAAGGCGCGGCAGGGAAGGCCCTACCAGTTCGCCGGCCACACCACCTGAGCCGCGCCCTGACCTCGCCGCACCGGTTCCGCCGCCGCCAGCCAGCGGCCGTCTCGCAGGCGCTCCACGCCCGTGGCCGCGCCGATCTCCGCCGGGGCCGTCGAGAAGCCCTGGCCCCTGGCCTTCAGGTCCGCGACGACGGCCCCCTGGTCCAGGAACGCCTGCTCCACCTGGGCCGCCGCCGAGTTGCGCTGGGATGCCCGCGGCGCCGCGATCGCGTCCTCCAGGGACAAGCCGCGGTCCAAGCGGCCGAGGATCACCTGGAGCACCGTCGTGATGATCGACGCGCCGCCCGGCGACCCCGTCGCGAAGAACGGGCGGCCGTGGTCGAGGACGATCGTCGGGGCCATGGAGGACCTCGGGCGCTTGCCCGGGCCCGGGAGGTTCGGGTCCGGCACCCCCGGCGTCACCGGCGTGAACGAGAAGTCCGTCAGCTCGTTGTTCAGCAGGAACCCCCGGCCCGGCACCACGATGCCGCTGCCGCCCTCCTGTTCGATCGTCAGCGTGTAGGCGACGACGTTGCCCCACTTGTCCGCCACCGTCAGGTGCGTCGTGTTCTCGCCCTCGTACGGCGTCGGCGCCGCCGCGGAGCCCGCAGCACACGCCGCCGGGTGGCGGGGGTCGGCCGGGGCGACCGGGCTGGTCGCCGCCTTGTCCTTCGAGATCAGGCACGCGCGGGAGTCGGCGAAACGCCGGCTCAGCAGCTCGCGCGCCGGGACGTCGACGAACGCCGGGTCGCCGATCCAGCGGTTGCGGTCGGCGAAGGCGAAGCGGGTCGACTCCAGGAAGTACTGCAGGTAGTCGGCCTTGCTCGCGTGCTTGAGGTCGAAGTTCTCGAGGATGTTGAGCGCCTCGCCGACCGTCAGCCCGCCCGAGGACGGCGCCGGCATGCCGTAGACGTCGAGCCCCTCGTAACGCGCGTGGGTCGGGTCGCGCTCGATCGCGTTGTAGGCCGCGAGGTCGCCGGTGGTCAGCTTCCCGGGCCGGACCTTCAGCGTCGAGGCCGGGTCGACCGGCGGCTTCTGCACCGTCTTGGCGATGTCCGCGCCGATCGGCCCGCGGTACAGCGCGTCGACGCCGGACCGCTCGAGCTGCGCGTACGTGGCCGCGAGGTCGGGGTTCCGGAACACCGTCCCCGGTGCCGGGGGCGCGCCACCCGGCAGGTACAGCGAGCGTGTCGACGGGAAGGCCGAGAACCGGGCCGCGTTGTTCGCGATCTGCGTCTGGAACGTCTGGTCGACGACGAAGCCGTCGCGCGCGAGCTTCTCCGCGGGCTTCAGCGACTTCGCCAGCGAGCGCGTCCCCCACTTGCGCAGCGCTTCGGCCCAGGTCGCGGGCGTGCCGGGAACGCCGACGCTCAGGCCGCTGGTGACGGCGTCGGCGAACGGGAGCGGCGTGCCGTTCTCGACGAAGAGGTTCTCGTCGGCGGTCTTCGGCGCGGTTTCGCGGCCGTCGAGGGTGTGCACGCGGTGGGTCTTGGCGTCGTAGTAGACGAAGAACCCGCCGCCGCCGACCCCGGCGGAGAACGGGTCGGTGACGCCGAGCGCGGCGGCGACCGCGACGGCCGCGTCGACGGCGTTCCCGCCGTCGCGCAGGACCTGCGTGCCGATCGCGGTGGCGTCGGCGTCGATGCTGGCCACCGCACCCCCGAAGCCGACGGCGACCGGCGACTTCGGCGTGGGCGTGGCGGCGGTGGCGGGCACGGCAGCGCCGGCGGTGAGCACGGCGGCGACGGCCAGGACGAGCGTGGTGCGACTCCGATGCGCGGGCATGCGGGCGAGTCTGCCCCTTGGTCAAGGCAGCTTCAAGCCGTCATCCGACTTATGCACGGTTCTCGGAATCCTTCTCGACCGGAACACTGGGCTGAGGAGATCGCTCAGCGACGTGGAAGGAAAACCCGTGCGCCTGTCCGCTCTGCTCCCCTTGCTCTCCGCCGTGCCGATGTTCGTGCTCCCCGGCGTCGCCGCGGCCACGCCGGCGCGGACCTGCTTCGACGCGGCCGTCCCGCTGACCGTCGAGGAGCAGCGGCTGACCGCGACGATGCCGGCCGGCGGGCCCGCCGTCGGCCCCGAGCTGGTCCGGCTGGCCGGGCTCGCCCCCTTCGTCGCCGAGGTCCGGCACGACCTCTGCGCCGCACGCACACCGCGCCGGGCCGAACGGGTCGTCACGCAGGCCGGTGACCGGCTGTGGCGGACCGCGGTCGACCGCGCCCAGGGCCGCCGTCCCGATCTCGGCACGCTCGACCGCTTCGACGACCGGCCGCTGTACTGGGCACGGCTGCAGCTGAGCAGCGCGATCCGGCAGTGGACGCCGTCGTCCGGGGTGCCGGACCGGACGTCACTGCTCGCGGCGTTCGACCGCGGCTCGCGCGGCCTCGACGACGCCCGGTTCCCGCTCGGGAAGGCGCGCCGGGTCATGGTCAGCGGCTTCGACCCGTTCCAGCTCGACGGCGCCGGCGTCCGGATCTCGAACCCGGCCGGCGCGTCGGCGCTGCAGCTGGACGGGCGGGTCCTCGACACGCCGTCGGGCCCGGCCGTGGTGCAGGCGGTGAACTTCCCGGTCGTGTGGGGCTATTTCGACGCCGGAATCGTCGAAGCGGCCTACGGCACGGCGTTGCGCGACCGCGCGCGGCGGCCGGACGTGATCATGACCATCAGCCAGGGGCGCCCGGGCCGGTTCGACATCGAACGCTGGGCCGGCGCCTGGCGCGGCGGCTTCCCGGACAACAACAACGTGCCGGTCACCGGAGGCGTGCCGCCGGCCGCGGGCTGGCCGCAGCCGGACGTCCAGTTCATCGAGACGACGTTGCCGTACGACCGGATGCTGGCCGCCCCGGCCGGCGCCTACCCGGTGAACTTCAACCAGGCGTTCTGCGTGTGGCCGGACCCGGCTAACCCGGGCACCGGAACCCCGGTGTGCCGCTCGGACGCCCCGGTCGCGGGCGAGATCGCCGCCTCCGGCGGCGGCGGCACGTACCTATCAAATGAAGCTATGTACCGAAGTAACCGCGTGCGCCTCGGCCTGGGGCTGACGTCGGTGGCGGGCGGGCACCTGCACACACCGGTGCTGGGTCAGCCGGCGGCGCCGGAAGCACTGACGGACGCGGACTTCGAGGCCCGTCGCCAGGCGATCACCGCCCAGGTGCTGACCTTGACGGCGGCCGCCGCGAGCGGCCCGGGCACCGCGGCGCCGCCGGCGATCACGGAATCACCCCGTGCCGCCCTGGAATCGTTGCCGGGTACCGTCCTGCCGGGCTGAACAGTTTTGTCTTTACCGCCGGAATCCGGTCGTACACTGGATCGATGGGCAGCCAGGAGCAGGGCGCACTCGATTCCCTTTACGCGATCGACAATGTGCTGACGATCGATATCACGATGCCGCCGGCGGACTGGGAAGCGGTGCGCACCGAGCAGCCCGCCGGCGGGGTGTGCAACTTCGACTGGAGCGGCGGCAGCCGTTACACCTGGCGGAAGGCGACGACGGTCGAGCTGTCCGGGACGAAGTTCCCCGCCCGGACGTCGTTCGCCGACGTCGGGATCAAGAAGAAGTCCTTCTGCGGCTCGATCAGCAGCGGCAAACCCTGCCTGCACATCGACTTCGGCAAGTTCTCCGACGCGAACAAGGATCCCGTCCGGAAGCTGATCGGGTCGCGGTACCTGACGCTCAACAACTCCGTCCAGGACCTCTCCTATGCCCGGCAGCTGCTCGGCTACAAACTGTTCGAACTCGCCGGTCTCCCCTGTTCGCGGGGCAATTACGCGCAGGTGCGCGTGAACGGCGTGCCGATCGGGCAGAGCGAGGCCGGCGTCGACAGCCCCGGCGTCTTCGTGAACGTCGAGCCGGTCATGCCGCGCTACATCGAGCGCAACTTCGGCAACCTGAACGGCAACCTCTACGAGCTGGAGCACAAGGACGACTTCGTCGACGACCGGTTCCCCTTCATCGGGGTCGAATCCCTGTCGAAGTTCGACGACAAGGCCGACCTGCGGTTCGCCATCGACCACATCGCCGCGAACGGGCTCGCCGGGGCCGCCGAGGTGTTCGACCTCGACCAGTTCGCGCGGATCTACGCGATGGAGTTCTTCCTCAAGCACTGGGACGGCTACACCCGCAACACCAACAACACCTACGTGTACAACGACGTGGACGCGGTCGCCCAGCCCGGCGTCGGCGACATCGACTTCAAGCTGATCCCGTGGGGCCTCGACCAGACCCTCCAGCCCGCCCGGCACTTCCGGCTCGACACCGTCGGGCTGCTCGCCAAGCTCGTGCGCGACGACGCGGGACGGCGGGCGCAGGTGTTCGACCAGATCCGCAGCTACCGCGAAACCGTCTTCGGCTTCCAGGTCCAGCAGGAGGTGCTCAAGCCGCTGCTCGACGGGATGGGCACGCTGCTGGCCGGGCTCGGCGTGCCGGACCCGGCCACGCAGCTCATCGCCGTGCGGAAGCAGCTGCGGCTCGCCGCGTCCGCCGGCTACCTCTGCGGGGGCCTGCCCGGCACCGCCGGCGCCTACGTTCGTGAGGACGTCACCAACGAGTGCCTGCACGCCAGCAGCAGCGAGACCCTCCCGGCCGAGCCGGGCAGCGGCGAGGTCGTCCACCGGCCGCGGCCGGGAGGAGTCGACGACACCGACCTGTGGTGCTTCGCCCCGCTCGGTACCGGCCAGTCGGTGAGCAGCAAGGCCTCCGGCCGGTTCCTGCACGCGACCACGACGACGTCGAGCCAGGGCCACCAGCTGCTCTGCACGCGCGAAGCCGACGACGCGGCCCACGCCGAAGAGTTCTCGGTGACCCCGATCGACCCCGTCGGCGACCCCTTCACCGCCAGCGGCTATTTCACCGTGACGAGCGTCCGGACCGGGCTGGGCGCGGCCTTCGGCACGGATCCGACGGCCGCCGGGAAACCGCGCGTCCACCAGGATCCCAGCCCGTCGAAGCTGTACTTCTCCTGACTCAGAGAACCGCGTAGCCGCCGGTGTCGTCGACGATCATGATCCGCTGGCCGCCGCCGGTCGAGAACGTCGTCACGCCTTCGGGCTTCGCGGCGCGGTGAAAGGTGACGTCGAGCAGGGCGGCGCGGTCGTCGGCGCGGTTCCACGTGCCGAGCCGGAACGGCGTGTCCCCGTCGCTGGTCGAGCGCCCGAGCAAAAGCAGGAAATCGCCGGTTCCGGCGACACCGGAAATGTCGCGGATCCCGCGGGTCACGCCCGGCTCGGGCAGCCGCAGGCCGATCAGGTCCGGCTGCCCCAGCGACGCGGTCGTCCACCGGTCCCCGGCGAGGTCGGCGGGGATCCGGATCAGCGTGACGCGCCCCGGGCTCGCCGGTCCCCGCAGGCCCAGCAGCAACGCGTCCCGGTCCCACGCCAGGCCTTCGACGTTGAGCCCGCCCGCGTCCGGTCCCCGCCGCCCGGCCGCGGCCAGCGCCGGCAGCCGGGCGAGCAGCCAGTCCCGGAACCCGGTCATCGGTTCGGCGGCCAGCTCGCCGCCGGGGGCGTACCGGACGCGCACGAGGCCGTCGCAGATCCGGTTCCCTGCCTCGACGCACAACGAAGAAGCGACGACGAGAAAGATTTCGCCGGCCACGTCGACCCGGGTGAGGCCTTCGGGATCGCGCAGCATTCCCTTGCCCACCCCGGCGAGCGGACGCCGGTGAATCCGTTCGACGGTGACGATGCCGGGATCGAACGTCATTTCGAACAAGGCGGTGGGGTCTTTGTTGTCGACGAAGACGAACCGCCGGGAATCCACCCGCGCCACCCCGGAAGCGTTGAACGGCACCTTGCCGTTCCGCTCCGGGAAAGGGATCGGCCTGACCTTCGTCATGGACCCAAAATACCGCGCGGCGGGGTTCGGGGAATCAGATCAGGTCCAGCGGGTCGAGCTGGACGCGGATCGGTTCGGTGGCCTTCTTCATGTCCCGCTGGGCCGCCGCCTCCTGGATGGCCGACGCCAGCGGTTTGCCCTCCGCCCGGGAGACCCGCACCAAGGCCCGCTCCCGCTCGGCGTTGCCCTCTTCGTCCACCTCGCCCAGCGGGACCGGCCCCAGGACCTCGCCCGTCGACGGCAACGGCAGCTCCGCGAGGAACCCGGCCACCGCGTTCGGGCTGCCCTCGACGCTCGCCATCCGCATCGCCGGGGGGAACCCCAGCTCCCGCCGTTCCGCCAGCTCCTGGCCCGCGTGCCAGGCCGGGTCCCAGCGGACCAGGGCCTGGACCACCGCCAGTCCCGCCTCGGCCCCGACGATCACCCGGCCACCCGAAGCCGCCGGGCGGACCAGGGCCGCCGCCGCCATCCAGCGGCGCAGGGTCTCCTCGCCGGCCCGCAGGTCCTGGCGGCCCAGCAGCGCCCAGCCGTCCAGCAGCAGGGCCGCGCCGTAGCCGCCGTCGGCCACCGGCTCCGCGCCCGGCGTGCACACCACCAGCGCCGGCTTGCCCGGCACCGATTCCAGGACCTCCGCCGCCCCCGACGTCCGCACGGGAACGCCCGGGAACGCGCGGCCGAGCTCCTCCGCCGTCCGCTTCGCGCCGACGATCACCGCCCGCAGCCGGACCGAGGCGCACGCCGTGCAGCGGAACGCCGTCTCCGGGACGCCGCACCAGCGGCACGCCGGCGGCTTGGGCTGCCCGTCGAGCGAACCGCCGGGCAGGGCCAGCGGCCCGGCGCACCGGCGGCAGTGGGCGGGTGTCCGGCAGTTTCCGCAGGCCAGGCCGGGTACGTACCCGCGCCGCGGCACCTGGACCAGTGCCGGGAGGCCGGCCGCGAACGCCTGGCGCGCCGCCTCGAACGCCACCGCCGGCAGGCGGGCCACCCGGGCGGCCTCGTCGCGGGCGACGTCGAAGTCCTCCCCGACCGGCGTGACGCGCGGGGCGGCCGAGCGCAGCGTCGGGCGGTCCGCCAGCACCGATGCGGCCCAGCCGGACTCGACGAGCAGCTGGGCTTCCGCCGTCCGGGCGAAGCCGCCGACCAGCAGCGACGCCTTCGCCGCGTGCGCGCGGTCCATCAGGACGTCACGCACGTGCGGGTAGGGCGCGTGCTGGTCGAGGTGCAGGTCGTCGCCGTCGTCCCAGACGGCGAACAGGCCGGGGTCGCGGACCGGCGCGAACATCGCCGCCCGGGTGCCGACGACCACCTGCACCGCGCCGCGCAGCACGGCCAGCCAGCGCCGGTACCGCTCGGCGGGCCCGAGCCCGGCGATCAGCGCCACGACGGCGTCCTCGCCCACGACCGCCGCGCAGGCCGCGTGGACCCGGGTGAGGTCGCGGTGGTCGGGCACCACCAGCACCGCGCCCCGGCCCGCGGCGGCCACCGAACCGGCGGCCTCGGCGAGCCGGCGCGGCCAGTCTTCGCCCGGCAGCGCCTGCCAGACGGCGTTCGCGGGCTTGCCCTCGGCGAGGGCCTCCACGAACGCCGGGCCGCGCTGGTAGCGCGCCCAGGCCGTGGTGTCCGGCGCTTCCGGCTGTGCCGCCGGCGGCACCGGCGGTTCGCCCTCGGCCTTGGCGTGCCGCGGCGGGACGGCCAGGCGCAGGACGTCGGACAGCGTGCCGCCGTAGCGGTCGGCGACCGCCCGGCACAGCGCGTGCAGCGAGGGGGGCAGCACCACCTCGGCCGACGTCACGCGGTCCAGGAACGCCAGCTTGCTGCCGTAGTCGCTGGTCTCGCCGCGTTCGATCAGGTAGCCGTCGACCAACTGCCCGGCGAACCGGACGCGCACGCGGCAGCCCGGCACGGCGGTCTCGTGCAGCTTCTCCGGGACGAGGTAGTCGAAGGTGCGGTCCAGGTGGGCCAGCGGGATGTCGACGACGATCCGCGCGACCGGCCGTTCCGGCGCGGGCGACTGGGCGCCCTTCGCCTTCTCCCCCGGCTTCGGCGCCTTCTTCCGGGCACGCGAGGGTGCCGCCTGGGGTGCAGGCGGCTTCTCCGGGAGGTCCCAGAGGGCAGCGGGCTCGGAGCTACTCACGCCGTGATCTCTACCAGACCCCACCGACAGCCCGGACCGCCAGGCGGGCTGAAGGACACCTTCGGTGCATCTGACGCGCTGAAGGGCACCTTCCTCGCGTTCTGCGGGAGGAAGGTGCCCTTCAGCGGGTCGTGCGTCAGGCGCCGGCCGCGGCCTTCAGTGCCTCGGCGCGGGCCGTGCTCTCCCACGGGAGACCCAGCTCGGGACGGCCGAAGTGGCCGTACGCCGCCGTCGGGGCGTAGATCGGGCGCAGCAGGTCGAGGTCGCGGATGATCGCCGCCGGCCGGAGGTCGAAGACCTCGGTGATGGCCTGCTGGATCTTCGACGGGTCGACCGTCTCGGTGCCGAACGTCTCGACGAACAGGCCGACCGGGGCCGCCTTGCCGATCGCGTAGGCGACCTGGACCTCGGTGCGGGACGCCAGGCCCGCGGCGACGACGTTCTTGGCCACCCAGCGCATCGCGTACGCCGCGGAGCGGTCGACCTTGGACGGGTCCTTGCCGGAGAACGCGCCACCACCGTGGCGGGCCATGCCGCCGTAGGTGTCGACGATGATCTTGCGCCCGGTCAGGCCGGCGTCGCCCATCGGGCCGCCGATGACGAAGCGGCCGGTCGGGTTGACCAGCAGGCGCGCGTTCGAGGTGTCGATGCCCAGGCCCTCGAGCTCGGGGCCGACGACGTGCTCCTTGACGTCGACGCTGAGCATCCGCTCGAGGTCGATGCCGTCGGCGTGCTGCGAGGACACGACGACCGTGTCGAGGCGCACCGGCTGGTCGCCGGCGTACTCGATGGTGACCTGGGTCTTGCCGTCCGGGCGCAGGTACGGCAGCACGCCGTCCTTGCGGACCGCGGTCAGGCGCTTGGAGAGCCGGTGGGCCAGCGCGATCGGCAGCGGCATCAGCTCGGGGGTGTCCGAGCAGGCGTAGCCGAACATCAGGCCCTGGTCGCCGGCGCCCTGGCGGTTGATCTCGTCCTCGTCGGACTCCACCCGCGACTCGTACGCGGTGTCGACGCCCTGGGCGATGTCGGGCGACTGCGAGCCGATCGCGACGTTGACGCCGCAGGAGTTGCCGTCGAAGCCCTTGGCCGAGGAGTCGTAGCCGATCCTCAGGATGACGTCGCGGACGATCGTGGGGATGTCGGCGTACGCCTCGGTGGTCACCTCACCGGCCACGTGCACCTGGCCGGTGGTGATCAGGGTTTCGACGGCGACCCGGCTGCGGGGATCCTTCGACAGCAGGCCGTCGAGGATCGAATCGCTGATGGCGTCGCAAATCTTGTCGGGGTGCCCCTCAGTCACCGACTCCGAGGTGAACAATCTGCTGCTGGACGCGGTCACGGTGGCCGTCACTTCCTCACCTTGTCGTCGGATGCCCAGTGAGTTAGGCACCCCTTACCTCTGCAAGCGTACTGACTATCGCTTGGGGGACGGTCAACGCTTCATGAAGCTCACAACAGCGTCCCACAATGTGGACGCGAGTTCCGCCTTCGCACCCAGTGGGATCGGGATTTCCGTGCCGTCCGCCCCCAGCAGCCAGCCCGAATTGTCCTCGGTGCCGAACGCCTTGCCGTCGCCGACGGCGTTCACCACCAGCAGATCCGCCCCCTTGCGCTTCAGTTTTACCCGAGCGTGGTCGAGAACGCCGCCCTGCGCGTCACCGGTTTCCGCGGCGAATCCCACGACGACCTGACCGGGCCGCCGGTTTCGCACCAATTCGGCGAGAATGTCGGCATTGCGGTCGAGCGTGATGACCGGGTCCGGCTGGTCGTCGGACTTCTTGATCTTGTGCTCGGCCCGGTTCGCCGGCCGGAAGTCGGCGACCGCGGCGGCCATCACGACGACGTCCGCCGATCCGGCCGCGGCGTGCACCGCCTGCCGCAGCTCCTCGGCCGTCGAGACGTGCTCCACGCGCGCGCCCGCCGGGTCCGGCAGCGCGACGGTGTGCGCGGCGACCAGGGTGACCTCGGCGCCGCGCTGGGCGGCGACGCGGGCCAGCGCGTAGCCCTGCTTGCCCGACGAGCGGTTGCCGAGGTAGCGCACCGGGTCGAGGGGTTCGCGGGTCCCGCCGGCGGACACCACCACGCGGACGCCTTCGAGGTCGCGCGGGAGGGCACCGGGGCGGGCCAGCAGCAGCCGCGCCAGGTCGACGATCTCGGCCGGGTTCGCCAGCCGGCCCTTGCCGGTGTCGGCCCCGGTCAACCGGCCGGCGTCGGGCTCGGTGACGACCATGCCGCGCGAGCGCAGCAGGGCGACGTTGTCGCGGGTCGCGGGGTGCTCCCACATCTCCGTGTGCATCGCCGGGAAGAAGGCGACCGGGCACCGGGCGGTGAGCAGGGTGGTGGTCAGCAGGTCGTCCGCGAGGCCGTGGGCGGCCTTGGCGAGCAGGTTCGCCGTGGCCGGGACGACCAGGACGAGATCGGCTTCCTTGCCGACGCGGACGTGCTGGACCTCGGGCACCTCGGTGAACACGCCCGTGTGCACCGGGTGCCCGGAGAGGGCTTCGAAGGTCGCCGCGCCGACGAAGTTCAGCGCGGCTTCGGTGGGGACCACGCGGACGTCGTGACCGGATTCGGTCAGCCCGCGCAGGACCTCACAGGCCTTGTAGGCGGCGATCCCGCCGCCCACGCCCAGGACGACGCGGGGTTTACTCACCCTCGGTGTGCTCGAGCAGGCCGCCGTGGATCTCGCGCAGCGCGATCGAGAGCGGCTTCTCGCGCGGGCCCGGCTCGACGAGCGGGCCGACGTACTCGAGCAGGCCCTCGCCCAGCTGGGCGTAGTAGTCGTTGATCTGGCGGGCACGCTTGGCCGAGTAGATCACCAGCGCGTACTTCGAGCTGACCTTCTCGAGCAGGTCGTCGATCGGCGGGTTGGTGATGCCCTCGAGCTCTTCGGTCAGGGTTGCCTGGGTGGTCACTCGTGGTGCTCCGCTTCTTCGGAAAACTGATCAGCAGTTATCAAGTTTAGCAAGTGCTCGGCGGCCTCCCGCACGTCGGCGTTGACGAGGCGGTGGTCGAACTCCCCCGCCGCCGCCAGCTCGCGCTCCGCTTCGGCCAGCCGGGCCTTCACCGCGGCCTCGTTTTCGGTGCCGCGCCCGGTGAGCCTGCCGACCAGCTCGTCCCACGACGGCGGCATCAGCATCACCAGCCGGGCCTCCGGCATCGCCACGCGGACCTGGCGGGCGCCCTGCAGTTCGATCTCCAGGACGGCCGGGCGGCCCTCGGCGAGGGCCTTCTCGACCGGCTCGCGCGGGGTGCCGTAGCAGTTGCCGGCGAACTCCGCCCACTCCAGCAGCCTGCCGTCGGCGACCATCGCGTCGAACTCCGCGCGGTCGACGAAGTGGTAGTGCGCCCCGTCGACCTCGCCGGGACGCGGCTGGCGCGTGGTGACCGAGACGCTGAACCAGACGTCGGGCTCCAGCCTCCGCAGCTCGCCCACCACGCTCGACTTCCCGACCCCCGAAGGCCCCGATACGACCGTGAGCCGGTGCCGGGGGAAGTCCCCCGTCACCGGCTCACTGCCGCGGTCGGCGCCCCGGTTCACCGGGTAGTCACGACCGGCGCCGTTCACTCGCCGCTGAACTCGGCCAGCAGCGCCTTGCGCTGCCGGTCGCCGAGGCCGCGAAGGCGACGGCTGGGGGCGATCTCCAGTCGTTCCATGGTCTGCTGCGCGCGGACCTTGCCGACGCCCGGGAGGGCCTCGAGCAGAGCCGAAACCTTCATCTTGCCGAGGACTTCGTTCTCCTCGGCCTGCTTCAGCACGTCGACCAGAGTGGTACCGCCCCGCTTCAGCCGCTCCTTCAGCTCAGCACGGATGCGGCGAGCGGCGGCGGCCTTCTCCAGCGCCGCAGCGCGCTGTTCCTCTGTCAGCTGGGGAAGTGCCACGTTTTCCTCCGGTAGTTCTCAAAACTGGGTGGGTGACGCGACGGTACCCACCCGTGAGCACCGGCCACAATGCGGGGGTGCCTGGTGGGGGCCAGTTCCGCGCCCTGCTATTGGCCGTTTTCCTGCGGGTCGGCCAGCACTTCGGCGACCCGTTCGACCGCTTGGCGCAAAGCCGCTTGCTCCGGACCGTGCTTCAGGATGTCCCGTGACGACGCGGGCAGCACGCCCGGCAGGGACGCCCCGAACAGGGCTCGCAAATCGGCCACAGTGGCTCCCTGGGCCCCGAAACCGGGCGCCAGCACCGGACCGTTCAGCCGGGAAAGATCCAGCTCCCCGGGCGGAACGGTGGCCCCGACGACGACACCCACATCGCCGAGCGGTTCCGCGCCTGCGTTGAGCGCCGCCGCCGAGTCGACGATCGCCTGCGCGACCGTGCGCCCGTCCGGCAGCTTCGCGTTCTGCACTTCGCCCGCTTCGGGGTTCGAAGTCCGGGCAAGCACGAAGATGCCGCGCCCCGCCGAGACGGCCGTTTCGGCGCATTGGGCCAAAGAGCCGAACCCGAGGTACGGCGAAACGGTGATCGCGTCGGCGGCGATCGCCGCACCCTCGGCGACGTACGCGGCGGTGTAGGCGCCCATCGTGGAGCCGATGTCGCCGCGCTTGACGTCCAGCAGCACCAGCGCGCCGGCGTCCCGGGCGGTCTCGACCACCCGTTCCAGCACCCGGACACCGGCCGGTCCGAAACTTTCGAAGAACGCCGACTGGGGCTTCACGATCGCCGCGTGCGCCGCCAGGACCTCCGTGGCGGACAGCGCGAACCGTTCGAGGCCCGAGGCGTCCACCGGGAGCCCCCAGGCCTCGATCAGGCCCGGGTGGGGGTCGATCCCGGCGCACAGCGGGCCGCGGGCCGCGACGGCCTTGGCCAGCCGCGCCCCGAACCGCTCCCGCCCGCTCACGACTTCGCCTTCAGCGCCGCCTGGAGCTCCTGCAGCGACTTGACCCCGATGTCGCCCCGGATGAGCGCCTCGATGCCGTGCACGGCCGCCGCGGCACCCTGCACGGTGGTCACGCACGGGATGTCCCGCGACACCGCCGCGGTGCGGATTTCGTAGCCGTCGACGCGCGGACCGCTGTTCCCGTAGGGGGTGTTGATCACCATGTCGACGTCGCCGTTCAGGATGACGTCCACGATGTTCGGCTCGGCTTCGGTCGAGCCCTCGTAGTGCTTGCGCACCACCGTGCACGGGATCCCGTTGCGCCGCAGCACTTCCGCGGTGCCGGAGGTGGCGAGGATCTCGAACCCGAGATCCGCCAGCCGCTTCACCGGGAACACCAGCGAGCGCTTGTCGCGGTTGGCGACCGAGACGAACACGCGCCCGGACGTCGGCAGCGAGCCGTACGCGCCGCTCTGCGACTTCGCGAACGCCTTGCCGAAGGAGACGTCGACGCCCATCACCTCGCCGGTGGACTTCATCTCCGGGCCCAGCAGCGAGTCGACGCCGTGGCCTTCGGGGGTGCGGAAGCGGTGGAAGGGCAGCACGGCCTCCTTCACCGCGACCGGCGAGTCGGCCGGCAGCCGCCCGCCGTCGCCCTCGGCCGGCAGGACGCCGCTCTCGCGCAGGTCCTTGATCGTCGAGCCGGTCATGATCAGCGCGGCGGCCTTGGCCAGCGGCACCGCCGTCGCCTTCGACACGAACGGCACCGTCCGCGACGCGCGCGGGTTGGCCTCCAGGACGTACAGGACGTCGTCCTTGAGCGCGTACTGGACGTTCAGGAGCCCGCGCACGCCCACGCCCCGCGCGATCGCCTCGGTGGAGCGCCGGACGGCCTCCAGGTCGGTGTGCCCGAGCGTGATCGGCGGCAGCGCGCACGAGGAGTCGCCGGAGTGGATCCCGGCCTCCTCGATGTGCTCCATGACGCCGCCGAGGTAGAGCTCCTCGCCGTCGAACAGCGCGTCGACGTCGATTTCGATGGCGTCGTCGAGGAACCGGTCCACGAGCACCGGGTGCTCGGGGTTGATCTCGGTGGCGCGGCTGATGTAGCCGGCGAGGGTCTCCTCGTCGTAGACGATCTCCATGCCGCGCCCGCCGAGCACGTACGACGGCCGCACCAGCACCGGGTAGCCGATCTCGTCGGCGATCCGCTTGGCGCCCTCGAACGACGTCGCCGTGCCGTAGCGCGGCGCGGGCAGCCCGGCCTCGGTGAGCACCTCGCCGAACGCGCCGCGGTCCTCGGCCAGGTGGATCGCCTCCGGCGGCGTGCCGACCACCGGCACCCCGGCGTCCGCGAGCCGCTTCGCCAGGCCCAGCGGGGTCTGGCCGCCCAGCTGGACGATGACGCCGGCGACCGTGCCGGACGCCTGCTCGGCGTGCACGACCTCGAGGACGTCCTCGAAGGACAGCGGCTCGAAGTACAGCCGGTCGGAGGTGTCGTAGTCGGTGGACACGGTTTCCGGGTTGCAGTTGACCATGACGGCCTCGAACCCGGCCTCCCGCAACGCGATCGCCGCGTGCACGCAGGAATAGTCGAACTCGATGCCCTGGCCGATCCGGTTCGGGCCGGAGCCGAGGATGAGCACCTTCGGCTTGTCCGACTGGACGGCCACTTCGGACTGCGCGTCCGGGTCGGACTCGTAGGCCGAGTAGTGGTACGGCGTCTTGGCCGCGAACTCGGCCGCGCAGGTGTCGACGGTCTTGAACACCGGCCGCACGCCGAGGCGGTGGCGCAGCGCGCGGACGCCGTCCTCGCCGGCCAGTTCCGGCCGCAGCGCGGCGATCTGGCGGTCCGACAGGCCGGTGCGCTTGGCGCGGCGCAGCAGCTCGCCGTCGAGCACCGGCGCGTCACGGACTTCGGCGCCCACTTCGCCGATGAGGGCGATCTGGTCGACGAACCACGGGTCGATGCCGCTCGCTTCGTGGACCTGCTCGACGGTGGCGCCGAGCCGCAGCGCACGCTCCACTTCGTACAGCCGGCCTTCGTGCGGCGTGCGCAGGTCGTCCAAAGTGGACTCCAGCGTGGCGCCCTCGGGGTCGGGCAGCGTCCAGAACCCGGTCGCCTTGGTCTCGATCGACCGCATCACCTTGCCGAGCGCCTCGGGGAAGCTGCGGCCGAAGGACATCGCTTCGCCGACGCTCTTCATCGTCGTGGTCAGCGTCGGGTCCGCGCCCGGGAACTTCTCGAAGGCGAACCGCGGCATCTTGACGACGACGTAGTCCAAAGTGGGCTCGAACGCCGCCGGCGTCTCACCGGTGATGTCGTTCCGGATCTCGTCGAGGGTGTAGCCGATGGCGAGCTTCGCGGCGATCTTGGCGATCGGGAAGCCGGTGGCCTTCGACGCCAGCGCACTCGACCTCGAGACACGCGGGTTCATCTCGATGACGACCATCCGGCCGTCGCGCGGGTTGATCGCGAACTGGATGTTGCAGCCACCGGTGTCGACGCCGACCTCGCGCAGCACGGCGATGCCGACGTCCCGCATCACCTGGTACTCGCGGTCGGTGAGGGTCATGGTGGGCGCGACGGTGACCGAGTCGCCGGTGTGCACGCCCATCGCGTCGATGTTCTCGATCGAGCAGACGACCACGACGTTGTCGTGCTTGTCGCGCATCAGCTCGAGCTCGTACTCCTTCCAGCCGAGCACGCTCTCCTCGATGAGCACCTCGGTGACCGGGGATTCGGTGAGCCCGGTGGAGGCGAGCCGCTCGAGGTCCTCGGGCGTGTGCGCCATGCCGGAACCGAGCCCGCCCATGGTGAAGGACGGCCGGATGACGACCGGCAGGCCCAGTTCCTTGACGGTGTCGCGGACTTCGGCCATGTCGTGGCAGACGCGGGAGCGCGGGACCTCGGCGCCGATGGTGCGCACGATGTCCTTGAACTTCTGCCGGTCCTCACCGCGCTGGATGGCGTCGATGTCGGCGCCGATCAGCTCGACGCCGTACTTGTCGAGCACACCCCGCTCGTGCAGCGCGACGGCGCAGTTCAGCGCGGTCTGCCCGCCGAGGGTGGCGAGCAGCGCGTCGGGCCGCTCCGCCGCGATGACCTTCTCGACGAAGTCCGGCGTCACCGGCTCGATGTAGGTGGCGTCGGCGAACTCGGGGTCGGTCATGATGGTGGCCGGGTTCGAGTTCACCAGGGAGACGCGCAGGCCTTCGCTGCGCAGCACCCGGCAGGCCTGGGTACCGGAGTAGTCGAACTCCGCGGCCTGCCCGATCACGATCGGCCCGGAGCCGATCACCAGCACGTGCTGGATGTCCGTCCTCTTCGGCATCAGGCCTTCTTCTCCATGAGCGAAACGAATTCGTCGAACAGGGGTGCCGCGTCGTGCGGGCCGGCCGCGGCTTCGGGGTGGTACTGGACCGAGAACGCCGGGACGTCCAGCGCCCGGACGCCCTCGACCGTGTCGTCGTTGGGGCAGTAGTGGCTGATCTGCGCCGCCCCGAACGGGGACTCGAAGCGCTGGCCTGGTTCGCCTTCCAGCGCGAACCCGTGGTTCTGGGCCGTGATCGCCACCGACCTGGTCGCCACGTCGATCACCGGGATGTTGATGCCGCGGTGGCCGTAGCGCATCTTGTACGTCCCCAGGCCGAGCGCGCGGCCGAGGACCTGGTTGCCGAAGCAGATGCCGAACAGCGGGATCTCGCGGCCGAGGACCTGCTTGGTCAGCTCGGTCGCGTGCACCGTGGTGGCCGGGTCGCCCGGGCCGTTCGACAGGAACACGCCGTCCGGCTCGATCGCCAGGAGCTCCTCGAGCGTCGAGGTCGAGGGCAGGACGTGCACCTCGATCCCGCGCTGGATCATCTGCCGCGGGGTGTTGGACTTGATGCCCAGGTCGAGCGCGGCCACCCGGAAGCGGACGTCACCCGAAGGCGAGACCACGTACGGCTCCGGCGTCGAAACCTGGCCGGCCAGGTCCGCGCCCTCCATCTTGGGGCTGGCCAGCACCGTGGCGACCATGTCGTCGACGCTGCCGAGCGCGTCGCCGGAGAACACCCCGGCGCGCATCGCGCCGACCTCGCGCAGGTGGCGGGTCAGCGAGCGGGTGTCGACCTCGGCGATGCCGACGATCCCCTGGCGCACCAGCTCCTCGTCCAGAGAGCGCTTCGAGCGCCAGTTGGACGGCGTGCGCGCGGGGTCGCGCACGACGTAGCCGTTGACCCAGATCTTCGAGGACTCGTCGTCCTCGTCGTTCCAGCCGGTGTTGCCGATCTGCGGCGCCGTCTGGACCACGATCTGGCCGTGGTAGGACGGGTCCGTCAGCGTCTCCTGGTAACCGGTCATGCCGGTGCAGAACACCGCCTCGCCGAGGGTTCGCCCCTGCGCGCCGTAGGCAGCGCCGCGGAACACCCGGCCGTCTTCGAGTACCAGTGCGGCCTGAGCGCGCGCGTTCACTGGGCACCTCCCTTGATCTTGAGCTGTTCGATCCACTGTGGATAGTCGTCGAGGTCGTCGCCGCGGAAGCCGGTGTCGAGTTCGGTCTCGCCGAGCCGCCAGGTGAGCACCAGCAGCGCGTCCGTCCCCATCACCTTCCCGGCGATCTTCGTGTCGCGCCGGGCACCGGTGACGGCGTCGCGCGGGATCCAGAAGTCGGGCGCTCCGCCGCGCTCGACGGCGACACCACCCTCGTGCAGCCGCCAGACCGCACCGGTGCGCAGCCCAGCGCCGCGGGTGACGACCCGGTTCTGCCACTCCCCCGCGAAGGTCGTGGCGAGGTAGACGCCGGTGGACTCCAGCAGGACGTCGCCGGCGTCGGCGGGGATGGCCGGGAACGGCGGCACCTGGACGCTCTGCGAGCGGGACTTGCGCCGCCAGCCGACGTACATGCCCCACAGGCAGAGCAGGAAGAAGGCGAAGATCGCCAGCACGAGCCAGAAGCGCTCCATCAGCAGATCTTCCCGTCCCGCGCGGTGATCCGCCCGCGCAGCAGCGTCGCGGTCACCACGCCGGGCAGCCGCATTCCCTCGTACGGGGTGTTGGCCGCGATGCTGGCCAGCTCCGCGCCCCGGACCGTCCACTCGGCGTCCGGGTCCACCAGGGCCAGGTTCGCCGGCTCGCCGACCGCGATCGGACGGCCCTGGTCGGCCAGGTTGCCGATCTCGGCGGGCCGCTCGCTCAGCACGCGGGCGACGCCGCGCCAGTCGAGCAGGCCGGTGCGGACCATGGTCTCGGCCACGATCGACAGCGCCGTCTGCAACCCGAGCATGCCCGGCCGGGCCGCGGTCCACTCGGTGTCCTTGTCCTGCACCGCGTGCGGCGCGTGGTCGGTGGCGACGCAGTCGATGGTCCCGTCGGCCAGCGCGGCCCGCAGCTTCTCCGCGTCGGACTCGGTGCGCAGCGGCGGGTTCACCTTGTTCACCGGGTCGTAGGTGGCCAGGCGTTCGTCGGTGAGCAGCAGGTGGTGCGGGGTGACCTCGGCCGACACCTTCGTGCCGCGGTCCTTGGCCCAGCGCAGCACGTCCGCGGTGCCCGAAGTGGACACGTGGCAGACGTGCAGCCGGGCGTTCGCGTGCAGCGCCAGGAGGCAGTCACGGGCCACGATGGACTCTTCCGCGGAGGCGGGCCAGCCGGTGTAGCCGAGCCGGGCCGCGCGCTCGCCCTCGTGGGCCTGGGCGCCGACGGTCAGCCGCGGCTCCTCCGCGTGCTGCGCGATGACGACGTCGAGCGCGGTCGAGTACTCCAGCGCGCGGCGCATGAGCAGCGGGTCGGCGACGCAGAGGCCGTCGTCGGAGAACACCTTCACCCGGGCCTGCGAGTTCGCCATGGTGCCCAGCTCGGCGAGCTTCTCGCCCCTGAGCCCGACGGTGACCGCGCCGACCGGGTGGACGTCGACCAGGCCGACCTCCTGCCCGCGCCGCCAGACGTGCTCGACGATCACGGCGTTGTCGGCCACCGGGTCGGTGTTGGCCATGGCGAACACCGCGGTGTACCCACCGAGGGCCGCCGCGGCCGAGCCGGTGTCGATCGTCTCGGTGTCTTCGCGGCCGGGTTCGCGCAGGTGGGTGTGCAGGTCGACGAAGCCGGGCAGCAGCACTTGGCCGCCGGCGTCGACGACTTCGGCGTCTTCCGGGACGTCGACGGCGCCGATCGCGGTGATCACGCCGTCCTCGATCAGGACGTCGACCGGGTCACCCTCGCCGTACGGGCGGGCGCCCTGGATCACGGTGCTCACGCTGCGGCTCCTTCGCTGGCCAGGAGGTGGTAGAGGACCGCCATGCGCACGTGGACGCCGTTGCGGACCTGTTCGGTGATGGCCGAGGCCGGGGAGTCGGCGACCGCGCTCGCGATCTCCATCCCGCGCAGCATCGGGCCGGGGTGCAGGACGACCGCGTGGTCCGGCAGCAGCTTCTGCCGCCGTTCCGAGAGGCCGTACGCGATCGAGTACTCCCGGGCGGACGGGAAGAACCCGCCGTGCATGCGCTCGGCCTGGACCCGCAGCATCATGACCGCGTCGACCGCGGGCAGCTCGGCGTCCAGGTCGTGGGAGACGGTGACCGGCAGGCTCTCGACGCCGTAGGGCAGCAGCGTCGGCGGCGCGACCAGCACCACCTCCGCGCCGAGGCCCGAGAGCAGGTGGATGTTCGAGCGGGCGACCCGGCTGTGCAGGACGTCCCCGACGATGGCGATCCGGCGGTCCTTCAGCGACCCGAGGCGCTCGCGCAGGGTCGCCGCGTCGAGCAGCGCCTGCGTCGGGTGCTCGTGGGTGCCGTCGCCGGCGTTGACCACCGAGGTGCCGGGCTCGGCGAGCCACTCCGAGAGCCGCTGGGCGGCGCCGCTGGCCGGGTGCCGGACGATCACGCAGTCGGCGCCCGCGGCGGCCAGCGTCAGCGCGGTGTCGCGCAGGGACTCGCCCTTGTTGACCGAGGAGCTGGACGCGGAGACGTTGATCACGTCCGCGCTCATCCACTTCCCGGCGATCTCGAACGACACCCGGGTGCGCGTCGAGTTCTCGTAGAACAGGGTGATCACCGTGCGGCCGCGCAGCGTCGGCAGCTTCTTGACCTCGCGGCCGAGCAGCGTGTGCTTGAGCTCGTCGGCGGTGTCGAGCACGGCCGTGGCCAGCGCCGGGTCCAGGCCGTCGGTGGCGAGCAGGTGCTTCACGAGTCCTCTCCAACAGCTTCGGACGGACGCAGCAGGACGGCGTCGCGGCCGTCGATCTCGGCCAGCAGGACGGACACGCCCTCGGTGCGGGCGGTCGGCACGTTCTTGCCCACGTAGTCGGCGCGGATCGGCAGCTCCCGGTGACCGCGGTCGACCAGGACGGCCAGCTGCACCGCGCGGGGGCGGCCGTGATCACGCAGGGCATCGAGCGCGGCCCGGATCGTCCGGCCGGAGAAGAGGACGTCGTCGACGAGGATCACGACGCGGTCGTCGATGCCGTCGGGCGGCAGCTGCGTCTGTTCGAGCGCGCGCGGCGGGCGGCGGCGGAGGTCGTCCCGGTAGAGGGTGACGTCGAGGGCGCCGGTGGGCGGGCGGACCCCGGAGAACTCGCCGATCTTGTCGGCGAGGCGGACGGCGAGCGGCGTGCCCCGGGACGGGATGCCGAGCAACACGGGCGGGGTAGTTCTCTCCGCACCGTTCGCGGTCTTTTCGATGACCTGATGGGCCATTCGGGCGATCGTGCGCGCGACATCGCCGGCCGACAGGAGCTCGCGCTCCCCGGCCGAACCAGCCGCGTCACGCGGGCGTGACGACAAACCGGACTCCTTCCCCGCCTCACCGGACGGGTCCTTAAAGGACGTCTGTTCCCCTGCTGGTCGGGGCTTTCCCACCGACAGTAGCAGGCACTTTGCTCAGTCTTCCGGGTGGTGTGGCGTGATTCGCGGCAAGCTTCTGCTTGACCTGGTGACAACAATGCGTAACCATTACTCTGAGTATTCGACTCAGCGAGTCCCCCGGCCCGGTCACCCCGACCGGGAGGGGGTGAAGAACGGAGAACGACCAGATGGGCGATTACGCCAAGGCGCTCGGGGCCAAGCTCCGCGGGATCCGCCAGCAGCAGGGCCTGTCCCTGCACGGGGTCGAGCAGAAGTCCGGTGGGCGCTGGAAGGCCGTCGTCGTCGGCTCGTACGAGCGTGGCGACCGCGCCGTCACCGTGCAGAAGCTGGCCGAGCTGGCCGACTTCTACGGTGTCCCGGTGGTCGAGCTGCTGCCCGAGGGCCGGGTCCCCTCCGGTGCCGAGCCCGCCACCAAGATCGTGATCAACCTCGAGCGCCTGCAGCAGCTGCCGGCCGAGAAGGTGGGCCCGCTCGCCCGCTACGCGGCGACCATCCAGAGCCAGCGCGGCGACTACAACGGCAAGGTGCTCTCGATCCGCACCGAGGACCTGCGCTCCCTGGCGATCATCTACGACATGACCCCGGGCGAGCTGACCGAGCAGCTCATCGACTGGGGCGTCCTGCCGCCGGAGGCGCGTCCTTCCAAGGAGGACTGATTCCGGGTGTGTTGCACCGACGCAGTGAGCGTCCCTCGGTGGGGCACCGGAGACGCTCACTGATTCGTCGGGAGGCTCGTTCGGGGGCGAGCCTGCCCCGCGGTCACCCGGCCGGGGGCTTTAAAGCACCGCGCGCAGGCGGTCGGCGATCGTGCCGATCCGGCCCAGCACGCCGTTGACGAACCGCGGCGAGTCGTCCGTGGACAGTTCCTTCGCCAGGCCCACGGCCTCGTCGATCGCGACCGGGTCCGGCACGTCCTCGGCCCAGAGCAGCTCGTAGACCCCGACCCGCAGCACCGCGAGGTCGACCTTCGGCATCCGCTCCAGGGTCCAGCCCTGCGCGTGCTCGGCCAGCAGCTCGTCGATCCGGGCCTTCCGGCCGGTGACGCCCTCGACCAGGCTGATCGTGTAGTCCGCGATCGGGTCGACGTCCGTCGCGCCGACCCGGTCGGCCAGCAGCGTCACCGCGTCGGTGTCGCGCTGCGCGGCCTCGTACAGCATTTCCACCGCGCGGCGGCGTGCCTGACGGCGGCTGATCGCGCCGCCGCGGTTCGGGTGGGGTTTCGACGTCGGCATCAGCTGGAGACGCGGCCCAGGTAACGGCCGTCGCGGGTGTCGACCTTGATCTTCTCGCCGGTCGACAGGAACAGCGGGACCTGGATCTCCGCGCCCGTCTCCAGCGTCGCCGGCTTGGTGCCGCCGGTGGAGCGGTCGCCCTGCAGGCCCGGGTCGGTGTGCTGGACGAGCAGCTCGACCGACGTCGGCAGCTCGACGTACAGCGGCTCATTCTCGTGCACCGCGACCTGGACCTCGGTGTTCTCGAGCATGTAGTTGGCGTTGTCGCCGACGACCTCGGCCGGGACGGTGATCTGGTCGTAGGTGTCACCGTCCATGAACACGAAGTCCTGACCCTCCTTGTAGAGGTAGGTCATGTTCCGGCGGTCCACCGTGGCCGTCTCGACCTTCGTGCCCGCGTTGAACGTCTTGTCGACCACCTTGCCGGTGAGCACGTGCTTGAGCGTCGTGCGCACGAAGGCACCGCCCTTGCCCGGCTTGACGTGCTGGAACGCGGTGACGGTCCACAGCTGGCCCTCGAGGTTGAGGACGAGCCCGTTCTTCAGGTCGTTGGTCGTGGCCACGAGCTTGCAGTCTCCTGTGTCGAATCTTCGGGTTCGGGGCCGCTGTCAGACGACCACGAGGTTCTTGGTGCTCAGGGTGAGGAGTTCGGGTTCCCCGGCCCGCACGACGAGCGTGTCCTCGATGCGCACGCCACCGCGCCCCGCCAGGTACACGCCGGGCTCGACGGTGACCGCCATACCGGCGGCCAGTGTACCGACGCCCGTCGCGGCGAAGCTGGGCGCCTCGTGGATCTGCAGGCCGACGCCGTGCCCGAGGCCGTGCGCGAAGTGCTCGCCGTGCCCGGCGTCGGCGATCACGTCCCGGGCGGCGGCGTCCACATGGGACACTTCGGCCCCCGGCCGGACGGCGTCGACGCCCGCGGCCTGGGCGGCGTGCACGAGGTCGTAGACCTCCCGCTGCCAGTCCGCGGGCTCGCCGAGGACGAAGGTGCGGGTCATGTCCGAGTGGTAGCCGTCGACGGTGGCGCCGAAGTCCATCTTGACGAAGTCACCGCGCTTGAGCTCGGCGTGCGTCGGCTGGTGGTGCGGGATGGCCGAGTGCGCGCCGGCCGCGATGATGGAGGCGAAGCTGGGCGCGGACGAGCCGTGCTCCAGCATCCGGTTCTCCAGGTCACGGGCGATCTCCAGCTCGGTCCGCCCCGGCCGCAGCCCCCCGGCGGCCACCAGGTCGTCCAGCGCCCGGTCGGCCGCCGCGCACGCCTGGCGCAGGGCTTCGATCTCGGCTTCGTCCTTGACCTCGCGCAGCCGCTCGACCAGGCCCGGGGTCCGCTTCAGGGGCACCTGCTGCGCCAGCGCTTCGTAGGTCTCGACGCTGACGTGCTGGCTCTCGAACCCCAGCTGCCCGTAGGTCCGGGTGTCCTTCGCGGCTTTCGCGACGAGCGCGGCGGCGCTGGCCCGGTCGACGACGGTCTCGAGATCGGGTACCTCGGCGGCCGACTGGGTGGTGTAGCGGCCGTCGGTGCAGAAGAGCGTCTTGTCGTCGCCGCCGGCGTGCAGGAGCACCGCGGCGTTCGAGCCGGTGAACCCGGTCAGGTAGCGGATGTTCAGCAGATCGGTGACCAGCAGCGCATCGACACCGGCTCCGGTCAGGAGCCCGCGCAGCGCGGCACGACGTCGTCCATGGGTTTCGGGCACAGGCCCACCCTAGTTCCTCGGTGGCCGGGTGACCGGCCGGCGAGCCGCCTACACTCCGCAGCATGAGCGCATGGGTGGTCCGCGGACTGGTGATGGCGGTGCTGCACGGGGTGGCGCTGACGCTGCTGGCCAAGTACGCGGTGTACCACCCGACCGACCAGACACTGGCGGTGTCGCTGACGTTGGCGGTCCTGGTCGGCGCGGCGGCGCTGTGGGCGGCGCTGGACGCGTGGCGGGACGTCCCCGACCGCGGCCGGGCGTGGTTCGTCGCCGCGCTGGTGGCCGGTGTGGTGTCGGGCATCCTGTACGTGATCGGGCGCGCGGTGTTCGTCGACCAGACCGGGGTGTCGGAGCTGGGCGGAGCGTTGACCGGCGGTGCGGCGTTCTCGGCGCTGCTGGTGCTGGTCCCGGCCGGGCTGGGCCTGTTCGTCGGCGGGCGGATCGGGCGGTCCCGCGAACCGGGCGAGGACAGCGCGGGCTGAAGGGCACCTTCCCCGCATGTCGCGCGCTGAAGGGCACCTTGCCCGCATGTGGCGCGCTGAAGGGCACCTTCAGCCCACCAGGGACGCACCCGGCGGGTAGCCGTCCCACTGTGCCGTCGTCACCGGGCGTGCCGTCGAGCCGTTGCCGCCCACCGCTGCGGGGTCGGGTACCGGCCAGCGGCGGCCGTCCAGCACGAAGGCGAAGCCGCGGTCCGGTGCCTGCACCGCCTCCGCGTCCGAGCGCAGCCGCGTCGCCAGCGGAAGCGCCGCCAGGGCCGGCGGCGTCCTGTCGAGGACCTCGCCCGCCAGCGCCACCGCCACCGCACGGCGATCCACGCGTACGCGCGCGCCCGCCCGGACCAGGTCCATCGTCCGCTCCGGGGAGGGCGCCGTCACGCCGTCGAACGTCGCCGCCACCCGGGCGGGGGTGGCGCACGCCCGGCTGCCCAGCAGGTCCAGCCCGAAGTGCCGCAGGTCGGTCGGGGCGCCGGCACCACCGATCGCGGTCGCGCGCACGAGGTCGAACGGCACCCGGTCGCACGGATCGGCCGGCGACAGCGGCGCGTGCCCGTCCGGGCGGCGAACCAGGCCCGGCCCTTCCTGCCACGGCCCGGGCACCAGCACGGGCTGGTACGGGTGCTCGGTGAAGTCCGCGGTCCAGAACGTCAGCGTCGTCCCGCCGTCGGTCTCGTGCGCGACGACGAACGCGGCGAGCGCGCCCACCCACATCAGGTCCGCGCTGAACCCGTCGACGACCGACCGGGCCCGCGGCGCCGACGCCGACGCCACCGGCACGAACCCGCCGACGTCCAGCGCCTGCACCCCGGCCCCGAACGCCGGGTCGCGCGAGCGGAGCAGGAACTGCCCCGCGCCGTTGGGGCCCGCGGCGCGGCCGGTGGTGTCGGTGAACATCAGGTAGAACCAGCCGTCGAGGTAGACCGCCGACGGCTGGCCCGCGCCGTAGACGTTCTCGCGGTGTACGTCGTGCGACGGCCCGAGGATCGGCCCGCCGCCGGCCGCGCGGGCCCAGTGGATCCCGTCGGGGCTGGTCGCGAGCCCGATCGCGTTGCCGAGCGCGTGGTCCCCGGCGGCGCCGGTGTAGTACAGGTAGTACGTCGAGCCGACGCGCAGCACGGACGGATCGCAGGTGTGCATGCCGTCGAACTGCCCGGGCGCCCCGGAGAACACCGCGGCCGGGATCCCGCCGTCCGGCCCGGTGAACGGCCCGTCGGACGACGGCGCCTGGGCGTAGAGGACGTCGTCCCCGGGCGGCCCGGCACCGCCGTACTGGCTGCACCACCACATCCGGGTCTGCCCCCGGTCGAGCATGACGGACGGTCCGTAGTTGTAGACGGAATCGGCCCCACCGGCGGCGACGACACCATCACTCTGCCGAGGGTCACCCGAAGGGAGTGCCACGTCGGCGGGCCGCCGCGGCTCGGCGGTCTTCCCGCCGGCGATGGCGGGCCGCTCCCCCGCCGCCTGCGGCTGGGCGTAACCCTCGGTGCAGCCCGCGAGCAGAAGCCCCGCCAGGACACTGGCGAACAGGGCACGAACGGGTCGCCGACCCCCACGACGGAACGGGTGCACGGCATCGGAGTGTAGCGAGGGGCCTCACCCGTCCGAGCGGCCGCGCTCCTGTTCGACGGACCTTCGATCGTGACGCCCTCCCCCGCCCCCGAACGTCATGAACGAGTCGTTCATGACGTCGGACGTTATGAACGACTCGTTCATGACGTCGGGGACTCCGCCGCGACCAGCTCGACCTCGAACCCGGCCGCGTTCTCCAGGTACGCCGCGTAGTGGGCGGCCCCGCCGGCGTGCGGATACCGGTCCGCGAACAGCGGCCGCCAGCCGTGGTCCGCCGCCCGCGCCGCCAGGTCGTCCACCTGCGCCCGGGTGCCCACGTGCAGCGCCAGGTGGTTCAACCCCGGCCGCGTGCGCTCGTGCTCCGCCGCGCTCATCGCCGGCGACGCCTCGGCCACCAGGTACGTCCCGCCGAGCCGCCAGCTGACCCCGGCCGGCCAGCGCTGGAACTCGCGCCAGCCCAGCTCGCCGAGCAGCCAGCCCCAGCTGCGCTCGGCTTCGGCGAGGTCCGGGACCCACAGCTCGATGTGGTGCGGCCGCCCGTGCACCTGCGGCAGCGCCACCAGCACGCGGTGCGGGTCGCCGTAGTGCACGCCGCCGCCGACGTCGAGGAAACCCAGGCGCCCGGCCACCTTCCGGCTCGCCGCGTTCCCCTCGTGGACCAGCGCCCACACCGCCGGGAGCCCGAGCGTGCCGAGCCCGTGGTCCAGCAGCCCGCGGGCGGCCTCGGTGGCCAGGCCCTGCCCCGCGTGCGCGCTCGCGACGTAGTAGCCCAGCTCGGGCACCTCGCCCGGCAGCTCCCACGACGGCCGCAGGTGCGCGACGCCGATCACCTCGCCGTCGCGCTCGATCACCCAGTGGCCCTGGCCGGCCGGCCCGCGGTGGGCCAGGCGGCGGTCCACCATCGCGCTCGCCGCCACCGGGTCGGAGAAGTCCGCGGCGAAGAACCGGCTCATCTCCGGGTCGGCGAACACGTTCACCACGGCCCCGCGGTCGGCCTCGGTCAGCGGCCGCAGCGTCAACCGCCGCGTGCGCAAGGCCGGCAGGGTCATCCCGCGTGGGTGGCGAGCCAGCGCAGGGCGAGCGGGTAGCCGTCGACGCCGAGGCCGGCGATCACCGCCGTCGCGATGTCCGACAGGACGCTGTGGTGCCGGAACGCCTCCCGCTTGTGGACGTTCGAGATGTGCAGCTCGATCAGCGGCGCGCTCAGCTGCGCCGCGGCGTCGCGCACCGCGATCGAGTAGTGCGTCCACGCGCCGGCGTTGAGCACCACCGGGTGCCCGCCGTCGGCCGCTTCGTGCAGCCAGCCGACCAGCTCACCCTCGAAGTCGGTCTGCCGGACCTCGACCTCGATCCCCAGCTCCTCGCCGGTCTTGACGCACAGCGCCGCGAGGTCGTCGTGCGTGGTCGAGCCGTAGACCGACGGCTCGCGCTTGCCGAGCCGGCCGAGGTTGGGGCCGTTGAACACGAACGCCTTCACAGCAGCACGCTCCCGCCGCTGCGGGACGGCTCCGCCGCGATCGCCGAGTACGCGGCCGCGAGCAGCGCCGGGTCCGGGCCCTCCAGCCGGCCGGGCTTGCCGAGGGCGTCGAGGACGACGAACCGCAGCGCCCCCGAGCGGGTCTTCTTGTCGCCCTTCATGGTTTCCAGCAGCTGCGGCAGCGCGTCGGCGTCGTAGGCCGTCGGCAGGCCGATCAGCTTCAGCACGGCCGCGTGGCGCTCGGCCGTGGCGTCGTCGAGCCGCCCGGCCAGCCGCGCCAGCTCGGCGGCGAAGACCAGGCCGACGCTGACCGCGGCGCCGTGGCGCCACCGGTACCGCTCGCGGCGCTCGATGGCGTGGCCGAGGGTGTGGCCGTAGTTGAGGATCTCGCGCAGGTCGGACTCGCGCAGGTCGGCGGCCACGACTTCGGCCTTCACCCGGATCGACCGGCGCACCAGCTCGGCCAGGACCTCGCCGGCCGGGTCGAGCGCCGCGGCCGGGTCGGCCTCGATCAGCTCGAGGATCCGCGGGTCGGCGATGAAGCCGGTCTTGACGACCTCGGCCATCCCGGCGACGAGCTCGTTCTTCGGAAGCGTCTCCAGCGTCGCGAGGTCGACGAAGACCGCGCTCGGCTCGTGGAACACCCCGACGAGGTTCTTGCCGGCCTCGGTGTTGATGCCGGTCTTGCCGCCGACCGAGGCGTCGACCATGCCGAGCAGCGTCGTCGGCACGTTGACCAGCCGGACCCCGCGCATCCAGGTGCCCGCGACGAACCCGGCGAGGTCGGTGACGGCACCGCCGCCGAGGCCGACCACGGCGCCGCGGCGGTCCAGCCCCATCCGGCCGAGCACCTCCCAGCAGAAGCCCGCGACGCTCAGCGCCTTGCCGTCTTCGGCGTCCGGGATCTCGACGCGGTGGGCGTCGAGGCCCGCGGCGTTCAGCTCGTCGCGGATGGCCTCGGCCGTGGCGGCCAGCGTGGGCGGGTGGATCAGCGCGATCTTCGAGGCGCCGGCCAGGTGCTCGGTGAGGTCGCCGAGCAGGCCGCGGCCGACGACGACGTCGTAGGGCTGGGCGGTGGCGACCGGGATGCGCACCGGATCGGACTGCGTCGGATCCAACACTGGGCAGTTCACTCCTTGGCTTCGGCGGGAGCGGCGAGCTCCGCCACGAGGTGCGCGACGATCTCGGAGGGCGTCCGGTCGTCGGTGGCGATCTCGACGGTGGCGACCTCGCGGTAGACGGGCGCCCGTTCGTCGAGCAGTTTCTTGAAGGTGGCGCGGGGGTTCACCCCGGCCAGCAGCGGCCGCGCGCTCGACAAGCCGGTGCGCTGCACACCCGCCGCCAGTCCGACGTCGAGGAACACGACGGTGTGCCCGGCCAGCCGGGCCCGGGTGCCCGGGGTGAGCGGCGCACCGCCGCCGAGGGAGAGCACGCCCTCGTGCTCGGCCAGCGCGGTGGCGACCGCTTCCTCTTCCAGCGCGCGGAAGGCGGGTTCGCCGTCTTCCGCGAAGATGTCGGCGATGCTGCGCCCGGCGCGCGCGACGATGTCGTCGTCACTGTCCCGGAACGCGACGCCGAGCGCGGCCGCCAGCAGCGGCCCGACCGTGCTCTTGCCCGAGCCGGGCGGCCCGACGATCACCGCGCGAGGACTCACCACCGCTCCTCGAGGGCCTTGAGGTACGCCTCGGCGTTGCGCTTGCTCTCGGTGAGCGAGTCGCCGCCGAACTTCTCGAGCGCGGCGTCGGCGAGGATCAACGCCACGACGGACTCCAGCACGACCCCGGCGCGGGGCACGGCGCAGACGTCCGAGCGCTGGTGGATGGCCACCGCGGGCTCACCGGTCTTGACGTCTACTGTGGACAGTGCTTTGGGGACGGTCGAGATCGGCTTCATGGCCACGCGCACGCGCAGCGGCTCGCCGTTGGTGATGCCGCCTTCCAGGCCGCCCGCGCGGTTGGACCGGCGGGTGACGCCGACCGGGCCGGAGCCGCGGTCGATCTCGTCGTGGGCCTGGCTGCCCCAGCGGCGGGCGGTCGTGAAGCCGTCGCCGACCTCGACGCCCTTCATCGCCTGGACGCCCATCAGCGCGCCGGCCAGCCGCGCGTCGAGGCGGCGGTCCCAGTGGACGTGGGAGCCGAGGCCCGGCGGGAGGCCGTAGGCGAGGACCTCGATGACGCCGCCGACGGTGTCGCCGGCCTTCCGGACGGCGTCGACCTCGGCGACCATGGCGTCGGTGCCTTCCTGGCTGAAGGCACGCACCGGGCTCTCGTCGATGGCGGCCAGGTCCCCCGGCTGCGGGAGCGGGCCCTCGGGCGCGTCGGCGCCGCCGATCGAGACGACGTGGCTGAGGATCTCGACGCCGAGCAGCTGTTGGAGGAAGTTGCGCGCGACGGTGCCGAGCGCGGTCCGCGACGCCGTCTCCCGGGCGCTCGCGCGCTCGAGGACGGGACGGGCCTCGTCGAAGCCGTACTTCTGCATGCCGGGCAGGTCCGCGTGACCGGGGCGCGGGCGGGTGAGCGGTTCGTTGCGCGCGAGGCCTTCGAGGATCTGGGGGTCGACCGGGTCGGCCGCCATGACCTGCTCCCACTTGGGCCACTCGGCGTTCTCGATGTGCACGGCGACCGGGCCGCCCTGGGTCAGGCCGTGGCGGACGCCGCCGAGGAACTCGATGTGGTCGGTCTCGAAGCCCATCCGCGGGCTGCGGCCGAAGCCGAGGCGGCGGCGGGCCAGCTGCTCGGTGACGTCGGCGGTGGTGACGGCCACCCCGGCGGGCATGCCTTCGAGCACGGCGGCCAGCGCGGGTCCGTGCGATTCACCTGCGGTGATCCAGCGCAACATGGGCTCAATCCTGTCACGGACGCGGTCGGGACCCGGACATGCCTCCGGTCATCCCGCACGACGCGTACCCGAAGGGTCGGCCCACGTACCCGAAGGGTCGGTTCGCGTACCCGGAGGGTCGGTTCGCGTACCCGAAGGGTCGGTTCGCGCACGCAGGCGGACGACACGTGTGCCGGGGCGGGCATCTCGCGTGATTCGCGGGGCATCTCGCGTGATGGGAGGGGCATCACGCCGATGCCCGCCCAATCACGGGTGATGCCCCTCCAGTCACGGGTGATGCCCGCTCAGACACGGGTGATGCCCCGCTGATCACGCGGGTCGGGGTGGTGGCTCATCCGGGGCCCCCTGCGGCCCGGATGAGCCACCGGGCTCAGAGGGTCAGCCGGAGCAGGGGGAGGCCGTCGGCCAGGCGGATCTCCAGGGCCGCCAGGTCCGGCGTCTTCAGCGCGGTGCCGATCGAGAGGCGGGCCGTGTTGTCCGGGAGGGCCTTCCACGTCGCCAGCTGCGTCTCCGCGCCGGTGCGGGAGATCGCCACCAGGAGGTATTCGCCGCCGCTGCGGCCGCCCGTGTAGCTGCACGACATGTCGACCTGGGTGCCCCAGTCGAACGCCGCCAGGCGGGCGTCCGCGCGGACCGGGAACTGCCCCAGCGCCGTCATCGCCACCGAAGGCGGCGAAGGCGGCACGGCAGGAGGCAACGCGGGCGCCGAGGCCACCACCGCCAGCGCCACGCAGGCCGACACCGCCAGCGCGGCCGAGGCGGACGTCACCGCGAGCCGGACCCGGCGGCCGCGCCGCACCCGCCTGAGCACCGCCGGCAGCAGGTCCGGCGGGGGCGGGCCGGGGTCCGGGACGACCGCCGGGGTGTCGACCCTGGCCAGCAGCCCGGGCAGCCCCGCCAGCTCGCGCACCGAAGCGGCGCACCGGTCGCACGAACGCAGGTGCTCCTCGAAGCGCTGCCGGTCGTCGGGGGCGAGTGCCCCGAGCACGTAGGCGGCGTCGAACGTCGCGAAGGGGTCTTCGCTCACTGGGTCACTCCCCTCTCCTCGAGCACCAGGCGGAGTGCGCGCAGCGCGTAGTGCGTGCGCGACTTGACCGTCCCCTCGGCCACCCCCAGCTTCAGCGCCGCGTCGGCGACCGAATACCCCTGGAAGTAGCACAGCAGCAGCACCTCGCGGTGCCGTTCCGACAGCTCGGCCAGCGCCTCGGCGACCAGCCAGCCCTGCACCGCGCGGTCGGTGCCGTCGGCGACCACGCGGTCCGGCGGCCGGTCGGTCGGCACCTCCGACCGGGCCGACGCCGACCGCCAGCCGTCGATGGCGATCCGCCGGGCCACCGTGAACAGCCAGCCCCGCGCCGAGCCCTGCGACTGGTCCAGCACCGCCGGCGACCGCCAGGCCCGCAGCAGCGTCTCCTGCACGACGTCCTCGGCCCGGATCCGGTCACCGGAGGTCAGGTGCAGGGCGTAGGACCACAGCGCGGCCGCGTGCTCCTCGTGCAGCGCGCGCATGAGCGCCTCTTCGGCGACGTCCTTCACCGGGCAGGCCTCAGACCGCGGCGCGGCGCCGGTCCTTCACGAACAGCAGCGCCAGACCGCCCACGATGCAGACCGCCTCCGTGATGACGCCCCAGTACTCCGGCTGGCTGTTGAACTGGTCGTGGTTCCCCATGAACCCGACGGTCGCGGCCAGCACGTACGCGCCGAGCGTCAGCGCGCCGAAGCCGAACGCGCCCAGCGCCGTCAGCCAGTGCCGCCAGGCCAGGACCGCGACCGCCAGCACCAGCCCGGCGATCGCGTCGAGCAGGAACAGCGTCCCGGTGATGCCCGGGTAGTCCTGTGTCCACAAGAAGTAGTGCACGCCCGCCGAGCCGAGCAGCGCGGCCGCCACGACGATGCGTAGAACCCAACTCACCATGATCGTTCCTCCACTCACACCCACTCCGGTACATACACGGAACAGGGGCCGATCCGGTTCACCGGGAAATGAACCGAACGGGTGGTGATCTCGTTTAAGGGGGCATGACAGCCGAACTGCACTCCCGCCGCACCGTCCTGTCCACCGGTGCCGCCGTCGCCGGTGCCGCCGTCGGCGCCGTCGCCCTCACCGCCTGCTCTTCGGAACCGAACGCCAAGTCGGGCACCGCGCAGGCCCCGATCGCCGCCGGGACGCCGCTGGTCGCGCTCGCCGAGGTCCCCATCGGGCAGGCGAAAGCCGCGAAGGCCCCGGACGGTTCCGACGTGATCGTGGCCCGGACGTCCGAGTCGGCCTGCGCCGCGTTCAGCGCCGTGTGCACGCACCAGGGCTGCACCGTCACGCCCAAGGGCGCCGACCTGGTCTGCCCCTGCCACGGTTCGGTGTTCAACGCGCTCACCGGCGAGGTCAAGCAGGGCCCGGCGAACAAGCCGCTGCCGTCGGTGCCGGTCAAGGTCGAGAACGGGAAGGTCGTCACCGGCTGACGAGCCGGGCACGCGAACGGGCCCTGGTGGATCAGCGTCCACCAGGGCCCGTTCGCGCGCTTTTCGGGGGTCCGGGTGGCGAAGCCCCCGGCCCGGGGCGAAGCCCCGGTTGTCACCGCGTGACAGAGGAAACTCAGGCGTCCCAGGCGAACAGCCGGTCGCCGGCGGCGACGTCGCGCTCGGTGTCCAAACCGGACAAAACCTCCGCCGAGGCGTCCAGCGCGACGACCGGGACGATCGCCGAGTAGCCCGCGGCGGTCACCGCCTCCGGGTCCCAGCCGACGATCGGCTGGCCGGCCCGCACCTGCTCGCCCTTGACGACGTGCAGCGTGAAGCCCTCGCCCTTCTCCTTGACCGTGTCGATGCCCAGGTGGACCAGCACGGCCTTGCCGTCCTCGGTCGCGATGACGTAGGCGTGCGGGTGCAGCGTCGCCACCGTGCCGTCGACCGGCGCGACCGCGTCCGACCGGCCGCCGGCAGGCTGCACGGCGATGCCCGGACCCACCATGGCCTGCGCGAACACCGGGTCGGGGACCTCGGTGATCGGCACCACGCGCCCGGCGACCGGGCTGAGGATGTCGAACGTCACAGCAGGTCCTCGATGTCGCTGGCGATGGTGTCCGCCTCCGGCCCGACGATCACCTGCAGGGCCGTCGACCCCATCTTGACCACGCCCATCGCGCCGGCCTTCTTGAGCGCCCCCTCGTCGACGAGGCTCATGTCCTCGACCTCGCAGCGCAGCCGCGTGATGCAGCCCTCGACCTCGGTGAGATTGGCCGCGCCGCCGAGTGCCGCAAGGATCTTTTCGGGCCTGTCATCCGCCATCGCGGTCTCCTTGATCGCTGTTTGTTCCCAACCTGACGCGAACCGCGTGTCCACCTGTACTACGCCGATCGTCGGCATGCACCCCGCCGCGGGCCACGAACGGATAACGGTGGTTGACACCCGTCCGCGTGGCGGAGCATCCTGCCCCATCAGATCATTGGTCTAGACCGGAACGTACCAATGTTCCGGGCCGGAAGCGAGCACCGGGTCCCCGGTGGAGCGAGAACGAGGAGGGTGACGCCGATGAGCGCGGCCGCGCACGTCCCGCCGCCCGACAAGGTTGTCAACGGGCCCACGCCCAAGCACGCCCAGCTGCGGGAGATCCTCCGCCGCACGGTGGAGCGCGAGCTCCCGCCGGGTGCGCCGATCCCGTCGGAACGCGAGCTCGCCCAACGCTACGGCGTGTCGCGGCTCACGGTCCGGTCGGCGATCGGCAAGCTGGTCGAGGAGGGCCTGCTCGCGCGGGTCCGCGGCAAGGGCACCTTCACCGCGGCCCGGCGGATGGAGCTGCAGCTCTACCTGATGTCGTTCACCGACGACATGCGGAGGCGGGGGCTGACCCCGACGACCGAGGTGGTCTCGGCGGCCACCGCGGTGCCGCCCACCGCCTCGGCGCACGCCCTCGGCCTGGCCGAGGGCGCGTCCGCGCACCACCTGGTGCGGTTGCGCCACGCCGACGGCGTGCCCCTGGCCGTCGAGCGCGGCTGGTACCACGCGGGCCGGGCCCCCGGCCTGCTCGGGCTCGACCTGACCCAGTCCATCTACGCGCAGCTGGCCGAGACGTACGGCGTGCGTCCCGACCGGGCGTGGCAGACGGTCTGGGCCGAAGGCGCGGACCGCGAGACCGCGCGGCTGCTCGGCATGCGTGCCGGCAGCCCGCTGCTCGTGTTCCGGCGGGTCTCCAGCGCGAACGGCGACCCCATCGAAGACATCACGTCCTGGTACCGGGGAGATCACTACCAGGTGACCATGCAGTTGGACCGGAACACCCCGGAACCCGGTCAACCACCCCACTATGGAGGATCCAGATGAGCTCCACCACCGCGGAGGGGGCGAAGAAGAGCGGCAGCGGTCTCGCCGGTCTTCAGCGCTTCGGCCGTAGCCTCATGCTCCCGATCGCCGTGCTCCCGGCGGCGGGCATCCTGCTCCGGTTCGGGCAGGACGACATGCTCGGGGCCAAGGGCCTCGGCTGGAACAAGGTCGCCTCGGTGCTCGGCGCCGCGGGCGGCACGCTGTTCAACTGGCTGCCGCTGCTGTTCGCGGTCGGCATCGCCGTCGGTTTCGCCAAGAAGGGTGACGGCTCGACCGCCGTCGCGGCGGTCGTCGGCTTCTTCGTCTTCACCAGCGTCATCCAGGTGTTCGCGCCGCTCAAGGACCTGCCCAAGTACACGGCCGGTGTCACCGAGCTCCAGCCGATCAAGTGGCCGTACTCGGTGCTCGCGGGTGTCGTGGTCGGCATCGTGGCGGCGCTGCTGTGGCAGAAGTACCACCGCATCAAGCTGCCCGCCTACCTGGCGTTCTTCGGCGGCCGCCGGTTCGTGCCGATCATCACCGCGGGCGTCATGGTGCTGCTCGGCGTGATCTTCGGCCTGGTCTTCCACTGGGTCAACAGCGGCATCGAGGCCGCCGGTGACGCGGTCACCGCCGCCCCGGTCGTCGGTGGCGGCATCTACGGTGCGCTGAACCGCCTGCTCATCCCGGTCGGTCTGCACCAGCTGCTCAACGTCCCGGTCTGGTTCATCTTCAAGGGCGGCGACATCAACAACTTCGTCGCGGGCGACATGTCGGCGGGCTCCTTCACCACGGGCTTCTTCCCGATCTTCATGTTCGCGCTGCCCGCGGCCGCACTGGCCATCTGGCAGACGGCCCGCCCGGCGCAGAAGAAGGTCGTCGGCGGTGTGATGATCGCCGGCGCGCTGACCTCGTTCCTGACCGGTGTCACCGAGCCGATCGAGTTCTCGTTCATGTTCGTCGCGTGGCCGCTGTACCTGTTCCACGCGATCATGACCGGCACCTCGCTGGCGATCTGCAACGCGCTGGGCATCCACCAGAGCTTCAACTTCTCGGCCGGCGCGATCGACTACGCGCTCAACTTCGGTGCCCCGGCGGCGCAGAAGCCGCTGCTGCTGCTCCCGATCGGCCTCGTCTACGCGGTGATCTACTACGTGGTCTTCCGCTTCGCGATCACGAAGTTCAACCTGCGCACGCCGGGCCGCGAGGACGACTCGATCGAGGCCGACCTCGACCGGACCGCCGCCGCGTAACATCCGAACCGACGTAGTACCTGTTAGCGAGAGGACGAACATGCCGGAGAAACGCGTCGCCGTGGCCAGCAAGGTGGGGCTGCACGCCCGGCCGGCCGCGCTGGTGGCGAAGGCGGCCGCGGCGCAGCCCGTCCCGGTGCAGATCGCCAAGGCCGGCGGGAGCCCGGTGGCCGCCGGCAGCGTGCTCAACCTGATGACGCTGGCCGCCGGCTACGGCGACGAGGTCGTCATCAGCGCCGAGGGCGAGGGTGCCGAGGAGGCCGTGGAAGCGGTCGCCCAGCTCGTCGCCACCGACCTCGACGCCTGACGAACACCGCGAAGGCCTCCGCACCGGTCCCCGACACCGGTGCGGAGGCCTTCGTTTCGTAGGCTGGCCCCCATGGAGAGCGTGCGCCTGATCGACGAGTGGCCGGTGGACAACGCCGCGACGGCCGTGGTGACCGCGGACGGCAGCGTCGTGGGCAGCCACGGCGACACCGCGCGGAAGTTCCGGCTGGCCTCGGTCTCCAAGCCGCTGACGGCCTACGCCGCGCTCATCGCGGTCGAGGAGGGCGTCGTCGAGCTCGACACCCCGGCCGGGCCCGAGGGCTCGACCGTGCGGCACCTGCTCGCCCACACCTCCGGGCTCGCCTTCGACGCGCACAAGGCGATGGCCGCGCCGGGCACTCGGCGGCTCTACTCCAACGCCGGGTTCGAACAGCTGGCCGACGCGCTGGCCGAGCACTCCGGCATCCCGTTCGCGCAGTACCAGGCCGAGGCGCTGTTCGCCCCGCTCGGCATGACGTCGACCGCGCTGGAGGGCTCGCCCGCGGCCGGCGCGGTGTCCACTGTGGACGACCTGGCGGCGTTCGCCGCCGAGCTGCAGGCCCCGAAGCTGCTGGACCCGGCCACCGTGGCCGAAGCGACCGGCGTCGTCTTCCCCGGGCTTTCCGGCGTGCTGCCCGGGTTCGGGCACCAGAAGCCCAACGACTGGGGCCTCGGCTTCGAGATCCGCGACCACAAGAGCCCGCACTGGACCGGCGCGCACAGCTCGCCGCGGACGTTCGGCCACTTCGGCCAGTCGGGCACGTTCCTCTGGGTCGACCCCGCCGCGGGCGCCGCCTGCATCGCGCTGACCGACCGGGCGTTCGGCCCGTGGGCCGCCGAGGCCTGGCCGCGCTACACCGACGCCGTCCTGGCGGACCTGGGCGCGTGAAGCGGGTCTTCCTCGCCGCCCTCCTGCTGCTCGCCGCGTGCAGTGCCCCCGCGGCCGAACCCGCACCCACGCCCTCCGCGAACCCGCCGGACACGCACTCGGCGCTCGGTACGAACGGCGCCGCGGTCCCGGCGCTGCGCTGGGCACCCTGCCACGGGCCGTTCCAGTGCGCGGCCGCGACCGTGCCGCTGAGCTACCGCGAAACCCAGGGCGCCACGATCACGCTGTCGGTGATCCGGCGGCCGGCGGACGACCCGGGACGGCGGCTCGGCTCCCTGTTCGTCAACTTCGGCGGTCCGGGCACGGACGGCGTCGGCGAGCTGACGCGGTTCGCCGCCCGCTACCCGCCGGAGCTGCGGGCCCGGTTCGACCTGGTGAGCTTCGACCCGCGCGGGATCGGCGGGTCCGCGCCGATCAGCTGCCCCGGCGCGGACCACCTGCCGCCGCTCGGGTCGCCGCTGCGGCAGCCGGACGCGTTCTTCGCCGCGAGCGCGGCGACCGGCCGGGCGTGCGCGGCTTCCGGTGCCCTGCTGGCCCACCTCTCGACGGCGAACGTCGCCCGGGACCTGGAGCTGCTGCGCCAGGCCGTCGGGGACGCCTCGCTGAACTTCTACGGGTACTCCTACGGCACGTACCTGGGCGGCACGTACGCGAACCTGTTCCCGGACCGGGTCCGCGCGATGACCCTCGACGGCACGCTCGACCTCGTCGCCAACGCCACCGGCAAGCCGGGCCAGGAGAACCGGCCGGTGGACGTGCGGGCCGACGTCGCCGGGGCCCAGCAGCAGGAGCTTGACCAGTTCTTCGCGGTCTGCGCCGCGGCCGGGCCGAAGTGCGCCTTCTCCGCGGGCGACCCGAAGCAGAAGTTCGCCGCGGTCTTCGCCCAGGCCTCCCGCGGGCCGGGCGTGGCCTCCCTGATGAAGACGGTCGCCGGCGCGCTGTACCAGTCCGGCCGGTGGAAGCGGCTCGCGCAGACCCTGTCCGCGATGCCGGCGGATCCCGGTCCCGCGGCGCCGGTGCTCGACCCGTACGTGCCGACGCACTCCCCCGGGTTCCTGGCCGTCCAGTGCGTCGACAGCGACAACCCGCGGTCGCCCGCGGACTACGCCGCGCTCGCCGCCGCGGAAAGCGCTCGCCGGCCGTACTTCGGGCTGAGCGCGGTGTATTCGATGGCGCAGTGCACCGGCTGGCCGGCCCGCGACGACGACCGGTACACCGGCCCGTGGAACCGGCCGCGGAAGAACCCGGTCCTGGTCCTGAACAACCGCTTCGACCCGGCGACACCGCTGGCCAACGCGGAGGCGACGGCGGCGGAGCTGGGCGACGGCCGCGTGCTCGTCGTGGACGGTTACGGCCACACGTCGCTGGACGTCCCGAGCGCGTGCGCCTCGGCGGCCGTCGTGCGGTACCTGACGGACCTGGCCGTGCCGGCGGCGGGCACGACCTGCCCACCGGACACAGTGCCGTTCCCCTGACCCCTCGTGAGTGGGAAACCGTGTTCTAACCCTGTTTCTCACTCACGACCAGCCGCGGCAGGGCGTTCAGCCGAACGGACCCCGGCGGCAGGGTCCAAAGACCCTGCCGCCGCCCGGGCACGGGTGGTGTCCTGTAGAGGTGCAGGCCCGCCGCAGGGCCGGTGCGGGGACCTCGGGCCCCGGCGGGCCGCACACCTTCTTCACTCCATGACGCGGATCGGTTCCCCCGCCTGGTAGGCCGCGATGTCTTCGACCGCGTCGCCGTAGAAGATCTCGTAGACCTCCCGGGTGACGAAGCCGATGTGCGGCGTCAGCACCGCGTTGTCGAGTGTCCTCAGTGGATGGTCGGCGGGGAACGGCTCGGTGTCGTAGACGTCCAGCGCCGCGGCCCGGATCTCCTTGCGCCGCAAGGCGTCCACCAACGCGGCTTCGTCGACGATCGGGCCGCGCGAGGTGTTCACCAGCAACGCCGTCGGCTTCATCGCGGCGAGCTCGGCCGCCCCGACCAGGCCGCGGGTGCGCTCGCCGAGGACCAGGTGGATGGACAGCACGTCCGAGCGCGCGAACAGCTCGTCCTTGGTCACCGCGGTGACGCCGTGCGGGGCCGCCTTCTCCTGCGTCAGGTTCTGGCTCCAGGCGATGGTCTCCATCCCGAAGACCTGCCCGATCTTCGCCGCGCCCGCGCCGAGCCTGCCGAGGCCGAGCAGGCCGAGCGTCTTGCCGTGCAGCATGGTGCCGACGCCCGTCTGCCAGCCGCCGTCGCGCATGGACCGGAACTCCTGCGGCAGGTTCCGCGACGCGGCGAGGATCAGCGCCCAGGTGTGCTCGGCGGTCGGCGCCCCGATGTACCCGGTGGCGGACACGACGACGCCGCACCGCCGCGCGGCGGCGACGTCGATGGCCGCGTTCCGCTTGCCCGTGCTGACCAGCAGCTTCAGGCCCGGGAGGGCGTCGAGCACCTCGGCCGGGAACCGGGTGCGCTCGCGCATCGCGACGACGCACTCGAAGCCTTGCAGCTGCTTGACGACATCGGTCAGTGGCTCGGTGAAGACCGTGATGTCGGCCTTCAGCGAGTCCCAGTCACCGAAGGTGAGGGCGACGTTCTGGTAGTCGTCGAGAATGGCGATCCGCATGGCCTCACCGTAGTAGGTGCTCAGCCGGTCGCGGGCGGCTCACCGGGGAAGAGGATCGGGCTGAGCAGGTACCGCGTGCGGTCCGGGGTGGCCGGGTTGGCCAGCCGCGGGAGGATCGCGGCCCGCAGTTCGCCGACCATGGCGACGAGCTCCTCCCGGCTCAGCCAGACCGCGTGCTGCTGGTACCCGACGGGGTCGGCCGACGGATCGGCGTCGGCACGGTCGAGGTAGGCGTCGAACTCGGCGACCAGGGTCGCGACCGCCACGGCGAACGCGCGCCGGTGGTCCTCGGCCGACATCGACGCGACCGCGCCCGGGTCGACGGACGCCCGGTCCCGGCACAGCCGGTAGTGGCGCTCGACCGCGCCGCGGACCCGGCGTTCGCGGGCCACCTCCAGGATCCCGCCGGCGGCGAGCAGGTCGACGTGCCGGTAGAGCATGGCTTTCGAGACGTCCGGCAGCAGGGCGCCGAGCTGGGCGGTGGTGAGCGTCCGCTCGCCGCGCAGGGCGTGCACGATCCGCAGCCGCACCGGGTGCCCCAGCAGTTCCAAGGTGTCCACTACCCAACGTTCTCATACGGTGATACCGTTCGCAAAATCCGAGAATGGTGGGGGTGGGGACGATGGCGGACACGGATCCGGCGGCGGTCGCTCTGGCGGTCGTCGACCTGGCGGCGACCGGACGGTTCACGGAGGCCGAAGAGCGGTTCGCGCCGCGGCTGCGAGCGGCGGCGTCGGCCGGGACGCTCCGCGTCGGCTGGGAGACCGAGATCGCCAAGGCCGGCCCGGTCCGGGCGGTCGGCACCTCGGTGCGCGAACCGGCCAAGGCGGGACTGGTCCGGGTGAGCGTCCCGGTGAGCTGTGCGCACGGCGGCCTCACGGTGGTGATGTCGGTCGACGACGCCGGCCTGCTGCACGGGCTCCGGCTCGCGCCGCCCTCCGGCACGTCCTGGGAGCCGCCGCCCTACGCCGAGCCGGACCGGTTCACCGAGCGGGAGGTCACCGTCGGCGCCGGGCCGCTCGCGGTACCCGGCACGATCACCGTTCCCCGGGGGCGGGGCCCGTGGCCGGGACTGGTGCTGCTCGCGTCGGGACCGGCCGACCGCGACCTGACGACCGGCCCCAACAAGCCGTTCAAGGACCTGGCGTGGGGACTGGCCTCCCACGGCGTCGCGGTGGCCCGGTTCGACAAGGTGACCCACGTCCACCCGGAGACCGGCTCCGCACCCGGCTTCACGATGGCCGACGAGTACGTGCCGCACGCGGTCGCCGCCGTCCACCTGCTCCAGCGGCAGCCGGACGTGGACCCGGCACGGGTGTTCGTCCTGGGGCTCAGCGGCGGCGGCAAGGCGGCTCCCCGGGTCGCGGCCGCCGAGCCGTCGGTCGCCGGACTGGTGAGCCTGGCCGGCGACACACTGCCGCTGCCCCGGGCGGCGGTCCGGGTCGCCCGCTACCTGGCCGAGCTGGACCCCGGGCCGGCCACGACCGCGGCAGCCGAGTCGGTCGAGCGGCAGGCGGCGCTCGTCGAGAGCCCCGAGCTGTCCCCCTCGGCCCCGGCCGCGGACCTGCTGTTCGGCTGGCCGGCCTCGTACTGGCTGGACCTGCGTGGCTACGACCCGGTCGCCACCGCCGCCGCCCTGGGCAAGCCGATGCTCATCCTCCAGGGCGGCCGCGACTACCAGGTGACGGTGGCCGACGACCTCGCGCGCTGGCAGGCGGCCCTGGCCCGGCGGCCCGAGGTCACGATCCGCGTGTACGAGGCCGACGACCACCTGTTCTTCCGCGGCGAAGGACCGTCCACCCCCGCGGCCTACGAGGCACCGCAGCACGTCGACCCGGCCGTGGTCACCGACATCGCGGACTGGATTTCGGGGCCTCGCCGGGGACGAAGGGCGCGGTGGCGGTCACAGTCCTCTTGAACACGTTCAAAAACCAGGCTACGGTTCTTCTTGAACACGTTCAAAACCTGGAGGAACCATGGACCGGATCGTCATCGCCTACGCTCTCTACCTGCTGATCAGCATTCCGCTGACCGTCCTCGTGGCCCGGACGCTGAGCAAGCACGGCCGCACCTTCCTCACCGAGGTCTTCGCCGACAGCCCCGGGCTGGCCAACGCCGTCAACCAGCTGCTGGTGGTCGGCTTCTACCTGGTCAGCCTCGGGTTCGTGACGCTCTTCCTGACCAGCGACAGCTCTGTGGTCAGCGCCCGCGACGTGTTCGAGATGCTGTCGGTCAAGATCGGCACGGTGGCTCTCGTCCTCGGCGTGATGCACCTGCTCAACGTCCTGGTCTTCAACGGCATCCGGCGGCGCCACCTGGCCCCGATGCCGGCCCCGGCACCGATGCCGGTCCCCTACGCCGGCGTGCCGCAGGCCCCGCCCTTCCCCCGGCCCTGACGGCGGCGGCGCTAACGTGCAGCGCGTGGCCAAGAGTGAGGAAACGCGGTCCCTGATCGTCACGACCGCGATGCGGCTGTTCACCGAGAACGGCTACGACCGGACGACGATGCGGGCGATCGCCGCCGAGGCGGGCGTGTCCGTCGGGAACGCCTACTACTACTTCTCGTCCAAGGAACAGCTGATCCAGGGCTTCTACGACGAGATGTCCGGACAGCACCTGGCGGCGGCCCGGCCGCTGCTGGCCGGCGAAACCGGCTTCGCGGCCCGGCTGAAGACGGTGCTGCTGTGCTGGCTCGACGTCGCGAAGCCCTACCACCGCTTCGGCACGCAGTTCTTCGTCAACGCGGCCGACCCGGAATCGCCGCTGAGCCCGTTCAGCGACGACTCCTCGGCCGCCCGCGAAGCATCGATCGGCCTCATGCGCGAGGTCGTCGAGGGCTCCGACGTCAAGCTCGACCCGGAGCTGCGCGAGCAGCTGCCGGAGCTGCTCTGGCTCTACCAGATGGGCGTGGTGCTGTTCTGGGTCCACGACCGCTCGGCCGGCACGAAACGCAGCCGGCTGCTCGTCGAGCGCAGCGTCCCGCTGCTGGCCCGGCTGGCCGCACTCTCCCGGCTGCGGGTGTTCCGCCCGGTCAGCCGGGAGATCGTCGACCTGATCCAGGAGCTGGCCAAGCGGGACTGAAACCGTTGCCCCGCAGCGTCTTCACTCCTTGCGGGAAATCACCTCGGTGGCCCCGTTCTTGCTGAACGCGGCCCACAGGTTGAACCCGACGATCGCCACGCCGGCGATCAGCCACAACCAGATGAAGCCCCCGGACTTGTTCGAGTTGACAAAGCCGAAGACGAGAATGGCCACCCCGAAGATCGCGCCGAAAACCGCCACGGGCTTCGACGGCTTGACTCTGAAGGACGACATCCACCCACCCCTGTTCAGTGAAAGTGACGACCTCGCGGTGAGTGCCCGGGATCAGCCGGCGCCAAACCCGCTTCGTCTTGCCCAACGCGCGGAAGGGCGCCTTCAGTCCGCCCTCATCGCCTGGGGTCCCGTTGCGTCGTTGGCCGGCAGCGCCGATTCCCCACGCTTCGGTTGCCCTGCCGGACTTTCCGGTGTTCTGAGGTCCGGACAGTGGGTTGATCTTTCTGCCCGATCGAGTGATGAACTCACGTTCGATGATCGGTAACTTGGAGGTATGACCGATCACGCAACGCACTCCCCCGAGGCGGTGGCCCTGGCCGACCGTCTCGGTGAGTTGCTTGCGCGTAAGCGGTCTGCTGAGGCTGAAATCGGTGCGCTGCTGGTGGGGATTGAGCAGCGTGGGGTGATGGAGGTGTTCGGGTATCGCTCCGCCGCCCGGCTCTACGAACACCTCGCCGATGTCTCCCGGCAGGAGGCGGCGCGGGTGGTGAAGCGCGCCCGCTTGATGAATCCGGGCCGCAACCTTGATGGCAGCCCGATCCCAGCCTTCGCGCCCGCCACCGGTACTGCCGCTCTTGACGGGCGGTTGAGCACCCCGATGATCGATGTGATCACCGGGGTCCTGGCAGAAGTTCCTGTGGAGCACAGGGAGAGCGCCGAAGCGAACTTGCTGACCTTCGCCGAAGAAGCCGGGCACAAACAAGTCGCCGCCTTGGGTGCCCGCATCCTCGCCCACCTCAACCCCGACGGACCCGCACCCGACGACACCGAACCCACCACCCCCACCCGAGAACTGTTCCTGCGCCGCAAAAGAACCGGAGTCTGGGAGCTGAGCGGCCGGTTCGACGACGAAACCGGCACCCGAGCTAGCGCGCTACTGGATGCCTTGGCCGAACGCCGCACCGGGGACGAGGGCCCGGACTTCCGGACCTTGCCGCAGCGCTTCGGTGATGCTTTCTCCGATGCGGTCGATCTCGCGTTGAACTCTCCGGAACTGCCGATGCAGGCTGGGGAACGGGCCCACGTGATGGTCGCGGTGTCGCTGGAGGACCTGAAGACCGGAGTCGGGGCGGCCACGCTCGGCGACACCGGCACGATCTCGGCTGCCGAGGCGCGGGTGCATGCCTGTGATGCCATGGTCATTCCCGCCGTCCTCGGTGGGAAGAGCGAACCCCTCAACCTCGGCCGCCTCCGCCGCTTGATCTCCGCCGGGCTGCGCCGGGCGCTGTTCTTACGGGACCGGGGTTGTGCGTTCCCGGGCTGCCATCGGCCACCACGGCACTGCCAAGGTCACCACATCCGGCACTGGGCAGACGGCGGCCCCACCGAACTGAACAACCTCGTACTCATGTGCGCCCACCACCACCGGCTCCTGCACCGCTCGGGCTGGGAAGTCCGCATCGCCACCGACGGCCTCCCCGAATTCCTCCCACCAACATTCATCGACCGGCGCCGAAAACCGAGGCGCAACAACCTTCACGAACCACTGCCCTTCGCAGCCTGAACACGGGAACGGCCCGCAGCCTGACGACTGCGGGCCTACACCCACGAGGGCGTCACCGGCGGCTAAGGGTCAGTATGAGTCACCGTGTCGCCTTTGCTGGGACTGCAGGGCTTTCCAGAATCTTGGTATGCGTGAGGCGGTTCTGACCGACCAGCTGGGGAGCGGCTCGAGCCAGGCGGTTCCGCTACCCGGGTCGCAAGCGTGCCGCGCTGGAAGGCGTCCTGTACGTCCTCCGCACCGGAATCGGCTGGAACCGTCTGCCGACCGGACGGCCCGAGGCCGGTGTCTGGCAGCAGCTGCACGAACACCTGCTCGCCGAACTACGCCCGCCGCGGTACCCAGCACGGCTGAACGACGAGCCGACGGCCACCCAGCCATCCTCGGCGTGGCCTGCTCGATCATCTGCCTCCGCAAACTCATTCTGAACTGACCTCTAAGCGGGACCGACCGTCCGGAAGTACAGGAACCGCGGCTTGGTCCGCAGGTTCGCCGTCCACTTCGGATCGGCGGCCTCGGCTTCCGGGACCGGCATCGGCTCCACCAGGCGGTCCACCGCGAAACCCGCGTCACGGACCGCCTGGAACGTCCAGCTCAGCGGGCGCCGGTGGAAGCGCACCAGGGTGCCGGGCGGGAACTCGTCCTCCAGCAGCTCGAGCTCGAAGTAGTTCTCCTTGCCGAACCATCGCCAGTCCTCGCCGGGGTGGTGCACCGAAAACACGAGCACACCTCCGGGCTTGAGGACGCGGCGGAACTCGGCCAGCGTCGGCCCCCAGTCCGCCAGGTAGTGCAGCACGAGCGACGCGGTGATGACGTCGATCGAGCCGTCCGGCAGGTCCAGGGGTGCGGTGATGTCCGCGACCTCGAACCGGGCGACGTCGCCGAACTTCCGGCGGGCGACGGCGATCATCCCCGCGCTCGAGTCGACGCCGAGGACGTCGGCCCCACGCTCGGCCAGGAGCGCGCTCAGGTGCCCGGCCGCGCAGCCGACGTCCAGCACGCGCAGCCCGCCGACGTCCCCGGCCAGGTCGAGGATCGCCGGCCGGTCGTAGAGGGCGTTGGTGACGGACTTCTCCGCATGCTCGGCGTACTCCTCGGCGTGGCCGTCGTACTGCGCGGCCCGCGCGCGGCCGAGGATCTCCTCGACCACCTCGGTCTTGGCGTCGGCGTAGTGCTGGATGTACTTCCAGGTCTTCGCGGCCAGTTCCCGCTTCTTCGCCGCGTACAGCTCCCGCTCCTCAGGGTGCGAGCGCAGGCGGTCGCGGAAGAGGCGGTAGCGCGGCGTCTGGCCGTTGCCGGGCGAGTAGACGTGCAGGTTGATGTTCGTGTCCGGACCCTTGAAGCAGCGGTGCTTCTCCCAGTCCGGCTCGCGGATGACGAGCCGGTAGCCCGCCGCCTCCAGGGCCGGGACATAGGCGTCCTCGTCGTCGGAATCCGGGACTTCGAGGAGGATGTCGACGATCGGCTTGGCGCACAGCCCCGGCACCGACGTCGAGCCGACGTGCTCGAGCACGAGCACCCGCTCCCCCAGGGCGCCGCGGATCCGCTCGGCTTCCCGCTCGAACAGCCGCGGCCACTCCGGGTCGTAGTCGGCGAGGGTGACGGTCGAGTTGAGCTTCGGCGCTTCGCCGACCCACGCGCTCTGGACTTCTTCTTCGCTCAACGCGTCTTGACTGGTCATTCCGGTAGACCCCCTTCAGCAAGGCAGTCCGCCAGATTATCGACGTGCGCAAGCGGTTTTCTCAGCCGAGCGGCAGCGGCAGCAGGTTCCCGGTCGCTTCGCGCAGCGCGTCCCGCATCGCCGCCCGCGGGGCCGGGCGGCCGGTGAAGTGCTCGGCCTGGCCGAACGCCTGGTGCAGCAGCATGTCCAGCCCGGTCGCCAACCGGCCCCCGCGGGCCGCCACCGCTTCGGCGAGCGGCGTCGGCCACGGGTGGTAGATGACGTCGAGGACGTGCTCGACCGCGGCGAGCTCCGCCGCGTGCGCGGCGACGGCGTCCGGCGGGACGGTGTTCACCAGCACCGCCGCGGACCCGAGCGCCGCGAAGTCCGCGTCGGCCCAGCGCACGACGTCGACATCGAGCGCGGCCCGCTTCGCCGCGTCGAGGGTTTCGCCGGCCCGGGCGGGTTCGCGCACGACCAGCCGCACCTGCCGGACGCCGAGGGCGGCGAGCCCGACGACCGCCGCCGCCGCCGTGCCACCCGCGCCGAGCACCACCGCGGTGTCCGCCGGGGACGGCTCGTAGCCACCCGCTGCCCGCAGGGCGCCGGTGACGCCCTCGACGTCGGTGCAGTCCGCGAGCCAGCCCCGCTCGGTGCGGACCAGCGTGTTGGCCGCGCCGACCGCGGCCGCGCGTGGCGTCACCTCGTCCGCGTGGTCCAGCGCCGCGCGCTTGCCCGGCATGGTGACCGAAAACCCGGTCCACTCCGGGCCGAGGCCGTCGACCAGCGCCGGGAGCTCCTCGGCGCCCGCCTCGATCCGCTCGTACGTCCAGCCGGTCAGGCCCAGCGCGGCGAACGCGGCGCCGTGCAGCACCGGGGACAGCGAGTGCGCCACCGGCTTCCCGAGCACAGCGGCCTTCCGAGGCTCAGATGACACCGCGTGCCTTGGCCAGGTCGCGGTTTTTGTTGTGCTCGTCGTTGGTGACCGCGAAGCAGGACAGGCCGTTCTTCTCGCACTTGACGAAGTACACCCAGTCGCCGTCCGGCGGCTTCACCGCGGCCTTGATCGCGTCCGGGCTCGCCACCGCGATGGGCGTCGGCGGCAGCCCGGTGTTCCGGTAGGTGTTGTAGGCGCCGGATTTCGCCCGGTCGGCTTCGTCGGTCAGCAGCGTCGGCCGGTCCAGCACGTAGTTGACGGTGGAGTCCATCTGCAGCCGCATGTTGATCTTCAGCCGGTTGTAGATGACCCGCGAAAGCTTGCCGAAGTCGGCCTTGACCGCTTCACGCTCGATGATCGACGCGATGATCAGCGTCTGGTACGGCGTCACGCCCGGACCGGCCGACTGCGAGGTCAGCCCGTTGTTCTGGAGATACTCGGCCGAGCTGTGCACCAGCTGCCCGAGGATCTCCTGCGCGGTGGACCCGGGCTTGACGTCGTAGACGCCGGGCGCGATCAGACCTTCCAGCCTGCGGTCCTTGCGGTCGGCCTTGTTCGCGGGGTCGATCGCCCAGTCCGGCACGCCGAGCTGCTTGAGGTCCGCCGCGTCGACGGCCTTGCGCAGGTCGTCCGCCGAGACGCAGGTGCTCTTGCCGTTGAGCTGCGCGCACGACGCCTTCGACATCAGGCTGTACACCCCGGGCGTGACCTTGCCGTCGGGCTGGGTGATGTCGTCGAACTGCGTGTACGGCCGGATCTCCAGCTGGCCGACGCGGGCGGCCGCGTCGGTGATCCGGTCGACCGCGCTGGCCCCGGACATGTGCGACTTCATGACGTAGAAACCGTGCTGGACCCGGGCGAGCTTCGGGTTGCCCTCGCCGGCCTTGACGAACGCCTTCGTGCTGGCGACCACCCCCGCGGTGGTCAGCTTCGCGCCGATCGCCGACGTCGTGTCGCCGTCGTCGACCTGGAACACCACGTCGTCGGTGCCGGCGCCGTCGAAGTCGTCGTAGCCGAAGAACTTGTTGAAGCCGTACCAGGCGCCGCCCGCGAGCAGGGCGATCACCGCGATCGCGGCGACCCAGCCGAGGGCGCGCTTGCCCTTCTTCTTCCGCGGCCGCTCGGGTTCTTCGTCGTAGTCGTCGTAGTCCTCGTCGTACTCCGACTCGTCGTAGTCCTCGTAGTCGCCGTACTCGTCGTAGTCCGCGTACTCGTCGTCCTCGGCGAAGAGCTCGGGCTCCTCCTTCGGCGCGCGCGGCGGTTCGGCCGGGGGCAGCGGGGCCAGCGCGGGCAGGACGTCGGTCACCGGCTCTTCGCGCACGGGCGGGGCCGGGGGACGGCGGCGCGGCTCGGCACCGGGTTCGGGCACGCCTGTGGGACGGTCACCCGGCTGGGCGGCCCGCCGGGCGGCCGGTTCGGCGTCGGGGTCCAGCGCCGCGCGGCGCCGCCGGGAATCGGCGGCCTCGGCCGCGTCGGGCGCGGGCCTGCGGCGGCCCGGGGGCGGTGCGGCGGTGTCCATCGGCTCGGGTGCCGGACCGCGCCGGGCCGGGGGCTCGGCCGCGGCGGGATCGGCGCGGCGCCGGCGCGCGGGCGCCGGCTCGATGCGCTCGGGCAGGGCGCGCCGCTGGGGTGGCCTGCTCTCGGCTTCGTCGAGGTCCGGGACGGCCCGCCGCCGGGACGATGCGGCCTCGGCGTCGTCGGGCCCGCGTGCGGCGCGACGCCGGGACGATCCAGCCTCGGCGTCGTCGGGCCCGGGCGCGGCCCGCCGCCGGGACGGTCTGGCCTCGGCCTCGTCGGCGTCCGGTGCGCCGCGGCGCCGGCGTGGGGCCGGCTGGTCTACCTCGGAGCCCTCGTCGAGGCCGTGGCGGGCGCGGGCGGCGCGGGCCGGGGCGGCCCGCCGCTCCTGCGGGTCGAGTTCGGCGTCGGCCGAGGGCAGGGTGCCGGGCGGCTCGAGGCGGCGACGGCCGGACGGCTGCGCGCCGCGGGGGTCGTAGCCCGGCGGTTCCTCCCGCCGGGCCCGGCGGGAGGGTTGCGGCAGGTCGTACTCGCCGCTGGGCGCCTGCCCGCGGCGCGGCGGCAGCTCGTGCTGCCCGCTCGCGGCGCGGTGGCCGTCCGTCGCCCGTGGGTCGGCGCGGCGCGGTGCGGGCCGGGACGGCGGCGGGGTCGCCGCTTCCGGCTCGCGCAGTCGCCGGCGCCCGCGTGGGGGCTCGGGTGGCTGCTCGTTCATCGGTCTCCCTCCCGGGCGCGGTGCGCAGCGGCGGCGTCGATCCAGGCCTGCAGGATCTCGACGGCGGCGGCCTGGTCGACCACCGCACGCTGCTTGCGGCCTTTGACCCCGCGCTGGGAGAGGATGCGGGATGCGGTGACCGTGGTCAGCCGCTCGTCGCCCAGCCGGACCGGCACGGGCGCTATCCGCCCGGCCAGGCGTTCAGAATACGCGATCGCCAGCTCGGCCGCCGGACCCTGCCGGTTGGCGAGCGTTCTCGGCAGGCCCACGATCACCTCGACCACCTCGTGCTCGGTGACGAGGGCGGCCAGCTGGTCGAGGTCGGTGTCGTCGGTCGCATCGCGGGAGAGGGTAACCAATGGCGAAGCGAGCAGGGGGGCCGGATCGCTCAGAGCCACCCCGACGCGGACGGATCCGACATCCACACCGAGCCGACGGCCGCGCCCCGGATCGTCCTTGCCTGGCCGATCCGGGCCGCGGTTTCCGCGGTTAACCAATGCCGGCGATCGCCGCGCGGAGGGCCGTGACCGCCTCGGCCGCGCCGGCCGGGTTGGTGCCACCGCCCTGGGCCATGTCGGGCTTGCCGCCGCCCCGGCCGCCGATCTTCTCGGCGAACGACGGCACGAGCTTGCCCGCGGCGATGCCCTTGTCCTGGGCCGCCTTGGTCGTCGCGACGACGAAGCTCAGCTTCTCGCCGGCCGGCGAGAACAGCGCCACGACGCCGGGCCGCGTGCCGAGCCGGCCACGGATGTCCGACGCGAGCGCGCGCAGCCCGTTGCCGTCGACGTCCGGGACGACCTCGGCCACGACCGTGACCCCGCCGATCTCCTGCGCCTTGTCGACCAGCGCGCCCGCCGAGCCCAGTACCTGCTGGGTCTTGAGCTGCGCGATCTCCTTCTCGGCGTTCTTCAGCCGGGTCAGGACGTCGTCGATGCGGCCCGGCAGCTGGTCCGAGGGCACCTTGAAGGTGTTCGCCAGCTGCGAGACCAGCAGCTGCTCCTTGCGGACGTACTTCAGCGCGTCCGAGCCGACCAGCGCCTCGACGCGGTGCACGCCCGAGCCGATGGAGGCGTCGGAGACCAGCTTGACCAGGCCGAGCTGGCCGATCCGGTCGACGTGCGTGCCACCGCAGAGCTCGCGGGAGTAGTCGCCCATGTCGACCACGCGGACGTCGTTGCCGTACTTCTCGCCGAACAGCGCGACCGCGCCCAGCTCGAGGGCCTTGTCCTTGGTCGTGGTGTAGCTCTGCACCTCGACGTTGGTCTGGAGGTAGTCGTTGACCTCCTGCTCGACCTCGGTCAGCACGTCGGAGGACACCGAGCCGGGCGTGGTGAAGTCGAACCGCATGCGGCCCGGCGAGTTCAGCGAGCCCGCCTGCGCCGCGCGCTTGCCGTACGCGCCGCGGACGGCCGCGTGCACCAGGTGCGTCGCGGAGTGCGAGCGCTCGATGGACAGGCGGCGGTGCGCGTCGACCGAGCCGGTGAGCTTCGTGTCCAGCCCGACCTCGCCGTCGACGACCTCGACGCGGTGCACGAACAGGCCCGGCACGATCTTCTGGACGTCCAGGACCTTCAGCTCGACGCCGTCGCCGAGCAGCACGCCGGTGTCGGCGACCTGGCCACCGCTTTCGGCGTAGAACGGCGTCCGGTCGAGGACCAGCTCGGCCTTCTTGCCCGCGGCGACGCTGCGCACCGGCTGCCCGTCTTCGAGCAGCGCGACGACCTTCCCCTCGGCCTGCAGGTCGGTGTAGCCGAGGAACTCGGTCTCGCCGTGCTGCTCCAGGACCTTGCGGTACTCCGAGAGGTCGCCGTGGCCGGTCTTGCGGGCCGCCGCGTCCGCCTTCGCGCGGGTCCGCTGCTCGTTCATGAGCGTGCGGAAACCGTCCTCGTCGACGGTCAGGCCCTGCTCGGCCGCCATCTCGAGGGTGAGGTCGATCGGGAAGCCGTAGGTGTCGTGCAGCTGGAACGCCTTGTCGCCGGCCAGCACGTCGCCGCCGCCGCGCTTGGTCTCCTCGGCCGCGAGGTCGAAGATGCGCGAACCACTCGTGAGGGTCGAGAGGAAGGCCTCCTCCTCGATCCGGACGACCTCGTTGATGCGGTCGAAGCCGGAGACCAGCTCGGGGTAGGTCGGGCCCATCGTGTCGCGGACGACCTTCGCGAACTCCTGCAGCACCGGCTCCTGCACGCCCAGCAGCCGCGTGGAGCGGACGATCCGGCGCAGGAGGCGGCGCAGCACGTAGCCGCGGCCGTCGTTGCCCGGGGTGACGCCGTCGCCGATCAGCAGGACACCGGTGCGGGCGTGGTCGGCGATGACGCGGAAGCGGACGTCGTCGGCGTGGTTGCTGCCGTAGCGGCGGCCCGAGAACTCCTCCGCGCGGCCGATGACCGGGCGCACGAGGTCGGTCTCGTAGACGTTCTCGACGCCCTGCAGGATCGTCGCGACGCGCTCGACGCCCATGCCGGTGTCGATGTTCTTCTTCGGCAGCACGCCGATCGGCTTGTGCCCCAGCTTGGGGCTCAGGTCGCCGCGGACGTCCTGCATGAAGACGAGGTTCCAGATCTCGATGTAGCGGTCCTCGTCCGCGACCGGGCCGCCCTCGCGGCCGTACGCCGGGCCGCGGTCGTAGTAGATCTCCGAGCAGGGACCACCGGGACCGGGCACGCCCATGTCCCAGTAGTTGTCCTTGCCGTCGCGCTCCTGGATGCGCTCGCCCGGCAGGCCGGTGAGCTTGCGCCACAGCCCGGCCGCCTCGGCGTCGTCGTTGTAGACGGTCGCCCAGATCCGCTCCGGGTCGAGGCCGTAGCCGCCTTCGCTCTGGGGCTTGGTGATCAGCTCCCAGGCGAACTCGATGGCGCCTTCCTTGAAGTAGTCGCCGAAGGAGAAGTTGCCGGCCATCTGGAAGAACGTGTTGTGCCGGGTGGTCTTGCCGACCTCGTCGATGTCCGGCGTGCGCACGCACTTCTGCACGGAGGTCGCGCGCGGGTACGGCGGCGGCGCCTCACCGAGGAAGTACGGCTTGAACTGCACCATGCCGGCGTTGACGAACAGCAGGTTCGGGTCGTCGAGGATCAGCGGCGCGCTGGGCACGCGCGTGTGGCCGCGGCCTTCGAAATGGCGCAGGAAACGGTCGGTGATTTCGTGTGTGTCCACGGGGTCAGTCCTTGTAGCTGTGGTTCGGAACGGGTCGGCGGCGACGGCGGAAGGATTCCGGGCAGGCCCGGATCAGCCCTCCGCCCGGCGAGCTCGCCGGACCGGGCGCCGGGCCGCGGCGGCGTGCCGGCCCGAGGCCTGCGGCGTCACCACGCCCGTCCGCTCCTCGACCATGTCGTGCAGCTCCTGTTCCCGCTCGTTCATGCCCGCACGCACCTCGGCGCCGAACGAACCCACGGCGCCGGCCAGCTCGCGCACGGCGTCCCCCAGGTTCGATGCTAACCCGGCCGGAGTGGCCTGACGAGCCGTTTCGGCGGCCTTGCGGGAGAGCACGACCCCGGTGACGACGCCGACGCCGAGCCAGAACAGCCGCTTCATTTCCCGGCCTTCCTGGCGGCCTTCAGCGCGTTCTTCTTCTTGCGCGCCTTGATCGCCTTGGACAGCCCGTAGGACAGCGCCGCGGTCTTGACCAGCGGGCCGCCGAGGGTCGCGGTGAACACGGACGTCAGCGCGGAGACGTTGCCGGTGACGGCCTGCGCGTTCGCGGTGATCCCGTCCACCCGCTCGAGCTGGGTGTTGACGTGCGTGATCGTCTCGTTCGCACCGATCAGCAGCGGATCGGTGTTGCTGTTGGTGCGCTCGATCGCCTCGGTGGCCGCGTCCAGCGTCTTGCCGAGCTTGATCAGCGGGATCGCCAGCAGGACGACCAGCACCACGAATGCTCCTGCGGCGATCAACGCGGCGATCTGCCCTGCCGACACGGGCCCTCCTCGGTTCAGGGGTCGGGATGCCGACTGAGGTTACCGCCTGGGCCGGTCCCCGACCGTGTCACCCCGCCGGGCCCGGAAAACGCCTCGCTCCGGGCCGCCACGGCGCGGTCCGCCGGGGTGGCGCTCCCCGGGGGCGACCGTCCCTAACGCTCCTTCAGCACCGCCCGGTACAAGGCCGCCATGTCCTCGTCCCCGTGCCCGGCCTCGACCACCGCCTCCAGATGGGCCAGGACCGCCTTCGCCCCCGCCACGTCGGCCTTCTCCCCCGCGGCTTCCACGACCAGGCGGGCGTCCTTCGCCGCCAGTCCGGCCGGGAACGCCGGCGGGTACTCGCCCGCCAGCATCGCGCCGCCCTTCACGTGCGCGTAGCCCACGTCCAGGCCGCCGCCCTCGATCGTGTCCAGGAACAGCCGCGGGTCCAGGTCCAGCGCGCGGGCCAGGGCGAGGCTCTCCGCCGTCGCGTTCGTCAGGGCCAGCACCCACGCGTTCATCACCAGCTTCAGCCGGCTGCCCCGGCCCGCCGGGCCGAGCCAGATCGTGCGCGTGCCGACCGCGTCGAACACCGGCGTCGCCGCCGGGCGGGCCTCTTCCGGGCCCGAGCCCAGGACCAGCAGCTGGGCCTGTTCCGCCGGCTGCCGGGTGCCGAGCACCGGGGCGTCGACGAACACCACGCCCGCCTTCTCCGCCATCGCCGCGAGGCGGTCGGTCCAGTCCAGCCCGACCGTGCTCATCTGCAGCCACAACGTCCCCGACGCAGGCGAAGCGGCTTCGAAGGCTTCGGCCACGGCGGGACCGTCGGCGAGCATCGTCACGACGGTGTCGGCGCCGTCGGCCGCGGCGGACGGCGAACCGGCGACCGCGGCGACGTCCGCCAGGGGCTCGGCCTTGGCCCGGGTCCGGTTCCAGACGCGGACGTCGAGGCCCGCCGCGGCGATGTTGGCCGCCATCGGGGCGCCCATGATCCCGGTTCCGAGAAACGCGACAGTCATGCCGCCATCGTCGCGGAGACCGGCCGCGGCCGCGCGCTCAGTAGTCGCCGAGAAGGCAGAACGGATGGCCCGCCGGGTCGGCGTAGACGCGCCAGCCGCGGCCGCCGAGGTCGGGGTCGAGCAGCCGGCCGCCGTGCGCGAGGACGACGTGGTGCGACTCGCGGAAGTCGTCGACCTCGAAGTCGAGGTGGAACTGCTGCGGGAAGGACGGATCGGGCCAGCTCGGCGGCCGGTGGTCCGGCGCCCGTTGGAAGCCCAGGACCATCCCGTCCACGTGCAGGGTCGACCAGTCCTCGTCCACGCGCCACCGCGGGTCGGGCCGGTCCACCTCGCCGCCGAGCAGGGCTTGGTAGAAGCGGGCGAGGACCAGGGGGTCCGGACAGTCCAGGACGATGCACTGCAGTGTCGCGGGCACGGGCACGCCTCCTGCCGTCGCGGGGGCCTTCGCCTGATCAGGCCGCCTGAAGGGCAAGAGTTTACGAACTCCGATGATCTTGCCCACCGCGGCCCACGCTCCGGGGCGAACGGTGTCGCGCCCGTCCCGCAGGGGGATCCGCGTGGCCCGAGCCCCACGGTCACTCCCCGCGAATCGTCCTCCGCAGCTTCGGCACGCGCTCGGCCAGCGTCCGCTCGGCACCGCGCTGAGTGGGCTCGTAGTAGTCCCGGCCGATCAGCTCGTCCGGCGGGTACTGCTGCGCCAGCACGCCTTCCGGCACGTTGTGCGGGTACCGGTAGCCCTGCGCGTTGCCCAGCTTCTTCGCCCCCGCGTAGTGCCCGTCGCGCAGGTGCGGGGGCACCGTGCCCGCCAGGCCGGCGCGGACGTCGGCGAGTGCCGCGTCGATGCCCTTGATCACCGAGTTCGACTTCGGCGCGGTCGCCAGGTGGACCGTGGCCTGGGCGAGCGCCAGCCTGCCCTCCGGCATGCCGATGAACTGGACCGCGTGCGCCGCCGCGACCGCCGACTGCAGGGCCGTCGGGTCGGCCATCCCGATGTCCTCGCTGGCGTGCACGACCAGGCGCCGGGCGAGGAACCGCGGATCCTCGCCCGCCTCGATCATCCGGGCCAGGTAGTGCAGCGCGGCGTCCACATCGGACCCGCGGATCGACTTGATGAACGCGCTGATCACGTCGTAGTGCTGGTCGCCGTCGCGGTCGTAGCGCACCGCCGCCTTGTCCACTGTGGACTCGACGATGGCCAGGTCGATCGTCTTCGCCTCGGTGGCCGACGCCGCGTCGGCGGCCGCCTCCAGCGCGGTGAGCGCGCGGCGCGCGTCCCCGCCCGCGAGCCGGACGAGGTGGGCGCGGGCGTCCTCGGTCAGCGTCAGCTCGCCACCGAGGCCGCGCTCGTCGGCGAGCGCGCGCTCGATCAGCTGCGTGATGTCCGCGTCGGTCAGCGGGCGCAGCTGCAGCACCAGCGACCGCGACAGCAGCGGCGACACGACCGAAAACGACGGGTTCTCGGTCGTCGCCGCGACCAGCAGCACCGTGCGGTCCTCGACCGCGCCGAGCAGCGCGTCCTGCTGGGTCTTGGAGAACCGGTGCACCTCGTCGATGAACAGCACCGTGTTCTCGGTGTTGTACTGCCGGCGCCGCCGCGCCTCCTCGATGACGCCGCGCACCTCCTTGACTCCCGCCGAAAGCGCCGACATCGCCACGAACCGGCGCCCGGTCGCGATCGAGACCAGGTTGGCCAGCGTCGTCTTGCCCGTGCCGGGCGGCCCGTAGAGCAGCACCGACGCCGGCGCGGCGCCCTCGACCAGCCGCCGCAGCGGGGCGCCTTCGCGCAGCAGGTGCTGCTGGCCGACGACCTCGTCGAGCGAGCGCGGCCGCATCCGCACGGCCAGCGGTGAACTCGCCGGGTCCGCCTGCGGTTCCACGCCCGCGTTCGACTCCGTGCGCTCCGGCGGAGGCGCGATGTCGGCGTTCACGGTGAAGAGCTCGTCCTGGGCCACACGGATGACGTTAACCGACGGCACCGACAGAACCGCTTGCCCCGGTCCCCACCTCGGCGCTACCGTCGGATTGACTGGTTGACCGAAAGTGCGATTCTGGTCAACCAGTCAAATGCTCAACGAAACCACAGGTGGAAACGCATGAGCCATCCCAACCGCGAGCGCGCCGACCGCATCCTGGACGCGGCGGGCGAGCTGCTGCTGCGCATGGGCTACCGCAAGGTGGCGATCGACGACGTCGCGCGCGCGGTCGGCATCGGCAAGGGCACCGTCTACCTGCACTGGCGTACCAAGGAACGGCTGTTCCAGGCACTGATGATGCGGGAGTCGGCCGACCTGACCGACGAGCTCCTCGCGGCGATCAAGGCCGACCCGGCGATGATCCGGCCGCACCGGATGATCCCGGGGTCGTTCCTGATCACCCATCGCCGGCCGCTGGTGATGGCCATCCTGCGGGGCAACGCCGAGATCCTCGGCTCGCTCGGCGACGTCGCGCTGAAGAAGCAGCAGGACGAGCTGGGCGTGCACTTCGAGAAGGTGATGGTCCGGCACGGGCTGATCCGCGCGGACGTCCCGCACCTGACCTTCGCGCTCCACGCCGCGACGCTCGGCTTCTACATGGGCGACACGCTTTCGGACGAGTTCGACGGCATCCCCCTGGAGGAGAAGGCGGATGTCCTGGCCCACCTGATCCGCACCGCGTTCGAACCGCCCGGGGAGCCCGATCCCGGTGCGGTCGCGGCGGTGGCGGCGGAATTGAGTTCGGCGCTCGAGGAGCTCGTCTCGGGCTACCGCAACGGGATCTACGCACACGATCCCACCAGGGCCTCCGGCTGATCCGGGGGCCACACCGGGGAAAGGGGCGGAAAATGACCAGCACACTGGCCGACACCTGGGGACTCCACGAGGCCCAGTTCTGGCTGCGGGGGAAGCAACCGGAGAAGCACGTCGAGTTCGCCGCGGAACTGGGGATGTGGAACGTCTACGGGCACCCGGAGATCGAAGCGATCCTCCGCGACCCGGCGACGTTCTCGTCCGACACCACGCGGCTGGTGCCGAAGGACCTGATGCCGGATCCCGACTACGACCTGTCGACGGGCAGCATCCTGCAGCTGGACCCGCCGCTGCACAACAAGATGCGCAAGCTCGTCAGCCGCGCGTTCACGCCCAAGGTGGTAGGGGACCTCGAGCCGAGGATCGCCTCGATCACCCGCGAGCTGCTGGACGCGGTCCCGGCCGGGGACCGGCTGGAGCTGGTCGAGCACCTCGCCTACCCGCTGCCGGTGATCGTCATCGCCGAGCTGCTGGGCGTCCCGGCGAGCGACCGGTACCTGTTCAAGGGCTGGGTGGACAAGATGTTCGAGTCCTCGAACCAGGTCTCGCTGGTGAAGGCGGACGAAAAGCAGGAGGCGGCGATCAAGGCGTCCCTGGAGGGCCAGAAAGCGCTCGCCGACTACCTCGGCGTGCACGTCGACGAGCGCCGGAAGCAGCCCCGCGAAGACCTGCTGACGAAGCTGGTCGAGGCCGAGCTGGACGGCGAACGCCTGTCCCGCTCGGAGGTCGTCAACTTCGCGAACATCCTGCTGCTGGCCGGCCACATCACCACGACGATGCTGCTCGGCAACGTCGTGCTGTGCCTCGACACGCACCGGGAGTGGGACGAGCGCGTGCGCGCCGACCGCTCGCTCGTGCCGGCGACGATCGAGGAGTCGCTGCGGTACCTCACGCCCTTCGCGGCGGTGGCCCGCACGACCATGCGGGAGGTCGAAGTCGGCGACGTCACGGTGCCGGCGGACCAGATGCTGCTCTGCTGGGTGGCGGCGGCCAACCGCGACGAGCGGGTGTTCCGCGACCCGGACACGTTCGACCCGCTGCGCGCGGAGAACCCGCACCTGGCGTTCGGCCGCGGGATCCACTTCTGCATCGGCGCGCCCCTGGCCCGGCTGGAAGGCCGGGTGGCGCTGGACATCCTGCTCGACCGCTACCCGGTGCTGCGCACGATCCCGGGTGAGCCGCCGAAGTTCCAGGTCAACCCCAACATGACGGGGGTGCGCGAACTGCCGCTGTCGACGGTGTAGGCCGGGTGCGCCCCGGGCGAGGTCGCTCGCCCGGGGCGCTCGCCGTCCCGGCAGGCGGTCAGCGGCCGCGGAACGAGTTCCACATGATGACGGCGGCGTAGGGCAGGAATTCGCGGCCGCGGCGCCAGAGCCACGGGATGCCCTTGAGCACCAGCCACCCCACGTGTCCCGTGGCGCTGGGCTCGACGCCCCCGCCGCAGGTGAGGCTCACCGGTTCCGGCACGGCGAACCCGGCGTCGGCGAGCAGCCCGGTGAAGCCGTCCGCGAGCATGCGGTGGCCCAGTTCGGAGGGGTGCAGCCGGTCGACACTCCAGGAGGCGAGGTCGTAGGCGCCGGGCAGGCGCTCGAGATCGAGGCAGGGCACGCCTTCCCGGGCGACGACGTCGTCGATGGCCGAGTTGAGTTCGGCGACGCGGGCACTGAGCGCGCGCTTGAGCGACGGCGGGAGGCGGAAGACCTTGCTGTGGTCGTGGAAGCGGACGGGCAGCACGGTGGCCCCGGTCTCGCGCAGCCGCCGGATGACTTCGGTGAGCTCACCGGCGATGCGGGCGGCATCGAAGTCCGGGCGCAGGGTGTCGTTCATCCCGGCGACGAGCAGCACGACATCGGGCCGGTGGGCCACGGCGGCGGGGACCTGTTCGGTGAGCACGCAGCGCATCCGAGCCCCGGCGAAGGAGGGGTTGAGGTAGCACCCGGCCTCGACCCCGAGCGCGGCGGCGACCAGGGGGCCGACCCCACGCCAGCCACCCCGCCGCGGAAGCGGATCACCGAGCCCGACGGCGGTGGAGTCCCCGAGGACGACCAGGCGGCGGGCCGGTTTGAGCGAACCGGCCGGACGTTCGGGCTCGGGCGGCTCGGGCCGGGCAGTGACATCGACGCTCATCACGGTCACGTTCAGACCATCGGCCACCCAGGCTCACACCCGGTGAGGTCGAGGTAACGCGGTCGCGACACCGCGCCTAATTCTTGACGCCCCGGCAGACCTCGATCCGGCAGAGCCGGCCCCGCCCTCGACTCACCGGAAAGCCGGATAGAACGCCAGATCGGCATGCGGCCCCAGCCGCGCCGCCAACGCCGCGGCCACCCGCGCCGCGAACTCCGCAACCGCCGCCATCCGGACATACCCGGCGTGCTTCGCCAGGTCGCGCCACCAGGTCACGAACGCCGCCTCGCGGCTCACCGGCGCAGCCTGCCGGGACAGGTTCAACGACCCCAGCTCCTCGCCCGTGATCAGCCAGACCCGCAGCAGCTCGCTGGACGTCAGGTGCCCCGCGAGAACCTCGTCGTCGGCGAAGGCCGGCCACACCCCGACCACCTCCGCACGCCAGGCCGCGATCATCGCCTCGCTCATCCCCGCCGGCAGGGCGAGCGCGTCCGGCCAGCTCGCGAACGGCAGCCGCAGCTGCGCCGCGTCCACCAGGGCCGAGCGGACCCGGCCGTTCTCGAAGTCGAGGAACCGCACGCCCTGGCCCGTCACCAGGTTGTTGTCCGGGCTGAGCTCGACCGGGCTGAACGCCCGGAACCCCGCCGCCCGGGACTGCTCGGCCGCCGCCGTCACCTGGGCGAGCACCTCGTCCGGCACCGGGATGCCCAGGCGCTTCTGGATCAGCGAAGGGACCCGCGAACACAACGCGTCGACGTCGACGGCGTCGTCGGCGTCGCCCTTCGCCGGGCCGCCGAGGCGCCGCAGCAAGGCGTTGAAGTCCGCCTCCCGGCCCGCCGTGCTCGCGTGCAGGCGGCCCAGTGACCGCGCCCAGGACAGCAGGGCGCGCTCGGCCGCCCGGGAGTCGCGGGCGTAGAGCTTGTCCTCCAGCGTCGGCGTGCGGCCCAGGTCCTCCAGCACCAGCACGCGGTCACGGCCGTCGTGGGCCACCAGCTCCGGGCACATCCGCTCGTCCGGGGCCAGCGCCGTGAACAGCTGGTAGCTGACCGCCTCCTGGGCGAACGGGTCGGCGCCGGTCTCCGGCCGGTCCGGGTAGTGCTTGATGACGAGCGTGCGCGGCAGCGCGAACGACGACACCACCCGCGCGCGGACCACCGTGGCCGGGCCGCTCCCCGCCAGGTCCTCGGGCGCGACCAGCGTGATCGCGCTGCCGAACCGGCGTGAGAGAACGGACTCGCCCGCCGCGACCGCCGCGGCGATGGCGAGCTGCTCGGCTCCTGCCCCGACTCCAGCATCGCCGGCGGAGGAGGTGTCGACTGTCATTGTCACCGACCCTACTCGTGACTGAGCAACCATGACTACTGACATCCGGACAAAAAGGGGCATCCCGTCCGGTGACGGGTCACCCGCGTGAAAGCGGACGCATTTCCACCCGTGAACGTTGCCCATTCCGGCGCACGATCAACACAATGGCCGCTGCTGCAACGATTCCGAGAAGGTTGACCAGCAGCTGTCCGACGGACTGGAGGCACCGCCCCCACTCCCCCGCCACGGCCGCGACGACCGCGTACCCCGCGGCGGGCACCGTGGTCACCGAGATGAACACCCCGACCAGCGCGGCCGACTTCGCCGACGTCATCGCGAGCATCCCGGCGGCGCCGGCGAGCATCGCGACGACCAGGGACGGCACGCCGACGGAGAAGACGAAGTCGACCTCGTGGTTCCGGTCCAGCCGGAACACGTCGGCGCCGAAGACGTCGGTCACGCGGACGAGCAGCGCGCCACCCAGAGTGACCACCATCGCCAGCGGGAACCCGATGCACAGGGCGGCCGCGGCCTGCCGGGCCAGCTGCCGGTGCCGCAGCACCAGGCCGACGGCGAGCGCGGCCAGCGGCCCGAACTCCGGGCCGACGACCATCGCGCCGACGATCGTCACCGCGGAGTTCGTGAGCACCCCGACGGCGGCGAGCAGGCAGGCGATGGTGAGGAACGCCAGGAACGTCACGTTGAGCCGCGACTCCTCACCCGTGCGGCCCAGCAGCTCCTGCCACACCACGGCGTCCGCGGCCTCGCCCGGCGCCGCCTCCTCCGCCTTGTCGGCGGCGTCGGACAGCGCTGTGTCGAGCGCTTCGAGGGTGATGCCGCCGGTGTGGTCGAGTTCGAGCACGCACAGCGCCTCGACGATCTCGTCCGCCGCCTCGCGGGCGACGTCGGCCTCGACGAGGTCGCCCGCGGGTTCCACGGCGGCGCCGCGATGCACGACGAGGTGCGCGGTGCCGGCGTGTGCCCGCAGGATGTCGAGCGCTTCGGCGGTCTTGTCCGGCGGGCACACGGCCCTGAGGTGCAGCACTAGTTCTGCGGGGCGGCGGCCGGCTTCGCGTCGATCCCGGCTTCCTTGCGCTGCTGCGCGGTGATCGGTGCCGGTGCCGCGGTCAGCGGGTCGTACCCGCCGCCGGTCTTCGGGAACGCGATCACGTCACGCAGCGAGTCGGCCTTGGCCAGCAGCATGACGATGCGGTCCCAGCCGAACGCGATGCCGCCGTGCGGCGGCGGGCCGAAGGCGAAGGCGTCGAGCAGGAAGCCGAACTTCTCCTGCGCTTCCTCCTCGCCGAGGCCCATCAGCTGGAAGACGCGCTTCTGGACGTCGCCGCGGTGGATACGGATCGAGCCGCCGCCGATCTCGTTGCCGTTGCAGACGATGTCGTAGGCGTAGGCCAGGGCGTTGCCCGGGTCCTGTTCGAACTTGTCGATCCACTCCGGGGTGGGCGAGGTGAACGCATGGTGCACCGCGGTCCACTTGCCGGAGCCGACGGCGACGTCGTCGCCGATGTCCTCGACCGGCGCGAACAGCGGCGCGTCGACCACCCACACGAACGACCAGGCGTTCTCGTCGATCAGGCCGAGCCGCTTGCCGATCTCGTCGCGCGCGGCACCCAGCAGCGGCTGCGTCGACGCGGCCTTGCCGGCGGCGAAGAAGATGCAGTCGCCGACCTTGGCGCCCGCCGCGGCGGCGACGTTCTCGCGCTCGGTCTCGGACAGGTTCTTGGCGACCGGGCCGCCGAGCGTGCCGTCCTCGTTGACGAGGATGTACGCGAGGCCGCGCGCGCCGCGCTGCTTCGCCCACTCCTGCCACGCGTCGAGCTGGCGACGCGGCTGGTCGGCGCCGCCCGCCATCACGACCGCGCCGACGTACGGGGCCTGGAACACGCGGAAGGGCGTGTCGGCGAAGAACTCCGTCATGTCGGTGATCTCGAGGTCGAAGCGCAGGTCCGGCTTGTCCGAGCCGTACTTGGCCATGGCCTCGTGGTAGGTGATGCGCGGGATCGGCCGCGGGATCTCGTGCCCGATCAGCTTCCACAGCGCGGAGACGATGTCCTCACCGAGCGCGATGACGTCGTCCTGCTCGACGAAGCTCATCTCGATGTCGAGCTGGGTGAACTCGGGCTGCCGGTCGGCGCGGAAGTCTTCGTCGCGGTAGCAGCGGGCGATCTGGTAGTACCGCTCCATGCCGCCGACCATGAGCAGCTGCTTGAACAGCTGCGGCGACTGCGGCAGCGCGTACCAGGAGCCGGGCTTGAGCCGCGCGGGCACCAGGAAGTCGCGGGCGCCTTCGGGCGTCGAGCGGGTCATCGTCGGGGTCTCGATCTCGACGAAGTCCTGGGCGTGCAGCACCTCGCGCGCGGCGCGGCTGACCTCGCTGCGCAGCCGCAGGGCCGCGGCCGGACCGCTGCGGCGCAGGTCGAGGTAGCGGTGCTTGAGCCGGACCTCTTCGCCGACGTCGACGCGGTCGTCGATCGGGAACGGCAGCGGCGCGGACTCGGAGAGCACCTCGAGCCCGGTCGCGAGGACCTCGATCTCGCCGGTGGGGATCTCGGCGTTGGCGTTGCCCTCGGGCCGCTTCGCGACCTCGCCGACGATCTTCACGCAGAACTCGGAGCGCAGCGCGTGCGCGCGCTCGGCCATCTCGCCTTCGCGGAAGACGACCTGGGCGACGCCGCTGGCGTCACGGAGGTCGATGAAGATGACGCCGCCGTGATCGCGCCGCCGGGCCACCCATCCGGTGAGGGTGACGGTCTGTCCGGCCTGTCCGGCACGCAGGGTGCCGGCTTGATGGGTGCGGAGCACTGCGACTGCTCTCCTTCGACATGGGTGGTTCCAGCTGCTTGAAGGCTAACGAACCACCCAGCGTACGACGTCGGCAGGCTTGGTGAGCGCGGAGGTCAGAGGACGTACTTGGGCCGGGTCTCCAGCGCCGCGACCAGGCGGTGGGCCTGGGCCAGGTAGGCCGCCACCTGGTAGATGCGCCCACCCGGGTGCGCGACCAGCCAGCTCGCCGCCGCGGACGCGGACGCGAAGAACGGCTGGCCCGCGCAGGCCATCGCGTCGACCCCGTCCAGCCCGAACCCGAGATCGACCGCGGCGACCACCGCCGTCGGCGGGTCGACCAGCAGGATCGCCTGCGACATCAGTTCGATGCGGATGTGCGTTCCGGTGACCGGGCAGACGGACGCGGCGTGGACGCGCTCGCGGGTCGCGATCGCGAGGAGGAACATGTCGACCGTGCCGTCCGGGCCCGCGCCGAGGGTGCCTTCGGCCGGCTCGAGGCGGTGGTGGGCGCCGCGGGGGGCCGGGCCGGTCGACACGAGGTCGCGGTGCAGGGTGAACCCGATCAGCTCGACCAGCCGGCGGGCCTCGGCCGGGGCGACGCCGACGGTCGCGGCGAGCCGGTCGACGCCCACCGGGTGCCGGCCGGCCCGGGTCAGCTTCAGGGCGGCCCAGGCGAGCCGGGCGGCCGCGACACGGTCGGTCTGCGAGGTCGTCATCGTCCGGCTCCTTTCGGGATCGATCCCTTCGACGTTAGGCGCCGGTGAGGCGGGACGACAACGACACGACCGGACATTTTGCCGTAAACCGAAGACACCGGGCCCCGAACGCCCCGAACGGCCCAGTACGTCACCCGGTGGATCCACAGAGGACCCTCAGAGCAGGCGCAGCTGCTCCGCGGGAGCGGGAGCGGCCTCGGCCGCGGGCAGCTCGGGACCCCGCGCGTCGAAGCCGGCCTTGCGGTCCAGGCCGTGCCGCCGCAACAACGGCCCCACCAGCTCCGCCAGTCCCTCCCGATAGGCCTTCCGCACGTAGCTGCCCCGCGCGTACAGCTCCCGGTACCGCGGGACGAGCTCCGGGTGCGCGCCCGCCAGCCAGCGGCCGAACCACTCGCGCGCCCCGGGCCGCAGGTGCAGCGCGAAGGCCGTGACGCTCGTGGCGCCGACGTCGGCGAGGCTGCCGAACAGCGCGTCCAGTGCCTCCTCGGAGTCGGTCAGCCAGGGCAGCACCGGTGCCACCAGCACCGAGCACGGCAGCCCCGCCTCGCGCGCCTTGCGCACCAGCTCCAGCCGCGCCCGCGGGCTCGGCGTGCCGGGTTCGAGGCGGTGCTGCAGTTCTTCGTCGAGCAGCGCGATCGACACCGCGAGCCCCACCGGCACGTCGCGGGCGACGTCCTTCAGCAGCGGCAGGTCCCTGGCCAGCACCGTGCCCTTGGTCAGCACCGACAGCGGCGTGCCCGACCGCGCCAGCGCCGTGATGATCCCGGGCATCAGCCGGTAGCGGCCCTCCGCGCGCTGGTAGGGGTCGGTGTTGGTGCCCATCGCGACGTGTTCGCGCCGCCACGACGGCTTTTTCAGCTGCGCGGCCAGCACCTGCGGGGCGTTGACCTTGACGACCACCTGGGTGTCGAAGTCGCGGCCGGCGTCGAAGTCGAGGTAGGTGTGAGTGTTCCGGGCGAAGCAGTTGTGCGACACCATGCCGTCGGCAACGAAGTCGCCGGTGCCGGTGGTGATGTCGAACAGCGGCAGCTGCAGGCCCAGCGGCTCGATCGCCTCCACGCGGCGGCGGCTGGCGCCGATCACCGCGCCTTCCAGGGACCGCTTCCACGTCACGGCCGGGTTGCCCACGTGGAAGAACCGCAGCACCTCGCCGACGCCGCCGAGCAGCCGGACCTCTTGGCGCGTCGGGAACTTCGGCACCTCGTCGAGCTGGTGGGCGAAGCCGAAGCGGCCGAGCGCGGCGATGAACGCGTCGGCGATTTCGGGTTCGTCGTGCGCCACCGCGAGGACGCCGCGGCCGTAGTCGCCCGCGATGTCGAAGACGCCGGCGAGGAACCCGCGCTGCCAGTGCGCGTCCGGGTCCGGCGGTACCTTGAGAAATCCCACCGACGCCCCGAAGTCCGGCAGGTAGCGCAGGGCGCGCGCGGCGGCGTCCGGCTCGGCGGCGAACCCGCCGGAGCGCAGCATCCCGCACAGGTAGCCGGCCCGGTAGCCGAGCGTCTCGTCCGGCGTCGGCGCGAACCGCCCGACGCCGATCAGCTCGGTGCCGGGTTCCAGGTGCGGCCGCTGCGCGGCACCGAACCTGCTGCCGGTGACGTGCTTCCAGCCCTTGCTGGTGAGGAACCGGTGATCACCGCCGGCGACGAGCCGGGTGCCGTCCTCGAGGGTCACGCGGTACGCGGCGCGCAACGTCGTCCAGTGCGCTTCGACCCGGGTCGGCACCAGCCGCCGGGAGGCGCCGTGGCCTCGGGTGCCGTAGATCTCGTCGCCGACCTTCAGGTCGGACAACGCCTTCGTCCGGCCGTCGGCCATCAGGATCCGGGTGCCGCCTTCGAGGCAGTAGGTGCAGGCGTGGGAACAGCCGCGGTAGGGGTTGACGGTCCAGCCGAACGGCACGCCGGACCCGGCGGGCACCTTGTTCAGCACCGATCGCGCGTGCACCTCGTGAAAGGTGACGCCGTCGAATTCCGGTGACCGCACCGAACGCACCAGGCCCTCCAGCCCGGGCAGTGCCGGTTCACCCTCCCCGGCCCGCTGTTGATCCCATCGCACGGCGCCAGTCGAACATATGTTCTAGACGGGTGTCAAACCGGTTCGGGGCAAGCGGATCACGTGGTGCCGGTGGTGTTCGTGGGTCTCGTGGGACGGCACGGCAAACGGGTGAACCCCGGGCCTCGGCGTCAACCGCCCGCCCTGGCCGGGCGTGTGCGCCGCCGGGAGCCCCGGAACGCCCGGGGTCCGCCCGAGAGGAGAACCTCGATGACGTTCCTGCGACGAGCCGCGCGGAGCGCGGCAGTGGCGGCCGGGATCGCGCTCACGATGGCGATGGCGCTGGGCTCGCCGGCCGAAGCGAACCCGAACGGCGGCGCCCGGTTCGACGGTGGACGGGCCGCGGCGGCACCTGCACAGCCCGCGGGTACCAGTCCGACCGTCCGCATCGCACCGATACCCGACGACGGCCGGGTCAACTGTTTCAACTACGTGGGCACGTTCAAGCAGGACACGGGCGTCTGGGTCGTCGGCTGGCAGGGCGGCAGCACCTACGAGTGCTTCGGCATTGCGCCCGACCGCACGATCTGGCACGCGTGGCCCGGTTCCGGCGGCTGGAAGCCCATGCCCGGCAACGGCCGCGCCGACTTCGTCTTCGACGCCTGGGACAACACCGCCGGGGATCGCCGGATCACGGTCTACGTGACGGCCATCTCCACGCCCTACTGCCAGAACTACTCCCGCAGCGGCGGCTGGACCGGCCATTGGTACCCCTGCACCCCTTGAGGGCTGACGGCCGGCCGCGGGTGCGGGGCCCCGCACCCGCGGCGGGCCGGTCGCGCGGACCGGGTGCCCGGAACCTCAGGAAAACCGCTCCAGCGCCCGGATCTTGTTGGTCGCGTCCAGCGCGGCCACCTTGTACGCCTCCGACAGCGTCGGGTAGTTGAACACCGCGTCCACCAGGTAGTCGACCGTGCCGCCGCACCCCATCACCGCCTGTCCGATGTGGACCAGGTCGGTCGCGCCCGTGCCGAACACGTGGACGCCCAGGAGCTTGCGGTCCGTTGTGGACACCAGCAGCTTGAGCATCCCGTAGCTGTCCCCGGTGATCTGGCCGCGCGCCAGCTCGCGGTAGCGGGCGATACCCACCTCGTACGGCACCGACGACGACGTCAGCTGGGCCTCGGTCGCGCCGACGTAGGAGATCTCCGGGATCGTGTAGATGCCGATCGGCTGCAGCGCGCCCAGTTCGTGCGCCGGCTCGCCGAACGCGTGGTACGCCGCGAGCCGGCCCTGGTCCATCGACGTCGCCGCCAGGGCCGGGAAGCCGATCACGTCGCCGACCGCGTAGATGTGCGGCACCGCCGTGCGGTAGTTCTCGTCGACCACCAGCCGGCCGCGCTCGTCGGCGCTCAGGCCCGCCGCCTCCAGGTTGAGCGCGCCGGTCATGCCCTGGCGGCCCGCGGAGTACATGACGCCGTCGGCCGGGATGCGCTTGCCGCTGACCAGGGTCGTGATGGTCGCGTGGTCGGACACCGCCACGTCCGCGACCTTCTCGCCGAAGCGGAAGGTGACGCCCAGGTCGCGCAGCTGGAACTTGAGCGACTCGACGATCTCCGGGTCGCAGAAGTCGAGCATGTGGTCGCGCTGCTCGACCACGGTGACCCGCGAGCCCAGCGCGGCGAACATCGACGCGTACTCGATCCCGATCACCCCGGCGCCCACCACGACCAGCGAGGACGGGATCTGCTCGAGCCGCAGGATCTCGTCGGAGTCGAGCACGCGGGCGGCGTCGAAGTCGACCTGCTTCGGCCGCGCGGGCCGGGTGCCGGTGGCGATCACGACGTGGTCGGCCGACAGCGTCCGCCGGTCGCCGCGGTGGCGGCCCTCGACCACCACCGTGTGCGGGTCGGCGAAGGCGCCGGTGCCGTCGATCAGGTCGATGTGGTTGCGCATCAGCTGCGCGCGCACGACCTGGACCTCGCGCCCGACGACGTGCTGGGTGCGCGCGAGCAGGTCGGCGATGGTGATGTCCTGTTTGACGCGGTAGCTCGCGCCGTAGAGCTCGCGCTGGTTCATGCCGGTCAGGTAGAGCACGGCCTCGCGCAGCGTCTTGGACGGGATCGTGCCGGTGTTGACGCACACCCCGCCGACCATGTCGTGCCGGTCGACGACCGCCACCTTCTTGCCGAGCTTCGCCGCGGCGATCGCGGCCTTCTGCCCGCCGGGGCCCGAACCGATGACGATGAGGTCGTACTCGTGCTCGCTCACGACGTCGAGCCTGCGCACCCGGCGGGCCGGGCGCAACCCCTCGGCGGTGAAGATCCGCGCACGGCCGCGCCGAAGGGCTAGCGTGTCGGGGTGCTGCGCGTCTCGCTGCTGGGCGAGCAGGTGATCGCCGACGACGAGTCCGGCGCCGTGCTGACGCGGTCGCCGCGCTCGGTCGCGCTCGTGGCCCACCTCGTCGTGCACGCCGGCCGGGCGCAGCCCCGGCGCCTGCTCGCCGGGTTGTTCTGGCCGGACTCCACCGACGCGCAGGCGCTGACCAACCTCCGCCGCGAGCTGCACCAGCTGCGGCGCGTGCTGGGCGACCCGCCCTCGCTGAGCGTCACCGGACAGGACCTGTGCTGGCGCGACACGCCCTCGAGCCGCGTCGACGTCCGGGAGTTCGCCGTCGCCCACCGGGCCGCGCTGGCCGCCGAGGACCCCGGTGACGCCGTCGGCCACGCCCGGGTCGCGCTCGCGGCCTACCGCGGCGAGCTGCTGCCCGGCCTGGCCGACGACTGGGTCCTGGCGGCCCGCGCCGAGCTCGAGCGCCAGTGCGTCGAGCTGTGCGATCTGATCTGCCGGACGCCGTCGGGCGACCCCGCCACCGCGCTCGCCGCGGCCCGCCGCCGGATCGCGCTGCGCCCGCTCGAAGAGACCGGCTACCGGACGCTGATGGGGCTGCAGGCCGAAGCCGGCGACCGGGCGGGCGCGGTGAGCACCTACCACCGGTGCGCGTCGGTCCTCGAACGCGAACTCGGTGTCGTCCCGGCCGAGCCGACGCGCGCGGCGCTGCGGCGGCTGCTGGTCCGCCCGGACGCCGAACCTCGCCGGGCGGCCGCACCCGGGCTCGTCGGCCGCGCCGCGGAGCTGGCCCGCCTCGGCGAGCTCTGGCGGACGGCCGCGGCGGGCCGCGCCGGGCTCGTCCTCGTGCGCGGGGACGCCGGGGTCGGCAAGACCCGGCTGGTGACCGAGCTGGCCGGGGCGGCCCGCGCCGAGGGCGCGACCGTCGCCGCCGGCCGGTGCTTCGGCACGCCGGGACGGCTCGCACTGGCGCCGGTGGCCGAGTGGCTGCGCACCCCGGCCGTGCAGCGGGCGGCGGCGGCGCTGGACCCGGTGTGGCGCGCGGAGGTCGACCGGCTGCGGCCGGCCACGCGCACCGCGGGCGGCGGGCACCCGACCGTCGAGGCCTGGCAGCGCCTGCGGTTCTTCGAGGGTCTGGCCCGGGCGCTCACCGCCGGCGGACGGCCCGTCCTGCTGGTGCTCGACAACGCGCAGTGGTGCGACGAAGAGACTGGCGCGTTCCTCACCTTCTGCTTCGGCCTGCTGCCGGACGCGCCGCTGCTGGTCGCCGCGACCCTGCGCGACGGCGACCCCGGCGCGGGCGTCCCGGCCTGGACGGCCCCGCTGCGCGACGACGGCAGGCTGACCGAGCTGCCGCTGCGCCCGCTCGACGCCGACGGCACGGCCCGCCTCGGCCGGGCGGTCGCCGGCCGCCCACTGTCCACTTCGGACCGGGACCTGCTGCACGCGGCCACCGGCGGCTACCCGCTCTACGTCGTCGAAGCCTTGCGGGCGCACGATTCCCCGCCCGCCGAAGGACTGGCCGCCGTGCTGCGGACGCGGCTGGAGCAGCCGGGCCCGGCGGCCCGCGAGATCGCCGGGCTCGCCGCCGCGGCCGGCCGGGAGGTCACCCTGGAGCTGCTCACCGAGGCGAGCGACCTCGACGCGGACACCGTCGTCGACGCCGTCGACGAGCTGTGGCGCCGCCGGCTCGTGCGCGAGTTCGGCGGCAGCTACGACTTCACCCACGACCTGCTGCGCGAAACCGCCTACCAGCAGGTCAGCCCGCCGCGGCGGTGGCTGCTGCACCGGCGGCTGGCCCAGGGCCTGGAGCTGCTGCACGCCGGGGACACCGACGCCGTGGCGGCGCAGCTGGCCGAGCAGTACGCGCGCGGCGGCCGTCCGGACCGCGCGGTCGCCCACTACCGGCGGGCGGCCGCCGTCGCCGCGGGCACCTTCGCCCACGCCGAGGCGATCCGGCTGCTGCGGGAGGCGCTGGCCCTCGTCCGCGCCCGCCCGGCGAGCGGCAACCGCGACCGGGACGAGCTGGCCGTCCTCGAAGCGCTCGCCGGGCCGCTCAACGCCCACCGGGGCTACTCCTCCCCCGAGCTGCAGCGGACGCTGGAGCGTTCGCTGCAGCTCGCCGAGTCGCTGGGCGACGCCGAGGCCGCGCTCACCGCGCTGCTGGAGCTGTGGTCGTCGCGGTTCGTCCAGGGCCGGACGGTCCAGGCGCACGAGGCCGCCGAACGCGCCCTCGGGTTGCTCGCGCCCGGCACGAGCGCCGAGCAGGGCGGCTCGGCGCACTTCATCGTCGCGGGCTCGTCCCTGAGCCTCGGGCACGACCCGGCCGAGGCGCTGCGGCACTTCGAGCTGGGTGCCGAGCGCACGCGCGACGCGTCGTCGTGGCCGATCGGCACCCGCCCGGACGTCCACGGCCCGGCCTGGGCGGCCCACGCCCACTGGCTGCTCGGGCACGAGGACGCGGCCGTGGCGTGCGGGGCCGAGGCGATCGCGCTCGCCCGCCGGATCGACCACCCGTACAGCCTGGCCATCGCGCTCGCCTATGCGGCGATCACCCACCAGATGCGCCGGGACCGCCCGGCACTGGTGGCCACGGTGGCCGAGCTGCGGGCCCTGTGCGACCGGTACGGCTTCGCGTACTACCGCGAGTGGGCGCTGGTCCTGGGCGGCTGGGCCCGCGGCGACGCGGCCGGGCTGGCGGCGGCGCAGGAGGGCGTCGCGAACCTCAAGGCGGAGGGTTCGTTCGCGCGGATGCCGTACTGGCTGTCGCTGGTCGCCGAGCTGTCGGCGCCGGAGGCGGCCCGGGCGACGCTGGACGCGGCGCTGGCGGCCGGCGAGGCCCGCGACGACCGCTGGTGGCTGCCGGAGGTGCTCCGGCAGCGGGCGGGGTACGACGCCGACCCGGTGCCGCGGCTGCGGACGGCCGTGGAGCTGGCCCGGGCACAGGGCAGCATCGCCCTGCGGCGCCGCGCGGAGGCGGACCTGAGCGTCGCCTCGCCGTCCTGACCAGGTCCGAACGGACCGAACGCTGCGCGAACGCCGGCTGCCTACCTTCCCTCCGGTACCGGAAATCCGAGAGGGGCCACCATGACCACCACCGCCTTGCCGCACGAGGAGCTGGCCGCCGCGTTGCGCGGGGACCTGATCACGCCGGCCCACCCGGGCTACGACGAGGCCCGCGCCGTCTACAACGCCATGATCGACAAACGGCCGGCCGCGATCGCCTACTGCCGCGACGCGGCCGACGTCGTCACCTGCGTCCGCTACGGCCGCGCCCAGGGCGTGGCCATCGCCGTGCGCGGCGGGGGCCATAACGCGGGCGGGCTCGGCGTCGCCGACGGCGCGCTCGTCATCGACCTGTCGAGGCTGCGCAGCACCACCGTCGACCCCGTCCACCACACGGTGCGAGCCGACGCCGGCTGCACCTGGGGCGACGTCGACCACGCCACGGTGGCGTTCGGGATGGCGACCCCGTCGGGGATCGTGGCCTCCACCGGCGTCGCGGGCCTGACCCTCGGCGGCGGCATCGGCTACCTGGCCCGCCGCTTCGGCCTGACGGTCGACAACCTCCTCGGCGCGGACGTCGTCCTCGCCGACGGCTCGTTCGTCCACGCTTCGGAGTCCGAGCACCCGGACCTGTTCTGGGCCCTGCGCGGCGGCGGCGGCAACTTCGGCGTGGTCACGTCGTTCACGTTCCGCTGCCACGACATCGGCGAGCACGGCGTGGTCATCGGCGGCCCGGTGCTGTACGACCTGGCCGACACCCCGGACGTCCTGCGCTGGTACCGCGAGCTGCTGCCCTCGCTGCCCGAGGAGCTGAACGGCTGGTTCGGCCTGCTGACCGTCCCCCCGGCGCCCCCGTTCCCGGAGCAGCTGTGGGGCCGCAAGGCGTGCGGGATCGTCTGGTGCTACACGGGATCGCACGACAAGGCGGACGAAGTGCTGGCACCGGTCCGTGACTTCGGCGCACCGCTGCTGGCCGGCCTCCAGCCCATGCCGTACACGGCGCTGCAGGGCGCGTTCGACGCGCTGTACCCGCCGGGGCTCCAGTGGTACTGGCGCGCGGACGTCTTCCACGAGATCTCCGACGAGGCCATCGAAATCCACCTCAAGCACGGTGGCGACCTGCCGAGCATGCACTCGTCGATGCACCTGTACCCGATCGACGGCAAGGCGAGCCGGGTGGCCACGGACGCAACGGCGTTCCCCCACCGCGCGGGCGGCTGGTCGGGCGTGATCGTCGGCGTGGACCCGGCACCGGAGAACGCGGAAGCCATCTCCCGGTGGACGAGGAACTACTGGGAGGAACTGCACCCGACTTCGGCGGGCGGAGCGTACGTCAACTTCATGATGGAGGAGGGCCAGGACCGCGTGCAGACGTCCTACCAGGGCAACTACGAACGGCTGGCCGCGGTGAAGCGCAAGTACGACCCGGGGAACGTGTTCCACATCAACCAGAACATCCGCCCGGCCTGAGTTGGCCGGGTCACGAGCGGAGGGCGCCGCGGCGGCGCTGCCAGTCCGTGACCGTGTCCAAACCGGACTCGATCTCCTCGGTCAGCAGCGCCGCCAGCTGAGCCGCCACATCCGCCCCCAGCAACTCCCCCACCCGTTCCAGCAACGGCAACGCCTCCCAGGGCGACGCCGCCAGCGACCCCACGACAACCCCCGGCTCGGGCGGCCGCAACCCCTCCTCGAGCCCGAACCGCCCGGCCGCCAGGAGCGCCGCGACCACCAGGTGCGGCTGGGCGTCGGCACCGGCGAAGCGGAACTCCAGGCGCGGGCTCGACGACGGCCCGGCCACCCGCACCGAAGCCGTCCGGTCGTCGTGGCCCCACCGGACCTCGCGCGGCGAAAACGGCGCGGTCCGCAACCGGACGTAGGAGTTCCACGTCGGCGCCCACACCGCCGTCAAGGCCCGCGCCTCGCGGAGCACGCCGGCCAGGAACCCGCCCAGCAGATCCGGCTCCGATCCATCCACAGTGGACAAAGACAGGTGGACGTGCCCCGAATTCCCCTGTCCCGGCTCGGGGGCCGCCAGGTAGTCCGCGGTGACCGAATGACGCGCGCAGGCCCGCCGCACGAGCAGCTGCTGCAGCAGGACGTCGTCGCAGGCGGCGAGGGCGTCCCGGTGGCGCAGCACGATCTCGTACTGCCCCGGATGGCACTCGGCCCGCGCCGACTCGACGCCGAGCCCGGCATCGGCCAGGTCCGTCCGCAGGTCACGCAGCAACGGCGCCAGGCGCTCGGTGCCGCCGAGCGCGTAGTCGACGCCGTGCGGCGTGAGCGGCACGCCGAGAGCGTCGCGGAACACGACCTCGTGCTCGATGCCCACCGACGGCACCAGCCCCAGCCCCTCCAGCGCCGCGAGCTGCTCGCGCAGCACCTCGCGCGGCGCCAGCTCGGCGGCCGCCCCGGACGGCCATTCGACGTCACCGACGACCGCCCAGGTCCGGTCCCCCAGCGGGACGGCCGAAGCGGCGTCCGGCCGCACCCGCAGGTCGCCGAAGCCTTCGACGTACCCGCCGAGCACACCGGACGCCGGCAGCGGATCGCGCGACGGCGTCCACGCGAAGACGTAGCTGCAGACGCCGTAACCCTCGTCGAGCACCGAAGCGGCGAACGGCGCGGCGAGCTCCACCGCGGCGAACCGGGCGTGCGGGTCCGGGACCAGCAGGAGCAGCCGCGCGTCGTCCTCGGTGAGCACGCCGCGCAGCACCGCCTCCCCCGCCGCGGCCGCCGCACGCCGGGCGGCGAGGGACCGCGGGCCTGCCGGGCGCGCGAACGCCGTCACCAGGCGCCGCCCGGATCCGGGGCGTGCAGCGGGTTCGGCACCCGGCCCCAGCGGACGTCGAACTCGTCGTCGCGCTCCACCTTGTCGAAGCCCTGCCCGGCGAAGTGCTCCCGGTTGAGCGTCACGCGCTCGACGTCCGGGGCGAACAGGCGGCACGCGTCGAAGCGCGCGGCCAGGTCCGGGTTTTCGTCGCGGTAGCGGCCGGCGATCTCCCGGACCGGTGCCCAGAACGCCGGGCGCGGCAGGCCCAGCTCGTCGAGCAGGACCTCGGCCCAGAACCGGAACTGGCCGGAGAACACCGAGCTGAACAGCGACTGGGCCAGCAGGTGCGCGGGCCAGCGCAGCATGTCCGCGGCGGCCTCGGGCGGGAGGGACTCGTAGCTCGGCAGCTGCTCGTCGAGCAGGTCCACGCCCTGGGCGAAGTCCTTGATCAGCACGCGTTGCGGGACGCCGGCGTCGTCGACGACCAGGATCAGGTTCTGGCCGTGCGGGCAGAACCCGACGCCGTGGCGCAGCAGCCACTGCAGCAACGGCGTCAGGGTCAGGTCGAACAGCCGGGTCAGCCACGCGGTCGCGTCCCCGCTCCCGATCAGGTGCGCCAGCATCGAGACGCCGTCCGGCCCGCGGTACGGCAGCGCGGCGAACGAGATCGCGCGTTCCCCGGCCGCGAGCCGGATGGGCTCGCGCCACAGCGCGCCCAGGGTTTCGTGGAACCGGTAGGGCAGTTCTTCGAGGTGCCCGAACAGCGGGTGCTGCACCGACACGCTCGCGACCTCGCCCAGCAGCCCGAACCGGTACTTCTCCGCCAGCAGCGGGTCGGCGGCGCCGACCTGCCGCAGCCAGGTCGTCACCGAGGGGCCGGCGAGCGTGGCCGCGGAGTTCAGCCCGCGGTAGACGAGCGTGTTCCGCACCGACACGGCGGTCTTGACGTCGTGGCGGCCGGGGGTGCTCACGTTCGCGCACGTCCGGACCGTCTGGTGCGGGCGGTAGGCGTCGGCGCTCTCCCCGAGGTCGATCACGACGCCGGTGGCGAGTTCGGCGGCGTAGAGCGTGCCGAGGATTTCGTCGGCCTGCCAGGGGTGCACGGGCACCCAGACGTAGTCCGCGGGCGCCTTCGCGGCGAACTCCTCCCGCAGGTCGCCGAGCTCGGCGGCCAGCAGCGCGTCCCGGCTCAGCCCGTCGACGCAGCGGAACTCGGCGTGCTCCGGGTGGACGGCGAACCAGCGCAGCCGGAGGTCCTCGCCCGCTTCGGGGGCGTAGCGGGCCCGGTCGCGCGCGGAGAACCCGACCCGGCCCTTGTTGAGCACGAGCCGCGGGTGGCCGGTGAGGTGCCCGTCCGCCACGTTGTAGTCCATCGTGGACAGTTCCGCGGCGGTCGGTGCGCTGCGCAGGCGGGCGGCCTCGTTGGCGACCGTCGAGGTCAGCTCGGCGAGGACGTCGGCCAGCCGCAACCCGCTCAGCCCCAGTACTTCGCGGGCGTCGACGACGAGCGTGCGGGGGTCGGTGACCGGTTCGCCGGACCGGCGCGCGCTGCCGGGTTCGACCGTGAGTGCGTCGAACGCGCCCCGGCGGGCCCGGAACGCGTAGACCGCGCCGGGCAGCTCCAGCCGGTAGGCGTCGCCGTGGGCGACCGGCTCCAGCATGTGCTCGTAGGACAGCTCGCCGAGCATCTTGTGCGTGATCAGCGCGCCGGCCGCGCGCCAGGCGGCCGCATCGTCCATGCTCACTTGTCCTCCAGGCCGAACGTGGTGAAAGCGGTGCGGTCGGGCAGCTCGTGCACGGTCTTGCCGCACACGGCGTTGAGGATCACGGCCGCCCGCCACGCGCCGAGACCGAGGTCGGGGGCACCGGGCCCGTGGGTGTGCCGTTCGGCGTTCTGCACGAACAGCGAGCCGGGCAGGTCGAGCGCGACGCGGTAGTCGGCGCCGACGTCGAGGCGGCCCCGCCGGTCGCGGCGGAGCGTGTCGCCGAGCCCGGCCAGCAGCGGCCCGGCCGGCGCCTCCGCGTACCCGGTGGCCGCGACGACGGCGGCGGTGCGCAGTGTGGCGTCGCGGTCCTGCTGCGCGTGCCGGACACCCAGTTCGATCCCCCCATCCACAGTGGACGCCGAAACGACCTCGACGCCGGGGGTCAGCACGGCTCCCGGCGGGCCGGTGATGCTGCGGCGGTAGAGCTCGTCGTGGATCGCGCCGATCGTTTCGGTGTCGATACCCTTGTACAGCTGCCACTGCGTGGGCAGCAGCCGGTCGCGGACGGCTTCCGGCAGGCCGTGGAAGTACGCGGTGTAGTCCGGAGTGAACTGTTCGAGGCCGAGCTTCGAGTACTCCATCGGCGCGAACGCGGGTGTCCGGGCGAGCCAGCGCACTCCGTCCACAGTGGATCTGTGGCGGAGGAGGTCGAGCAGGACCTCGGCGCCCGACTGCCCGGAGCCGACGACGGTGACGCTGTCGGCGGCGAGGAGTTCGTCCCGGTGCGTCAGGTAGTCGGCCGAGTGCAGCGCGAGGACGCCGGGATCGGCGACCAGGTCCCGCAGCGGTTCCGGCACCGACGGCACCGAGCCGACGCCGAGCACGACGTGGTCCGCGAGCACCGGTTCCCGCCCGGCGATCGCGAGCTCGAAGGCGTCGCCGGCCCAGCGGATGCCGGTCACCTCGTGCCCGAAGTGGCACGAGGGCAGCCGTGCGGCCGCCCAGCGGCCGTAGTCGTCGTACTCGACGCGCGGCATGTGGAACCGCTCGGCGAAGTAGAACGGCAGCAGCCGGCCGCGGTCGCGCAGGTAGTTGAGGAAGGAGAACGGGTTCGTCGGGTCGACCAGCGTGACCAGGTCGGCCAGGAACGGCACCTGCAGCGTAGCGCCGTCGACGAGCAGGCCGGGGTGCCAGCGGAACTCCGGGCGCGCGTCGAAGAAGACCGCGTCGAGGCTTTCGACGCCGGAGGCGAGGGCCGCGAGCGAGAGGTTGAACGGCCCGATCCCGACGCCGGCGAGGTGGTGGCGCCTCACGAAGCGACCGGGCTTTCCCGGCCGGCCACGAGCTCGGCGCCGGCCGTGGCGACGATCCGGTCGAGCAGCGGGAGGTAGTCGGCGGCGGTGGTGTGCGGGTGCAGCAGCGTCAGCTTGAGCCACAGCTGGTCCACGCCGCCGGGACCGGTCGGCAGCGCGGCCCGGCCGATGACGGCGGTACCGGCTTCGAGCAGCGCCCGGCGCACGCGCGCGACGAGCTCGTCCCCGCCCGCCTCGTCGGCGACGACCGGTCGCAGGACCACTGTGGACAGCTCGGGCGGGCCCCACAGCCGCAGGCCGGGGTGTTCGTCGACGCTCCGGGCGACCTCGGCCGCGGTGGCGCAGCAGCGTTCGACGAGCGCGCCGAGCCCCTCGGTGCCGAGGGCGTACACGGTGACGGCCATCCGGAAGGCGTCCGGCCGCCGGGACGTCCGGATCGAGCGGCCGAGCAGGTCCGGCAGGCCGGCTTCGGTGTCGTCGTCGGCGTTGAGGTACTCGGCGCGGACGGTGAGGGCACCGAGGTCGGCGGCCTCGCGAGCGGCGAACAGCCCGGCGGCCACCGGCTGCCAGCCGAACTTGTGCAGGTCGAGCGCCACGGAGTCGGCGAGGTCGAGCCCGGCGAGCCTGCCCTTGAGGGTGTCGCTGCAGAGCGCCATGCCCCCGTAGGCGGCGTCGACGTGCAGCCGGGCGCCGTGCCGGCGGCAGACGCGGGCGATTTCGGGCAGCGGGTCGAGGGTGCCGGTGTTGGTGGTCCCGGCGGTCGCGACGACGACGCAGCCGGGGGTGAGGACCTCGTCGAGGGCGCCGGGGAGCAGCCGGTCGCCGTCGCAGGGGACGACGATCGGGGCGGGCAGGCCGAGCAGCCAGGCGGCGCGGGCGACGCTGTGGTGGGCGTTGGCCCCGCAGACGGGCTGGACGATGCCGTTTTCGCGGGCGAGGAGCAGGCCGAGGAGGTTGGATTCGGTGCCACCGGTGGTCACGACGGCGTCGGGGTGTCCGGCCTCGGGGTAGCAGAGCCGGGCGATCCCGGCGGTGAACTCGCGCTCGAGTTCACTGGCGACGGGTGCCTGGTCCCAGGAGTCCATGGAGGGGTTGAGGGCACTGGCGACGACGTCGGCGGCCACGGACACGGCGAGGGGCGGGCAGTGCAGGTGGGCGGCACAGGCGGGATCGGCGGGGTCCGCGGAGCCGGCGGCGAGGAGCCGGCTGAGTTGTTCGAGGGCCGCCTCGGCGCCGACGCCGTGGCGGGGCAGCGCACCGCGACCGGACCCGGCCGCCTCCCCGCCGCCACGCCCGGCGACCGGGGTGGCTGCCCCGTGGTGCGGCCCGGCGGGCTCGAGATCCGCGCGGCCGCCGGACCGCCCGGCCGCCACGGGCGCGTGCCCGGGCTCGGCAGCCGAGATCGCCTCGGCCGCGAGCGCGTGATCGTCGGTGGCCGCGTCGGCCGGCCGGCTGAGCCCCGCCGGCCGGCCACGCTCCGCGACCAGGGCCGCCGCCACGGCCGCCGGCCCGCCTGCCGGTACCGGGCCGCCGCGTTCCGCCACACCGGCCGCCATTCCGCGGAGGGCCACCGGAATCAGCTCGCCGAGCCGGTCCGCGCCGCCGTCGCCCCCGGCCAGCCCGTCTGCCCGCATGTGCCCGCCTTCCTTAGGGTTGCCTTGCCTACGCTGAGCAACAGTACGGCGACCGGCGGCTGCCTGTCATCCCCGTCCAGCATGCTCGACCGGGTGGCGGCGACGCGTCGGCCATCGGGAGTAGGTTCACCGTCAGGAGGTGATCACGTGCCCCGGTGGGACGTCCTGCTCGCGATCGGCGCCGGCGGCGCGCTCGGCAGCCTCGCCCGGTACGGCCTGTCCGTGGCGATCCCGCACGCCCGCGGCGAGTTCGCCGTCGCGACGCTGCTCACCAACGCGGTCGGCTGCCTGCTCATCGGCGTCCTGATGGCGGTCCTGACGACCACCGCCCGTCCGCACCACCTCCTCCGGCCGTTCCTCGGCGTCGGGATCCTGGGCGGCTTCACGACGTTCTCCACGTTCGTGACCGACACCCTCGACGCGGCGACGACCGGGCGGCTCGTGGGATCCTTGGCGTACGTGGCCGCGTCGGTGGTGCTGTGCCTGACGGCGGTCGCGGCCGGGCTCGCGGCGACGCGTGCGGTGCGAAAGGGACGCTGATGGAAGGACCGGCCACCCGCCTGACGATCTACCTCGGCGAGGACGACCACTGGCACCACAAGCCGCTCTACCACGAGATCGTCCGCCGGGCGCGAGACGCAGGCCTCGCCGGCGCTTCGGTGCTTCGCGGCGTGGAGGGCTACGGCGCTTCGTCGCTGATCCACACGACGCGGATCCTGTCGCTGTCGGAGGACCTGCCGGTGGTGATCGTGATCATCGACGAAGAGGCGAAGCTGCGGGCGTTCCTGCCCCAGCTGGACGAGCTGATCGGCGAAGGGCTGGTGACGCTCGACCAGGTCGAGGTGGTCCGGTACGTGGGGCGCGCGGAGTGACGCTCGTCCTGGTGGCCCTCGGCGGAGCGGCGGGCTCGATCCTGCGCTACCTGACCGACCGTCGAGTGCAGGGGTGGCGCGATTCGCCGTTCCCGTTCGGGACGCTGACGGTGAACATCGCGGGCTCGTTCATCCTGGGCTTCCTCAGCGGCTGGCTCCTGCACGGCGCGGAGCCGTCGTCGGTCCGCGCCCTGGTGGCGGTCGGCTTCTGCGGCGGCCTGACGACGTTCTCGACGTTCGGCTACGAGACGGTCCGGCTGTTCCTGGAGAAGACGCGGCTGTACGCGGTGGTGAACGTGCTGGTGACGGTGGCTGCGGGCCTCACCTCGGGCGCACTGGGCCTGCTGCTCGCGACCGGCGTCTTCGCTTAGCGGTCCGGACGCCGCATCCGCCGCCGGACGCGGCCGAGCGCCTCGTCGAGCTGCCTCGCCCGGCCGTTTTCCCGATCCGTCCGACGCTCGAGCTTCCACTCGACGTACTCGGCCAGCGTGCTGCCGGCCCATTTGCGCTTCACCCGGCGGCGCCTGCCCAGCACCCGAAGCTCGGCCGCCTCGGCGCGCGTCTCGTCGGGCACGCCGGTCGCCGCCCGCAGGGCGAGGCTTTCCCGCGCGCGGTTCGCGCGGCGGGCGTGCGCCTTGCTCCGCGGCAGGTTCTTGCGCGACGACTTGGCGTTCTCGCCGTAGTCGTCGCGGCGGTCCTTCAGGTAGCTGAGCCGCTTCTTCTCCGGCGGCGTCTTCCGTCGCATCCGTTCCTCCTCCGGGACCAGGAAACACCCGGCCCCGGAGGGGAGGCAACGGAATATCAGCGCGGCGCCAGGCCGCGGACCTGCTCGAACGGGTCCTCCCCGGTCGGCAGGAGCGCGATGATCGGCGTCGTCAGCCCGTTGTCCACATAGGCCTGCACCTGCTCCCGGCACGAGTCCACACTGCCGTGGATCACCAGCTCGTCCACCACCGCGTCCGGGATCACCTGGTTCGCCTTCTGCCGGTCACCGGCCGCCCAGGCCTCGTGCATCGGCGCGAGTGCGTCGCCGCGCCCCAGCCACTCGTGGAACGCCGCGTACACCGGGACCGTCAGGTAGCTCGAGATCAGCATCCGCCCCAGGCCACGCGCCGCGTCGGCATCCTCCGTCGGGCAGACGAAGATGCGGGCCGCCAGCTCGACGTCGGGGCCGACCACCGAACGCACCCGGGGCACGTCCGAAGCCGCCAGCCAGTTCGTGATCGCGCCGTCCGCCTCGCGCGCGGCCAGGCGCAGCATGCCCGGTCGCAACGCCGCCAGCATGATCGACGGCGGCGGGTCGGCCGGGCGCTCCAGGCGGAACTTCGACACCGCGAACGTCTCGTACTTCTCGCTGACCTTCTCCCCCGCCAGCGCCGTGCGCAGGAAGCGCAGTGTGTCGCGAGAGCGCGCGAACGGCTCGTCGAACGAAGCCGCGTTCCACTGGGAGACGATCACCGGGGACGACGCGCCGATGCCGAGGACGAACCGGCCGGGCGCCAGCTCCGCCACCGTCGCCGCCTGCATGGCCAGCAGGCCGGGGCCGCGCGTGTACACCGGGACGATCGCCGTGCCCAGGCGCAGCTCGGGTGCCCACTGCGAGGCCAGGACCAGCGGCGTGAACGCGTCGGTGCCCGCCGTCTCGGCCGTCCACGCGTCGGTGTAGCCCAGGTCCGGCAGCTGTTCCACCAGCTCGCGGTGCGCCGTCAGCGGCACTCCGGTCAGCGGAATCGTCAGGCCCCAGCGGCTCATGCAGTCTCCTTCTCGACGGCGGACAGCTCGCGCAGCAGCCAGTCCACCTGCGTGCGCATCAGGTTCTCCGCGACCTCTTCGGCCTGCGGCGTCATGTGGGTCGCGCCCGCCAGCGGCAGGAAGACGTGCGAACGCCCCTTGGCCAGCAACGCCGACGACAGCCGCAGGGCGTGCGCGACGAACACGTTGTCGTCGGCCAGCCCGTGCACGATCAGCAGCGCCTGGCTCAGCTCGCCCGCGCTCTCGATCAGCGAGTTGTGCGCGTAGCTCTCCGGTTCGTCCTGGGGCTTCCCGAGATAGCGCTCGGTGTAGTGCGTGTCGTAGAGCGACCAGTCGGTGACCGGCGCGCCCGCGACCGCCGCGTGGAAGACGTCCGGGCGCCGCAGCACGGCCAGCGCCGACAGGTAGCCGCCGTACGACCAGCCGCGGATCGCGACCCGCTCCAGATCCAGCTCGGGGAACTGAGCCGCCGCGGCCTGCAGCGCGTCGACCTGGTCCTGCAGCGTGACGTCGGCGAGGCGGCCGTGGATCTCGCGCTCCCACACCGCGCCGCGGCCCGGCGTGCCGCGGCCGTCGGCGACGAGCACCGCGAAGCCCTGGTCCGCCAGCCACTGCGAGGTCAGGAAGGCGTTGCGGCTCTGCAGAACGCGCTGCGCGTGCGGGCCGCCGTAGGGGTCGAGCAGCACCGGCAGCCTGCCCTCGCTCGGCTCGTACCCGCGCGGCAGCAGCAGCGCCGCGCGCAGCCCGCGCTCCCCCAGCGTCAGCCAGGTCAGGTTCGGCACGATGTCCGGGTCCACAGTGGACGAGGAGATCGACGCGACCGGCGCGCCGTCGCGCAGCACCGAGACGCGCGGGCCGGTGTGCTCCAGGCTCCACGACGACAGCACGGTGACCGCGGCGGACCCGGCCCCGACGTGCACGCCGTCCACAGTGGACAGGCGGCGCACGGACGAGCCCTCGGTCCGGAAGACGTGGATCTGCGTCGGATCGGCCTCCGACGCGCTGAACAGGATCTCGTCGCCGATGTCGAGCACGGCCCGCAGCTGCAGCCCGGCCGGGGTGACGGGCTCGCCGCCGACGAAGAGCCGGTGGTCGCCGTCGACCATGCCCTCGACCACGAGGCGGCCGTCGGGCGTCCACGCCGGGACGCCGCCGACGATGTCGATCCAGTGCTGGTCGGACGCGGTGTGCACGACCGACGTCGAGCCGTCGGCGACGTCCACCGCGAGGACGTCCATCCGCTTCTGGTCGCGCGGCTGGACGGCGAGCAGCGGGGCGCCGCCGGCCGACCAGTGCACCGACGCCAGGTATTCCCAGTCGCCCGGCGCAACGTCCACGCGGGAGCCGTCGAGACCGAGGATCGCCAGGGAAACGAGGGCGTTCGTGGTGCCCGCCGCCGGGTACGCGACGACGTTGGCCGCGTTCTGCGGGTTGGCCGGGTCGGCGATGGTCCAGCGCGGGACCGGGCCGCGGTCGGAGCGCTCGGCCAGGATGCCGCGGCCGTCGGGCGCCCACCAGTAGCCGCGCGTGCGGTCCATTTCCTCGGCCGCGATGAACTCGGCGAGGCCCCAGGCGATGTCCTCGCCCTCCTCCTCGGCGAGCACGCGGTCGTCGCCGGTGGCCAGCTCGAGCACGTGCAGCCGCCGGTTCTGGACGTAGGCGACGTGCGTGCCGGCCGGGCTGGGCCGCGGGTCGATGACCGAACCGTCGACGCGCAGCGTCACCTCGCCCGAAGCGAGGTCCAGGGTGTAGAGCTTGCCCGAAAGCGAGAACACCGCGACGGTGAAGGCCGCGTCGACGCCGTAGTGCACGACGCCGCCGCCGGTCTCGCGGGCCCGCTCGCGCCGCGCGCGCTCCTCGGCGGGCAGCTCCTCTTCGCCGGGCAGCAGCTCGGCGGCGTCGACGAGCTTCGTCTCGGTGCCGGTCGCCAGGTCGGCCGACCAGAGGCTGTGCCGGGGGTCGGTGCCCGACTCGGCGCGCAGGAACAGCACGCGGGAGCCGTCCGGGGCGACCCGGAACTCCTTCGGCGCGCCGAGGGTGAAGCGCTGGGTCCGGGCCTGCTTGCGGAGGAACGGGAGGTCGTCGACATCGGTCACGCCCGCACTCTTCCAGACGGTCACTTCGGGACGCCAACACCCTTCAGCTTGGCCAGCTCCGCGTCCACGTCGTAGTCCGGCGCCGGGAACCGCGGCTTCAGGTCGGCCAAGGTCTCGATCAGCAGCTCGGCGACGGCCCAGTTGCGGTACCACTTGTGGTCGGCGGGCACCGCGTACCAGGTCGGCGTCTTCTGGAAGATGTCGGCGTAGGCCTCCTGGTAGGCGGGCCAGTGCGACCGCGCCTCCAGGTCGCCCGGGTTGTACTTCCAGCGCTTCTCGGGCGTGTCGAGCCGGGCCTTGAGCCGCTTGAGCTGCTCTTCCGGCGAGATGTGCAGGAACACCTTGAGCACGGTCGTGCCCGCCTCGGCCAGCTCCGCCTCGAACGCGTTGATCTCGGCGTAGCGGCGCCGCCGCTCGGCCGCGGTGAGCAGCCCGGACACGCGCGGGACCAGGATGTCCTCGTAGTGCGAGCGGTCGAAGACGCCGATCTGGCCGGCCGCGGGCAGCTGCTTGCGGATCCGCCAGAGGTAGTGGTGCCGCCGTTCGGCCGCGGTCGGCTTCTTGAACCCCGCGTACCGGACGCCCATCGGGTTCACCAGGCCGAGCACGTGCGAGACCGTGCCGCCCTTGCCCGAGGTGTCCATGCCCTGCAGCACGAGCAGCACCCGGCGGGTGCCCCCGCCGACGCCCTCGGCGTAGAGCGCCTCCTGCAGCGCGGACAGCCGCTCCCCCGCGCTCTCGAGCCCGGCGAGGGCCTTGGCCTTCTTGCCCGGCCCGACCGGGGCCGAGCCCGGGTCCGGCAGTGCCCCGCCGACGCGCAGCGCGTCCCGGACCCGGCTTCCGTCGTTCTTGTCCATCCATGCCCCCGCCGCCACCCTCAACGGAGGCGCTTCGCGCCCAGCTTTTCCCATTCAGGCAGGCTAACCGCTCAGGCGGCGGCTTTCTCGGCGAAGAGCTTCAGCAGGGCACCGTGGCCGCCGTCCCCGGAGACGCCTTCGCGGACCTTCGCGCCGGTTTCGCCGTGCCGCTCGAAGTGCCGGTGCTCCAGCTCGACGCGGGTGCTGCGCGGCCCCTCCTCGATGAACCTGACCTCGATCTCGCTCGCGTACGCCGGATCGGCGTTGATCTGCCAGTCGCCGTCGATCCGCCACGACAGCACCACCCGGGCGGGCGGCTCCCAGGCGAGCACCTCGCCCCACTGGCATTCGGCGCCGTCGACCGTGCGCTCGTACCAGCGTCCGCCTTCCTTCGGCTCGAGGACAGCTTCGGCCAGGTCACCGGCACCGATGTGGTGCTGCCGCGGCCACCAGCTGTCGAAGGCCTCGGTGTAGGTCTTGAACGCGTGCTTGCGCGAACAGGCGACGGTGACGCTCCTGCGGATCGGTTCCAGCGTGCTCATGACTGCTCCTCTTCCGGCGATTCGGTGGATTCCGCCAGTTCGGCGAAGGCCTTCAGCGCGTCCGACCACATCCCGTCGAGGTAGGCGCGCAGGGCGGCGATCCCGGCCGGTTCCAGCCGGTAGAGCCGCCTGGTGCCGACGGCCCGGTCGGCGACCAGGCCGGCCTCCTTGAGCACCTTGAGGTGCTGGGACACGGCCGGACGGCTGATCGGCAGGTCCGCGGCCAGCTCGCCGACCGCCCGCGGCCCGGCCCGCAGCGCTTCGAAGATCGCGCGGCGCGAAGGGTCGGCGAGGGCGGCCAGCTGGTCGCTTCCGTAAGTCGACACGAACGGTAAGTTACGGCTTACCAAAGCCGCCGTCAACGGCCACGCAGCGATTAGGGGGTGCGAGGCGGATATTGCGCAACGAACACCGGGTGAAAGCAACGAATCCCGGCTGAACTCTGCGTGTTCTGGATCTAACCTGAACACATGACGACGTTCGCCGGCCGGGAGACCGCCGCCCCCACCGCCGCGAGCTTCATCGAGCTCGACGAGCGGTGGAGCACGCACAACTACCACCCGCTGCCCGTCGTGATCGCCGAAGCCTCCGGCGCCTCGGTGACCGACGTCGAGGGCCGGTCCTACCTCGACTTCCTCTCCGGGTACTCGGCCCTGAACTTCGGCCACCGCCACCCGGACCTGGTCGCCGCCGCCGTCGAGCAGCTCGGGCGCGTCACGCTGACGTCGCGGGCGTTCCACCACGACCAGCTGGGGCTGTTCTGCCGCGAGCTGGCGGAGCTGACCGGCACCGACCTGGTGCTGCCGATGAACTCCGGCGCCGAGGCCGTCGAGTCCGCGGTCAAGATCGCCCGCAAGTGGGCGCACCGGGTCAAGGGCGTGCCCGACGGCACCGCCGAGATCATCGTCGCCGGTTCGAACTTCCACGGCCGGACCACGACGATCGTGTCGTTCTCCACCGACGAGACCGCCCGCGCCGACTTCGGCCCGTTCACCCCGGGCTTCGTCACCGTGAAGTACGGCGACGCGGCCGCGCTGCGCGACGCCATCACCCCGCGCACCGCCGCGGTGCTGCTGGAGCCGGTGCAGGGCGAGGCCGGCGTCATCGTGCCGCCGGAGGGCTACTTCGCCGACGTCCGGCAGGCCTGCGACGAACACGGCGTGCTGCTGATCGCCGACGAGATCCAGTCCGGCCTGGCCCGCACCGGCACGGTGCTGGCGCTGGACCACGAGGGCGTCCGCGCGGACGTCTACACCCTCGGCAAGGCCCTCGGCGGTGGCATCCTGCCGGTGTCGGCGGTGGCCGGGCGCCGGGACGTCCTCGGCGTGCTGAAGCCGGGCGAGCACGGCTCGACCTTCGGCGGCAACCCGCTGGCCTGCGCGGTCGGGCGCGCGGTCGTCCGGCTTCTGGCCACGGGCGAGTTCCAGCAGCGGGCCACCGAACTGGGCGCCCACCTGCACTCGCGGCTGAACGCGCTCATCGGCCACGGCCTGTCGGAGGTCCGCGGCCGCGGCCTGTGGGCGGGCATCGACATCGCCCCCGGCGGGCCGTCGGGGCGCGAGGCGTCGGAGGCGCTGATGGCGCGGGGCGTCCTGTGCAAGGAGACGCACGAGCGCACCCTGCGCGTCGCCCCGCCGCTGGTGATCACCCGCGAGGAGCTGGACCGCGGCATCGACGCGATCGCCGAGGTCGTCCGCCCCTGAAACCACCCGGACGCCGCCGGGTGAGCCTCCCGCCCCGGCGGCGTCCGGGAGCACAATGCCTTCGGGAGAAGATGGTCCCCTTCGGACGTTGTGCCCGGTATGGGATCAGGGGACTGGGCAGAACGGCCGCTGGTGGGCACCGACAGCGTGACCCCGGCCGAGCTGTACGAACAGGGGAAGCGGCTCCGGGAGAAGACCCCGGTCGCGCTGCACGACCACGCGGCCGCCGCCGGGGACCGGCCGGCGCCGCACGAGTACTTCGAGGCCACCACCGCCGGGCGGCTGCCGGAGCTGGCCGAGCTGCGGCGGGAGCGGATGCTCGCGTCGCCGTTCACCTTCTTCCGCGGCGCGGCCGGGCTGATGGGCGCCGACCTCGCCGGCACGCCGTCGTCCGGCGTCACCGCGCAGCTCTGCGGCGACGCGCACGCGGCGAACTTCGGGCTCTACGGCACGCCCGAGGGCAAGATCGTGATGGACATCAACGACTTCGACGAGACCGTGCCGGGCCCGTGGGAGTGGGACCTCAAGCGGCTCGCGGCCAGCCTCGTGCTCGCCGGCCGCGAAGGCGGCATCGGCGAACCAGGCTGCCGCGAGGCCGCCGAAGACGCCGTGAAGTCCTACCGCCGGACCATCCGCGCGCTGGCCGAACTGCCGTTCCTGCGGTCCTGGAACGCGCTGCCGGACTCGTCGGTGCTGTCGAAGGCCCGCGCCGACGAGCTGATCGACGACTTCGCCGACGCGGCCGACAAGGCCCGCAAGAACGACAGCGCGAAGGTCGCGGCCCGGTGGACCGAACGCGTCGACGACCGCGAAACCGGCCTGTCCCGGCACCGGTTCGTCGCCGACCCGCCGGTGCTGACGCACGTCGACGCCCGGACCGCCGAAGCCGTCGCGGCCGGCTTGGTGTCCTATGTGGACACGCTGCGCGAGTCGCGGCGCACGCTGATCGCGCGGTACCGGCTCGCCGACGTCGCCTTCCGGGTGGTCGGCACGGGCAGCGTGGGCCTGCGCAGCTACGTCGCCCTGCTGCACGGCAACGACGACGAGGACCTGGTGCTGCAGGTGAAGCAGGCCCAGCGGCCGGCGCTGGCGCCGTACCTCGGCCTGCCGCCGGCCGCGCACGAAGGGCAGCGGATCGTCGACGGCGCCCGGCTGGTGCAGGCGGAGACGGACATCCTGCTCGGCTGGACCACGATCGACGGCGTCCCGTTCATCGTCCGGCAGTTCCGCAACCTCAAGGGCGACATCGACCCGTCGGAGCTCGAGAAGGACCACCTCGACGACTACGGCAGGCTGGCCGGCGCGCTGCTGGCCCGCGCCCACACCCGGTCACTGCACCCGAAGCTGCTCGCGGGTTACTTCGCCGACGACTCGGAGCTCGACGAGGCGATGGGTGCGTACGCCGTGCGGTATGCCGACCAAACGGAAGCCGATCATGCCGCCTTCTCCCGCAACTGAGGAGACAGATCGCCGGTCAACCCTGGAGATCGACTTCCCCGCCGTGCTAGGTGTGCGCGAACAGAAGGAGGCGGCGTGGCGGATCTCAAGCGGCGGTCGGTGCTCACCGGAGCGGTCGCGACGGCCCTGGCGGCCACGGCGGCCCCCGCCCTGGCCGCGCCCCCGCGCCGGGCGTTCCGCCTGGGCGTCAACTACACGCCGTCGACGCGCTGGTTCCACATGTGGGAGGACTGGCGCGAGGACGACCTGCGCCGCGACCTCGACGACATCGCCGCGCTCGGGCTCGACCACCTCCGGCTCATGCTGCTCTGGTCCGCCTTCCAGCCGGAACCCGCGCTGGTCAGCGGCGAGAAGCTCGACCGGCTGCACCGGTTCCTCGACCTCGCGGGCGCGGTCGGCCTGGACGTCGAGGTCACGGTGTTCAACGGCCACATCTCGGCCCGCTACTGGACGCCGAACTGGCTGCAGACCAAGCCCGAGCCGGTCAACTGGTTCACCGACCCGGCGGCGCTCGACGCCCAGCGGACGCTGCTGAGGGCCCTCGCCGAGCGGATCGGGGGGCACCCGCGCTTCCTCGGCTTCGACCTGTCGAACGAGCCGTACTACTACTGGGACGACTTCGCCGGCCTGTTCGTCACCCAGGCCCAGGCCGACGCGTGGGCCCGCACGCTGTGCGCCACCGCCGAGGAAGCAGCCCCCGGCAAGGAGCACACGGTCGGCTGCGACCGGGCGCCGTGGGACAACGGCACGTACTTCACCCGGCCGGGCCTCGCCGACGCCGGCAACGTGGTGGCGATCCACCCGTGGACGTCGTTCTCCGACACGCTGAAGACGGACCCGCTCGGCGCGGTCGCGACGCACAACGCGGAACGGCTGATCCAGGTGGCGCAGGCGTACGCGACGGACCCGGTGCGCCGCGTCTGGATCCAGGAGGACGGCGCGGCGCCGTCGATCCACTTCAGCGACGCGACCCGCCCGCAGTACGGCGAGTGGCTGTCCCGGTCGATCCGCAACGCGGCCTCCTGCGCCCACACCCTGGGCTTCACCTGGTGGTGCTCCCACGACGTGAACCCGGCGCTGGTCCCGAACCTGAACCCGCTGGAGTACGACCTCGGGCTGTACACGAACGACCGTCGCCTGAAGCCCGCGGGGCAGGCGTTGAAGGCACTGGTGGCCGAGTTCGACCGCACCCCGCCGCAGCCGGCCCCGCGCACGACGGCGATCGTGGTCCCGGATCTCTTCCCGACCTGGGGCAACGACCGGTTCTTCAAGCTGGCGGCCGAGGGGAAGCAGGTGGCGTTCGTGCTGTGGAGCCGCGCTTCGGACACCGCCTACCTGAAGGCCCGCGGCATCACCGACCTCATCCGGCTGTGACCAGCTCGGCGATGTCGGCCGCGCAGCCCCAGGCCAAGGTGATCCCCGCTCCCCCGTGCCCGTAGCAGTGCACGACGTCGGCCACCCGCTCCAGCCGCACCGCGCGCCGGGACGGGCGCAGCCCCACCAGCGACCGCAGCACTTCCGCCCGCGCCAGGCGTGGCTCCAGTTCCCGGCAGCGACGCAGGATGTCCGCCGTCACGGCCGGGTTCGGGTCGGTGTCGCCGCGGCCCGGCTCCTCGGTTCCGCCGCACACCACGTGGCTTCCGTGCGGGATCAGGTACGTGATGCCCGGGCCCGTTCCGTCGACCGTGAACTCCGTGAGGCCCGGGTCGGTCACGTGCACGACCTGGCCGCCGACCGGGACCATCGTGTCGTCACCGGCCAGCGCGCCCGCGCCGAGGCCCGCCGCGTTGACCACGACGTCCGCGCCGAGACCGGACAACGACGTCAGTGACCGGTACTCCACGCGCACGCCCAGCGCACGCACCCCGGCGAGCAGCCACTCCAGGTACACCGGCGTGTCGACCACCGCCGTCGTGAACTCCACGCGGTCGCCGTCGCGGCAGACGTCGTCCACCGCGGGGAGCCACTGCGGGTCCGGCTCGCCCGCGGCCAGCAGGACCCGGCCGCGGCGGAACCGCACGCCCGGCGCGCCATGCCCGCGGAACACCGCGAGGCTCGCCGCTGTCCAGCGCACGAGCCGCTCATCCGGAGAACGCCCTGGCGGGTAAACCACCCCACCGGCCACCGCCGACGTCGTCTCCCGCGGCGGGGCCGACGCCACCACCGTCACCTCGTGTCCCGCTTCCGCCAGCCGGTACGCGCTGCTCAGCCCGACGATCCCGGCCCCCGCGACTGTGACCCGCATCGGCTCCTCCCAAGTCTGTCTCCCCGCATCGTGGCGCACCCGCGGCCGCGGCGCCTCCCCGCCCCGGCGGAGGTTCGAACGTCGCTGCCCCCGGGCGGCCCGGGAGCCCGGCTACTCTCGCGCGAGTGAGGACCATCCGGGTGCCGGCCGCCGTCTGCGGCCTGCTCGCGCTGCTGCTGGGCCTGCCGTTCGCCGGCGGGACCACCCCCGGCGCGGTCGACGACGCCGCCGCCCGGGCCGTCGCGCCCCTGAGCCCCGGCGTGCTGCGGGCGCTCGTCTTCCCGACCGAGCCGTACGTCGTGCTCGCGCTGGGCCTGCTCGCGGTCTTCCTCTGCCTGCGCGCCGGACGGCGGCGGGAAGCCGGGCTCGCCCTGGCCGTCCCGGTGCTCGCGATCCTGCTCACGAGCTGGCTGCTCAAACCGCTCTACGACCGGTGGAAGAACGACACCCTGGTCTACCCGAGCGGCCACACGGTGAGCCTCGTGGCGGTGCTGACGGTGCTCGTCCTCGTCACGCGCCGAGCCGTCGTGGTCGTGCTCGCCGCGGTGGCGCTGCTCGCCGCCACGGCCGGGCTGGTCGGGATGGGCTACCACTACCTCACCGACGTCGTCGGCGGGACGCTCTTCGCCGTCTCCGTCGTGCTGTTCAGCTGGCCGGTACGGCGTCCCGCGCCAGCGCCGTCAACCGGCTGACCGCGCGCAGGTACTTCTTCCGGTAGCCGCCGTTCACCATCTCCTCGGTGAACAGCGACGGCAGCGGCGCGCCCGACACGACCAGCGGGATGGCGCGGTCGTAGAGCCGGTCGGCGAAGGCGACCAGCCGCAGCCCCACGTTCTGGTCCGGCGCCGGGTGGACGTCGCGCAGGTGCACCCGGGTGACGCCGTCCAGCAGCCGCCCGTAGCGCGACGGGTGCAGCGAAGCCAGGTGCTCGCACAGCGCGTCGAAGTCGTCCACACTGGCCCCTTCGTGCGCGGCGGCCGAAGCCTCGAGCTCCTCCGGCGAGACCGGCGGCGGCGCCTCCGGCAGGCCGCGGTGGCGGTAGTCCGGGCCGTCGACGCGGACCACGCCGAACCGGGCCGACAGCGTCTGGATCTCGCGCAGGAAGTCCTCGGCGGCGAACCGGCCTTCGCCCAGCTTCTCCGGCAGGGTGTTGGACGTCGCCGCGACGAACACCCCGGCGTCCATCAGCTCCTGCAGCAGCCGCGTGACCAGCGTCGTGTCGCCCGGGTCGTCCAGCTCGAACTCGTCGATGGCGAGGATCCGGTGCTCCGACAACCGCTGCACGGCCCCGGCGAAGCCCAGCGCGCCGACCAAGTGGGTCAGCTCGACGAAGGTGCCGTACGCCTTGGGCGACGGCGCCGCGTGCCACGTCGAGGCGAGCAGGTGGGTCTTGCCGACGCCGAACCCGCCGTCGAGGTACAGCCCCATCGGCCCGGACGGCGCCGGGGACCCGCCGAAGAGCTTGAACCGCTTCTTCTCCCGGCGCGGCCCCACCTTCGCCGCGAACGCCGAGCACGCCTCGACCGCGGCGGCCTGGCTGGGCTCGCCGGGATTCGGGAGGTAGGTCTCGAACCGGACGGCGCCGAAGCGCGGCGGCGGCACCAGCGCGCCGATCAGCTCGTCGGCGGACAGCTCGGGACGGCGATCGGTCAGGTGCGCGGGCATGGTCGCAGAGCCTATCCGCGCCCCGGATCCCGATCAGCGGTATATGCCCCGGTAGAGACGTGATTCACGCTCATGCTGGGATGATCGGGTGCAGCGTGTGTGGCCCGATCGGACGGGCGAACTGAGCGGTTCGGACCTCGAAGAGATCTACGCCTATCCGGAGAACCCGGACCGGCCCTGGGTCCAGGTGAACTTCGTCGCGTCCGCCGACGGTGCCGTCGAAATCGACACCACGTCCGCGGGGCTGTCGCACGCCGCCGACCGCCGGGTCTTCCTGCTCGGCCGCGACCTCGCCGACGTGATCCTGGTCGGCGCCGGGACCGCCCGCGCCGAGAACTACCGCGGGGTCGTCGCGGGCGCGAAACGCCTGGAGCGCAGACGACGTCTCGGCTTCGCCGGCGTCCCGCCGATCGCCGTCGTGACGCGCACCGCGGACCTGGACCCCGCTTCCCGGCTGTTCACCGAAACCGCCGTGCCCCCGATCGTGGTCACCACGGACGGCGCCGACACGCGGGCCCTCGAAGCCGGCGGCGCGGAAATCCTGCGTGCGGGCGACGAAGACGTCGACCTGGCGCGCGCCCTCGACCTGCTGGCCGCCCGCGGCCTGCGCCGGGTCGACTGCGAAGGCGGCCCCGGGCTCTTCGCCCGGCTCGTCGCCGCCGACCTCGTCGACCAGCTGTGCCTGACCGTCGCGCCGCTGCTGGTGGCCGGGACCGCGGGCCGGATCGCCGCGGGCGCCTCCCCCGCCGTGCCGCGCCGGCTCGCCCTCGCGTCGATCCTCGTCGAGGACGGCTTCACGCTCCTGCGCTACCGCCGGGACGCCGGGTGAGCGACGACACCGAACTGCTCGCCCGGGCCGCGGGTGGCGACGACGCCGCGTTCCGCACGCTGGTCCGGGAGCACACGCCCCGGATGTACCGGGTCGCGCTGCGGATCACCGGCAGCACGGCCGAGGCCGAGGACGTCGTGCAGGAGGCGTGGCTGGCCGCGTGGCGGTCCCTGGCCGGGTTCCGGCAGGAGTCGGCGGTGTCGACGTGGCTCTACCGCGTCGTCACCAACAGCGCGCTCGCCGTGCTGCGCCGCCGCCGTCCGACGGTCTCGCTCGACGACCCCGCCCCGCAGTCCACTGTGGACAGCGCCTTGCTGGCCGCGGCCGTGCCCGGTCCCGAAGGCCGGGTCGTGCGGGCCGAAGAGGTCAGCGCGGTGCTGCGGGCGGTCGGCCGGCTGGAGGTGTCCCAGCGCGTCCCGCTCGTGCTGCGCGAACTGGAGGGACTGAGTTACGAAGAGGTCGCCGAAGTGCTCGACGTGAACGTCGGTGCCTTGCGTTCCCGGCTGCACCGGGCCAGGGTGGCGCTGCTCGCCGAGTTGAGGGAGCGGTGATGGCCGAGACCCACGATCCCGAGCGGGACCCCCGCTGGGACGCCGTGCGCGCCGCGGCCCGGCACCGGGTGCCGACCCCGCCGGGCCTGGTCGACCGCGTGCTGCGCGCCGTCGCGCGCGGCCACCGGCCGGCGGTGGAGGTGCCCGGCGAGGAGGGCCGGCTGCGCGTCGCCGAAGGCGTCGTCGACCGGCTGGCCCGCACGATCGCCGCGGACCGGGCCCCCTTCGGCGTGCGCATCACGGCCGTCGCCGTCGAGGGCGACGTCGTGCAGGTGCTCGTGTCGGTCCGGTTCGGCCTCATCGCCGGCGCGGCCGCCGAAGCGCTCCGGCGGGAGATCGCCGCCGGGCTGGCCCGGCAGCTGGGCGTCGCCGCGGTGGTGAACGTGCACGTCGTGGACGTCCACCCGGGCTGAGATTGACCCGATCGGGGGACCTTGCGTGAGGGTTTCGCGCCGCCGGGCATCGTAAGGGCGAGAAACCCGCCGAGAGGAGCCCGGACGCATGCACCCGGAACGGACCGAAAGCCCCGGCACGGTCACCCCGCTCAACGAAGAGGGCGCCGCCGGCCGCACCACCATCTCGTCGCTGGTCGTGCAGAAGGTGGCCGGCCTGGCCGCCCGCGAAGTGGCCGGCGTGCACACGCTGGGCGGCGGCGGGGTGTCCCGCGCGATCGGCGCGCTGCGCGAGCGGATCCCCGGCTCCGGCACGGTCACCACCGCCGGGGTGTCGGTGGAGGTCGGCGAGAAGCAGACCGCGATCGACCTCGACGTCGTCGTCGAGTACGGCGCGCGCATCACCGACGTCGCCCGCGCGATCCGGCGCAACGTGATCACCGCGGTCGAGCAGATCACCGGTCTCGAGGTGATCGAGGTGAACATCGCGGTCAACGACATCTTCCTGCCGGGCGAAGAAGAACCCGAATCGACGCGCGTGGAATGAGTGCCGATCTCCCGTCCCTGTCCAAGGAGGACATGTGAACGCAACGCAGACCGGGCTCCTGGCCGGGTTGGTCCTCGGCCTCGCCGCCACCCAGGGGTTCACCGCGTTCCTGGTGACCCTGGCCGTCGGGATCATCGGCCTGGTCGCCGGCCGGGTCCTCGACGGCGAACTCGACCTCGGCGAGCTGTTCGGCAAGGGCCGCGACAAGTGAGCCCCGCCCTGGACGTGCCGCGCACGCTCGCCGAACCGGCCGAGCGCGGCACCCTCACCATCGGGCACGCGGTGGTCCGCAAGGTCGCCCAGCACGCGGCCGGCCGGGTGCCCGGTACCGCGCGGGACGCCAAGAAGGGCCCGAAGGCGAAGGTCGGCGGCCACGACAACGACGTCGACCTCGCGCTCGACCTGGCCCTGCGCTACCCGGCGGCGGTCCGCGCGGTCGTCGGCGACGTGCGCGAGAAGGTCGTCGAAGAGGTCGAGCTGCTCACCGGCTACCGCGTGCGGAGCATGGCCGTGACGGTGTCCGCGCTGCTGCCGGACGTCGCACCGAGGGTGCGGTAGCCGTGCGCCCGTTCGTCCGCATCCTCGCCACCCTGCTGAGCCTGGCCTTCGCCACGGCCGGCGCGCTGCTGGCCCTGGAGGTCGGCTGGCACTGGTGGCGCCCGGGTTCGGCGCCGTTGCTGGTGCCGTGGCCGCGCTGGCAGGCCGGCCTGGCGTCGCTGGGCTGGGACGCCCCCGCGGTGCGCGTCGGGGCCGGTGTGCTGGCCGCCGCGGGCCTGGTCCTGGTGGCCTGCGCGCTCGCCGCCGGCAACCGCGCGGTGCGGCTGACCGACCCGGCCGGCGACGTCAGCGTCTCGACGTCCCCGCGTTCGCTGGCCCGGCTGGTCGGGTTGACCGTGCGCGCGCAGGACAACGTCGCGGGCGCGTCGGTCACCGCGAGCGCGCGCCGCCTCCGCGTCCGGGCGAAGAGCACCCTGGAGACCGAGGGTGAGCTGCGGCCGCGCCTGCTCGCCACGGTGTCGGCGCTGCTGGACGAGCTTCCCCTGGTGCGGCGGCCGAAGGTGACGGTCGTCGTCGACTCGCCGAAGGACCGCCGATGAGCAGGACGACCGCCGCGAAGGCCCTTTCCCGGTCGTACACCGGCGAACGCACGCTGACGTTCCTGGTCGGCCTGCTGGCGTTCGCGGGCGGAGCGCTGGCGCTGGTGGTGGGCTTCGGCGTGCTCGGCGAGTTCCGCGGCCGCCGCCCGCTGCTGGACCCGATCGCGGTGGACTGGCTCGGCGGCCACGCGACGCCGGCGCGCATCACCGCGATCGTGCTCGGAGTGCTGCTGTTCGTGCTCGGGCTGCGGTGGGCGCTGCGCTCGCTGCGCCCGGAACCCCGGCCCGACCTGGACCTCGACCGCACGGAGGGTGCGGAGCTGGTGGTCACGGCCACGGCGATCGCCGGCGCGGTCCAGGCCGACGCCGAGCAGCTCGACGGCGTCGCCCGCGCCCGGGTCCGCGCGGTCGGTTCGCGCACTTCCCCGGCGTTGCGCATCACCCTGTGGCTCCGCGAAGGCACCGACCTCAAGGCCGTCTGGTCGGACCTGGACACCCGGGTGCTGACCAGGGCCCGCGAATCGCTCGGCCTGGCGTCGCTGCCCACCGCCGTCCGCCTGGAACTCGACACGAGCCCGGCGAAACGCGTGCGCTGAGCCGGGGTTTTCCGCAGAATGCGGGGCATGCCCCTACCGCTGCAGCCGCCGCTGAAGCCGATGCTCGCCAAGCCCGCCAAGGCCATTCCGGACTCCGGGGGCCTGCTGTTCGAACCGAAGTGGGACGGCTTCCGCTGCATCGTCTTCCGCGACGGCGACGAGCTGTACCTGCAGTCGCGCGCGGAAAAGCCGCTCAACCGGTACTTCCCGGAGGCCGTCGCGAAGCTGCTGGACATCCTCCCGCCGCGGGTGGTGCTCGACGGCGAACTCGTCGTCGCGCGGGAGGGGCGGCTGAACTTCGATGCCCTCACCGAACGGATCCACCCCGCCGAAAGCCGGATCACGCTGCTGGCCGGCGAGCAGCCCGCCGAGTTCGTCGCCTTCGACGTCCTGGCGCTGAACGACGACCTGCTGCTCGACGAGCCGACGTCCGTGCGCCGGGAACGCCTGACCGAGCTGGCCGGCGACCGGTTCCCGCTCACCCCCGCCACCACCGATCCGGACACCGCGCGGCACTGGTTCGAGCTGTTCGAAGGGGCCGGCCTCGACGGCGTCATCGGCAAGCCCCTCGACGAGCCGTACACCCCCGGCAAGCGCGTCATGCTCAAGTACAAGCACGTGCGCACCGCCGACTGCGTGCTCGCCGGCCTGCGCTGGCACGTCGACGGCGGACCCGGCGACCTGGTCGGCTCGTTCCTGCTCGGCCTGCACGACGAGCGGGGCGTGCTGCACCACGTGGGCACCATCGGGTCGTTCCCCAAGGACCGCCGCCGTGAGCTGGCCGAAGAACTGGCGCCCCTGATCACCGACGGGGAGGACCACCCCTGGGGCGGCCGGGCCACCGGCGAGGCGCAGCGCATCCCGGGCGGGATCACCCGCTGGCGCGCCACCGAGCACGAGTGGGTGCCGCTGCGGCCCGAACGCGTCGTCGAGGTCGCCTACGAAAACACCGAAGGCGGGATGCCGTCGCGGTTCCGGCACAACGCGCGGTTCGTGCGGTGGCGGCCCGACCGCGAACCCGCCTCCTGCGACTACAGCCAGCTCGAGGAGCCCGCCCGCTACGACCTCGACGCCGTCTTCCGCGGCCAGGTGGTGCGGACCCGCTAACCCGCGTCCCACACCGGCCGTGCGAAGCTCGGCCTGCCCCTTGATCGACGTTCGACGTGAGGACCCCGCCCGTGCGCCGCCGCCGTACCCGTCTCCTGGCCGCGCTGCTCGCCCTGACCGCCGCGGCGGGCTGCGCCGCGGGGCCGTCGGTGCGCCCGGCGCTGGTCGAGAACGACGGGAAGACGACCGGCAGCACCCCGGCCAAGACGCCCGGGGTGCAGTTGCCGCCGCTGAACGAGCCGGAGACGCCGTCGTCGCTGAAGTGGGCCGACTGCGACGACGACACCCGCCAACGCATCGGCACTCCCGCCGTCCCGGACAGCCTGCACTTCACCTGCGCCCGCGTCACCGCGCCGCTCGACTCCCCCGGCGAGCCCCGGCGCTCGGTGGTGCGGCTGCTGGCGCTGAAGGTCGGCAGCGGGCCGGTGCCGCTGGTCGTGGTCAACGACGTCGACGGCGACCCGGGCACCGTGTACGCCGCGCGGCTGGCCGCGACGCTGCCGCCCGCGTTCCTGGAGAAGTTCTCGCTGATCGGCCTGGACCGGCGCGGCACCGGGCTGTCGGGCGCCGCCCAGTGCGTCCCCGCCGACATCCGGCACGACCTCGTCGACGCCGACCCGGCGCAGGGCGGCCTGGGCGACGTGCTGGACGCGGCCCGCAAGGCCGGCCAGCAGTGCGCGATCGAGCTGGACGACTCCCAGACCGCGCTGGACAGCTGGCGCGGTGCGGGCGACCTCGACGAGCTGCGCAAGCAGCTGGGCATGCAACGGCTGAACGCGCTCGGCCACGGCGACGGCTCGAAGGTGCTGGCCGAGTACGCCGTGCGCTTCCCCGGCCTGGTCGGGCGCATGGTCCTCGACGGCGTGCCCGACCCGGGCGCCGACACGGCGGCGGTCCTCGACGCCGTCGCCGCCGGCGCACAGTCCACATTGGACGCTTTCGCGACGGACTGCGCGGCGCGGCACTGCGCCCTCGGCGACCCCAAGGCGGCGCTGACCGCGCTCACCGACCAGCTGCGGCGCACCCCGGCGTCGATCGACGACGCCGTCGAGTTCGGCCCGGGCATCGCGATGTTCGCCGTCTACACGGGACTTTCGCAGCGCTCGCGGTGGCCGGAGCTGGCCGACGCGATCACCGCCGCGCGCGCCGGGAACATCGCGCCGCTGGCCGCGTTCGCCGCGCCGGTGCTGCGCGACACGCGCGCCCAGCCGTCGCGGATCGACGCCACGATCGCGACCCGCTGCAACGACAGCCAGAGCCGGCTTTCGGCCGACCAGCTCGACCAGGTCGTGACCGGGATGCGCGGCAAGTACCCGCAGTTCGGCGCGGTCATCGCCCAGCAGCTGGCCTGGTGCGGCCCGTGGCCGGTGCGCACCGAGCCGCTGCCGGCGCCGGGCGCGCCCGGCGCCCCGCCGATCCTGGTCGCGGCCACCGCGACCGACCCGGTCACACCCCAGGTCGGCAGCACCCGCGCGGCCGACCAGATGCCGTCCGCGGTGACGATCACCTGGCAGGGCGCGGGCCACGGCGCCCTCGGCGTCTCCCCCTGCGTCACCGACGCGGCCCGCGCCTTCCTCGTCGACGGCAAGATCCCGACGGACGGCACCCTCTGCCCCGCCTGACCCCGTGATCGAAGGGGCATCACACGTGATCAGCAGGGTCACACCCGTGATTGGAGGGGCATCACGTGTGATTGAGCAGGCATCAGCGTGATGCCCCTCGAATCACGCGTGATGCCCCTCCGGACACGCGAGATGCCTCTCCAATCACGGGAGATGCCCGCTCAATCACGCGGGGTTCGGGTGTTGAGGCGGGCGGCCTGGCGGGTGAGGTGGTCGACCTCGGCGAGGCTGGCCGCCTTCGCCGCCGCCTCCGCGTAGAGCTTCGCCGCCGTCTCGAGGTCGCCGTCGCGCTCGTGGAGGTAGGCCGAGACAGCGGTGTAGCGGGGGACGGCGGAGTCCAGGTCCGCCAGCGCCGACAGCCCGGCACGCGGTCCGTCCGCTTCACCGACGGCCACCGCGCGGTTGAGCCGCACGACCGGGCTGCCGGTCAAGCGCACCAGCTCGTCGTACCACTCGACGATCTGCACCCAGTCGGTCTCCGCGGCGTCCTGCGCGTCGGCGTGCAGGGCCGCGATGGCCGCCTGGGCCTGGAACTCGCCCAGCCGGTCGCGCGACAGCGCCCGCTGCAGGATGGCCACGCCCTCGGTGATCAGCGCGGTGTCCCAGCGGGTCCGGTCCTGCTCGGCGAGCGGGACGAGGGCGCCGTCGCCGGTCGTCCGGGAGGCGCGCCGCGCGTGGTGCAGCAGCATGAGCGCGAGCAGCCCCGCCACCTCGGGGTGGTCGATCGCCGCCGCGAGCTGCCGGGTCAGCCGGATGGCCTCGGCGGCGAGGTCGACGTCGCCGGAGTAGCCCTCGTTGAAGACCAGGTACAGCACGCGCAGCACGGTGGCGACGTCGCCGGGCTGGTCGAACCGCACCCCCGACACCGTGCGCTTGGCGCGGCTGATGCGTTGCGCCATGGTCGCCTCGGGCACCAGGTAGGCCTGCGCGATCTGCCGCGTGGTGAGCCCGCCGACGGCCCGCAGCGTGAGCGCGACCGCCGACGACGGCGTCAGCGACGGGTGCGCGCACAGGAAGTACAGCTGGAGCGTGTCGTCGACGGCCGCCGCGGGCCCGGGCGCCACCTCGGCGTCGACGACGTCCTCGCGCCTGCGGCGGGCGGCGTCCGCCCGGGTCGCGTCGAGGAACTTGCGCCACGCCACGGTGACCAGCCAGCCCTTGGGGTCCCGGGGCGGGTCGGCCGGCCAGCCGCGCAGCGCCTCGACGAGCGCTTCCTGGACGGCGTCCTCGGCCGCCGCGAAGTCGGCACCGCGGCGGACGAGGACGGCCAGGACGCCCGGGGTGAGGCTCCGGAGCAGGGCTTCGTCCACGCGCTCAGCCGATCCGCTCGGCCAGCTCGACGATGATCCCCTCGGGCCCGCGGACGTAGCAGAGCCTGAAGCTCCCCTCGTACTGCACGAGCTCGCCGACGAGTTCGCCGCCGTGCGGCCGCAGCCGCTCCAGGACCCCCTCGATGTCGGCCACCTCGAAGAGGATGTGCCGGAGGCCGGGCGCGTTCGCCGGGGCCTCCGGGTCCCCGCCCGGCCCGGCCGGCGTGCGGTACCGGATCAGCTCCAGCTTCCCGTGGCCGTCCGGTGTCCGCAGCATCGCCATGTCGGACTCGACGCCGTCCAGCCCGACGATCCGGTCGACCGCCCGGCCCTCGGCCGTCATCTCCGCCTCGACCTCGAGCCCGAGCTCGGCGAAGAACGCCTTCGCGGCCTCGAGGTCCCCGACGACGATGCCGACGTGCTCCAGCCGTGGCAGACCCATCGTGCTCCCCGTCATTCGGTGATGGTCGGCGGCGCGGCCAGGAACGGGCGCAGCTCGAGCCACTCGTGGATCGGCTCCCCGTTCGGGCCGGGCGCGGCCGACAGCTCCGCGGCCAGCTCGAGGGCGCGTTCGTAGCTGTCGACGTCGATCACGGTCCAGCCGGCGATCAGGTCTTTGGTCTCGGGGAACGGGCCGTCGGTGACCGGCGGCTTGCCCTCGCCGTCGTAGCGGACGAACGTCCCTTCCGGGGCGAGCGCCTGGTGCTCGACGAACTCGCCGGTGGCGACGAGCTTGTCCCCGAAGTCCTGCATGTACTGGATGTGCGCCGTGATCTCCTCCGGCGTCCACTGGTCGATGGTCGTGTCGCAGTTCGCCGGGGCCGGCGCGCCGCGGTAGTGCTTCAGCAGCAGGTACTTGGCCATCGTGGTGCTCCCTCGGTGTGTGGCGACCCATTCTGGCCGCTCTCACCCCGGGGACGGAGCCGATTCCGGCGTTTCGACATCGACGTCGAAAATTTTTTCGACGGCCTCCGGGGACCTACTGGCGGTAGGACTCCACCTCGGACACCGGGCGGGCCGCGGCGTCGTCCGGGTTCTCGTGGAACTCCGTCTTCGCGCGCCGCTGCCGCAGCAGGTCCCAGCACTGGTCGAGCTGCTGCTCGACCGCGGTGAGCCGGTCCTTGTCGCCGCCGCTCAGCCCCACGCCGACCGAGCGCGACCGGAGCTCGTGCTCCTCCGCGATCAGCTCGTCGATCCGGCCCAGGATTTCGCCGTCGGCCATCTGTTCCTCCTCGTGCGGGACGCTTCGCGGGTGCGCTGCTCCAGACGCTACCCCGGTCCCGGGAATTCCCGCCGGGCCTGGCTCGTTGACCAGGGCATGAGCACCGTTGAGCTGACCGCCGAGAACTTCGACCAGACGCTGACCGACAACGAGTTCGTCCTGATCGACTTCTGGGCGAGCTGGTGTGGGCCGTGCCGCCAGTTCGCGCCGGTCTACGAGAAGGCCTCCGAGAAGCACGACGACATCGTGTTCGCGAGCGTCGACACCGAAGCGCAGCAGCAGCTCGCGGCCGCGTTCGACGTCCGCTCGATCCCGACGCTGGCCATCATCCGGGACAAGACGCTGATCTACGCCCAGCCCGGCGCGCTCCCCGAAGCCGCCCTCGAGGACCTGATCAAGCAGGCCCGCGAGGTCGACATGGACGAGGTCAAGCGCAAGGCCGCCGAAGCCGAGGCCGAACAGGCCTGACCACCACCACCGACGAAGGCCGCTCCCTCGGGAGCGGCCTTCGTCGTGGTCAGGAGCGGGTGGCGAGCCCGCGCAGGAAGAACGCCAGGTTCGCCGGGCGCTCGGCCAGCCGCCGCATGAAGTAGCCGTACCACTCGTCGCCGTAGGGCACGTAGACGCGCATGCGCGCACCCGAAGCCGCGATCCGCGCCTGTTCCTCCGGCCGGATGCCGTAGAGCATCTGGAACTCGTGGTCGTCGTCCTCGCGGCCGTTCTCCTCGGCCAGCGCGGCGGCGATCTCGATCATCCGCGGGTCGTGCGAAGCGACCATCGGATACCCCGCACCGGCCATCAGGACGCGCAGGCAGCGGACGTAGGACTTGTCCACTTCGGACTTCTCCGCGAACGCCACCGACTCCGGCTCGGCGTACGCGCCCTTGCACAGCCGCACGCGCGAACCGGGCCCGGCCAGCTCCCGGCAGTCCTGCTCGGTGCGGCGCAGGTAGGCCTGCAGCACCGCGCCCACCCACGGGTACTCGCCGCGCAGCTCGCGCAGGATGCCGAGCGTCGAGTCCGTGGTGGTGTGGTCCTCCATGTCCAGCGTCACGGTCGCCCCGACCGCCTCGGCCGCCGCGCAGATCTTCCGCGCGTTCTCCAAGGCGACGTCCTCGCCGTCCGACGGCAGGAACTGCCCGACCGCGGACAGCTTCACGGACACGTCGGCACCCGAGGCCAGGCCTTCCGCGGCCAGCGCGGTCAGCACCGTCTCGTAGGCCGCCACCGTCGCCGCCGCCTGCACGGCGTCGGTGGTGTCCTCGCCCAGGTGGTCGAGGGTGATCCGGCGGCCGTCGGCAGCCAGTTCCCCGGCCACGCGGACGGCGTCGGCGGTCTCGGACCCGGCGACGAACCGGCGCACCACGGACCGCGTGGCGGGCACGGCCTCGACCAGCGCCCGGATGCGCTTCGACCGGGCGGCGGCGAGCAGCGGGGCACGCAACATGACGGTCTCCCTCTCAGCCCTGGTGCGGGTAGCGGACGCTGGTCGGCGGGACGAAGGTCTCCTTGATCGAGCGGGGGCTCGTCCAGCGGAGCAGGTTGAAGATCGAGCCGGCCTTGTCGTTGGTGCCGGAGGCCCGAGCGCCGCCGAACGGCTGCTGGCCGACGACGGCGCCGGTCGGCTTGTCGTTGACGTAGAAGTTGCCCGCGGAGAACTTCAGCGCGTCGGACGCCTTCGCCACGGCGGTGCGGTCGTTGGCGATCACGGCGCCGGTCAGCGCGTACGCGGCGGAGGAGTCGATCAGCTTCAGGACGTCGTCGAAGCCGCCGTCCTCGTAGACGTACACCGAGAGGATCGGGCCGAAGTACTCGGTCGAGAAGATCTCGTGCTTCGGGTTGTCCGAGACGAGGATCGTCGGCTTCACGAAGTAACCGACGCTGTCGTCGGCGGTGCCACCGGTCAGGACCTCGACCGAGGCGTCGTCCTTCACCCGGTCGAACAGGTCGGCGTGCTTGGTGAACGCGCGCCGGTCGATCACCGCGCCGCCGAAGTGCGACAGGTCGGTGACGTCGCCGTAGGACAGCGCCTCGGTCTCGGCGACCAGTCCGTCCTTCAGCTCGTTCCAGACGCTGCGCGGGATGTACGCGCGCGAAGCGGCGGAGCACTTCTGGCCCTGGTATTCGAAAGCGCCGCGGACCAGCGCGGTGCGCAGGACGTCGACGTCGGCGGAGGCGTGCGCGAGCACGAAGTCCTTGCCGCCGGTCTCGCCGACCAGCCGCGGGTAGCCGCGGTAGCCCGCGATGTTCGCGCCGACCGTGCCCCACAGGTGCTGGAACGTCGCGGTCGAGCCGGTGAAGTGGATGCCGGCCAGGTCGCGGTGGGTCAGGGCGACCTCGGAGACGGCCTTGCCGTCGCCCGGCAGCAGGTTGATCACGCCCGGCGGCATCCCGGCCTCTTCGAGCAGCCGCATGGTCAGGTGCGCGGCGAACGACTGCGTCGGCGACGGCTTCCACAGGACCGTGTTGCCCATCAGCGCGGGCGCGGTCGGCAGGTTGCCGGCGATCGCGGTGAAGTTGAACGGCGTGATCGCGTAGACGAAGCCTTCCAGGGGCCGGTGCTCCATCCGGTTCCACATGCCCGGCGAGCTGATCGGCTGCTCGGCGAGGATGCGGCGGCCGAACTCGACGTTGAAGCGCCAGAAGTCGGCGAGCTCGCAGGCGGCGTCGATCTCGGCCTGGGTCGCGGTCTTGGACTGGCCGAGCATGGTGGCGGCGTTCAGCGTGGCGCGCCACTTGCCGGTGAGCAGGTCGGCGGCGCGCAGCAGGATCGCGGCGCGGTCGTCGTAGGACAGCGCGCGCCACTCCGGTGCGGCCTGCGCGGCGGCCGCGATGGCGTCGGTGGCGTCCTGCCGGGTGGCGCTGTGGATGGTGCCGAGGACGTGCGCGTGGTGGTGCGGCTGGACGACGTCGATCTTCTCGCCGCCACCGAGGCGCTGCTCACCGCCGATGGTGACGGTCAGGTCGACCGGTTCCGCCTGGCCCAGCCGCTTCAGCGCACCCTCGAGCTCGGCGCGCTCGGCGCTGCCCGGCGCGTAGGTCAGCACCGGCTCGTTCTGCGGGGCGGGGGTCTGGGTCACGGCGTCCACGGCGGCTCCTCTGCTTTATGTCCAGGTGCCCCGAACGGTAACTCCGGACACGCGGGGGAGGCTTGTCCGATCGGCTAAAATCGACCGCATGGCTTTGGCCGATCAGACAACCTCGCTCCGGCACGTCCTGGCGACCCTCGGCGAGCCGCTGGTCGAGGTCGTCGTGGCGCCGCACGGCCTCGGCGTCGACGTCACCGACGTCGTGATCCTCGACCCCGAGGACCCCCTGGAGGCCTCTCCCGGCGACCTGGTGCTGGTGATCGGCGCCCGCGGCCGGGCGGCGGCCCCGGCCATCCGCGCGGCCGGGCGCGGCGGTGCGGCCGCGGTGGCGGTCAAGGGCGCGACCGGCGCCGACATCGCCGCCGACGCGGGCGTCGCGCTGCTCACGGTCGGGGCGGAGGCGCGCTGGGAGCAGGTCGAAGCACTGGCCCGCGGGGTCGTCGAGGCGGCGCGCGCGGGCGGCGAGGCGGCCGGCGGCGAGGTGCTCGGCGACCTGTTCGCGCTGGCCCAGACGATCGCGACGCTCACCGGCGGCCTGGTCAGCATCGAGGACACGGCGAACCGCGTGCTCGCCTATTCCCGGGCGGGCGACGAGGTCGACGAGCTGCGGCGGTTGTCGATCCTCGGCCGCGAAGGGCCGGAACGCTACCTCGCGATGCTGCGCGAGTGGGGCGTCTACCAGCGGCTGCGCGCCGGAGAGGGGATCGTCCGGATCGACGAGCGGCCCGAGCTGGGCATCCGCCGCCGGATCGCGGCGGGCATCCACGCGGGCAAGCAGCCGCTCGGCACGATCTGGGTCCAGGAAGGCGCCCAGCCGCTGACCGAACGGGCCGAGACGGCGCTGCTCGGGGCGAGCCGCGCACTGGCGCCGCAGCTGATCCGGGCGCGCACGCTGCCGAGCCCGGAGCTGCGCCTGCGCGAGGACCTCCTGGCGAGCCTGCTGGAGGGCAGGCTCGACGCGGAGTCCGTCGCCGACGACATCGGCGCGGATCCGGCGCGCCCGGCGCAGGTGCTCGCGTTTTCCCTGGAGCGCCCGGACAACCGGCAGCTGCGCCGGGCCGAGCTGGTCCACCTGATCACCGTCCACACGGCGGCCTACCGGCGCAGCGCGCTGGTGAGCGTGATCGGCGGGCGCGTCTACGCACTGCTGCCGGACCTGCCCGAGCACTCCGACGCGGCGGTGCTGGCGCTGGCCCGCGAGATCACCGCGACGGCCCGTCGTCACCTGGACGTCCCGGTCCGCGCGGCCCTCGGCGGCGTCGTACCCCGGCTTTCGGACGCGGCGGCGTCCCGCGGCGACGCCGACCGCGTCCTGGCGGCGATGACCCGCGGACGCTGGGCGGCCGACGTCGCCTCGCTGGCCGACGTCCGCGCCGAGGTGCTGCTCTCGGAGGTGCTGGCCTTCCTGGGGACGCAGCCGCGGATCCGCGACCCGCGGCTCGTTCAGCTCGTGGAGCACGACACCGAGCACGGCGGCATCCTCGTCCCGGCGGTCCTGGCGTGGCTCAACGCGTTCGGCGACGTCCGCGCGGCGGCCCGGGTGCTGAACATCCACCCGAACACGGTGAGGTATCGCGTCCGCCGCGCGGCCGAGGTGTCCGGGGTGGACTTCGGCGACCCGGCGCAACGGCTGCTGACTCAGCTGCAGCTGAGGCTGTGACCCTGCTAGCTTCGCGCGCGTGGATCTCTTTTCGCGCACGTGGGCGGCGTTGCGTGCCGCGGTCGCTTCGCTGCCCTCCTCGGAGTTTTCCCGGCCCTCGGGCTGCCGCGGGTGGCTGGTCCGGGACCTGGTGTGCCACCTGGTGATCGACGCGCAGGACGTGCTCATCACGCTGAACACCCCGGCTTCCTCGGCGTTGACGCACGACGCGATCACGTACTGGGCGGTGTCTTCCTCGCTCCCTTCGGGCGAAGACCCGCTGTCGGCGCTGATCGTCCGCCTGGCGGCGGCGTACGAGGACCCGGCACTGTTGAAGTTCCACCTGGACGACGTGGGTTCGGCGGCGGGCCGCGCGGCGGACCTGGCCGACCCGGGCATGCGGGTCTCGACGCAGGACATGGTGCTGACCGCGGGCGACTACCTGTCGGCGTACGTGCTGGAGTGGACGTTGCACCACCTGGACCTGGTGGCGCACCTGCCGTCGGTCGCGGGGCCTCCGGCCGAGGGGCCGGCGCGGAGCCGGGTGATGGTGGAGAAGATCGCGGGGGCACAGTTCCCGGCGTCGATGCCGGACACCGACGTCCTGCTGGTGGCGACCGGCCGTCGCGCCGCCACGGACGCCGAGCGCGCCGCGCTGGGCGATCTGGCCGCGCGGCTGCCACTGGTGCTCGGGTGAGGCAGGGCGCCCTGCCTCACCCGGCTCACCTCACGCCTTCACCAGGCTGAACCGGCGCCGCTCCACGTCGATCTGCTCGATGCGGACCGGCAGCCGGGTCCCGGGCGGCGGCGCCACGTCCGTCACCAGAAGGCCGTGGATGCCGTCCGCGACTTCGACGAACGCGCCGAACGGCAGCACCCGGGTCACGACGCCGTCGAGGACGCCGCCCTCGGCGTGGGCCGCGACGAACTCCTGCCAGCGGGTCATGCGATTCACCTCCTTCCCGCGCACGTCCCGATCAGGGGGTTGCGTGGGAGGAGGCGGCGGCCCACGGGGCCGCCCGGAGGTCACGGCACCGCCGGATACCCCGTCTGCTCACGGCTCGAGGCCGACCCGGCAGTCACCCGGAAATCGTACCACCGGAATACGGCACCGAAATTCCTTGACCCGGTGTCCGCGATTCAGGAAACAGTCTCACGCAGTTCGGCCAATCGGGCCAATGCCGCGAAGGAATCGAGCCGCGCCGACGGGTCGTAGGCGGCGGTTGCCGCGAGGATTTCGTCGGCGCCCGTGAGTGCGGCCAATCGGCCCAACCGGTCCTCGACTTCGGACGGTGTCCCGGCGATCTGACCGTCCACAGTCTCCTCGAGCCGGCCACGCTCGCGGTCGGTCATCGGCGCCGCGAGGATCTCCGCGGGCGGCTCCAGGGGCGGAAAGACGCCGTGGGAGCGCGAATACACCGTCGCCCAGGCCTCCGAAACGAGCAGGCGCCGCGCCTGCGCGGCCGAGTCCGCCACCGCGATCGCCGTCGACACCACCACGTACGGCTCGCGCGCCCACGCGGACGGCCGGAACCCGTCGCGATAGCGCGTCACGGCTTCGGCCAAGGCGCGTTCGCCGCGCACCGGCGCGATCACCAGCGGCAGCCCGAGTTCCGCGGCGAGGTCCGCGCCGGACCCGGTGGCCAGCAGGAACGGCGGCACGCGCAGCCCCTCGGCGGGATAGGCGTGGACGCCGGGGTAACCGTGTTCCCCGGTGAAGAACCCGAGCAGCTCGCGGACCTGCGCGCCGAAGTCGCCGGCGGCCTCTTTGCCGTGCCCCAGCGCCGATCGGACGCCGCCGGTGAAGCCCACGGACCGGCCGAGGCCCATGTCGATCCGGCCCGGGTGAAGCGCTTCCAGGACGCCGAACTGCTCGGCCACGACCAGCGGCCGGTGGTTCGGCAGCATCACGCCCCCGGTGCCGACGCGGATGCGCGTGGTCGCCCCGGCGACGGCGGCGGCCAGCACGGTCGGCGCGGACCCGGCGACGCCCGGCACGCCGTGGTGTTCGGAGACCCAGAACCGGTGGTAGCCCAGCCGTTCGATGCCGGCGGCGAAGGCGACGGTGTCCCGCAGCGCCTGCGCGGGCCCGCGGCCGCGCCGCACCGGCGAGCGGTCGAGCACGGAAAATCTCACACCGGGTGCAACGCCCGGCGCCCGGCGGGATTCCCGTCAGGGCCGCCAGCGCTCGCTGTACTCCGGGTGGTCGGCGTAGGGCAGGGCCAGCAGGCGCAGCGTGAGGCACCAGTTGGAGCCGGCCTCGTCGGCGGGCACGTGGCAGGTCTCACACCAGTATTCGCTGCCGTAGAGCGGAAAACCGGGCACCTTCTCCGACACCGTGGTGCGGTGGGCGAGCAGGATCCGCCGGGCCGCCTCGATCTCGTTGATCATCTGGTTGACCACGTCGAGCTCCAGGTCGGTGAGCCCGCGGATCTTCTGCTCCACGGCGACCTTGGTCTCGCCGCGGTTCATCGTCTCGCCGGTCTTCGCCTTGTTGACGGCCTGCATGATCAACGCCTGCCGCGCGCCCACGCGCGCCGCGAGGAAAGCGATCAGGTCGTCCACGAACGGCCTCCTTCCTCGAACCCGCCCCCCGATGGCCCCGGGGAGTCGTCGATCCGGGACCGCACGTTACGCCGTCGAAGACCAAGATCGTGACATCGCGAACGGCCGTGCAACATTTGTGACCCGAAAGGCGACAGCGGGCGCCCGCGTGATCACTCGGCGTTCCGATTGGTTCATTCGGCCGAGAGTCATTCCCCGGACACCGGAAGATTCGGTGATCACCACCACTGCTGTGGCCGTGATTACAGTTCGTACCGGACAACGGTCCCGTCCGTGTCACTCGGTAACGCCGGGCTCCGCCGCCGCGTCTGTCCCCGCAGCAGAGTCACGGAGGTGGTCATGTCCGTTCCGGCTTCACCGGGCCCGCAGGTGCCGTACTTCCCGACGGCTCCTCCGCCACCCAAGCGCAGGAAGTGGCCGTGGGTGGTGGGTGCGCTCGCCGTGCTACCCGCCTTGGCGGCCGGCATCGTGCTGGCGCTCGCGTACGACAAGGGCTCCGTCGGCCCGTGCTTGGACGAGTCGCAGCACGCGCCCTGCGCCGGCCCCGGCGGCACGTGGGTCGCCGCCGACGGTGCCGTGCGGCCGCGCGATGCCGCCGCGCCCGCCACCACCAGTCCGTCGATCCCGGCGTTCACCATTCCGACGACGACCGAGCCACTCCTGCCCGAGCCCACGGCGAAGGACTACTCGGTCGACCTGGCCGTGCAGTCCAAGCAGTGTTTCGGGTCGGCGGGGTGCAACGTGGTCGTCGAGCCGAAGCTCAACTTCCTCGGCGCGAGCACCCTGCTCTGGGAGTGCGACATCACCTACAGCATCTCGGGGGACGAGTCCGGCGACCTCATCGAGACCGCCTACGCCCAGGGCGGCACCTCGTACCGCGTCGATCGCACCAGCATGAGCACCAAGAGCACCAAGGTCGTCCCAAAGGCGGCGGTGACGTCGGTCAGCTGCCGCAAGCCGTGAGGGTCACTCCGGCCGGGCTTTGCTCGGCTGAACGCGCTTCGGTTCGCCAGGCATTTTCGGATAATCGGGCGGGTAAGGCAGATCACCGAGACCGTGATCACGTGCGTCGCGTTCGTACCACTCCAAGGCCGTCTCGAGCCCGAACGGCGTCTCGTCCATCGCCGCGTGCAGGTCGCCGTACTTCGCCAAGAACGCCGGGATCGTCAGGACGTCGAAGTCGTCCGCGTCCACCTCGCCCAGCAGGTCCCACGTCAGCGGCGTCGACACCGTCGCGCGCGGGGTGCCGCGGACCGACCAGGCCGAGGCCACCGTCCGGTCGCGGGCCGCCTGGTTGTAGTCGAGGAACACCCGGCCCCCGCGCTCCTCCTTCCACCAGGCGATCGTCGCTTTCTCCGGGATCCGGCGGGTGACCTCGCGGCCCAGCGCGATCACCGCGTGGCGGACCGCGACGAAGTCCCACTCCGGCCTGATCCTGACCAGCACGTGCACCCCGCGGCCGCCCGAGGTCTTCGGCCAGCCCGTCAGGCCCGCGTCCGCCAGGACCTCGCGGACCACCACGGCCACCTCGACCGCGTCCGCGAAGCCCGCCCGGTCGGGCGGGTCGACGTCGATCCGGAGCTCGTCCGGGTGGTCGACGTCCGGGCGGCGGACCGGCCACGGGTGGAAGTCGAACGTGCCCAGGTTGGCCGCCCACGCGAACACCGCGGGCTCGGTCGGGCACACCTCGTCCGCCGTCCGGCCCGAGGGGAACGTGATCCCGGCGGTCGACACCCACGGCGGCGCGCCCTTCGGCACGCGCTTGGCGTAGAACCAGTCGCCCTCGACGCCGTCGACGTAGCGCTTCAGCGTCGTCGGACGCTCGCCGATCGCGCGCAGCAGCGGCCCGCCGACCGTGATGTAGTGCTCGACGACCTGCCGCTTCGTGATGCCGCGCTGGGGGAAGTACAGCTTGTCCGGGCTGGTGACGCGGACCGTGCGCCCGCCCACCTCGTACTCGACCGGGTCACCGTTCTTGGGCATGCGGCCACGCTAGCCCGCCGACGGACGGCCGGTAGGCTCGAACGGTGTCCGGCCGCACCAAGCTGATCGTCGCGCTCGCCGTGCTCGCCGCCTTCGCGGCGGCCGCGGTGCTGCTGCCGATCCCCGGTCCGGCCGAGCTGCGGGCCTGGGCCGCCACCACCGGCCCCGCCACCCCGCTCGTGCTGTTCGTCGCGTACTCGCTGCTCACCGTGGCGCCCATCCCGCGGACGGTGTTCAACCTCGCCGCCGGCCTGCTCGTCGGCACCGCCGCCGGGATCGCGATCGGCCTGGTCGCCACCACCGTCGCGGCCGGCCTCTCCTTCGGCCTGGCCCGCCTCCTCGGCCGCGACCTGGTCACCCGGCACCTGCACCGGTCGGCGGTGAAGACGGTCAACGACCGCCTGTCCGGCGGCGGCGTCCTCGCCGTCACGTCGCTGCGGCTGATCCCGGTGGTGCCGTTCGCCCCGTTCAGCTACCTCTGCGGGGTGTCCTCGGTGCGGCTCGTCCCCTACCTGACCGGTACGCTGCTCGGGAGCGTGCCCGGCACGGTCGCCGTGGTCCTCCTCGGCGACGCCCTGACCGGCAACACGCCGCCCGCGCTGCTCGCCTGTTACGGCGTGTTCGCGCTGGCCGGAGCGATCGGCCTGGTCAAGGTGTTCAAGAAGCGGGCACCGGCCGAACCGCAGCCCGCCGGACCGGCTGGCTGACGCGAAGAGCACAGGGCCGACCGCTACACTCGATCGGGTGCGCGAAGCGGTAACGCGCTGAGCAGGGCCACCACCACCGGGAATTTCGTCAGGAGCAGTCGCCATCGACACCGGTCAGCTGATCGCGGGGCACTACCGCCTCGTCGAACACATTGGTAGCGGTGCCATGGGTGTCGTGTGGCGCGCGACCGACGTGCGCCTCGAGCGCACCGTCGCGATCAAGCAGATCCTCCCGCAGCCGGGTGTCTCCGAGACCGAACGCGACAACATGCGCCAGCGCGCGATGCGCGAGGCGAAGAACGCGGCCCGCTTCCAGCACCCGAACGCCATCGTCGTGTTCGACATCGCCGAGCACAACGGCGACCCCTGCCTGGTGATGGAGTACCTGAACGGCCCCAGCCTCTCCACCATCCTCGCCGAGGAGGGCACCCTCCCGCTCGGCCGGGTCGCCCGGATCGGCGAGCAGGTCGCGTCCGCGCTGGTGGCCGCCCACCGCGCCGGGATCGTGCACCGCGACGTCAAGCCGGGCAACATCCTGATCGACGAGACCGGCACCGCGAAGATCACCGACTTCGGCATCTCCCGCGCGGCCGGCGACATGACGCTGACGGCGACCGGCCTGATCGGCGGCACGCCCGCCTACCTGGCACCCGAGCTGGCCCGCGGCGCCGACCCGGTGCCCAGCTCCGACGTCTTCGCCCTCGGAGCGACCCTCTACCAGGCGATCGAGGGCACGACGCCGTACGGCAACACGACCAACCAGCTCGCGCTGCTCTACGCGGCAGCGAACGGCCAGATCAACCCGCCGGTGCAGGCCGGCGGGGCCACCGCGCTGCTGATGAGCCTGCTGCGCAGCGAGCCGGGCGAGCGCCCGAGCATGGCCGAGGCCCGCGAGCGGCTGGCGGCGCTGGCCCGCACCGAGCCCGGCGGCCAGACGGCGTCCCCGCCGCTGCTCTCCGGCGGCGCGGGCCGCAAGCCCGCCGCACCCGCGTCCACGGACGACGAGCGGCCGCCGTGGCAGCGGACGGCCGGCGCGGCGCCGTCGTCCCCGCCGGCCGGCACGCCCGCGCCGGCGAACAAGGCCCCGTCGAACCCGCCGCGCCCGACCGCGGCGTTCATGCCGATGCGGTCCCCGGCCGCGCCCCCGAACACCCCGCCCAGACCGATGCCCGCGGCCGCGCCGTCGGCCAGGGCGCCCCAGTATTCGTCGACCACGAGCAAGACCGACACCAAGCGCAAGTACGCGGTGTTCGCCGGCGCCGGCGCGGCGGTCGTCGTGGTCGCGGTAATCGTGTTCCTGGTCCTGAACTCCGGCAACGGCGGTTCGGGCGGCAACCAGAACGCCCAGTCGCCGATCAACCAGCCGACCACGGGCCACAGCTCGTCCCAGACGAACAGCCCGAGCGACGACGCACCGGCTTCCGCCGCCAAGCTCGGCCAGACGCCGTCCGAAGGCAAGATCACCGACATCGGTGCCGCCGGCCGGCTGCTGGCCAACAGCTACTACCCGAACGTCGAGAACGGCTGGAGCCAGCTGACGCCGGCCGCGCAGGCGGTTTACGGCTCGCAGGACAAGTACCTGTCCTACTGGGCGGAGCACAAGAGCGAGCTCAGCGGCTGGAGGCAGGCGGCCGCGGCGGGCAGTGGGGCCGACGGCTCGCTGGACCTGACGATGGAGCTGAACGGTACGCGCCGGAAGTACCACGTCGTCCAGGTCGGTGGGCAGATGCTGATCGACAGCAACACGAAGCTCGACGCCAACCCCAGCACCGGTCTCTGAGACGTAACGCGCGTCCGGTGGGCTGACGAGCCCGGATGGCCTACCGTGGTGGCATGGCCGACGACGGAGCTTCGCTGCCGGGCCAGAATCCTCGCTTCCACGAGGACCTGGTCGGCCTGGACCCGTACGACCCGGAGGCGCGCGCGTTCGCCGAGCACCTCGACCGCATCGAGCGGTGCGGTCCGAACTTCACCATCGAAGCCGCCCTCGACGGTGTCTCCGACTTCGCCGACTCCAGCAACCGGCTCGGCGGCCTGCGCTACTGGGTGTCCGCCCTGATCGTGGTCCTCATCGTGCTCGGCGTGATCGTGGCCGCATGGGACATCGTCGTGCACGCCCTCGCCTGGCTCGCGGCGTAACGTGGATCGGGTGAAAGGTATGAAACCCGTTGTCGGCGCGACCCCGCGCGTCGTGAAGTCCGAGCAGGAATGGCGGGCGCAGCTCAGCCCCGACGAGTTCGCCGTGCTCCGCCAGGCGGGGACCGAACGGCCGTTCACCGGCGAGTACACCGACACCAAGACCACCGGCGTCTACGAGTGCCGCGCGTGCGGTGCCGAGCTGTTCCGCAGCGACACGAAGTTCGAGAGCCACTGCGGCTGGCCGTCGTTCTACGACCCGGCCGACTCCGACGCCGTGCTGCTGCGCGAAGACCGCACCATGGGCATGAAGCGGATCGAGGTGCTCTGCGGCTCCTGCCACAGCCACCTCGGGCACGTCTTCGAGGGCGAGGGCTACCCGACCCCGACCGACCAGCGGTACTGCATCAACTCGATTTCGCTCAAGCTGGTCCCCCAGTCGTAGAAGCACCAGCCTAAATCTCCCTTAAGCCGGCAACCCGCCGCCCTTCCTCGGACGTAGTCTCCGCACACGGACGAGGGAGGGCGGACTCATGACCGACACCTGGGGTGTTCCCGGACCGGTGTTCGCCGGTCTTTACGGCGGCCTGCTGCTCCTGCCGGCGCTGGCCGCCGTGGTGCGGGCCGGGCTCGTGCTGCGCGGCCGCGCGGGCGGTGGCCCGGACCGGCCCGAAGAGCTGGCCCTGCTGACCGGCGGCCGCCGCCGCTTCGGCGAGTACGTCGTCGCCGTCCTGCTGGAGCAGCAGGTGATCCGCCTGGCGGGCGACGGGCGGCTGAGCCGGGTCAAGGGCACCGCGCCCGACCCGGTGGGCCGCGAAGCGCTGAGCCGCATCGGCAAGAACGGTTCTGCGATCGAGCGGGTGTGCGACGCCGCCGGGAACCACCAGGTCGCGCGCGAACTCGAAACCGCGCTGGTCGGCCGCGGCCTCCTCGCCGATCCCCGGAAACTGCGCTCGACCTGGATCGCCACCGCGGTGGCGTACTGGGCCGTGGTCGCCCTCGGCCTGGTCCGGCTGGTCGCCGGGGCGAGCACCGGGCACCCGGTGGGGATCCTGCTGGGTCTGCTCGCCGTGGGCGTCGTGATCGCGATCGCCGTCACGGTGAAGGCGCGGAAGCGGCCCGCGGTCAAGGCCACCTTCGCGGGCCGGGCGGCGGCCCGCCGGGCCGGGACGCTGTCGACCGGCGCGGCCGCGGCCGTCGCGGCGGAGGGGCTGGCCGGGCACCCCGACCAGGACGTCCGCGCGGCGGCCACCCGGGCGGCGCAGCACGCCACGGCCCGCCTCCACAGCCGCCGCACCCGCCTGGCCGGGGCCGGCAGCGGCGCCGCCGTCGGCTACTACGGCGGCAGCTCCTGCAGCGGAGGCGGCGGCAGCTCGTGCGGCGGTGGGGGCGGTGGCTGCGGA
>JARAWT010000018.1:0-149224 GCA_033793495.1 Streptomyces sp. MN03-5084-2B | reverse complement strand
GTATACGGGCAGGGGCGGGGGTGTGGGGGTTCGACCCCCACAAAAAGGCGAAACCCCGACAGTGGGAAAGGGTCGCAAGGCCCTGACCACGCCGGGGTGATGGGGTGAGCGACGGGTTTCGAACCCGCGACCTCCTGGACCACAACCAGGTGCTCTACCAGCTGAGCTACGCCCACCATCGCCGAGGGGATCCGCTTGCGATCACCTCGCTTGCGGTAATCGTAGCGGGTGCCCTCGACCGCTTTTCAGGGGGTCACCTCTGGTGGTGTTCCTGCACTTCAGCGGCGGCCGCCTTGGCTTCTTCGCTGGTGGGGCCGGGCTGGGGGACGAAGGCGACGCGCCGGTAGTAGTCGAGTTCGCCGATGGATTCGCGGATGTCGGCGAGCGCGCGGTGGGCGAGGCCCTTCTCGGGCTTGGCGTAGTAGATGCGCGGGTACCAGCGGCGGACGAGTTCCTTGACGGAGGAGACGTCGACCATGCGGTAGTGCAGGTGGGCGTCGAGGGCGGGCATGTCGCGGGCGATGAAGCCGCGGTCGGTGGCGATGGAGTTGCCGGCGAGGGGGGCGGTGCCCGGCTCGGGGACGTGCTCTCGGATGTAGTCGAGGACGCGGCGTTCGGCTTCTTCGAGGGTCACTGTGGAGCGGCGGACTTCTTCGGTGAGGCCGGAGTGGGCGTGCATCTCGCGGACGACTTCGGGCATCCCGGCGAGTTTTTCCTCGTCGGCGTGGATGACGATGTCGATTCCTTCGCCGAGCACGTTCAGTTCTGCGTCGGTGACGAGGGCGGCGATTTCGATCAACGCTTCCTTGCCGAGGTCGAGCCCCGTCATTTCGCAGTCGATCCAGACTAGGCGGTCGGTCACCTGGTGACCCTAACCCGACACGGGGATATGAAGGGCGTTACCTGCGCGTACGGCGCGTTACGCTCCCGATGTGGTCCAGAACACACTACCGGGGAGCGGGCAGTGACCGAGCAGGAGTCGCCGGCGGGGGAAATCGCCGCTGGTTATGCGAGTGAAGGTGCCGCGCTGGAGCTGGGTGCGGTGGTGATCGACGGGCAGGTGGACGCGGCTGCGGCCGTGCGCCTGCCGTTGGCGACGCTGAACCGGCACGGGCTGGTCGCCGGCGCGACCGGCACGGGCAAGACGAAGACGTTGCAGCTGATCTCGGAGCAGCTGTCGGCGGCCGGGGTGCCGGTGGTGCTCGCCGACGTCAAGGGTGATCTGTCCGGGCTGGCCGCGGCCGGTGAGGCGAACGACAAGGTCACGAAGCGTGCGCAGGAGCTCGGTGACGACTGGGCGGGCGCGGCGTTCCCGGTGCAGTTCCTGTCGCTGGGCACCGGCGGCAAGGGGTCGCCGATCCGGGCGACGGTCACGAGCTTCGGGCCGGTGCTGCTGGCGAAGGTGCTGGGGCTGAACGAGACGCAGGAGTCGACGCTCGGGCTGATCTTCCACTGGGCCGATCAGCGCGGCCTGGCGTTGCTGGACACGAAGGACCTCCGGTCGGTGATCACGCACCTGACCGGCGACGAAGGCAAGGAGGACCTCAAGGGCATCGGCGGGGTCTCGGCGGCGACGGCCGGGGTGATCCTGCGGGCGCTGTCCAATCTGGAGGCCCAGGGCGGGGAGGACTTCTTCGGCGAGCCCGAGCTGGACGTGCACGACCTCATGCGCCAAGCCGACGGCAAGGGCGTCGTGACGCTGCTCGAGCTGGACAACCTGCAGGCCAAGCCGGCGTTGTTCTCGACGTTCCTGATGTGGCTGCTGGCCGAGCTGTTCGAGGAACTGCCCGAAGAAGGCGATCTCGACCAGCCGAAGCTGGTGTTCTTCTTCGACGAGGCGCACCTGCTGTTCGCCGACGCGTCGAAGGCGTTCCTCGAACGCATCGAGCAGACCGTGAAGCTGATCCGGTCGAAGGGCGTCGGCGTGTTCTTCTGCACGCAGCTGCCCACGGACGTCCCGAACGCCGTGCTCTCGCAGCTCGGCGCCCGGATCCAGCACGCGTTGCGGGCGTTCACCCCGGACGACCAGGCGGCGCTGGCCAAGACGGTGAAGACCTACCCGAAGACGAAGTTCTACGAGCTCGACACCGTGTTGACGTCGCTGGGCATCGGCGAGGCCGTCGTGACGGTCCTTTCGGAACGGGGCGCGCCGACGCCGGTGGCGTGGACGCGGTTGCGGGCGCCGCGGTCGAAGATGGGCTCGATCGGTGACGAGGCCGTCGCCGCTTCGGTCGCTTCGTCGGACCTGCACGCGAAGTACGCCGAGACGATCGACCGGGAGTCGGCCTACGAGAAGCTGGCCGCGAAGGTCGCTGCCGCGCCTCCGCCCGAGGCGGCTCCCGCTCCCACTCCCGAGGCGCCGGCGCCGGCGAAGGACGAGCCGGGGTTCCTCGAGTCCGCCATGAAGAACCCGGCCGTGAAGTCGTTCATGCGGTCCGCGGCGAGCGCGCTGGGCCGGGAGATCACGCGCGGCCTGTTCGGCAACCGGAGGCGCTGACAAAACCTGACGCAACCTGTCAGGTATGGCTGGCAGGCTGGTGGCACCTTCGAAAGGAAATGAGCCATGACCAGCACTGCCACCGCGTCGTTCGTCCTCGACAAGTGGGAGCCCCAGGCGACCGACGAGGCCGGGGGCACCGAGTTCGCCCGGGTGGCGATCGCCAAGACGTTCACCGGCGCGGTCGAGGGGACCAGCACCGTCGAGATGCTGACGGCGTCCAACGCGACTTCACGTGCGTACGTCGCTTTCGAGCGACTCGAGGTCTCGGTCGACGGCCGCAAGGGCGGCTTCGTCCTGCACCACTCGGCCGACGACGCCGGCTTGGCGCTGAAGATCCTCACCGGCTCGGGGTTCGGCGAGCTGGCCGGGATCGCCGGAACGGCGAGCATCGAGATCGACGAGGAGAAGAACCACCGCTTCGCCCTCACCTACACGCTCTGAGCAGCGCGAAGGCCGCTTCGAGAGCCCCCGATTGACTCTCGAAACGGCCTTCGCGTGCTCTCCCGCTCCCCGAAGCGGGGGACGGACCGCCCCGACCACGGCCCGTCCGCGTCCTAGTTGTTCACGATCTGGTCGACGATCTTCTTGGCGTCGTTGATCGGGATGGCGAAGCCGATCCCGACGCTGCCCGCCGCGCCGTTGGCCGAGGCCGAGGGGCTGTAGAGGGCCGAGTTGATGCCGATCACGTTGCCCTGGGCGTCGACCAGCGCGCCACCGGAGTTGCCCTGGTTGATGGCGGCGTCGGTCTGGATCGCGGTGTAGCTGGGCGAGTCGCTGCTCTGGTTCGACGTGCGGCTGAACGGCGAGCGCTGCTGCTGCTCGCCCTGCCCGATGTCGGAGAGGTTCCGGTTCAGCGCGCTGACGATGCCGGTGGTGACGGTGTTCTGCAGGCCGCCCGGCGAGCCGATCGCGACCACTTCCTGGCCGACGACGAGCTTGCTCGAGTCGCCCAGGCTCGCCGCGGTCAGGCCGCTCGCGTTCTGCGCCTGGACCACCGCGATATCGGCCTTGGTGTCCGCGCCGACCACGCTGGCCTGGTACTTCTTGCCGTCGGAGGTGGTGATGACGACGTTCTGGGCGCCGTTGACGACGTGGGCGTTGGTCAGGATCCGGCCGTCCGAGGTGAGGATGACGCCGGAGCCGATGGCCTCGCCCTGGTCGGTCGTGACGTTGATCTGGACGACGCTCGGCGTCACCTTCGCCGCGACGGCGCTGACGTCGCCGGAGGAGGAGTTCGAGACCGTCTGCCCGTTCGCGGCCGGTGTGGTGACCGAGGTCGTCGCGCCGTCCGCCGAGGTCGTCGTGAGCCCGACGATCGCCGCCCCGCCGACGCCACCGACCAGCGCGGCGCCGAGCGCGGTCGCGCTGACGATCATCGCGACGCGGCCACCCTTGCGCGGCTTGGCCTTCAGCGCCGTGGGCACCTGGGAACCGGGAGCCTGGGGCGGGGTGAAGAGCGGGTTCGGCGCCGCCTGCTGCTGGTAGGCGTACTGCGCGTACGGCCCGTACTGCTGGGTGCTGTGGTGCGGCTGGTGCCCACCGGGTGAGGCGGGGCCGGGCCGACTCTCGTTCTCGGTCATGGCACCAGGTTCGCGCCCGTGCTTGTGAGCAGCCTGTGGAAATACCTCAGGCTTTGCTGAGAAGAATCAGCTGAGAAAACTCAGTCGATCCTCAGCTGTCAGGCGAAGAACGACGGGACGTCCAGTGCTCCTCCCGCCGCTTCGAACTCGTCGTGCACGGCCTGCCGCAGTTCGGCGTCGCCGAGGTAGTCGGCGGCGGTCAGGGCCAGGCCCAGCGCGCCGTCGCGGACTCCGGCGTCGCCGGTCTCCGATCCCGCCGCGGCCGCGAACTCCTTGGTGTGCAACGCAACCGTCGGGCCCGATACCGCGAGCATGGGGTGCAGGGCGGGCATCCGGTACGACAGGTTGCCCAGGTCCGTCGAGCCGGTGAGCGACTCCGGCACGATCCCCGGCGGGAGTGGCTTGCGGCCGGTGATCACCTGGTTGGCCGTCCAGCGCCCGGCGAGCGTGGTGTTGAACCGGATCGGCAGGTAGGCGGCCTGGGCGTCCCAGGTCAGCTCGACGCCGCAGCCGGTCATCGCCGCGGCGCCTTCGGCGATCGACGTCATGCGATCGGCGAGGTCGCGCAGGGTCTCCGGGGTCTGGGACCGGAGGTAGAACAACAGCGCGGCGCGGGCCGGGATGACGTTGGGCCGGGCACCGCCGTCGGTGAACACGCCGTGGACGCGGTCGCTCTGCGGGAGCTGCTGGCGCAGCGCCGAGACGCCTTGGTACGCGGCGACGGCGGCGTCGAGCGCGTTGCGGCCCATGAACGGCTGGGCGCTCGCGTGCGCGCCGACGCCGTGGAAGACCATCTCCAGCTGGCGCCGACCGAGGAACGGGTGCAGCGCGATGTCGTGGCTGAACGGGTGCAGCATGATCACCGCGTCGACGTCGTCGAACACGCCGGCCCGCGCGAGGATCTCCTTCCCGCCGCCGCCCTCCTCGGCGGGCGTCCCGATCAGGCTGACGCGGCCGCCGAGCCGCTCGGCGACGGTGGCGGCGCCGAGGAAGCCGCCCGCGGCGGTGGTGCAGATGACGTTGTGCCCGCAGGCGTGGCCGAGCCCGGGCAGCGCGTCGTACTCGGCGAGGACGGCGATGTGCGGACCCTCGCGCTGTGGCGTGCTGACGCGCAGCGCGGTGTCGAGCCCGCCCACGCCGACCGTGGCTTCGTGGCCGTGACGCTGCAGGAGGTCGGCCAAGGCGCGGACGGACCGGTGTTCGGCGAAGCCCTCTTCGGGGTGGGCGTGCAGATCTTGGCTCAACGCCACCAGGTCGGGTGAGCTGCGCTCGACCGCGGCGGTCACTTCGGCCCGCGTCGCCTCGTCCGCGCCGGTGTGCGGCGAGGACAGCGGTTCGGCGGCCGCGACGGCGTCGGCGGTGGCCTCGACCAGGGAACGCAGGTAGCTGTCGTCGGGCGGGACGGGTTCGGCGTGGGTCATGGGGCGATGCTAACCGGCACCTCCGACAATCCGCGGCGCTCAGCCGGACCGGCCCGCGACGATCTGCGTGACGCCGACGGAATAGGTCCACTGTGGACGGACGCCGATGACGGCTCTCCCGGCCACCCGATCGAGTGAACAAATCCGCGATCAGGCGTTCGACCCCCGGAATTGTCGGTGCCCCTTCCTAACGTCGCAGGCAAGGTTCCGATCCGAGGAGGAGAGATGATGACGATGACCCGGCCGTACGGCGAGATCGCGGTGCACGGCGAGTTCGACCTGGCCGCAGCGGCCCGCTTCCTGACCGGCTTCGCCCCCGCCGGGCAGCCGGACTCCGAGCCCGGCGCGCTCCGGGTGGCGTTCGCGCTCGACGGCGAATGGACGCCGGTGGGAGCGGTGCTGCGGCAGCGAGCGTCCGGCGAGGTCACGGTCGAGGTCCACGGCCCGGCCGAACACACCGAAGCGGTGGTGGCCCAGGTGCGGAGGATGTGCTCGCTGGACGTCGACGGCACGGCCTTCCCGGAGGCGGGCGTCCGTGACCCGGTGGTTTCCCTGCTGCAGGGGTTGCACCCCGGTCTGCGCCCGGTCCTGTTCGCCTCGCCGTACGAGGCGGCGTGCTGGGCGGTGCTGAGCCACCGTATCTGGATGACGCAGGCGGTGCGGCTACGCCGGCGGCTGACCGAGCGCTACGGCACCGAGGTCGACGTCGGCGGCAGCACGCTGAGGTCGTTCCCGGCGCCGGCCGCGCTGGCGAAGGCGGAGTACCAGCCGGGCCTGCCGGGCCCGAAGCTGCCGCGCCTGCGAGCCATCGCCGAGGCGGCGGCCGACGGAATGCTGGACGCGGCCGCGTTGCGGGCGATGCCGGCCGAGGAGGCGCTGAAGCAGTTGCAGCTGCTGCCGGGGATCGGCCGGTTCAGCGCGGAACTGATCCTGATCCGCGGCGCCGGTCACCCCGATGTCTTCCCCCTCAGCGAGACCCGCCTCCACGAGATCATGCGCGACGCCTACCACCTGCCGGACGCGGGAATCGCGGAGCTGGCGGAGATCGCGGAGGCCTGGGCCCCGTTCCGGAGCTGGGTGTCGTTCCTGTTCCGGGTCGAGGGCGAGGCCCGGATGCGGGAGTCGCGATGACCTGACCTGGCCTGAGGGGGCCGCCGTCCGCACGGTGGCGAGGTGAGCTGCCGGCCCGGCCCGGGGCCGTGTCATGGCCCGAGCGGTCGCGCCTTCTGAAGCCCTGCGTTCCGACAGCGGAAAGGAGACCGTCACGACTCATTACCGGAAGCCGCGAAGCGGTGAGCGGTGGGGACTCACCGTAGCCAGATATCGCCTGTGGTGAGGTGTCCGGGTGAGCTCGCCCGTTCCTCTCGCGCTCGGCGGCCTGGCCGGTGACGCCCTGTCGGCTTTCCGCACGGCTGCCGCCACCGACCCTTCGCCGGCCGGTTCGCTGCTCGAACAGGCCCAGGCCCCCGCGGTGGTCACCCTGGTCGCCGGCGGTGTGGCCCTGCTGGTGGTGCTGGTCGGCGGCACGCCGTGGCGGCGGGCTCGCAACGTCGTGACCATGGTGCACGAGGCCGGGCACGCGCTGGCCGCGGTGCTCGTCGGACGGCGCCTGCAGGGCATCAAGCTGCACTCGGACACCTCGGGCGTCACCGTCTCGCGCGGCAAGCCCGAGGGGCCGGGCATGGCGTTCACGGCGATGGCCGGGTACCTGGCGCCGTCGGTCCTGGGGCTGCTGTTCGCCGGCCTGCTGGGCGCCGACCTGGTCGGCACGGTGCTGGTCCTGATCGCGCTGCTGCTGCTCGGCGTCCTGGTGATGGTGCGCAACGCGTACGGGGTGTTCACGGTCGTCGCCAGCGCCGCGGTGCTCGCGCTGATCGCGTTCGTCGCACCGGTCGAGCTGCAGGCCCCGTTCAGCTACCTGGTGACGTGGTTCCTGCTGTTCGGCGGCGTGCGGCCGGTGGCCGAGCTCCAGGTCAAGCGGCGCCGCGGCCAGGCCCGCGACTCCGACGCGGACCAGCTGGGCCGCCTCACCGCGGTCCCGCCGGTGCTGTGGGTCCTGGTCTTCGCGGTGGCGACGATCAGCTGCCTGATCGCGGGCGCGCTGTGGCTCCTGGAGCCGGCGGCCAAGTAGCGCCGGCGGCGGGGGCCGTCGCGGTCGCCGCCGGGAGCGGCGGTGGAGCCCGTGGCCGGTCACAGGGGTGCATGCGGCAAACTGGTGGTCCGCGCGGAGGGAGACGAACGATGGACGAGGTGGCCAAGGCCGTCGAGGAGTGCGCACGGGCGGCGAAGCTGGCCGCGCCGTCGCTGGCTGCCGCGAGCGACCGAGCCGTCGACGCCGCGCTGACCGGGATGGCCGAGCGGCTGCTCGCGCACCGTGACGAGATCCTCGAAGCGAACCAGGCCGACGTCGAGCGCGCCAAGGCCGAGGGGATGAGCGCCGGCCTGCTCGACCGGCTCACCATCACCCCGGACCGGCTCACCGGCATGGCCGAGCAGCTGCAGCTGCTCGCCGGCGCGCCGCACCAGGAGCGTTCCGTCGAGGTGTCCTCCCTGGACGGCGGGCTGCGGCTGGTCGAACGGCGGCGGCCGGTCGGCGTCATCGGCGCGAACTACGAGGCGCGGCCGAACGTCACCGTCGACGTGGCCTCCCAGCTGGTCAAGTCGCGCAACGCCGGTGTGTTGCGCACCGGCTCGGCCGCGCTCGGCTCGGCCCAGCGGCTGCGCGAGGTCGTCATCGCGCCGGCGCTCGCGGAAGCGGGCATCGACGCCGACTGCGTCCAGCTCGTGCCGCGCGTGGAGCGTGAGGCGGCGTCCGCGCTCGTGCGGCTGCCCGGCCTCGTGCCGCTGGTGATCCTGCGCGGCAGCGGGGACAGCACCCGCGCGCTCGCCACCGAGGCGGCCGTCCACGGCGTGCGCACCCTCGCCCACGCCGACGGCGGCGGCGTCCTCTACGTCGACCGCGGCGCGGACGTCACCAAGGCCCGCGACCTCGTCCACGCCAGCCTCGACCGGCTGGGCGTCTGCAACCGGCTGAACCTGCTGCTCATCCACGAAGACATCCACGACGACGCCTGGCCGGCGATCTCGGACGCGCTCGCCGAGCGCGGGGTCACGCCGTCGCTGGCCCCGCACGAGCACCCCATCGGCTACGAGTGGGCGCTGGACTCCGACCGCGAAGCGACCGTCACCGTCGCCAAGGTCGGCTCGCTCTCCGACGCCGTCGAGATCGCCAACGAGCGCACCTCCGGCCTGGCGGCGGGCATCACCACCGAGGACGAGGCCGCCGCCGACGCCTTCTTCGACGGCTACACCGGCACCGGCGTCTTCTGGAACGCCCCGACCCGGCTCCTCGACGGCTTCAAGCTGCTCGCCGTCCCGGAAACCGGCATCAACCTCGACAAGGTCCCCGGCCCGCGCGGCCCGGTGACCTACACCGACCTCTACGTCCGCCAGTACGCCGTCCTGCCGGCCTGAACCGGGATGCTCCTGCCTGTCAGCGCGACGGACGTCCGCCAAGCCCAGCTCGTCCGCATCCGGAGCTCTCGCGAATGGGATGAATGGAACACCGTTCCGGGAGAAACGCTCGGCTGGGCGGAAGGCGGGGACGCGGCGGCAATCGTCCGGCTCGTCGCCGATCTCCCGGACGGCGAATCCATGCGGTGCTTCAGCCCCGTGTACGCCTTAAAGGTGCACGGAGCAGAAGGCGTGCTCGTCGAGCTGGCCTTCTGCTTCCGCTGCCACAACGCGCTCGTCGTCGTCCCCGGTGGGGGCCGTCCGGGGCTCGTCGCGTTCGAGCCGGGTTCGCCGGCCGGGCAGGCGCTGCTCGCCCGGTTCAAGGCCGTGGACCCGGCCGCGGTCGCCGAGGCGTGACGCGGCGCCGCGAGGCGGTCGAGGTCAGCGCGTCGGCGGGATGCCGGCGAGCTTGCGCAGCTCGTCGACCGTGTCCGCGGCGTTGGTGACCAGCTCGGTGCGCTCGTCGGCGTCGCCGGAATAGCGGTAGATCGCGGTCGGGCCGTCGCTGATCGCGATGGCCGCGACCAGGCGGCCTTCGGGGTCGCGGGTGAGCCCGGTCGTCACCGACACCTCCCGGCCGACGGTGTCGACCGTGGTGAGCGTCCGCTCCTTGTACCAGCCTCGCGTTGTCATGTTCAGAAAGCTCCGGGGGATGCGCACGGCAGGGGGATACGTCGTAGGACGCGGAGAGTACCCCCGGCGTTACGGCATACTGGGCCGGGTGATCTCCCGGCCGCACGTCCTGCTGTCCGCCGCGCAGTCGCTCGACGGCTACCTCGACGACACCTCGCCCGAACGGCTCGTGCTGTCCACAGAGGACGATTGGGCGGTCGTCGACCGGTTGCGGGCCGAGGCCGACGCGATCTTCGTCGGCGCCGGGACGGTGCGGGCCGACAACCCGCGCCTGCTCGTCCGCTCGCCCGAGCTGCGGCGGAACCGGCTGGACCGGGGGAAGCCCGAACAACCCGTCAAGGTCACCGTGACCACCCGCGGCCTCGACCCGGACGCGCAGTTCTTCACCGTCGGGGACACCGAAAAGATCGTCTACGCGCCGCCCGGTGCCGCGGACGCGCTGAAGCACGTCGCCACCGTCGTCGACGCGGGGGACCCGCCGGACTTCGGGCGCATCCTCGACGACCTCGGCGCGCGCGGCATCGAGAACCTGCTGGTCGAGGGCGGCGGCGGGATCCACACCCGCTTCCTCGGCGAGGGCCTCGCCGACGCGCTGCGGCTCGCCGTCGCGCCGTTCTTCGTCGGGCAGCCGGACGCGCCGCGGTTCGTCGGGCCCGGGCTCTATCCGCGGCCGCTCGTCCTGACCGGCGCGACCGAGCTGCAGGGGATGGCGATCCTCGAGTACCGCGCCGCCGCCGAACCGACCGGCCGGGATGTCCAGCGCCTCAAGGAAGCCATCGCGCTCGCCGCCGAGTGCCCGCCCAGCCACACCTTCCGCGTCGGCGCCGTCATCACCGACGCCGACGGCGAGGTCGTCGCCACCGGGCACTCCGGTGAAGGCGACCCGGGCAACCACGCCGAAGAAGCCGCGCTCGCCAAGTGCGCCGGCGATCCGCGCCTGGCCGGCGCGACCATGTACAGCTCACTGGAACCGTGCAGCCACCGGAGTTCCCACCCGCGCAGCTGCACCCAGCTCATCCTGGACGCCGGGATCCCGCGCGTGGTGTTCGCCTGGCGCGAGCCGCCGGTCTTCGTCGACGCCCGGGGCACCGAGCTGCTGCGACAGGCCGGCCGGCACGTCGTCGAGGTGCCCGCGCTGACGCCGGAGGTCCAGCGCGAGAACACCCACCTCGACTTCTGACCCGGCTAGCAGGCGCCGTTGTCCTGCCAGACGCCCCATTCGCCGGTCGTGCCGGGCTCTTCGCCCTGCGTCCACCACTTGGCCGTCCACTGGTGGCTGTTGTGCGAGACGACGTTGTCCTTGACGTAGACCTTTGCCCGGTCCCACTCCGCCGCGGTGCACGAGCCGCCGCCCGGGGTGGTCGGGGTCGTCGTCACCGGCGGGGTCGTCTGCGGCGGGGTCGCGCCGGCGAAGCGGACGCTGAACTTGGTGAAGTCCCAGTCTTTCTGCGGGACGTTGCTGCAGACGCCGTTGTCCGTCGTGCCGACGCAGGCGCGGTCGCGGTTGACCGACCAGAACGTGAAGCGGCCGAGGCCGTGGCTGGTCGCGTAGTCGTAGACCGTCTGGAAGTCCGAGGTGTAGAACATCTCGGACGCGTCCGACTTGCCGTTCATGCCGGAGAAGCCTTCGTGCGCGTACGCGGTTGCGCTGTCCCAGCCCAGGTGCGACATCAGCAGGCCGTGCAGGGCCTCCAGCGCCGACACCTGCGACGAGCCGCCGTTGAAGCCGCCGTCGAACGGCATGATCGAGAAGTTGTTCGGCGTGAAGCCGATCGCCTTGGCCTGGTCGATGAGCTGCGTGCCGAACCAGCCGGTGCCGGCCGCGGTGCCCGGCATGGTCACCGACACGAACAGGCCGGGATTGTTGGCCTGCAACGTCTTGGCGGCCCCGAGCTCGTTCGCGATCGCGGCGGAGTTCTCGTACTCGGGCTCTTCGAGGTCGAAGTCGATCGCCTTGAGCGAGTACTTCGTGATGACCTGCTGGTAGGCGGCGGCCGTCGCGGCTGCCGTCCCGCAGGTCTGGCCCAGCTTCGTGCCGCCGTACCCGCCGACGGACACCGAGACGTCGCCGCCCGCGCCGCGGATCCGCGAGATCACGCCCGCGACCGCGGTGTCGGAGGAGACCGCGGACGTGCCGTCCCAGGTCGGGCTGCAGCCGCCGCCGTTCGGCGCGAGGATGAACGCGAGCTGGAACGCCTTGAGCCCGGTCGCGTTCATCACGGTGACCGGGTCCGGCGGGTTGTTGCTCTGGGGCATCAGGTACGGCGCCGCGGCGTACCAGTTGTTGCTCAACGCCGCGGTCGCCGACGGCGCGCCGAGCACGAGGCTGACGGCGGTGGCGGCGAAAGTGGCGGCGGCGAGCCCGATGGCGGCCAGTCTGCTCCTGCGCATGAGCTGTCCTCCCGGTGGGGATCGAGGTGGACAGATCATTGGACTAGACCATTGATGAAGTCAAGCCACCAAGGTCGGGAAAGCCACATGGTTGGGTGAAAAGCGCCGGAATATCCGATATTTGTCCCGTCGGCGGCTCGCCGCGCATCGCCGGCGCGGGCGGCCGGACACCGGCCGGGCGACCGGGTGTTCGTCGCGGGCGGGGTGCGGACCGGGCATCGCGCGGGCGGCCGGGCACCCGTGAGCGTGCCCGGCCGCCACTCGACCCCCCGATTTTGTCGGTGCCCCCGGGTAGAGTGGAAAACGGGGGGCGCCCCCGCGGGTCCCCCTCCGCGTTCAGCTCAGCTGTTGTCGTTCAGGAAGTCGTAGTCCTTGCACTCGCCGGTGTGGGCCCTCTTGTCCTCGATCCAGTACCGGCAGAACTTGAAGCCGACCCGGCTCTCGGGGAGGTTGTGGACTCCGCCGTCGGCCGCGCTCTTCGTCACGCAGTTGCCGTTGCCGCCGACCTCCATCGAGTACAGGAAGGTGCCGGTCGCCGGGGTGCCCTTGTACACGTAGATGGCGACGCCGCGGCCGTCCGCGTCGGTGTCGCAGATGTGGACGCGGTCGCCCTCCTCGGTGAACACGCCTTCACCGCTCCAGCCGGTCACGTCGCCGAAGGCGTCGCCCGTGTGCATGTGCTTCGTGTGGTCGGCGGCGGAGGCGGGTGCCGCGAACGAGAGCGCGGTGACCAGTGCCGCGGCGGCGACGCCGAGAACCTTCTTCAAGTCTTCGTCCTTCCTCGGTGGGGAAGGCGAAGCGTAGCCGCCGCGGCCTGCAAACCGCTTGCAGTCACTCCGATTCGAGGTCGCCCTCCAGCGACAGGTACACCTCGCGCATCTTCTCCAGCAGCGCCGGGTCCGGTTCCGCCCACAGCCCGCGGTCCGCCGCCTCGTTCAGCCGCTCCACGATCCCGCGCAACGCCCACGGGTTCGCCTGGCGCAGGAACTCCTGGTTCACCTCGTCCAGCACGTACGACTCGGTCAGCTTCTCGTACATCCAGTCGCCGACGACGCCGGCCGTGGCGTCGAAGCCGAACAGGTAGTCCACTGTGGCCGCGAGCTCGAACGCGCCCTTATAGCCGTGCCGGCGCATCGCCGCGAGCCACCGGGGGTTGACCACCCGGGCGCGGAACACCCGGGCCGTCTCCTCGCCGAGCGTGCGCGTACGGACGGCGTCCGGTGACGTGCTGTCGCCCACATAGGACGCCGGGGCCGCGCCGGTCAGCGCGCGGACCGTCGCGATCATCCCGCCGTGGTACTGGAAGTAGTCGTCCGAGTCCGCGATGTCGTGCTCGCGCGTGTCGGTGTTCTTCGCCGCCACCACGATGCGCTTGTACGAGCTTTCCATGTCCTCGCGCGCCGGGCGGCCGTCCAGGTCGCGGCCGTAGGCGAAGCCGCCCCACACCGCGTACACCTCGGCGAGGTCCTTGTCGTCGCGCCAGTTTCCGCTGTCCATCAGCGGCAGCAGGCCCGCGCCGTACGCACCCGGCTTCGACCCGAAGATCCGCGTCGTCGCGCGCCGCGAATCGCCGTGCGAAGCCAGGTCGGAAGCCACGTGTGCGCGGACGAAGTTCTCCGAGTCCGGTTCGTCGAGCGAAGCGACCAGGCGCACGGCGTCGTCCATCAGGGCGATCACGTGCGGGAACGCGTCGCGGAAGAACCCGCTGATCCGGATCGTGACGTCGATCCGGGGCCGGCCCAGCTCTTCCAGGGGGATCGCCTCGATGCCGGTGACGCGCCGGGATGCCTCGTCCCAGACCGGCTGGACGCCCAGCAGCGCCAGGACTTCCGCCGCGTCGTCGCCGGACGTCCGCATCGCCGAGGTGCCCCACACCGAGAGCCCCACGGAGCGCGGCCAGTCGCCGGTGTCCTCGCGGTAGCGCTTGAGCAGCGAGTCCGCCAGGGCCTGCCCGGTTTCCCAGGCGAGCCGGCTCGGGATGGCCTTCGGGTCGACGGTGTAGAAGTTCCGCCCGGTCGGCAGCACGTTGATCAGCCCGCGCAGCGGCGACCCGCTCGGCCCGGCCGGGATGTACCCGCCGTCCAGCGTGTGCAGCACCGCGTCCAGCTCGGCCGACGTCCCGGCGAGCCGGGGGACGATTTCCTCGGCGGCGAAGGAAAGCACCCGCGCGACCTGCGGGTCCGGGGCGACCGACGCGACCGCCGTCGCGTCCCAGCCCCGCATCTCCATCGCCTGGACGAGCTCGCGGGCCGTCTTCTCCACCGCGTCCACTTCGGACATCGGCGCGTCTTCCTTCAGACCGAGCGCCGACCGCAGGCCCGGCACCGCGCCCTGCTTGCCGCCCCACATCTGGGACGCGCGCAGCATCGCCAGCACCAGGTTGACGCGCGCCTCACCGACCGGCGCCGCGCCCAGGACGTGTAGCCCGTCGCGGATCTGCGCGTCCTTGACCTCGCAGAGCCAGCCGTCGATGTGCAGCAGGAAGTCGTCGAACTCCGCGTCGTGCGGCCGTTCGTCGATGCCGAGGTCGTGGTCCAGCTTCGCCGCCTGGATCAGCGTCCAGATCTGCTGGCGCACGGCCGGCAGCTTCGCCGGGTCCATCGCCGCGATGTTCGCGTGCTCGTCGAGCAGCTGCTCCAGCCGCGCCATGTCGCCGTAGGACTCCGCGCGCGCCATCGGCGGGATCAGGTGGTCGACGATCGTCGCGTGCGCCCGCCGCTTGGCCTGCGCGCCCTCGCCCGGGTCGTTGATCAGGAACGGGTAGATCAGCGGCAGGTTCCCGAGCACGGCGTCCGGCGCGCAGGACGCCGAAAGCCCCGCGGTCTTGCCCGGCAGCCATTCGAGGGACCCGTGCTTGCCCAGGTGGACGACGGCGTGCGCGCCGAACTCCTCCTCCAGCCACCGGTACGCGGCCAGGTAGTGGTGACTCGGCGGCAGGTCCGGGTTGTGGTAGATCGCGACCGGGTTCTCGCCGAACCCGCGCGGCGGCTGGATCATGATGATCACGTTGCCGCTCTGCAGGGACGCCAGCACGATGTCGCCGTTGTCGACGTACAGCTCGCCCGGCGCCGGGCCCCAGTGCTCCTCGACGCCTTCGCGCAGCTCAGCGGGCAGGGCCTCGAACCACGAGCGGTACCGCGCAGCCGGGACGCGGATCGGGTTCCCGGCCAGCTGCTCCTCGGTCAGCCATTCCGGGTCCTGGCCGCCGGCGGCGATCAGCGCGTGGATCAGCGCGTCACCGTCGGGCTGGTCGGTGCCGGTCGGGTCGACGCCCGGGAAGGCGTCCGGTCCGAGGTCGTACCCCGCGGCACGCATCCGCCGCAGCAGCTCGATCGCCGACGCGGGCGTGTCGAGCCCGACCGCGTTGCCGACGCGAGAGTGCTTCGTCGGGTACGCGGACAGCATCAGCGCGATGCGGCGCTCCGAAGGCGGTGTGTGCCGCAGCCGGGCGTGCGCCAGCGCGATGCGGGCGACGCGGGACGCGCGTTCGGCGTCCGGCACGTACCGGGGGAGACCGTCTTCGTCGAGCTCCTTGAACGAGAACGGCACCGTGATCAGCCGCCCGTCGAACTCCGGCACGGCCATCTGGTTCCCGGCGTCGAGCGGCGACAGGCCGTCGTCGTTGGCTGCCCACGTCTCGCGGTCGCTGGTCAGGCAGAGCGCCTGCAGGATCGGGACGTCGAGCGCGGCCATCTCGGCGACGTCCCAGGCCTCGTCGTCACCGCCGGCGCCTGCCTCGGACGGCCGCGTGCCGCCCGCCGCGAGCACCGTGACCAGCAGAGCGTCCACGGAAGCCAGCTCGGCCATCATCTCCGGCTCGCGCGTACGCAGCGAAGCACAGTAGATCGGCAACGCGCGCCCGCCCGCGGCTTCGATCTCGTCGGCGAGGGCGTGCACGAACGCCGTGTTCCCGGACAGGTGGTGCGCGCGGTAGTACAGGATGCCGATCACCGGTCCGTCGCCGCGCGAAGGGCGTCCGAGGACGCCCCAGGTGGGCTGCTGCGCGGGTGGCTCGAAGCCGTCGCCGGTGAGCAGCAGCGTGTCGGAGAGGAACCGGTGCAGCTGGGTGAGGTTGTCCGGGCCACCCTGCGCGAGGTAGGCGTGGGCCTCGGCGGCGATGCCGGCCGGGACGGTCGAGAGCTTCATCAGCTCGGCGTCCGGCGTCTGCTCCCCGCCCAGGACGACGACGTGCGCCCCCGACGCGCGCAGCGCGTCCAGGCCGTCCTGCCAGCTGCGCGGCGTGCCGAGGATCCGCGCGACGACGATTTTCACGCCGTCGAGCAGGCCGGGCAACTCGGCGACGCCGAGCCGGGACGGGTTGCCGAGCCGGTACTCGCGGTCGCTGGAGCGGGCGCTGAGCAGGTCGGTGTCCGAAGTGGACAGAAGCAGGATCACGAGGTTCCTCCTCGGGGTCCGCGCCCCGGGTAGTACGGGCGCGCCGGCCGGAGTTCCTGGCTCCCGGAGATGTCTCCGGTCACAGTGGCGGGACCGCCCCGGACTCTCACCGGGTTCCTCCACCTGCCGACGCGTGGGTAACGCACCCACTCTCCGGTGCCGGTGGAGGCGCGTCAAGGTGACGTTGACTGGGTAACCTGGCGGCTTGGACGCCCTTCTCCGGAACTTCACCGCCGCGCAGTCGACCCGGCAGCCGTACCGCCACCCCACGGCGGCCGAGCTCGAAATCGCCGGAACCGGCTTCGCCGCCCTGCTCGACGGCCACCCCCACCACCTCGCTGAGCTGGGGTTTTCAGCCGAAGGTGACGCGATCGTCCAGGAATCCGGCACCGAACGGGCCTGGGGGCTGTATGCGATCGACCGGTCCGCGCCGCCGTCGCTGGTCGTCGAGGTACCGCATCCGTCGTCCGACCTGCGGACCGACCTGATCGGCCTCGCCCTCTTCCGGCGGGTGCCCGGCGCGGTGCTGGCCGTCGCGGGCGCGCATCGGCGCCGGGAGGACCCCGCGCACGACCCGCGGACGGTCTTCCACGCCGTCACCACGCTGCTGGCCCGGCGCGGCCTGCCCCAGGTCCAGCTGCACGGCTTCAAGGACCGGACCCTGCCCGCCGCCGACGTCGTGCTCTCGGCCGGGGCCGCGGAGGCCGGTGACGCGGCCCGCCGGGCAGCGGACCGCTTGGACGCCGCGGGGTTCCGCGTTCGCCGGGCCTGGGCCGAGCCCTGCCGGGGCCTGGCCGGGACGACGAACGTCCAGGGCCAGGCCGCCGGCGGGACGCCGTTCCTGCACGTCGAGCTCAACCGGACGACCCGCGAGACCCGCCGCGACGACGTCGTCCGCGCGCTGGCCGACGCCGACCTGCGCAAGCCCTAGGCGGACCGCTCGCCGAGGCGGGGGAAGGGCTTCGTCGAGAACAGCACTTCCACGGACACCTCGAAGAACTCCGCGATCCGCAGGGCCAGGTACAGCGACGGGCTGTACTCGCCGCGCTCCAGGTAGCCGATCGTCTGGTAGTGCACGCCGAGGGCCTCCGCCAGCTGCCGCCGCGAGATCGACCGCTCCGCGCGCAGCATGGCGATCCGGTTGTAGACGACCTCACTCATGACTACCCCACACGCTGCATGGCCTTCTGCCGCCGCTGCGCCACCGACGAGCCCGCCTCGCGCCGCGCCATGCGGCGGAGCAGGACCGGGGCCAGCGCGAAGCCGAGCACCACCCAGGCGAGCAGCACCGCGAGCGTCGCCACCGGCCGCCACGACTGGCCGATCTCGACGACGACCGCGCTGTCCGGCAACAGCGCCGAGCGCATCCCCAGGCCGAGCCAGTACATCGGGAACACCTGCGCGATGTCCTGCACCCACACCGGCAGCGCCGTGATCGGGTAGAAGATCCCCGAGATCGCGCCCATGGCCATCACCGGCAGGGTGATCAGCCCGATGGACCGCGCGCTGTTGGTCAGCGACCCCAGCGCCGCGCCGATCGGCATCGTCGCGGCCATGCCGAGCAGCAGCACCCCGAGCAGGTGCAGGTACGACCAGACGCCGTCGGGCGCCAGCGCGGAGAACGCGAACAGGCACGGGACCAGTACCGCGGCGATGGACGTGAGCTGGGCGAGCGACAGCGCCGTCGTCTTCCCGACCAGGTACCCGAGCATCCCGTTCGGGGTCGCCTTCGCCCGGAGCAGCGTCCCGTCCTCGCGGTCGACGGCGAGATAGCCCGCGGCGCCGGTCAGGCCGTTGAACACGATGCCGGCGCCGAGCACGCCGGGCACGGTCGCCGCGCCGAGCGAGAACGACGTGCCGGGCAGCGTGGCGTTGCGCATGAAGAACAACGTACCGAGGAAGAGCAGGACGAAGACGACCTGGCCCACCACGTCGTCGAGGTTGGTCCACGTCTGCTTGAACTCGATCCAGCCGCGGGCCACCCCGGCCCGCAGAGCGACGGCGTTCATCGCGCACCCGCTTCCTGGAGACCGAGCTCCGTCTCGCCGCCGGTCTCCGCGCGGTGGACCAGCGTCATGTAGGTGTCCTCCAGCGACGCCCGCCGGACCTCGAGGTCCGCGACGGCCTCGCCGTGCTGCTTGAACAGGTCGTACACGTACTTCGTCGCTTCGGTTGTCAGGTGCACGAAGCGCTGCTCGCCGATGCTCCAGCGGACCTCGGCCTCGCCGGAGATCTGCCGGCTCAGCTCGTCGGCCGAGCCGTCGGCGACGATCCGGCCGCCGTTGAGGATGAGGATCCGGTCGGCCAGCTTCTCGGCCTCGTCGAGGTCGTGTGTGGTCAGCAGGATCGTCGTGTCGAGCTCGTCGGCCAGCCGGTGCACCAGGTCGTGGAACTCGCGCCGCGCCTCCGGGTCGAAACCCGCGGTCGGCTCGTCGAGGAACAGCAGTTCGGGGCGCCCGACGATGCCGATCGCGACGTCGAGCCGCCGCCGCTGGCCGCCGGAGAGCTGTTTGAGCTTCTTGCCCGCGTGCTCGGTGAGGCCGACCGCCGCGATCAGCTCGTCGGTGTCCCACGGCCGAGGCCGCTCCGGCGTCGAGTACGGCGCGTAGTACCGGCCGAGGTGCGCGAGCAGCTCGCGGACGCGCCACTTGCCGTGGTCACGCCAGGACTGGAGCACGACCCCCAGCCGGGCCCGCCAGTCCTCGCCGCCGTGCGCCGGGTCGACGCCCAGCACGCTCACCTCGCCCGCCGACCGCATCCGGAAGCCCTCGAGGATCTCGATCGTGGTCGTCTTGCCCGCGCCGTTCGGCCCGAGCAGGCAGACGACCTCGCCGCGGTACGCCTCGAACTCGACGCCGTGGAGCACGTCGTTCGTGCCGTAGCGCATCCGCAGCCCGTGCACGCGGACCGCGGGGACCGCTGGGTCTCTCATTGCGTCACCCCCATCTGACTGATGCGATCGAATGTAGCACACCTACTACATATGATCAGAGTTCTACGGCTCCGGGAACTTGACCGGCGGTCACCCGGTTCGCCGGGCATGGGAACTTGGCTGGGGCTCGCCCTTCCGGGCGGCGTGGTGATCCTGCTGGTCATGGCCGCGATCGAACTGCGGCCGCGCAAGAACGGCTCGCGCTTCAAGGCGCGGCTGTCCGCCACCTACATCGAAGAGACCACCGCGTTCCTCTACGGGACCAAGCGGCGTGAGCTGGAACACCGGGAAACGATGTCGATGCTCGTCGAGCAGGACGCCGAAGGCGCGCCACCCTGGCGTGACGTGGACCTGGACGCCGGGACCGCCCGGATCCGGCCGCGTCCGGAGCCGCGGGAGCCGGAAAACCGCCAGCTACAGTGACCTCATGCCGACCCCAGCACGTGTGCGAGCCGACGCGTGCCCCGGTGTTTTCGCACCCCACGACGCCGCCGACGGGCCGTTGGCCCGGGTACGGCTGCCGGGGGGCACGATTTCCGCAGTGCAGCTGCGTGCGCTGGCCGACGCGGCCGAAGCCTGCGGCGACGGCGACCTCCACCTCACCTCGCGCGGCAACGTCCAGCTGCGCGGCGTCATCCGGCCCGGCCTCGCGGCCCGGCTGACCGACGCCGGCCTGCTGCCGTCGCCGTCGCACGAGCGGGTCCGCAACGTCCTCGCGTCGCCGCTGAGCGGAGTTCGCGACGGCCTGGCCGACGTCCGCAGCCTCGCGGCTTCGCTGGATTCCGCGCTGTGTTCGACGCCGGAGCTGGCGGCCCTGCCCGGGCGGTTCCTCTTCGCCTTCGACGACGGACGCGGTGACGTCGCCGGCGAAGGCGCCGACGTCTGCTGGCTCGCGGTGGGCCCGTCCGAAGGCACGCTGCTGCTCGCGGGCGGTGACACGGGACGACGGGTGGCCCGCGCCGACGCCGTCGCGACGCTGGCCGAGGTCGCGCTCGACTTCCTGCGCGTGCGCGGGCCGGCTTGGCGGGTTGCGGAACTGGACGACCCGGCCTGGCGGGGAACGCCGGTGCCGCGCCTCCCGGCGGAAATCCCGGCGGGACTCATCGAGCGCGACAGCGGTCTCGCGGCGGCCGTGGTGCCGCGCTTCGGGCAGCTGTCCGCGGAGCAGGCGCGGGCCCTGGCGGAGTACGGGACCGCGCTGGTCACGCCGTGGAAGTCCGTGGTGCTGCCGGACGTGCCCGCCGACGTCTTCGCGCGGCTGGGCTTCGGCGGCGAGGCGTTGGGGACCACCGCGTGCATCGGCCGTCCGGGCTGCGCGAAGTCGCGCGCCGACGTCCGGGCCGACGCGGTGTTCCGGCCCGGCCTGCGCGCGCACTTCTCGGGCTGCGAACGGCGGTGCGGAAAGCCGTCGCAGCCCCATGTGGACGTCGTCGCCGAAGCGGGGGGCTACCGCATCGACGGCCGGTGGGTGCCGCTCGACGAGAGGGAAGGAAATCTGTGATCGACTACCTGCGGGACGGTGCCGAGATCTACCGGCACTCGTTCGCCACGATCCGCGAGGAGGCGGACCTGGCGATCCTGCCCGACGACGTGGCCGGCCTCGCGGTCCGGATGATCCACGCCTGCGGCATGGTCGATCTGGTCGACGACCTGCGCTACACGCTCGACGTCGTCGAGTCCGGCCGCGCCGCGCTCGAAGCCGGCGCCCCGATCCTGTGCGACGCGCAGATGATCGCCAGCGGCGTCACCCGGCGTCGCCTGCCCGCGGCCAACGAGGTGCTCTGCACGCTTTCCGACCCTTCCGTTCCCGGGCTCGCCGAACGCATGGGCACCACGCGGTCGGCCGCGGCGCTGGAACTGTGGCGCGACAAGCTGCCCGGCTCGGTGGTGGCGATCGGCAACGCCCCGACAGCGTTGTTCCGCCTGCTGGAGATCCTCGACGAAGGCGTCGGCGCCCCCGCGGCGATCATCGGCGTCCCGGTCGGCTTCGTCGGCGCGGTGGAGTCCAAAGTGGAGCTGGCCAAGCGCGCCCCGGCCCCGTACCTGGTGGTCCACGGCCGGCGCGGCGGCAGCGCGATGGCCGTCGCGGCGATCAACGCCCTCGCGAGCGCCGAAGAATGACGGGCACGCTGTACGGCGTCGGGCTCGGCCCCGGCGACCCGGAACTGATGACGGTCAAGGCGGCCCGCCTGATTTCGGAAGCGTCGGTGATCGCCTACCACTGCGCACGCCACGGCCGGAGCATCGCGCGGTCGGTCGCCGAGCCGTACCTGCGCGAAGGGCAGCTCGAGGAGAAGCTGGTCTACCCGGTCACGACCGAGACGACCGACCACCCGGGCGGCTACGAGGGCGCGATCGCCGACTTCTACGAGCTGAGCGCGAAGCGGCTGGCCGAGCACCTCGACGCCGGGCGGGACGTGGTCCTGCTCTGCGAGGGCGACCCGTTCTTCTACGGCTCGTACATGTACATGCACGAACGGCTTTCCGGCCGCTTCGAAGCGGTGGTCGTGCCGGGCGTGACGTCGGTGAGCGCGGCGTCGTCGGTCTTCGGCCGCCCCCTGGTGCAGCGCGACGAGGTGCTGACGGTCCTCCCGGGCACCCTCCCGGCCCCGGAGCTGGCCCGGCGGCTGGCGGACACCGACGCGGCGGCCGTCCTGAAGCTGGGCCGGACGTTTTCGTCGGTGCGGGAGGCGTTCGCGGAGGCCGGAAAGCTGGACGACGCCGTGTACGTCGAGCGCGCCACGTGGGGGCAGCAGCGGATCGAGCCCCTGTCCTCGGTGGATCCGGATTCTGTCCCGTACTTCTCGCTGGCGTTGCTGCCTTCGCCGGGTTACGCGTCACGCCAGTCTCCGCCTTCTTCCCCTGTTGCTGAGCCGCCTTCGGCCGGTGAGGTCGTCGTCGTGGGCCTCGGCCCGGCCGGTCCCGAGTGGCTGACACCCGAAGCTGCTGCGGAACTCGACGCGGCGGAGCACGTCGTCGGGTACGGCCCGTACGTGGCGCGGGTCCCGCAGAAGGCGGGCCAGCAGCGGCACGCGTCGGGCAACCGGGTCGAGGCGGACCGGGCGCGCGAGGCCCTGGACCTGGCTGCTTCCGGCTCGCGGGTCGCAGTGGTGTCCTCGGGCGACCCGGGGGTGTTCGCGATGGCGTCGGCAGTGCTGGAGCAGGTGTCCGCGGGCCACGGACCGGGCGTCCGCGTCCGGATCATCCCGGGCGTGACGGCGGCCCAGGCGGCGGCGTCCCGGGTGGGTGCGCCGCTGGGCCACGACTACTGCGTGCTGTCGCTGTCGGATCGCCTGAAGCCGTGGGAGATCATCGAGAAGCGCCTCGACGCGGCGGGCGCGGCGGACCTGGTCCTGGCGCTGTACAACCCGGCGTCACGCACCCGGACGACCCAGCTCGCGGACGCCCGTGCCGTGCTGCTCCGCCACCGTTCGGTGGACACGCCGGTCGTGGTGGCCCGGGACGTCGGCGGCCCGGAGGAGGACATCCGCATCACGACACTGGGCGACCTCGATCCGTCCAGTGTGGACATGCGGTGCCTGCTGATCGTGGGTTCGTCCAAAACCCGCGCGGAGAACGGCATCGTCTGGACGCCCCGCAGCTACTAGGTCTGTCGCGGCTTGTCGTGAGTGAGAAACAGTGCTAGAACGCTGTTTCTCACTCACGACGGGTCAGCGGGTCGGGTCCTTGCCGTTCGGCTGCCGCGGTCCCGGACCCGGCGACCACCAGCCCGGCACCGTCTTCTCCCCGTGCACCACCGTCGGCGCGATGCCCTCGGTGAACGGCTCGATCTGCAGCAGCTGGCCCCACGACTGGCTTGGCTGGCCGATCAGGTAGCTCGGCACCTCCGGCTCCTCGGCCAGCTCCTCCAGCCAGCCGATCGGGCCGCCGTTCGTCGAGGACGCCCACTGGGCCTCGTCGGCCAGGCCGCCCGCCGTGATGCGGTAGTCCGGGACCTGCGAGATGCCGTCGTGGCTGGTCACCGGCTGGACGCACGGGTACACGAACGACGCCGGCCAGTCCACGTACACCGGCTTCGAGCCGATGCGGTCGGTCAACGTCGTGAACGTCGGGACGCGCGGGGCCGAGGCCGCGATCCAGCCGTCCTCGGTCAGGTCGTTGTCGACGATGTTGATGCGGACCGCGTTCGTCTCCGGCGGGAGGTCGCGCAGGTTGATCCGGGTGTCGTTCCAGCCGCCCGTGCCCGAGCCCGGCGGGAGCATGAACTGGCTGCGCAGGACCTTCACGCCGTCCGGGGTGTCGACGCCGTAGTCGAGGCTGACCGACGTCGGACGGCGGGGCGCCCCCGCCGTCGCCACCACGACCTGGCCGTCCGCGGGCTTCTCCGTCAGCGCGTACCAGTCGCTGCGCAGCCGCCCGGCGCGCGTCTCCGGGTCCAGGTAGCTCGACCACATCGGCACCCGGTCCGGGGTGAACCCGTGCGGGGGTTCGGCCAGCGGGTCCTTGTCGTCGACCGGGCGGGTGTGGAAGCCGGTCTGGACGCGGCCGTTGTCCTGGTCCGGGTTCGGCAGCGGCGAGTCCGTCTCCTTGGGCTTCTCCGCGACGGTCCGCTGCTCGGCCTGCGGGTGCAGGATGCTCGTCGCCGCGTCGCGCTCGACCATCACGTGGTCGGAGAGGTTGCAGCTCTTGCCGAACAGGTGCCCGACGTTGGCCGCGCCCAGGCTGTAGCTGCCGGACTGGTTGTGGATCGCCCACGCCATCGTGACGAACTCGCCCGCCGCGACCAGGCCGCAGACCACGACCAGCGACAGCGACCCGAGGCGCAGCGCGCGCAGCCGGCCTTCCTGGGGCTGGTCCGACACCCCCGGCCGGTGGGCGCGGACGTTCTCGACGAACGCGTATATCCCGGCGATCGCGGCCGCGACCAGCAGGATCGTCGACAGCGGGATGCCGCCGATCGACGGCGCCACGTTCGTCCACTGGACGCCGAGGCGGGAGACGAACCAGTACGTGTTCGGCCCGGTCGCGGCGAGCGCGGCGACCACCAGCAGCGCCGCGAGGAAGGCCGCGCGGTTGCGCTGGGACCGCAGGACCGTCGAGCTGGTCGCGAGCGCGGCCAGCGCCGCCATCGACGCGCCGACCGCCGCGAACGCGCCGAAGTGGTGCGTCCACTTCGTCGGCGTCAGGGCCAGGAGCAGGAAGAACAGCGCCGTGGTGCCGATCAGGCGGCGCGCCGGGCCCAGCGCCGCGCCGGGGATCCGGCTGCGGCGCAGCAGCACCACCAGGCAGGTGGCGGTGCACAGCACGACCAGCAGCACCGGGAACCGGCGCGGCGCCGAGCCGTCCGGCAGGTCGGCGAACAGCAGCTGGTAGCGCGCGAGCTCCTGGAACCACGAGAGGTTCGGGCCGACCTGGGTGCGGATCCGGGTCGCTTCCTGGACGGTCGCGAACGTCTGGTCGGCGAACACCACGACCAGCACGAGCAGCCCCGCGGCGGCGACCGGCGCGAGCACCGGCAGCCAGCCGCTCTCGTTCGCGCGCTGGCGCACCAGCTTGAACAGCGGCCGCGCGGCGACCAGGAACGGCGCCACCGCGATCAGCCCGGTCGGCGTCGCGGCCAGGGTGAACCCGGCCGCGGTCAGGCCGAGGCACAGCGGCAGCAGCCGCCGCGTCACCAGGGTGCGTTCGACTGCGCAGATCGCCAGCAGCGAGCCGAGCGCGGCCACCGGTTCCGGCCGGACGCCGTTGTTGTAGGGCATCCACCAGATCAGGAACACCGTCGCCGCGGCCCAGCTGGCCGGGCGGCTGGTGCGGATCTGGCTGCCGAGGCGCGGCATCACCTCGCGGCTGATCAGCAGCCAGCTGAGCACGCCGAGCAGGAACGACGGCAGCCGGATCCACGGCGGCACCGTGCTGACGTGCGTCATCAGCTCGAAGACGTGGTAGAACCAGCCGAACGGCGCCTCGGCGACGCCGAACCAGCGGTGGTAGTTCGTCAGGTAGCCGGTCGCCTCCGTGACGCGGGCCATCGTGAGGATGTAGCCGTCGTCCGAGGTCACCGGCCCGATGAAGACCCACGCGCCGAGCGCGGCGATCACCGTGGCGTCCCGCGCCGTCAGCCGCCACCAGCCGATCGGCGCCCAGCGCGGCGCGCGTCTCGCGACGCCGGAGTCGCGGCGCCAGACGGCGATCATGCAGCCGATCAGCGACAGCACGGCGAGCACGCCGACGACGATCTTCAGCGCGGTCGGCGACGTCTGGTACCGCGTGTCCGGCACGACCGAGACGTGCAGGCCGGCGATCGGGTCCTTGCTCGAGTTGATCGAGGAGTAGATGCCGACGACGCGGGGCCGGACGTCGCCGTTCGCGTGGAAGATCGGCGTCCCGGCGACGGCGAGGGTCATCTGCGTCGCGTCGACGTCCAGCTCGACGTCGCACTTCTCGGCGGGCAGCGGCTGCTGGGCGATCTGCTGGCCCTGGCTCGAGGCGAGCAGCACGCCGTTGTCGATGCGCAGCTGCAGGCCGACGCCGTTGCCCGCCTTCGGGTCGGTGCGGCCGTCCGGCACGGTGGCGAACAGCAGGCCGGGGCCGTTCGTGCGGGCGTCGACCGAACGGATGGCCGCGCACGGCAGCTCGGCGCGCAGGTCCTGGGCCCAGTACCCGGTCAAGGGCGCGTTGACGGAGCGGGTGTCGCTGCCGGTCGGCCAGACGACCTCCGCCGTGTCCTGCACCACCGGCAGGAAGGGGAAAGCCAGCGCGCACAAGGCCGAGAGCAGCCCCAGCGCTACGGCAATCAGACGCATCGGCGCAACGCTAACGGGTCAGAGGTCGGCGGTTGACGCAGCCCCCGGGTCACGCGCGGTGAACCGCCCGTGGTGTATCGCCGCGGCCAGCGGACGGCGGCTGCGCCACCCGTGGCGCTCGAGGTCGGGCACGGCCGCCAGCCGGCTGACCGGCCCCACGCAGAGCCACGCGACCGGCCGGACGCCGTCCGGGATGCCGAGCAGCTCGCCCAGGAACGGCTCGCGGTAGAAGCTGACCCAGCCGACGCCGAGGCCTTCCGCGGTCGCGGCGAGCCAGAGGTTCTGGATCGCCAGGCACACCGAGTACAGGCCGGCGTCGGCGATGGCGTGCCGGCCGAGCACGTCGGGCGCGCCGCGCGCCGGGTCGTAGGTGACGACGATGCCGAGGCTCGCCTCGAGGATGCCCTCGACCTTGATGTTCGCGAAGGTGCTCGCGCGGTCTTCGCCGAGCTGCCCGGCGAAGACCTCACGCTCCTCGTGGACGTGCTTGGCGAACTTCTCCCGCGTCGCGACGTCGTCGACCAGCACGAAGTCCCACGGCTGCGTGAGCCCGACGCTCGGCGCGGCGTGCGCGGCCTCCAGAATCCGCAGCAGGGTGGCTTCCGGGATCGGCTCGCCGGTGAACTCGCCGCGGACGTCCCGCCGCTTGCGCAGGACTTCGTAGAACTCTTCGATCATCGGTGCAGGACCCATTCGACGGCTTCGGGGACGGTGCCGGCGGTCTCCGTCCGCGGCCGCGGCGGCCGCCGGACCACCAGGACGGGCTTGCCGAGTTCACGGGCCGCGGTCAGCTTCGCGCTGGTCTGTGCGCCGCCGGAGTCCTTGGTGACCAGGACGTCGACCCGGCCGAGCAGCTCGCGCTCGGCGGCCACCTCGTACGGCCCGCGGGCGAGGAGCAGCTCGTGGTGGCGCGGCAGCGGCGGCTCGGGCGGGTCGACGCAGCGGATCAGGAACCACAGGTCGTCGAGGTGCGCGAAGGCCGGGAGCCCCTGGCGGCCGCTGGTCAGGAAGACGCGTTTCCCGAGGTCGGGGAGCTTTTGCGCGGCGTCGGCGAGGTTGTCGGCCCAGTGCCAGACGTCCCGGGGGCCCGGCTGCCAGCCCGGCCGCGCGAGCCGGAGCAGGGGCGTTTTCGTGTGCTCGGCCGCCTCCGCCGCGTTCGCGCCGATGCGTTCGGCGAAGGGATGGGTGGCGTCGACGACGGCTTCGATCCGGTTCTCGCGCAGGTACCGCGCGAGACCTTCCGGGCCGCCGAAACCGCCGACGCGCACTTCGCCGACAGGGAGCCTCGGCCGTGCGACGCGCCCGGCGAGCGAAGAGACAACGCGCACTTCGCGCGCGGTGAGCGCTTCGGCGAGCTGCCGGGCTTCGCCGGTGCCGCCGAGGATGAGGATCACGAGGAACGTCCGTAGCCGACGGCCTCGCGCCACCGGTCCAGCGTGCGCAGGTTGGCGAGGGTCTCCGCCCAGGTCAGCTCGGGTGCCTGCCGGTCTTCGACGTGCGCGGCCACGTGATCCGCTTCGCGCGCGAAGACGCCCTGGGTGGCTTCGACCTCGATGACCTCCGGCTCGCCACCGGCCGGGGTCAGGATGATCTGCGAGACGCCGGGCTTGCGCAGCGGGTGGATCCACGCGGGCTGCGGGACGTGGATCTGTCCCTGCGAGCCGAAGACGCGGATGCCGTCCTCGCGGGTGAGCCGGATCCCGCAGGAGATCGTCGCGAGGATGTCGCCGGGCAGGCGCAGCAGGCCGGTCGCCCATTCGTCGACGCCGGTGCCGGACAGGTGCGCCATCCCGCTGACCTCGGACGGCTCGACGACGTCCTGCCCGGTCGCGGCCTGCGCGACCAGCCGGGACAGGGACGTGCAGTAACAGCCGACGTCCAGGATCCCGCCCCCGCCGAGGGCCGGGTCGCTCAGCCGGGCGGTCTCCTCCGGGTTGCTGTCGAAGGAGAAGGTCGTGTCCACCGCACGGACCTCGCCGATGGCGCCCGACGAGATCAGCTCGGCCAGCCGCCGCGTCTGCGGGTGCAGCCGGTACATGAACGCCTCCATCAGGAAGACGTCGTTCGCTCGCGCGGCGGCGATGACCTCCTCGGCGTCGGACGCGGTGATCGTCAGCGGCTTCTCGCACAGCACGTGCTTCCCGGCCTCGGCGGCGGCGATGGCCCACTGCTTGTGCATCGCGTGCGGCGTCGAGACGTACACGGCGTCGATGTCCGGATCGGCGAGAAGCTCTTCGTAGCTGCCGTAGGCCTTCGGGATGTCGAAGCGGGTGGCGAACTCCCGCGCACGACCGGCGTCCCGCGCGGCGACCGCGCCGAGGACGCCGTGTTTGCTTTCGTCGACGCCCGCGGCGAAGTGGGCGGCGATCGTCCCGGCGGCCAGCAGGCCCCAGCGCAGTTCCGTCACAACGACTCCGGTTGGTTCGCCCGGTCACGGGCACTCGAGTAGAGGAAGCTGTCGGGAAAGTTCGTCGCGGCGAGCACCCGCCCGACGAAGATGGTGGCAGCGCGGGTCATCCCGGCTTCGCGGACCAGCGCGGGCAGCTCGCCGAGCACCCCGCGCACGACGGTTTCCCCCGCCTGGCTCGCGAGCGCGACGACGGCGACGGGGCAGTCTCCGCCGTAGTGCGGCGTCAGCTCCTCGGCCACCCGCTCGACGTGGTTGACGGCGAGGTGCAGCGCGAGGGTCGCTCCGGTCGCGGCAAAGGCGGCGAGGGTCTCCCCGGGCGGCATCTTGGTCGAGCGCGCCTGGACGCGGGTGATCACCAGGCTCTGCCCGATTTCGGGCACGGTGAGCTCCCGCTTCAGCGCGGCGGCCGAAGCGGCGAAGGCGGGCACGCCGGGGACGACGTCGTAGGGAACGCCGGCCGCGTCGAGCCGCCGCACCTGCTCGGCGACGGCGCTGTAGAGCGCCGGATCGCCCGAGCACAGCCGCGCGACCTCGCGCCCGGCGTGGTGCGCCTCGACCAGCTTCGCGACGATCTGCTCGAGGCTGAGGTTCGCCGTGTCGACGAGCTCGGCCCCGGGCGGGCAGTACGCGAGCAGGTCCGGCGGCGTCATGCTGCCGGGGTAGAGGCAGACGTCGCACCGGGCGAGCAGGTCCCGGCCCCGCACGGTGATGAGGTCGGCGGCCCCGGGCCCGGCGCCGATGAAGTGCACGGTCACCGGCTGCTCCACTGGGTCACGACCCGCGCCGGGGTCCACCCGGTGAAGCCGCCCAGCGGGGCCGCCCGCTCGACACCGATCCGCAGCAGCTCCCCTCCGTGCTCCTCGTAAGCCCGCGCCAGGACCTGCTCGGCCTCCAGCGTCACCCCGTGCGCCACCACCCGTGCGCCGGTGGCCACGCACGCGTCCAGTACGCCCGGCGCCGTCACGCCGCCTCCGATGAAGACCGCGTCCGGTGCGGGCAGCGCGCTCAGCGCTTCCGGTGCTTCCCCCGCCACCACCTCCAGTTCCGGTACTCCCAGGTCCAATGCGTTCCGGCCGATCCGCTCGGCCCGCTCCGCGGAGCGTTCGATCGCGACCGCACGGTTCAGCCCGTGCAGCCGCGACCATTCGATGCCGACGCTGCCCGCGCCCGCGCCGACGTCCCACAACAGCTCGCCGGGACTCGGCGCGAGGCGGGCCAGCGCCGACACTCGGAGGTCGCGCTTGGTCAGCTGCCCGTCGTGGGCGTACACGTCGTCCGGGATGCCGATCAGCGGCAACGCCGGACCCGCGCACTCCAGCGCGAACACCGTCAGCGGTCCGGGATCGCCGGCCCAGCCGTCGGAGACGCGCTCGTCGGGCCCGCCCAGGTTTTCCAACGCGATCAGTTCGCTCTCGCCATAACCCCGCACGGTGAGCAGGGAGCGCAAAGCGGGCGCGTCGGCACCCAGGACGAGCACTCGCCGGCGCGGCGCCAGTACCCGGGCGACGCGGGCCGACGACCGGCCGACGATGGTGACCACCTCGGTCTCCTCGGCGGACCAGCCCAGCCGTGCCCGGGCCAGCGTCACCGAGGAGACCGCAGGCAGCGCCTCGACCTCGTATCCATGGGCCACCAATGTAGAACCCACCCCCGACAAAAACGGATCACCGCTGGCCAGGACGCAGATCCGGGCGCCTTCGTGCTCGGCGATGACGGCGTCCAGCCCCGGCAGCAACGGCGTCGGCCACGCCTGCGCCGGGACCTCCCCGGGCAGGTAGTCCAGCTGCCGGGGAGCCCCCAGCACGATGTCGGCGGCGAGCACCGCGGCTCTCGCCTGTTCCGACAGGCCGGGCCAGCCGTCGGCGCCGATCCCGACCACGGTCAGGCGGTTCGCGGAGCCCGCGGACCGGAGTGATTCTTCGCGCACGATTTCCCACCCTAAGCGAGCCGGGCGCTGTGCGATGATCGGCCGGTCGCCGAGCTGGAGGAGCGCTGTTGAAGCCGTACCCGTTCACCGCCGTCGTCGGGTTGCCGGACCTGCGCCTGGCGCTGGTCCTGTCCTCGATCTCGCCCGCCGTCGGCGGGGTGCTGGTGCGCGGCGAAAAGGGCACCGCGAAGTCGACCATGGTCCGCGCGCTGGCGGGCCTGCTGCCGGGCGTGGCCGTCGTCGACGGCTGCCGGTTCTCCTGCGATCCCGCGGCTCCCGACCCGCTCTGCCCGGACGGGCCGCACGACGGCGCGAAGAGCCACCGGCGCCCCGCCAAGCTGGTCGAACTCCCGGTCGGCGCGGCCGAAGACCGCGTCATCGGGAGCCTGCACCTGGAACGCGCGCTCGCCGAAGGCGTCACGGACTTCCAGCCCGGCCTCCTGGCCGCCGCGCACCGCGGGCTGCTCTACGTCGACGAGGTCAACCTGCTGCACGACCACCTCGTCGACACGCTCCTGGACGCCGCCGCGATGGGCCGCGCGACCGTCGAGCGCGAAGGCGTCTCGGTCTCGCACGCGGCGCGGTTCGTGCTGATCGGCACCATGAACCCCGAAGAGGGCGAGCTGCGGCCGCAGCTGCTGGACCGGTTCGGGCTGACCGTCGAGGTCGCTTCCAGCCGGGACCCGGAGCAGCGCGTCGAGGTCGTCCGCCGTCGCCTGGCCTACGAAGCCGATCCCGACGCCTTCGCCGCGCAGTACGCCGGCGAAGACGCCCGGCTCGCCGCGGACATCGAAGCGGCGCAACGGCTTCTGCCCGCCGTCAAGCTCCCCGACGAAGCTCTGCGCCAGATCGCCGAGGTCTGCGCCTCCTTCGAGGTCGACGGCATGCGCGCGGACATCGTCACCGCGCGGACGGCGGTCGCGCACGCGGCCTGGGCCGGCCGCGACGAGGTGACGACCGAGGACGTCCGCGTCGCCGCCCGGCTCGCGCTGCCGCACCGGCGCCGCCGCAACCCGTTCGACGCGCCCGGCATCTCCGAAGAGCAGCTGGAGCAGGCACTTCAAGACGCCCAGCCGGACCCGGGCCCCGAGGACGACGGCCCCGGCTCGGGGTCGGAGCCGCCGTCGGAAGCCCCGGAACCGCCGCAGGGCAGCGAAAACGCGCCGCAGGGCCAGCCGCAGCAGAACGCCGGTGGACAGCAGAAGACCGTCGGCGCCGGCGAAACGTTCAAGGCGCGCGTCTTCCGCGTGAAGGGCATGGGCGAAGGCGAGCGCGGACGCCGTTCGCGCGCGATCACCGACAGCGGCCGGACCATCGGCGTCCAGCCCGCCAGCGTCCGCGAAGGCCGGCCGCACCTGGTCGCGACCGTGAAAGCCGCGGCGCCGCACCAGAAAGCCCGTGGTCGTGACGGCGCCGGCCTGAAGCTGCGGCCGGAAGACGTCCGCTACGCGCTGCGCGAAGGCCGCGAAGGCAACCTCGTCCTCTTCTGCGTGGACGCGTCGGGCTCGATGGGTGCGAAGGCGCGGATGCGCGAGGTCAAGTCCGCCGTCCTGTCCCTGCTGCTCGACGCCTACCAGCGCCGTGACAAGGTCGGGCTCGTGACGTTCCGCGGCAACGCGGCCGAACTCGCGCTGCCGCCGACGATCAGCGTCGACGCGGCCGCGTCCCGCCTCGAAGGCCTCCCGACCGGCGGCCGGACCCCGCTCGCCGAAGGGCTCCTGGAGGCGGCGCGCGTGCTGCGCGTCGAGGAGATCCGCGACCCCCGGCGCCGTCCGCTGCTGGTCGTCGTCACCGACGGCCGTGCCACCAGCGGTCCCGACGCCGTCGCGCGCGCCCAGGCCGCGGCCGGGCTCCTGGCCGGCGTCACGGCGATCGTCATGGACTGCGAGAGCGGCAAGATGCGCCTCGGCCTGGCCGCCGACCTCGCCGCCCACCTCGGCGCGGAACACGTCCCCCTCGCCGACGTCGCCGCCGAATCGCTGGCGGACGCCGTCCGCACCCGGACCGGAAGGGCCGCCTGATGCCACAGGGAAAGCCGGACGTCGTCCCGAACGACGGCCTGACCACGCGCCAGCGCCGCAACCGGCCGCTGCTCGCCGTGCACACCGGCGAGATGAAGGGCAAGTCGACGGCCGCGTTCGGGATGGCGCTGCGGGCCTGGAACCAGGGCTGGTCGATCGGCGTTTTCCAGTTCGTCAAGTCGGCGAAGTGGCGCGTCGGCGAGGAAGCCGCGTTCAAGGCGCTGGGGAAGCTGCACGACGACACCGGCCAGGGCGGGCCGGTCGAGTGGCACAAGATGGGCGAAGGCTGGAGCTGGGCACGCAAGTCCGGCTCCGAAGAGGACCACGCGGAGAACGCGCGCGAGGGCTGGGCGGAGATCAAGCGCCGGCTCGCGGCCGAGACACACGGCTTCTACGTCCTCGACGAGTTCTCCTACCTGCTCAAATGGGGCTGGCTCGAGGTCGGCGACGTCGTGTCCACCCTGGTCTCGCGGCCCGGGCACCAGCACGTCGTCATCACCGGCCGGTACGCGCCGCCGGAGCTCGTCGAGGCCGCCGACCTGGTCGCCGAGATGACCAAGGTCAAGCACCCGATGGACGCCGGTCAGAAGGGCCAGCGGGGGATCGAGTGGTAGCGCGGGTGGTCATCGCCGCGCCCGGTTCCGGGCACGGCAAGACCACGATCGCCGCCGGGCTGATGGCGGCGCTGCGTGCGGCCGGGCACCGCGTGTCCGGGCACAAGGTCGGGCCGGACTTCATCGATCCGAGCTACCACGCCCTCGCGACCGGACGTCCCGCGCGCAACCTGGACCCGTTCCTGCAGGGCGAAGACCAGCTGGTGCCCTTGTTGCGGCACGGTTCCCGCGGCGCCGACATCGCGGTGATCGAAGGCGTGATGGGCCTGTTCGACGGGGCGCTGGGCACCGAGGGCTACGCCTCGACCGCGCACGTGGCCCGGGTCCTGGACGCGCCGGTGGTGCTGGTCGTCGACGCTTCGGCCGCCTCCCGCAGCGTCGCCGCGACGGTGCTCGGCTTCGCCCACTACGACAACCGCGTGCGGCTCGCCGGCGTCGTCCTCAACAAGCTCGGCTCGCAGCGCCACCTCGACGAGATCGCGTCCGCGCTGGAAGCCACCGGCGTCCCGCTGCTGGGAGCGTTGTACCGCAACGAAGAGATCCACGCGCCGAGCCGGCACCTCGGGCTCGTCCCGGCGGCGGAACGGGCCGCGGAGGCGCAGAACGTGCTGCCCGCGCTGGCCGCGTGGGTGCGGGACGGCGTCGACCTCGAGGCGATCGTCCGGATCGCGTCGGGTGCGCCGCGGCTTTCTTCGCCGCCGTGGGAGCCGTCCGGGGTGGACGGTCTCCCCGTGACCATCGCCGCCGCCGGTGGACCGGCGTTCACCTTCCGGTACACCGAGAACATCGAGCTCCTGGCCGCCTGCGGGGTTTCGGTGGTGGACATCGACCCCTTGCGGGACCAGGCGTTGCCCGACGGGTGCGCCGGGCTGTACTTCGGCGGTGGGTTCCCCGAGGTGCACGCCGCCGAGCTGTCGGCGAACACGGCGTTGCGCTCCGCGGTGGCTTCGGCGATCGGGGCCGGGATGCCGGTGAGCGCGGAATGCGCGGGCCTGCTGTACCTGTGCCAGTCCCTGGACGGCGTGCCGATGGTCGGCGCGGTGCCCGCGGACGCCAAGATGACCGCCCGCGGCAAGCTCGGCTACCGGCGCGCGGTCGCCGTCGAGGACAACCTGCTGGCCACGGCGGGTCAGCGCGTCACGGGGCACGAATTCCACCGCACCGAGGTGACGCCGTCGCACGGCGCGTCGGCCGCGTGGGGCTGGGACAGGCAGCTCGACGGCTTCGCGTCGCCGACGTTGCACGCGTCCTACCTGCACGTTCACTGGGCGGGGTATCCCGAGCTGGCCCGGCGGTTCGCGGCGCGGGTCCGGGCGCATGCCTGATTACGACCTGCACCACCACGGCGATCGCGAGGTGGGGCCGGGGCTGGTCGATCTCGCGGTGAACGTCCGGCTACCGCGGCCGCCCGCTTGGTTGCGGGACGAGCTGGCGTCGGCTTTGGACTCGCTGGCCGCCTATCCGTCCACTTCGGACGCTGTCCGGGCGGTGGCTGCGCGCCACGGCCGTGCCGCCTCGGACGTGCTGGTCACGGCGGGTGCCGCGGAGGCATTCACGCTGCTGGCGTCGGCTTTCCGGCCGCGGCACGCGGTGGTGGTGCACCCTCAGTTCACCGAGCCGGAAGCCGCGTTGCGGGCGGCGGGGCACCCGGTCTCCCGGGTGATCCTGTCCGAAGCGGACGGTTTCGTCCTCGATCCGGCGCTGGTCCCCGCCGACGCCGACCTGGTGTTCGTCGGCAATCCGACCAATCCGACGTCGGTGCTGCACCCGGCGGCGGCGCTGCTTGCCCTGGCGCGCCCCGGCCGGCTGCTCGTGGTGGACGAGGCGTTCCTGGACGCGGTCCCCGGCGAGGCCGAGAGCCTGGCCGCCGGTCATCCGGGTGTCGCCGTGCTGCGCAGCCTGACCAAGACGTGGGGGCTGGCCGGGCTGCGGGCGGGTTACGTGCTCGCCCCGCCGGACGTCGTCGATCGGCTGCGGGCGGTGCAGGTGCCGTGGTCGGTGTCCACGCTGGCCGGCGTGGCGACGGTGGCGTGCTGCCGTCCGTCCGCTTTGGAGGAGGCGGAAAAGTTGGCGGTGGCCGCGGAAGCGGACCGCGAGTACCTGGTGTCGGGCCTGGCGGCGGCGGGTGTGCCGGTACTGGGCGAGCCACGGGGCCCGTTCGTGCTGGTGCGCGTGGCCGACGGTGCTTCCCTGCGCACGCGTCTGCGCGAAGCGGGCTACGCGGTGCGGCGAGGGGACACGTTCCCCGGCCTCGGGCCGGACCACCTGAGGCTGGCGGTCCGCGACCGGGCGACCACCGACGCGTTCCTCGCCGCGGTTCGGAAAGTTTCGTAAACACCGACAGGGGGTTGTCGCCACGGCCGCCGAAACTGGGCGCAGCCGGGAAACGCCCGGCGTGGCAGCGAGAGGAACGACATGCCCGGATTCAACGACGTGGCCTGGTTCGAAATCGGCACCGAGGACCCGGCGGCCGCCGAACGGTTCTACGGCGAGGTCTTCGGCTGGAAGGTCGCGCAGGACGACACGGCGAGCACCGATTCCGCCTACCGCGTCATCGACACCGGGGGCTCGCGCGGCGGGCTGGCCACCGGCCAGGAGAACTACGCGATCTTCACCGTGCTGGTCGAGGACGTCGAGGCCACCTGCCGCCAGGTCGAGAAAGCCGGCGGAAAGGTGCAGCGGCCGCCGACCGTCAACCCGGTCGGCGTGACGTTCGCGCACCTGCTCGACCCGGCGGGCAGCCACTTCTCCGTGTTCACCCCGCCAAAGTGAGCTGCTGGACGTCGCCGTGCGGGATGTCGAGGTCCTCGGGTCGCAGGCGGCGAAGCGGCGGCACCTCGGCGGTCACGGTGAAGGAGGCGATCCGGTCGGTGCGGAACGCCCGGATCTCCCGGCGCAGCCGGCACCAGGCGATGAGGTACCAGTGCTCGGGCTTGCCGACGTAGCCGAGCGGCTCGATCTCCCGCCGGGTGACGGTGCCTTCGCGGTCGGCGTACCGGATGCGTAGGACGCGGCGGATGTTGAGCACCTGCGGCATCGGCGGGATGGGACCGTCGCCGAGCAGGTGGACACAGGCGGCGAGGTTCTTCGCCGCGTCCGCGTCCTCCCGCCGCATCACGGTGACCAGCTTGCGCAGAGCCGAACGACCTTCCGCACGGAACGGGGTGCCCTCGAGGTGTCTCAGCGCGAGCGCCATCGCGACGGCCTCGGCGGCCGTCAGGTTGACCGGCGGCAGCGAGTGCGCCTTGTCGAGGCAGTAGCCACCGGTGCGGCCGGTCTCGGCGTAGATCGGCGTGCCGGACTGCTGCAGGGCGCTGATGTCCCGCTCGACGGTGCGGACGCTGACCTCGAACCGGTCCGCGAGCCAACGGGCACTCCGTGGCCGCGGCGCGACGGCGCGCAGTTCTTCGACGAGGGCGTAGAGGCGATCGGTTCGGTTCACGGGACCAAGGTAAGGAGGGGGTACGACAGTTTCGGTCACTTGCAGATGTGCTTGAACTCCGTCGCGCCCGGTCGCAGGCGAAACCGGACTTCGTGGCCGAGACGGTCGCGGAACACCGCGTCGGCTGGTGAGGTGAGTGTCATCGTGCCTTCTTGGTAGGGGTTGTCCCAGCCCGGCGGCGAGCTGCGGGCCGCACCGATCAGCGGCTTCTCGGCCTCGTAGAACCGGTCACCGATCCGGGCCTCGTCGACGCCGCAGTGCGTCAGGAGCGCGAAGTTCGGCAGTGTCACCGGGGTCGGCGTCGGAGTGAGCGTCGGCGTCGGCGCGGCCGGCGCCGAGGGCTCCGGCTCGGGCGGGGTGGCCGCGAAGACGATCACACCCGCCGCTAGCACCGTCGCGGCGGCCGCCACGAGCGGGGCGGCCGGCCGTCGCCGGGGCGCGGGGCGCGGTGCGGGCCGGACGTCGACGGTGTCGGCGAGGGCGTGGAAGGCGTGGCGCAGGCGGTCTTCGACGTCGGTCATCGGAGTTGTCCTTCCAGCTTCGCCAGCGCGCGGGAGGCGCAGGTCTTGACGGTGCCGCGGGAGACGCCGAGTGTGTCGGCGATCTCGGCTTCGGAGAGACCGGCCCAGTAGCGGAGCACGAGCACCTCCTGCTGCCGTCGCGGCAGCCGTCGCACGGCGGCGAGCACCTCGCGGTGCTCCTCGTCGAGCAGGACGCCGGCGTCGGCGGGTGGCACGTCGTCGCGGTCGCCGGGCCGGTGCCGCAGCCGTCGTGCCGCGCGCCGGTGCGCGGAGCGGGCACCGTTGACGACCGAGACACGGAGGTAGCCACCGGCGCCGGCCGGGTCGTCGAGCGGCCAGCGGCGGACGAGCGCGACGAAGGCGTCCTGCACGACGTCTTCGGCGAGCCCGCGGTCGCCGAGCAGCAGCACGGCCAGGCGGACCAGGCCGGGGCGGTGCGCGCGGAAGAGTTCCGCCGGGTCGATGGCGGTTTCGGTGCCCAGGGTGTACCTCCTTTACCAGGTACACGCCGGGCAGCCGGCCTAGGTTGACAACACGACCAGGGCGGCCGCGACGGCGGCTTCGACACCGGCGCCGAGGACGTCGCCGGTGATGCCGCCGAGCCGTTTGGTGCACCGCCACAGCAGAGCGCCGGTGACGGCGTAGGCAACGCCGACGGCAAGGGGACCGCGCCACCACGGCAGTCCGGGCAGGAGCACGGCCAGCCCGGTGGCGGCCACCCCGACGCCGATGGCGGCGGCCCGGGGCACCGAGCCGGCGACGGTGGCGCCGAGCCCGTCCGGCCGGGCCGTCGGAACCCCGCGCGCACAAGCCATCGAGAGCGTGCACCGCCCGACGAGCACGCCGGCGGCCGCCGTGAACGGGCCGGCGGCGGTCAGGGCCCCGACCTGAACGAGGAGAACCAGAACGAGAGTGGCCACCCCGGTGGGCCCGGAGTCGCCGCGGCGCATGACGTCGAGGGCCTTGGCGCGGTCGTAGGACGCGCCGAGGCCGTCGGCGGTGTCGGCGAGCCCGTCGAGGTGCAGCCCCCGGCTGCCGAGGGCGACAGCACCGACGGCCAGCGCCGCGGTGGCGAGCGGAGGGAGGTGAACGGCTTGTCCGGTGGCGACGACGAGCCCGGCGGCCACGGCGAGCGGGAGGGCGGCCAGGGGAGCGAGCACCATGGCTCCGCCGGCCACCCGCCGGTCGATGGTGCGGGGCGCCGGGACGGGGACGGTGGTCAACGTCCCGACGGCCATCCGCGCGGAGTCCGGCCAGCGGCTCACGTCAAGTCGGCCAGCAGGCCCATGTCCGCCAGGATCGCGCGTGCGGCGCGGAGTGTCGGAACGGCCTGGACCGCTCCGCTGCCTTCACCGAGCCGCAGGCCGAAGTCCAGGATCGGCTCCAGGCCGAGGGCCTTCAACGCGAACGCCTGCGAAGGTTCCGTGGACCGGTGCCCGGCCAGCCACCACTGCTCCGCGCCCGGCGCGATGTCCCGGGCCACCAGGGCCGCCGCGCCGGAGAACACTCCGTCCAGCACCACCGGGATGCCGAGGACCGCGGCCTGGACCAGGAAGCCCGCCGTCGCCGCCATGCAGGCGCTGCCCAGCGCCGTCAGCCTCTCGAACGGGTCCTCGACGCGGTCCGAAGCCCGGGACAGCGCCGCGGCCACCGCTTCCGTCTTCCGTGACAGCCCCGCCGCGTCGACGCCCGTTCCCGTGCCGACCACCTCCGTCGCCGGCAGCCCGAGGGAGGCCGCCACCAGCGCCGCGCACATCGCTGTGTTGCCGATTCCCATGTCGCCCGGGATCAGCACGTCCGCTTCGCGCTCCTCGAGGGCGATCGCGCGGCCCGCTTCGAACGCCGCGTGTGCCTCGCCCGGCAGCAACGCGTCCTCGACGTCGATCGAGCCCGACCCGCGGCGGATCTTGTGCGCCGTCACCGAGGGCGGCACGTCCTCGCCGTCCCAGTCGACGGCGATGTCCGCGACCCGCACGCGAGCCCCGACCTGGGCGGCCAGCACGTTCACACCGCTCTTGCCGGCCAGGAACACCCGCACCATCGCCGCGGTCACCTCGCGCGGGTACGCCGAGAGCGCCGACACACCGTGGTCGCCCGCGAACACGACCACGCGGACGTCGTCCAGCGGGCGCGGCGGCACGGTGCCGTGGGCCGCGGCGAGCCAGGCGGCGATCTCCTCCAGCCTGCCCAGCGCGCCGAGCGGCTTGACCAGGCCGTCGAGCCGCTCCAGCGCGGCGGTGCGGGCGGCGGGGTCGGGCACGGGTACGTCGAACACGGGCGCCTCCTGGCTACAGGTCGAGCGCCCGGCCCGCGACGACCAGCACGACCCGGTCGGCGTCGGCGGACACCCGGTTGTTGAGTGCGCCCAGCACATCACGGAACAGCCGTCCGGACGACGTTGCGGGCACCACACCGCTGCCGACCTCGTTGCTCACCGCGACCACCGGCACCCGCGCCGCGGCCCACGCGGCGAGGAAGTCCTCGAGCCGGTCGTCGAGGCGGTGCTCCCAGCCCGGCTTCTGCCGCCACGCGCCGACGTCGTCCAGCACGCGGGACAGCCAGGTGCCGAGGCAGTCGATCAGCAGCGGCTCGGTCGCCGTGCGCAGGATGCCGGCCAGGTCGGTGGTCTCGACGGTCTTCCAGTTCGCCGGACGGCGCGCCTGGTGCGCGGCGACCCGCGCGGCCCACTCGGGGTCGTCCTCGCCCGCGGGCAGGCCGGGTGCGACGTAGACGAGGTGCGCGTGGTGGGCGACGAGCCGCTCGGCGTGCCGTGACTTCCCCGAGCGGACGCCGCCGAGGACCAGCACCTTGCCTTCGTCGCGCCCGTATCGGCGGAGGGCACCGGCCAGGGTTTCGAGGAACCCGGCGAGCCGGTGGGTCAGCCCCGCCGACGTACGTTTCTTCGCGGAGGCGGCAGTGGGCCCCGCCGACGTATGCTTCTTCGCGGAGGCGGCATTGGGCACAGTCATACCGGCATTCTGGTGCACGCGCTACCGTGCGCCACGTGCCACTCCGTCTAGGGACAACCGCGGCCGGACTCGTGACCGGATACGTAACCGACGCTCTGTTCGGTGACCCCCGAACGGGCCATCCGGTCGCCTTGTTCGGTACCGCCGCGGCCCGTCTGGAACACCGTCTGTGGGCTGATTCGAAGACGCGCGGAGCTGCGTACGCAGCGCTGTGCACCCTCAGCGCTGCAGGCCTCGGCGTCGCGCTTCAGACGGCGACGCGGCAGCGCCCCTTCGCGCGCTTCTTCCTCACTGCCGCGTCCACGTGGGTTGTGCTCGGCGGACGCGGTCTCGCCGCCGAAGGTACCGAAATGGCCCGCCTGCTCGAAGCGGGCGAAGTGCCCGAAGCGCGTCAGCGGCTCTCACACCTCTGCGCTCGCGACGCGACAACGCTCGACTCCGCCGAGCTGACCCGCGCGGCGACCGAGTCGATCGCCGAGAACACCTCCGACGCCGTGGTCGCGCCGCTGTTCTGGGGCGCGGTCGCCGGGATGCCGGGTCTCCTCGGCTACCGCGCGCTCAACACGCTCGACGCGATGGTCGGTTACCGCTCACCGCGCTACCGCCGCTTCGGCTGGGCCGCGGCGCGCGCCGACGACGTGGTCAACCTGGTGCCGTCGCGCATCGGGGCGGCGCTCACGGTGTTGTGCGCGGGCGGCCGGGCGAAGGAGTCCTGGCGGGTGTGGCGCCGCGACGGCGCCCGGCACCCGAGCCCCAACGCGGGCCAGGTGGAAGCGGCCTTCGCAGGCGCGCTGGACATCCGCCTCGGCGGCACGAACAGCTACGGCGGCGAGCTGGAGAGCCGCGCCCGGCTCGGCGAGGGACGCGACCCGCAGCCGACCGACCTGCGGCGGGCGGTGCGCTTGTCCCGCCTGGTGGGGCTGGCCGCGCTGACCATCGCCGCCGCCGTCGCAGCCCCCACCACTCCCTGGGGGGCGGCCCCTGTCCAGTCTATCGGCTCCCGGTGGCGCAACCGCGCCGTTCGGCGATCTGTGGACAACTCCGCCGGTTGCGGCCTGGCTGTGGACAACCGGCGATGAGCGGGCTGCTCGTCGCCGGGACGACGTCCGATGCCGGGAAGAGCCTCGTCACCGCCGGGATCTGTCGCTGGCTTGCGCGCCGGGGCGTGCGGGTGGCGCCGTTCAAGGCGCAGAACATGTCGAACAACTCCATGGTCTGCGCCGACGGGGCCGAGATCGGGCGCGCCCAGTGGGTGCAGGCGCGGGCCGCCGGGGTGGAGCCCGAAGCGGCGATGAACCCGGTGCTGCTGAAGCCGGGCAGTGACCGGCGGAGTCACGTCGTCGCGCTCGGGAAGCCGTTCGGCACGCTCGAAGCGGGGGAGTACGCCACCGGGCGGGCCGGGCTGGCCGAGATCGCCTTCGGGGCGTTCGAAGACCTCAGTGCACGCTATGACGTCGTCGTCTGCGAGGGCGCCGGGAGCCCCGCGGAGATCAACCTGCGCGGCGGCGACTACGTCAACATGGGCCTCGCGCGGCGGTTCGGGCTACCGGTGCTGGTCGTCGGCGACATCGACCGCGGCGGCGTCCTGGCGGCGATGTTCGGCACCCTCGCCCTGCTTTCGGCCGAAGACCAGGCCCTCGTCGCGGGCTGGGTGGTCAACAAGTTCCGCGGTGACGTCGGGCTGTTGCGACCGGGCCTCGACAGCCTCGAGAAGGTCACCGGACGGCCGGTACTGGGCGTGCTGCCCTGGCTGGACCGGGTGTGGATCGACTCGGAGGACGCCCTCGCCGTGGCGGGCTGGCGCCGGGAGGCGCCCGGCGACGGGCTCGGTGTGGCGGTCGTCCGGTTCCCGCGCGCGTCCAACGCCACCGATGTCGACGCGCTCGCCGCGGAACCGGGGGTCACGGTGACGCTCACCGCCGATCCGGACGTCGTGGCGGCGGCGGACGTCGTGGTGCTGCCCGGGTCGCGCGCCACCGTGGCCGATCTGGCCTGGCTGCGGGACCGCGGCCTGGCCGCGGCGGTGACCGCACGGGCCGCCGCGGGCCGCCCGGTCCTCGGCATCTGCGGCGGCTACCAGGTGCTCACGGAGTCCATTGTGGACGACTTCGAGTCCGGTGCGGGCGAGGTGGCGGCGCTCGGACTGCTGCCCGGGAGGGTGACGTTCGCCGCGGAGAAGGTGCTCGCCCGGCCCACCGGGACGTGGCGGGGGCATCCGGTGGACGCCTACGAGATCCACCACGGCTCGGTGACCACCACGAACCCGGTCGAGTCCTTTCTGGACGGTCAGCGCGCCGGGACGGTCTGGGGCACGATGTGGCACGGCGCCTTCGAGAACGACGCCTTCCGCCGCGCGTGGCTCACCGAAGCGGCGGCCCAGGCGGGAGTGGGGTGGTCGGCCGCACCGGACGCGCCCGGCTTCGGCGAGTTGCGCGAGGAAATGCTGGACAAGCTGGCGGACGCGGTCGGCGAGCACCTGGACACGGCGATGCTGCGGACGCTGCTGGACCGCGGCGCACCGCCGGACCTGCCGTTCGTCCCGCCCGGCGCGCCTTGACGGGCCGGGCGGGACGAACGGCGCCGGAGGGAAGCGAGCGCCGGGCGTGGCTCAGTGAGCCCCGGCCGGGTCAGGGGCCGGGTGCGCCCGCCGGCGCAGCACGGGGGCGACGAGCCGGTCAGGCGGCGACCGTGGTCCGCCGGGTGAGCGTCTTCTCCGCGAACGCGCCGAACGCCAGGCCCAGCGCCAGCCACAGCGTCACCTGGGTGCCGACCGATGCCGTCCGGAAGCTCCACAGCGTCGAGGCCGGGAACGTCGCCGGGACCTCGTCGACCACCGGCATCAGCCAGGCCACGACGCCGATCACGACGAGGTAGGCCGCCGCGGCGAGCAAGAAGCCGTTCCACGCGCCGAGGCGGTCCGCGAGCTTGCGGCCGAACACCGTCGCGAAGATGCCGGCCAGCAGGGAGACCGCGACGAAGCCGAAGTACAGCTCGGTCCGGGAGCCGATCGTGCCCGGCTGGCCCACCGCGGGCGGGTTGGCCGGGTACTTCAGGAACGGCACCAGGAACACCACGGTGAACGCGCCCGCCGTGAGCAGCAGCGCCGTCACGCGCGGGCGCAGCGAGCCGAGCCGGCCCTGGGCGAACGCGAAGGCCAGCGACAGCAGGCCGCCGATCGCGACGCCGTAGACGAGCACGCCCGTCAACAGGCCGAGCGTGCTCTGGATGTCCCGGGGGACCAGCTCCTCTTCCTCCGCCGGAGCCGCAGCCGGAGCCGAGGCCGAAGAAGCGGGCGCGGAAGCGTCGTGGGAATGCGAGTGGCCGCTGCCGGACTCCTCGAGCCCGATGGCGGCGTTCACCGACGGCTCACCGAAGGCGTAGGCGAACCCGAACGCGAGCACACCGGCGATCAGGCCCGCGAGCATGCCGCGGACCAGCAGGGTCTTCATCATGAGAGTGCGGGCCCGCCGATCAGTGGCAGGGGAAGGCCAGCAGGTGCCGGCCGTCGTGCACGAACTCGTGGACGTACATGTTCGCGAACACCGCCGTGGCGCCCTGCTCGGCGCTCACGAAGTACAGCGCGATCAGCGCGAGGAGCACCACGAACACCGCCCACGGCACGATCTCACGGATCGGGATGCGGATCGGGAGCGGAACGGCGGGAGCTGCCGTCTGGGTCATGGGTGGCCTCCTCGGGCTTTCGCGGCCTCATCGGGGTCGGTCACGAGGGTCCGGGTCTGGCTTCCCCCTGGCGGGGGTCACAGTGGCGCGACCGCGCGGACTTGCACCGCGTTCCGGAATCCTCGTCTGGCCGGTTGAGCGTAGGTCCGCCGTTCGGGGCGCGTCAATGTGACAATGCCGCGGTGACTCGAATGGTGGCCGCCCTGGACGTGGGCGGGACGACGATCAAGGCGGCGCTGCTCGACGAGGAGCTTCGGCCCAAGGCGGCGCTGCGCGCGGAGACCGCCCGCAGCGCGGACGGGACGGCCCTGGCCGCGCAGACCGTCGACATCGTGGCCGCGCTGGCCGAGCAGGCGGGGACCGGGCTGCCCGCCGCGGTGGGGGTAGTGGTGCCGGGGATCGTCGACGAAGAGTCCCGCGTCTGCCACTTCTCGGCCAACCTCGACTGGCGCGAAGTCCGCTTCGGCGAGCTCCTGGAAGACCGGCTCGGGCTGCCCGTCGCCTTCGGGCACGACGTCACCGCGGGCGGCATCGCCGAGTTCCGCGTGGGCGCCGGGCGGGGCGCGACGAACGCGGCGTTCATCCCCGTCGGCACCGGGATCGCCGCCGCGCTGCTGCTCGACGGCCGGATCCACCGCGCGCACGGGCAGGCCGGCGAGGTCGGGCACATCGACGTCGGGCACGCCGGCAAGTGCGGCTGCGGCGCGACCGGCTGCCTGGAGGCCATCTCGTCGGCGGCCGCGATCGCCCGCCGCTACACCGAGCGCACCGGGCGCCCGGCCGACGGCGCGCGCGAGGTCGTGGAGCTGGCGCGCCGCGGTGACGAGGTCGCCGTCGCCGTCGTCCAGGACGCGCTCGACGGGCTCGGCCACGGGATCCGGACGCTGCTGACGCTGCTCGGCCCCGAGGTGATCGTGCTGGGCGGTGGCCTGTTCACAGCGGCCGACTACGTGCTGGAGCCGGTGCGGGAGTGGCTGGCCGCACACCTGACCTTCCAGCGGATGCCCGAACTGCGGATCGCCGAGCTGGGCGACGAAGCCGGGCGGCTCGGCGCCGGGCTGCTGGCCTTCGACCTGCTCAAAGCCTGACGCGGAGGCCGCCACCGGCGCCCGGTGGCGGCCTCCGGCCCCCAGGTCAGAGGGAACGCAGGAAGGCCAGCGACGGCATGAAGAAGTACTCGCCGCCCCGCAGCGTCACCGCCTGCGGCACCGGGCCGGCCGTCCGCTGCGCCGAGCCGCCCCAGTCCACGGTGTAGTCCGACGCCTCGCGCCCGCCCTGGCCGATCACCGGGTCGAGGCCCGGCGTGACACCGTCGACGATCGGGAAGCCCGGGTTGTCCGCCCAAAGCGACTGGGTGAACTCGAACTGGTTGCCCAGTCGTGAGTTGAAGGCCATGAACAGCAGGCCGACGCCGCCGCTCGGCCGCGCCGCGGGCGGCACGTCGGCGTTCGGGTCGTCCGGACGCTCCCCGTAGGTGACGCCGCGGCGGGCCATCAGGTGCCGACGCTCGCCGGCCGGGTCTTCGGCGCCGCCGGACCCGCGCGGGTTCGTCTTGCGGATGTGCGCCTGAAACGGGCACTTCAGCGCGGCACGGTCGCTGTCGTAGGTGAAGTTGTTCGACACCGGGCTTTCCGCGCCGTCTTCCCGCTGGGTGGTCAGCGGCGTGCCGTCTTCGAACCGGCCGATGATCATCGCCCCGGCCCGCTCGCGATCTTCGCCGGTGAGGCCGAGCGTGTCAGCCAGATCTGCTTCGGCCTGCTTGAACCGCCGGACGTTCTGCTCCAGTTTGCGGAAAACGAAATAGCTGCCGAAATGCACGCCGGGATCCGGTGCCGCGGTGTCGGGAACCAGTACCTGCTCGAGCGGGGCCGCAGGATTCCACACATTGATGCCGTCGGTGTTGTTCTTCTCCGCGTCGACGTCTTCGGTCAGGAACAGCGGCTGGCTGCGACCGTCGACGTACCCGAAGTGCTCGATGCCCTCGCCGCGCGCGTTGACCCGGCCGAGGCCGGTTTCCTCCGCGAGCACGGCGGCCGAGTCCGGCAGCAGGCCGAGGATTTCGTTGCGACGGGCGGTCATTGCCTTGTCCGTGGCGTCCCCGATGAGGACGAGGGCGTGGATTTCGCCGCGGTAGCCCGGATCGAACGTCGAGCGTGGCGGGTCGTTCAGCCGCCGGCGCGTCGGCGGTGCCGTCATCCCGCGCAGGAACGCTTCGTCCTGCGGGAAGTTCTCGACGCCGAGAACGCGGTAGCCGGCCGCGGTGAGCCCGACACCGACGTACGGCGTGCCCACGTCGGTGGCGGCCTTGAACGCGCTCACTTCGTCGAGATGTGCCTTGGCGGACTTCATCTTCGCGGTCACCGAGACGAGGAAGGCGCGTGCCTCCGCCGGGTCGCCGAACGTCAGGAACAAAGCCGACAGATGATCGCGGACGTGTGCCTTGAGGATGTTCGGCTGCAGTTCGCCGAGCATCGTCGCGGCATCGCCGGACGCCGTGGTCCAGGACAGCGTGGTGGACAGATCGATACTCATCCGGGTCCCCTCCCCGTGTGAAAAAGCCCGCCTCTCGGCGGGCACCCGGCCGACCGGTGTCCCCCCTCGGCCGACCGGGTCCCCTGAATACAGAGTGCAACGCCGGAGGCCGGTCGTGCCACCCGTTCGCCGGTTTCACACGAAAGATTAAGTTGAGCGCGGAACAGTTTCCGGCCGGAAGCAAATCGGCGCCGAAATGGGGCTCAGCCGAGGGTGGCGGTCGCCGCCATCAGTTCGGCCAGGGCCTCGCGGACGAGGTCGGCGAACTCGCGCTCGCAGTCCGGCGCGACCCACCGGGCGAAGCCCGCCGAGAAGGCGAGGCCGCCGATTTCCGCGGCCAGCGTCGCCGTCGGGGCCGGAACTCCGCGCGCACGCAGCGCGTCGGCCATCGCCGCCCGCAGCGTCGCCAGCTTCAGCAGTTCCCGCTCGCGCAGGTCGGTGTGGCCGGCGACCACGGCCCGGACCTGGCGCGCCCGCTCCCGGCGGTGCGGCCCGAACGGCGTCGTGGCGGCCACCAGGGCCGCCGTGACCGCCTCGATCGGGGTGGCCGCCGCCGGCGCGTCCGCGATCGCTTCGGCAAAGAACCGGCTCAGGATCTCCTGGCCCGCGAAGAGCACTTCGCGCTTGTCGCTGAAGTGACGGAAAAAGGTCCGCTTCGTCAGCCCGGCCCGCTCCGCGATCTCGGCGACCGTCACGCTGTCGTACCCGCGCTCGCCGAACAGGTCGAGCGCGGCGTCGAGGAGGCGCTCACGCGTGTTCGGCTCCCAGCGGCTCATGCCCCCAGCCTAGGCGATGACACCGGGTGTCATCACGGTGCTATGGTGATGGCACCAGGTGTCGTCACGAAACGGAGAAGCTCATGCGTGTGTTCGTCACCGGCGCGTCCGGCTGGATCGGCCGGGCCCTCGTGCCCGAACTCCTCGACGCGGGTCACGCGGTCGCCGGGCTGGCGCGCTCGGACGAGGCCGTCGCCACCGTCGCCGCCATGGGCGCCGAGGTTCTTCGCGGCGACCTCACCGACCTCGAAACACTGGAAAACGGCGCGGAGAGCGCCGACGGCGTCGTCCACCTCGCCTTCGGCCACGACTTCACCCGGATCGAAGAATCGATCGAGACCGACGCGCGGGCCGTCGAGACGATGAGTGCCGCGCTGGCGGGCAAGGTCTTCGTCGCCGCTTCGGGGACGCCGATGGTGCCCGGGCGCCCGGCGACCGAGCGGGACGACTCCGTCTTCGCGGGCCCGGTGGCCGGCCGGGGCGATATCGCCCGAGCCGTCCTCGGGACGGCGGAACGCGGCGTCCGCGCGTCGATCGTCCGGCTGCCGCGTTCGGTTCACGGCGAAGGGGATGCTCACGGGTTGATCGCCCGCTTGGTGGCGCTCGGTCGCGAAAAGGGCGTCGCGGCGTACGTCGGCGACGGGACGCAGCGCTGGCCCGCCGTGCACGTCCTGGACGCCGCCCACCTGTTCCGGCTCGCGCTCGAGCAGGCCCCGGCCGGAGCCGTGCTGCACGCGGTCGGCGACGAAGGCGTGCGGATCCGCGACGTCGCCGAGGTGGTCGGCCGCCGCCTCGGCCTGCCGGTCGAGTCCGTGACCGCCGGAGAGCTCGGCTTCCTCGGCGGGCTGCTGGCCCTCGACCAGCCGGCGTCAAGCGAAGCCACGCAGGAGCTGCTCGGCTGGCGGCCCACGCGGCCGGGCCTGCTGGACGACGTCGAGAAGGGTCACTACGACATCTGAGAACACTCGGGGTTGACGTGGCTAGTTGTTTCAGTCGAGACTGAAACAACTAGCACATCGAGCTGAGGGGAGCGCCGTGTCCGGTGAGGACGACCAGGACGAGGTGCTGCGGTGGATCGAGCGGGTGGCCACGTTCTGCGTGGAGGAATGGGCACTCCCGCCGATCACCGGGCGCATCCTCGGCCTGCTGATGATCTGCGACCCGCCCGAGCAGTCCGCGGGCCGGATCGCCGAGACGATCCAGGCCAGCCGCGCTTCGCTGACCTCGAACATGCGGTTCCTCGCCGCCATCGGGCTGGTCCGCAAGGTTCGCGTGCCCGGTGACCGCACCACCTACTACCGCATCGAGGACGACGCCTGGCACAAGGTGATCCAGCGCAAGCTCGACAGCCTCGGTGCCTTCGGCGACATCGCCGACGAGGGTGCGGAACTCGCCGGCGGCAGCGGACCTCGAACCGGACGCATCCGCGCCGCCCAGCAGTCCCTGACCTGGCTGCGCGACATCGCCGCGCGCCATCCCCCGAAACCCTGAGGACTTCCCGTGCGAACTCTGGACCTGGATCCGCTCCGGGAAACCCTGCTGCTCACCCTCTTCGCGAGGGCCCTGGACTCCGAGCTGCCCCACCCGATCCTCGGCGACACCCGCTCCGCGGGCATCGCCGGCATGATCGACTACGACTTCGCCAAGCTCCGGCTCAAGCCCAGCCTCGTCTGCGGCACCGCCCTCCGCGCCAAGAAGCTCGACGAAGCGGTCCGGGCGTTCGTCGCCGCCCACCCGGACGCCGTCGTGCTCGACCTCGGGTGCGGGCTCGACACCCGCGTCCTCCGCTGCGACCCGCCCGGCGGCGTCGACTGGTACGACGTCGACTTCCCCGACGTCGTCGCCCTGCGGCCGCAGTTCGTCCCGGACCGGTCCCGGCCCATCGGCGCCGACCTGACCACGCCGGGCTGGCTCGACCCGCTGCCCCGCGACCGGCCGGCCATGATCGTCGCCGAAGGCCTGCTGCCGTTCCTGCCCGGCGACACCTTCCAGCGGATGACCCGCGAGCTGACCGCGCACTTCGAGACCGGTGAACTCGCCATCAACGGCTACACCCGCTTCGCCGCCTGGTCGATGAAGTACCACCCGGCGATCAAGGCCATCGGCATCACCGCGGCCCAGGGCTTCGACGATCCACACGACCCCGAGACCTGGAACGCCGGCCTGACCCTGGTCGAGGAACAACTGCTCGCCCGCGCCCCGGAAGTCGCCGGGTTCCCCCAGCCGCTGCGCGCGGCCACCCGGCTGATGAGCCACAGCACCGCGCTGTCCCGGCAGGGCACGCGCATCCTCCGCTACCGGTTCTGAGAAGTGGGACAGCGCCGGCGGAGGTGGCGACGATGACACCTCCGCCGGCGCCGGGTCTTACGCGATCGGCCGGTCCGTCGGCGCGATCGGGCGGGGCAGGACGTCCCGGCCGGTCAGGTAGGCGTCGACGCCGGCCGCGGCGCTGCGGCCCTCCGCAATCGCCCACACGATCAGGGACTGGCCGCGGCCCATGTCGCCGGCCACGAACACGTTGTCCAGGCTCGTCTTGAACGCCTTGTCGCGCGCCACGTTGCCGCGCGCGTCCAGCTCGACGCCGAGGTCCTCGAGCAGCCCCTGCTTCTGCGGCCCGAGGAAGCCCATGGCCAGCAGGACGAGCTGCGCGGGCAGCTCGCGTTCCGAGCCCGGCACCGGGACGAACTTGCCGCCCTCGTTGCGGACCTCGACCAGCTTCAGCGCCCGGACGCGGCCGTCCGAATCACCCAGGAACTCCTGCGTGTTCACCGCGTAGAGCCGCTCGCCGCCCTCTTCGTGCGCCGAGGACACCCGGTAGATCATCGGGTACGTCGGCCAGGGGTGGGCGTCCGAACGCAGCTCGGGCGGCTTGGGCATGATCTCCAGCTGCGTCACCGAACGGGCGCCCTGGCGGTGCGACGTCCCGACGCAGTCCGCGCCCGTGTCGCCGCCACCGATGACCACGACGTCCAGGCCCTTCGCGTCGAACGGGGAGACCTCGAGTTCGCCGGAAGCGACCCGGTTGGCCGGCGGCAGGAACTCCATGGCCTGGTGGATGCCGTCGAGCTCGCGGCCGGGGATCGGCAGGTCGCGCCAGTCGGTCGCGCCACCGGCCAGCACGACGGCGTCGTAGGCCGAAAGCTCGGAAACCGGCAGGTCCACACCGACGTTCACCGACGTCCGGAACTCCGTGCCCTCGGCGCGCATCTGGTCGAGGCGCCGGTCGAGCCGGGACTTCTCCATCTTGAACTCGGGGATGCCGTAGCGCAGCAGCCCGCCGATCTTGTCGGCCCGCTCGAGGACCACGACGCTGTGGCCCGCGCGCGTGAGCTGCTGCGCCGCGGCAAGTCCCGACGGGCCGGACCCGACGACCGCGACCTTCTTGCCCGTCAAGGCGACCGGCAGCTGCGGTGTCACCCAGCCCTCGTCGAAGGCCCGGTCGACGATCGAGATCTCGACCCGCTTGATCGTCACGGGATCGTCGTTGATCCCCAGCACGCACGCGGTTTCGCACGGCGCCGGACACAGCGTCCCGGTGAACTCCGGGAAGTTGTTGGTCGCGTGCAGCCGCTCGATCGCCTGCTGCCAGTCCTCGCGCCAGGTCAGCGTGTTCCACTCCGGGATGAGGTTCCCGAGCGGGCAGCCCTGGTGGCAGAACGGGATGCCGCAGTCCATGCAGCGGCCGGCCTGCTTCTGCAGCTTCGTCGTGGCGAAGTCTTCGTAGACCTCTCGCCAGTCCATCAGCCGGAGATCGACCGGACGCCGCTTCGGCTCTTCGCGGGTGGTGGTCAGAAAGCCCTTGGGGTCAGCCATGTGCGGCCTCCATTTCTTGCGGGACACCCGCACCCGGTCGGCACTCATGACTGGCTGCGCGATTATCAGCCATGAGCTGCCTCCATGATCGCCTCGTTCACGTCGCGCCCGTCGCGCTCGGCCTGCACCTGGGCGGCGAGCACGCGCTTGTAGTCCTTCGGCATGACCTTCCCGAAGCGGTCGACGCCCGCGTCCCAGTCGGCCAGCAGTTCCCGCGCGACCGCGGATTCCGTTTCGTTGTAGTGCTTTTCCAGCGTCTCGCGCAGGAAGTCCGCGTCCTCGGAGTCGAGCGGGTCGAGGTCGACCATCTCCGGGTTGACGCGGTGCGCGGGCAGGTCCAGCACGTAGGCGATGCCGCCGGACATGCCGGCCGCGAAGTTGCGCCCGATCGGGCCGAGCACGACCATCCGGCCGCCGGTCATGTACTCGCCGCCGTGGTCGCCGACGCCTTCGACGACCGCCAGCGCGCCCGAGTTGCGCACGCAGAACCGTTCGCCGACCTTGCCGCGGATGAAGATCTCGCCGCTCGTCGCGCCGTAGGCGATGACGTTGCCGGCGATGATCTGCTCCTCGGCGACGTACTGCGCGTCCCGCGGGGGCCGCACGATCAGCCGGCCGCCGGAGAGGCCCTTGCCGACGTAGTCGTTGCCGTCGCCGTAGAGCCGCAGCGTGATGCCCTTCGGCACGAACGCGCCGAACGACTGGCCCGCGGTCCCGGTGAAGGTGACGTCGATGGTGTCGTCCGGCAGGCCTTCGCCGCCCCACCGCTTGGTCAGCTCGGACCCGAGCATGGTGCCGACGGTCCGGTTGACGTTGCGGACGGGCAGCTCCAGACGGACCTTGTCGCCCGAGTTCAACGCGCCCTCGGCGAGCTGGATCAGCGTGTTGTCCAGGGCCTTCTCGAGGCCGTGGTCCTGCTTCGTCTGCTGCAGGCGCAGCCCGGCCGGGGCCATGTCGGGCACGTGGAAGATCGGCGACAGGTCGAGCCCGGCCGCCTTCCAGTGGTCGATGGCCTTGCGCTTGTCGAGGAACTCGGCGTGCCCGACGGCTTCGGCGATGGACCGGAAGCCCAGCTCCGCCAGGTACTCGCGCACTTCCTGGGCGATGAACTCGAAGAAGTTGACGACGTATTCGGCCTTGCCGCTGAACTTTTCGCGCAGCTTCGGGTTCTGCGTCGCGACGCCCACCGGACACGTGTCGAGGTGGCAGACGCGCATCATGATGCAGCCCGAGACCACCAGCGGCGCGGTCGCGAAGCCGAACTCCTCGGCGCCGAGCAGCGCCGCGATGATGACGTCCCGGCCGGTCTTGAGCTGGCCGTCGGTCTGCACCACGATCCGGTCGCGCAGCCGGTTGGCCAGCAGCGTCTGCTGCGTCTCGGCCAGGCCGAGCTCCCACGGGCCGCCCGCGTGCTTGATGGACGACAGCGGCGACGCGCCCGTCCCGCCGTCGTGGCCCGAGATGAGCACGACGTCGGCGTGCGCCTTCGAAACGCCCGCGGCCACCGTGCCGACGCCGACCTCGGACACGAGCTTCACGTGGATGCGCGCGCTCGGGTTGGCGTTCTTCAGGTCGTGGATCAGCTGGGCGAGGTCCTCGATCGAATAGATGTCGTGGTGCGGCGGCGGCGAAATGAGGCCGACGCCCGGCGTCGAGAACCGCGTCTTCGCGATCCACGGGTACACCTTCGCGCCGGGCAGCTGCCCGCCTTCGCCGGGCTTCGCGCCCTGCGCCATCTTGATCTGGATGTCGTCGGCGTTGACGAGGTACTCGCTCGTGACGCCGAACCGGCCGGACGCGACCTGTTTCACGGCGCTTCGCCGCTCCGGGTCGTACAGGCGCTCGGCGTCTTCGCCGCCCTCACCGGTGTTCGACTTCCCGCCGAGGCGGTTCATCGCGATGGCGAGGGTCTGGTGCATCTCCATGGAGATCGAGCCGTAGGAGATCGCACCGGTGGCGAACCGCTTGACGATCTCCGAGACCGGCTCGACCTCCTCGATCGGCACCGGCGCGCGCTTGCCGTACTTGAAGTCGAACAGCCCGCGCAGCGTCAGCAGCTTCTCGGCCTGGTCGTCGACGGCCTTCGTGTACTCCTTGAAGATCTCGTACTTCCCGGACCGCGTGGAGTGCTGGAGCTTGAACACCGTCTGCGGGTTGAACAGGTGCGGTTCGCCTTCGCGGCGCCACTGGTAGTCCGCGCCGGTCTCCAGCTCGCGGTGGGCGGCGCGGAAGCCGTCGGCCGGGAAGGCGTACTTGTGCCGCTTCGCGACCTCGTCGGCGAGTGTGTCGAAGCCGACGCCGCCGAGGCGGGACGTCGTGCCGGTGAAGCAGTTCTCGATGACCTCTTCGCCGAGCCCGATCGCTTCGAAGATCTGCGCGCCGGTGTAGGACGCGACGGTCGAAACGCCCATCTTCGACATCGTCTTGCGGACGCCCTTGCCGAGCGCCTTGATCAGGTTCTGCGTCGCCTGCTTCGGCGTCACGCCCGGGATCAGGCCCTGGTGGGCCATTTCCTCGACCGTCGCCATCGCCAGGTACGGGTTCACCGCGGCGACGCCGTAGCCGATCAGCAGGGCGATGTGGTGCACCTCGCGCGCGTCGCCGGCCTCGACGATGAGGCCGACCTGCGTGCGCGTCTTCTCGCGGACGAGGTGGTGGTGCACCGCGCCGGTCAGCAGCAGCGAGGGGATCGGCGCGTGGTTCTCGTCGACGCCGCGGTCGGACAGCACGATCAGCCGCGCGCCGTCCTCGATCGCCTCGGAGACTTCGGCGCGGATCTCGTCGAGGCGCTTGATGAGCGCCTCGCCGCCGCCGTGCACGTTGTACCGGCCGAGCACGGTGACCGCCTGGAACTCCGGCAGGTCACCGTCGTCGTTGACGTGCACCAGCTTGGCGAGCTGGTCGTTGTCGAGGACCGGGAACGGCAGCGCGATCCGGCGGCACGACGACGCGTCGCCGACCAGCAGGTTCGGCTCGGAGCCGATCTGGGTGCCGAGCGCGGTGACGAGCTCCTCGCGGATGGCGTCCAGCGGCGGGTTGGTCACCTGGGCGAACAGCTGGATGAAGTAGTCGAAGATCAGCCGCGGGCGGCTGGAGAGCGTCGCGATCGGCGAGTCGTTGCCCATCGAGCCGATCGGCTCCGCGCCGGTGCGGGCCATCGGCTCGAGGATGGCTTCGAGCTCTTCCTCGGTGTAGCCGAACGCCTGCTGACGGCGGACGAGCGCGGCGTGCAGCGGGACTTCGCGGTCACGCTCCGGCAGGTCCTCCAGGTGCAGCAGGCCGGCCTCGACCCACTCGTCGTACGGGTGGGCGGTGGCCAGCTCGGTCTTGACCTCTTCGTCCTCGACGATCCGGCCTTCGACGGTGTCCACGAGGAACATCCGGCCGGGCTCGAGGCGTCCCTTCCGGACGATCGTCGCCGGGTCGATGTCCAGCACGCCGACCTCGGAGGCGAGCACGACGAGGCCGTCGTCGGTCACCCAGTAGCGGCCGGGGCGCAGGCCGTTGCGGTCGAGCACCGCGCCGATCTGGCTGCCGTCGGTGAAGGCGACCAGCGCCGGGCCGTCCCACGGCTCCATCAGCGTCGAGTGGAACTCGTAGAACGCGCGCCGCGCGGGGTCCATTTCCTGGTGGTTCTCCCAGGCCTCCGGGATCATCATCAGGACGGCGTGGGGCAGCGAGCGGCCGCCGAGGTGGAGCAGCTCCAGGACCTCGTCGAAGCTCGCCGAGTCGCTGGCGCCGCGGGTGATCACCGGGTAGACGCGCTTGAGGTCGCCCGGGATCAGGTCGGTCTCCAGCAGCGCCTCGCGGGCGTCCATCCAGTTGCGGTTGCCGCGCAACGTGTTGATCTCGCCGTTGTGCGCCACGTACCGGTACGGGTGGGCCAGCGGCCACGACGGGAACGTGTTGGTGGAGAAGCGGGAGTGCACCAGGCCGATGGCGCTCGTGACGCGCTCGTCGGTCAGGTCGGCGAAGAACCGCTCGACCTGCGGCTCGGTGAGCATTCCTTTGTAGACGATCGTGCGCGAGGACAGCGACGGGAAGTAAACGTCGTCTTCGACGAGTTCGTGCTCGGCGCGCTTGCGGACGCAGAACGCGCTGCGCTCGATGTGCAGCGGGTCCGAGTGTTCGGGCTTCGGGCGGCGCGCGGCGAGGAACAGCTGCGTGAAGTGCGGCATGGTCTCGGCGGCGGTCGGCCCGCAGTGCTCGGTGTGCACCGGCAGCTCGCGCCAGCCGAGGACGCGCATGTCCTCCTCGGCGGCGATCCGCTCGATGGTCGTCATGGCCCGGCCGCGGCGCTTTTCGTCCTGCGGCAGGAAAGCCGTGCCGACGGCGTAGGCACCCGGCTCGGGGAGCTCGAAGTCCACGACCGCGCGGTAGAACTCGTCCGGGATCTGGATCAGCAGGCCGGCGCCGTCGCCGGTGTCCGGTTCGGCGCCACGAGCCCCGCGATGTTCCAGGTTGCGCAACGCGACCAGGGCCTTGGCGACGATCGCGTGATCTCGGCGCCCGGTCAGGTCGGCGACGAAGGCGACACCGCAGGCGTCGTGTTCGTAGTCGCTCCGGTAGAGGCCCTCGGCCTCGGCGTTGCTGAGCTGCTCCCGCGACGGGGGCAGGGAACTGGCACGGTGGGTCACGGCTGGCCGCCTCCCAAGGCGTTGGCGCGACCGGTACTCACTCCATCGAGTGGTTCGTTGCTGAACCGGTTAACGAAGTGGTCCGGTACCGCGATGGTCAGTCGAGAACAGTTGTCGTTCTGCTCGAAGTGCAAGATGCCGCGAGGTATCGGCCGGGCGTCACGCCCGGAACGCGTCATCTGGGAGGCCGCACAACACTGGGCAGCCGAACATGTCGGGTGCTGCGAGCGCGCACAGGCCGGCCACAGTGGTGGGGGCCGTCCGGAGCGCGCGGTGTTACTCCCGGGTTCGCCGGGTCTTATGACGATAGTGTGAATTCGCTGTTATCGACATACGTCGTTGCGCCCGGGTGGGAAATGCCACGCTTGCGTTGACGAGGCCCGGGGTAGTCCCATATGCCGGGCTGGATCTCCCGCAGAGCGGGCTACTGTGTCGCTGACCTGCGGAAACGTCCGTCCGAAGTGGTCCAGGGCGGCTGTCGGACCCCCGCTCCGCAGTGGCAAGCTGGGTGCATGGCGGACTGGCCCGATGACTGATCGTTATCTCTCCGTGGCTCGCGAGGGTGTCCACGAGATCGAGATCAAGCGCTCCCGGTTCCTCTGCGCGCTCGCTCCGGTGACGTCGGAAGAGGCCGCGCGCGCGTTCATCGCGGCCCGCCGCCGCGCGGACCCGGGTGCGAGACACCACTGTCACGCCTTCGTTTTGGGGCCGGATGGGCGAACCCGGAGGTCCAGTGACGACGGTGAGCCGGCCGGGACCGCGGGCACGCCGATGCTGGAAGTGCTGCGCCGCCGTGAGCTGACCGACACGGTCGCGGTGGTGACGCGGTACTTCGGGGGAGTCCTGCTGGGGGCGGGCGGTTTGATCCGGGCGTACGGTCAGTCCGTTTCGGACGCTGTGGAAGTTGTTGGTGTACTAGAACACCGGCGTCTCAGCCTGGTCGAGGTGGCGGTGAGCTACGACCGCGCGGGCCGGCTGGAGAACGACCTGCGCGCATCTTCGTACGTGCTCCATGCGACCCGCTTCGACGAGCTGGCCCGCTTCGAGATCGGCCTGGCGCCGGGCGAGACTGACGCGTTCCACGGCTGGCTGGCCGACCTGACGAACGGCGAGGCGACGACGACCGCGCTCGGCGACCACTGGGTGGTCCACCGGCGGTGAGTGGTCCGGTCCCCGGATTCGGTTGGCGTGCAACGAACTTTCGGCGCTTCCGCGGACGGTCCCTTCCGTGGCACCATGTCCTGCCACCGAGTTCCGGTACTACTTCGATCCCCTGAACGTTGCCGGCGCGGCACGAGCCGCGCTGACAACGTTGTCATCACTCGTTCTGCTTGCCCGACAACGTTGTCGCCCGGCGGAAAGGTGCGACAAGGAGAGGAAGGGTCATGTCCAGACCATTGGTCAGACGGGTGCGCGGGGCTTTGCTCGCCGCGGTTTTCCTGGGGGCGGGGCTCGCCGCCCCGCCCGCCGGCGCCGCGACGCTCGCCCTCACGCAGTACGTGAACCCCTTCATCGGCACCGACAACAGCAACTCGCCCAACCCGGTGCCCGGCGGGGCCGGCGGCAGCACCTACCCGGGCGCGGTCGTGCCGTTCGGCATGGTCCAGTTCAGCCCGGACACCCCGACCGCATCGCCGTCCGGGTACCGCTACAGCGACACCGGCATCGAGGAATTCAGCCTCACCCACTTCAACGGTGCCGGCTGCGCCAACAACGAAGACCTCGGCCTGCTCCCGATCACCGGCGCGATCGGCACCTCGCCGGGCACCGGCTGGACCGGGTACGCGGGCCACTACACCAAGGCGAACGAGGCGGCCGCGCCCGGCTACTACAAGAACAAGCTCGACACCTACAACACGACCGTCGAGCTTTCGGCCACCCAGCGGTCCGGCTTCATGAAGCTGACCTACCCGAACACGACGTCCGCGCGGCTGCTCGTCAACACCGGCCGCAGCGCCACCGGCAGCCGCAGCGGGTCGATCAGCATCAGTGGCAGCCAGCTCACCGGTTCGGTCACCGGCGGCGGGTTCTGCGGCTCGTCGAAGACCTACCAGATCTACTACGTCATCCAGTTCGACCGCGCGCCCAGCGGGTTCGGCACCTGGCTCGGCGGCACCGTCAGCGCCGGGTCGGCGAGCACCAGCGGCACGAACTCCGGCGGGTACGTCACCTTCGACACTTCGAGCACCACGACCGTGCAGGCGAAGGTGGGTATCTCCTTCGTCAGCCTGGCCAACGCGCAGGCGAACCTCGCCGCCGAGAACCCCGGTTTCGACTTCGCCGGGATCCGGGCCGCGGCCGACACGAGCTGGAACACCGTCCTCAACCGCGTCCAGGTGACCGGCGGGGCCGCGGCGGACCTGCAGAAGTTCTACACGGCGCTGTACCACGTCTTCCAGAACCCGAACATCGCCAGCGACACGAACGGCCAGTACCGCGGGTTCGACCAGGCGGTGCACACCGCGTCCCACACCGTCTACCAGAACTACTCCGGCTGGGACATCTACCGCTCGTGGGCCGCGCTGATCGGGCTGGTCGCGCCGAACGAGGCGAGCGACATCGCGAAGTCGATGGTGCTGGACGGCCAGCAGGGCGGCCTGCTGCCCAAGTGGTCGCACAACAGCAACGAGCACTTCGTGATGACCGGTGACCCGGGACCGATCATCGTCGGCAGCATGTACGCCTTCGGGGTCCGCGGCTTCGACACCGCGGCGGCGCTGACGCTGATGGACAAGAGCGCGAGCGGCGGCACCACGCAGGGGCAGGCGATCCGCGGCCGGGAAAGCGGCTACCTCAGCCGGCACTACGTCTACGAAGACCCGTCGGACTCGCTCGAGTACTCGGCGTCCGACTTCGCGGTGGCGCAATTCGCGAAGGCGGTCGGCGACACGGCGAAGTACACCACGTACATGCAGCGTGCCCAGTGGTGGCAGAACGTGTTCGGCACCGACTCCGGCTACGTCCAGCCGCGCGGCAGCACCGGCACGTGGGCGTGGCCGGTGGTGCCGTCGAGCAACAGCGGCTACACCGAGGGCAACCCGTCGCAGTACACCTGGATGGTGCCCTACAACTACCAGGGCGTGATCAACCTGATGGGCGGCCGGCAGACCGCGGTCCAGCGGCTGGACCACCACTTCACCCAGCTCAACGGCGGGCTCACCCAGCCGTACTTCTACATCGGCAACGAGCCCGAGCACGGCGTGCCGTGGGCGTACAACTACGCCGCCCACCCGCAGGGCACCAGCGCCGCGGTGCGGCGGGTGATGAACGAGTCGTTCACCACCGGCCCCGGCGGCCTGCCCGGCAACGACGACCTCGGCGCCACCTCGGCGTGGTACGTCTTCGCCGCGCTGGGGATGTACCCGGCGACGCCGGGTGCGGACGTCCTCGCCCTGCACGGCCCGCTGTTCCCGGCGGCCTCGATCGTCCGGCCGTCCGGAACGATCCAGATCACCGGCAGCGGGGCGGGCCAGGGCGCCCAGTACGTGCAGAGCGTGAGCGTCAACGGCGTGTCGACGACGAAGTCGTGGATCCGCTACGGCGACATCGCGGGCGCGTCGACGCTGGGGTACGCGATGGGCTCGTCGCCGAGCGCCTGGGGCACGAGCGCGTCCGACGTCCCGCCGTCGTACAACGACGGGTTCACGCCGCCGCCGGCCGCGCCGGACCTGGGTGCGAACCTGGCCCGGGGCAAGGCGGCCACGGGCTCGGCGGCCTGCGCCTCGGCCGAGTCCGCGGACAAGGCCGTCGACGGCAGCCTCGCGAACAACAGCAAGTTCTGCACCGCCGCCGCGACGAAGTACCTGCAGGTGGACCTCGGGTCGGCGCAGAACGTGTCCTCGTTCGTGGTCGAGCACGCCGGCCTCGGCGGGGAGACCACGGGCTGGAACACCGGCGCGTTCACGATCCAGACGTCGGCCGACGGCTCGGCGTGGACGACCGTCGTGTCCGTGACCGGGTCACGGGCGAGCCGCACCTATCACCCGATCGCGACTCGCTCGGCCCGGTACGTGAAGCTGAACGTCACCACCCCGGCCAACGACGGCAACGGTGCGTCGCGGATCTACGAGTTCGAGGTCTACCGCTGACCCCTCGTGAGTGAGAAACAGTGTTCTAACACTGTTTCTCACTCACGACCGGGCCGCGGCAGACCACTCCTCGCGGGTGATGCCGTACTCGACTTCGCCGTGTTCGCTGCCCGGAGCGCGCTCGTGCTCCGGGAACTCCTCGAAGTACGTGCGGATGAACCGCATCCCCAGTTTTTCCATCACGCGTCGTGACCCCTTGTTCACCGTCATGGTGGACGCGCTCACCCGGCGGACCCCCAGTTCGGTGAAGCCCTTCGCGAGCAGTGCCGCCGAGCCTTCGGTGCCGTAGCCCTTGCCCCACGCCTTACGGTGCAGCCGGTAGCCGAGATCGGGCTCGTCCGGTGGGTCGTGCGGGCGCGGGCGGAAATGGAACCACCCCAGGAAATCGCCGGTGCTCTTCTCGATCGCCGCCCAGAACCCGTAACCGGGGAAACGCTCGTAGTAACCGAGGAACGCGGGGAGATCCAGCGTGACGATCTCGGTGCGGTCCGCCGGCTGTCCCCCATTGAGGTACTTCATCACGGCCGGGTCGTCGTAGAGCTCGAAGAGTGCGTCGGCGTCGTTCTCGGTGAACCGGCGGAGGATCAGCCGCTCGGTTTCGAGGAATACGTGCATCGGGTGATGCTGTCAGTGACCCCAGTGTGTGGCAACTGTTTACGCGGCGGCGGCGAGGACCTCGCCCAGCGCCCGCGAGCCGGCGTCGGTGAGCAGCGCGGGTACGCGTTCGCCGCACTTGCCGGGATGTGCGGGTGCGATCAGGCCGAGCCGCGCGAGGCGGTGCACGGTGGACTGGTCGCAGCAGCTCAGGCCGTCGATGAAGAGGTCGGGCTCGCAGCTGCAGCTGATCTCGGCGTGGCCCCCGGCCACGGCTCTCAATGTGGCCCGCTCACGATGGTTCAATTCGGTGATCATGGCGGCGCCTCCTTCCCGTCGTGCTCATTAGACGCCCCTTCACCGACAGTTTCCGCCTCCGAGCGTGCGAACCCGGGTATTTCAGGGGTCCACGTAGGGGGGTGTGTCGCGCCCGTTCCGGGGTGAACCCCGGGTACCCCTACGGGAGCGGTTCAAGCGTCGTCTTCCGCAGGTCCCGGAATCGATCGACGTGCGGAATCCGATCAGGAAATCGGCGCCCGATCCCGGTCGGGCAAAGATTCACTTCCGGTGCGGTGCCATGTACTCCCGGAGCGCGGCGAACACCTCGGGCGAGGTCGTGTGCTCGCCGAGGCGGACGGGCTTGCGGTCACCGTGGAAGTCGCTGGACCCCGTGGCGAGCAACCCCAGGTCGGCGGCCACTTCCCGCAGCCGGTCGCGGACCTCCGGCGGCTGCTCCGGGTGGTCCGCTTCGACTCCGGCGAGTCCCGCGGAGGCCAGCGCGGCCAGCTGCGGGTCCGAGACCGACGCGCGCCGCTTCACCGACCGCGGGTGGGCCAGCACCGCGACGCCCCCGGCCGCGCGGACCAGCCCGATCGCGTCCACAGTGGACAACACGTGCTTGGGCACGTCCGCCCGGCCGCCGTCGGCGATCCAGTCGGCCGTGAAGGCGTCGGTGATGCCGGCCGCGGCCAGCGCCGCGGCGATGTGCGGGCGGCCCAGCGGCGCGCCCGCGGCGATCGCCTCGACCTGCGCCAGGGTGATCGGCGCGCCCAGCTCCCGGCAGCGCTCGACCATCCGGACCCCGCGACGACGGCGGTCGGTGCGGATCAGCTCCAGCTCGTCCGCCAGCGGGGCGAACAGCGGGTCGACGAAGAGGCCGAGCAGGTGCACCTCGGCGTCGTCCAGGCGGCAGGAGATCTCGACGCCGGGCACGATTTCGACGTCGGAAGCGGCTGCGGTGGCCGTGGCCAGACCCGCGAAGGTGTCGTGGTCGGTGAGGGCGAGCACCGTCAGCCCGGCTTCGGCGGCCAGCTGCGGCAGCGAAGCGGGCGGCGTCGTCCCGTCGGAGGCCGTGCTGTGCGCGTGCAGATCGATCGTCACCCGGCCGAGGATCTCACAGCAGCCCGGCTTCGCCGGCCTTCCCGATCCGGTCGAGCGTGCCGAGCAGCTGCTCGGCCAGCACCGCGCTGTACTCGGCAACGTGCTCCTTGGCCGTCACTCGATCACGATGGCACACGGAGTGTGGTTCCGGACATACCCGGCTGGAGAGGTACGAAGGCCGCCGGTCGACTTGAATGGGGACGTGGAGATCCTCACCGACGCCGCCACGCTCGCGCTGTACACGACCGACGCGTCCAACTACCGGCACGTGCCCCGCGGCGTGGTGCTGCCGCGGACGGTCGACGACGTAGTCGCGGCGGTCGCCGCCGCTCGCGATCGTGACCTGCCGGTGATCGCCCGGGGCGGCGGGACGAGCGTCGCCGGGAACGCGTGCGGCCCGGGGCTGGTGATCGACACCTCGCGCCACCTCGGCGGGGTGCTCTCGCTGGACCCGTCCACGCGGCTCGCGCGCGTGCTGCCCGGGACGGTGCTCGACGACCTGCAGGCGGTCGCGGCCCCGCACGGCCTGCGGTTCGGCCCGGACCCGTCGACGCACAGCCGCTGCACGCTCGGCGGGATGATCGGCAACAACGCGTGCGGCTCGCACTCGGTGGCGTGGGGGCGCACGGTCGACGTCGTCCGTTCGCTGGAGGTCCTGCTCTACGACGGCACGCGGCTGCGGGTCGGCCCGGACGAACCTGCCGAGGGCCGGATCTTCGACGAGCTGCGCGTGCTGGTGCGCGACAACCTGGCGTTGCTGCGCAAGGAACTCTCGACGTGGCCGCGTCGCGTGTCCGGCTACGGCCTGGAACACCTGTTGCCGGAAAACGGCTTCGACGTCGCCAAGGCGCTCGTCGGCAGCGAGGGCACCTGCGTGACCATCCTCGAAGCGACCGTTTCGCTGGCCGAGCTGCCCCGCGAGCGGGTGCTGGCCGTACTCGGCTTTTCCTCCGACATCGCGGCGGCCGACGCGGTCCCGGCGATCCTGCCGTGGTCGCCGCTGACCGTCGAAGGCGTGGACGCCGAACTCGTCGCGATGCTCCCCGGCCGCGCCGGCGACCTGCCGCCGGGCGGCGCGTGGCTCTTCGTCGAGCTGGCCGGCGACGACCCGGCTGCGCGGGCGCGGGAACTGGCCGCGTCACTGGACCTGACGGGCTTCGCGATCGTCGACGACCCGGCCGCGCAACGCGGGCTCTGGCGCATCCGGGAGGAAGGCGCGGGGCTCGCGACGCGGCTCGCCGACGGATCGGAAGCCTGGCCCGGCTGGGAAGACGCCGCCGTCCCGCCCGAGCGGCTCGGCGCGTACCTGCGCGAGTTCAAGGACCTCATGCGCGCGCACGGGCGTCGCAGCGTCGTCTACGGGCACTACGGCGAGGGCTGCCTGCACCTGCGGCTGGACTTCGACCTGCTGTCTTCTGGCGGGATCGCGGACTTCCGGCGGTTCCTGGAGGCGGCGGCGGACCTCGTCGCGGCGCACGGCGGCTCGCTGTCCGGCGAGCACGGCGACGGCCAGGCGCGGTCGGAGCTGCTGTCCCGCATGTACAGCCCGGAGATGCTCGGCGTCTTCGCCCGGTTCAAGGCGATCTTCGACCCGGCCGGGCGGATGAACCCCGGCATCCTGGTGGCGCCGCGGCCGGTCGACGCGGACCTGCGCGTGCGGGCCACTTCGAAGTCCTTTGAGGACAGTGTGTTCCTCGGGTATCCCGAGGACCGGGGGAGTTTCGGCCAGGCCATGCGGCGCTGCGTCGGCGTGGGGAAGTGCCGCAACACCAGCGGTGGCGGTGTGATGTGCCCGAGCTACCGGGCCACGCGCGAAGAGAAGCACTCGACGCGCGGCCGCGCCCACCTGCTCGCGGAGATGATCAACGGCGAAGTCGTCAAGGACGGCTGGCGGTCCACCGAGGTTCGCGAGGCGCTCGACTTGTGCCTTTCCTGCAAGGGATGCCTGTCGGACTGCCCGGTCGACGTCGACATGGCGACGTACAAGGCCGAGTTCCTGCACCAGCACTACCGGCGGCGGCTGCGCCCGGCGTCCCACTACTCGATGGGCTGGCTGCCGCTGTGGCTGCGGCTGAGCGCCGTCGCTCCGCGCGTGGCCAATCTTGTGGGACGGTCCCGGTTGGCGGGCTTGGTGAAACGGCTCGGCGGGATCGCGCCGGAACGTGCCCTGCCGTCGTTCGCTCCTGCCCCGTTCACGTCGTCGCGCGCGGATCTCCGGCGTCGGGCCTCGGGGGAGCGGCGCGTGGTGCTGTGGCCGGATTCGTTCAACAACTATCTGACACCTTCGGTGCTCGATGCCGCCCACGAGGTGCTCACCGCGGCCGGGTACGACGTCGTGCTGCCGGACCGCGGAGTCTGCTGTGGACTGACCTGGGTGTCGACGGGCCAGCTCGGCGTCGCGCGGCGCGTCCTGGACCGGACGCTGTCCGTGCTGGCGCCGTACCTGGAGGACGGCTACGAGGTGGCAGGCCTGGAACCGAGCTGCACGGCGCTGTTCCGCGGCGACCTGCCCGCGCTGATGCCCGGCGACGCGCGAGCCGAGCTGCTGGCGTCCCGGACGTTCACCTTCGCGGAACTGCTGGAGCGGGCCCCGATCCCGTTCGCGGCGCTCGACGTCGACGCGATCACGCAGGTGCACTGCCACCAGCACGCGGTCCTCGGCTTCGGCGCCGACGAGTCCGCGCTGGCGGCCGCGGGCGTCCGCAACACCACGCTGGACTCGGGCTGCTGCGGCCTGGCGGGCAACTTCGGCTTCGAGCGCGGCCACTACGACGTCTCGAAGGCGGTGGCGGAGGACCGGATGCTGCCGGCGATCCGCGCGGCCGCCCCGGACACGGTGGTGGTGTCGGACGGCTTCAGCTGCCGGACGCAGATCGCCCAGGAGTCGGGCCGGACGCCGGTGCACCTGGCGGAACTGCTGCGCCGGGCGCTCCCGTGATCACTCGGCGCGTTCCAGCAGCGTCCGGACGGCGGTGAGGACGAGCCGGACGATGTCGTCGGGGTCGGCACCGGCCAGCGGCTGCTTGCCGGTGAGCTCGCGGACCACCCCGATGCCCATCAGCCAGGCCAGCGCGAGGTCGGCGCGCAGTTCGGCGTCCGGGGCGTCGGTCAGCGTGGCCAGGATCCGGGCGTATTCGTCGCCGATCTCCGCGCGCAGCACCGCCCCGACGTCGCCGCTGCCCGACGAACGCAGGTACGTCTCCAGCGTCCGGTTCCGGTCGCCGCCCGGTTCGAGCATGCTGCGCAGCGACGCGCTGAGCAGCCGCTCCGCCGGGTGGCTTTCCAGGTGCTCGCGCCCGCTGCGGGCGATGACCTCCTCGAACAGCGCTTCCTTGCTGCCGAAGTAGCGGAAGAGCAGCGCCTGGTTGACCCCGGCGAGGTCGGCGATGTCCCGCACGGTCGTCCGGTCGAACCCGCGCTCGGCGAACAGCTTGGCGCCGGCGTCCAGCAACGCCTGTCGCGTCGCGGCCGCGTCCCGCTTCCGGCCCGGCTGTTCGGTCATCGGTGAAGGTTAACCGCCGGGCCGGAACGCGGCGGCTTACGCGCCGGAAACGCGGATCGCGGCGGCCGGGCAGGTGAGCTCCGCCTGCCGGACCGCGTCCTCCTGGCCGGCCGGCGGCTCCTCGGCGAGGAGCACGACCGTGCCGTCGTCCTCGTTCTGGTCGAACGTTTCCGGGGCCAGCAGCACGCACTGGCCGGACGAGACGCAGCTTCCCGCGTCGACGGTGATCTTCACGCTCACCACTCCACCGGAACGCGCTCGACGCCGCCGGCCACGCGGTTGGTGCGCACCGGGATCTCGGCGACCTCGACGGCCAGCCGCAGGCCGGGGAAGCGGCGGAACAGCTTGGGGAACACCGTCCGCAGCTCGGTGCGGGCGAGGTTGGCGCCGATGCAGACGTGGGCGCCGGTGCCGAAGGCCAGGTGCACGTTCGGCGTCCGGTCCGGATCGAACCCGTCCGGGTCGGCGAACACCGACGCGTCCCGGTTGGCCGCGTCACTGGAGATCAGCACGGCGTCGCCGCGCATGATCCGCGTCCCGGCGATCTCGACGTCCTCGTGCGCGTACCGCAGCAGGCCGGTGCCGCTGGTCGCGGTCAGCCGCAGGATCTCCTCGACGGTCTGGTTCACCTCGCCGTCGGGGTCGGCGGCGAAGCGGTCGCGGCGGGCGGTGTCGGCGAGCAGGAACAGCGTGCCCATCGCGATCCGCGTCGACGTCGTCTCGTGGCCGGCGAACAGCAGCCCCGCGCCCATCCGGGCGAGGTCTTCTTCGGTGAAGGTCGGGTCTTCGGCCTGGAAGGCGACCATGTCGGAGATGACGTCGGGTTGCGGGTCGGCGCGCTTGGCGTCGGCCAGCTTCGTCATGTACGCCATGAACTCCGCCATGGCCGCCTGGGCGTCCTCGCCGCCGTCCATCACCGCGATCCGCTCGGACAGGCCGCGGAAGTGCTCGCGGTCGGCGTACGGCACGCCGAGCAGTTCGCAGATCACCAGCACCGGCAGGGGGAACGCGAGGAAGTCGGTCAGGTCGACGGGCCCGCCTTCGCGGGCCGCTTCCATGTCGTCGAGGCAGCGGTCGGTCAGCTCCGCGATGTGGTCGCCGAGGGCGCGCATGCGGGGCGCGGAAAACGCGGGGGCCAGCATCCGGCGCATCCGCTTGTGCGCGCGCTCTTCGGTCTCGAAGTCGCCGCTCGGGCCGTTCTGCACCGCGGCGTAGGAGATCCGGGACGCCTGTTCCGGCGCCGGGTGCGACCGGCCGAAGCGGCGGTCGCGGAAGACCTCCTTGGCCTCTTCGTAGGAGGTGATGAGCCAGGCGGGGTCGCCGGCGGGGGTGAGCACCCGGCTGATCGGCGCCCGGGCGCGGAGGGCCGCGTAGTCCGGGGCGATGGAGAGTGCGTCCGCGCGGGTGAACGGGAGGCGGGGGGTCTCTTCGGTGGTGGTCATGCGTCTTCCCTCGGATCGGTTTCGAGCTCGGCCAGCCAGCGGAGTTCGGCGTCGAACTTCCCGAGCACGTGGTGCAGCGCGGCGCGGCTCCACGGGTCGGCCTGCCCTTCGGCCAGCGCGGTGAGCCGTGCCTGCTCGGTGAGCAGGGCGCTCTTGCGGATCTCGAGCACGCGGGCTCGCTCCGCGGGGCGCAGCCACGCGAAGTTCCCGACGCGAGCCAGGAACTCCGGTTCGTTGAGCGCCAGCTCGGGCGGGAGGTCGGCGAGCAGGTCGTGCAGCAGTTCGCGCCCGACGTCGGTGATCGTGTAGACGTGCCGCGGCGGCTTGGCCTCCTGTTCCTCCGCGCTGCGGCTCACCGCGCCCGCGTCGACGAAGCGCCGCAGCGTCGGGTACAGCGAGTTGTTCGACAAGGTGTGGCCCGTCGACGCCTCCACCGCCTTGCGCAGCTCGTACCCGTGCATCGGCTCGGTGGCCAGCTTGGACAGCAGAAGGATCTCGATCCACACCTAGGTCACCGTAACCTAGGGTTCGGTGACTGGGCAATGGCGGATCGTGACAGGCGGGAAGAAACTGTGTAGCGTTGTAAGCAGCTGCTTACAATCGGAGCACAGGGGGTTCTTCCGCATGACCGCCACGCACGCCGAACCGCTCTCCTACCCCTTCAACGAGGAAGCCGGGCTCGACCTCGACGAGGCCTACGCCGCCGCCCGCGCCGCCGAGGGCATGGTCCGGGTGAAGCTGCCCTACGGGGAGCCGGCCTGGCTGGCCGCCCGCTACGCCGACGCCCGGCTGGTGCTCGGCGACCGCCGGTTCTCGCGCGCGATGGAAAAGGAAAAGGACGCGCCCCGCAGCGTGCCCGTGGTGCAGGACGGCGGCATCCTGCAGATGGACCCGCCGGACCACACGCGGCTGCGGACGCTGGTCGCCAAGGCGTTCACCGTGCGCCGGGTCGAGCAGCTGCGCCCGCGCGTCGCTTCGCTGGCCGCGGGCCTGATCGCGGACATGAAGGCGGCCGGCCCGCCCGCCGACCTCGTCGACGCCTACGCGTTGCCGATCCCGGTCGCGGTGATCTGCGAGCTGCTCGGCGTCCCGGTCGCCGACCGGCCGAAGTTCCGCGTGTGGAGCGACGCGGCGCTGTCGACCAGCGGGCTGACGATGGCGGAGTTCGAGCGCAACCGCGAAGAGCTGCGGGACTACATGCGCGGCCTGATCGCCGAACACCGTGCGCGGCCGCAGGACGACCTGATGACGGCGCTGATCGAGGCCCGCGACGTCCGGGACCGGCTGACCGAGCTGGAGCTGGTCGACCTGTGCGTCGGCATCCTCGTCGCCGGGCACGAGACGACGGCGAGCCAGATCCCGAACTTCGTCTACGCGCTGCTGGACCAGCACGAGCACTGGGAGCGGCTGTGCGCCGACCCGGACCTGGTGCCGGCCGCGGTCGAGGAGCTGATGCGGTTCGTGCCGCTCGGTGCCGGCGCCGCGTTCCCGCGCTACGCCACCGAAGACGTCCAGGTCGGCGACGTGCTGGTGCGGGCGGGGGAGCCGGTGCTGGTCGCGGTCGGCGCCGCCAACCGCGACGCGCTGCAGTTCGACGACGCCGACAAGCTGCGGTTCGACCGCGGGGACACCCACCACCTCGGCTTCGGCCACGGCGTCCACCACTGCCTCGGCGCGCCGCTGGCCCGGCTGGAGCTGCAGGAGGCGCTGCGCGCGTTGGTCACCGAGCTGCCGGGCCTGCACCTGGCCGGCGATATCGTGTGGAAGACGCAGATGATCGTCCGCGGACCGCGGTCGATGCCGATCGGATGGTGACCATGAGCTGGGACGTGGAGATCGACGAGCACACCTGCATCGGCTCGGGCATGTGCGCCGCGCTGGTGCCGGAGGTGTTCGCGCTGGACAGCGCGGTGGCGCACACGCTGACCTCGTCGGTCGAGGCCGACGAGACGGTGCTCGACGCGGCGGACTCCTGCCCGGCGATGGCGATCAGGGTGACCGACGGCGGCCGCGAGATCGGGCCGCGTCCGTAGCCTGCCCGGCTTCGGCCATTCGGGGGTTCTCGCCGGCGACCGCTCAACCGGCGGCGCGGAAGATGCTGATCACGGGATTCGTCTCGGCGGCGCCGGCGAGCGCGGCGGTGTCGTGCTCGGGAACGATCAGCTACGACGACAGCATCGCCGGCATCGGTGAGTTGACGATCTACTACAACTCCACCGACGGCGGAACGAACAGCGCGTGCTTCTACCACCGGGGTGCGGCAGTCGGCGTGGCCGCGCCGACCTACGTCCGGGCGTATCGCTGCCTCGAGTCCAGCGGCGAAGGCCAGCCGTGCACGATCGACCGGTCGTCCACCGCGGATCTGGGCAACTACGCCTACTACGCGGGGCCCCGGGGGGTCACCGGCACCGCCAGCCGGTGCGTGGCCGCGGTCGGTTACATCGACTGGAACGGCTACCGGTACCAGATCAGCAGCGGACGACAGGGCTGCTGAGTCAGGGGCGGTAGCGGCCGTGTTCGGTGACCACGGCCGTGACCAGGGCGAACGGGGTGACGTCGAAGGCGGGGTTGAAGGCCCGCGTGCCTTCCGGCGTGTGTTCGGTGAGCTCGCCGGCGTCGCGTTCCTCGATGGTGATGCCCGCGCCGTCGGCGAGCTTGCTGTCCACTGTGGACGAAGGGGCGACCACGACGAACGGCACGCCGTGGTGTTGCGCCGCGATGGCGAGCCCGTAGGTGCCGATCTTGTTGGCGACGTCGCCGTTCGCGGCGATCCGGTCGGCGCCGACGAGCACGCAGTCGACCATGCCGCGGGCCATCGCGGCGGCGGCCGCGCTGTCGGGCTGGACGCGGTAGGGGACGTTCGCCTGCGCGAGCTCCCACGCCGTCAGCCGGGCGCCCTGCAGCAGCGGGCGCGTCTCGTCGACGAGCACTTCCTCGACGAGCCCGCGTTCGTGCAGGTGCCAGACGACGCCGAGCGCACTGCCCCAGCCGACGGTGGCCAGGCGTCCGGCGTTGCAGTGGCTCAGCAGCCGCAGCGGGCGGCGCGGGCACTCTGCCAGCACGATCTCGGCGGCGTGCGCCGAGGCGGTCTCGTTGAGCCGTTCGTCCTCGTCGAGCAGGGCCAGCGCTTCGGCGAGCACGGCGTCTCCGCCCTGGCCGAGTTTCCCGAGCGCGCGCTCGACACCCCAGGCGAGGTTGACGGCGGTGGGACGCGCGTGCGCGATGAGCTCGGCGTCGGCCCGGACATCGCCGTTCCGGTGGACGGACAGCGCCACGCCGAGCGCCCCGGCGGCGCCGAGCGCGGGCGCGCCGCGGACGGCGAGCCGCTTGATGGCGTCGACCAGTTCGCCGACGGTCCGGAGTTCGAGCAGCCGCAGTTCGGCGGGCAGCGCGGTCTGGTCGACGACGACGATCGCGCCGTCCGCCCAGTCGATGGTCCGGTGCACGTCGCCCTCCCAGGGATTTCGCTTGCCCGCCCGGTGAAGATGGGGTTCGTGACCATTGAACGGCAGAACCCGCCCGGTCTGCACACGCCACCGGGCTACCACCACGTGACGACGACCTCGCCGGGCCGCACGGTGTACCTGGCCGGGCAGTGCCCGCTGGTGGCGGACGGCACGCTCGTCGACGGCGGTGTCCTCGAGCAGACCGACCAGGTGGTGGCCAACACGGCGGCCGCGCTGGCGTTCGCGGGCGCCACGCCGGCGGACGTGGTCCGCACGGTGATCTACGTGGTGACCGACGACCGCGAGACGCTCTCGGCGGTGTGGGACCGGCTCACGGCGTCGGAGATCGGCCCGGCGTTCACGTCGGCGAGCACGTTGCTGGGCGTCGCCCAGCTCGGCTTCCCGGGCCAGCTGGTCGAGCTGGACGTGACAGCCGCCCTCGCCTGACCCCTGATGCCCCGCCAATCACGCGAGATCCGCACTCAATCACGCGAGATCCGCCTTCGATCACACGAGATCCGCACTCGATCACGCGCGTGCGGTGCACCGGATTTCGCGAACCTGGCCGGTCGGCTTGCGTACCCGGAGGGTCGGTTCACGTACCGGGACCGTCGGCTTGCGTACCCAGAGGGTCGGTTGGCGTGATCGGGCCCGGGACTCGCGTGATTCGGGACGGATCTCGCGTGATCAGGGGGCGATCTCGCGTGATTGGACGGGTATCTCGCGTGATTGGACGGGCATCATGAGTGCGGGAGGGCTCAGAGGCCGGCCATCAGGTCCGTCTCCGTGATGCCCGGTCCTTCTCCCCACCGGATGAACCACTCGGTGCCGAAGGCGAACGTGAACGCGTCGTCCGGCATGGCCAGCATGAACATGTCCTCGCTGATCTGGCTCGGGTGCGCGCGCATCGCCGCCCGCTTGACCGACGCGTACTTCGCCACGTCGACCGCCGCCGTGATCTCGGCCTCCGGCTTGCCGAACTCCACGTTCTCCGGCGGCTTCGGCGCGGCCTCCTCCGGGATCGTGCCGTCGGCCACCGCCGCTTCGAAGCCGCGCTGCATGAACTCGCGGTTGAACGTCGCCTGGAAGACGCGTTTCGTGCCGGCCAGCTCGGCCGCGCGGAGACCGACGCGGTGGACCTGGATGTGGTCCGGGTGGCCGTAGTCGCCGTTGTCGTCGTACACCGTCAGGACGTCGGCCGACTCCTCGCGCAGGATCGCCGCGAGCTGCTCGGCCGCCTTCTCGACGTCGGCGCGCCAGAAGCACGCCGGATCGTCGTTCGTCGGCTCGCCCATCATCCCCGAGTCGCGGTAGCCGAGGAACTCGACGCGCTCCACGCCGAGGATCTCCGCCGCCGCGTACGACTCCTGGACGCGCCGGTCCTCCAGCTTCTCGCCCTCGGCGAGGAACCCGTCGGGGACTTCGCCGACCTCGCCCTTGGTGGCGACGACGAGCACGACCCGGTGCCCGTCTTCGACGGCTTTGCGCATGACGCCCGCGGTGCGGAGGCACTCGTCATCCGGGTGGGCGTGGAAAGTGACCAGGGTTGCCATGTCCGCGACGGTACCGGCAACCCCCGACAAAAACCGCCCGCCAGGATGCGCTCCCGCCCGCGGAGGTCCCTAAGCCTGTTCCTTCGAACACCACCAGGTCGACCGGCCGCCGACCGTTCCGTGGCTCATCTCCGCGCCGCAGCGGGGGCAGTGGTCGCCGGCCCGGCGGTGGCCGATGATCTCGCCCGTGTGGACGCCGCCGTGGCGGATCGCCGCGCGCAACGCCTTCCGCAACGCCTTGTGCAGGTCCGCGAGGTCGCCGGCGGCCAGCTCGTTCACCGGCCGCGCCGGGGACAACGCCGCCTGCCACAGGGTTTCGTCGGCCAGCAGGTTCCCGATCCCGGCCAGCACCGACTGGTCCAGCAGCCGCGCCTTCAGCGGTGCCCGCCCGCGGCCGACGCGCTCGGCGAAGTCGCGGCGCGAGATCTCCCCGGCGTCGGGGCCGAGCGCGTCGAGGTCCGGGTCGAGCCGCACCCGGCTGAGCCGCCGGGTGTCGAAGAGACGCAGCTGTTCGCCGTCGGCGAAGGTGATCCCGAACCGGAACCACTCGGGCTTCTCCACCCGATCCCGAGCCCGCCCGGGCGGCCCGCTCGCACCGCCGAACCGCAGCTGCCCGGCCATCCCGAGGTGCAGGCCGAGGTTCGGCCCCGGCCGCCCGTCCCGGCTTTCCGTTTCGCACCACAGCGTCTTGCCCCGCCGGTGCGCGTCCACCAGTCGTCCGCCGGTCAACGCCGTGGCGATGTCCCCGGGGGCGTGCGGGCGGCAGACCCAGTCGTCGTGGTCGTCCACCGAGCGGATCTTCCGGCCGAGCGCGCCGGCGAGGACCTGGCGGGCGAGTTCCACTTCGGGGAGTTCGGGCACCCGGCCAGTCTCCGTCACGGACGCCGGTCGCGCCGCGCAAGCAGCAGCGCCGGGAGGACCACCACGGCGGTGAGCGCGAAGGTCGTCGGGTACCCCGCCGAGCCGATCAGCAGGCCCGCGCCCAGCGCGCCGGCCGCCATGCCGAGGTCGTAGGCCGCGTTCCAGATCGCGCTCACCGCGCTCTCGCCGCCGGCCGGGACCCGGGCGTACATCAGCGACAGCGTCGCGTTCTGCAGCGCGCCGAACCCGGCGCCGAACACGAGCGCCCCGCCGATCACCGCGGCCGGGGTGGTGGTGAAGGCGATGCCCGCCATCCCCGCCGCGCACAGCAGCAGTCCCGGGGTCAGCAGCCACGCCGGCCCGTGCCGGTCGCCGATCCGGCCGGCGACCCAGCGCGCCGCGGTGGCCGCCGCGGGCTGGGCGAGCAACGCGCTCGCGGCGACCCAGGCCGGCTGGTCCGCGGCGGCCAGCGGGAGGAACGTGACCAGGACGCCGACCGCGGCGGCCGACACCGCGAAGAGCGTCGCGGGCCGGGTCAGCACCGGGTTGCGCAGGCCCGCCAGCACGCCCTCTTCCTTCGCGGGGAACGAATGGCGTGGCAGGCCGGGCACCGACAGCAGGGCGAGCAGGGTCGCCACGGTCGTCACCACGAACACCGGCGCGTAGCCCCAGTGCGCCGCTGCCCACACCCCGGCCGGCAACGCGAGCAGGCTGGGGATCCCGCCGACGATCCCGACGAGCGCCAGGCCCTCGCCCCTCCGCTCCGCCGGGATCAGCAGCGCGGTGACGGCCCCGCCGGCCACGACGGCGATGGCGTACCCGATCCCGCGCACCACGCTGACCGCGACGATCACGCGGAGGTCGTCGCTGACCGTCAGGGCGAGCGTCGGCACCCCGAGCAGGACCAGTCCGACGCTCAGCGCCCACCGGTAGCCGACGCGGGCGACGAGCCGCGGCGTCACCAGCTCGGCGGCCACGGTGGCGAGCAGCAACGCGACGGTCGCGAGCCCGGCGCCGGTTTCCGAGCCGGCCTGCTTCGCGAACAGCGGCACCACCGAAAGCGGCAGGAAGAAGCCGATCGCCGAGCCGATGATGGAGACGAAACGCACCAGCAGGGCGCGGGACACCAGCCGGGGGGACAGCTGCAGGTCAACGGTCATGACGACAACGCTAGAAGTCAACCGGATCACCGGTAAGGTCCAGTTCCATGCCTGTGGAGTGGGCCGGTTCGGGTCCGGAGCTGCTGGTCACGATCGACCGCGAGAGCGGCGAAGGACTCCGCGCGCAGCTGGAGCGGCAACTGCGTGACGCGATCTGCGGCGGCCGGCTCGCGGGCGGGGAGCGGCTGCCGTCGTCCCGCGAGCTCGCCCGCGCGCTGGGCCTGTCCCGTGGCCTGGTCCAGGACTGCTTCGCCCAGCTGCAGGCCGAGGGCTACCTGACCAGCCGGCCCGGATCGGCGACCCGCGTGGCGGCCGTCGCGCGCCGCGCCACGCCGCCTCCGCGCAGCCAGCGGACGCCGCCGCGGCCCGCGATCGCCGACTTCCGCCACGGCGTGCCCGATCTCCGCCTGGCGCCCCGCGAGGACTGGGCGTGGGCGATCCGCGAGGTCTGCCGCACCGCGCCGAACACCGCGTTCGACTACGGCGACCCGATCGGCGAACGGCAGCTGCGGGAGGTGCTCGCGGCGTACCTGCGCCGGGTGCGGGCGGTCGCGGCCTCGGCCGGGCAGGTCGTCGTCTGCACCGGGATGGCGCAGGCCCTCGGACTGGTCCTGCGAGCGCTCGGCGGTGGCACCCTGGCGTTGGAGGACCCCGGCGCCGTCCGGTCGACGACCGGCCAGGCCGCGGCCGCCGGCCTGGCCGTGGTGCCCGTCCCGGTCGACGAAGACGGCCTCGACGTCGAGGCGCTCGACCGCACCGGGGCGCGGGCCGTGCTGGTGACCCCGGCGCACCAGTGGCCGACCGGCGTGGTGCTCGCCGGGCACCGCCGCCAGGAACTGCTCGCGTGGGCGCGCCGGCGCGACGGCCTCGTCATCGAAGACGACTACGACGCGGAGTTCCGGTACGACCGCGACCCGGTCGGCTCGCTGCAGGGCCTCGACCCGGACCACGTCGTCTCGCTCGGCACCGTCAGCAAGTCGCTCGCCCCGGCCCTGCGCCTGGGCTGGCTGGTCGCCCCCGAACGGCTGATCCCGGTGCTGGCCCGGGACAAGGCCGTCACCGATCGCGGGAGCCCCGGCCTCGACCAGCTGGCGCTGGCCCTGCTGATCGAGTCCGGGCGCTACGACCGGCACCTGCGCCGCGCCCGCGCCGAGTACGCCGCCCGGCGCCGGACGCTCGTCGACGCGCTGGCCGTCCACGCGCCCGGCCTCCGCGTCACCGGGCTCGCCGCCGGGTTCCACGCCGTCCTGCACCTGCCGCCCGGGGCCGACGAGCAGCGGGTGGTCGACCAGGCCCGGGCGCGGGGCGTCGGCCTCTACGGCCTGGCCGGGCTGCACGCGACGCCGGGGCCGTGGCCGCCGCGGCTGATCCTGGGGTTCGGCGACACCCCGGACCACGCGATCGCCCCCGGCATCGCCGCGATCGCCGACTTGCTCCGTGATTAGTCAGGACAAGCTCGCGGCGGCGGTGGTCTCCCAGGCGAAGCCGTCGGGGTCGGTGAACGCCGAGGCCGCGCCGGCGACCGCGATCCGGTGCGAGCCGCTGCCCTCGACGGGGACCCCGGCGTCCTTCGCGAGCGCCTTGCGGCGGTACAGGGCGAGCTTGACGGGGCTGTCGCCCGCCTCGAACTCGACGTACACCTTGCCGAAGCTCTTGCCGACGGTCATGCCCTGGTCGACGTAGAACTTCTTGCTGGCGGCCACATCGGCGGCCCCCAGCAGGAGCACGATGGCGTCGATCTTGCGGGTGGCCGGGCCGGTGTTCTTCTTGGCGGAGGTCGCGAGCTTCCAGATCGCGCCGTCCGGCGCCCGGACGGTGCCGCCGTAGCCCCACATGGACTTGGTGGCCGGCTTGATGGTCGTGGCCCCGGCCTTCAGCGCGGTCTCGATCAGGGAGTCGACGTCGGCGGGCTGCGGCACGGTGAGGGAGAGGGTGTACCCGCGGAAGCCGTCGCTGGGGGCGTCCGAGACCCGGAACCGCAGCTGGGTGGTGAGCCCGAAGGCGTCGGCGTAGAAGCGCTCGGCGGCGGCGGTGTCGGCAACTTCGAGGGTGATGGTTTCGATGTTCGTCATGCCGGTAACGCTAGGTCCGGGCCGCTGACCGGCGCTTCTCGATTCCTGACCGGTCTGCGGCGCCCCTGCGGAAAAGGAGTGGGCGGCCCGCGCGCGGCACTGGTAGCTTTCCCTCCGACCGTGACCCGGCCCGAGGAGGTGAGACCCGTGAACGTTGCAGTCCAGTGGGTGCTCCCCCTCGTCGTCACGGGCGGGCGGCTGACGTAGGTGTCGCCGGGAGCCCTCTCCCGAAAGGCGACACCATGAATCATCTGTACGAGCGGCCGGGCGTACCCGGCCGCGGAGAAGTGTCCCGGCGACCGGACGGCCGCCTCTTCGTCAGCATCGACACGTGGGACGACGCGGGCTTCGCGCTGATCGCGGCGGACATGCTGCCGGTCCTGCCGAGGCCGCTGTACACAGTGGTCGACGAAGCCGACGCGGAGCTCCGGTCTCGCTGGGAATCGGCCGGGTTCACGACCCGGCGCCGAGAGTGGGAGTACGTGCTCCACACCGCCCCGGCGCCGGTTCCCGTTCCGGCGGGCGTGACGATCGGCCCGCCGTCGGACGCGCGGTCGTTGAGAGCGGCCGAAGACGTGATCCGCGCCGAAGTCGAGGCGGCGGTGGGCCGGCCGGAGATGCCGGCGGAGATCCTGCCCCGCCCGGACGTCCCGGACGTCACCAAGTACGTGGTCGCCGAGTCCGCGGGCGACTGCGTCGGCCTGGTCCGGCTGGCGGCGGTGACGCGGCAGCCGCGGATCGGGCTGATCGCGGTCCGTGCGGACCGGCAGCGCCGCGGGATCGGCCGCGCGTTGCTGGCCCACGTGCTGGATGCGTTGCACCACAAGGGAATCGGGGCGGCCATGGCCGAAGTGACCGAAACGAACCCGGCGGCGGTGGCGTTGTTCGAGGGCGCCGGAGCCCGCCGGGTGGGCAGCAACCTCGAGCTGGTGTTGCGCTGATGGGGAACACGGCCGGCATCGAAGTCGAGGGCACCGTCGTCGAGTGCCTGCGCAACGCGACGTTCCGGGTGGAGCTGGAGAACGGGCACAAGGTGCTCGCGCACATCAGCGGGAAGATCCGGAAGAACTTCATCAAGATCCTGCCGTTCGACCGGGTCCTGGTGGAGCTGAGCCCGTATGACCTGAACCGGGGGCGGATCCTGTTCCGCTACCGGACCTAGCCCGTGGCCGTCGCCGGGCCTTGCGGGCCCGGCGACGGCGTTCTCACCAGGAGCTTCTTTGACCGTGAAGACGAATCCGGCCATCGACACCGCGCTGGTGCGGCGGCTGGTCGACACGCAGTTCCCGCAGTGGGCCGGGCTGCCGCTGCGCCGGCTCGCCCCGGCGGGCTCGGACCACGTGATCCACCGCCTCGGCGAGGAGCTGTCGGTCCGGCTGCCCCGCCACGCCGGCGCGATCCGGCAGGCGGAGAAGGAAGCCGAGTGGCTGCCCCGGCTGGCGCCGCACCTGCCGCTGGCCGTCCCCGAACCGGTGGCGGTGGGAAGTCCGGGCTTCGGGTATCCGTGGCCGTGGGCGGTGTCGCGCTGGCTGGACGGCGAGGTGGCGACCGTCGAAGCGCTCTCGGGCTCGCACGAGGCCGCCGTCGAGCTGGCCGGGTTCCTGACCGCTCTCCACCGGTTCGACGGCGAGCCCGCGGACCTCGCCGGCCGGCCGCTGTCCGCCCGGGACGCCGCGACCCGGGCCGCCATCGCCCAGGTCGGGGCCGTGTTCGACACCGCGGCACTGACCGGGCTGTGGGACGCCGCCCTCGCGGCCCCCGCCTGGGCGGGGCCACCGGTCTGGTGCCACGGCGACTTCCACACGGGCAACCTGCTGACCACCGAGGGCCGCCTCGGCGCGGTCATCGACTTCGGCGAGCTCGGTGTCGGCGACCCGGCGTGCGACCTGATGATCGCCTTCACCCTGATGTCGGCCGGCCCGCGAGCCACGTTCCGCACCGCGCTGGGCGCCGACGAGGCGACCTGGACGCGCGGCCGCGGCTGGGCCCTGGCGACCGGCCTGAACGCCTACGTGTCGTACGCGGCCACCGACCCGCGCGTCGCGGCGCAGACGACCCGCCAGATCACCGAGGCACTCGCCGGATGAGCGTCAGTACTCGTTCTTGATCACGAAGTAGGAGCCGCGGATCGTGCCGGCCAGCTTCGACTTCTGGCGCGCGAACTTGAACGACGACAGCTCCTCGGGGACCGCCATCCCGTCGGAGAGCTTGAACCCGACCGCCCGCTTCCCACCTTCGTCCACTGTGTACAGAACGTTGATCGACAGGCCGTTCTCGTAGAACACGTACGCCCACCGGACGTTCTCGACCTGGAACTCGGTCGCCTCGAGCGGGCGGGACGCGATGACGATGCCGCGTTCCTCCTGGAGGATGCGGTGCACCCGGTCGACGACCGGCTGCGCGTCGCTCGCGGGTTCGACGGTGAAGACGTGGTCGTACTTGTTCTTGAAGTACCGCGCCTCGTTCGCCCGCAGCCCGGCGAGCGCGTCCGCGACCGGCGACGACTCCAGGCCGGCCGTCGATACGGTGTCGAAGTCCACGGTGTGGGGCATGGTGATCCTCCGCGTGTGTGTCCCGGTCGGACTCAGCCTAGGCCCTGGCGCCGCCCGGCGCCCGGACGCGCAGGACGCCGGTCAGCATCGGGACGACGAACTCGCCCCGCAGGCCCGCGAGGTGGGCGCGGAGCCGGCCGAGGGTGGCCTCGCGTTCCCGCTCCGGCATGACCAGCACCCCCGCGCGCGTCGCGAGGGTCGCGACGAGCGAGTCGGCCGTGCGACGCTGCCCGTGCGCGAACTCGGCCTGCTCGGGCTCGCCGAACAGGCCGGCGCCGGGGAGGTACAGGCCCGCCGTCGCCGCGCGCCAGCTGCCGAGCGTGTCGCGCGGGCCGATCACCGCGCTGCCACCGGCCCGCGCGAGCCCGGCGACCCAGCCGACCCGGTCGTCCAGGACGTTCCACAGGCCGGCCAGGACGCCGCCCGGGACGAGCACCCTGGCGATCTCGGGTCCCGCGACGGCCATGTCGAACCAGTGCAGGGCGTTCCCGGCCAGCACGGCGTCGACGGACGCGTCCGGCAGCGGGATCGCCTCGGCTCCACCCGGCCGGGACGCCACCTCCGGCAGCGCGCGCCGCAGCTCGGCCAGCATCGCCGGATCGGGCTCGACCGCGGTGACGTCGGCGCCGAGGGCGACCAGGGTGCCGGTCAGCTTGCCGGTGCCGGCGCCCAGGTCGAGCACCCGCGGTCCGGGTGCCGCCGCCAGCGCCCACCGGACCGCGGCCGGTGCGTAGTCCGGGCGGTGTTCGGCGTAGCCGGCCGCCACCGCGCCGAACGAGGAGGCGTGCCGCTGCCGCGCGTCGTGGTCCACGGGGCACGGTACCGCCGAACTTCCTGGAAAGATTCCGGCTGGAGTTGTCGGATCGGCGCGGCGGTGTTCGTAGCAGGGGTGCAGCCGCGCACGAGACCCACACGAGAGGATCTTCGGATGCAGTACCTGGTTTCCGTGATCGACGACAAGAGCAACCCCGGCAGCACCGACCGCCAGCCGGTCATCAGCGAGTTCAACGACCGGCTGGTCGCCGAGGGCTACTGGGTCTTCGCGGGCGGCCTCGCGGACACCGACGCGGCCACGGTCGTCGACAACCGGGGTGAGCAGGCGGTGATCAGCGACGGGCCGTTCGTGGAGTCGAAGGAGTACCTCGCCGGCTTCTGGGTGTGGGACGTGCCCGATCTGGACGTGGCGCTCAAGCTCGCCGGCGAGGCCTCGAAGGCCTGTGACCGCAAGATCGAGGTGCGGCCGTTCCGGTGAGCGACGTCGACGAGGCGGTGACCCGGGTGCACCGCGCGGAGTGGGCCCGGGTGGTGGCCGCCCTGACCAGGCGGTTCGGCGACCTCGACCTCGCCGAGGAGGCGGCCGCCGAGGCGTTCGCCACCGCCGTCGAGCGGTGGCCGGCCGACGGCGTACCGCCGAACCCCGGTGCCTGGCTGACCACCACCGCGAACCGCAAGGCCATCGACCGCATCCGGCGGGAGAACAAGCGCGACGACAAGCACAAGGAGGCCCAGGCGGTGTCCGACGACACTCCGCCGGAGCCGTCCGGCGCCATCGACGACGACCGGCTCCGGCTGATCTTCACGTGCTGCCACCCGGCGTTGGCGACGCAGGCTCGCGTCGCTCTGACGCTGCGCATGGTCGGCGGCCTGACCGTGCCCGAGATCGCCCGCGCGCTCCTGGTCCGGGACACCACGTTGGAGCAGCGCATCACCCGCGCGAAGGCCAAGATCAAGGCGGCTCGCATCCCGTACCGCGTGCCGACCGCCGAAGACCTCCCGGCCCGCGTGGCCGGCGTGCTCACCGTTCTCTTCCTCGTCTTCAACGAGGGCTACCTGGCGACCGGACCCGGCACCGACCCGATCCGGCGCGACCTGACCGCCGAGGCGATCCGGCTCACCCGCCTGATCCACGCCCTCCTCCCGGACGACGGCGAGGTCACCGGGCTGCTCGCGCTGATGCTGCTGATCGAAGCCCGCCGCCCGGCCCGGGTTTCGGCGGGTGAGCTGGTCGCGCTCGACGAGCAGGACCGCAGCACCTGGGACGCGGCGCAGATCGCCGAGGGGCACCGGCTGGTGCGCGAGCGCCTCGCCGCGGGAGTGGCGCCGGGCCGCTACCAGATCCTCGCGGCGATCAACGCCGTGCACACGTCCGCCCGCGACATCCGCGACACCGACTGGGCCCAGGTCGTCGCCCTCTACGACCAGCTCGTCCGCGTCGACGCCTCCCCGGTCGTCGCCCTCAACCGCGCGATCGCCGTCGCGGAGCTCGACGGCCCGCAGGTGGCACTGGCGACGGTCGACCGGCTCGGGGACCAGCTGGCCGGCTACCACGCGTACCACGTGACCCGCGCCGACCTGCTGAGACGGCTCGGGCGCGGCGAGGAATCGCGCAAGGCGTACGACGAAGCCATCGAGCTGGCGGGCAACACCGCCGAGGTCGCGTACCTGAAGCGCCGCCGGGATCAGCTGGGGTAGCCGCGCCCCGGGCCGATCCGGGGCCGGGCCGTGTCACGGCCGTGATCACCGCACCGCAGGCTGTACCAGATGCGAACTGGGGTCTTTCTGCGCTGGGCGGCGCATCCGCTGACCGTCGGCGCCACGGCGGTGCTGCTGCTCAACGACCACGTGCTGAAACCGGCGTGGCCGGGGCTCGTCACCGGCAAGCTCAGCGACGTGGCCGGGCTGGTGGCGGCACCGCCGGTGCTCGGGCTGCTGCTCGGCCTGTTCCTCGCCGGCCGGATCGGGGCCGCGGCGGCGGTGCTGCTCACCGGAGCCGGGTTCACGCTGGTCAAGCTGACCACGGCCGGCGCCGGTGCCGCTTCGGCGGCGTGGTCGGTCGTCAACGGGCCTTCGGTGGTCCTGGCCGATCCGGCCGACCTGGTCGCGCTGCCCGCGCTGGGCCTTTCCTGGTGGGCCTGGCGCCGGGTGACCGGGGCCCCGCCGCTGCCGGCCGGCCTGGCGTTCCGGGTGCGGGTGGTGGTCGCGGTGCCGGTCACGGTGCTGGCGATCACCGCGACGTCGGCGCCCGACGACCGGACTCCGGCGGTCGAATCCGTGCGGAGCGAGGGAACGCAGGTGGTGATCGAGGCGGCCGGCGGGACCTACGGTTCCTCCTCGGGCGTCGACGGCTGGCAGTACCTGTCGCCGGTGCCGCCGATCGACCGGACCACTTCGTCGCCGCCGGAGCGGCGGACCGAAGCGTGCGTGCCCGACGTGGCCGCGCACTGCTACCGGGTGCGTGGTTCCGCCGATCTCGACATCAGGGGGCTGCTGCCGGCCGGTCGCCGCCTGCCCGGCGTCGACGAGTCGACCGATGCCGGCCGGACCTGGTACTCCGCCTGGGAATTGCCCGCCGCGCGGTGGGAGTTCGTCATGCGGCAGCACCCGTTTCCGGCGGGGGTCGTCAACCTGCCCAAACTGGCCGCGGTGGAGGTCGCCGTCCGCGCCGTCCCGGGTGGACACGAGGTGCTCGTGGCCAACGGGGTGGACGGGCTGGTGGTCCGCGGCGTCGACGGTGCCTGGCGCCGCGTTCCCGTCGTGGTCCCCGAAACCGGGCTGGACATCCGGCCGGCGCCGCTCACCGGGTTCGGCCGCGTGATCGGGGACGGCCTCATGGACGCCGGGTTGCTCGCCGTGCTCGCCCTGCTGATCGGCGCGACGGTGGCGGCCGCCCGGGTGCGCGCCCGGCTCGGCCGCGGGCTGACCGCCGTGGTGCCCCTCGTCCTGCTCGTCGTGCTGGGCCTCCCGGTCCTCGGCGGGGTGGCGTTCTTCACCTCGGACTCCGGGATGTCGACCGGGCCGTGGCTGGTGACGGCGCTGTGCCTGGTCGGTGCCGGCGCCGGTCTCGTCCTGGCCCAGCCGCTGCTGCACCGCCCGCGCATGACGGTCGTCGTCGCGGCCGCCGTCCTGACCGGGCTGGCGTTCCTCGGACCGTGGCTGGGCTGGACGGTGGGCCACCCGCAGGAACGCGGCCCGGCCGCCGACCTCGGCCTGATCCTCGCGGTGGCCTGCCTGCCGCTGATCGTCGCGGCGGGCTGGTGGGCGGGGGCCCGCAATCCGGCACTGGCCCCGCTCCGGGTCGATCCGCCCTGGCCGTCCGGGCCGCCGTGGCCGGTGGATCCGCCCGGCCCGCGGCGGGAGTCCTAGCTCAGGCGGCCTTCGCCTCGTGGACGATCGCGGCCACGGCGTGGGGGTCGGGGACGGTGATCGTCACGGTCCGGCCGGTGTGCAGGACCAGCCGCAGCGCCAGTCCGGTCCGGAGCGTGTAGTAGGTGTGGCGCGGGGTCCACAACAGGCCGGGGTTCAGGCTCCACAGCAGGGACAGGTCGGTGACCTCGGCGCGCTCGATCTCGTCCAGGCGGTAGGTGTGGCGCGGCCAGCCGAACGCTCCACAGTGGACTGCGACACCGTTGGGCCCCACCGCCGTCCGGACGCTCAACCCGGTCAGCCCGGTGAAGAGCACCCTGGCCGCGCCCACCATCAGCGCGATCGCGGGGCCGCCCGGGGCGAGCCAGCCGCCGCGCGACACGCTGCCCAGCAACAGCAGCGGTGCCATCAGGACGGTGCCGAAAACCACCACCAGCGGCCAGTTCGTGGCGCGTCCGGTGTAGATCGAATACCGGCCGGGGCCGGGGAGTGCCGTCATGGCGCACCGTCCTCTCGACTGTCAGGTCAGCTTCTCGATGAGGCGAAGCAGGTCTTGCCGCCCCAGGCCGTGCCGGCGGGCCACGGCGACGAGTGCCTGCGCCGCCTCGGTGACCGGACCCGGTTCCGTGACGGCGGAGGCGACCCGCGCCCCGCGGCCCCGGCGGAACTCCAGCACGCCGTCGTCGCGCAGCTGCCGGTAGGCGGCCAGCACGGTGTTGCGGTCGACCGACAGCGCCTTGGCCAGCTCGGCCGCCGGCGGCAGCTGCTCGCCGACGGCGAGTTCCCCCGAAGCCACGCCCCGCCGGACGCACGCCACGATCTGGCGTGGCAGCGCCTCTCGCGAAGAGTGATCGACTTCCCATCTCATAGTGCTAGTATTATTAGCACCATCTGAGGCGAGGGGCAACCGGTGGAAGCCGCTCCTGGACGGGCTCGGGGAGTTCTCGCGTACCGCGACGAACCCGATACGCCTCTGGCGCGCGCCGATGTGGTCACCGATTTCGGCGAAACCAGATCATCGAGCTGCTCCGGGAAGCCGGGCTGACCTTGCTCAGCGCCTCTTCGGCGAGTCGGACGTGCCCTGGTGGTTCGGCAGATGGGGAGTTCAGGCTTCCTGGGCACCGTCGCGCCCGGCGGTCCGCCGGGACAGTCGGCCCCACAGCGACGCCGCGATGACCGAGACGGTCAGCAGTGCGACGCTGCCCGCGATGTCGAGGACGTAGTGGTTCCCGGTGGCGAGCACGTCCGCCATCATCAGCAGCGGGAACGACCACGCCGCCCACGCCAGCCGCGGGTGCGTGCCCCGGAGCGCGGTCCACACGGCGTACGCGCACCACAGCGACCAGCCGACGTGCATGCTGGGCATCGCCGTGTGGTGCTTCGGCCTGGTCCAGCTCTCCAGGCCGAAGATGTCGTATCTGGCCACGATGTCCACCGCGCCCGGCAGGGCGAACCGCGGTGGCGACATCGGCACCGCCCAGTAGACCGGGAGGACCAGGGCCGTCATCGCGACCATCGTCCGGCGGACCTGACGGTAGACGCCGGCGTGCCGGACGAACACCCACAGCAGTACCCCCGCGGCCACCACGTAGTACAGCCGGTACAGGTACACCGCCAGGTGGCCGAGGAGTGGCCGGCCGGCCAGCCAGCCGTTGACGCTCCGCTCGATGTCGAGGTGTGCCGCGCTTTCCACGGTCTGCAGGGCCAGCGCGTTCGCCTCGGCGGCCGCGAAGTCCTTGCCCACGGCGGCATCGAGGCGCGCGAAGAGCAGGAACCAGAGCAGCAGGAAACCCAGCTCGACGAGCACGCCGGGGCGCCCGCCGGTGCCCCGGAGGAGCGCCGCCTTCACGCCGGCAGGGTCCGCCGCAGGAACTCCGTCGTCAGGTCCCACGCCCGGGCGGCCGCTTCGGGGTGGTGGAACATCGGGGCGACGTTGTTGTGGAACGCGTGCCCCGCCTCCTCCTGGACGTGGATCTCCGCGCCCGGGTGCGTTGCCACCGCGGCCTCCACCACGGCCACGTCGGAACGCGGGATGTACGGATCCCGGCCACCGAAGTGGAACTGGATCGGGCATTCGACCCGGGACAGCGCGGCGATCTGTTCGGCCACCGTCGAGCCGTAGAACGACACCGCGACGTCCGGGTCGCCCTCGGCCGCCGCGGCGAACGCCAGCGAGCCGCCCAGGCAGAAGCCCAGGACGCCCACGCCGCCGGTCACCGACGGCAGCGACCGCAGGTGGGCGATCGTCGCGAGGACGTCCGACAGTCCCAGCGCCGGGTCGAAGGAGCCGGCCACCTCCATCGAAGCGGCGACCCCGGCTTCGTCGTGCGTCGAGGACCAGCCCGGCGCGGTCCGCCAGAACAGCTCCGGGACCGCCACCACGTACCCCGCCGCGGCGAGGTCCGACGCCACCGAGCGCAGGTAGTCGTCCAGGCCGAAGATCTCTTGGACCAGCACCAGTCCGGGGCCGCGGCCGGCCGGGGGGTGCCACACCGGGAGGTCGCTCAGCATCGGGTTCGTCACCCGATCACCGTACTGGTTCCGGGGCCGGGAGCGTCCTAGGTTGAGGTGCCGACCAAGGAGGCGCGATGGCTGAGCGGACCAAGTACGTCCTGGACGAAAGTGAGCTCCCCACCCGGTGGTACAACGTCATCCCCGACCTGCCCGAGCCACCGCCACCGCCGCTGCACCCCGGCACGCGCGAGCCCGTCGGCCCGGACGACCTCGCGCCGCTGTTCCCGCAGGCGCTCATCGCCCAGGAAGTGACGACTGATCGCTATGTCGACATCCCGGAGGAGGTGCGGGAGGTCTACCGGCTCTGGCGTCCTTCGCCGCTGTTCCGGGCGCGACGCCTGGAGAAGGCGCTGGGCACCCCGGCGCGGATCTACTACAAGTACGAAGGCGTCAGCCCGGTCGGCTCCCACAAGCCGAACACCGCCGTGCCGCAGGCGTTCTACAACGCGGCCGAAGGCGTCACGCGGCTGACCACCGAGACCGGCGCCGGCCAGTGGGGGAGCGCGCTCGCCTTCGCCTGCGCCCAGTACGGGCTGGAGTGCGAGGTCTGGCAGGTGCGCGCGTCCTACGACCAGAAGCCCTACCGCAAGCTGATGATGGAGACGTTCGGCGCGACCGTCCACCCGAGCCCGTCCGAGCTGACCGAGTCCGGCCGGGCGATCCTCAAGCAGCACCCCGACTCCACCGGCAGCCTCGGCATCGCGATCAGCGAAGCGGTCGAACAGGCGGCGCAGGACCCGGACACGCGGTACGCGCTGGGCAGCGTGCTCAACCACGTGCTGCTGCACCAGACGGTCATCGGCGAGGAAGCCCTGAAGCAGTTCGAGCTGGCCGGCGACACCCCGGACGTCCTGGTCGGCTGCACCGGCGGCGGGTCCAACTTCGGCGGGCTCGCCTTCCCGTTCCTGCGGGAGAAGCTGGCCGGCCGGATGGACCCGGTGATCCGCGCGGTCGAGCCGGCCGCGTGCCCCTCGTTGACGCGCGGGAAGTACGCCTACGACTTCGGCGACACGGCCGGGCTCACGCCGCTGCTCAAGATGCACACGCTCGGCCACGAGTTCATCCCGGACCCGATCCACGCGGGCGGGCTGAGGTACCACGGGATGTCCCCGCTGATTTCGCACATCTACGAACTCGGCCTGATCGAGGCGATCGCCATCGGCCAGCAGGAGTGCTTCGCTGCGGGCGTGCGGTTCGCCCGGTCCGAGGGCATCATCCCGGCACCCGAGCCGACGCACGCGCTCGCGGCGTGCATCCAGGAAGCGCTGCGGTGCAAGGAAACCGGCGAGGAGAAGGTGATCCTCACGGCGTTGTGCGGCCACGCCCACCTCGACCTGCCGGCGTACGGTGCTTACCTCGCCGGGGACATGGTGGACAACGAACTGTCCGAGGCCACGCTCGAAGCCGCGCTCGCCACCCTGCCGTAGTTCAGCGGACGTCCGGGATCTCCGGGCGGATCAGTTCGGTGCGGGCGGTCGCCAGGACCACACGGTCGCGGCCGCCCGCCTTGGCCTCGAACACCGCGTCGTCCGCTGCCTGCAGGAGGATCGTGTACTCCGTGGCCGTTTCCGGGTACACCGCCGCGCCGATCGAGGCCGTCAGGCCGCGGATCACCTCGGGCTTGCCCGGGCGGATCACCGGGACCGGCACCTCGATCCGGGCGATCGCCGTGCGGATGCGGTCCGCGACGGACGCGATCTCCGCGCTGGTCGTGCCCGGGAGCAGCACGACGAACTCGTCGCCGCCGAAGCGGCCCACGTAGTCGCCGCCGCGGACCGAGCCCTGGATCGCCGCCGCGACCGCGCGCAGGACCTCGTCGCCCGCCAGGTGGCCGTTGCCGTCGTCGATGGCCTTGAAGTGATCGATGTCGATCATCAGCACGCCCGCCGTCGAGGACAGCTCCGCCGCGCGGGCCAGCTCGTTGCGGGCCAGCTGGACCCAGAACTCCGGCGCGAGCAGCGCCGTCTTGGAGTCCGTGCGCGCGGCCGCCTGGAACTGGGGGAGCAGCAGGCCGATGTGGAGCGCCACCGGCGTCACCATGAGCACCGGCAGCAGCCACGGCCGGACCGTCATCACCAGCGCGATGCCGCAGCCGACGCCGACCGCCGCCAGCACGATCAGCACGTCCGACGGGTTGCCGAACGCCTGCCGCGGCGGCTTGCCCGGGTTGCTGATCAGGATGGCCACGATGACGAGGACGTAGTTGAGGCCGAAGTAGACGATCCCGGACGTCAGCAGCGCGAGCATCCCGCCGAAGCCGTCCAAATAGGGAACGTACGGTGCCACGTGCCCGGTTCCCGCCCACAGAACGGTCCCCGCGGCCGTGCAGGCGAGGATTACCGTCGCCCCGGAGAACACTTTCCGGTGAATCACGCCCCGCCGTTTGTAGACGCGGACCCACGAATGGGCGTAGCTGACGACGATGACGAGAGTGGCCAGCGGCGGGGGCAGCAGGAGCAGCCCGGCGAAGATCCAGATCGACTGCAGGTGCATGTGCGGCCGGCCGTCGGCAGCGAGCTCGCGGATGCGCTCGATCCGTTGTGCCGCTTCGAGGTGCACGACCTCACCGGCGAGGACCAGGCCACACCAGAGCAGTGAGGAGGTGGTGATCGGAACCAGCGTGGCCGTCGAGAGGACCGCGATCAGTGCCAGTGCGTCGACGACGAGGACGTAGCCGAACACCGGAGTGGTCAGCTTCCACATCGCCCACGTCCGGATACCTGATCGTGGACGTTCTGAGCTGGGCTTTCGCCCTGGGGACCCGGACAATCCCACGAAACGCCCTTCTGCTCAGGATGGAACTCTTCGCAGAATTCGTCACTGTAATCGAATGACAGCGGTGTGTCACTAGGCTGGTCGGGCTACCGTCCGGTCACGCACCGTGCAGAACCTTCACCTACAGGAGAAAATCATGTCGCACTTCCTGCCCAACGCCAACATCGTCCCGTCCCGCCGCCGCGTGCAGCGGCCGACCGACTGGACCCGGCAGCTCCCCACCGACTGGACCCGGGCGATCCCGCCCGACTGGACGCCGCGGCAGCTGCCCACCGACTGGACCGCCCGCGAACTGCCCACCGACTGGACCGTCCGCGAGCTCCCGACCGATTGGACCCGGCCCGGCGTCTCGCCAGCGCTGCCGCAGTGCCCGACCGACTGGACGCAGTCCTGACCGTTGCCGGTCACCGGCTTTCCGGGGCCTGCCGCGGCCGGTCGTGAGTGGTAAGGCGGGTTCTGACCCGCCTTACCACTCACGACCCGCCCGCCGCCACAGCCGGGCCGCGCCGAGTGCCGCCACCACGCCCACCGCGCCCGCACCGGCCACGACACCGTGCGGAGCCACGCGTTCGGCCGCGAGGCCAGCCAGCACCACGCCGAGCCCTTGCGACACGCGCAACGCCGTCAGGGCGAACCCGAACGCCTGGGCGCGCTGGGCGTCCGGCGTGAGCTGCACGAACGTCGTGTTCGCGATCAAGTTGTACGAACTGGCCACCCCGGACAGCGTGAACAGCGCCAAAGTGGCCACCAGGTCCGGTTTCAGCGCGCAGCCCAGGAGGGCCGCGCACGCGAGCACCGCGAGCGGCCCCAGCAGGGGTCCTCGTTGCCCGGGCGGGATCCGCGAGAGCGCCGCCATGCCGAGCACGTTCCCCAGCGCGTACGCCCCGAGCAGCAGCCCGACCACCACCGCGCCCCCGCCGAGTTCGGCGGCGTACGGCGCGGCGATCGCCTCGCCCGCGATGTAGCTCCCGGACACGCACCCGAGCGCCACCAGCGCGAGCCGCCGCCGGTCGCCGACCACGACGGTCCAGCCTGCCCGGACGTGCGGCCACCACCGGACACCGGAGGTCTCGCGCGGCGGCCGCGCCCGGACGCCGGCGACCAGGAGCAGGGCCGAAACCGCGAAGCTCGCCGCGTCCGCCAGGAGGGCGCCGCCGGTGCCGAGGCCCGCCACGAGCAGCCCGCCGAGCGCGAAGCCGGCGACCTGGCCCGCCTGCACCAGCATCATCAGCAGGCCCATCCCGGGCACGAACGTCTCGCCCGGGAGCACCTGCGGCAGCAGCGCCGCCCGCCCGGAGTTCCAGACGGGGTTGAACAGCTGGACGCCGACCAGCAGCGCCGCCACCGCGGGCAGCGGGAGGCCGGGCGCCGCCATCGCGGTCACCGCGAGCGCCCGCAGGACGTCGGCCAGGACCATCACCGTGCGAGGCGGGTGCCGGTCGGCGAGCCCGGACAGCAGCGGCCCGCCGACGAGGTCCGGCAGGAACGTCAGCGCGTAGGTCAGCGCGGCCCAGCCCGGCGAGTTCGTCCGGTCGTAGACGAGGATCGACAGCGCGACCCGCGCCAGCTGGTCACCGGTGACCGAGACGAGCTGGGCGGAGAACAACGCCCGGAACTCGGTCACGGCGAGGACGTCCCGGAAGCCGGCCGCACGCGCAGTCATGGACACTCAGGGTACCGGGGCGGGCGCCCAGCGTGAACGTCCGTTAGGAGGTCACTGACCCCCGCCGCAGACGATCTTCGGCTGCGGGTTGTAGTGGACCGTGCGGGTCGAGCGGCTCACCTCGCGGCCGGTGGCGGCGTCCTTGAGCACCCGGGTGTCGGAGGTGGTGAACCCCGGCGCACCGTTCGAGGCGTGGCAGTTCTCCGCCGGGCCCGGCTTGGGCTGCGGGTCGCTCTGGTTGGTTTGCGCGCCCGAGATCGACTCGACGGTGTAGCGCTTGGTACCCCACAGCTTCACGGTGATCGACGACGACGTCCAGATCGTCTGGATCGCGATGCCGGTCGGCGAGTCGTTGGTGAACTTGAGGTCGATGACGCTGGAGCCGTTGGGGTTCTGGAACACCGTCGCTTCGCGCGCGGCGGGGTAGCGGCTGATGTAGTAGCTGTGTTCCTTGTGCCCCGCGTCCTTCAGTCCCGCGAAGTACGACGCGTTGTACAGCGTGGTCGCGAACTGCGAGATGCCGCCGCCGACCTCGCGGCCGGGGGCGCCGTCCTTGATCACGCCCGCCTCGACGTACCCCTGGGCCGTGCCGCGCGGGCCGGTGAAACCGTTGAGGCTGAAGGTTTCCCCCGGCTTGACGATGGCGCCGTTGACCTTCTGCGCGACGACCCGGATGTTGACACCGGACTCGGGGGCGAAGCCGCCGGTGGTGAACTCGCCGACGACCTCCTTGATGCCCAGCTGGTTCGCCTGGTCGGTGGTCACCTTCGCCGGGCTGTCCTTGTAGATGGCCGGGAGCTCGCGGCCCTCGGTCTTCTTGAGCACGTCGGGCAGCGGCTTGAGGCTGGGGTCCCAGTCGACGGTCCGGCCGTCGGTGGAGGGGTCGACCGTGGGCCTGCCGCCTTCGAACACGACGGTCGCGTCCTTGCCCTCCTTCTCGGTGGACTTCAGCTGCGGCCCGGCGGCTTCGGCGATCTTCGCGTTGTCGATCTTCGGCGTCAGCCCGCCGCCCTCGGCCGGCTCGAAGGTGATGGCCGCGGCGATCGCCTCCGGCTTCACGGTGGCGACCTTGCCCTCGCCCTTGACCAGCAGCGGCCCGGACACGGCGGGGCGCGCGAACCCGTCGAGCGCCGCCTGGACGGCTTCGGGCGTGGTGCGGACCGGCGTGCTGGTCACCGGCAGCGCCAGGGTCTCCCCGCTCGCCCACTTTTCGACGACGACGGCGGTCGCGGCCGGCACGTCGAGCTTCTGCCCGGCCTTCGGCGGCACGGCGACCGGTTTGGCGCCCTCGAACTTCACGGTGCCCTCGACCGGGTCGCGGTCGACCTGGCCGCGCAGCGACGCCAGCGCGGCGGTGAGCTTCGCGTCGTCGGCGTGGCTGACGACGCCCACCTCGCGGCTGGAGAACAGCGAAGACAGGCGCGTGAAGGGGTTCAGCGGCTGCTCGCCCGCCTGGTCGAGGGTCTGCGGCCAGTCGAGCTTCAGCCCGGCGAGCGTCGGCGCCAGCGTGCTCTGGTGGTCGCCCGCGGTGACGGCGAGCGGGCGCGTGAGCCGCGGCTCGATCTTCCCGCGCAGTTCCTGTTCGGCCGCCTCGCGGCCCATCCCGCCGACGTCGACGCCGGCGACGGTCACCCCGCGCGGGACGCTGCCCTGGCTGATCAGCAGGTCGATCCCGTACACCGCGACGAGCAGGCCGAACGCCCCGCCCGCGATCCAGCCGGCCTTGCGCAGCGCGCGGTGTTTCGCTCGAGGTGGCCCGGCCGCCGGTTCCGGCTGGACGACCGGCAGGACGTCCGTCTGTTCACCGTGTGACTCGGGCCAACGCGGTTCGTACGGCAACTCTCCACCCCTTCAACGCGGCACCGGGTCGCGCCGGTGACCGGATCAGCGTACGGGGCACCCTGACAAGCCGTACGACTCGCCCTAATGGGGGATGAAACGGTCACGGATCGGTGAACTCGGACCGCGTCAGCGGGCGTCCGGCTCGGGATTCCGGCCGGCCCGGGCCAGGAAGTCGAAGTCGCAGCCTTCGTCGGCCTGGGTGATGTGTTCGCTGTAGAGCGCACCGTAACCGCGCTCGAACCGCGGCGGCGGCGCCGTCCACTCCGAACGCCGTCGCGCCAGCTCCTCATCGGACACCTCGAGCCGGAGGGTGCGCGACGGGACGTCCAGGGTGATCAGGTCGCCGTCGCGGACCAGCGCCAGCGGGCCGCCGACGTGCGACTCGGGGGCCACGTGCAGGACGCAGGCGCCGTAGCTCGTCCCGCTCATCCGCGCGTCGGAGATCCGGACCATGTCCCGGACGCCCTGTTCGAGCAGGTGCGCGGGGATCGGCAGCATCCCGTACTCGGGCATGCCGGGGCCGCCGAGCGGGCCGGAGCCGCGCAGCACCAGCACCGAGTCCGCGGTGATCGCCGGGTCGTCGATCCGCTTCTTCAGGTCGGGGTAGTTCTCGAACACCACGGCCGGGCCGGTGTGCGTCAGCAGGTGCTTCTCGGCCGCGATGTGCTTGATGACCGCCCCCGACGGCGCCAGGTTCCCGTGCAGCACCGCGACCCCGCCCTCGGCGGCGACCGGGTTGTCCCGCGGGCGGATGACGTCGTCGTTGTGCACGCGCGCCTCGGAAAGGTTCTCGCCGAGCGTGCGCCCGGTGACCGTGAGCCGGTCGGGGTGCAGCAGGTCGGTCAGCCGCGACAGCAGCCCGGGCAGGCCGCCGGCGTAGTAGAAATCCTCCATCAGCCAGTCGCCGCCGGGCCGGATGTTCGCCAGCACCGGCACGCGCCGGGCGATCGCGTCGAAGTCCGCGAGCGAGACCGGGATCCCGCTGCGGCCGGCCATCGCGATCAGGTGGATCACGGCGTTGGTCGAGCCGCCGAGCGCCAGCACGGTGGTGATCGCGTCGGCGTAGGCGCGCTTGTCGAGCACCTGCGTGATGGTCAGGTCCTCCCAGACCATGCCGACGATCCGGGCGCCGCTCGCGGCGGCCATCCGGTGGTGCGCCGAGTCGACGGCGGGGATCGACGCGGCGCCCGGCAGGGTCACGCCGAGCACCTCCGCGGCCGAAGTCATGGTCGACGCCGTCCCCATCGTCATGCAGTGCCCCGGTGAGCGGGCCAGCCCGCGCTCCAGTTCGGACATTTCGGCGTCGCCGATCAGCCCGGCGCGCTTGTCGTCCCAGTACTTCCACATGTCGGTGCCGCTGCCGAGGACCTCGTTGCGCCAGTGCCCGCGCAGCATCGGCCCGGCCGGGACGAAGAGGGCGGGCAGGCCCGCGCTGGCCGCGCCCATCAGCAGCGCCGGGGTGGTCTTGTCGCAGCCGCCCATCAGGACGGCGCCGTCGATCGGGTAGGACCGGAGGATCTCCTCGGTCTCCATGGCCAGCAGGTTGCGGTAGAGCATGGGGGTCGGCTTCTGGTAGGTCTCCGACAGCGTCGCGACGGGGAACTCGAGCGGGAAGCCGCCGGCCTGCCAGACGCCGCGCTTGACCTGCTCGGCGCGTTCGCGCAGGTGCATGTGGCACGGGTTGATGTCCGACCAGGTGTTGAGGATGCCGATGACGGGCTTGCCGAGGTGCTCTTCCGGGTTGTAGCCGAGCTGACGGCCGCGGGCGCGGTGGCTGAAGTTGCGCAGTTCGTCGCCGCCGAACCACCGGTGGCTGCGGAGTTCCTCGGGTTTCTTCATGCGATCCAGTATGGCATCTGATATACGATCTGCCTGACCTGGTTGAATGGGTTCCGCACACGAACTAGGGAGCGCGCCATGACCGGGACGTTCAGCTTGCCCGCATCCCGGACCGAAGTGGTCCTGGAGGAGATCCGCCGCGGCATCCTGACCCGGGAGCTGCTGCCCGGCCAGCCGCTCGTCGAGGCGGAGCTGGCCGCGCGGCTCGGCGTGTCGAAGACCCCGGTGCGCGAGGCGCTCAAGGTGCTCTCCAACTCGGGGCTGGTGACGTTCAGCCCGTACAAGGGCGCGTCGGTGATCACGGTCGACGCCGAGCTCGCGAAGTCCGTCTACGACGTCCGGATGGTGCTCGAGCCCGAAGCCGTCCGGCGGACCGTCGGGCAGCACGACCCGGAGCTGCTGGAAGACGCGGCGGAGGCGCTGAAGGAGGCGTCGACGGCGATCGCGGACAAGGACCAGGCCGCGCTGAGCCTGCTGAACCGCCGGTTCCACCGCGCCCTCTACCGCGGCTGCGGCAACCCGCTGCTGGTCAGCATCCTCGACGACCTCAAGGACCGCGCGGCGCTGATCAGCGTCGTCGGCTGGGAGGCCAACCCCAGCTGGAAGAAGGAGTGGACCGAGCACCGGGCGGTGCTGGCCGCGGCGAAGAAGGGCGACGCAGACGGAGCCGCGGAGCTGCTGCGCGACCACATCGGCGGGTTCCTCGAGCGGGTGCTGAAGGCCATCGGATGAGGCTGCTGCTCATCTCGGACACCCACCTGCCGGCCCGCGCCCGCGAGCTGCCGCCGCCGGTGTGGGCCGAGGTGGCGGCCGCGGACGTCGTCGTGCACGCGGGCGACTGGGTCGACGTCGCCCTCTTCGACGAGCTGGCGGAGCGCAGCAAGCGGCTCATCGGCGTGTACGGCAACAACGACGGCCCGGACCTGCGGGCGCGGCTGCCGGAGATCGCGCGGGCCGACCTCGGCGGCGTGCGCCTGGCCGTGATCCACGAGACGGGCGCCAAGCAGGGCCGCGAGCAGCGGTGCGACGCGCAGTTCCCGGACACCGACGTGCTGGTCTTCGGGCACAGCCACATCCCGTGGGACACGGTCACGCAGTCCGGCATGCGGCTGCTCAACCCCGGTTCGCCGACCGACCGCCGTCGCCAGCCGTACTGCACGTACCAAACCGCGTCGGTGCGCGGTGGCGCCTTGGTGGACGTCGAGCTGCATCAACTGCCCCGGAGGGGGTAGACAGGTCCCATGGATCCGGCATGGGCGTTGCGGGAGATCGCGTTCCAGCTCGAACGCGCGGGGGAACCGAGCTACCGCGTCCGGGCGTTCCGGAACGCGGCGGCGACGGTCGACAAGACCGGCGCCGAGAAGCTGGCGCAGCTGGCGGAGAACGGCACCTTGACGTCGTTGCCCGGTATCGGGAAGGCCACCGCCGGGGTCATCGAGGACGCGCTTGCCGGCCGTGATCCGGCGTACCGGGGGAAGATCGTCGAGAAGGAGCTGCCGGACGGGGAGCCGCTGCGCTCGGCCCTGCGCGGCGACTGCCACACCCACTCGGACTGGTCGGACGGCGGCAGCTCGATCGGCGAGATGGCCGTGGCGGGCCGGGACGTCGGCCACGAGTGGATGGTCCTGACCGACCACTCGCCGCGGCTGACGGTCGCGAACGGGCTGTCGGCGGACCGGCTGCGGACGCAGATGCAGATCGTGGCGAAGGCCAACGAGCTGATGGCGCCGTTCCGGCTGCTGCAGGGCATCGAGGTCGACATCCTCGACGACGGCTCCCTCGACCAGGAGGAGGAGCTGCTGGGGGAGCTGGACTTCGTGGTGGCGAGCGTGCATTCGAAGCTGCGGATGCCGTCGCGGGACATGACGCGCCGGATGGTCGCGGCGGTCCGGAACCCGCACGTGCGGGTGCTGGGGCACTGCACCGGCCGGCTGGTGGTCGGCCGCGGGCGCCCGGAGTCGGAGTTCGACGCGGAAAAGGTGTTCACGGCGTGCCGCGAGAACGGGGTGGCGGTGGAGATCAACTCCCGCCCGGAGCGCCTGGACCCGCCGATGCGGTTGCTGCGCCTGGCGGCCGAGATCGGCTGCGACTTCACGATCGACAGCGACGCGCACGCGCCGGGACAGCTGGACTGGCTGGGGTACGGGTGCGAACGGGCGATCGAGGCGGGGATCGGGCCGGAGCGCATCCTGAACACCCGCACGGCGGATGCGCTCCTGACCCGATAGCTCAGTTGATCGTGTACGAGTCCCCGTAGACCTTCCACTTCAGCGGGGTGTGCAGGTCGAAGTTGCCTTCGTTCAGGAACTTCAGCTGCTCGGTGTCCACGCGGGAGGTGTCCGCGTGGGCCTCCTCCTGCTTCATGATCACCTTGCGGGCGGCGAAGAACGCCTTGAGGTACGTGGCCTCGTCGCCGCCCTGGGCGGGGGTCTTCGCCTTCTGCATCGCCGACTTGCGGATGCCGCCGAAGCTGTCGGAGCTGGTGCCCGGGCCGTGCATCACGATGGCGTCGTAGTAGGCGAACTGGCCGAGGTTGCTCAGGCCGTCCGCCTTGCCCTGGTTCACCGACGGGTTGAAGTAGACGCGGTCGCGCTCGTTGTTCTGCGCCGTCTGGAACGCCGTCGTCGCGGCGGCCTGCTTCCACGCGCTCTCGAACGCCGAGCCGAGCCCCGCGTGGGAGTCGGTGCCGTTCACCTTGCGCAGCGCCGGGAGGTACTTGGCGAGCGGGTTGTCCGGCACGGAGTTCGTGTACGCCTCGACGAGTTCCAGCATGTCGCCGGTGCCGGAGCAGAACCCGATGATGCCCGCGGTGTAGCCGCGGCCGTCGCCGATGTCCTCGATGTACTTGTACTGCGCTTTCCAGTCCAGCGACGAGTTTTCCGCGCTGGAGACCAGCTTCATCGCGATCTCCTTCTTGGCCGGGGCCGAAAGGTCGCCCGCGGCGAGCACGGAGGCTCCGGCGACCGGCGCCGGGGCGGCCGAGGAGAACGCGGGCGTGGTGATCACGAGGGCCGCGACGGACGCGGCGCCGAGCGTGCCGATGAGGACCGGCCGCAACTTCTTGCTCATGGGGAAAGGACCCTTTCCGCGGGATGCGCCGTCGGATCACGGCGGTACGGGTGAGGCGGGTGGAGCTGCGGCGTAGCGCCACGGTAGCGAAGAGTCAGCAAGCTCCACAAGAGGTGGAATCCGTTCATGTTCGTGAACGGTCCAGACCACCGCGGCTCCCGGGTCCGGAAAGGACGGTCAGCGCACCCCGGCGAAGATGCGGATGACGTCGGGCAGCACGTTCACCGGGATCGTCGGGTCGATCGCGCGCTGGACGCCGAGCCCGATGCCGAGGCTGAGCAACGCCGTCGCGGCGTCGTCGGCCGACATCGGGAGCGTGATCCCGAACCGCTCGGCGTACCCGGTGAGCAGGCCGGCGATGGTGTCGCGGATGGCCTTGTCCCGCGCGGCCAGCTCGGCGCGCACGTGCGGGTCGCGACGCGCGTTCGTGGCGAACTCGACCTCGAGCGCGGTCCAGGCCTCGTCGCCGATGCTGCGCTCGGCCCAGGTCTGGAACGCCGTCAGCAGTCCTTCCATCCCGTCCGCGCCGACCAGCGCTTCGGCGATCAGGGCGACCTGCTCGTCGTGGATCCGGTCGAGCACGGTGAGGCAGAGCTCGTCCTTGCTGCGGAAGTTCGAGTACACCGCGCCCTTCGAATACCCCGCCTCGTCGGCGACCTTCTCCAGCGACGTCACCGAGTAGCCGTCACGCAGGAAGAGCAGCTTGGCGGTCTCGATCAGCTGCTCGCGGGTGCGCGCCTGGCTTTCCGCGCGGGTGAGTCGGGCCATGCCGCAACTCTAGCGAACTTCGGAATTGGGGTACCGATGGTTTTCGGATACTGTTAGTCTCCGAAAATGGAACAACGTCACTTCGCGGTCCTCGTCGTCGGTGCCGGGGCGTCGGGGCTGGGTGCCGCCATCAGGCTCGCCCAGGCCGGCGTCGGCGACCTCGCCGTGCTGGAGAAGGCCGACGCGCTCGGCGGGACCTGGCGCGACAACACCTACCCCGGCTGCGCCTGCGACGTCCCGTCCGCGCTGTACTCCTACTCCTTCGCGCCCAATCCCGAGTGGACGCGCGCGTTCGCCGGCCAGGCCGAGATCCGGGCCTACCTGCAGGACACGGCCACGCGCTTCGGCGTCACCGGCAAAATCCGCTACGGCGTCGAGGTGACGCGGGCGCAGTGGAACGAGCGCGACGCGCGATGGGAGCTGGAGACGTCCCAGGGGCCGTACACCGCGCGGATCCTGGTCGCCGGCACCGGGCCGTGGCACGAACCGCTGGTCCCGGACCTGCCGGGGCTCGGCGGCTTCCCGGGCGAGGTCTTCCACTCCGCGCGCTGGAACCACGGCTACGACCTCGCGGGCAAGCGCGTCGCGGTGATCGGCACCGGCGCGTCGGCGGTCCAGTTCGTCCCGGAGATCGTGCCGCGGGTCGGGCGGCTGCACCTGTTCCAGCGCACCGCGCAGTGGGTGCTGCCGAAGCCGGACCACCCCGTCCCGAGTGCCGAGCGGTTCCTCCTGCGGCGGTTCCCGGCACTGCAGCGGGCGTTGCGCAGCGCGGAGTACGGCGCGATGGAGACGCTCGGCTTCGGCTTCCGGCACCCGTGGCTGCTGCGGCAGGTGCAGAAGATCGGGCTCGCGCACCTGCGGTTCACCGTGCGGGATCCGGCACTGCGCCGGGCGCTGACCCCGGACTACACGCTGGGCTGCAAGCGGCTGCTGATGTCCAACACCTACTACCGCTCGCTGACGCAGTCCCATGTGGACGTTCACCCGACGGCGGTGCGTTCGGTCGACGGCAACCGCGTGCTCGGGGCGGACGGTTCTCACGCCGACGTCGACGCGATCATCTTCGGCACCGGGTTCCACATCCTCGACATGCCGGTGTCTTCCCGTGTCTTCGACGCCGACGGCCGCAGCCTGGACGACCACTGGAAGGGCAGCCCGCAGGCGTACGCGGGGACGACGGTGGCCGGGTTCCCGAACCTGTACCTGCTGCTGGGCCCGAGCCTCGGCACCGGGCACTCGTCGGCGTTCATGATCCTGGAGGCCCAGCTGCGCCACACGGTCGCCGCGGTGACCCGGACACTGCGTTCGGACCGGACGTCGCTGTCGGTCCGGCCCGAGGTGCAGGAGGCCTTCAACGCCGACGTCCAGGCCGCGCTGCCGGGGACGGTGTACCAGTCGGGCGGCTGTTCGAGCTACTACACGGACGTCAACGGGCGCAACAGCTTCAGCTGGCCGTTCTCCACCGGCCGGCTGCGGTCGCAGGTCGGTTCGTTCGACGAAACCGACTACGAGATCGGGAGGGCCCATGCGGTATCCGGCGATTGAGGTGCGGGACGCGGTGGTCGCGATCACCGGCGGGGCCCGGGGCATCGGCCGCGCGACCGCCGCCGAATTCGCGGCTCGGGGTGCCACGGTGTGCGTCGGCGACCTCGACGCGGCCTCGGGAGTGCTCTCGTTCCCGCTGGACGTCACGAACCGCGAGTCCTTCGACGCGTTCACGGCGGCGGTGACCGAGCGGTTCGGGCGGATCGACGTCCTGGTCGGCAACGCGGGCGTGATGCCGCTCGGGGACTTCCTCGAAGAACCGGACGAGGTCGGCCGGACCACCTTGGACGTCAACGTGCAGGGCCTCGTCCACGGGCTGCGGTCGGTGCTGCCGGGGATGATCGCGCGCGGGCGCGGGCACGTCGTCAACGTGGCCTCGATGGCGGGCAAGATCCCGCTGCCCGGCATGGCGGTGTACAACGCGAGCAAGTTCGCCGCGATCGGGCTGACGGCGGCGGTGCGGCGCGAGTACGCGGCGACCGGGGTCAGCGTCAGCGCGGTGCTGCCGGGCGCGGTGCGCACGGAACTGGCGTCCGGCGTCCGGCTGGGCGGCGCACTGCCCACAGTGGACCCCGAGGACGTCGCCCGGGCGATCGCGGGCACCCTGCGGACCCGGCGGGCGGAGACGGCGGTGCCGCGCCGGCTCGCCGGCTGGGACCTCCTGGCCGCGCTGACCCCCGAACCGGTGATGGCCTGGGCCCGCGGGCTGATCGGTGACGACCGGGCGCTGACGGAGCTCGACCCGGAGGCCCGCGCGGCCTACGTCCGGCGGGTCTCCACGCAGGTGCGCCGCGGGTGAGCACCAGGCCGCGCCGGCGACCTTGCGGGGGCCCGCTCACAACGTCGCGAAGCGGATCCCCGCCTTGGTGAGCCGGTCCACCAGCGCGCCGCCCATCGCGGTCGCCGTGGTCACCTGGCCCGCCGTCTCCGGGAGGTCGTCGGTCGCCAGGCACAGTGCCGACTCCGCCAGCATCTTCGCCGTCTCGTCGTAGCCCGGGTCGCCGCCCGACACCTCGGTCACCACCCGTTCGCCGCCGCCTTCGCCGACGAACCGCACCGAGAACCACGACCGCGCCCGGCGCTCGGGGCTGGGGCCGTTGCCGGGCGCCAGCAGCCGGGACAGCGCCCGGCGGGCCGGGGGGACCTGGGCCGCGGCGAGCAGGGCGCCCGCTCCCGCGACCCCGCCGGCCAGGATCGGCAGGTGCTTCACCGCGGCGAAGTGCCGGTAGGTGAAGTCCGGGCCGTAGCGCTCGGCCGCGGCCGCCGACCGGCGGACGACCTCGGGGTCGATCGTCGGCAGCGGCACCGCCCACCAGCCGGCGTCGGCGACCCGGTGCGGCCGGCCGAGCGGGGCACGCGCGAACCGCCCGGCGGGCCGGGGCTCGGCCGCCGCCCGCTCGCGCGCCGCCCGGGCCCCGGCCGGCAGCCGGGACATGATCGTCAGCGCGCTGAGGAACGTGCCGCCCGAGGGCATCCCGCCGGCCCGGACGTAGCCGTCGACCGTCAGGGGCACGCCTTCGGGCAGCTGCTGCACGGTGAACCACGCGCCCAGGTCGTGCGGGATCGAGTCGAACCCGCAGGCGTGCACCAGCCGGGCGCCGGTCTCGCGGGCGCGCCGGTCGTGCGCCAGGTACATCCGGTCGACGAACTCGGGTTCGCCGGTGAGGTCGACGTAGTCGGTGCCGGCTTCGGCGCACGCCGCCACCAGCGGTTCGCCGTGGGTCAGGTACGGGCCGACGGTCGTGATCACCACCTTCGTGGCCTCCGCGACGGCGACCAGCGACGCCCGGTCGCCGGAGTCGGCGACGAGCAGGTCGAGCGAGCCGAACCGGTCGTCGATCTCCGTCAGCAGGGCCCGGACGGCTTCGAGCTTGCCGCGGCTGCGCCCGGCCAGGGCCCAGCGCAGGTCCGCCGGCGCGTGGCGGGCCAGGTACTCGGCGGTCAGCCCGCCGGTGAACCCGGTGGCGCCGAACAGGACCACGTCGTACGCGCGCATGTCTGCTCCTTCGAGGGACGTCGACCGCGCTCAGGTTACCCGCCGGTCACATCCCGGCGCCGAGTGAACTACCGGCGGGTACAGTGCCCCCTCGACCGCGAGGAGGCACCCGTGACCGAACGCTTCGGCAGCTACCAGAACGAGATCTACCTGCAGGGACTCGGTGATCGGCTGCCGCCGTGCTCGACCGACGCGACCCGGCTCGAAGCGTCGGCCCATGAGGTCATGGCGCCCGGGCCCTTCTCCTACGTCGCCGGCGCGGCGGGCTCCGGCGCGACCGCCCGCGCCAACCGCGAGGCGTTCGACCGCTGGCGCATCGTGCCGCGCATGCTGACCGGCGCCACCGACCGCGACCTGGCCACGACGGTGCTCGGCACCCGGCTGCCGGCGCCGGTGGCCGTCGCGCCGGTCGGCGTCCAGTCGATCGTCCACCCGGACGCCGAGTCCGCGACCGCCCGCGCCGCCGCGTCGGTCGGGCTGCCCTTCATCCTGTCCACGGCGTCGTCGACCGGCATCGAGGACGTCGCCGCGGCCAACGGCGACGGCCCGCGCTGGTTCCAGCTGTACTGGCCGGGCGACCCCGACGTCTGCGCGAGCCTGCTGACCCGGGCGAAGAACGCGGGCTACACCGCGCTGGTCGTCACCCTCGACACGTGGACGCTGGCCTGGCGACCGTCCGATCTGGACCAGGCGTACCTGCCGTTCCTGAAGGGCGAAGGCTGCGCGGTCCCGTTCACCGACCCGGTGTTCCGCGGCCTGCTGGAGAAGACGCCGGAGGAGGACCTGAACACGGCGATCCTGCGCTGGATCGGCATGCTGACGGGCACCGACCGGACGTGGGACCAGCTGCCGTTCCTGCGCGAGCACTGGGACGGCCCGATCGTGCTCAAGGGCATCCAGCACGTCGCGGACGCGCGCCGCGCGGCCGAGGCGGGCATGGACGGCATCGTCGTCTCGAACCACGGCGGCCGCCAGGTCGACGGCGCCATCGGTGCGCTGGAGGCCCTCCCGGGCATCGTCGCGGCGGTCGGCGACCGCATGGAGGTGCTGTTCGACTCGGGCATCCGCACCGGAGCCGACGTGCTCAAGGCGCTGGCCCTGGGCGCGCGGGCGGTTCTGGTCGGGCGTCCGTGGGTGTACGGCCTGGCCCACGCGGGCGAGGACGGCGTCCGGCACGTCCTGCGCAGCCTGCTGGCGGACTTCGACCTGACCATGGGCCTGTCCGGCCACCGCACGCTCGCCGACCTGGGGCCGGACTCGCTGCAGCGGGCATGAGGTAACGAATCGGGAATTCCGGCGACAGCGGGCCCGGCCGGTCTCGTGCTGATCGGCGTCCCGGTCGTCACCGGCCGCGCCGCAGCCGCAGCAGGCGCCGGTCGAGGCGCCGGAGCAGCCCGGCCGGCCCGCCTGAGCGGGGGCCGATGTCTGGCCGGTCACGTAGCGGGGATATTCGGAGGCCGGGTTCGTGACGCACGGCTATCCTTGGCCCAAGAATGTCCACGTCATCTCCCTTCGAAGCGCTGCGAGCGCGCCTGCCCGAGCTGATGCCGCGCGACGAGCAGCGGCTGCGTCGCCGGCTCGAAGGCGCCCGCAAAGCCCGCGACCGCGACTCCGCCCTCGCCCGGATCGCCGCCGACATCGACAAGGCCGAGCTGCGCGTCGAGTCGCGGCGCGAGAGCGTGCCCAAGATCGAGTACCCCGAAGAGCTGCCGGTCAGCAAGCTCAAGGACGAGATCGCCGCCGCCATCGGCGAGCACCAGGTCGTGATCGTCGCGGGGGAGACCGGCTCGGGCAAGACCACCCAGCTGCCGAAGATCTGCCTCGAGCTCGGCCGCGGCATCCGCGGCCAGATCGGGCACACCCAGCCGCGGCGGCTGGCCGCGCGCACGGTCGCCGACCGGATCGCGAGCGAGCTGAAGACCGAGCTCGGCGACGCCGTCGGCTACAAGGTGCGGTTCACCGACCAGTCCGGCCAGGACACCCTGGTCAAGCTGATGACCGACGGCATCCTGCTGGCCGAGATCCAGACCGACCGGTCACTGCGCCAGTACGACACCCTCATCATCGACGAGGCCCACGAGCGCAGCCTCAACATCGACTTCATCCTCGGCTACCTCAAGCAGCTGCTGCCGCGCCGCCCGGACCTCAAGGTCATCATCACCTCGGCGACGATCGACCCGGAACGCTTCTCGAAGCACTTCGACGACGCGCCGATCGTCGAGGTCTCCGGCCGGACGTACCCGGTCGAGGTGCGCTACCGGCCGCTGGTCGACCCGGACGATCCTTCCGAAGACGCTGGAGCCGCCGACGAGCGCGACCAGACCCAGGGCATCCTCGACGCCGTCGAGGAGCTGTGCGCCGAAGGCCCCGGCGACATCCTCGTGTTCCTTTCCGGCGAGCGCGAGATCCGCGACACCGCCGACGTCCTCAACCGGGCGAACCTGCGCAACACCGAGGTCCTGCCGCTGTACGCGCGGCTGTCGTCGGCCGAGCAGCAGCGCATCTTCCAGTCCCACACCGGCCGCCGGGTGGTGCTCGCGACCAACGTCGCCGAGACGTCGCTGACCGTGCCGGGCATCAAGTACGTCGTCGACCCGGGCACCGCGCGGATCTCCCGCTACAGCCACCGCACGAAGGTCCAGCGGCTGCCGATCGAGCCGGTGTCGCAGGCGTCGGCGAACCAGCGCAAGGGCCGCTGCGGCCGGACGTCCGACGGCATCTGCATCCGGCTCTATTCCGAAGAGGACTTCGAGGCGCGGCCCGAGTTCACCGACCCGGAGATCCTGCGGACCAACCTCGCCTCCGTCATCCTGCAGATGACGTCGCTGGGCCTCGGCGACATCGCCGCGTTCCCGTTCGTCGAGCCGCCCGACCGCCGCCAGGTCAGCGACGGCGTCGGCCTGCTGCAGGAGCTGGGCGCCTTCGACAGCGTCAGCTCGTCCGACCGGCGGCTCACCGACATCGGCCGCAAGCTCGCGCAGCTGCCCGTCGACCCGCGGATGGGCCGGATGGTCCTGGAAGCCGCGAAGAACGGCTGCGTCCGCGAGGTCATGATCATCGCCGCCGCACTGTCCATCCAGGACCCGCGCGAGCGGCCGGCCGAGAAGCAGCAGGCGGCCGATCAGCAGCACGCTCGGTTCGCCGACCCGACGTCGGACTTCCTGGCCTACCTGAATCTCTGGGAGTACGTCGCCGAGCAGCAGAAGGCGTTGTCCGGCAACCAGTTCCGCCGCATGTGCCGCACCGAGTACCTGAACTACCTGCGCCTGCGCGAGTGGCAGGACATCTTCAGCCAGCTGCGCCAGCTGGCCAAGCCGCTCGGCATCTCGCTGAACACGAACACGACGCCCGTCGACCCGCAACGAGTGCACACGTCGCTGATCGCCGGGCTGCTCTCGCACATCGGCCTCAAGGACCCGGCCAAGGGCGACTACCTGGGCGCGCGGGGCGCCCGGTTCGGCGTGTTCCCGGGGTCTGCGCTGTTCAAGAAGCAGCCGCGCTGGGTGATGTCGGCGGAGCTGGTGGAGACGTCGCGGCTGTGGGCGCGGGTCAACGCCCGCATCGAACCCGAGTGGGTCGAGCCGCTGGCCCAGCACGTCGTGAAGCGGTCGTATTCCGAACCGCACTGGGAACGCAAGCAGGGCGCGGTGATCGCGACCGAGAAGGTGACGCTGTACGGCGTCCCGCTGATCGCCGACCGCCGCGTCAACTACGGCCGGATCGACCCGGAGATGTCGCGGGCGCTGTTCATCCGGCACGCGCTGGTGGAGGGCGACTGGCAGACGCGCCACCACTTCTTCGCCGAGAACCGCGCGCTGCTGGAGGAGGTCGAGGACCTCGAAAACCGCGCTCGGCGGCGCGACATCCTGGTCGACGACCAGACGCTGTACGAGTTCTACGACGCGCGGGTCCCGGCGGACGTGGTCTCGGTGCGCCACTTCGACACCTGGTGGAAGAAGGCCCGCCACGAGCAGCCGGACCTGCTCTCGTTCGAGAAGTCCATGCTCATCAACGAAACCGCGGGCGGCGTCCGCGAGGGCGACTACCCGGACTCGTGGACCCAGGGCACGCAGGTCTTCGCGCTGACCTACCAGTTCGAGCCGGGTGCGGACGCCGACGGCGTCACCGTGCACGTCCCGCTGCCGGTGTTGAACCAGGTGACGCCGGACGGCTTCGACTGGCAGGTGCCGGGGCTGCGCGGGGAGCTGGTGACACAGCTGATCAAGTCGCTGCCGAAGGCGTTGCGGCGCAACTTCGTCCCGGCGCCGGACACCGCCCGGGACGTCCTTTCGCGAGTGTCCCCTTCGGACGGTCCGCTGCTCGAGGTGCTCGGCCGCGAGCTGCGCGCGCTGCGCGGGATCACGGTGCCGTACGCGGACTGGGACCTGTCTTCGGTGCCGGACCACCTGAAGATGACGTTCCGGGTGGTCGACGAGCGCGGCAAGAAGGTCGCGGAAGGCAAGGACGTCGCGGAGCTGCAGCGGCGGCTGGCCCCGAAGGTCCGCGCGACGATCTCCAAGGCGGCCAACACGCTGGAAAAGGCCGGGCTGACGAAACCGTCGTTCGGTGCGCTGCCGAAGGTGTTCGAGTCGACGCAGCGAGGCCACGACGTCAAGGCGTACCCGGCGCTGGTCGACGAGGGCCCTTCGGTGGCGGTGCGGCTGCTGGACACGCCGGAGCAGCAGGAACACGCGATGTGGGCGGGCACCCGGCGGATGCTGCGGCTGAACCTCAGTTCGCCGATGAAGTTCATCACCCGGTCGCTGTCCAACTCGTCGAAGCTGGTCCTGAACCGCAACCCGCACGGCAGTGTCGCGGCCCTGCTCGAGGACTGCGTCGACTGCGCGGTGGACGCCCTGATGGCCGCGGGCGGTGGCCCGGTGTTCGACGAAACCGGCTTCAAGGTGCTGCTGGAGAAGGTCCGGGCGGGCCTGCACCCGCAGGTCCTCGACGTCCTGACGGACGTGGAGAAGATCCTCCGCGCGGCGAACGACGTCGAAGTGGCCCTGCCCGCGTCCCGGGGTCCCGCGGATTCGTTGTCCGACATCCGCGCCCAGCTGGCCGGCCTGGTGTACCCGGGATTCGTGACGGCCACCGGCGCCGCGCGGCTACGCAACGTGGTGCGCTACCTGCAGGGAATTTCGCGGAGGCTGGAGAAGCTGGTTTCGGAGCCGACCCGCGACCTCCAGCGGACGGCGGACATCGCGTGGATCACCCGCGAGTACGAGGACGCGCTGGCCACGCTGCCGCCGGGAACGTCGTCGCCCGCGTTGCGCGAGGTGCGGTGGATGATCGAGGAACTGCGGGTTTCGTTCTTCGCCCAGACGCTGGGGACGGCGCATCCGGTGTCCCTGAAGCGGATCACGAAGGCCCTGGACGACGCGCTGGCTTAGCTCCTGGCCGATTTCCCGCGCTTCGGTTGCCCTGCCGGGCTTTCGGTGTTCTGGGGTGCGGACAGCGGCCTGGATCTTTGCCCGATCGAGTGATGAACTCGTGTTCGATGATCGGTAGCTTGGAGGTATGACCGATGACGCGGGTTTCTCTTCCGAGGCGGTGGCTCTGGCCGACCGTCTTGGTGAGTTGCTTGCGTGCGTGCGGTCTGCTGAGGCTGAAATCGGTGCGCTGCTGGTGGGGATCGAGCAGCGTGGGGTGATGGAGCTGTTCGGTTACCGCTCCGCCGCCCGGCTTTACGAGCATCTCGCCGATGTCTCCCGGCAGGAGGCGACGCGGGTGGTGAAACGCGCCCGCTTGATGAATCCGGGCCGCAACCTTGATGGCAGCCCGATCCCCGCCCTCGCGCCCGCCACTGGTGCGGCGGCTCTTGACGGGCGGTTGAGCACACCGATGATCGATGTGATCACCGGTGTCCTCGCGGAAGTTCCGCCCGAGCACCGGGACAGCGCCGAAGCGAACCTGCTGACTTTCGCCGAGGAGGCCGGGCACAAGCAGGTCGCTGCGTTGGGTGCCCGCATCCTCGCTCACCTCAACCCCGACGGCCCCGCACCCGACGACACCGAACCCGCTACTCCGACCAGGGAACTGTTCCTGCGCTGGAAAAGAACCGGGGTCTGGGAGCTGAGCGGCCGGTTCGACGACGAGACCGGCACCCGCGCCAGCGCACTACTGGATGCCCTGGCCGAACGCCGCACCGGCGACGAGGGCCCGGACTTCCGCACTCTGCCGCAGCGTTTCGGTGATGCGTTCTCCGACGCGGTCGATCTTGCGTTGAACTCTCCGGATCTGCCGATGCAGGCCGGGGAACGAGCCCATGTGATGGTCGCGGTATCGCTGGAGGATCTAAAGTCCGGAGTTGGGAAGGCCACCCTCGGCGATACCGGCACGATCTCGGCCGCCGAGGCGCGGGTGCATGCCTGCGACGCCATGATCATCCCCGCGGTCCTCGGCGGGAAGAGTGAGCCGCTGAACCTCGGGCGCCTGCGCCGCCTGATCTCGGCCGGACTCCGCCGGGCACTGTTCCTCCGGGACCGGGGTTGCGCGTTCCCGGGCTGTCATCGGCCACCACGGCACTGTCAAGATCACCACATCCGACACTGGGCAGACGGCGGCCCCACCGACCTGAGCAATCTCGTGCTGATGTGCGCCCACCACCACCGGCTCCTGCACCGCTCGGGCTGGGAAGTCCGCATCGCCACCGACGGCCTACCCGAATTCCTCCCACCAACATTCATCGACCGCCGCCGAAAACCCAGGCGCAACAACCTCCACCAACCACTGCCCTTCGCAGCCTGAATATGGGACCGGCCCGCAGCCCCACAGCTGCGGGCCCACACCCACGAGCCTGCCCTAAGAGGGAGGCCCGAGCGCCCTCCAGCCACTTCCGTGCGTCTTCACCGGTCGCGGTGAGGCCGGTCTCGGCCAGGGGACGGCGGTGGGTGACGCGGATGCAGAAGTCGAGCGCGCTGCCCCGGATCCGCTGCGCGGCGTCGGCCGGGCGGCCGGTCGCCCAGGGCCGCCGCCACTGCGGCGCGGGCGGTACGCCAGCGTTCCAGCGGCGCCGGCCGCGCCCCGCGGACAGGTCGAGGCCATAGTCGATCATCGTTCCAAACTAACGAAAAACCGGAATGTCCGGCTTCGTACTTCCGTCGGTTGACCCCGTTCCGCCGCCGGACAAGCCTGGGTCGGCTGGAGACCTTCCTGGAAAGGACTTTCCGATGTCCTTGGGTGTTTCGTCCGCCAGACGGAGAATTCTCGTCGTCTGCGCCGCGCTCCTCTTGCCGTTCTTGCTCGCGCCCGCCGCGCACGCGGCCGAGCCCCGGCACAACGTCCCGAACCCGCTGCTCAAGGAGCAGTTCGCCGAGGGGGAAGACGAGGACAGCGACGACCCCGCGCTGTCCGCGCTCTGCCAGACCTACATCGGCAAGCCGAACCCCTACCGGCCGCTCGCGCCGAACACCGACGTCATCGACGGCGACACCATCGTGCCGACCGGCAGCCAGACCGGCTGCAGCACGGCCCAGAACGAGACCACCATCGCCGTCAACCCGGAGAACCCGCGCAACATCGTCGCGGGAGCGAACGACTACCGGCTGTACAACACGCGCGAGGCCCGCAACGACTCCGGCGGGTTCGCCTACACCTCGTTCGACGGCGGCCGGACCTGGGCGAACGTCCAGCTGCCGCACCTGGACTACCCGACCGGCGCGGCCGCTCCACTGTCCTATATGGACGCGGCTGGTGACCCGGCCATCGCGTTCGGGCCGCACAACACGGTGTACTACGCGACGCTGGTGTTCAGCCGCGCGGCGGTGCCGGACGACCAGCAACTGGCCAGCGGCATCGCGGTGTCGGTGTCCCACGACGGGGGCCGCAGCTTCGGCGACCCGGCGATCCTGCACCTCGACGGCGTCACCCCGGCGGGCACGCCGACGCCGGCGAGGATCTTCAACGACAAGGAGTGGATCGCCGCCGACCCCGTGTCCGGGGACGTCTACGTGACCTGGACGCAGTTCACCTACGACGCGTCCGGCGCGTTCGTCGAATCGCCGATCGTGCTGTCGAAGTCCGGCGACTTCGGCCGGACGTGGTCGCCGATGCGGCGGATTTCGCCGTCGCTGACCGGGTTCCACGGCGGGATCACGCCGTTCGGCAGCGGCTCGAACCCGGTGGTCACCCGCGACGGGACGCTCCAGGTGGCGTACGAGACGTCGGTCTGTGCGACGGCGGCGTGCGACCGGCCGGCCGACCACGACGCGGTGGTGGTGGCGACCTCGCGCGACGGCGGCCGGACGTTCCGGCACACCGAGGTGGGGCTGGACTTCGACTTCCCGGTCGACGAAGACGTCGCGAACAACGCGCTGACCGGCGAGAACTTCCGCGTCAACAGCTTCCCGCAGCTGACGTACGACCGCGTGACGGATCACCTGTGGGTGACGTGGGCCGACGACCGCAACGGCACCTACCGCAACGGCGAGTCGGTGAAGACGAACGGAGACGCGTTCCTGAGCGGGTCCGACGGCCGCCACGGCTGGTCGACGCCGGTGAAGGTCGGGACGGGTGCCGACGAGGTGTTCCCGGCGGTGGCGGCGTTCGCCGGCCGGGTCGCGGTGACGACGTACACGCGCGCGTACGACCCGAACGGCATCGGCCTGGACTACGCGTACGCCACCGGCTGGGGCGACGGGTTGTCCCCGCTCCGCAGGATCACCACGCAGACGGCGAACCCGCAGGTCCAGTTCGTCTCCACGGGTGCCGAGACGGGCAAGGAGCTGCAGGGCGTGTTCATCGGCGACTACACGGCGGTGGCGGTCGGCGCGGACTTCAAGCTGCACCCGGCGTGGACCGACTTCCGCGGCAACCCGGGCAGGACGCTGCCGAACCAGGACGTCGGAACGCAGACCCTCCCGATGTTCCCGTAGCGGGTTACTTCGCGTCGGCGTAGGTGTCCACGGCCGCGGTTTGCATCGGGAAGCGGACCGGGCAGGCCGGGCCGAACAGCATGCGGGCCGCCTCCGTCACCGCGTCCTCGATGGACTGGGCGACGGAGGCGGCCAGCTCGGCCGGGGTGTGGACGATGACCTCGTCGTGCTGGAAGAAGACCAGGTGCGCCGGCGCGGGCAAGCGGGTGCGGAGGGTCGCCAGCATCACCGCCGTCATGTCCGCCGCGCTCGCCTGGACCACGAAGTTCCGCGTGAACCGCCCCCAGCCGCGCGAGGCCCGGCGGGCCTTCAGCTCGGCCGCTTCGTCCGAAGCCAGTCCACCCGTCAACGCGCGCCACGCCGCCGACGGCGCCGGGGACGTGCGCCCCAGCCGGGACCGGACCCGCTCGCCGCGCTCGCCCGCCTGGGCCGCATGCTCCACATAGGACACCGCGTCCGGGAAGCGCTGCCGCAGCAAGCCCAGCAGCGGCCCCGCTTCGCCGGACGTGCCGCCGTACATCGCCGAGAGCATCGCGATCTTCGCCCGGGCCCGGTCGTCGCGGTCGTCGTTCGCGGCCGGGACCCAGCGGGCGCCCGAGAACAGCGCCTCGCCCAGCCGCGCGTACAGGTCCGTCGCCGCCGCGACGTCGGCCAGCCGACGGTCGCCCGACAGCGCCGTGAGCACGCGCGGCTCCAGCTGGGCCGCGTCCGCCACCACGAGCTGCCAGCCCGGGTCCGCGCGCACGCACGTTCGCAGCACCTTCGGGATCTGCAGCGCCCCGCCGCCCCGGCTGGCCCACCGCCCGGACACCACCCCGCCGACGACGTAGTGCGGGCGGAACCGGCCGTCGGCGACCCACTCCTCGAGCCACGCCCAGCCGTTCGCGGTGAACAGCCGCGACAGCTCCTTGTACTCCAGCAACGGCCCGACCGCCGGGTGGTCGATCCCCTTCAGCAGGTACTTCCGCGCCGCCGGCACCTCGATCCCCTCGCGGGCCAGCGCCCGCACCACGCTCGGCGGCGAGTCCGGGTTCACCGGCCGTCCGCCGAACGCCTCGCTGATCTTCGCCGCCAGCTCGACCAGCGCTTTGGGACGCTGCCCGGCCGGCACGCGCGGGCCCAGCCGGGCCGCCAGCAGCGCCTCGTGGACGTCGGCGCGCCAGGGCAGGCCGTCCGCCGACATCTCCGCCGCCGCCAGCGCGCTCGCCGACTCCGCGGCCAGCAGCAGCCGCATCCGGTCCGGGTGCGCGGTCGCCGCCACCCGCCGCTCCTGCTCCGCGAGGACGCGCCGCACCGCCGTGACGACCGTCACGCCCCCGGGCAGCGTCGGCGCCCGCGTCTCGAACAGCGTCGGCTGCGCCAGCTCGACGGCGGACTGTTCCGAGGGCGGCTCCTCGCCGTTCGCCCTGGCCCAGGCCGCGCGCAGGCTCCGCGACTGCTCCTCGGCGCCCTCGTACGCCAGCAGCAGCCCCTCGGCCAGCTCGAGGTCGTAGCACCGGCGCACCCGCACCCCGGCCGCGATCAGCACCGGGTACGTCCGCTCCACCGACGGAAGCACCCACCGCGGCGCCGCCGACGCCTCCAGCTCCCGCGCCAGCCCCGCGAAAGCCGCCTCGTCCAGGCCCGACACCGTGTCCGACGGCGTGTGCACGGTGAAGCTGCCGTCCTCCTCCCGTCCCGCGATCACCTGCACTCCGACATCATGCCGACCACCACCGACAGTTTCCGGACGGCGCGGGTCGCGGAGCCCCCGCCTTGCGGCGAAGCCGCAGATGTCACTGCGGTCTGGTGCGTTCGGCGCACGGTTGGTTTACTCTCCGGTAGCTCCCATACCGCCGGTACGGCATGGTCTTCCCGCAGCAACGGAGGTGCCCGGATGAGCCTGGTCGCGCTCGCCACCACGATGGCGGACAAGGTGACCGAGACGGTGCGCAGCGTCGACGTGATGCGACGAGCGGGCCTCGTCCCCTTCCCCCGGGTCGACGAGGGCGTGCGCTCGCTGGTCGCGCTGCGGAAGTTCGGCCCGTTCGCCGGCGCCAACCACATCTCCGCCCGCCGCGACCCCACCGCCGTCGGCATCGTCGACGAGCTCGGCCCGCTCACCTACAAGCAGCTCGACGACCAGTCGAACGCGCTGGCCAGGGCCTGGTCCGAGCGCGGCATCCGGCCCGGCCAGGTCGTCGCCGCGCTGTGCCGCGACCACCGCGGCCTGGTCCTCACGATGGCCGCGTCGGGCAAGCTCGGCGTCCGCCTGCTGCTGATGAACACCGGGTTCGCGAAGCCGCAGCTCGCCGACGTCGCCCAGCGGGAAGGCGTCACCGCGCTCGTCTACGACCAGGAGTTCGCCGGCCTGCTCGACGCGATCCCGGACGGCGTCGACCGCTACCTCGCCTGGGTCGACCCGGACTCGGACCTCACCGAGCGGACGGTCCCGGTGCTCGACGAGATCATCGCCAGCACCGACGACCGGCCGTGGCCCGCGCCGGCCAAGCCGGGCGGGTTCGTGCTGCTGACCAGCGGCACCACCGGCACGCCGAAGGGCGCGCCGCGGCCGCACACCTCCGCGCTCGCGTCGGCGCAGTTCCTCGACCGGATCCCGCTGCGGTCCAACGAGGCCACGTACATGGGCGCGCCGCTGTTCCACGGCACCGGCCTCTCGCAGTTCATCCTGTCCTTCGCGCTGGGCTCGAAGGTCGTCATGCGGCGCAAGTTCCACCCCGAGGAGGCGCTGCGCGGCGTCGCCGAGCACCGGTGCACCGCGCTCGTGCTGGTGCCGACCATGCTGCAGCGCATCGTCGACCTCCCGAAGGAGGTCCGGCAGAAGTACGACACGTCGGCGCTGCGGATCGTCTTCGTCGCCGGCTCGGCCCTCTCGCCGGACCTGGGCAACCGGGCCACCGAGGCGTTCGGCCCGGTCGTGCACAACCTCTACGGCTCGACCGAGGTCGCGGTGGCGACGGTCGCGACGCCGGAGGACTGGGCGAAGGCGCCGGGCACGGTCGGCCGGGCGCCGGTCGGCTGCAAGGTGGCGCTCTACGACGAAAAGGGCGGCAAGATCACGAAGCCGCACGTGACCGGACGCGTGTTCGTCGGCAGCGGGCTCAGCTTCGGCGGCTACACCGACGGCAGGCACAAGGAGATCATCGACGGCCTGCTCTCCAGCGGCGACGTCGGCCACTTCGACGAAGACGGCCTGCTGTTCATCGACGGCCGCGACGACGAGATGATCGTCTCCGGCGGCGAGAACGTCTTCCCGATCGAGGTGGAGAACCTGCTGGTCGAGCGCGAAGACGTGATCGAGGCGGCGGTGATCGGCGTCGAGGACCCGGAGTTCGGGCAGCGGCTGAAGGCGTTCGTGGTGAAAGCCGAAGGAGCCGGCCTCGACGCCGACGAGCTCCGCGACTACGTCAAGGCGAACCTGGCCCGCTACAAGGTGCCCCGGGACGTCGAGTTCCTGGACGAGCTGCCGCGCAACGCGACCGGAAAGGTGCTGCGCACCAAACTCTCATGAACCGCGCTGGACGTTGACGATCCGCCAACGTCCGTCGCGGCGCTCGGCCACCACCGTGCAGGCGACGCCGTCGCGGTGCCCGGTCGCGACGCCGACGGCGGCGGTCACCTCCAGCCGGGTCCACCGGAACGCCGCTGCCGGCGCCCGGCCGGGCCAATGGTCGCGGTCGAGCACCAGCCCGTCGGGGCCGTCGCCACGGAAGTCGGCGCTCAGCAACGACGCAGCGTCGTCGCCGCGGGTTTCGGCGTCGCGCCAGCGAGCCAGCAGTTCTTCGAACGTGTTCACGGGGTCGAAGGTCGCAGGCGGCGGGGGCGCGGACATCTGCCACCTGGCCGAGATCCGCTGGCAGACTGGCCGACGATGAGCGAGACGAACCTGGTGCCCGCGGGCACGGTCGCGATCCTGTGCGCCGGCGACGGACCTCCGGCGGTTTTCGCGACCCCCGAAGCGGCGCTGGCGACCCTGACCGGTGGACCTGCCGCTCTCCACCTCGGCGACGTGCTGCTCCGCGAAGACGGCACCCCCACCGGTCCCGCCGTCCGGCGCTGCCTGCACCTGCGCGAGCTGGCCGACGGCCGCACGCTCGTCTCCGCACGTGCCGCCGCCGAACTGCCGGACGAGCCGCTGCACGACCTCGGCGTCCACCGGCTGCCGGACCTCACCGCGCCCGAACGGATCTTCGAACTCGGCGGGTCATCCGGACCGCTGCGCTCGCTCGACGCCGTCCCGAACAACCTCCCCGTGCAGCTGACCGGGTTCGTCGGCCGCGACACCGAGATCCGCGACGTCCGGCGGCAGCTCGCGGGGACGCGGCTGGTGACGCTGGCCGGCCCCGGCGGCAGCGGCAAGACGCGGCTGGCCGCGCAGGTCGCCGCGAGCGCGGAGTGGCCCGACGGCGTCTGGTGGGTGGAGCTCGACACCGTCACCGAGGTCGCCGAGCGCGTCGCCGCGACGCTCGGCGTGCCGGTGGAACCGCAGGTCGGCGCGGCCCGCTCGGTCGCGACGGAACTGCGTGACCGGCGCGTGCTGCTCTGCCTCGACAACTGCGAGCACGTCCTCGACGGCGCCGCCGAAGTCGCGGTCGAGCTGCTGCGGTCCTGCCCCGAGGTCGCCGTGCTGACGACCAGCCGGGAGCCGCTGGGCGTGCCGGGGGAGACGGTGTGGCGGGTGCCGCCACTGGCCGTCGAGGACGCCGTCGCGCTCTTCGTCGAACGCGCGGGCGCGGTCCGGCCGCTGTTCACGTTGGACGCCTCCAGCGCGGCCGCCGTCCGGTCGATCTGCACGCGGCTCGACGGCATCCCGCTGGCCGTCGAGCTGGCCGCGGCGTGGCTGGGAACCCTGACGCCGCACCAGATCGACGCCGGCCTCGACGACCGGTTCGCCCTGCTGACCCGCGGGCCGCGCGGGGTGCCGGCGCGGCAGCGGACCCTCGAAGGCTCCATCGCCTGGAGCCACGACCAGCTCGACGAGGCCGACCGCACGGTGTTCCGGCGGCTCGCGGTGTTCGCCGGCGGGTTCGCCCTCGACGCGGCGGGCGGCCCGGCCGTGCTGCCCGCGCTCGGCCGGCTCGTCGACAAGTCCCTGGTGCTGGCCGAAAACGGCCGCTACCGGTTGCTGGAGACGCTCCGCGGGTACGCGGCGGCGCGGCTGGCCGAGGCGGGGGAGACCGACGCCGCCCGCGACCGGCACCTCGACCACTACCTGGCGCTGGCCGAAGCGGCCGAGCCCGAGCTCGACCGCGACAAGGACGCCTGGCGGGCCCGGGTCGAGCCCGAGCGCGACAACCTGCGCGCGGCCCTCGAATGGGGCCTGGCGCAGGAGGATCCCGAGCGGGGCCGCCGGCTCGCCGCCGCCGTCGCGTGGCTGTGGAACCTGCACGGCCGCGGCCACGAGGGCCTGGCGTACCTCAAGCGCGCGGTGGCCCGCTGCCCGGACGACCGGACGCCGCTGCAGGCCCGGCTGCTGACCGGGATGGGCCTGGTCGCGGACACGACGGCGCCGTTCGACGTCGAAGCCGCACGACAGGGCCTGGACCTGGCCACCGAACTCGGCGAAGCGGGCCTGCGCGCGCGGTGCCTCACGCTGACCGCCCTCGGCCACCTGTACACGGACTTGGACACCGCCTGGGACCTCGCCGTCGAAGCCGGGAAGGAGGTCGACGGCTTCGCCCGGGACAGCGCGTTGATGCTGCGCGGAATCATCCGGACCGTCGGCGACCGCCACGCCGAAGCCGCACCGCTGCTCGCCGAAGCGGCCGAGGGCCTGCTCCGGCGCGGCGACCGCGGGCTCGCCTCGACCGTCCTCAGTGCGCAGTCGGCGAGTGCGCTGGCCGCGGCGGACCTGCCCCGCGCGCGGGAGCTCGCTTTCCGAGCCGTCGACGTCGCGGCGCCGCTGGGGGACTTCCACCGCGTCAACACGACGTTGTGCCGCCTGGCGCTGGTGCACTGCGCGGCCGGGGACGTCGACGCCGGGTTCCGCGTGATGGAGCCGTTCCTGCGGCTGGTCGAGACGGCCGGCGAGGTCTTCGTCCCCGGCATGGCCGGCGTGCTGGGCGAACTGCATTGGCGGCGAGGCGAGTTCGAGACCGCGGTGCGCTGGTTCGAGCGCGAAGCGGTGCCGGGGACGTTCATGGCCGCACAGGGCCTGCCCGAACGCGGGGCGCTGTTGCGCGCGCTCGGCCGGGTCGACGAGGCCGCGGAGGTGCTGGCCACCGCCGTCGACCTGACCCGCCGCTGGTCGCTGCCGTCACTGCTGGCCGATGCCTTGGACCAGCAGGGTTACCTCGCCGAGCCGTCGCAGGCCGCCGAACTGCACTACGAAGCGCTGAGCCTGCGCCTCGACCACGGCCTCCGGCTGGGCGTCCTGGCCGGCCTGGACGCGCTGACGACGTTGCTCGCGCGCACCGGCCGCGAGGCCGACGCCGCCCGCGTGCTGGTCTCGGCTTCGCAGGCCCGGGCCGGCTTGGGTGTTCCCCGGCGTCCCTCGGCACAGGCGGAGCTGGACGCGCTCGGCCTGGTGACGACCGAGCCGCCGATGGGCCTCGACGACGTGGTCGCGTTCGTACGCCGGGCCCGGGGAACCCGCGGCCGGCCGTCGAGCGGCTGGGACAGCCTGACGCCGACCGAGCTGGAGGTGGTGAAGCTGGCGGCGGCGGGCTGCACGAACCCGGAGATCGGCACCCGGCTGTTCATGAGCCGCGGCACGGTCAAGACACACCTGGCGCACGTCTACGCGAAGCTCGGCATCGCCAACCGCACGGAGCTGGCCACCCTGGCGGCGCCCCGGCTCCCCTGACGGCGGGTCAGTCCCAGTCGATGCCGAACACACCCGGGCCGAAGTCGAAGGTCACCGCGTGGACGCCGTCCGCGCCGTCGAGCTTGAGGGGGCGCCGGGCGAGCGTGCCGTTCGCGCCGTTCCGCGAGTACTGCCAGCAGTGGCCCGGTGCCGTGCCCGGGGCGAAGCGGACCTCCAGCAGGTACTCCCGGACCGGGCGGCGGAACTCGCGGTAGTGGGTGTTGCGGCACTCCGGGTACGGCGGCCCGCTGTTGGTCAGCGTGTACTCGATCAGGTGCGTCTCGCCGCGGTTGATCGGCTCGTCGAAGAGCAGTTCGGTGACGAGCAGGCCGTGTGCCTCGTCGATCTCGGCGCGGCCGACCCGGCAGTTGCGCACGGCGTGCAGCTCGGGGACGCCCGCCGCCGGGTCGTCCTGGGTGTAGACCAGCAGCCAGCGGTCCTGGCCGTCCGCGACGGCCTGGAACACCGCCCGCGCGGTCACCGCCCGCTGACCGCCGTCCGCGGCGATCTCGCACAGGTCGTGCAGCCCGACCATCTTCAGCAGCTGCTGACGGTCGAGCGCGTGCGGCGCGCCGACCTTCTCCAGCAGGGGCTGCAGCACCTCACGGGGGAACGACAGCGGCTCGCCGCCGATCTGGCGCTTCCCGGCGCCGCCGCGGGGCCGGGGCGGGGGCAGCAGTCCCAGCAACGATCCGGCGGGGACGTCGAGGATCTCTTCGAGCGTGCGGACGGCGGAGAGGGAGCTCTGCCGCTCCGGCTGTCTTTTGCCCGATTGCCAATAACTGAGCGCGGTCACGCTGACGACGACACCGCGAGCCCGCAGCCGTGCCTGGATCCGGTCGAGCGACAGCCCGCTGGTCGCGATGGCCGCGCGCAGCCGGATGGCGAACTCGGTGCGCCCGCTCTCCTGGTCGTCACCCACCGTGCTGCCCGCCATCGCTGAAATCCCGACCCGCCCCATGCCGTCCCCCGACGATCCCCGACAGGGAGCACGTTAGCAGTTTTCCCCGCGGTCTCCGTGCCCCTCTTCGGCCGTGCCGCCGGGGCGGCCGCTCGGTCGAACGGGCTAGTACTGGCAACTGTGAACCATTGCCCCGGCCTGGGCCGACGCGCTTTCATGACTTGCCTGCGCCGGTGGCACCGCCTCCCCCTCACGGCCCACCCGGGCGCAGGTGTGACCGGCCGCGCGAGCGTTCCGGCTCCGGTTCACCCGGCCGAGTTGTGCGACCGGCCGAGGTGGCCGCGCGATGACCGGTGGCCCGGCGACGCCCCCAGCGCCGGGCCACCGGTCTTGTTACCACCGGGTAGCATCCGGGCATGGTCCTCCGGCAGAACATCCTGATCACCGGCGCCAGCAGCGGGTTGGGCGAAGGAATGGCCCGCCAGTTCGCGGCGAAGGGGCGCAACCTCGCGCTCTGCGCACGGCGCACCGAACGGCTCGAGAAGCTGGCCGCCGAGCTGACCGCGGCGCACCCGGGGATCACGGTCGTCACCCGCACCCTCGACGTCACCGAGCACGACCGCGTGTTCGCCGTCTTCGAGGAGTTCCGCGCCGAGCTCGGGTCCCTCGACCGGGTGATTGTGAACGCCGGGCTCGGGAAGGGGCAGCGGGTCGGCACCGGCCGGTTCGACGCCAACCGGCAGACCCTCGAGGTCAACTTCGTCGCGGCCGCCGCGCAGATCGAGGCCGCCGCCGGGATCTTCCGCGAGCAGGGCGCCGGCCACCTCGCCGTCATCTCCTCGTTCGCCGCGCTTCGCCCGTTCCCGGGCAAGCTCACCGCGTACGCCGCTTCGAAGGCCGGGATCTCGGCGTTCGTCGACGGGACGCGGATCGAGCTCAAGCGCAAGGGCATCGCCGTCACCGACGTCCGGCCCGGCTACATCGAGTCGGAGATGAACGACCGGATCGGCCGGAACCCCGTGCTGGCCAAGGCGGAGACCGGTGCCAGAGCGCTGGCCAAGGCCATCGAGGCCGAACCGCGCCGCGCCTACGTCCCGGCGTGGCCGTGGGTGCCGCTGAGCGTCGTCATGCGCCTGGTGCCGGCCGCGCTGCTGCGGAAGTTCGCGTGAACGCCCCGGTCGAGGTCCGCGCGGAGGACAGCTTCGACGTCGCCGCGGCGCACGCCTGGCTGAGCGCGAAGGTCGAGGGCCTCGGGGACGAACCGCCGCACGTCCGGCAGTTCCCCGGCGGCGCGTCCAACCTGACGTACCTGCTGGCCTACCCGGACCGCGAGCTGATCCTGCGCCGCCCGCCCGCCGGGCACAAGGCGGCGTCCGCGCACGACATGCGGCGCGAGTACCGCGTCCAGCACGCGCTGAAGCCGGTGTTCCCGTACGTGCCGCGGATGGTGGCCTTCGGCGACGACCCGGCCGTGCTCGGCGGCGACTTCTACGTCATGGAGAAGCTCGACGGCCTGATCCTGCGCGGTGACCTCCCGCCGGGGATGACGCTGACGCCCGGGCAGGCGCGCGAGCTGTCCGGCAAGGTCGTCGACCGGCTGGTGGACCTGCACGCCGTCGACGTCGAAAAGGCCGGGCTCGCCGACCTCGGCAAGGGAGCCGGGTACGTCGAGCGGCAGATCCGCGGCTGGTCGGAGCGGTACGTCGCGGCGCGCACGGACAACGTCGGCGACTTCGCCGAGGTCCGCTCCTGGCTGGCCGCGAACCAGCCCGGCGAGGTCGGGATCTGCTTGATCCACAACGACTACCGGCTCGACAACCTGGTGCTGGACGGGCCCGGCACGCTGAACATCACCGGTGTTCTCGACTGGGAGATGGCCACCCTCGGCGACCCGCTGATGGAGCTGGGCAGCATGCTCGCCTACTGGGTCCAGGCCGGCGACGACGACGTCATGCACACGAGCCGCCGCCAGCCGACCCACCTGCCCGGCATGTTCACCCGCGAGGAGTTCGTCGCGCGCTACGCCGAGAAAACCGGGCTCGCGGTCGGCGACTGGCGGTTCTACGAGGTCTACGGCCTGTTCCGGCTGGCCGCCGTCCTGCAGCAGCTGTACCGGCGCTACCACGACGGCGCCACCCGCAACCCGGCGTTCAAGGACTTCTGGCAGTTCGTCGGCTACCTCGACTGGCGCTGCCGCGAGATCATCGCGAACGGGAGCGTGTAATGGGCGCGATCTACTTGGTCCGGCACGGGCAGGCGTCGTTCGGCGCGGCCGACTACGACGCGCTGTCCCCGCGCGGCTTCGAACAGTCCACTGTGGTCGGTGCGGAACTGCTGCGCCGCGGGGTAGCGTTCAGCCAGGTCCGGTCGGGCTCACTGGCCCGGCAGCGCGACACGGCGGCGACGGCGCTGAAGGTCCTCGGCAGTGACGTCCCGGTGGTCGAGGACCCGCGTTGGAACGAGTACGACCACGTCGACATCGCGCGCCACCACGCCGGCGGCGCATCGCAGGAGGATTCGCGGGCCTACCAGGGTGTCCTGGACGCGGCCCTGACCGCGTGGACGTCGGCCGGTGCCGAGGGGCCGTGCGCCGAGACGTGGCCGGCGTTCCTCGCGCGCTGCCGGGACGCGCTGGGCGACCTGGTGGCGTCGCTGGGCAAGGGGGAGCACGCGGTCGTGTTCACCTCCGGCGGCGTGATCGCCACGGTCTGCGGCCTGCTCATGGGGACGCCCGAGGCCGGGCTGCTCAAGCTCAACCGCGTCACGGTGAACGGCGGCATCACCAAGCTGGTGTCCGGGCGCGGCGGCGTCACGCTGCTGTCGTTCAACGAGCACCCGCACTTCGAGGCGGACGCGGCTTCGTTGCTCACCTATCGCTAGGAGACACCCGATGAGGTTCGGCGAGGTCACGCTGTACCCGGTGAACGGCCACGGACCGGAGGACGTCGTCGTCGACGCCGAGGGCCGGATCTACACCGGCGTCGACGACGGCCGGATCCTGCGCGTGTCGCCGGACGGGCAGCGCATCGACGTCATCGCCGACACCGGCGGCCGCCCGCTCGGGCTGGAGCTGCACGGCGAAGACGAGCTGCTGATCTGCGACGCACGGGCCGGCCTGCTGGTGGTTCCGCTGTCCGGCGGTTCGCCGTCGGTGCTGGCGACCTCCGCGCTGGGCCTGGACTTCGTGTTCTGCAACAACGCGGCGGTGGCTTCGGACGGCACGATCTACTTCACGGATTCGTCCCGCCGCTTCGGCATCGACAACTGGCGCGACGACCTGATCGAGCAGACGGCGGGCGGCCGGCTGCTGCGCCGGACCCCGGACGGCTCGATCGACCTGCTCCTCGACGGCCTCCAGTTCGCGAACGGCGTGGCGCTGGCCCCGGACGAGTCCTTCGTGGCGGTGGCGGAGACCGGCGCGTGCCGCGTGTCGCGGGTGTGGCTGTCCGACGGCCGCTCGGACGTCCTCGTCGACGGCCTGTGGGGCTTCCCGGACAACATCTCGACGGGCACGGACGGGCTCATCTGGATCACCCAGGCGTCCCCGAAGGTGGCGGCGCTGGACGTGGTGCGCCGGCTGCCCGCTTTCCTGCGGGCGGGTGTCCGGCGGCTGCCGACGTCGCTGCAGCCCGCCCCGGGGCGTGAGGTGGGTGTCCTGGGCGTCGCGGCGGACGGGAAGGTGGTGCGCGAGGTGCGCGGCGAGATCCCCGGCTTCCACATGCTGGTCGGCGTCCGCGAGTGGCACGGGCGGCTGTATTTCGGCTCTTTGGAGGAGTCGGCGATCGCCGTGACGCCTACCATCGGGTGATGCTGAGCGACATCCGGATCGAAACCCGCCTCCCCACCCAGGACCTCGCCCGCGCCCGGCGCTGGTACGCCGAAAAGCTGGGGCTCGAGGCGGTCGAGGAACGCGAAGGCGGCCTGCGGTACGAAGGTGCCTCGGGCGTCTTCTGCCTGTATGCCTCGGCAGGGGTTTCCGACGGTTCGTTCACGCAGGCCGGCTTCTACGTCGACGACCTCGAAGCGACGGTCGCGGTGCTGCGTGAGCGCGGGGTCGTTTTCGAGGAGTACGAAGGCATGCGCGGCGGGATCATGGAGATCCGCGGGAACTATCCCAGCAAGGGCAGCGGGGAACGGGCGGCGTGGTTCCGCGACAGCGAGGGCAACCTGATCGGGCTGGCCGAAGTGGTTCCCTGAGGGCTCAGCGGCCCGTCCAGCGGGGCTCCCGCCCCGCGGTCCAGGCCGCGTAGAACTCCTTGTGGTCCTTCGCCGTCATCAGCAGGGCCTGGGTGATCGCCTCCAGCTCGATCGCAGAACCCAAATCCATGTCCAGCTCGCGCGTCAGCAGCACCTTCGTCGTCGCGTAGGCCAGCGCCGGCCCGTCCGCCAGCCGCCGGGCCAACGCCGCGGCCGTAGCAGCCAGCGAAGCGTCCGGGACCACTTGCGAAGCCAGGCCGATTTCCGATGCGCGCGCAGCTGAAACCTTGTCCCCGAGCATCAGCAGCTCCGTCGCCCGGCCCAGACCGACCAGGCGTGGCAACAGATACGCCGATCCCATGTCCGCGCCCGCCAAGCCCACCTTCGTGAACAGGAACGCGAACTTCGCCGACTCCGCCAGCAACCGGAAGTCGCTCGCCAGGGCGATCACCGAGCCCGCTCCGGCCGCCACCCCGTTGACCGCCGCGATCACCGGGAGCGGGCACTCGCGCAGGGCCTTCACCACCGCGCCCGTCATGCGGGTGAACTCCAGCAGTTCCGCCGTCTCGAACTTCTGCAGCTCGCCGATGATCTCCTCGACGTCGCCGCCCGAACAGAACCCGCGGCCTTCGCCCGTGATCACCAGCACCCGGACGTCCTCGTGCTGCGGCAGCTCGATGATCAGGTCGCGGAGATCCGCGTACACCTCGAACGTCAGCGCGTTGAGCTTCGAAGGACGCGTGAACGTCACCGTGGCCACCCCGTCGGCGACGTCGAAGCCGAAGTGCTCCCAGTCGCGAGTCAGCGGAGCGGTTGCGCGGAACGGGCTCATGACTGGATTCCTCCGCCGTCGAGTACGAGGGTCTGGCCGTTGATCGCGGCGGCCTCCGTGGCCGCCAGGAAGGACACCGCGAACGCCACTTCGGCGGGCTCCAGCAGCCGGCCGAGCGGGGACGCCGCCGCCAGCGCCGCCTCCGCCTCCGCCGTGGAACGCCCGGAGCGCGAGACGATCCGCTCCACCGAGGTCGCCGTCATGTCGGTGCGGACGAACGCCGGGCACACCGCGTTCGCCGTGACGCCGGTGCCGGCCAGCTCCGCCGCCACCGCGCGCATGAAGCCCACCGCCGCGTGCTTCGACGCCGTGTACCCCGCCGTGTAGCGGTAGCCGACGTGCGAAGCCGTCGACGCCACCGTGACGATCCGGCCGCTGTCGCGCGAGCGCATGCCGTCCAGCACCGCGCGCGTGCAGAGGAACGCGCCCGTCGCGTTCACCTCGAACTGCGAGCGCCAATCGGCCAGCGAGGTCCGGGAAACCGGGGCGCTGGACGAGATCCCGGCGTTGTTGACCAGCACGTCGACCGGGCCCACCGAAGCGAAATACGCGGCCACGGCTTCCTCGGACGTGACGTCGCAGTCCGCGCGGCCCGGTGCCAGCACGGTGTCGCCGGCGGCGCGGAACCGGTCCGCGATCGCCGCGCCGATGCCGCGGGTGCCGCCGGTGACCACCACCAGGCGGCTCACGGGCGGGCCGCCAGGGCGCGCCGGTCGAGCTTTCCGTTTGCCGTGCGGGGGAGTTCCGTCATGAAGACCACCTCGCGGGGGTACTTGTGCTTGGCCAGGTGGGCTTTCGCGTGGTCCTTGAGCTCATCGGGCGACACCGGGGAGCGCACCACCACGTACGCGCGCGGCACGACCAGGCCGTCGACCTCGTGGCCGACCACCGCGCAGTCCACCACCGCGGCGTGGCCCAGCAGGCAGTCCTCGATCTCCCCGGGGGCGACGAACACGCCGCCGACCTTGAGCAGCGCGTCGGCGCGGCCGTGGTGGCGGAAGTATCCGTCGGGGGAGCGGCTGAACAGGTCGCCTGACGTCAGGGTGTCGCCGTCGAACGTCCGCGCGGACTTCTCCGGATCGCCGAAGTACTCCCGCGCGATCGTCGGCCCGGTCACGCGCAGCGGTCCGATCTCCCCGTCCGGCAACGGGTCCCCGGCCTCGTCGACGACCTGCGCGGTGTACCCGGGCACCGGCGTGCCGAGCGTGCCGACACGGGCGGAGCCGGGCCGGTTCGACAGGTAGATGTGGTACGCCTCGGACGAGCCGATCCCGTCCACCACCGGCACCCCGAAGGTCGCGTCCCACCTGCGGTGCAGCTCCGCGGGCAGTGCCTCGCCCGCCGACGTCGCCATCCGCAGGCAGCTCAGGTCCTGCTCGGCCGCGGCCGGGTGGGCGACCATCGCGCTCATCATCGTCGGCACGTTGACCAGGACGGTCGGCCGGTGCCGGGCGATCAGCTCGAACATCAGGTCCGCCGTGCTGCGCTCTCCGAATGCGATGCCGGCCGCGCCGACGCCGAACGGGAACAGCGCCACGAGGTCGCGTGCGTAGCCGAAGAACAGCTTCGGCACGGCCAGGACCCGGTCGTCTTCCCGCAGGCCGAGCACCTGGACGGCGTACCGCTCGAAACTCTCGAGCGGGCTCCGCAGGGGATGCACGCACGCCTTGGGCGCGCCGGTGCTGCCGGTGGTGAACTTCCAGATGCCGACGTCGTCCACAGTGGTCGGTGCGGCTTCCAGAACGTCCGGCGCCGCGTCGACGAGTGTCCGGAATGGACGCTCACCGGGGAGCAGCTCCGCTTCGGGGACACCGGTGACGAGCAGCCCGGTGGCGCCCGCCGCCCTCAGTGCGGGCAGGGTGACGGCGTCCGCGAGCACCACCACGGCTTCGGTGTAGCCGAGGTAGTACGCGTAGTCCTTGGGCTGCAGGAACGGGTAGACCTCGGCGGTGACCGCGCCGATCTTCTGCGCGCCGTACCAGGCCGCGACGAACTCGTCGCCGTCGCTCAGCGCCAGCAGCACCCGCTGTCCACGCCGGACACCGGCGTCGAGCAGCACGTTCCCGACGCGGTTCGTCAAGGCCGCGAGCGCCGCGTAGCTGACCGTGCGGTCCCCGACGTGCAGGGCGGTCCGGTCACCGCGTCCCCCGGTCACGTGCCGGTCGAGGAAGTGCGTGGCGAGGTTGAACGGCTCACTCACGGGCCAGCTCCCGGATCGCTTCCACCAGCAGGTCGGTCAACGTCGAGAACGTCTCTTCCCCTTCGGCGGCGGTCGCTTCGGCGGGCTTGCCGCAGTACGCCTCGGACATGCCCATCTCCCGGAAACCGCCGTCTTCCGGAGCGGCGGCGAGGCTGACCGGCACGTGCGGCAGCGTCCGCAGCAACGCCTGGTCCACCAGTTCGGGCCGGTCGGCGAGCACCAGCGACGTCTCGTACCGCCCGGCGTGGCACTCGCCGGACCGGAACTCCTCGGTGAGCCGCTCCGCGTGCCGCCGCCGGACCAGGTCGAGCAGGGCGACGCGCCCGTTGTAGGCGAAGTTCAGCGTCTCCACCGCCCGTCGCAACGTGACCAGGTGCGCGGGCTCGAAGTGGTTGTTGACCAGCAGGATCCGCCTCAAGCGCTGGCCGATCAGGGCCGCGCCGAGGTCGACGAGCAGCGAGTGCAGCGTCTCCTCGCCGATGTGGATGCCGCCGGCGAACCCGGCCGCGAACCGCGTCACGCCGTAGGGCACTTCGGGCAGGACCAGCACGTGGACGTCCTCGTCGGCGGCCAGGCGCGCGGCCGCGCGCTCGCACATCCCGCGCGAGATGAGCGGGTCCGTGTTCAGCGGCGCGTGCGGCCCGTGCGGCTCGATCGCGCCCAGCGGGAGCAGCAGCACCGGCACGCGGTCGCCGTCCGGCAACGAAGCGACCTGCCGTGAGGTGAGGTCCGCGAAGTACGTCACGCAATTCAAGCTACACCGCAGCGGCCTGAGGTGTATAGAGTTGCGCCCATGCCCGGAGACGCCTTCGAAGCCAGCCCTCAAGAGCTGGTCATGACATTGCTGGGCAGCTACGTGCACCCGCGCGAGACCCGCCGGGTGTGGTCGGGCGGCCTGGTCGCGGTGCTCGCCGAGCTGGGCTTCTCCGACGGCGCCGCCCGGATCGCGCTCACCCGCCTGGTGCGCCGCGGCTTGCTGCAGCGTCACCGCGAAGGCCGTACCGTGCACTACTCGCTGACGCGGCGCACCGTCGCGCTGCTCGCCGACGGCGACCGCCGGATCTTCTCCCTCGGCCGCCGCGAGCGTGCCGCGGGCGAGTGGACCGTGCTGTGGCAGAGCATCCCCGAGAGCCGGCGCCAGGCCCGGGAACGCCTGGTCAGGCGGCTGCGGTTCCTCGGGTTCGGGCCTTACCAGGACGGCACCTGGATCGCCCCGCACGACCGCGAGGCCGAGGTCGTCGCCCTGCTCGGCGAGCTCGACGTCACCGAGCACGCCGGGCTGCTGCTCGGCAGGCCGTCGGCCGCGCTGGACGTCCGCCGGTTCGCCGGCCGGGCCTGGGACCTCGACGACCTGGCCGCGCGGTACGCCGCGTTCGTCGGCCAGTTCGGCGGGTACGCGGGCCGGGAGCCGCCGGACGCCGAGGCGTTCGAGGTGCGCACCCGGCTGGTGCACACCTTCCGGATGTTCCCGTCGCTCGACCCGGAGCTGCCCGCCGGCCTGGTGCCCGCCCCGGACCGCCGGGCGGCGGCGGTCGAGCTGTTCCACGATCTGTACGCCGCGCTCGCGCAACCCGCGCAACGCCACTTCGACGAGGTGACCAAGGGATGACCGAACCCAGCCAAGCGACCCAGGAAGCCCTGAGCTACACCTCGTACCTCGGGCTCGACGACGTGCTGAACGCGCAGCGGCTGCGTTCCGACGAGCACGACGAGCTGCTGTTCATCGTGATCCACCAGGTGTACGAGCTGTGGTTCAAGCAGATCCTGCACGAAGCCGCCTTCCTCCAGGCGAACCTCGAACAGGGCAACACCGCGCACTCCATCCGCACGCTGCGCCGGATCCTGACCATCCTCAAGGTCGCGGTCGCGCAGATCGACGTGCTGGAAACCATGACGCCCAGCCAGTTCACCAGCTTCCGCGCCCGTTTGGACGCATCGAGCGGCTTCCAGTCGGCCCAGTTCCGCGAGCTGGAGGCGGTGCTGGGACGTCGCGACGAGCGGGTGTTCGCGCACTACCCCGAGGACGGCGAGCAGCGGAAACGCATTGCCGACGCGATGGCGCGACCGTCGTTGTTCGACTCTTTTCTTGCGTACCTCAAGGTTTCTGGCTACGCGGTCGAGTGTGACCGAGACGTCACTCGACCGGTGGAGCCGTCCCCGGCCCTGCAGGCGATATTGCTGGACGTGTACAGCGACGACGGGGGACCCTCGGTCGTCGCGGAGTGTCTGGTCGATCTCGACGAAGGGATGCAGGAGTGGCGCTACCGGCACGTGAAGATGGTCGAACGCACCATCGGCGACAAGACCGGGACGGGAGGATCATCCGGCGCGACTTACCTGCGTACCACGCTTTTCCAGCCGATGTTCCCGGATCTCTGGGCCGTACGGAGCCGACTGTGACCACTTTGGACGACCTGCGCGCGGACGCCAACAGCCTCGCCGCGCACTACACCCGGTTCGCGGTGGCCGACCGCCTCCTGCTTTCCGGGCACTCGCACCAGGCCTGGCCGGACGTCGCCGAGGAAGGGCTGTGCGAGTCCTTCGCGGACGCCGCCCGGGACGTCGACGGGAAGTGGGACCGCGCCTTCGCCAAGGCGGACCAGCTGCGCGCGGGCTTCCGCCTGCTGCTCGGCGATCCGCACGGCGAGTACGCGCTCGGCGCGAGCACGCACGACCTCGTGCTGCGCTTCCTGTCCGCGATGGAGCTGCCGCGACGACCGCGGCTGGTCACCACCGACGGCGAGTTCCACACCCTCCGCCGTCAGCTCGCCCGCCTCGAAGAGGAGGGCGTCGAGGTCGTGCGGGTGCCCCTGGACCCGGTGACGACGCTCGCCGAGCGCGTCGCCGGCGAGGTCGACGGCAACACCGCGGCCGTGCTCGTGTCCGCGGTGCTGTTCGAGACGTCGAGGCTGGTCCCCGGCCTCGCGCACCTGGCGGACGTCTGCCGCGGCCGGTCGATCGAGCTCGTCGTCGACGCCTACCACGCGCTCGGCGTCGTCCCGTTCGCGCTGCACGACCTCGGGCTCACCAACGCCTGGGTGCTCGGCGGCGGCTACAAGTACCTGCAGCTGGGCGAGGGCAACTGCTTCCTGCGGCTGCCCGCGCACGCCCAGGAGCTGCGCCCGGTGATCACCGGCTGGTACGCCGAGTTCGGCGCGCTCGCCGACGAGCGCCACCCCGGCCAGGTCCCGTACGCCATCGGCGGCGACCGGTTCGCCGGCGCCACCTACGACCCGGCCAGCCACTACCGCGGCGTCCGGGTCCAGCGGTTCTTCGCCGAGCACGGGCTGACCCCGGAGTTCCTGCGCGAGGTCTCGCAGCACCAGGTGGGGCTGCTCGCGTCGGTGTTCGACTCGCTCGGGCTGCCCGAGGACGTGGTCACCCGCGATCGTGAGACGCCGCTCGGGATGCTCGGCGGGTTCCTCTCGCTGCGCTGCGCCGACGCCGCCGGGCTGCAGGCGGCGCTGGCCGCCCACGGCGTCCGCACCGACAGCCGGGGGCAGTACCTGCGCTTCGGGCCGGCGCCGTACCTCTCGGACACGCAGCTCGAGACGGCGATGGGCACCCTCGGCAAGGTGATCACCGGCTGACTACCCGTCCGTATGGCGAGACCTCCACTGGTCTCGCGATCATCGGGGATCTAGGTTGGTCCCGGGCACCCGAGCGGACGACCTCCGCGCCGGGCTCCCGCCAACCCGTGAAGCGCGTCCCGGCCACGAAACCGGGCGCGGATGACAAAGGAGTCACCACCGTGACCGAAGGAGTGTTCGCCCGGGGCACCGGGCACGAACAGGTCGTGTACTGCCACGACCAGGCCAGTGGCCTCAAGGCCATCATCGGCATCTACTCCACCGCGCTCGGCCCCGCACTGGGCGGGACGCGCTTCCACCCCTATGCCACCGAAGCCGACGCGCTCGACGACGTCCTCGCGCTGTCCAAGGGCATGGCGTACAAGAACGCGCTGGCCGGGCTCGACCTCGGCGGCGGCAAGGCCGTCATCATCGGCGACCCGAAGACGCTCAAGTCCGAAGCGCTGCTGCGCGCGTACGGGCGCTTCGTGCAGTCCCTGGGCGGCCGCTACATCACGGCGTGCGACGTGGGCACGTACGTGCAGGACATGGACGTCGTGGCCCGCGAGTGCCGGTACGTCACCGGCCGCTCGCCCGAGGACGGCGGGGCGGGCGACTCGTCCGTGCTGACCGCGTTCGGCGTCTTCCAGGGCATGCGGGCCTCGGCCGAGCACGTCTGGGGCAGCCCCGACCTGGCCGGCAAGCGCGTCGGCGTCGCCGGTGTCGGCAAGGTCGGCCACATCCTCGTCGGCCACCTCGTGGAGGCGGGGGCGCAGGTGACGATCACCGACGTCTACGCGCCGGCGATTTCCCGCACGCTCGAGAGCCACCCGTCCGTGCAGGTCGCGTCCGATGTGGACACGCTGCTGCGCACCGAGCTGGACGTCTTCGCGCCGTGCGCGCTGGGCGGCGTCCTGAACGACGAGACCGTGCCGGTCCTGGGGGCCCGGATCGTCTGCGGCGCGGCGAACAACCAGCTCGCGCACGCGGGCATCGACAAGCAGCTCGCCGACCGCGGCGTCCTGTACGCCCCGGACTACCTGGTGAACGCGGGCGGCGTGATCCAGGTCGACGACGAGCGCCACGGCTTCGACTTCGAGCGCGCGAAGCGCAAGACGACGGCCGTCTACGACACGACGAAGGCCGTGTTCGCCCTGGCCGAGACCGACGGCGTGCCGCCGGCGACGGCGGCCGACCGGCTCGCCGAGCGGCGGATGGCGGAGGTCGGACGGCTGCGGTCCATCATGGTCGGGTGAGTCCTTCCGCCTTCTTCGAAGCGGCGGGCGTGCGGGGGTTCCTGCACGCCCGCCGTCTCGGTTCTCCGGACGAGTTCGGCGTGGCCGCCGACGCGCCGGTGGTACTCGCGTCCGTGGTGAAGGTGCCGCTGGCCTTCGAGTTCGCGCGGCAGGTCGCGGCCGGGCAGCTCGATCCGGCGGACCGGGTGCGCGCCACCGCGGCGGACCGCCTGGGCGGAACCGGCTCGGCGGGCTTCGCCGACGACGCCGAATACAGCCTGCGGGACGCGGCACTGCTGGCTCTTTCGGTGTCCGACAACACGGCCGCGGACCTGCTGTTCGACCGCGTCGGCGTGGACAACGTCCGATCGCTGCTGGCCGAGCTGGGCCTGACGCGCACGACGGTGATCGGCGCACCGCGGGACGTGCTGCGCACGATCATCGAAGACACCGCCGCCGGCCGGCCGCCGCGGGCGTTGGATCCACTTCGGACGTCCGCGAGCACACCCCGCGAGATGACGACGCTGCTGGCGGCGATCTGGGACGGCGACCTGGGGGCCCCGGTGCGCGAGTGGATGTCCGCGCAGGTCAGCTGGCACCGGCTGGCGGCGGGCTTCCCACCGGAGGTGGCGGTGGCGGGCAAGACGGGCACGCTGCCGGGGATCCGCAACGAAATCGGGGTCGCGACCTACCCGGACGGCGCCGCCTACGCGGTCGCGGTGTTCACGACCGGCGGGGCGGAGACGTTGCGGCGCCCGGACATCGACCACGCGATCGGTGCCGCCGCCCGGGCCGCGGTCGATCAGCTGCGTTCGTAGAACTCGTCCCACGGCCGGGGGCCCTGTGCGGGCGGTACCAGGCGCGAGACGCCGTCGTTGCCGAGCACGCCGGCCGCGATCCGGGCGAGTTCGGCCGCCTGTGGGTGCGGGGCGGCCGAGGGCCAGGCGAAGGCCATCCGGGCCCGCAGCACCTCGCCTTCGAGCGGCCGCCACACCACCCGCGGTTCCTTGCGGGCCGCGGGTTCGAACGCCACGCCGTGCCCGGCCAGGACCAGGCCGAGGACGAACTCGGGGTTGCGGGCGTGCCGGATCGCCGCCGGGCGGAAGCCGTGGTCCCAGCAGGTGCGCAGCAGCGTGTCGTAGCTTCCCGGCGCGGCCGCGCGCGGGGCGTGGACCAGGCCTTCCCCGGCCAGGTCGGCGAGGCTGAGCCCGGCGCGGCGGGCGAGCGGCGAGTCGCGGGGGAGCACCACGCCCAGCGGGGTGTCGACGACCGGGCCGAGTTCGAGCCCGACCACGTCCACCGGCAGCTGCAGGAGCCCCGCGTCCAGGGAACGGTCGGCGAGCAGCCGGGCCTGTTCGGCGGTGGTGAGCTCCTGCAGGTCCAGCCGGACGGCCGGACACTCGTCGGCGAACTTCGTGAGGATCGCGGCCAGCACCCGGCCGGGCAGTTCCGGGGGCACGCCCGCGCGCAGGCTGTCCAGCTCCCCACGGTCGGCCTTCGCGACGAGCGCGGTCATGCGGTCCCACCGGGAGAGCAGCTCGCGGGCTTCGGCACGCAGCACTTCGCCGGCCTCGGTGAGGCTGACGCGGCGGCCGCGCTCGAACAGCTTCGCGCCCAGTTCGGCCTCGAGCCGCTTGACGCGCTGGCTCAACGGCGGCTGCGCGATCCCGAGCCGTTCGGCGGCCCGGCCGAAGTGCAGTTCGTCGGCGACCACGAGGAAGTAGCGCAGCGAGCGGAGGTGGTCCACGCTGCCACGATAGCCGTCCGCATATCAGGAGTGCCGCGTCGCGATCTTGGACAGCGGGGTCCGGGTCGTGATCGGGTGTCCGGTATGGACAAGGGATTGAGCAGGCGCGGGCTGCTGGGCGCGGGTGCGGCGGCGGCCGCGATCCTCGCGGGCACCCCGGCCGTGGCGCGGGCGGCTTCGGCTTCGGCTTCGGGAATGACGTTGCGCTGGTGGGGGAACAACAGCTGGGAGATCCGCGTCGGGGCGAAGACGATCCTCGTCGACCCGTGGCTGACCCGGTTCAAGACCGGGACGTACACCCCGGCGGGCGCGGATCCCCGGACGCCGCTTTCGGTGAACCGCGCGCTGATCGACGGGTACCTCGACCGCGGTTTCCTCCGGGCGGACCACATCCTGGTGACCCACGGCCACTACGACCACCTGACGGACGTTCCGTACCTGGCCCAACGCACCGGAGCCACGGTGATCGGCACCGAGACCCATTTGAGTCTCATGGCGGCCATGGGTGCCCCGGAGGACCAGCTGGCGATCGCGACCGGTGGGGAGGACCTGACGTTCGACGGCTACTCGATCCGGGTGCTGCGCTCCCTGCATTCGGCGACGGGAAACCGGGCCCAGGTGGCGTTCCCGGGAACCCGGCCGCTGTCGCGCCGCGACCGGCCGAAGGTGATCTCGGACCTGCTGGAGGGCGGCACGCTGGCCTACCTGGTGTCCGGCGGCGGGGCGAGCGTGCTGGACTTCGGCGGTTCGAACTACGTCGAGTCCGAGCTGGCGGGGCTGTGGCCGGACGTCGTGCTGCTGCCGCCGGGCGGGGCGAAGGTGCGCGAGTACGTGCCGAGGCTGCTGCGGACGTTGGGGAACCCGAGGTGGGTGGCGGCGACGCACTGGGACGACTTCGACCTGCCGCTCGGCCAGGTGAAGGACGCCGGAGGCCTGGAAGCACTGCGGGAGGCGGTGGCGGCGGCGAGCCCGGGGAGCGGGTTCGTGGTGCTGGACCACCTGGGTTCGTTCACCCCCTGAACCGGTGAAGGCCCCCACCGCGAGCGGTGGGGGCCTTCACGGGTCTGCCTGCTAGCCGCTCTTGCGGCGGAACGTCCGCTTGTTCGCCGCCGGGCCGTGGGCGTGCTGGTTCTTGCCGCCGGCGTTCTCGTGGGCCGCTCCCGCGCGCGCGTGGGCCTGCTTCCGCTCCAGCGCTTCGCGGAACTTGCGCTTGACGTCGTCCTCCTCGCCGCTGGGCGACGGGTCCGGTTCACTCATGCTTACCTCCGAAAACGACGACGTGTGACCGCTCCAGCCTGGCATCACTCAAACCGCTTGGCGAGTCGATTACGTCACCCTCGTCAGCGTTTGGGCGACGGCACGCCACCCCACTGCACCGACTTGCGGGTCAGCGGGCGGCCGCAGTGGTCGCACAGCAGCATCGGGCGCAGCCGCTCGCCGCATTCGACGTGGTGCAGGGTGATGTCCGGCTCCTGGCCGGTCACCTCGAACCCGCGCGACCACTCCGCGATGAACGCCAGCGCCGGGAAGAACGCCAGGCCCTTGGCCGTCAGGCGGTAGTCGCGGGCGTCGGTGCGGGTCTTCGCCGTGCCGGTGCGCAGGACGTCGACCTCGACCAGCTTGCTCAGCCGGGCCGACAGCACGCTCGGCCCGATGCCCAGTTCGCGTTCGAACTCCGAGAAGTGCCGGCAGCCGAGCAGCGCGGAGACCAGCAGCCCGGTCGACCAGCGGTCGCCGAGCAGCTCCATCGTGTCCGGGAAGAACATCATCGGGTCGCCGGCCAGGGAATCGGCGTCCTTGCGGCGGAAGCGCTTGGACGCCGTCGCCGCGGCGACGCCGGTGCTGTCCAGCCGTTCCGCGCGGACGTCACGCGCGTCGACGCGGCGGCCGCAGGCGGCGCAGCCGAGGGGGGCTGATGTAGCCAGCTCGCAGTCGAGGTGGATCAACGTCGGCAGCACCTCGCGCCGGCCTTCGACCCACTCGCGTTCCCACGCCCAGATCGAGATCAGCAGCGGCCACAGCTCCAGGCCGCGCTCGGTCAGCCGGTACTCGTGCCGGGTGCGGCGGGCGTCCCGGTACGGCACCCGGACGAGCATGCCCGCGTCCACCATGTCCCGCAGCCGTCCGGACAGCGCCGTCGGCGAAATGCCCAGGCGGAGGCGCAGCTCTTCGTACCGCCGGAAGCGCAGGAACATGCTCTGCAGGATCAGCAGCGTCCACTGGTCGCCGACCAGCTCGAGCGCCCGGCGGAGCGGATCGCCCGCCGGACGTACGCGCTGTGCAGTCGCCTCGACCACTTCTTCCCCCTCGTTACATCGCTCCCTCAGAGTAGCACCTGGCTACACCAAAAGAAGCCTATTGACAGCTGGGTACACAAATCATAGTCTCTTCTCCATCAGCCCGCGCAGCCAGGGAGCAGCCCGATGACCAGCACCTCCGAACAGCCGCTGATGGTGGCCCGGACGGCGGACGCGGCCGAGGCGAACCCCTACCTGCTCGGCGTCTACGCCCCGGTCGGCACCGAGATCGACGCCGAAGACCTGCAGGTCATCGGCGAAATCCCGAAAGACCTCAACGGCGTCTACCTGCGCAACGGCCCGAACCCGCGGTTCGCGCCGGAAGGCCGCTACCACTGGTTCGACGGCGACGGCATGATCCACGCGGTCCACCTGGAGAACGGCAAGGCCCGCTACCGCAACCGCTGGATCCGCACGAAGGCGTTCGAAGCCGAGTCCGCCGCGGGCCAGGCGCTCTGGACCGGCGTCATGGAGAACCCGAAGGGCAACCCCTTCGGCAACACCCACGGCCTGGGGCTCAAGGACAACGCGAACACCGACGTCGTCTTCCACCGCGGCCGGATCCTCGCGACCTGGTACCTGTGCGGCTCGCCGTACGCGGTCGACCCGCTTTCGCTGGAGACGCTCGGCGCCGAAGACTTCCTCGGCACGCTGGCCGGCGACATGATGGCCCACCCCAAGGTCGACGAGACCACCGGCGAGCTGTTCTGGTTCGACTACGGCCCGCGCCCGCCGTACCTGCGCTACGGCGTGATCAGCGCGGACGGCACGGTCGTGCGCACCACCGAGGTCGAGCTGCCGGGCCCGCGCCTGCCGCACGACATGGCGATTACCGAGCACTACGCGGTGCTGATGGACCTGCCGCTGGTCCAGGACCTGGCGGCGGCGAAGCAGGGCCGCCACAAGCTGCACTTCGACCGCTCGCTGCCGAGCCGCTTCGGTGTGCTGCCACGCTACGGAGACGGTAGCCAGATCCGGTGGTTCGAGGCGAGCCCGTGCTACATCTACCACGTCGTCAACGCGTGGGAGGACGGCGACGAAGTCGTCCTCGACGTCTGCCGCGTGCAGCGCCCGCAACCACGCGCCGACGCGCACACGCCGCTCGCGAAAATGCTGTCCTACCTGCGGCTGGACGCCCAGTTGCACCGCTACCGCTTCGACCTGCGGACCGGTGCGTGCCACGAGGCGCCGCTCGACGACGACAACACCGAGTTCCCGACCGTCGACGCCCGCGGCGTCGGACGGCGGAACCGGTACTCCTACGCGGTGCACATCTCGCCCGAGTCGACGCTGAAGTTCGACGGGCTGGTGCGCCACGACAATCTTGCCGGCACGAAGACCGAATACCGGTTCGGTCAGGGCCGGTGGGGCAGTGAGGCTCCGTTCGCACCCCGCGAAGGAGCAGCCGCCGATTCGGCGGACGGTTATCTGGTGACGTTCGTGCAGGACGAGCGCGAGGGGCGCTCGGAACTGGACATCTTCGACGCCGCCGATCTCGCTGCCGGACCCGTGGCCAGGGTCCTGCTTCCCCAGCGTGTCCCGCTCGGTTTTCACGCGACCTGGGTCCGGGCGGACCAGCTGGAAAACCTCCGTTCATGAGATGCCATCGAGAGGGTCGCGCCCGGGACTTCCGGACGCGGGGATGGTGGAGTGCGGAGACGATCGACCGGCTCGTGAAGGAGCGGGTCAGTGCCGACCCGGAGGGTCTCGCGCTGGTCGATCCACCGAACACCACCGCACTGGTCGGACGCGACCCGGTGCGGTGGACCTGGAACCGGCTCGACGAACGCGTCGACGTCCTGGCCGCGTTCCTGCTCGCCAGAGGGGTGCGGGCAGGTGACGTCGTGGCCGTGCAGCTGCCGAACTGCTCGGCCCTGGTCCAGGCGTTCCTCGCGATCGTGCGGATCGGCGCGATCGTCACCCCGTTCCCGGTGGCCTACCGGGAACACGAGCTCGGCCCGATGTGCCGGCGCACCGGTGCCGTCGGGGTGGTGACCGCATCCAGATACGGCGAGCACGAGCTCGCCGGGGCGGCCCTTGGGCTAGTAGGCGCTTCGGCGCCGTCGGTCCGGTTCGTCGTCGCCTGCGGGGACGACGAACCGGCCGGCGCCCTGGCCTGGCCCGAAGCACCACTGTCCGAAGCGGACAAGTCCTCTTTGGACTCCCGGCTGGCCGAAGCCGACGTGAACGACTGCGTCACGATCTGCTGGACGTCCGGCACCGAAGCCGAACCGAAAGCGGTCCCGCGCTGCCACGGCGACTGGCTCGCGACCGCGCGCGGCTGCGTCCAGGCCGCGGGGATCACGCGCGACGACGTCCTGCTGTCCCCGTTCCCGATGACGAACATGGCCGGCATCGGCGGTATGTTCCTGCCGTGGCTGCTGACCGGTGCCGTGTTCGTCCCGCACCACCCGTTCGACCTGCCGGTGTTCCTGGGCCAGCTCGCGACCGAGCGGGTGACCTACACGCTCGCGCCACCGGCGTTGCTGACCATGCTGCTGCACAACGAAAAGATCCTGTCCGGAGTGGACATTTCGGCGCTGCGGAAGATCGGGTCCGGCTCGGCCCCGCTCTCGCCGTGGCTGGTGCGCACCTGGGCGCAGCGGTACGGCATCGACATCATCAACTTCTTCGGCTCGAACGAGGGCACCGCGCTGCTGTCCGGCCCGGTGGACATCCCGGACCCGGACCAGCGCGCCACCTACTTCCCGAACTACGCCTCGGACGTCACCTGGTCGACCCCGGTCGCCGGCTGGACGTCGGTGCGGCTGCACGACCCGGTCACCGGCGAGCAGGTGACCGAGCCCGGGCACCCCGGCGAGCTGCACATCGCCGGACCGACGGTGTTCGCCGGGTACCTCACCGCGATGGGCGAGCCGCTGGACACCTCGTCGTTCGACGACGACGGGCACTTCCGCACCGGTGACGTCTTCGAGATCGCCGGCGAGCGCGGCGAGTTCCTGAAGTACGTCGACCGGATGAAGGACCTCGTGATCCGCGGCGGCGTGAACATCTCGCCCGCCGAAGTCGAGGGCCTGCTGGCCGGGCACCCGGACGTCGCCGACGTCGGCGTCGTCGGCGTGCCCGACGACGTCATGGGAGAGCGGGTGTGCGCGGTCGTCGTCCCGGGCTCGCGCAAGCCGTCGCTCGACGAGCTGGTGGCGTACCTGCGCGAAAAGAAGGTGGCCGCGTTCAAGCTCCCGGAACGGCTCGAGTACGCCGAGGCCTTGCCCCGCAACCCGGTGGGGAAGATCCTGAAGCGGCAGCTGCGGGAGAGCCTGGGGTGAGGTCATGACGGTGTACGTGCTGGGCGGGGCGCAGACCGACTTCGCGCGGAACTTCACGAAGGAAGGACGCGGGCTCCTCGAGCTGTTCGCCGAGGTCGTTCCCGCCGCGCTCGCGGACGCCGGCGTTTCGGCCGAAGACGTGGAAGTCGCCCACGTCGGGAACCTCGCCGCCGAGCTGTTCACCGGCCAGGCCCAGCTCGGCGGCCTGCTGGTGGCGGCGGTCCCGGAGCTGGACGGCGTGCCGTCGACCCGGCACGAAGCCGCGTGCGCGTCCGGCAGCACCGCCGTCCTCGCCGCGTGCGCGGACCTCGAGGCCGGCCGCTACGACCTCGCGCTGGTCGTCGGCGTCGAGCTGATGCGCAACGTCGACGGGCAGCGCGCCGCCGAGCACCTCGGGTCCGCCGCGTGGGCCGGGCACGAGGCCGTGGCCGCGAAGTTCCCGTGGCCCGCGCTGTTCGCCGACGTCGCTTCCGCCTACGACGCACGTTATGGACTCGATCACGGGCACCTGGGGATGTTCGCTTCGCACGCTTTCGACCGGGCGGCCCTGAACCCCCTCGGTCAAGCCCGCGACTGGCGGTTCCCGCCCGGCTCGTTCGGCACCGACGACGTGCTCAACCCCGTCATCGAGGGGAGCCTGCGCAAGCAGGACTGCGGCCGGATCACCGACGGCGCCGCGGCGGTCCTGCTGGCTTCGCCGGCGTTCGCCGAACGGCTCGGTGGCGGGTTCCCGCGCATCGCGGGCTTCGGGCACCGCACCGCGCACATCGGCCTCGCGCCGAAGATCGCCTCCGGCGGCGAGTACCTCTTCCCCCACCTGCACGGCGCCGTCGCCGACGCCTACCGGCGGGCGGGCGTGCCCGGCTTCGACGCGCTCGACGTCGTCGAACTCCACGACTGCTTCACCATCACCGGCCTGGTCGCGCTGGAGCACCTCGGCGCCGCACCGCCCGGCGAGGGTGGCCGGTTCATCGACGGCGGCGGCCTCGACGCGGCCGGGATCAACCCGGGTGGCGGCCTGATCGGCCTCGGCCACCCGGTCGGCGCGACCGGCGTCCGGATGCTGCGCGACGCGGCCCGGCAGGTCTCGGGCACGGCAGGCGAGACGCAGGTCGGCGGCGCGCGGACGGCGTTGACCCTCAACGTCGGCGGCTCGTTCACCACAGTGGTCACGATGGTGGTCACCGCATGAAGCTTTCGGTGTCGCTGGGGCTCTGGCAGGACCGGCCGCCGGAGGAGGCCCTGGACACCGCCCGCGCGGCGGAGGCCGCGGGCTACCCGGAGCTGTGGATCGGGGAAATGGCGACGTGGGACGCCTTCGCGCTGGGCACCGCGATCGGCGCGGTGACCTCGCGGATCTCCCTGACGTTCGGGCCACTGGCGGTGACCGTGCGGGACCCGGCGACGATCGCCATGGGCGTCGCCTCGGTGGCCTCCCTGACCGGCCGCACGACCGGCGTCGCCCTCGGGACGTCGAGTGACGTCGTCGTGCGCGGCTGGCACGGCCGGTCGCGCGAACGTGCGGCCACGGCGCTGGCGGAGTCCGCGGTGGCGGTCCGGCAGCTGCTTTCCGGCGAGAAGTCCACTGTGGACGGCCAGGTGGCCGGTTCGCAGGGGTACCGGCTGCGGCTGCCCGCACCGAAGTCCCCCTTGACGATCGCCGCGTTCGGGCCGCGGGCGCTCGACGTCGCCGCGCGGCACGCGGACCGGATGGTCGTGAACCTCGTCAGCCCCGCGGCCGCGGCGACGTTGGTGCGAGGGCTGCGCGAAGCCGCTTCGCGCCTTGGCCGCACCCCGCCCCCGGTCGCCGCCTGGGTGGTGGGTGCGGCCGATCCGGGACCGGCCGAACTCGAGCAGCTCCGCCGGGGCGTGGTCGGTTACCTGGCCGCGCCCGGGTACGCGGACATGTTCCGCGCCGCGGGCTTCGGCGACCTGGTCGACTTCGCGCGCGCCCGGCCGCACCCGCGTGAACTCCTGGCCGCGGTGCCCGCCGAGGCGATCGCCGCGGTCGGGTTGGTCGGCTCCCGCGACGAGATCGCGGCGAAGATCGGCGAGTACGCGGCCGCGGGCATCGACGAGCTGGCGATCGTGCCCGCGACCAGCGAGAACGACATCGGTGGAACAAAAACTCTCGCCGCGTGTCGATCCGCGGTCGTCCCGTTCGACGCGTAAGCATGGAAACCATGACTGAAGCCGTCGAAACCAAGAACCTCGACCGATCCGGGGCCGCGGCACTGCCGTGGAGCCGGGCGCGCGACCTCCTCGCCACCCAGACCCCCAAGGAAGACCTGACCTTCTTCGTCGGGACGGTCCGCCCCGACGGGCGGCCGCACGCCGCCGGCGTCGGCGCCATCTGGGTGGACGACACCCTGTACTTCGTCAGCGGACCGGGCACGCGCCGGGCCCGCAACCTGGCCGCGAACCCGGCGTGCAGCGTGTCGGTGCGGCTGCGCGGCCTCGACCTCACCATGGAGGGCGAGGCCCACCGGATCGCCGACCTGGCGACGCTGGAGCGGGTGGCGGCCGTCTACCGCGAGGGCGGCTGGCCCGCGACGATCATGGACGAGGGGTTCACGGCCTCGTTCATGGCGCCGAGCGCCGGGCCGGCGCCGTGGCACCTGTACCGGCTCACGCTGCACCGGGCCATCGGCGTCGCCACCGCCGAGCCGCACGGCGTCACCCGCTGGGACTTCACCCGCTGATCGCTTCGGCGACCAGACCGCCGATGGCGACCATGCCGTCGGCGTTCGGGTGCAGCGGGGCGGCCACCGACGTCGGGATCAGGCTCTCGAACCACTTCACCCCGGGCAGCTTGCAGACGTCGTGGCCGATCGAGGCGGTCCGGACGTCGACGTAGTGCGCGTCGTGCGCGGCGGCCTGCCGGGCGAGGGCGGCATTGGTCTTGTCGATGCTGCCCTGGATGTAGTTCGCGTCGCGCGGCGTCAGTGGCGCGATCGGCCAGCAGCCGTTGCGCGGCAGGTAGGTGCCGTAGCCGACCACGAAGACGTCGGCGTCCGGCGCCTTCGCGTGGATCGCGTCCAGCAGCGCGCCCCACGCGGGCTCGAACGCGGCGATCTTGTCGGCCAGCTGGTCGTGGCCGCCCGCGGTGAACCGGTCGACGCAGTCTCCGGTGATGCCGGGCAGCAGGGTGATGCAGCTCGTCGCGGCGCCGACCAGGCCGACGTCGTTGCCGCCGATCGTCACGCTCACCGTGCGGGTCTGCTCGCTCAACGCGTCCAGCTGCGGTGGCACCGGGCCGGCCGACGTCTGCTGCGGGGCGGTCATGTCCGCCGTCGTCGCGCCGGAACAGGTGACGTCCTTCAGCGGCGCGCCGAGCTGCTTCGCGGCGACGTGCGGGTAGTCCAGCAGCGACCGGATGCAGCCGGGGGAGGAGAGGTCCCAGGGCAGGATCAGCGGCCCGGCCGCCGCCGAATCACCCAGTGCCACGTATTCCCCGGCCGGGTCCGCGGCCGCCGTGCCCGCCGTCGCGCCCGCCAACGCGGTGACCATGATCGCGATGAACGCCGTCGTCCTCACTCGCACGCTGTCCTCCTTGACCGTGCCGACCGTTGGTCTCCGTGACACCATCGGCACCGGGCGTCACCGGATTGACTGGGAATCCGGGCAGAGAACGAGGGGATCGGTTGTGACCGAGCACAAGTGCGGCGCGGACCTCACCCTCGGCGGGCAGCGCGTGCACGAGCGGCTCACCCGGGAGGAACCCGAGCTGATCGCCCGGGTGCTGGCGCGGATCCAGGCCGAGGTGGCGGACTACCGGCGGCTGCCGGTGGAGGAGCTGGCCGGCGACATCGCGGGCATCACCCGGCAGGCGGTGCGGGCGTTCGCGCGCAGCCTGCGCGAGGACCGGGAGCTCAACGCGGCCGAGCTGCGGCAGGTCGGCGCGTCCGCGGTCCGCCGGGCGGAGGAGGGCTTCCCGCTGGAGGCCGTGCTGACGGCGTACCACGTCGGCGCGCGGGAGATCTTCGCCGTCGGCTCGGCCGCGTCGGGCAGCGCGGACGTCGCCGATCTCCTCGACGTCGCGGACCGGGTGCTGGCGTTCGCCGGCACGGTCACCGGCGCGGTGACGCGCGGGTACCTGGAGGAGCTGCGGACGAAGGTCGGGCAGGAGCACACCGCGCGCCGGACGCTGCTGTCGGTGCTCGTCGACGGCGGCCCGGTCGACGTCGTCGCCCGCAGCGCCGGGATCACGCTGCCCGCGCGGTACGTCGTGCTGAGCGTCGAACTCGGGCCGCACGCCGACGAGGAGTCGCCGGGGGTGGACGCCGGGATCGCCGTCCGCCGGAAGCTGCGGCGGTTCCTGGCGGCGTTCGAGCACGCCTGCGGCGAGGGCGTACTGGCGTCACTGGACGGACCCGGCGGGCTCGTCCTGCTCCCGGTGGCGAGCCGGGTTTCGGACTGGGCCGCGGTGCTCGACGCGGCCGGGCGCGCGGCCGGGGTGAGCGTGCTGGCGGCGGCGGACACCGCGGCGCCGCCGGAGGTCCGGGCGGTGGCCGCGCAGACCGGCGAGGTACTGGACGTCCTGCGCTGGTTCGGCCGGCCGCCGGGGCTGTACCGCCTCGACGACGTCCTGGTGGAGTACCAGCTGACCCGCCCGGGCGCGGCCCGCGACCGCCTCGCCGCGGCGCTCGACCCCCTGGAGGCGCACCCGGAGCTGGCCGAGACCCTCGACGCCTACCTGGCACTGGACACGAACCGCCGCCGCACCGCGGCCCGGCTCCACGTCCACCCCAACACGGTCGACTACCGCCTCCGCCGCATCCGCGACCTGACCGGCATCGACCCCCTCCACCCGGCGGGCCTCCCCCGCATCATCGCGGCCTCCGCCGCCCGCCGCGCCACCCGCCACTGACGCGATACCCCTTCAATCACGCGAGATGCCCCTCGGATCACGCGAGATACCCGCCCAGTCACGCCGTCCGACCCTCCAGGTACGCAGGCCGACCCTCCGGGTACGCGAGCCGACCTTCCGATCACGGGACCCGGAGCACCCGGCCGGCGAACTCGCGTACCCGCACGGACGACTCGCGTACCCGGACGGACGACTCGCGTACCTGGAGGGTCGGTTCGCGTGCCTGGAGGGTCGACGCGGCGCGGGTGAGGGCGCCGGTGACCAGGGCCGCGGTGAGGACCAGCGCGGCGAGGCGGGCCGGGGCGTCGAAGGTGAGCTCCCCGAAGCGGCCGAGGACGAAGCCCGTGTGCAACGCCCAGGCGACCACCGTGACGCCGGCCGCGGCGGGCAGGGGACTTCGGTGGGCGCAAGCCAGGACGACCGTGCCCAGGGTGACCAGCGCGTACCAGGGATGGCCCGTCGCCCCGGCCAGGTCCGCCACGACCACCGCGGCGACCGCCGCCACGCATCCGAACGGAAATCCGAAGTCCTCTGTCATCGACACAGTCCAGCCCGGCGGACGAGCGGCAGCGTGGGCCCGGACACATTCCCTACACCCGGGCCCGTGATCTTTACGCTTTGTTTACCCGCGCGGCCACGCCCTCGACCGCGTCGGCGATCGACGGCCAGACCGCCCGCGGCAGGTTGTGCCCCATTCCCGGGAGCACCACCAGCTCCGCGTCCGGGATCGCCTCCGCCGTCGCCTTGCCGCCGCTCACGTTGATCAGCGGGTCGGCGTCGCCGTGGATCACCAGCGCCGGCAGCCGGACGTCCCGAAGACGAGACGTGCGGTCGCCGGAGGCCACCACCGCCGCCGCGTGGCGCAGGGTGCCCACCGGGTGGCGGGCGCGGTCGTAGTTCGACGTCGCCTTGGCCAGCAGGAACGCTTCGTCGTCCGGGTAGCCGGGGGAGCCGAGCCGCCGGTAGCCCTCGACGCTGTCGGCGATCGCCTGTTCGCGGGCCGACGCCGGCGGCCGGGTCAGCAGCGCCAGCGCCCACGGCTCGGCCTGCCCGACCGCCCGGTCGCCGGTGGTCGACATGATCGACGTGACCGACAGCAGCCGGTCCGGGTGGTCGATGGCCAGCTGCTGGACGATCATCCCGCCCATCGACGCCCCCACGACGTGGGCCCGGGAAATGCCGAGCGCGTCGAACAGCCCGACGGCGTCGTCGGCCATGTCCGACAGCGTGTACGGCGCGGTCGACAGGTCCCCGGCGGCCAGCGCGGCCAGGTCCGGCGGCGGCAGGTGGTCGAGCCACGTCGAGAGCCCGACGTCCCGGTTGTCGTACCGCACGACGTAAAACCCGCGGCCGGCCAGCAATTCGCAGAAGCCGTCCTCCCAGGTGGTCATCTGGGCGCCGAGGCCCATCACGAGGACCAGCGGCGGGGCCGCCGGATCGCCGAAGGTGTCGTACTCGAGCTCGAGACCGTTGGCCTGTGCGCGTGCCATACCCCGATCCTGCCGTACCCGCGCGGACCTGGCACCGGGCCGGGCGGTGCGGTTACCGTTACCCCCCATGCCGACCTCATCCTCGGGCACGGGACAGCGCCCCCGGTCGCGGGCCGCGGCGGGGCTGCCGGCGCTGACGGCCGACTGCATCGTCAGCGCCGCCACCGCCCTCACCGCCCAGCGCGGCCTGGACAACTGGACGCTGCGGGAGCTCGCCCGCTCGGTCGAGGCCTACCCGGCGGTGATCTACCACCACGTCGGCGACCGGGACGCGGTGGTGATCGCCGTCGTCGACCGGGTCGTCGGGCTGCTGGAGCTGCCGGACGAGCAGCTGCCGTGGCAGGAGTGGTTCACCGAGCTGCTGGCCGGCCTGCGCGCGGTGCTGCGCACCTACCCGGGCTGCGCGCGGCGGCTGGCGCTGTTCGGCCCGTCCGTCCAAGCGGCCACCCGCACCATCGACGCCGGTGTCGGCGTGCTGCTGGCCGCCGGGTTCGGCCGCGAGAGCGTGCTCGCCTACAACCTGCTGCTGATGACCGCGTGCCAGTTCGTCGCGATGGAGGACGACCGCGACGGCGCCCTCGCGCTGCGGATCGACAACACCGAGGAGTACGCGACCTACCGCGAGCGGGCCGACCTGCCGGGGATGGCCGAGCTCGGCGCGGCCATGCACGACCTGATGGGCGATCCGGACCTCGCCTCGGGCTACTACGCGCAGCTCTACGACTATGCCGTCCGGCGCTGCCTCGACGGCCTCGCGCACCGGCTGGACGAACTTCGCGAATCGGACAGCGAAGGTTGACAGCGACTTGACAGTGCTCCGGCGTACCGTGGGCGTGCGTCGGTGGTTCGCCCACTGACCCGGAGCCCCTGGCGCCCTCCTCCCCCTCGTGGCGCCGGGGGCTTCGGTCTACCCGGAATCGCCCTGCCGGGGTGACGGCGGGCCACTCCGCGGCGGTTCCGCCTGGATGGCCGGGAAGATCTCGCCGACCAGGGTGACCAGCGATTTCGACAGCAGCAGGTGCACCTGGTCGCGCGTCAGCGCCCCGCGCACGAGCCACTCCCGGCCGGCCGACTTCACCATCCCGCCGAACGCGCGCACCAGCGCGTTGAGCTCCGGCCCGTGGTCGCTCTCGCGCGACAGCCCGACGGCCTCGAGCACGCGGTCGGCGGACTCGCGGTCGGCTTCTTCGAGGATGCGCTCCACCTCGAGGTCGCGGCCGATGCCCTCGGGCGCGATCGCGGCCAGCCACATCCGCTCCTGGCTGGTGACCATGTCGAGGAACCACTCGATGGCGACGTCGGCGCGCAGCTCCAGGGGCCCGTCGGGGAGGATGTCGACGGCCAGCCGCGGCACGGTCAGCGCGCGGCGGATGATTTCCAGGTACAGCTCGCGCTTGGTGCCGAAGTAGTGGTTGATCAGCCCCCGCGCCACCCCGGCCGCCGCCGCTATGTCCGAAGTGGACACTGCGGAATAGGGACGCTCACCGAACAGCCGCGCCGCACAAGCGTAGATCTGTTCCTTCCGTTCGTCCGGTTCCAGTCTTCGCCATCTCGGCGCCGGCTCGGTGTTCATCCGCCCATCGTCGCACGGGCCGTTGCGCCGGGCAGGGCAGTGCGCACGATGTCGGATGCGCCGGTGGACCGCCACCCGATCGGGGCACGGTCAGTCCGGGAGCGTGATCGGCGCGATGTCCGGGAAGCCGTCACCCGGCCCCGGATTCGCCGGATCGGTGGTCCCGCCGAAGTGGCGCAGCACGCCCCACACCGCGTTGAGCGCCGTCTGCACCGCACCCTCGGCCCAGCCCGCCGTCCACGAGATGTCGTCGCCCGCCAGGAACAGGCCGCGGTACCGCGCCGGCAGGTCGTCCTGCACGAAGTGCGTGAACAGCCGCTGCTGGTAGCGGTAGTGGCCGGGCAGGTTCGCCTTGAACGCGCCCATGAAGTGCGGTTCGGCCTCCCACGACACGGTCACCGGGTCGCCGATGATGTGCCGCCGGACGTCGACACCTGGGTAGATCTCGCGCAGCGACTGGAGCATCACCTCGACGCGCTCGCTCACCGAGAGCGGCAGCCACTTCAGCGAGTCGTCGGCCCACGTGTAGGACAGGCAGATCACCGCGGGCTTCGCCGGGTCGTCGCCGAGCAGGTACGTGCCGCGCGGCATCCGGTCGGTGAGCGTCATGCTCATCGCGTCGCGGCCGGTCACCGGGTCGCGGTCCAGCCAGAACGGCCGGTCGACCGGCACGAACACCTTCGACGACGCCATGTAGTGCGTGCGCTCGATCGCCGTCCAGTGGTCGATCGGGAACAGCGCTTCGTCGCACTCGATGTTCGACAGCAGCATCCAGCTCTGCGCGGTGAACACCGCCGCCGGGAACGTCCGGATGTGCCCTTCGGTGTCCGTCACGGTGATGTTGCCGGGCGCGGTGCGGTGCAGCCGTGCGACGCCGGGCTGCGGCCGGCCGCCGTGCAGCGTGCTCAGGCTGGTGCCCGCCGGCCAGAAAGCGGTCTCTTCCGGGGCGTGCTCCCACAACCGCAGCGGGAGCTGCCGGCTGCCGCCGACGATGCTGCGGTGCTCGTCGTCGGCGCCGGTGTAGACGACGCGCAGGATCTCGAGGATGGAGTTGGGGAAGTCGGTGTCCCAGCCGCCGGTGCCGAAGCCGACCTGGCCGAAGATCTCGCGGTGGCGGAAGGAGGCGAACGCGGGGGAGTCGCAGAGGAACCCGTAGAACGTCTGGTTGTCCAGCCGCGGGACGAGCTCGTTCCACAGCCGCTTGATCGTCTTCGCGTCGCGGTCGCGGATCGCCGTCTGCATCTCGGCGAAGGAGGCGTGCCCGGCCAGCGTCCGGTCCCACGCTTCGGCGACCTCGCGGAAGACGGCGGGCAGGTCCTCGGGCGTGCGCGCGTAGTGGCTCTGCCCCTTCAGGTCCACGACGGTGCTCGGCGTCCCCGGGGCGAGGGGGTTCGGGAACGGCGTGGTGTCCAGGCCGACCTTGTCGATGTAGTGGAACAGCGCGGTCGACGCGGGCGGGAAGCGCATCGCGCCCATCTCGGCGACGACGTCGTCGGGGCAGCCGGGGAAGCGCACGGTGCGCAGCCGGCCGCCGATCTCGGCGATCTCGTACACCACCGGCCGCAGGCCCAGCTTCATCAGCTCGTAGGCGGTGACGATGCCGGACAGGCCGCCGCCGATCACGGCGACCTCGGTGCCGTGCCGTTCGGCGGGGATCGTGCCCAGCCCGGCCGGGTGGGCGAGGTGGTCGTCGTAGGCGAACGGGAAGTCCGGCCCGAACATCGTGATCGGGCGGCCCGCGGGTTCGTCGTGGTGGAGCGCGGTCGGGACGGCGGAGGTCATGCGGTGGTTCCCCGGTACAGGTCGGGCCGTCGGTCGGCCAGGTGGGTGTTCTCCAGGCGGGACGCGGCCAGGGTGTCCCGCGTGACGTCGGCGGCGATCACCTCGGGCCCGGCGCCGGCGCGGGCCAGCACCTCGCCGGTCGGGGCCACGACGCAGGACCGGCCGCAGTAGGTCAGCTCCTGCTCGGTGTCGCAGCGGTTGGCGTAGGCGACGAACAGCTGGCTTTCGTAGGCGCGCGCGGGCAGGAGCGTTTCCGCGACGATCTCGTACGGGCTCATCAGCGCGGTCGGCACGACCAGGAGCTCGGTGCCGGCGAGCGCGTGCGCGCGGACCAGCTCCGGGAACTCGACGTCGTAGCAGATCAGCAGGCCGATCCGGAGGCCGCCGAGGTCGGCCTGCACCACCGGCTCGTCGCCCGGGGTGAACCACGCCTTGTCGAGGTCGCCGAAGAGGTGCGTCTTGCGGTAGTTGGCCAGCCGCTGCCCGGTCGCGTCGACCAGCTGGACGCTGTTGTAGACGTGCTCACCGTCGGCTTCCGGGTAGCCGTAGGCCAGCGCGGTGCCGGTTTGCCGTGCCCACGCGGACATCCGGGCCGCGGTGGGGCCGTCGGCGGGTTCGGCGAGCTCGTGCGTGCGGGCGCCGATGTGGTAGCCGGTGGTGATCATCTCCGCGGTGACGACGAGGTCGGCGTCGACCTCGCGCAGGTCGCCGAGCGGACCCTGGTGGATCGCGACCCTCATGCCAGCCTCGACTTCCGGATCCCGTAGCCGAAGTAGATCAGCAGGCCCAGCACCATCCAGGCGCCGAAGACCAGCCAGGTGGCGCCGTCGAGGCTGAGCATCATGTACCCGCAGCAGAGCACGCCCAAGATCGGCGTCACCGGCGAGAGCGGGACGCGGAACGTCCGGGGGCGGTCGGGCTGGCGCTTCCGGAGCAGCAGGACCGCGACGTTGACCAGGCCGAACGCGAACAGCGTCCCGATGCTGGTGGCGTCGGCGAGCTTCCCGAGCGGGATGAAGGCGGCCAGGACGGCGACGAAGGCCGAGACCACCAGGGTGTTGGTCCGCGGGGAGCCGGTCCTCTTGTCCACTTTGGACAGGGCGGCCGGGACCAGGCCGTCGCGGGACATCGCGAACAGGATGCGGGTCTGTCCGTAGAGGACGGTCAGCACGACGCTGGAGATGGCCACGATCGCGCCGACGGCCAGGAGGCCGGCCCAGAACGGGTTGTCCGAGACGACGTCGAGCACGTGCGAAAGCGCCGCTTCCTGGCCGTCGAACTGCTGCCACGGCAGGGCGCCGACGGCGGCCACCGCGACCAGGCAGTACAGCACGGTGACGATGCCGAGCGAGAGCAGGATCGCCCGCGGCAGGTCGCGCTGCGGGTTCTTCGCCTCCTCACCGGCCGTCGAAGCGGCGTCGAAGCCGATGTAGGAGAAGAACAGCTTGGCGCCGCCGGCGCTCAGCCCGGCCAGCCCGAGCGGCAGGAACGGGGTGAAGTTCTTGGCCTGCACCGCGCTGAAGGCGATCGCGCAGAACAGCACCAGCGTGCCGATCTTGACCACGACCATGACCGCGTTGGCCCGCGCGCTCTCCTTCGCGCCGGACAGCAGCAGGAGCATCGCGAGGACGACCACGAGGATGGCGGGCACGTTGACGACGCCGCCCGAGCCCGGCGGCCGGCTGAGCGCGTCCGGGATGGCGAAGCCGAAGGCCAGCCGCAGCAGTTCGTTGAGGTACTGGCCCCAGCCGACCGCGACGGAGGCGACCGAGACGCCGTATTCGAGCACCAGGCACCACCCGCAGACCCAGGCGACGAGCTCGCCGAGCGTCGCGTAGGTGTAGGAGTAGGACGAACCGGACAGCGGGATCATCCCGGCGAGTTCGGCGTACGACAGGGCCGAAAACAACGCCGTGACGCCGGCGAGCACGAAGGAGAGCACCACCGCCGGGCCGGCCACCGGGACGGCCTCGCCGAGCACGACGAAGATGCCGCTGCCCAGCGTCGCCCCGATGCTGAGCATGGTGAGCTGCCCGAGGCCGAGCGACCGCTTCAACGTGCCATGATCACCTTCGGCGACCAGGTCGGCGACCGGTTTCCGCCGCACCGTCGCGGCTCGCAAAGTCATGCCGACGACGGTAACGGTCGTTTCCGGAGCGCAAAACACGAGAACGTTGCACGTACAGATGAATCACAGGTGATTCATTGCACAGAGTCGTCAGATCATGGCGATTCGTTTTGATTCTCCCGGGGGTGTCGGATCGCCGGTCGGCTGTTCGTGGAGGGGGTGAGAGCGGCCGCCACGAGGGCGCCGCCGGACCCGCAAGGGGAAGCAGATGCCCGTCGCCCGCCGCATGTACGACCTGGTCGAGCCGATCGGCCTGGTGCCCTACTTCGCCGACGAGTCGGACGAAGCCCTGCTGGCGCTCGGCCTGCGCAACGCGTGGGACGCCTACTTCGCCGGCCGGGCCGCGCCCCTCGGCCGGGACGTTCCGGCCGAGGTGGTCCACGCGATCTTCTACAACTTCGCCCCCGGTGAGGTGGCCCGGCACCTCCCGCGGGTCTGGGAGCTGACGACGCCAGAGGCGGCGCTGGCCGCCCGCGAACGGGGCTGCGTCGCCGGGATGCGGCGGATCCTCGGTGACCTCGCCGACGACCCGCGGGTCGCCCGCGCCGCCGACGTCCTGCTGAAGGCGGCGACCAGCGCCCCGGTCGGGGGACGTCCGCTCTACGCCGCCCTGCGCGCGCTCCCGGTGCCGCGGGAGCCGGTGGCCCGGCTGTGGCACGCGGCCACCCTGCTGCGCGAGCACCGCGGCGACGGCCACACCGTGGCGCTGCTGGCCGAGGGCATCGGCGGGACGGAGGCCCACGTGCTGCACGCCCTGTCGACCGGCCTGCCCGCGGAGAAGTTCGGCCGGGTCTGGCACCTCCCGGCCGCCCAGCTGGACGCGGTCATCGAAGGCATGCGGGCCCGCGGCCTCATCGGCCCCGACGGCTGGCTCACCGCCGACGGCCAGGCCGCGAAGGACCGCGTCGAGGCCCTGACCGACCAGCTCGCCGAGGCGCCCTACACCGCACTGAGCCCGGCCGAACTCGACCACCTCATCGCCGACCTCGAACCGCTCTCGGCCGCCTTCCGCGCCACTTTCCCGATGTAACCCGGCGTGCTCCCCGAGGCATCACCCGTGATCAGAGGGGCATCAAGCGTGTCTGGAGGGGCATCACGCTGATGCCCGCCCAATCACGCGTGATGCCCCTCCGGACACGGGTGATGCCCGGTTCGTCAC
>JARAWT010000017.1:0-149847 GCA_033793495.1 Streptomyces sp. MN03-5084-2B | reverse complement strand
GGTCAGCGTCGACATGACCGCGGGCAACCCCAGCACCGACTGGGAGTGCCTGGACGTGCCCGGCGGCCGCCGCGCCCGCGCCGGGGTGCGGCGCGGACGACGAAGAGTCCGAAGACGACCCCGACGACGGTTCGGGGGCCTCCTTGCCGTCGTCGAGCAGGTGGCCGGCGACGTTGAGGACGCCGGGGCCGCGCTGGAGGAGCCTCGCGAGGTCGTCGGAGGTGCGGACGTACCCGACGTAGCTGTTGAGCGCGGTGACCGAAGCCAGCAGCATGAGCACGCCGAAGGCGGTGAAGCCCCAGCGGCGGACGCGGCGGCGGTACCACAACGCCACCACGACGGCGAGCACGGCGACGGCGGCCGAGGCGAAGCCGAGCCAGATGAGCGGCGACTCGAGCGGGCCCAGGTCGCGGGCACGGGCGGTGACGTCACCCGGCAGCACCGGGTCGCTCGCGGCCCGGTGGATGACGCTCGCCAGGCCGTGCCCGTCCATCGGAACCCCGCTCCTCCCCTGGCCGCGGGCAGGAGTGCCCGCAACTCGGTCGCGAAGCTAGCGGGAAGTGCCTGTGGGTTCGTTGAGAGAAGGTAAAGCAACCTTCAGCGGCGGTAGAGCGTCAGGGCGCTCGGGCGGGACCGGAAGCGGAACCGGTTGCCGAGCGGGCCGACCTCGCCGTCGGTGGCGACGCGGCGGTTGCCGTCGAGCAGCTCGACCTCCAGCTCGGGCAGGTCGAGCTCCTGGTAGACGTGGCTGGCGGCGAGGCTGCGGGTGATCATCGCGAGCAGGAACCGGGCGCGGGAGTAGGGCAGGTCGGCACGCAGGTAGCGGATGTCGAGCAGGCCGGTGTCGAGCGCGGGCCGCCGGCTCGGCGCGAACCCCTTCGGGGCGTACGTGCCGTTGCCGACGAACAGCAGCCAGACCTGCGTCCGCTTGCCGTTGAGCCGGACGGTCAGCGGCTTGGCGTGCCGGAGCGTCCTGGCCAGCGCGATCGCGGCCGAAGGCCACTTCGGGTGCTTCTCCTGCAGCTTCTCGCGCAGCCGGACCATCTCCGGGTAGCCGCCCAGGCTCGCGGTGTTGACGAACCAGCGGTGGTCCGCTTCGCCGGCGCCGTCGATCTCGACTTCGCCCAGGTCGACGCGGACGGCGTTGCCGACCTCGGTCGCCGCGTCGGCGTCGGGCATGGAGCTGACGCCGACGTCGCGGGCGAAGTGGTTGAGCGTCCCGGCCGGGACCAGGGCGAGCGGCAGGTCGCGCTCGGCGGCGACCGAGGCCACCGCCGCGACGGTGCCGTCCCCGCCCGCGACGGCCAGCGCGCGGACCGTGCCGCGGGCGTCGATCTCGGCCTCGAGCTGGGCGCGCAGGCCCCGCTCGGGGTCCGGGTAGAGCAGCGTGGCCTTGGGCCACGCGAACTTGACGTCATCGGTCGGGTCCTGGCCCGCGACGCCGGAGTTCGGGTTGACGACCGCGAGCATGTCCTCGCCGTCGACCATCTCGGGCGCGTCCGCGTCGTGGACGGCCCGCCCCGGGACGTCGTCGTGCAGCGGCCACCAGTGCCGGGTGGCCAGGCCGACGCCGACGCCGATGCTGAGGCCGACCCCGACGTCGGAGGGCCAGTGCACGCCGGTGTGGACCCGCGAGTAGGCCACGGCCAGTGCCAGCGGGGCCACCGCGAGCCCGGCCCGCGGCGACTCCATCGCCACCGCCGTGGCGAAGGCGGCCGCGGACGCCGAGTGTCCCGAGGGGAACGACGAGGACGTGGGCCGTTTCCGCAGGCGGCGGTGCATGGGCACCTCCTCCTCGGCCGGGCGGCGGCGGGGGAACAGCGGCTTGCCGATCAGATTCGCCGCGGCGCTGGCCCCGGCGATCGCGACGACCCCGCGCAGCGCGCCCCGGCGGGTCGCGCCCTGGCGGGTGGCCAGCAGCGCGGCGACGCCCCACCACAGGCGGGACTTGTTCGCCGATCTCGACAGCGTCATCAGCGCGTCGTCGGCCTTCGAGGCGGGCAGCGAGGCGCTGCGCCGCATCAGGGCGCGGTCGGTCCGGCCGACCCGCCGGAAGGCCCGGATGAGCTGGTGTGACAAGGAGTCCGCCTTCCGCACGTCGTCAAGAGCTGTGCTCCAATCGTGCCTGATTCGGGGAGATTTCACCGTCTGTGGCAGACCGGGGGCGTGTCGACGCCCGAACGGCGCACCGTCGAAGGGGGTCCAGCGCCTACTCTGGTGGAATGCAGCGGCGGATCTTTGGCATCGAGACCGAGTTCGGGGTCACGTGCACCTTCCACGGACAACGCAGGCTCTCGCCCGACGAGGTGGCGCGGTACCTGTTCAGGCGGGTCGTGTCGTGGGGACGCTCCTCCAACGTGTTCCTCTCGAACGGCTCGCGGCTCTACCTGGACGTGGGCTCGCACCCCGAGTACGCGACAGCCGAGTGTGACGACCTGGTCCAGCTGGTCACGCACGACAAGGCCGGCGAGCGGATCCTGGAGGACCTGCTGGTCGACGCGGAGCGGCGGCTCGCCGACGAGGGCATCGGCGGCGACATCTTCCTGTTCAAGAACAACACCGACTCGGCGGGCAACTCGTACGGCTGTCACGAGAACTACCTCGTGACGCGGGCGGGGGAGTTCTCCCGGATCGCGGACGTGCTCCTGCCGTTCCTGGTCACCCGCCAGCTCATCTGCGGCGCCGGCAAGGTGCTGCAGACCCCGCGGGGCGCGGTCTACTGCCTCTCCCAGCGTGCGGAACACATCTGGGAGGGCGTCTCCAGCGCCACGACCCGCTCGCGGCCGATCATCAACACCCGCGACGAGCCCCACGCCGACGCCGAGCGCTACCGGCGGCTGCACGTCATCGTGGGCGACTCGAACATGGCCGAGCCGACGACCATGCTCAAGGTCGGCTCGGCGAACCTGGTGCTCGAGATGATCGAGGCCGGCGTCCAGTTCCGCGACTTCACCCTCGACAACCCGATCCGGGCGATCCGCGAGATCAGCCACGACCTCACCGGCCGCCGCCAGGTGCGGCTGGCCGGCGGGCGCGAGGCCTCGGCGCTCGACATCCAGCGCGAGTACTACGCCCGCGCGGTCCAGCACATCAAGGACAACGGCACGACCGCGGCGAACGAGCGCGTCGTCGAGCTGTGGGGCCGGGCGCTGGACGCGGTCGAGCAGCAGGACTTCGCCAAGATCGACACCGAGATCGACTGGGCGATCAAGCACCGGCTGGTCGAGCGCTACCGGCACAAGCACGACCTGGACCTGTCCAGCCCGCGCATCGCGCAGCTCGACCTGGCCTACCACGACATCCGCCGTGGCCGGGGCATCTTCGACCTGCTCCAGCGCAAGGGCCTGGTCCGCCGGGTCACCGACGACGGCGAGATCGAGGCCGCCAAGGACACCCCGCCCCAGACGACCCGGGCCAAGCTGCGCGGCGACTTCATCGCCGCCGCCCAGGCCGCGGGCCGCGACTTCACGGTCGACTGGGTGCACCTGAAGCTGAACGACCAGGCCCAGCGGACGGTCCTGTGCAAGGACCCGTTCCGCTCGGTCGACGAGCGAGTGGAACGCCTGATCAGCTCGCTCTGACCCCTGCCGCACCCGGTCGTGAGTGCGTAACAGTGTTAGAACACTGTTACGCACTCACGACGGTGCCGGGATGAGACGAAAGTCGGGCCGGGACTGCGGCAGGATCTCCGCATGCGTGTCGTGCTGCTGGTGCTCGCCCTGCTGGTTTCGATCGCGGTCCCGGCGTCGGCGGGGGAGCGCCCGCCGACGTGGGAGCCGACGCCCACCGGCGTCACGGCCCAGTTCCGCGGCCTGTCCGCGGTCAGCGCCCGGGTGGCGTGGGTCAGCGGCACGCAGGGCACGGTCCTGCGCACCACCGACGGCGGGGCCGGCTGGAAGTCCGTCGGCCCGCCCGGGACCGGGGCGCTCCAGTTCCGCGACATCGAGGCCTTCGACGCCGACCACGCCGTGGTCCTCTCCATCGGGCCCGGCACCGACTCCCGCGTCTACCGGACCGACGACGGCGGCGCGCACTGGCGCCAGACGTTCCAGAACACCGACGCGGCGGCCTTCTACGACTGCCTCGCCTTCTTCGACCCGTGGCGCGGCCTGGCGATGAGCGACCCCGTCGACGGCCGGTTCCGGGTGCAGGCCACCTTCGACGGCGGCCGCAGCTGGCAGCCGGTGCCCGACAGCGGCTTCCCGCCCGCGCTGCCCGGCGAGGCCGGGTTCGCGGCCAGCGGCCAGTGCGTCACGACGGCGGGGCCGTTCGACGCCTGGCTCGCGACCGGCGGCGGCGCGACCGCCCGCGTCCTGCACTCCGGCGACGGCGGCCGGCACTGGACGGCGTCGGACACGCCGTTGCCGAGCAGCCCGTCGGCCGGCGTGTTCGCCCTGGCCTTCCGCTCGCCGTCCCAAGGCGTGGCGATCGGCGGGGACTTCGCGAACCCGACGGCGCCCGGCCCGGCCGTCGCGCTGACTCGCGACCGCGGCCGCACCTGGACCACCCCGGGCGGGTACCCCGCCGGCTACCGCTCGGGGCTGGCCTGGCGCGGCGGCACGGTGCTGGCGGTCGGCCCGGGCGGCAGCGACTACAGCCCCGACGGCGGCCGGCACTGGACGTCGTTCGACACCGGCAGCTTCGACAGCGTCGACTGCGCCGGGACCGCCTGCTGGGCCAGCGGCGCCCAGGGCCGCGTCGCCCGGCTCCGCTAGAGGACCTGGCCGGTCGGGCGGACCAGGATCTCGTTGACGTCCACCGAAGGCGGCTGCTGGAGCGCGTAGAGCACCGCGCGGGCGACGTCGTCCGGCTCGAGCTTGGGCTTCTTGCGCTGTCCTTCGGTGAGGATGTCGGTGTCGGTGATGCCCGGGTTGATCAGGGTGACCCGGACGCCGGTGCCGACGGCCTCCTCGCGGATGGCGCCCGCCATGCCGGTGACGGCCCACTTGGTCACGGAGTAGAGGCTCGCGTTGCGGATGTAGCGGCCGGCCACGGACCCGGTGATCAGCAGGTGGCCTGCCGTTTCCCGGAGCGACGGCAGGGCGGCGCGGGCGGTGTAGGCGGCGCCGAGGACGTTCGTGCGGACCATGGGCTCCCACGCCCGCGGGTCGGGATCGTCGTCGCCGAAGAAGGAGGTCCCGACCCCGATCCCGGCGTTGGCGAAGGCGGCATCGAGCCGCCCGAACTTTCCGACGGTCTCGGCGACGGCCCGGGAGATGTCCGGCCAGGCGCCGACATCGGCACCGAGCGCGAGCGCCCGGTCCGCGCCGAGCTCGGCGGCGAGCGGGGCGACGGATTCGGCCTTGCGGGCGACGAGAGCGACCTTGAACCCGGCTTCGGCGGCCCGGCGCGCGGTCGCGGCGCCGAGGCCGCGGGAGGCGCCGGTGATGAGGAGAACGCGATCATCCATGCGCTCCAGGCTAGGGAGAGTTCTCAAGCGTCCCGAGGTGGCGTCGGGCGCACCCGACGCCACCTCGGGACGCTGGGCCTTCAGGGGGTGAGCACGAGCCGGCCGCGCAGGCCGCCCGCGGCCAGCCGGTCGTGCGCGGCCGCCGCCTCGGTCAGGGGCAGGACTCCGGCGACGCGCAGGGCGAGCGTGCCGTTCTCCGCCAGCCGGGCCAGCTCGGCCAGGCGCTCGCCGTCGGCGCGGATCCAGACGTTGCTGACGCGGATGCCGCGGAGGGGGAGCGGGGCGGCGCCCGCCGCGAAGGCCACGAACTCGCCGCCGCCGCGGACCGCGTCGAGGGCGTCCAAACCGAGGAGCGCGGTGTCGAGCGCCGCGTCCACTCCGCCCGGGACCACCGCGCGCACGCGGTCGCCCAGGGCCGGCCCGCGGGCCACGAACTCGTCCGCGCCGAACGCCCGGACCTGCGCTTCGTCGGCCTCGGAGGCCACGGCGACGACCCGCAGCTTCCGCGCGTGCGCCAGCGCGACGGCGTACCCGCCGACCGCCCCGGCCGCTCCGGTGACCAGGACGGTTCCGGTGGTCTCGACGAGGTCGAGCGCCTGGGCGGCGGTCAAGGCGTTGAGCGGAAGGGTGGCGGCTTCGAGCGGCGAGACCCCCACCGGTGCCGGAGCGACGGCCGACGCGTCCAGCACGATCCGTTCGGCATACGCACCGAGCGGGGTGGCGACCCGGTCGCGCAGGCCGATCACCGCGTCGCCCACGCGGAACCCGGTGTCCCCGGCGTCCTCGATCTCGCCCGCGACGTCCCAGCCCAGCCCGAGCACCTCCCGCGGTGGGATCACCCCCGCCGCACTCAACGCTCCGGAGCGCGTCGCCAGGTCCACCGGGTTCACCGCGGCCGCCGTCACGCGGATCCGCACCTGCCCGGGACCCGGGTCCGGCACCGGCACCGAGACCAGTTCCAGCTCGCCGAACTGCCGGACCACCACCGCACGCATCTTCGTCTCCTTCCCGTCGAACTCCTTCCCCACGAACGTAGGGGGAGCTACTCTCCATCGGGAAGTACGCACCTGCAGGTGCCCACCGTACGAGGAGGTTCGCCCGGTGCCCACGCGCACGGCGGAACAGCGGCGGCAAGCCGAGAAGGCCGCCTACGACGCCTACCTGGCGGCGTGCCCGACCCGGAAGCTGCTGGACGAGATCGCGGGCAAGTGGGTCAGCCTGATCCTCGTCGCGCTCGGTGACGGCCCGCAGCGCTACAGCGACCTTTCGCGGCGCATCGCCGGGGTCAGCCAGAAGATGCTCACCCAGACCCTGCGGGTGCTCGAACGGGACGGCCTGATCAGCCGCGAGGTCACTCCGGCGGTCCCCGTCCGCGTCGACTATTCCCTTACGCCACTGGGGGAATCGCTGCGCGCGCTGGTGGCGGGGTTCAAGGAGTGGGCCGAGGCGAACTTCGAGGCCGTCGACGCCGCCCGGACCGATTACGACGCGCGCACCCCGGACCTCACGATCGGGCCGGGCGGCGCGGGCTAGGCTCTACCGGGTGTCCACCGCACGCGCCGAACGCCTGGTCAATCTGGTGCTGGCCCTGTTGTCCACCCGGCAGTACCTCACGGCCGAGAAGATCCGCGGCATCGTGCCCGGATACGGCGACGCGGCCAGCGACGAGGCGTACTTCCGGATGTTCGAACGGGACAAGACCGAGCTGCGCGAGCTCGGCATCCCCCTGGAGACCGGCCGCAACTCCGCGTTCGACGCGATCGAGGGCTACCGCATCGCCCGCCGCGACTACGAGCTCGGCGAGATCGACCTCGCCCCCGACGAAGCCGCCGCCGTCGCGCTGGCCTCCCGGCTGTGGGACTCCCCGGAGCTGACCGGCCAGGCGCAGGGCGCGCTCGTGAAGCTGCGCGCCGCCGGCCTGGAGGTCGACGACCAGGCGCCCACCGTGGTCGAGCCGCGCGTGCGCGCCGAACCGGCGTTCGGGCCGCTGCTGGCCGCGGTCCAGAACGGCCAGGCCGTGCGCTTCGAGTACCGCCGCAGCGGTTCCCCGGAACGGATCATGCGCACCCTGGAACCGTGGGGCGTGGTGTCGTGGCGGGCGCGCTGGTACGTCGTCGGGCACGACCGCGACCGCGGCGCCACCCGCTGCTTCCGGCTCTCCCGCGTCACCGGGCAGGTCCGCCCGGTCGGCAAGCCCGGCGAGGTCCGGCGCCCCGAGGGAGTCAACCTGCTCAAGCTCGTCACGGCCACCGGCGACAGCGAACCGGCGCCGGTCACCACCGCCCGCGTCTGGGTCGCCGACGGCCGCGCGGCCGGGGTGCGCCGCCGCGGCACCGTGGTCGGCCGCGCCACCGTCGACGGCGAAGAGGGCGACCTCGTCGAGATCGGCCTGCTCTACCCGGAGTCGGCCGCCGACTGGATCAGCGCGCAGGGCCCGGACGTCGTCGTGTTCGAACCCGACGTGCTGGCCAAGAGCGTCCAGGACCGGCTGGAAGCCGTCGTCGCCCGGCAGGGGAGCGCGTCGTGAGCGGGTCCACCGACCGGATGCCGAGGCTGCTCGCGCTCGTGCCGTACCTGCTGGCGCGCCCGGGCGTCCGCGTCGACGACGCCGCGCAGGACTTCGACGTCACGCCGAAGCAGCTGCGCAAGGACCTCGAGCTGCTCTGGATGTGCGGGCTGCCCGGCTACGGCCCGGGCGACCTGATCGACCTGTCCTTCGAGGGTGACACGATCATCGTCACGCACGACGCCGGGATGAGCCGCCCGCTGCGGCTGACCGGCGGCGAGGCGACCGCGCTGCTGGTGGCGCTGCGTGCGCTGGCCGAGACGCCGGGCGTGGTCGACGGCGACGCCGTGCGCCGCTCCATCGCCAAGATCGAGGCCGCCGCGGGGCAGGCCCAGCCGGCCGGCGTGGTCGTCGGCGGGGGAGTGCGCGAGGGCAAGAAGACCGCGCGGACCCGCGAGGAGGTCGCCCGGGCGCTGCAGGACGGGCGCGCGCTGCGGATCCGCTACTACACCGCCTCGAAGGACCAGATCACCGAGCGCACGGTCGACCCGATGCGGCTGCTGATCGTCCAGGCCGTCGGCTACCTCGAGGCCTGGTGCCGCCGAGCCGAGGGCGTCCGGCTGTTCCGGCTCGACCGGATCGACGAGCTGACCGTCCTCGACGAGCCGTCGCGGCCGCCCGCGCACGCCCACCCCACCGACATCTCCGAGGGTGTCTTCCGCGAACGGCCCGATCAGCGGGAAGCCGTCCTGGTCCTCGACCCGGACGCACGCTGGGTAGCCGAGTACTACCCGTGCGAGGAGCTCGACGAGCTCGACGGCGGCCGCCTGCGGATCCGGATGCGCTACGCCGACCAGTCGTGGATGGTGCGCCTGGTGCTCGGCCAGGGCGGGGAAGTGCTGGTCGAGAGCCCGGCGGACCTCGCGTCCGAAGTCGGCCGCCGGGCCGCCGACGCGGTGGCCCGAGCCCGTCACCTTCCGTCAACCTGCGACCACTAGGCTGACGGCGTGCCGTACCTGCCCACCGCCGTGCTCCTCGCGCTCGGCCTCGCCGTCCTCGTGGTCCTGCTGGTGCGCACCGTCAAGGTCTTGCGTGCCTTCCGGCGGACCGCAAGCATGGTGGCTACGAACACCCAGGACCGGGCCGGGCTCCTCCGCGCCCGGTCGGCGGGACTGCGCGTCGCGTTCGCGCAGCGCCGCCACAAAGCGGAAAACCAGTAACATCCCTACCAGACGCAGATAGGAGGCCACCATGCTGAACGGATTGCAGCCGTGGCATTTGATCATCTTGGTGCTCGTCGTCGTGCTGCTGTTCGGGGCCAAGAGGCTTCCCGACGCGGCCCGGTCCATCGGCAAGTCCATGAAGATCTTCAAGGCCGAGACCAAGGACCTCACCGGCGACAAGGCCGCGGCGCACGAAGACGCCGAGCCCGCCGACACGAAGCAGATCCCGGCCAAGCCCGCCGCGCCGGCTTCGACCGACCAGCAGGTCGCCGACCTGCAGCGGCAGCTCGACGAGCTGAAGAAGCAGCAGGCGGCCGACCAGCCGCAGAAGAACGTCAGCTGAGCGGCTCCGGCCACACCCGGTCCCCCGTCCACGGAGCGCGCCGAATCCGGCGCGCTCCGGCGGACTCCGACGAGAACGGAACAACCCGTGGCGGAATCCGCCTCCGGAAACGGTGACAGCCGCCGGTCGTTGCGGCGCAAGCGCAGCCGTCGGGCCAATCCCGACGGCACGATGACGCTCATCGAGCACATCTACGAGTTCCGCCGCCGCCTCGGCTTCGCGCTGCTCGCGGTGGTGATCGGCGGGATCTTCGGGTTCATCTGGTTCGGCACCAAGCTCGGCCCGATCCCGTCGCTGGGCGACCTCGTCAAGGACCCGTACTGCGCCATCCCGCCGGATCGGCGGCTCGACAGCGCCGACGGGTGCCGGCTGCTGCAGACCGTGCCGTTCGAGGCGTTCATGACGCAGCTGAAGGTCGGTATCGCGGCCGGGGCCGTGCTCCTCTCGCCGGCCTGGCTGTACCAGATCTGGGCGTTCATCGCGCCGGGCCTGTACAGCAAGGAACGCAAGTACGCGATGACGTTCGTCGCGTTCGCGTCGCTGCTGTTCGCCACCGGTGCCGTGCTCGCCTACATCCTCTTCCCGCACGCCCTGCAGCTGCTGATGGGCTTCGGGCAGGATGCGTTCGTCACCGCGCTGACCGCGGACAAGTACATCTCGTTCCTGCTGTCCCTGCTGATCATCTTCGGGATCAGCTTCGAGCTCCCGCTGCTGGTGGTGATGCTCAACCGGGTCGGCGTGGTGAAGTACGTGCAGCTGAAGAAGTGGCGGCGCGGCATCGTGTTCGCGCTGTTCGTCTTCGCGGCGTTCGCCACCCCGGGCTCCGACCCGTTCTCCATGCTCGGCCTCGCCGGCGCGCTCACCGTGCTGTTCGAGATCGCCGTGCAGATGGCCCGCTTCCACGACCGCAAGCTCGACAAGGCCCGCGGGGACGAGGGCTGGGACAAGCTCGCCGACGACGAAGCCGCGCCGTTCGACTACACGCCGAGCACCGTCGACGACGAGCCGTCCGCTCCGACCGCGTCCGGCGGCCGCTCGAGCACCGACGACGTCACCTAGTGGGGCTGCACGCCGCGCTCGCCGTGCACCCGGCGTCGGGGCACGGCGCGGCCGCCCGGATCGCCGACACCGTCGCCGAGCGGCTGCGCGCGGCCGTGGACCGGCTCGACGTGCTGGTCGCCCACTCCGTCGAGGAGTCCCGCGCGCTGATGCGCTCGTCCCACGCCGCCGGGCTGGACGTCCTCGTCGTGCTCGGCGGCGACGGCGCGGCCCACCAGGGCGTCCAGTTCTGCGCGAACCACGACGTCGCGCTCGGCCTCGTCCCGGCGGGCACCGGCAACGACTTCGCCCGCGCCCTCGGCATCCCGGGCGAACCGCTCCCGGCGGTCGACGCGCTGGTCGCGGCCCTGCGATCGGGTGCCCGGCGGCGGATCGACCTCGGCCGGGTGGGCGACACCTGGTTCGCGACGGTGCTCTGCGCGGGGTTCGACGCGAGCGTCAACGAACGCGCCAACCGGATGCGCTGGCCGTCCGGTCCGCGCCGGTACGACATCGCGATCCTGGCCGAGCTGGCCGCGTTCCGCTCCCGTCCCGTGGTCGTCGACACCGGCACCGGCCGCCTCGAGCTCGACGCGACCCTGGTGGCGATCGGCAACACCCGCTTCTACGGCGGCGGCGTCCCGATCTGCCCGACGGCCGACCCCGAAGACGGCGTCTTCGACGTCACGATCATCGGCCACGCCACCCGCCGCGGCCTGATCCGCATGCTCCCGGGCCTGCGCACCGGCAAGCACCTCACGCACCCCGCGGTCCGCACGCTGCGGGCCCGGTCGGTCACCCTGGCCGCGAACGCCTGGCCCGCCTACGCGGACGGGGAACCACAGGGCACCCTGCCGGTGACGGCCACCTGCGTGCCCGGCGCGCTCACCGTGCTCGCCTAACGGTCGTACCCGCCCGCTCGCGCCACCAGGTGCCGGAAGTGCTCCGGGGTCAGCAGCCGTCCCGCGTCGGCGAAGTAGACGCCGCCGCAGCGGTGGCAGAACCAGCCCTGCTCCCACACCTGCCGCGCCGCCGGAACCCCGCGCTGCCGGCGCCGGTGCGCCCGCATCCGGCGCACGTACAGCCAGACCAGCACGCCGGCGGTGACGTACACGCACACCGCCGGCAGCGAGATCAGGGCGACGGCCACCACCTTCGCCGCCACCCCGCCCGGCGGTGGGTCGCCGGCCGCCGAGAACGGCAGCAGCAGGAAGCAGCTCCCGGCCATGACCAGCACGATCGCCGCGGCCAGCAGGCCGCCGCCGCGGCGCGGGGGAGGGAAGGGGTCCAGCGACCGCGCCACCGCCGTCACCGAAACGCCGCTGACCTGGCTGCTCGTCACGAGCACGCCGTCGCCGGCCGGCACCGCGACCGCCGGGCCCTGGCCGCGGTAGTACGCGTGGCCACCGTGGTAGGCCGCGGGCACGTGCTGCACCCGGTCCAGGAGGCCGCAGCTCGGGCACGGTTCGGTCATGCCGCTCCGACGTCACCACACCGCGCCCGGTTCCCCCGGACATCAGTGTATAACGCCCTATACCGCGGGACGATTTTCTCGATCAACGACTGCCGAACCCCGGCCAAAACCGCACGGACACGCCGTCGGTCACGCGGCGTGCGGACTGCCGGGGGGATGTGAAACCCTGACGAGGTGGCCAGTAGCCCTTCTTCGTCCCCGGCCGAGGCCTATGCGGCCTCCGCGCGCCGCGGGAAGTACGCCCAGCTGACGCGCTTCGCCGCGGAGGTGTCCTTCGAGTTCGACCAGTTCCAGATCCGCGGGTGCGAAGCCCTTGAGGACGGGCACGGTGTGCTGGTCTGCGCGCCCACCGGCGCCGGCAAGACCGTGGTCGGCGAGTTCGCCGTGCACCTGGCGCTCGCGGAGGGCCGCAAGTGCTTCTACACGACGCCCATCAAGGCGCTGTCGAACCAGAAGTACGCCGACCTGGTGGCCCGCTACGGCGCCGACGCCGTCGGCCTGCTGACCGGGGACACCTCGATCAACGGCAACGCGCAGGTGGTCGTGATGACCACCGAGGTGCTGCGCAACATGCTCTACGCGGGCTCGTCGACGATCACCGACCTCGGGTACGTCGTGATGGACGAGGTGCACTACCTCGCCGACCGGTTCCGCGGCGCGGTGTGGGAAGAGGTGATCCTGCACCTGCCCGAGCACGTCCGCGTGGTCGGGCTGTCGGCGACGGTCAGCAACGCCGAGGAGTTCGGCGAGTGGCTGGTGGAGGTCCGGGGCGACACGACGGTCGTCGTGGACGAGCACCGGCCGGTGCCGCTGTGGCAGCACATGCTGGTCGGGAACCGGCTGCTGGACCTGTTCGCCGGGGACGACGTGCACGCGCCGAACGCCGAGCTGCGGATCAACCCGACCCTGCTGCGGCGGACGGAGGAGATCGGCCGCCAGTACGCGCCGGCCGGGTTCCGGGGGCCGCGGGGCCGGCGGGGTGCGCCGTCGCGGATGCCGCGGTTCCGGCCGCCGTCGCGGGTCGACGTGGTCGAGCAGCTGGACCGGGCCGGGTTGCTGCCGGCGATCGTGTTCATCTTCTCCCGGGCGGGCTGCGACGCCGCGGTGGCGCAGTGCGTCCGGTCGGGGTTGCGGCTGAACGGGCCGGGTGAGGTCGAGGAGATCCGGCGGGTCATCGAGGAGCGGACGGCGGATCTGCCCGAGGGCGATCTGGGCGTGCTCGGTTACTGGGAGTGGCGGGAGGCGCTGGAGCGCGGGATCGCCGGGCACCACGCGGGGTTGCTGCCGGCGTTCAAGGAGACCGTGGAGGAGCTGTTCGTCCGTGGTCTGGTGAAGGTCGTGTTCGCCACGGAGACCCTGGCCCTCGGGATCAACATGCCGGCGCGCACGGTCGTGCTCGAGCGGCTGGTGAAGTACAACGGCGAGGCGCACGTCGATCTGACGCCGGGGGAGTACACGCAGCTCACCGGCCGGGCCGGGCGGCGGGGCATCGACGTGGAGGGGCACGCCGTCGTGGCGTGGCAGCCGGGGGTGGATCCGAAGCAGGTCGCGGGGCTGGCGTCGACGCGGACGTATCCGCTGCGGTCGTCGTTCCGGCCGGGGTACAACATGGCGGTCAACCTGGTGGCGCAGGTCGGGGCGGCCGAGGCGCGGGAGCTGCTGGAGCAGTCGTTCGCCCAGTTCCAGGCCGACCGGTCGGTGGTGGGGACCGCGCGGCGGATCGAGCGGAACAAGGAGGCGCTGAAGGGCTACACGGCCGCGGTGACCGGTGGTTTCGACGAGATGCTGGAGTACGTCGAGCTGCGGGCGAAGATTTCGGCGCGGGAGAAGGCGTTGTCGCGGCAGAACACGGCGGTGCGTCGCGCGGGGACCGCCGAGTCGCTGGAGAAGCTGCGCAAGGGTGATGTCATCGCGGTGCCGGCGGGGCGGCGGGCGGGGCTGGCCGTGGTGGTGGATCCGGGGCTGGACCCGATCCGGGAGCCGCGTCCGGTGGTGGTGACCGAGGACCGGTGGTCGGGGCCGTTGTCGGTGGCGGACTTCCCGGCGCCGGTGGAGGCGCTGGGCCGGATCAAGCTGCCCAAGCACATCGAGCTGCGGTCGCCGCGGACGCGCCGGGACATCGCTTCGACGTTGCGGAACGCCGGGATTTCGTTGCCGGGCAGGCAGAAGCGGGCTTCGGGGGCGAACGAGGACGGGGAGCTGGCCGCGTTGCGGCGGGCGTTGCGGGCGCACCCGTGCCACGGCCTGGCCGAGCGTGAGGCGAACCTGCGGTGGGTGGAGCGGTATCAGCGGCTGGCGGCGGAGACGCAGCAGCTGGAGCGGAAGGTCGCGGCGACGACGCACTCGCTGGCGCGGGCGTTCGACCGGATCCTGGCGCTCTTGGGTGAGCGTGGCTATTTGGGGCCGGAGTCGGCGGGCGACGGCGAAGACCGCGTCACCGAGCACGGGCGGCGGTTGACGCGGCTCTACAGCGAGTCGGACCTGCTGGCCGCGGAGTGCATCCGGCACGGCGTGTGGCGGAACCTCAGCCCGGCCGAGCTGGCCGCGGTCGTGTCGACGCTGGTGTTCGAAGCGCGCCGGGACACCGCGGGGGAGCCGCGGCTGCCGGGTGGGGCGGTGCCGGAGGCGTGGCAGGAGACGGCGCGGCTGTGGGTGGAGCTGACCGAGGACGAGCGGCGGCACCGGCTCGACCGGACCCGGGAGCCCGACGCGGGGTTCGCGTGGCCGGTTTATCGGTGGGCTCGTGGTGAATCCCTGGAGAAGGTGCTGACCGCGGCCGAGGTCAACGGCCAGGAGCTGTCGGCGGGTGACTTCGTGCGCTGGTCGCGGCAGGTGATCGACCTGCTCGACCAGATCCGGGACGTGCTGGGCAAGGCGGATCCGGTGGGTGCGGCGGCCGCCGAGGCGGTGAAGGCGCTCCGCCGGGGAGTCGTGGCCGCGGGAGCGGCGTGAACTCGCTGTTAGCCCAGCTCGGTGGTGGCGCGGGCGGTGAGCGTGGACACGTGTGCTCCGCTCCGACCTGTGGTTGGATCGCGTGCGACACCGTGTATGCGCGGGTTGGGCGGTGTTTCGGGGTGGACAGCGAGATGAGCGAAGCAGGCGGAGGCAGACGATGAGCACGCCGTATGGCGGCAACGACCCACAGCAGCCCCAGTACGGGCAGCAGCCGGGCGGCGCGTACCCGCCGAGCGGCTCGCAGGAGCAGCCGCAGTGGGGACAGCCGCAGCAGCCTTCTTACGACCCGAACCAGCAGCAGCCGTGGGGCCAGCCGCAGCAGCCCCAGCAACCGCAGCAGTGGGGGCAGCAGCCGGGCGGGTACACCCCGCCGCAGCAGCCGCAGTGGGGTCAGCAGCCGCCGCCCTACGGTCAGCAGCCCGGTGGCGGGTATCCGCAGAGCGGGCCGCAGGCGCAGCCCCAGTACGGGCAGCAGCCGGGTGGGGCGTACCCGCAGAGCGGGCCGCAGGCGCAGCCGCAGTACGGGCAGCAGCCCGGCGGCCAGTACGACTACGGCCAGCAGTTCCCCGGCGCGGCCGCGCCGGAGGCGGAGAAGCCGGCGAAGTCGAAGAAGGGCCTGCTGATCGGGGTGGTCGCGGCGATCGTCGTGGTGGCCGCGTTCCTGGTGCTGGGGTTCGTCGCGCCCGGGTTCCTGAAGACGCAGGTCTTCAACAACACCCAGATGCAGACCGACGTGCAGAAGCTGCTGACGGAGACCTACAAGATCGACGGTGTCACCGGCGTCACCTGCCCCGCCGAGCAGAAGGTGGAGGACGGGGCGAAGTTCGAGTGCACCGCCACGATCGCCGGGAAGCCGCAGAAGGTGCCGATCACGGTGAAGGGCGACGGCGGCAACTACGAGGTTTCCCCGCCGGTCGCCAAGTAGCGTGACCGCCAGGCCCGGCCACCGGTTTTTCCGGTGGCCGGGCTTCGGCGTTTCCGGAGATGATCCGGGCATGAGCGACTTCGAGATCCGGACGCTGGACACCGGTGAGCACCGGGCGGCGAGCAACCTGTTCCGGGACACGGTGCACTTCCCGCCGTCCGATGATGCCGAATGGGTGTATGCGGCCCGGTACTACCAGCCCGGGGGCGCGGTCGGGGCGTTCGATCCGGAGCTGATCGGCACGGCCCGCTCGTTCGACGCGGAGCTGACGGTGCCCGGTGGGGCGCGGCTGCCGATGGTGGGTGTCACGTCCGTGGGGGTGCGGGCCGACCGGACTCGCCGCGGGGTGTTGCGGGCGCTGATGACGGCGCAGCTCGAGGACTTCGCTTCGCGCGGGGTGGTGTTCGCGAACCTGCTCGCGTCGGAGGCCGGGATCTACGGCCGGTTCGGCTACGGCCTGGCCACGCGGTACCGCGCCTACAGCGTCGACCGGCACCGGGCGCGGCTGCGGCCGGACGCGCCGGTGGGCGGGGAGCTGGAGCTGCTGGACCTCGACCGGGCGCTGGAGGTGTGCCCGGGGGTGTACGACGGTCTGGAGCACCGGCCGGGGACGATGTCGCGGCCCGAGGTGCTGTGGCGGCTCTACGAGACGCAGCTGCGGCGGCACGCCATGCCGGTGAGGGCGGTCGTGCACCACGGTCCGGACGGCCCGGACGGGTTCGCGACCTACTCCGTCGAAGGGCCGATGGCCCACCCGTGGACCAAGACCCTGCAGGTGTCGGACCTGTTCGCCGGTTCGCCGGCCGCGTACGCCGGGTTGTGGCGGTTCCTGCTCGGCCTCGACCTGGTGGACCGGGTCGTCGTCGATTCGCGGCCGCTCGACGATCCGATCGACCTGCTGCTGGCCGACCACCGGTGCGGGAACGTCGACCGGATCGGCGACGAGCACTGGATCCGGCTCGTGGACGTCGCGGCCGCGTTGGCCGGCCGGACGTACGGCCACGCGGACCCGGTGGTGATCGAGGTGACCGATCCGCTGCTGCCCGCCAACAGCGGCACCTACCGCGTCGCCGCGGACGGTGCCGGGCGTGCGGACGGGCCGGCCGGGCTCCGCCTGGACGTCACCACGCTGGCCATGGTCTACCTCGGCACCTGGCGGCCTTCGGCGCTGGCGGCGGCCGGGCGGATCGAGGTGCGCGACCCGGCCGCGCCCGAGGCCGCGGACCTGCTGTTCGGGACCCCGTCGGCGGCCTGGAGCGGCAGCCACTTCTGAGCGGGCGGGCGGTGACGGAAAACGGCGTGCCGAGCCGGATGTCCCGCGGCAGGATCGGGAGGATGACCGACTTCGACGTTCGCCCGATCACCGAAGACGAGCGGCGCAGCACGTTCGACCTGCTGCGCCGCGCGTTGCACACCGATCGCGTCACCGACGACCTCTGGGCCCGGGTGGGGGAGTCCTGGCCCGCCGCGCACAAGTTCGGCGCGTTCGAGGGCGGGAGCCCGATCGGGATCGTCTGCGCCTACGACACCGAGATCGCCGTGCCCGGTGGGCGGACGCTGCCGGTCGCCGCGGTGGAGGGCGTCGGTGTCCGCGCCGACCGGACGCGGCGCGGCGTGCTCAGCGCGTTGATGGCCGTGCAGCTGGCGGACTTCGCCGCGCGGGGTTTGCCCCTGGCGGTCCTGCACGCCAGCGAGCCCACCATCTACGGGCGGTTCGGCTACGGTTCCGCCGCGCTCGGCAAGACCCTGCGGGTGTCGCGGCCGGCGGCGCGGCTGCACGAGCGCGTCGTCACCGGGGGTGACGTCCGGCTGCTCACGCCCGAGGAGGCGGTGAAGGAGGTGCCCGGGCTGTACCGGCGGATCGGGCTGCACCGCCCGGGCATGATCGGGCGGCCCGAGCAGTGGTGGCCGATTTCGCACGACCGGCACGTGGGGCGGGACGGCAGCCACCTCGTCGCCGTCCACAGTGGACCGGACGGCGACGACGGGTTCGTCGTGTACGCCACGATCACCCGCCGGTCGTTCGATTCGCCCGACCACGGGGCCGCGCTGGAAGTCCACGACCTGCACGCGGCCGGTCCGGCCGCGCGGGCCGCGCTGTGGCGGTACCTGCTGTCGGTGGACCTGGTCTCGGAGGTGCACGCGCGGCACCGGCCGGTCGACGAGCCCCTCGCCCTGATGCTGACCGATCACCGGCACGCGGCCACGGCCGCCGTCGAGGACGACCTGTGGCTGCGGCCGGTCGACGTCGCGGCCGCGCTCGCCGCCCGCGCCTACCGGGCGGCCGCCCCGGTGGTGCTCGCGGTGACCGACCGGCTGCTGCCGGCCAACACCGGGCACTACGAGATCGGCCCGGAGGGCGCCCGGCGCACCGACGCGGCCGCGGACCTGGCGCTCGACGTCGACACGCTCGGCATGCTCTACCTGGGGCACTGGGCCGCGACGACGCTGGCCGAGGCCGGCCGCGTCGAGGTTCGCGACGCGGCGGCGCTCGCGCGGGCGGACGAGCTGTTCACCACGACGGCCGCGCCGTGGTGCGGCACGCACTTCTAGGCGCCGGGCAGGGCCTTCAGCAGCCGTTCGACGGAGTTGCCGAGGTTCCAGCGCTCGGCCAGCTCGGCGACCCGCGCGGGGTCGGCCGGCGTCGCGGGGACGGTGTCGGGGCGGGACTGCTCGACCGGCGCGTCGACCGCCACGCGGACCACGGTCGGGGCGACGGCGAGGTAGTCGGCCGCGTCCTTCAGCCGCAGCCGCGTCTTGAGCGGAACCGCGGAATCCCCGGCTCCGGCCGCGGCCAGCAGGGCTTCGAGCGACCCGAACTGCGTGATCAGCTTCGCGGCGGTCTTCTCGCCGATGCCCGCGACGCCGGGCAGCCCGTCGGACGGGTCGCCGCGCATCATCGACATGTCCGCGTACGCCGGCCCGGCGGTCTCGCGGGGCAGGCCGTAGCGCTCGGCGATCTCGGCCGGCCCGAGGACTTCGGCCTTGGCCCAGCCCTTGCCTACGTAGATGACCGAGGTGGGCGTGGGTTCGGTGCGCACGAGCTGGAAGAGGTCCCGGTCGCCGGTGATGACCTCGACCGGGGCGGACTTCTCGCGGGTGGCCAGCGCGCCGATGACGTCGTCGGCTTCGTAGCCGGCGGCTTCGGCGGTGGCGAACCCGAACGCTTCGAGCAGGTCGAGGATGATCGGCACCTGCGGGGTGAGCGTGTCGGGGACCTCTTCGACGTCCGGGCCGCTGCCGGTCTCTTCGGCCACCCGGTGCGCCTTGTAGCTGGGCAGCAGGTCGGTGCGGAACTTCGGCCGCCAGTCGGCGTCCAGGCAGCAGACGAGCCGCGCTGGGCGCCGGTCGGTGAGGATCCGCGCGATCGTGTCGGCGAACCCGCGCACGGCGTTGACCTGCGTCCCGTCGGCGGCGCGCATCGAGTCGGGCAGGGCGAAGAAGGAGCGGAAGTAGAGGCTCGCGGAGTCGAGCAGCGCAAGGGATCCGGTCACCCGCACAGCCTGCCACGACCACGGCCTCGAGGAGGGACAAGCCACGCGGCTCGGCACGGCAGGAGGCGGGGCTCCGGGGAGCGGCGGCGGTCCGGGCCCGCATCGAAGACCGCGGCCGGCCGGGGCCGGGAACTGTCGGTGGTGACCGGTAGCGTGGAAAACGGGGGGCGCCCCCGCGGACCGGGGTGGCTCGGGACCGGGTGGCTCGGGACCAGGGTGGGGGAGCGGTGGGCGCCGGTCTCGTCACCCGGCCCGGCATGTCGTGGCCCCGGGCGCGTTCGCTTCGCCCGCCGCCCCACTAGGCTCGCCTCCATGTCGCGCCGATCCCTCCACACGCCCGCTCCCGATGCTGCCGCGCTCCGGGCGCGGCTGGACCGTGCCCGCGCCGCCGCGGCCGCCGCGAGCACCGATGCCCTGCTGATCGCGCCCGGCTCCGACCTGCGGTACCTGCTCGGGCAGGCCGGCGGGTCGTTCGAGCGGCTCACCACCCTCGTCGTCCCCGCCGACGGCACTCCCGCGCTGGTCGTGCCGAAGCTGGAGGCGCCCGGGTACGCCGACGTCCCGACCGACGAGCTCGGGGTCGAGCTGGTCACCTGGGTCGACGGCGACGACCCGTACCGGCTCGTCGCCGACCGGCTCGGCAAGCCCGGGCGGGTCGCGGTCAGCGACTTCACCCCGGCGCTGCACGTGCTCGCGCTGCGGGCCGCCCTCGACACCGCCGAGCAGACGCTGGCCGGTCCCGTGGTCCGGGAGCTGCGGATGCGCAAGGACGCCGCCGAGATCGCGTCGCTGCGCGAGGCCGGCGCGGCGATCGACCGGGTGCACGCCCGGGTCGCCGAGTGGCTGCGGCCGGGCCGGACCGAGGCCGAGGTCGGCGCCGACATCGCCGCGGCCATCGTCGAGGAGGGCCACGTCCAGGCGGACTTCGTGATCGTCGGGTCGGGGCCGAACGGGGCCAGCCCGCACCACGACGTCTCCGAGCGCGTCATCGAGAAGGGTGACGTGGTGGTCGTCGACATCGGCGGTCCGCTGCCGGCCGGCTACAACTCCGACTCCACCCGCACCTATGCCGTCGGTGCGCCGCGCGACGCCGACGTGGCCGAGACCTACGCGGTGCTGCAGCGGGCCCAGGCCGCCGCGGTGGCCGCGGTCAGGCCGGGCGTCACCGCCGAAGCCGTCGACGCCGCCGCGCGGGACGTCATCGCCGAGGCCGGCTTCGGCGAGTACTTCATCCACCGCACCGGGCACGGCATCGGCCTGGACGTGCACGAGGAGCCGTACATCATCGCCGGCAACGCGCTGCCGCTCGAGCCCGGCATGGCCTTCAGCGTCGAGCCGGGCATCTACCAGCCGGGCCGGTGGGGCGCCCGGATCGAAGACATCGTGATCGTCACCGCCGACGGCGTCGAGTCCGTCAACAACCAGCCGCACGAGCTCGTCGTGCTGGACGCATGACCACCGGCGGCCTGGAGCCGCTGGACCAGTCGATCGTCCAGGAGCTCGCGGCGGACGGGCGGCGCAGCTTCACCGACCTCGCCGAGCGCGTCGGGCTGTCGGTGTCGGCGGTGCACCAGCGGGTGCGCCGGCTCGAGCAGCGCGGCGTCATCCTCGGCTACACCGCGCGGCTCGACGGCGAGCAGATCGGCCTCCCGCTCACGGCGCTGATCTCGCTGACGCCGAACGACCCGGCGGCGCCGGACGACTACCCGCAGCGGATCCAGCACATCAAGGAGATCGAGTCGTGCTACTCCGTGGCCGGCGACGAGTCCTACATCCTGCTGGTGCGGGTCCAGTCGCCGCTGGCGCTGGAGGACCTGCTGCGGAGGATCCGGGAAGCGGCGAAGGTGTCGACCCGCACGACGGTGGTGCTCTCTACGCCGTTCGAGGGACGTTCGCCCACGTTCTGACACCAGCGCCCCGTCCGGCGGCCGGGGCGCTGGTACGGTAAAAGGTATGGCAACACGTAAGGTCACTCTTTCGCTGGACAGCGGCGCGCTGGAATTCGCCGAACGAGCCGCGAAAGCCCACGGAATCTCGGTCTCGTCCTGGCTGTCGAAGGCGGCCAGGCGCGAGGCGGTGCGCACGGGTTACACCCCGCAGAAGCCGGAACCGGCCGTCGCGGAATCGGACGAGGCCGAGCGCAGCGCGGCGGAAAAGGATCTGCGTGCGCAGGGGTGAAGTCTGGACGTACCACCCCCCGACCGATCCGGCCCGGCAGCGCACGGTGGTGCTGCTGTCCTCGGACGGGGTGAACGAGTCCGAACGGCCCTGGCTGCTCGGCACCGAGCTCCTCGACCGCGACCCGATGGACATCCTCGGCGTGGCCGTGGACGCCCGCTACTGGGTCTCGACGCTCAACCTCACCCGGCTCTACCGCCCGTGGTTCGACGAGCGCGTCGCCGAGATCGACCAGGACGTCCAGGAACGCATCGACATCGCGTTGCGGGCCGCGCTCGACCTCTGACCCGCGTACCCGGACGGTCGGCCGGCGTACCCCGAGGGTCGGGTGGCGTACCTGGAGGGTCGGTTGGTGAGCCGACCCTCCAGGTACGCGAACCGACTTCCTGGGTACGCGAACCGACTGTCCCGGTACGCGAGCCGACCCTCGAGGTCAGCGGGCCACGACCTCCGGGACCGCGTGGAGCTTGCCGTCCGCGCCGGCCAGGCAGGTGGCGTTGCCGTCCTTGGCCGCGATGAACTCCGTCAGGCAGGTGGCGATCGCCGCGTGACCGGCGGCGTTGGGGTGGAACGATTCCTGCAGGGCGTGCCCGGCGCGCTCGGCCTGGCCGAGGTCGGCCAGCTGCAGCGTCAGCCGGGTGAACCACTCCGTCGCCGGGTTCGCGCCGCCGCTGCAGGCCTCGTGCTTGACGCCCGCCTTGGCCAGGTCGAGGAACCGGGCCCCGCTCTGCCGGGCGGCCGCCTTCAGTCCCGACGACAGCTCGCCGATGCCGGTCTGGGCGATCCAGCGCAGGTCCTCGGTGCGGAACGGGCACCCGTTGAGGCTGCGCAGGTTCTCCGGCAGGTCCGGGCCGATCGGGGCCGCGTAGGACTGCAGGATCAGCTGGTAGTCCGCCGGCACGTAGCCCGCCTGGGCGAGCACCGACTTCACGTCCGAGACCGCCTTCGCGACCTTCGGCACCATCGCGTCCACTTTGGACTTCCACGTCTGCTTCAGCGCGTCGCTGCACGCCGGGCCGCCGGGGTCGAACCAGGCCTTGAAGCATTCGTTGACCTGGTTGGAGAACCGGGGCTCGTCGTTCGCGCCGACCGCGATCACGACCGCGGCCACCCGGTGGTCCTTCACCAGGCCGGCCAGCTGCCGGGCCTGTGACCCCTCGGTCCACTGCTTGACGTCGCCGAGCGCGACCTGCTCGGCGGGTGCGCCGGAGCAGGCGAGGTTGACGTGCGCGGTGACGCCCGGGGCGGTGATCTTTTCGACGAAGGCGTTGGGGGAGCGGTGGCACCAGTTGCCGCCCTGGCCGTTGGTGGCGGCGGTGTACTGGCCGGCGCCTTCGCCGGAGACGGTGCTGTCACCCATCGCGACGACGGTGAGCGGGCCGGTGCCCGGCGGGCCCTGCCGCGGCTGCGGCTGCCCGGGTCTGCTTTCGGAGCCGAAGAAGACGAAGAACCCGGCCAGCAGGGCCACGCACGCGAGGACGAGGGCTCCCCAGTACCACCGAAGACGACGCATCGCCGTCGATTCTACGGACCGGCCCGGCGGCGGACACGGTGCGTCACCGCAGCCAGCTCCGCGCCAGCCGGACGAGCGACTGCGCCAGCGTCGTCGTGCCGAGCTCCCGGTCCACGAGCCAGTGCCGGACCTGTTCGGCCGACAGCGCCGCGAGCAGGACGTCCGCGGCGATCTCCGCGTCGTCCGCGCCGCCGGCTTCGAGCAGGTGCCGGCAGTGCTGCCGCCACAGGGAGTGCGCACCGGTGCGGAACCGGGCCCCGGTCGTGGCGGTTTCCGAGAGCAGGACGAGGTCCAGCTGCCGGTCCAGCAGCTCCAGGTAGGCCTCGACGAACGCGCCGAGGCGGTCCGCGGGCTCTGCGCCGGGGCCCAGGGGCGGCCTGCCGGTGAGGATCCGCTCCTGCAGTTCGCGTTCGCGCTGGTCGAGCAGTGCCATGGCGAGGCCGCCCTTGTCGCCGAACCGGCGGTAGAGCGTGCCCTTGCCGACGCCGGCGGCGGCCGCGACGTCGTCCATGGTGACCGCGTCGACGCCGCGTTCGGCGAAGAGCCGCTCGGCGGCTTCCAGGACGCGGATCCGGTTGCGGGCGGCGTCCGCCCGTTCCCGGACGGGCGCGCCGAGGAGCGGCAACTCAGTGGGCGTTGACGAAACGGACTGCGGTCCGTTACGGTTCGAGGACATAAGCGGACTCTAGTCCGATTCTTCGCCTGGCGAAAGCCGGCCCTCGTCCGAGGAGCTCGACATGACCGATCTGCTGCACATTTCCGCGTCCCCGCGAGGCGAAGCGTCCCAGTCGCTGCGTCTGGCAGCTACTTTCCTGGACACCTACCGCGGCCAGCACCCGGACGCCGACATCGACGAATGGGACCTCTGGGACGGCTCGCTGCCGGCGTTCGGCCCGGCCGCGGCCGGCGCCAAGATGACCGTCTTCGGCGGCGGCACCCCGCAGGGCGAAGAAGCCGAAGCCTGGGCGGCGGCGCAGGCGGCGTTCGCCCGGTTCGACGCCGCCGACCGGATCCTGTTCAGCGTGCCGATGTGGAACTCCGGCGTGCCGTACGTGCTCAAGCAGTTCGTGGACGTCGTGTCCCAGCCGGGCTGGGTCTTCGGCGTCGACCCGGCGAGCGGCTACCGGCACCTCCTGGCCGGCCGCGGCAAGCGCGCCGCGGTGATCTACACCAGCGCGGTGTGGGCGCCCGGCGTCGGCCCCGAGTTCGGCGCGGACTTCCAGGCGCCGTTCTTCACCGGCTGGCTCAACTGGACCGGCATCGACGACGTCACCGAGATCCGCTTCCACCCCACGCTCACCGGGGACGCCGAAGAGGTCGGCCGGATCGCCCACGAAGCCGCCCGCGACACCGCCAAGACGTTCTGACGGTCAGCCCGCCTGAGTGAGGTCCGTCGCCGCCGCCAGGGCCACCGCCACCTCGGCGATCGCCCGGACCGCCGGGTTGCCGTCGCCCGGCACCCACACCAGTTCCGTGCGGGCGACATCACCGTCCAGCGGCACGAACGCCACGCCGGTGCGGCGGAGGCTGTGCGACGAACGCGCCAGCCGGGTCACCCCGACACCCGCGGCGACCAACCCGAGCAGGCCCTGCACCGTCGTGGCCCGTTGCACCACCCGCGGGGTGAAGCCCGCCTCGGCGAAGTCGTCGTCGTAGCGCCGGTGCCACGGCTCCCAGCTCGCGCGCGGGGTCAGCACCCACGGCTCGTCCGCCAGGTCGGCCAGCTTCAGGGACGCCCGGCCGGCCAGCGGGTGTTCCGCGGGCAGCACCGCGCACACCTCTTCGGTCAGCAACGTCCGCGACACCAGGTCCTCGACCAGCGGCGGCCGGGTGAAGGCCAGGTCGAACCGGCCCTCGCGCAGGCCCTCGACCAGCTCGGCGATCGACGCCTCGGCCGTCGTCACCGCCAGCCCGGGCAGCCGTTCCCGCACCGCGCGGACCACCGGCGGCAGCAGGTAGTTCGCCGTCGTGGCGAGGAAGACGAGCCGGACGTCGCCGATCTCGCCGCGCACCGCCCGCCCGAGCGTCGCGACGGCTTCCTCGGCGCGAGCCAGCACCGCGCGGGCCTCGGGCAGGAAGAGCCGTCCGACGGCGGTGAGCCGCGTCCCGCGGGGGTCGCGGTCGAACAACCGCACGCCGAGTCCCCGTTCCAGGACGGTGATCTGCTGGGACAGCGACTGCTGCGCCAGGTGCAGCCCGGCGGCGGCGCGGGTGAAGCTGGTCGCCTCGGCGACGGCGACGAAGTAGCGGAGCTGCCGCAACTCGGGGGTCACAGGCTCCGACTGTAGCCGCGGCAGGACATCGGTGTTGGCGCCCCCGCCGTGATCGTCTCCAGGATGGAACGGGAGAAAGCACTGGGAGGACACGGAAAATGACGAACACCGACGGCCGCGTCTGGCTGATCACCGGCTGCTCCGCGGGCTTCGGCCGGGAGATCGCGCTGGCCGCGCTGGCCGCCGGCGACCGCGTGCTGGCCACCGCCCGCCGCCCGGAAACCCTGGCGGACCTGCAGGAACGCGGCGGCAACCGGCTCCGGACCGCGGCCTTGGACGTCACCGACGCCGGACAGATCGACACCGCGGTGAAGGCCGCGATCGAGGCGTTCGGCCGGATCGACGTCGTGGTCAACAACGCCGGCAGCGGCTCGGTCGGCGCGGTCGAGGAGCTCACCATGGAGGAGCTGCGCGCGCTGATGGACGTGATGTTCTTCGGCGCGGTCGCGGTCACCAAGGCGGTGCTGCCGCACCTGCGCGCGCAGGGCAGCGGCACGGTCGTGCAGCTCAGCTCGATGGGCGGCCAGCTGGCCCCGCCGGGATTCGCCGCGTACTGCGCGGCGAAGTTCGCCCTCGAAGGCATCTCGGAAGCGCTGGCCGCCGAGGTGGCGCCGTTCGGGGTGCAGGTGCTGATCGTCGAGCCGGGCGCGTTCCGCACCGAGTTCGGCGGCGGCCGCATGCACCGCTCCCGCACGATCGACGCCTACGCGGTCTCGACCGGCGGGACGCGCGAAGCGGTCGAGAACATGGACGGCACCCAGCCCGGCGACCCGGCCAAGGCCGCCGCGGCGATCGTCCGCGCCGTGGGCAGCGCCGACGCCCCGCTGCGCCTCGCGCTGGGCGCGGACGCCGTCGAAGCCATCCGCGCCCACCACGAGGCCGTCGCGGCGGACCTGGCCGCCTGGGAGGAGGTCAGCCGGGCCACCGCGCTCGATTAACCCTGCTTGTCCTGCAGCAGGCCGAGGACGTTGCCGTCGGCGTCGGTGAAGGTCGCCACCAGGCGGCCGGTGCCGACGTCCTTCGGCTCGTCCTTGACCGTCCCGCCCGCCTTGGTCACCTCGGCGAGCTTCGCCTCGATGTCGTCGACGTGCCAGTAGGTCACCGGCCCGGTCATGCCCTGCTGCGCGCCGTTCGGCACCAGCCCGATGTGCTGTCCTTCGACGTCGTAGCCGACGTAGTAGGGCGCGTCGGCCTGCGGCTCGAGGCCCAGCAGGGCGGTGTAGACGGCCTTGGCGGCGGCCAGGTCGGTGACGGGGTGCAGGACGGTCTTGATCCCCTGGGTGCTCATCTTCGGTGCTCCTGAAGTCGTGGTCTGCGGTACGTCGTAGACGCTATGGCCGATGCGCTGACCTGCGCTTCTCGATTCCTGATCGGTTGTCGTACCCAGCCACTACACTCCCGACCGTCATCCGGAACGACGATGGGGGGACCGCGTGAGCGGGAACAAGGTACTGGTGACCGGGGCGAGCATCGCGGGGCCCGCGCTGGCCCACTGGCTGCGCCGGCGGGGAGCCGAGGTGACCGTCGTGGAGCGGGCACCCGGGCTGCGGCCCGGCGGGCAGGCGGTGGACGCGCGCGGGGTGGCCAAGGACGTCATCCGGCTGATGGGGCTGGAGACCGCGGTGCGCGCGGCCCGCACCGAGACCGCCGGCGCGCACACCGTGGACGTCGACGGGAACGTGCTGGAGACCTTCAGCGCGGAAGACGACGGCGGCGACGGATTCATCGCGGACATCGAGATCCTGCGCGGAGACCTGTCGCAGGTGATCTACGACGACACCCGCGACGGCGTCGAATACCTCTTCGGCGACCGGATCGCCGAACTCACCCAGGACACCGACGGCGTCGACGTCACCCTCGCCGGCGGCGACCGGCGGCGCTTCGACCTGGTGATCGGCGCCGACGGGCTGCACTCCGCCCTGCGCGACACGGTCTTCGGGCCGCGCGAGCGGTTCGTCCGCCACCTCGGGATGGTGCTGGCCTTCTACAGCGTGCCCAACGACTTCGGGATCGACCGTTGGATGCTCGACTACCAGCACGAGGGCCGCTCGGCCGGGCTGCGGCCCCTCAAGGACCCCACCCGGGCGATGGCGATGCTGTCGTTCCCCGCGGACGGCTTCGACGTCGACTACCGCGACGTCGAGGGGCAGAAGAAGCTGCTGCGCGAGCGGATGGCCGGCCTGGGCTGGCGGACCGCGGACATCCTCGCCCACCTGGACGACACCCCGGACTTCTACCTCGACCAGGTCGCCCAGGTGGTGATGGACCGCTGGTCGTCCGGGCGCGTGGGGCTGATCGGCGACGCGGCGTTCTGCTCGTCGCCGATGTCCGGCGGCGGCACGGGGCTGGCCCTGGTCGGTGCCTACCTGCTGGCGGGCGAGCTGGCCGCCGCCGGGTGGGACCCGGAGGCGGGGTTCGCCGCCTACGAGCGGCTGATGCGCCCGTACGTCGAAGCCAACCAGGAGATCGGGCGGCTGCACGTCCGGAGCCGTGAGGCGGGCGCGGACGCCGAGCCCGACATGGAGGCGCTCATGCCACTGATCGAGCGCGCGATCAACGGGGTCGACCTGCCGGACTACGCCGAGGTGCCGCTCAGTCCAGCAGTGCGGTGAGCACGCCGTCGAGCAGGCGGACGCGGCGGTCGGCGATGCGGTGGACCTCCGCGTCGTGGGTCGCCACGATCACCGCGGCCCCCTCCTCGGCGCACCGGCGCAGCAGCCGCAGCACCCGGGGCGTCGAGCCGGCGTCCAGGTGCGCGGTCGGCTCGTCGGTGAGCAGGACCCGCGGGCGCCCGGCGACCGCGCGGGCCAGCGCCACCCGCTGCTGCTGCCCGAACGACACCTCCAGGGGGTAGCGGTCGCCGAGCTCGCCGATGCCCAGCTCGTCCAGCAGGCCGGTGACCCGCTCGGCGATCGCCGAGCGGGACGGGCGCGGGACGTCCGAGCGCAGCCGCAGCGGCAGGGCGACGTTTTCGGCGATCGTCAGCTCGTTGGCGAGCCCGAGCGCCTGCGGCAGCACCGCGCACGTGTGCCACGGCGGCGCGCCGCTGATCGGGACGCCGTCGAGCAGCACGCACCCGGCGTCGGGGGAGTCGAACCCGCACAGCAGCGCCAGCAGCGCGCTCTTGCCCGACCCGGACCGGCCCGACACCGTCACCAGCTCGCCGGCACCGACGCGCAGTTCCAGCCCGCGCAGCACCTCGATGTCGCCGCTGGGGTGGGCGAAACTGCGGCGCAGCCCGACCGCTTCCACGAGTGTCATGCCGGTGGCTCCCGTTCTTCGATGCCCTCGAGCGCGCCCTTGTGCAGCCGGGCCACCCGCGCGCCGAGGTCGATCAGGCGTTCGTCGTGCGAGGCGACCAGGACCGCGAAGTCCTGGTCCACCAGGTACTGCAGCGTGTCCAGCACCAGGTCGGCCGACGCCTCGTCCAGCTGCGACGTCGGCTCGTCGGCGAGGATCACCGTCGAGCGCGCGGCGAGCACGCACCCGAACGCCAGCCGCTGCTGCTGGCCGCCCGAGAGCGCGGCGATCTTCCAGCCGCCGGTGCCGTGCAGGCCCAGCTGCCCGAGGATGTCCTCGGCGTTGCACTCCGTCCCCGCGGCCTCGGCCGCGGCGTGCAGGTTCTCCGCCACGGTCAGGTAGCCCAGCAGGTTGTCGGCCGGGTTCTGGAACACCAGCCCCAGGTGGTGGCGCCGCAGCGCCCGCCGCTCGCGGTGCTTGAGCTTGCGGACGTCGGCGCCCTGGAACGTCAGCGTGCCGCGCGCGGGCTGTTCGAACAGCCCCAGCACCCGCAGCAGCGTCGACTTCCCCGACCCCGACGGCCCGGCGAGCACGGTCATCCCGCGCGCGGGCACGTCGAGGCTGACGTCGTCGACGCCGGTGACCACCCCGGCGGGCGTCGGGTAGTCGACGCCGATGCCGCGCAGGGAAAAGATCGGTTTCTCAGGCACGGATCAGCTCCGCGGTCCGGGCGGTGTGCACCGAGCGCACCGCGATCCAGCCGGCCAGCGCGACCACCGCCACGCCGATCACGACGACGGTCAGCACGAACGGCAGCGGATCCGGCAGCTCCGACCGCGGCGCGAGGAACGTCGCCGGGTCGAACCGCGGCACCGACAGGCCCGCCACCGACACCCCGCACACCACCCCGACCACGATCGCCAGCCCGCTCAGCGCTCCCAGCTCCATCAGGTGACTGGCCAGCAGCGTCCGCGGCCGCATGCCCATCCGCAGCACCAGCGCCCCCGCCAGCGCGTTCTGCCGCCGCCGGACCTCGACGGCCACCAGCAGCGCCAGGACCGCCACCACCCCGAGCACCGCGCCCAGCAGCGCCACGAACGAGAACGTCCACGACACGACGAAGAACGGCAGACCGTCCAAAGCGGACTCACGGCTGATCCGGTTCGGGATGTACACCCCCGCGGCCCGCAGGGCCGTGGTCGCCTCCGCCATCGGCGAGGTCGTCAGCACGCTCCACTTCGGAATGCCGTCCAGCTGCGCGTGGCTGAGCACCGTGCGCGAGACGACGTACCCGGGGGAGGTGCCGATCATCGGGAACACCGGCAGGTCGCCGGCGACGACCGCGTCGGGCAGGTCGTCGGGCAGCTTGGCTGTCTGCTTGGCCGTGTGCCCGACGCGGATCACCGGCGTGCCGCGCGGATCCGGCCGCGAGATCTGCTCGAGCAGCCCGGCCAGGTCGTCGCCGGGGACGTGGTCCACCGCGGCACCGCGGGCGAACGTCGCCGGGTCGACCACGAGGACCACGCTGCCGGTCCCGGTGAGCTCGCCGACCACGGTGCTGGTGCCCGCCAGCGACGCGGGCATCGCGACCTGGCCCATGCCGATCGGGCTGTCGGTGTCGAGGCGGGCGTTGCTGCCGACGAAGATCGCCGACTTGGTGTCGAGGGCTGCTTCCTGGCCGTCGGCGATGCCGATGCCGGTGGCCAGCGTGCCGATGGCGAGGGTGCCGATGACCAGCACCCCGGTCACCGGGGCGCGGGCGCCGGCGAGCCGCCGGATCGCCAGCTGCAGCGCCGGACGCGACCAGAACCGGGCCCGGTGCGAGGCGTGCAGGGACAGCCACGCCAGCCGCGCGGTCAGCAGCCCCACCGTCAGCACCACGAACACCGGGTAGGTCAAGGCCAGCGGATCCACCTGCGGCAGGGGATTGCCCAGCCGCGACGTCGTGCCGTAGTGCGCCAGGCGGGTCCAGCCCAGCCACGCCATCCCCGCCGTCGCCAGCTCCCACGGGAAGAACGCCAGCAGCCGCACCCGCTTGCCGCCGCGGCGCACCCGGCCCAGCTCGAACTCCCGGTGCACCCGCACCGCGACGACCAGCGCCAGCAGCACCAGCGACACGACGAGGGTCCCGGCCGCGACGCCGATGGCGCGCAGCTCGGCCGCCGGGTCCGGGGTGCCGGGCGGGCCGTACACGCCGAGCAGCAGCCGCGCCGTGACCGCGCCCGCCGCTCCGCCGAGCAGGATCGGCAGGCCCAGCTCCGCGACGGCGAGCCCGCCGAGTGCCGCCGGGCCGCTGCCGCGCGCGGAGAGCAGCCTTAGCTGCGCGTGCCGCCGCTGGTACCACTGCAGGGCGACCGTGCCGAGGCCGGCGCAGCCGACCAGGACGCTGATCAGCGCGAGCGGCAGGATCGAGACGAACACGTTGTCCTGCGCCTGGCGGGAGATCTGCACCGAACGCTGGAAGGTCGGGACGTCGGCGGCGATCAACGAGCCGAGGCCCTGTGCGGTCAGGTCGGCGCGGACGTCGGCGACGAGGTCCTGCGAGCGCTGCAGGAGGTCCTCCGCCGCGCTCAGCGTCGTCGGGGCCGGCTCGTAGAAGGAGACGTGGAAGTACTGCATCGTCGGCAGCCCGATCGCCTTGATCGCGTCGTCGAAGGTCTTGCGGTCGGTGGCGAAGACGATCGAGTCGATCGGGTCGTTGACCAGCCGGTCGATGACGGCCCCGGACTGCTGGGAGCACCACCACCGCGGCGGCGGGTCGAGCAGGTCGCGGTAGATGCCGGTGATCGGCGGCAGCGGCACGCCCTGCAAGCTCGGCTTCGTGCCGACGCCGATGTGCTCGGCGTCGGCCACCACGTTGCCCAGCCACAGCCCCGGCGCGCGCGTGCCCTGCTGCAGCGTCAGGTTGTCCAGGCCGGCCTGGTCGCGGTAGCCGAGGCGGATCTTGTAGTGCGGGTCGCCGTTGAACTCCGTGCCCCGCAGCACGGTCGTGAACTGGCCGACGACGGGGGCCCCGAACCCGTGCACGGCGGCGTGCCGCTGGATCGCGCCGGTCACCGCGGGGATGTCCTTGACCGGCATGTTGCCCTTGCCGAAAATCGGGCCGTAGCTGTCCGGGCAGGTGATGCCCGTCTGGTACCGCACGGTGGCGCCGCCGGCCGCGGACGCCTGCAGCACGGCGGCGGTGCCGAGGAAACACGCCAGCAGGGAGGTCACCGCCGCGACGATCAGGGTCAGCGGGCTGGAGAGGGCGGCCTTCGGCGCCGCCCGCCACGGCTTGGTCACTCTGCGTTGTCCATTCTTCCCCCACATCACCCGCATGGCCCAGAACGCTACCGGCCACTCCGCGGGGTTGGAACGTTTTTGTCACGATCGTTGCTCGCCCGGTGTGTTCGCACCCGGTTTCGCCATCCGCGCAATCGCCGCCGCCATCCGGCCGGTTTAGTGGTCTAGACCTTGACGGGGTTATTGGTCTGATCCAATCCTGAAAGCGTTCCCGCCGTGCCACGCCGCCGCACGGCCCCTCACCGGCTCTGGAGCGCAGATGCGTCGACGCAGACCTTTCTCCCGATTGTCCGTTTCCCTTGCCGTGGCGGCGTTCTCGGCCGGTTCCCTGGTCGCCGCGGCGGGGACCGCCCAGGCCGCCACGCCGCTGCCCGCGCACGTGTTCGCGCCGTACTTCGAAGCCTGGACCGGCGAGAGCCCCGCCGCCCTGGCACAGCAGTCCGGCGCCAAGCACCTCACGATGGCGTTCCTCCAGGCCGCCACCAAGGGCTCCTGCACGGTGTACTGGAACGGCGACACCGGAATGCCGATCTCCACCGGCACCTTCGGTGCCGACATCGCCACCATCCGGTCCCGCGGCGGCGACGTCATCCCGTCCTTCGGCGGGTACACCGCCGACAACACCGGCACCGAAATCGCCGACAGCTGCACCGACGTGGACTCCGTCGCCGCCGCCTACGAGTCCGTGCTCACCACCTACGACGTGCCCCGGCTCGACCTGGACATCGAAGACAACTCGCTGACGAACTCCGCCGGGATCGACCGCCGCAACAAGGCACTGAAGAAGGTCCAGGACCGGGCCGCGGCCTCCGGGCGCCCGCTGCAGATCTCCTACACCCTGCCCACCACCACCCGCGGACTCGCCGACAGCGGTCTTGCCGTGCTGCGCAACGCCGTCGCCAACGGCACCCGCGTCGACGTGGTCAACCTGATGACCTTCGACTACTACGACAACGCCACCCACCGGATGGCCACCGACACCCAGACCGCCGCGAGTGGCCTGGTCTCGCAACTCGGTGCGCTCTACCCGGGCAGGACGCAGGCGCAGCTGTGGGCCATGGTCGGGGTCACCGAGATGATCGGCGTCGACGACTTCGGCCCCGCCGAGACGTTCACCACCGCCGACGCCGCCACCGTCGCCGACTGGGCCGTGGCCAAGGGCATCAACACGCTGTCGTTCTGGGCCCTGCAACGCGACAACGGCAGCTGTCCCGGCGGCGCCGCGGCCGACAACTGCTCCGGCATCGCCCAGGACACCTGGTTCTTCAGCCACGCGTTCGAACCCTTCACCGGCGGCACCTCCGTGCCCGGCAACGACTTCTCCCTCGCCGCCGGCCCGGCGTCGGGCGCGGTGGACCCGGGCGGCTCGGCGACGGCGACGGTGAGCACCGCCGTCACCTCCGGCTCCGCCCAGCAGGTCACGCTCTCGGTCACCGGCGCGCCCGCCGGTGTCACCGCGGCCGTCGGCCCCGGCACGGTGACCGCCGGCGGCAACGCGACGCTGTCGGTGAGCACGACCGCGGCCGCCGTCCCCGGCGTCTACCCGCTCACGGTGACCGGGGCCGCCGCTTCCGGCAGCCACAGCACCACCTACACCCTCACCGTCAAGGGCACGCCGCCCGCGGGCGGCGTGGTCAACGGCGGCTTCGAAACCGGTGCGCTGAGCCCGTGGACCGCCCCCGGCGACGCGGTCGTCGCCGCACCGGCGCACTCGGGCACCCACGCCCTGCAGGTGACGCCCTCGGCGTCGGCGACCGGCGAAGCGACGCAGAACGTGACCCTCGCCCCGAACCACGCCTACACGCTCACCGCGTGGGTCCAGGGCAGCTACGCCTACGTCGGCGTCCGCGGCGGGGCCACCGCGAGCGCGTGGACGTCGAGCAGCGGCTGGACGCGCCTGTCGGTGCCGTTCACGACCGGCGCTTCGGGGGCGGTGACGGTGTACGTCCACGGCTGGTACGGCCAAAGTGCCGTCCACGCCGACGACTTCGCGGTCTCCTGAGGCGTTCGGCGGCGGCCCGGTTGGGCAACACGGAGGTTGGCCGGGCCGCCGCCACCCGAAAGACTCGCGGGGAAGATCTTCCACCCCCGCGAGGAGGAACCGATGCCGCACATCCCGCTCGACCCCCAGCTGCCCGGCATCCGATCGCTGATGGCGTTCCGGCCCGAGACCGCCGTCCCGCTCAACCACCTGGCGCAGACCCTGCTGCGCGGCCCGAGCAGCCTGACCGTCGGCGAGCGCGAACTGATCGCGGCGGTCGTGTCGAACGGCAACGAGTGCCGCTTCTGCCACGGCAGCCACGCCGCCGCCGCGGCCGAGACCCTCGACGGCGGCCGGGCGGTGGTCGACGCGGCCTGCGCCGGGATCGACGACGCCCCGGTGGGGGAGAAGCTCAAGGCCCTGCTGCGGATCGCCCTCGCCACCCGCGAGACCGGCCGCGCCGTCACCACCGAACTGATCGCGGCGGCCCGCGCGGAGGGCGCGACCGACGTCGAACTGCACGACACCGTCCTGATCGCCGCGGCGTTCTGCATGTACAACCGCTACGTCGACGGCCTCGCCACGGTGGCCCCGGAAGACCCGGCGGCCTACGAGCTGATGGGCAAGGTGCTGGCCGCCGAGGGCTACGGCCGCTGAGGCGGTCGCGCCGTCGGATAGGCTCCCGCCTCGAACATTGATGGGGGGAAACTTCGATGTCGCGATTCGTCAAGCCCGCGCTGTGGATGTTCGGGGCGCTCGCCGCGGGCGGGTTCGCGTTCTGGCTGGTGCTGGCGCTGAACATCCCGTACAAGAGCACCGCCGCGCCGGAGAGCACGCTCCCGGAAATCACGCCGGTCAGCACGTCGGCGACTTCGGCGCCGCCCGCGCCGCCGTCGGAGCAGATCGCGTGGGTCGCCGACGTCCGGCCGGGCCCGGACGACCACAGCGCCGTGCTGCACGTCACCCTGCCCACCTGCGCCGAAGCGCCGCACACCCAGGTCACCGAGGCCGACAACCGCATCGACGCCGGTGTCCTGTACCGGACCCGGCCCGATCCGGACTGCAAGCAGGTCCCGGCCGACTTCCCGTTCAGGACGACCGCACCGATCGGCAAGCGGATGGTGATCGTCAACTCCGTGGACCCGTGGGGCCTGCGGTCCGGCGGCTGGAAGAAATGCACCCAGGTCGTCGACTGCGATCCGCCCGACGACCACTGCAACCCGGCGTGGATCGGGCCGCTGGAGTTCAGCGCGGAAGCCGAGTTCCCCGGCACCACTCGGGCCTGCGACCAGAACTGGCTGATCCACGACCTGCAGCGGCACAGCGGCGAGCCGCCGACCCGGGTCGCCTACCGCTGGGCCGGCACCGGCTGGAAGAGCTTCGCCTCGGCCAACGGCGGCGGCTGCGCCGAGATCCTGGCCGCCGAACCGAAGTTCCCCACCGCCCTGTGTCAGAACCTCGGGCCGACGCGGTGATCGCTCGCCGCATTCGCCTCGCCACGGTGCGCACCTGATTCGCGCGGACTCGGCCCTTGTCGACGCTGAAATCCGGGGAACGGAAGCGCTTTGGAAGCCGGATCCCGCAGAATGCGGGGGAACGCGAAGGAGCCCATCGATGAAACGTGCTGTAGCTGCCGCTCTGCTCACCGTGGCCGCACTCGCCGTGCTCGCCCCCGTGGCGTCCGCGACGAGCGACCCGAACCCGGTCGGCGGGGTGGGAAGCGGTCCCTACATCGGCGACGTGCCGAAGCCCGGCCCCGGGGGCCGGTGACCGACCGATCCGCTTCTCAAGGCACCAGGACCACGCGGCCCGGGCGGCGCCACGCCCGGGCCGCGTGGTCCAGCGGGACCCGTTCGTGGTCCACCGTCAGCGCACCCGCCATCGCGTGCGCCACCACCGTCAGCAGCGCTTCGCGGCGCTCGCCGGCGGTGAGCTCGTTGTTCGTGTAGCCGAGGATGCGCAGCGACCGGCTGCGCAGCAGCGCCGAGGGGACCGGGCACACCTCGCCGGCCGCGCTGCCGAGGTTGACCAGCCGCCCGCCCGGACGCAGCGTGCGCAGCGCCGCCGCGGCCGGGAGCCCGCACACCGGGTCGAGCACCAGGTCGACCGGGCCGGCCGCCGCCCCGAGCCGCTGCGCCAGGCTTTCGACCTCTTCGCCGTCCTCGAGCCGGACCGCACCGTCGGCGCCGAGCCCGCGGGCCCGCTCCAGCGCGGCGTCCGACCGCGCGCACGCCACCACCCGCCCGGCCCCGGCGACCCGCGCCAGCTGGACGGCCGACTGCCCGACCACCCCACCCGCGCCGAGCACCAGCACGGTTTCCCCCGCGGCGAGCTCGCCCTTGCCCGTCAAGCACCTCCACGCCGCCACCGCCGACAGCCCGAGTGCCGCTACCAGCGCGTGCTCGGCTCCCGCCGGTAGCGGGACGACGTCGGCGGACGCGGCCACGGCGTACTCCGCCATGCTGCCGTCCCCGGGACGCATGCCCGCCGCCGTGGCGAACCAGACCGGCTTCCCCGCCAGCTCGCCCACGCCCTGCACGCCCGGCACGTACGGCGTGGCGGGCTCGCCGAAGTAGGACGTGCCGGACGCGCACAGCAGGTCGAGCGGGGTGATCGGCGCCGCCGTCACGCGGACGGCGACCTCACCGGGACCGGGGGAGGGCTCGGCCCGGTCGGCCACCACCGGGGGCTTCCCGGCCGCCCGGATCTCCGCCGCGCGCACCGGCGGTCACACCGGCTGCAGGACGAAGTCGTACCGCGCCTCGAGCCACGGCCGCGCCGATTCGCCGCCGTCCGGCGTCGGTCCGGGATCGCGCGGCTCGAAGGCGACCACCAGTTCCTGCTTGGTGCCGAACACGACGTCGCTGTCCAGGTACTGCGCGCCCTCCTGGAACAGGTGCGTGATCAGCGGCTCGTACCCGGCGGCGTTGATCAGGAAGTGCACGTGGGCGGGCCGGAAGTGGCTGATGTCCGTGCCGCGGAGCAGCTCGCCGACCGGGCCGTCCATCGGGATCGAGTACCCCTTCGGCGCGATGGTCCGCACGCAGTAGGTCCCGTCGGCGCGGCTGGTGTACTTCGCGCGCAGCCGGGCCTCGTCGACGTCGGGGAGCTGGGACTCGTAGGCGCCTTCCTCGTCGGCCTGCCAGACGTCGAGAACCGCGCCGACGACCGGGAAGCCGTCGAGGCCGCGGACCGTGCCGGTGACGTAGAGCGGCGTGCCGGGCAGGCCGTCGGACATGTCGCCGCCGAACTCCTTCTCCGGCGAGCCGTCGATGTGGAACGGGCCGAGCACGGTCGCCGGGGTCGCCTTCGGGTCGAAGGTGTGGTTCATCTGCACCACCAGCATGCTCAGGCCGAGCACGTCGGAGGCGAGGATGAACTCCTCCCGCTTCTCGGTGCTGATCTGCCCGGTCTCGGTCAGCCACCGCACCGCGGCCATCCACTCGGGCTCGCTCAGCCGCACCTCGCGGGCGAAGGCGTGCAGGTGGCGTACCAGCGCGGCCATCACCTCCGCCGTCCGCGGGTCGTGCGCGCTCGCCCAGCGCTGCGCGGCGAGCTCGGTGATGTTGTCCTCGGTGACCAGCTGCATCGGCGTTCCTCTCACGCGTGCGGATCCGGCGGGACCGACCGGTTGTTCAAGTCGACGGACAGGAAGATGTCGTTGGCGACGGGGTGGCGCAGCTCTTCGGCGAGCTGGCCGATCAGGCCGGCGGTTCGGGCCAGCAGCGCGAACCCGCGCAGCAGCTCCAGCGGCAGCCCGAGGTCGGCGAGCGCGGCGCCGCAGACGCCGGCGCCGTTGAGCGGCAGCGTCCTGCCCAGCACCCGCGGGTGCACCCGGCCGATCGCGGCGAACAGCTCCAGGTGCGGGCCGCGCAGGCCTTCCTCGTCGGCGATGGCGAACAGCCGCCGGGTGCGCGGGTCGCCGTCCTTGTGCACGTGGTGCCCGAGCCCGGGGACGAACTTCTTCTCCGCACGCCATTTTTCGACGGTTTCGAGTGCGAGCGCGTCCCAGCCGCCGACGTCGTCCGGGTAGGAGTCCACTTCGGACAGGACGTCGTGCAGGAACCGGCCGCAGTCCTCGGTGACGCCGAGGAAGCGCGACCCGCCGCCCAGCAGCCCGGCGGCCAGCGCACCCTGGACCGAGTCCGGTGCGGACAGGTACGTCAGCCGCGTGACGATCGCGGTGGGGGTGAAGCCGTGGTCGGCCAGTGCGGCCAGCACCGCCTCGAAGACCCTCGTTTCCCCTGGGGACGGACGTCGCTGCGTCGCCAGCCAGAAGGCGAGCTCGCCGAACCCGACCGTGCCCATCACGTCCTCGGCCAGATCGCGGCCGAGCAGCGTGATCTTGTCCTTTGTGGACGCACCGAGAGCGGTTTCGTAGACCGGGTCAGCCATCGGCGGTCTCCGTCAGCCACGCCCGCAGTTCGGCGCCGTGTTCGTCGAGCTCCGGCGGCGGTAGCCGGTAGCCGGCCGGCGTCGCGGAGAACCGGATGGGGTGGCGGGTCGTCGGGACCGCGCGATCGCCTTCGCCGACCTCGACGACCGGGTCCAGCCCGAAGCGCTCGGCCATCGCGAACCCGCCGTCGATCGTGTTGATCGGGCCACAGGGGACACCGACCGCGGTCAGCGCGTCGAACCAGTCCACCGCGCCGCGTTTCACCAGCCGCTCGACCAGGATCGGCCGCAGCTCCTCGCGGTTCCTCGTGCGGTCGGCGTTGCGGGCGAAGCGCGGGTCGTCCGGGACGCCGGGCAGGTCGAGGACCTCGCACAGCCGCCGGAACTGCCCGTCGTTGGCCGCGGCGACGATCAGGTCGGCGTCGGCCGTCGGGAGCGGTTCGTAGGGGAACACGCTGGGGTGGGCGTTGCCCATCCGGTACGGCACCACGCCACCGGCGGCGAAGGCCGAGCTGTGGTTGACCAGCCCGGTCAGCGCCGAGGACAGCAGGTTGACCTCGACGTGCTGGCCGGCGCCGGTTCGGTCGCGGTGGCGCAGCGCGGCCAGGATGCCGATCACCGCGTGGTTGCCCGCCATGACGTCGAACACCGAGATCCCGGCCCGGAACGGCGGGCCGTCCGGGTCGCCGGTGAGGCTCATCAGGCCCGAGATCGCCTGCACCATCAGGTCGTAGCCGGGCACGTGCGCGCCTTCGCCGGCCCCGAACCCGCTGATCGAGGCGTAGACGCTGCCGGGGTTGAGCTCCCGGACCGTCTCGTAGTCCAGGCCGTACTTGGCCAGCCCGCCGGGCTTGAAGTTCTCGATCAGCACGTCCGCCCGGGCCGCCAGTTCGTGGGCGACGGCGGCGTCGGCCTCGTCGCGCAGGTCGAGGGCGATGGACCGCTTCCCGCGGTTGACGCCGAGGTAGTACGTCGAGACGTCCCCGCGCACCGGCGGCATCCACGTGCGGGTTTCGTCGCCCTGCGGGCCCTCGACCTTGACGACGTCGGCGCCCAGGTCCGCGAGCAGCATCGTGGCGTACGGGCCGGCCAGCACCCGCGAGAAGTCCGCGACCAGCAGCCCGGACAGCGGGCCGGTGGGGGCATCCGCAGCCAACACAGCCAACTCCTCGCCTTCTGTCCGCCAGACGGACTGTTGTCCGCCAGTCTGCGACAGGCTGCGGCCCGCGGTCAACCCGCCTTACCGCTCACGACCACGTGCGGGAGGGCGGCCAGGCGGGCGAAGTCGGCGCTGATCTCCCCGGCCGTCTGCAGCAGCAGCGGCAGGTGGTGCTCCAGCAGCCGCTCGACCGGGGTCTCCGCGGCGTGGCAGTTGACGTTGACCCCGGCGATCACGCGTCCCGACCCGTCGCGCAGCGGCGCGGCCACCGAGCGGATGCCCAGCGCGAGCTGCTCGTCGGTCAGTGCCCAGCCGCGGGCCCGGACCTCGCGCAGCTCGGCGTCGCGCTCGGCCCGCCCCGGCTGCCAGCGGGGGACCAGGCCCGAGCGGGTCGGCTCGGCCAGCACCGCCTCCAGCTCCTCCGGCGGCAGCGCCGCGAGCTGGACCTTGCCCAGCGACGTCGGCAGCGCCGGGAACCGGGTGCCGATCTGCACGCTCAGGCCGACGATCTTCGGCACCGCCACCCGGGCGACGTAGACGATGTCGGAGCCGTCGAGCTGGGCGATCGAGCACGACTCGTCCGTGCGCGCGACCAGCCGTTCCAGGTGCGGGCGGGCGACCTCCCACAGGCCCGTGGAGTGCACGTAGGCGACGCCGAGGTCGAGCACCCGCGGCGTCAGCGAGTAGTCGCGCCCGTCGGTGCGGACGTAGCCGAGCTCCTCGAGGGTCAGCAGGATCCGGCGCGCGGTCGGGCGGGCCAGCCCGGCGGCCGAGGCGACCTCGGCCAGCGTCATCGCCCGCCGGCCCGGCCGGAACGCGGTGATCACCTCGAGCCCGCGCGCCAGCGCTTCGATGAAGTCGGGACCGGTTCCCTCGCGTGGCATGCGACCTCCCTCTGCAGTCCTGCCCGCAGCGTAGCCGTGGGGATTGACACCGGCGCGGCACTGGGCAAAGGTGACTGCGCCCACGGATTGTCCGTAGAGCGGACGAGTGTACGCAAACGGAGGCAGGCATGTCCGGATCGATCGTCCTGCGCGGCGGCACGGTGCTGACCCTCGACGACTCCCGCCGCGTCCTCACCGGCGAAGACGTGCTCGTCGAAGGCGACCGCATCACCGCGATCGGCCCGGCCCTCGACGTCCCGGCCGGCACGACCGAGATCGACGCCGGCGGCGGCATCGTCATGCCCGGGATGATCGACACCCACCGCCACCTGTGGCAGACCGCCATGCGCGGCTACGGCGCCGACTGGACGCTGACCCAGTACTTCGTCTGGTACTACCTCGAATGGGGCAAGGTGTTCCGCCCCGAGGACATCTACGCGGGCAACCTGCTCGGCGCCTGGGAAGCCCTGGAGGCCGGCGTCACGACCACCGTCGACTGGTCCCACGGCCTCCAGACCACCGGGCACGCCGACGCGGCGGCCGACGCGCTCGAAGCGGTCCCCGGCCGGTTCGTCCTCGCCTACGGCAACATCCAGGACGCCCCGGCGAACTGGACGGCCACCCCCGAGTTCCGCGACTTCGTCTCGCGGCGCACCGGCGGTGACCGTGGCCTCGAAGGCTTCCAGCTCGCCTTCGACGTCACGGGCGACCCGGCCTTCCCCGAGAAACCCGCCTTCGAGGTGGCCCGCGACCTCGGCGTGCCGGTGACCACGCACGCCGGGGTCTGGGGCGCGACCGGCGACGACGGCATCCGGCTGATGTACGACCACGGGTTCATGACGCCGGAGACGGTCTACGTCCACGGCGCGTCGCTGTCGGCGGACTCCTACCACCGCATCGCCGCCACCGGCGGGTCCGTGTCGGTCTCGACCGAAAGCGAGCAGAGCGCCGGCCAGGGCTACCCGCCCACCTGGGCGCTGCGCAAGTACGGCATCCCGGTGTCGCTGTCCATGGACACCTCGGTGTGGTGGAGCGGCGACCTGTTCTCGGCCATGCGCGCCACCCTGGGCGCCGACCGGTCCCGGGAGCACCTGGAGGCACACGCCGAGGGCGCGACGGTGACGCACGCGGCGCTGCGGGCGGAACAGGTGGTCGAGTGGGCCACTCGCGGGGGCGCCGCGGCCCTGGGGCGCTCGGACCTGGGCAGCCTGGAGGTCGGCAAGAAGGCCGACGTCGTGCTGCTGAAGAACGACGATTCGCCGGTGTCGTTCCCGTTGCTCAACCCCTACGGCCACGTGGCGTTCCAGGCCCAGCGCGCCGACGTCCACACCGTGCTCGTCGGCGGCCGGGTGGTCAAGCGCGACGGCCGGCTGGTCGGCGCCGACCTGCCCGCGGTCCGCCGGCGCGTCGAGGAGACGGTCGAGTACCTGCGCGGGCAGCTGGGGGAGGAGGCGTGGCGGCAGGGGATGAACCCCGACGTCCCGGAGACCAAGATCCTCGACAACCCCTACACCTACACCGACTACCAGAGCGACAGCACCCACGGCGGCTGAGCTACCGTTCCCGTTCGTGGTCCAGGTTTTCGTGCAGCCCGCCTACGGCACCGCGGACGCCCGCCGCTACGGCGCGGAGTCCCTGGAAAAGGCCGTGGCCTTCCGCGAGCTCGCCGACCTGCTCGACCCCGCGGACCTCACCCGCCTGAACGCGCTGCACCCGGGCGGGCGGGCCCGGTTCTGGGGTGCCAAGGACAAGTACGACCGCCGGATGGACACCGTGACCACCGGGGACGTCGTCCTCTTCACCGGCGGCAAGCACGTCCGGGCCGCGGCGGAGGTGGGGCACGGGTTCCGCAACCCCGCCTTCGCCCGCCGCCTCTGGCGCCCGGACCCGGGGAAGTGCCTCTTCAGCAACGTTTACAGCCTGCGCCGCTACCAGCACGTCGGGCTGCCGTACGAGGCCGTCTGGGCGCTGCCCGGGTTCAACCCCGGGGACAACTTCATGGGCCTGCGGTTCCTCGACGAGGCGAAGTCCGCAGCGGTGCTGGGGCTGCTGTCCGCGCACTGAGCGCGGCACGACCTCAACAGTGCGGCATGACGTCGTCGAAGGAGGCGCAGTTGTCCTGGTCCCACGGGGTCGTCTGCCACTGCTCGGCCGTCAGGATCCGGGACGTGTCGCCCGCGACGAACTTCCAGGGCCCGTAGTAGGAGTTGCTGAACCAGTAGTTGTCCTGGTCGTGGGTGATCGCGTCCTGGACGACCTTGCCCTGGTACGGCGACCACGACGGGTACGTCCCCCAGTTGGACAGCAGTGCCATCTTCCCGCAGGACCCGTTCGTGCAGCCGACGCGGGCCGGATCGAAGCGGAACGTGTTGTCGTGCACCTCGACCAGCTGGGTCTTCCACCGGCAGTCGTCGTACAGCGGCGGGGACGCGATACCCGGTGCCGAGCACCGCGTCCGGTCGGTGACGAGCTTGGTGCAGGTGTTGATCGAGGTGTTCGCCGGGCTGTTGCAGAAGCGGTCGGCGTTCTCCCAGGCGGTGATGCCGGACCAGTTGTCCTCGAAGGTGTTGTCGTAGATGTCGATCAGGTGCGTGCGGGCCGGCACCCGGGGCTCACCACCCGACTCGGACAGGTAGACGCTCGCCACCGGGAAGTTGTCGCCCTTGTCGGCGCGGCGCTTGCCCGCCACCAGGCTGTTGCGGTGCAGGACGTTGTCGCGGAACACGAGGTTGTAGCTGATCTCGTAGAACAGCGCCTCGGCGTCGTTGTCCTCGATGAGGTTGTTCTCGACCAGGAAGTCGTTGTTGTCGGTGTCGGCCCAGAGCCCGGCGCCGTGGTTGTGGTGGATCCAGTTCCCGCGGACGTCGGCCTTGTCGACCACCCAGAACTTGATTCCGCCGCTGCACCCGCAGCCGGGGTTGCGCGTTTCCCAGTCGTCGGTGTTGTTGCCCGAGATTTCGTTGCCTTCGATGATCAGCGCGCTGATCGTGCTGTCGGACCGGTAGGCGTTCATGCCGTACTGGCCGTTGTTGCGCAGGCAGCTGTGGCGCAGCTCCTGGCGTGCGCCGGCCATGATTCCCGCGCCTTTGTTGTTCTGCACGGTGGTGTTTTCGATGATCCAGTGTTCGCCGGAATCGTGGTTCACCACGCCCTGGTCCTGCGGGGCGACGAAGTTCTGGATGGTGAGCCCGCGGATCACGACGTTCTTCGCCTGCTGGGTGAAGGCCGCGCGGTTGATGCCCTGCCCGTCGAGCACCGCGCCGGGGGCGCCGAGGTAGACGTCGCCGTCCTTGGGAATGACCTGGCCGAACGGGTCCGCCGCCAGCAGGTGCGTGCCCGGGGGCAGCCAGAACGTCGTGCCCGGCGGCGACTCCTGCGACTTGCGGTAGAGGTCGCCGGGTACCGCGGCGTCGACGGTGACCGCGCCCGCCGGAGCCGTCGTGTTGGCCAGGGGCTGGTGGTCGCACACCGGTCCGGGCGTCACCACGGCCGCGGCCGCCGGGCCCGGCGGCGCGACGAACGCGGCCAGCAGAACGACGGCAAGAATGGATCTCATCGGCGACATGTTGTGAAACCTACGCAATTGACCGCGCAACGGCTTGGTCCGAACGAGTCCATTAATGTGCTTTTCGGGTGTACCAGGTAACGAAAAAAACAGTGATTACTCCACTACTCTGAATACCGTGGGAGGAATCGGTGGGAGTCTCTGTTATCGTGGTTACACGGTGGGTCGGAATCGGATTCCCCCGCCGAGGCACGGTTTGGCGGGTGTGGCGGGGGTCACGCGGCTGCGCCACCTGCCGTGTTCCGGTCGGCCGGCCGGGCGAGCGCGGCGGCGGGCGACCGGGGGATGGCCGGGGCGTGGCCGCCGGTCCGCCCCGTCCGCCCCGGAGTGCCCGCCGGGTCGCACCGGCGACGTACCGCGATTTCTTCCGCTAAACGGGGAACTACCTGAGCGAGTGATTTCGGGCCGGTCATTCCGGCCACTTCCGCGATGGCGAACTAGGCTGGTCCGACCCCATTCCCCGACTGTCCTCCACTTGGTGCGTTCCCCGCATCGATCGGGTATTTGCGCAGGTCAACGCCTTATCGAGGGCCCGTGGGGGCGGTAACGTCACCGATCGGACAGAGCTTCTGCCCCGGCGTCCGGGCCCCGAATGAATCCCGGTTGCCGCACTCAGGAAGGAACCCCGAGAAATCATGTCCACATTGCGACGACTGGCTGTCGCCGGCGCATTCGCGTTGCCGTTTTCCCTCGTCATCGCCGGTCCGGCGACGGCGCATCCCCTCGGCCGGCCCCACGACTCCTGGAGCGCCGAGAGCTCCGGCAGCTGGGCCGGCATCGGCGGCGCGGGCACGACCGACACCGACGAAGGCTCGACCTGGTGGGGACACCACTGGTCGGAGCACGACTCGGCCGTCGCCGGCATCGGCGGCGCGTCCGTGACGCACAGCGGCGAGTCCGGCGACGACGGCTGGAACCACGCCTGGCACCACCCGGCGCACGACGGCTGGTACGGCGGCGGCGACGGCGACTGCGACGACCACGACGGCGACTACGACAGCGACGGCGACCACGAGCGCCCCGCCGTGGTCCACCACCACGTCATGAGCCACCCCGACCCGGTGGACCAGGAGGTCGTCCGCCCGGTGTACGACACCGACGACGACGCCGACGACGTGGGCTACCACGCCGAGCAGCACTCGGCGGGGGTGGCCGGGGCGACCTCGGCCCACGTGACGAGCCACGCGGGCGAGCACCACGCCGCGTACGAGGCGGAGAAGCTGGCGGCCGGCCCGTACGGCGCATCGTCGGAGGGTGCGCACGCGCTGGCGGTGCCGGACTACGCGGGCTACCACGCCTGGTACACCGCGGCCGGCGTGGGCGGGGCCGCGGCGCACTCGGTCACCTCGGTGGCCGACGCCACCGCCGCGGACGACGACGACTGGGTCGTCGACCACGACGTGGACGACGCCTTCGACTACGACCGGGGCTGACCGCCGCGGCCGAGCGAGCCGGGCCCGCACGGTGCGGGCCCGGCTCGCTCAGCAGGGTGCGTCCGGGTCCGCGACGGGGGTGAACTCCAGTCGCAGGGCGTCGGTGCGTGGCAGCACGACAGCGGTCCCGTCGGCCTTGCGCCACTGCACGGGCAGGAGGAAGTACTGGCCGCCGGACTGCAGGATCAGCTTCAGCCCGGTGTACCGGTAGCGGTAGGCGGTGTCGGGGTTGCGGCACTGCGTTTCGCGCACGCCCGGCGCGGTGAGGTTCAAGCTCTTGGCGCTGTAGAGGACGGCTTCCGGCGGCGCGGGCAGCGCGGCCTCGATCTGGATGGCCCGGCCCACGCCGACCGACGCGGAGTAGTCGGCCACGGCCCAGAACAGCCCCACGCTCACCAGCGTGAACGCCGCCAGCCACTCGGCGGTCGCCAGCGTGGCCGGCACCGGCCGCCCGGCCCGGGCCGCGAGCAGGCGCGAGGCGGCCACGAGGAACAGGACGCCGAGGGAGAGCCCGGCGCCGGGCACGGAATACGACGTGGCGAACGCTTCGGGGTGCACGACGCCGACGGCGGCCACCGCGAGCCCGGCGAGCCCGGCGACGACGGCCACCGGAGTCACCAGGCGGAGCAGGCGCTGCCACGCCGCGTCGCCGAGCCGGGCGCGCAGGAAGCGGTGGAGCCACACGAGCGCCAGCACCGCGGTCATCACGACGGCGATCGGGATCAGAAGGCCGTCCTCGCCGCGGACCAGGTAGTCCTGCGCGGTCAGTCCCATCGTCGAGAACGGGACGCCGAAGTAGTCGAAGAGCCAGGTGGCGTGCTGCCTGCCGAAGAAGAACAGCAACCCGGTGAGCACGGTCGTCGGCGCGATCACCGAGCCGATCAGGCGCACCGCCTTCGACGGGCTTTCGGACGGCGCTGCCACCGGAGGGCGGGCGGGCCGCAGGGACCGGAGCCGTTTCGCCATGGCCGCCGCTAGCCGGCCGGCGACGGTTCGGTGAAGTCACCGCACGGGTCGCTGAGCACGAAGGTGATCGTGTCGCCGCGGTAGATCGGCACCGACTGGATGATCCGCTTGACCGTGCAGTCCTGGTCCGGATCCGGCGGTCCTTCGACCTGCACCAGCATCGTGACGCAGAGGGTGCCCCGCATTCGTCCGTCAGCTGCGCCTCCGTCACCGGCCCGAGCGCGGCGTACGACGTGCCGATGATCTCGATGGGCGCGGAGCGCACGGGCGACCCCTTCGCCGGCGGCTTGGCCGTCGTCGGCGCGGGCGTCGACTTCCGCGCCGGCGGCCGAGGACGAGGAGCCGGCCGTCCGGGACGCCGAAGCCGCCGATCGGGCGGCGGAGGACGGTGCCGTCGAGCCGGCGGGCGGCTCGACCGCGGAGGCCGTGGTGGCGGTGCCGGTGGCGAGGGAGGCCGGCGGCTCCGGCGTCCCGGTGCCCCCGCAGCCGGCCACCAGCAGGCCGAGGGCCAGCCCGATCGTGCCCGGAATCCGTCGCAGGGGTGCCACCTCGTTCTCCTGAAGCGGTAGTCGTCCCGGCACCGTGACCGGTTACAAGATCGGACGGGCGCATCTGCGCCGCCCTCAGTCGAGGTACAAGCGGTAGCCCTGGGCCACGGCGCGGAATCCCCGTGATTCGTAGAAGGCGTGCGCCGCTTCGCGGCTGGACCGCGACAGCAGTTGCACCTTGTAGCAACGCGCTTGCCGGGCCATGGCGACGGCCGCCGCCACCAAGGCGGCCCCCACACCCGACCGCCGGTGTTCAGCGGCGACCACGACGTTCTCGACGAGCATGAAGGGCCGGGCTCCCCGCGTGACGTTCGGCAGCGTGGTGCAGTCGATCGTCCCGGCCACCACGCTGCCGGACTCGGCGAGCAGGACCGCCCGCCCGGGCTGGCGCCGGATGGCCTGCCAGGCGTCGGCCGCGGCTTGCGCGGACGGGACCGGGTCATCCGGGTGCAGCTCGCGGAACAGGGCGAGGAGTGCCGGCAGGTCGGCCTCGGCGGCGAGCCTGGTCGTGATCGTCATGCCGCCCACTCTGCCCTTACGGGCAGCCGGGCGTACCCGAAGGTTTGCCGTTGCGTGGCTGGCCGGGCCGCGTTCTCGCGATCATCGTGGAGGCACCGCCAGTGCGAGGAGGTCCGCCGGTGATCCACGAGGTCGACGAGGCGCTGCGCCGGCTGGTGAAGGACGAAGCGTTGCGCGGCAGCGAGGTCGACGTCGCCTTCGACGCGCCCACCAAGGACTGGGCCGCCCGGCGCAACGCCCCGACGGTGAACATCTACCTCTACGACGTGCGCGAAGACATGCGCCGGCGGTCGCGCGGGCTGCTCAACGAGTACGACCAGCGCGGCGAGGTCACCGCCCGGCACCTGCCGCCCAAGCACGTCAAGCTGTCCTACCTGGTCACCGCGTGGACCCAGCGCCCCGAGGACGAGCACCGCGTGCTGTCGGACCTGCTGCTCGGCCTGCTGAGCCACGAGGCCGTGCCGGCCGAGGTGCTCACCGGGTCGCTGGCCGAGATGGGACTGCCGGTGCCGATGACCGTCGCGCTGCCGCCACCGGAGGACCGCGCGTTCGCCGACGTGTGGACCGCGCTGGGCGGCGAGCTCAAGCCGTCGCTGGACGTCGTCGTGTCGGCGCCGATCCACAGTGGACGCGTCTACCCGGCCGGGCCGCCCGCCAAGGAAGGCCTCAAGCTCGACACCGGCGACGGCGAGCTCATCGGGCACCACGTGTCCGCGGCCGGGGCCGTCGAAGGGCAGCGCCGGGTCGCCATGGCACGCACCCACCGGAAGCTCCGGTGAGCCTGGAATACCTGTTCGAGCGGCTGGCCCGGCTCGAACAGCGCATCCGCGACGCCGTCGACAGCCGCCGCGCGGCGGACCCGAACCCCGACGACCCCTTCCGCGGCCTCTACCTGTCCAACGAGGCGATCGACGCGCTGCTTGAAGGGCTCCGCGAGCCCTTCACCCCGTTCACCGACTCCGTCCCGGACGGCCGGCTGCGCCCGCTCGCCGAACGCGCGGGACTCACCGGCGTCGACGTCGAGCTGCTGCTGGTCGCGCTCGCCCCGGACCTGGACAGCCGGTTCGAGCAGTTCTACGGCTACCTCAACGACGACGTGACCCGCCGCCGCGCCAGCGCCGGGCTGGCGCTGCGCCTGTGCGGGATCCCCGAGGCCTCGGCCGCCGGCCGCGCCCGGCTCGACGCCGACTCCCCGCTGGTCACCTGCGGCCTGCTCACCGTGGGCGAGGAGGAGCGGCCGTTCCTCTCACGCACCCTGCGCGTCCCCGATCGGGTGGTCAACCACCTGCTCGGCGACGACCGGCTCGCGCCCGAGCTCGCCGGCTGCGCGCACCTGGGCGCCGAACTGGTCGAGGTGCCGGGCCGGGACCGGCTCGCGCGGGCGATCCGGGGCCGGGTCGGGCTGGTCTACCTGAAGGAACAGCCCGGTGGCGGGGCCGAGGAGCTCGGCGTCGGAGCACTGGCGGCGGCCGGGTACCCGGCGCTGGTGGTGGACGCGGCGCGCTGGCAGGCCGAGCCCGCCCGGGCCGAGCTCACCGCGTCGCTGCGCCGGGAGGCGTTGCTGCGCGGCGCCGGGATCGTGCTGGGCCCGGTGGAGGACCCGCGCCTGGAGGAGCTGGCGCACCCGGCGATCCCGCTGGTGGCGCACGGCACCGGCACCTGGGACCCGCGCTGGAGCGCGACCCCGCCGTTGCAGCTCGACGCCGTGCCGCTGTCCGGCGCGGACCGCGCGGAACTCTGGCGCAGCAGCCTCGACGGCCGGCTCGCCCCGGGCGTCGACCCGGGCGAGGAGACCGCGCACTTCGTGCTGGGGCCCGGGCAGATCGCCCGCGCGGCGAAGGCGGCGTCGGTGACCGCGCTGGCCGACGACGGGCTGGTCCGGACCGACCACGTCCGCGCGGGCGCGCGCAGCCAGAACGCCGCCGGCCTGCAACGGCTGGCGCGGCGGATCGAACCGGTCGTCGGCTGGGCCGACCTGGTGCTGCCGGCCGGCGTGCTGTCCCTTTTGGACGAACTGGCGGCGCGGGCGCGCTACCGCGACCAGGTGCTCGACGAGTGGCGGATGCGCCCGGGCGGCGGCCGCGGCCGAGGCGTCACCGGCCTCTTCGCGGGGGATTCGGGGACCGGCAAGACGATGTCCGCCGAGGTCATCGCCTCGTCGCTCGGGCTGGACCTCTACACGGTGAACCTGGCGACCGTGGTCGACAAGTACGTCGGCGAGACGGAGAAGAACCTCGAGCGGATCTTCACCGAGGCGTCCGGGGTCAACGGCGTCCTGCTCTTCGACGAGGCGGACGCGATCTTCGGGAAGCGGTCGGAGGTGCGCGACGCGCACGACCGGTACGCCAACATCGAAAGCGCGTACCTGCTGCAGCGGATGGAGACGTTCGACGGGATCGCGGTGCTGGCCACCAACCTGCGCGCCAACCTCGACGAGGCCTTCACCCGCCGGCTCGACGTCATCGTGGACTTCCCGCTGCCGGACGTCGAACTCCGCCACCGGCTGTGGGACCGCTGCCTCGGCGCCCGGATGCCGCGGGGGACGGACCTGGACCTGGGGTTCCTCGCCGAGGCGTTCGAGCTGGCCGGCGGCCACATCCGCTCGGCCGCGGTCACCGGCGCGTACCTGGCCGCCGAGGCGGGCCGCCCGGTGGGGATGAGCGACCTGGTCGGGGCGGTCGCGCGGGAGTACCGCAAGCTGGGCCGGCTCTGCCTCGACCGGGAGTTCGGCCCCTACCTCGCGATGGTGACCGACGGCTGAGCTGCCCGGACGGGCAGCGTTCGCTGCCCGTCCGGACGGGCAGCGCAGTCTGGCGCTCGCCCCGCCGACGGGGCAAGCTTGGACGTCGGTGGAGGGAGCGGACATGCGCGGGCACGAACACGACAACGACCTCGACCCGTCCCTGCGGCCGAAGGGCGACCGCGTCGAGCGGGACGACCACGACCTCCTGGGCCGGGCGGCCGCGGCCGGCCGCACCGATGTCCTGGGCCCGGCGGGCATGCTCGGCCTGCAGCGCGCGGTGGGCAACGCCGGGACGGCCTCGCTGGTCGAGGAAGAACGCTCCCCGGTCCACGACGTCGTCGGCTCGGGTGGCGGCGCGCCGCTCGACACCGACACGCGCGCGGACATGGAGAACCGCTTCGGCGCCGACTTCGCCGACGTCCGGATCCACACCGACGGGGCGGCGCACGACTCGGCCAAGTCGGTGAACGCCCAGGCGTACACCGTGGGCTCGAACATCGTCTTCCAGCGCGACAAGTACGACCCGGGGTCGGACTCGGGCAAGCACATGCTGGCGCACGAGCTGACCCACGTCGTCCAGCAGCGCAGCGGCCCGGTGGACGGGACCGACACCGGCGGCGGGGTGAAGGTCTCGGATCCGTCCGACCGGTTCGAGCGCGAAGCCGTGGCGAACGCGGACCGGCTGATGTCGACGCCGGCGCCCGCTGCCGCCGCCGGGCCGGCGGTCCAGCGGTGCGAGGCCGACGGCGGTACCCACGACGAGCCGGTGCAGCGGATGACCGTCCAGCGCGAGGAAGAAGCTCCTGCCGCCGAAGAGGGCGAAGAGGAGAAGATGGCGCAGACGTTCGTGCAGCGCGAGGAAGAGACCGAAGAGGAAGCCTGATCAGCAGGTGACGCCGGGCGAGGGCCGAGCCCTCACCCGGCGAAACGCTAAGCCACGCCGTAACCCCAGTTGTCGGCTGCGGTGTTGGCGCCCCCGTTCCAGTACTCGAACACGTGGACCGTGACCGCGTAGCCGTCCGCGAAGATGTTGGCGTGGATGGACTCGCAGTTGCCGTCGTGGGACCGATCGAAGATGTAGAGCTCATCAGCACCGTATGGCCCGTCGGCCGCGGTACCGGTGACGATGGCGCCGATTCCCCGGTCGTCCGTCTTGTTGTCGCACACGGTGATCTTCTCTTCGGAGGGATAGCCCGCCAGGTCGGCGTCGAAGAAGACCGCGCCACTCTTGCCGACCGTGTACAGCCATCCGACGTTGTGGGGGCCCTCCGCCGCCTGTGCCTGGGCACCGGCACCGAGAACAGCAGCCGCCACCGCAGCGACCAGGACACCCGACCGTTTCGCCCACTGCTTCATCGATCCTCCACTCGTTGTGCTGCAACCTTGATCGGAAGGTGCCGCACGTCGCTTGCAGGTCGCTGGCAGGCCGGTGGCGCCGGCCGGCTCACTCCTTCCCGTCGGGGCCGGTGAAGCCCGGGATCTCCACGTCCTTGCGGTACCGCTCGGCCGCGCCGGTGTCGGCGTCCTTGGAGCCCTTCTTGCTGTTGCACGACCCGCACAGGACTTCGAGGTTGCCCGGGTCCGCGTAGAACTGCGAGCGATCGCTCTGGCCCTTCGCGCGGCCCTGGGTGTTCCAGTGCCCGGCCACCGACTTCCGGTGGTCCAGCGCGTAGTTGTCGGCGTTGTTCGGCTTGACGCGGGCGGCGACGTGCGGGGCGATGCCGAGGAACGGGACACCCGGACAGGTGAACGTCACGCCGTCGGGCCGCATCACCGCGGCGATCTTGGCGGCGTCGTGGCCGCTGTACTTGTGGGATCCGCCGTAGAAGACCGCGCGGACGTCGTGGTACTCGGGCCGCAGGGTCTTGCCGTCGATCGTGTACTGCGTCTGGTCGGCGCCGCCTTCGGCCGGGGCGAGCTCGGGGCCGCCGTTCGGGGTGTTGGCGAGGAACTTGAGCACCGGGAAGGCCGGCCGTCCCTCGGAGCTCTTGCTGCGGCCGCCGGCGTTGCGTTCCAGCTCGTACTGCAGCGTCACCCAGCCGTCCGCGCGGACGTCGGTGACCTTGGCGACGCGGTTGGTGGACTTCACGACGAACCGCTTCCCGAGGTAGACCTTGGCTTCGTCGACGGGCGCCATCGGGCCGAGGGGGAGTTCGCCGGTGTCGTCGGTCGGGTTGATCTCCAGGTGGGTCTTGAACTTGCCGGTGCTCCCCGGCACGAGCGCGATCTTGGTGAGCTGATAGGTGTCCTTGATCTTCGGCAGCGCCGCTTCGACGGTGTGCTGGGTGGCGTTCGGCTTGCGCATCTCCGCGTCCGCCGCCTGCTTGGCCTGGGCCAGCGCCTGCTGCTTCTGGGCCGCGCTGCGCGGGTCCGGTACCCCGCTGACCCCGCTGACCCCACTGTCCTTCTTGCCCTTGAACTTCGACCAGACCTTCTTGCCCGCCTTGACGATCGTCCCCACGACCGAGTCGATCACCTTGCCCACCGGGGCCTGGACCTTTTCCAGGATCGACTTGATCTTCTCAGAGATCCCGCCCAGCCCGAGCAGGCTGGCGAGGAACCCCAGCACCATCGGCAACGCCTTGGCGAGCGTCCGCTCGATCAGCCCGGCGACCGCGCCCGCGCCGCCGCGGGCGATGGACTCCACCGAGTCCAGTACCGAGTCGACGAACTCCTTGATCTGGGCCGCTTTGTCCACGAAGAACATCACGATGTCGTAGATCGCCTTGCAGGCCTTGATGAACGCCGCCGCCGGGTTGAGCATCGAGATGATCCAGGTGATGCCCGCCTTGACGACCTTCTCGATCACGAAGTCCTTGACCTGGCCGAGGACCATCTCCTTGAGGTCGCCCAGTTTCCGGACCACCCAGCGCCACAGGCCCGGGACGCCTTCGGTGACCAGGATCTTGACCACGTCCAGGGTCTGCTCCAGCTTCGCGAGCACCGGTTCGGGGATGAACCGCAGGATCCGCGCGCGGACGCTCGCCCAGGTCAGACCCAGGATCGAGAGCACCATCTTCAGGATGCCCTTGGCGTCCAGCGCCTCCGGGATCTCGATGCCCGCGCTGGCCAGATTGCCCAGCAGCCAGCCTTTCAGGCCGCTTTTGAGGTGCTCGACGATGTTGGCGCCGAAGTTCAGCACGCCCGTCTTGACGGCGTTGACCAGGTTGCCGAGGAACTCGATCGGCTTGGCGATGATCAGCCCGACCGCGTTCGCGGCCCGGGACAGCACGCCGAGCAGCATGTCCTTCAGCTTCAGGATCGTCTCGATGGCGCCGCCGACGGCTTCCTTCGCCTTGCTCCACAGGCCTTTGTTCTCCGCCTGCAGCGTCTTGATCTCCTCGTCGACGGCGTTGCGGGCTTCGCTGTACTTCTGGGCCAGGTCCTCGACCAGCGATTCCTGCTTCTCGTCGACGGACTTCTCGAGGTCGTCGAACTGGCCGCCGAACTCCTTCGCCGCCTCGCCCGCGATCTTGCGCAACGCCGGCGACTGGGACGCCACCTTCTGCTGCACGCGCGTGCGGCCGTCGGCGATCAGCTGCTTCGCCTCGCCCAGCTTCTGGCCGACGAAGTCGGCGATGTCGCTGATGACGCCCTGCATCTTGGTCTCGTAGACCTTCTTGGCCTCGAGGAAGAGGTTGTTCGCTTCGGCGGGCAGGTCGGCGAAGAGGTCGTACGCCCAGCGTGCCGCCCCGGTGATCCCGTCGTAGCGCTCGTCCTTGTAGCGCTTCATCCGCGCCTGGTGGTCGGCGGTGAACGCGGCCTTGGCCTGGGCCTCGCCGGCCTCGAACTTCTTCGCCACCTGGTCGTCGAGCGCGCCCAGCACGCCCTCGACCTTCGTCTTGGTCTCGTCGAAGATCGCCTTGATCTCGCCGGTGATCCGCGCCCGGTCCTGCTCGTCCTTGGTCTTCGTGGCCGACTTGGCCGCGTGGCCCTTCTGCCCGGCCGACGCCCGCACGCCCGTCAGGCCGGCCATCGTGGCCTGCCCGGACGCCTGCGCCGCGCCGGTCACGGCCGCCAGCTGCCCGGCCTCGGACTCGCGGACCGCCGCCGGCGCCGAAGCCGTGTGCTGCTCGCCCTCCTGCTTGGCCGCCAGGGCGCCGGTGAACTCGGGTTCGTTGGACTCGGCCAGCTGCTGGTCGGTGACGCCCGCCGCGGCCATCGCGCCCTGGGTCTCGCACTGGTCGGCGCGCAGGTCGGTCTGCTCGGGCGGTGCCTTGTCCGGGGTCGCCTTGCGCGCGTCCGGCGGGGCCAGCGCGGGCGGGGCCGGAGCTTCCGGCAGCGGGGTGACCGGCTTTTCCACGGCCCGGCTGGGGTCCGGCGGCTCCTTCGTCCGGTCGGTGACGTCCTTGGCCGAGGCGTCCTTGCCGCTGGTGACCTTCCCCAGCACCTCGGTCTTGACCTGGTCGGCTTTGCCGGAGGTGGCGAACTTGTCGGCCTCGTCGAGGTTCTTCGGTGCCTGCTTGGCAACGGCGGCGTTCACCGCGGCGACGAAGGCCGCCTTGTCGAAGCCGGCCGGTTTCGCCGCCGCCATCTTGTCCGCCTGCGCCGCCTTGGCCTGCGCGTCCTTGTCGTCGGCGGGCGCCACCGCGGCGTCCTGCGCCTTCTTGACCTCCGCGCCGGCGGGCGGGTGCGCCTTCGCCGTCTTGGCCCGGTCACCGACGTCCTTCTTCAGCGACTGGAACTTCGGGTCGGACGCCGGCGTCACGCCGGGCGGCGCGACCGGGGGAGCGGGGCAGCTCTGCCGCTGCAGCGCGACCAGTCCCGCCACCGCCGCGTTGCCCGCCGTGGCCTGCAGCTGCAACAAGGACGGCGGAGCAGGCCGCCGCGCAGGCCGGGGCGGCCGCGCGGGTTGCCCGGACGGCTCTCGTGGCGCCTTGTCCCGCCCCGTTGGCATGGGTTCAACTGTCGGCCCCGACGGGCCGGTTGCCAACGGCCGGACGGGCGAGCAGCACTGCCCGGAAGGGCAGTTGCCTTTAAGGGCAGAGATCAGTTCCCGCGGGCCTAGCCGCACGGGCGTTCCGCGGAGAACGCCCTGGCAGCAGCATCGCCGAAGACAAGACTTGTGCGTCGACAAGGGAGGCACGCATGCCCACCTATCTCACGCCGGGGGTGTACGTCGAGGAGGTCGAGGCGGGCGCACGGCCGATCGAGGGCGTGGGCACCGCAGTGGCCGCCTTCGTCGGCTTCGCGGCGGACGGTCCCTTCAACACCCCGACGCTGGTGTCCAACTGGGGCCAGTTCACCCAGACCTTCGGTGACTTCATGGAGGGCTGCTACCTGGCCCAGTCGGTCTACGGCTACTTCCTCAACGGGGGCACCAACTGCTACATCGTCCGCATCGGCGGATCGCGTGCCGCGGACAACGGCTCCGCGCCGAAGCAGCTCACGGCCCGCCAGGCCGTGCTCGGTGGCTACCGCTTCGTCGCGAAGGAGCTGCCGGAGGGCAAGCCGGCCGGCGAGATCACCGTCGAGGTCGCCGACCCGACCGGTGACAACCCCGCCGAAGACCGGTTCACCGTGCTGGTGAAGCAGGACGGCAAGGTCGTCGAAACCCACAACGTGACGACCAAGCGCACCAAGGAGAACGTCGTCACCGCGGTGCGGGAGAAGTCGAACCTCATCACCATCGAAGAGGTCGCCACCGGTGGCGCGGTCACCAAGCCCGACAAGGGCGCCGCGGTGTTGTCGCCGCCGCAGAAGGAGGCCGGCGCCCCGCCGGTTCCCGGCCGGGTCGCGGCCAACGACTACGTCGGCGACGTCGCCGACCGGACCGGCTTCGGCGGCCTGGAGGCGATCGACGAGATCACCATGGTCGCGGCGCCGGACCTGATGGCCGCCTACCAGCGCGACCTGATCGACCTCGACACCGTCAAGGCCGTGCAGCTGGCGATGATCGCGCACTGCGAGCTGATGGGCGACCGGATGGCGATCATCGACCCGCCGCCGGCGCTCAACCCGCAGGAAGTCCGCAGCTGGCGGATGGACGCGGCCGGCTACGACTCGAAGTACGCCGCGCTGTACTACCCCTGGGTGCAGGTCCTCGACCCCGCCTCGGGCACCAACACCTACATTCCGCCGAGCGGCCACATGGCCGGCGTGTGGGCCCGCACCGACGCCACCCGCGGCGTCCACAAGGCCCCGGCCAACGAGGTCGTCCGCGGCGCGCTCGCGCTCGAGACGCACCTGACCAAGGCGGAGCAGGAACTGCTCAACCCGATCGGCGTCAACTGCGTGCGGTCGTTCTCCGGCAAGGGCATCCGGGTCTGGGGCGCGCGGACGCTCTCGAGCGACCCGGCGTGGCGCTACCTGAACGTCCGGCGGCTGTTCAACTACCTCGAGGAGTCGATCCTCGGCGGTACCCAGTGGGTCGTGTTCGAGCCGAACGACGACGCGCTGTGGGCCCGGATCCGGCGCACGATCAGCGCGTTCCTGGTGATGGAGTGGCGCAAGGGCGCGTTGTTCGGGCTCACCCCGGACGAGGCCTTCTTCGTCAAGTGCGACCGCGAGACCAACCCGGCCGAGGGGATCGACCTCGGCCAGGTGATCTGCGAAGTGGGCATCGCCCCGGTGAAGCCGGCGGAGTTCGTGATCTTCCGGCTGGCCCAGATGTCCGGTGGCACCAGCCTCGTCAACGAGTAGTGAAGGGACTCCTCAGACATGGCACTTCCCGATCTCGACAAGGCGGTAGGCCACTCCTTCGGGCTCGAGATCGACGGCGTCCAGATCAAGCAGATCTCCGAGGTCTCCGGCCTCAAGATGGAGCAGGACGTCATCGAGCTCAAGCAGAACACCGTCGACGGCAAGTACGTCATCAAGAAGCTGCCCGGCCGCCCCAAGGCGGGCGAGGTCACGCTGACCCGCGGCCTCACCGAGGACAACAGCTTCGAGAAGTGGGTGAAGGACGCCCACTTCGGCAAGATGACCACGGCCCGCAAGGGCGGCGCGATCATCGTCTACGACTACGAAGGCTCCGCGATCAAGCGCTACAAGCTGACCAACGCCTGGCCGAAGAGCCTGGAGATCGGTTCGCTGAAGGCCGGCGACACGAGCGTGCTCACCGAGAAGCTCGTCATCACCTACGAGCAGATGGAAGTCGAGTGAGCCGATGCGCAGGGTGATGGCGTCGGCCCCGGTCGAGGAGCCTCCCGCCTCCGCGGCGGCGGGAGGGCCTCGGGAGCCCCGGGCGGAACGGCCGAAGCTGCGCACGGAGTTCGCGTTCGAGCTCCCGCGCGGGTACGTCGACGACGAGGGCAAGGTGCACCACTCCGGCGTGATGCGCCTGGCCACCGCCCGCGACGAGCTGATCCCGCTGCGGGACGACCGGGTGCGCGAGAACTCGGCGTTCCTCACGGTGGTGCTGCTGGCCCGGGTGGTCACCCGGATCGGCGACATCACCGACGTGCACTCGGGGGTCATCGAGAACCTGTTCGCCTCCGACCTGGCGTTCCTGCAGGACATGTACCGCCGGGTCAACAGCGAGGGCCACACCAGGGCGGGCGTCGCCTGCCCCGAGTGCGGCCACAGCTTCGTCGTCGACGTCGCCGGTGGCCGCCTGGGGGAATCGTGACGTACGCGGCCGACCGGCTGCACGAGGAAGTCGCGTACGTCGCCTACCACCTGCACTGGTCCCTCGACGACATCCTCGACCTCGAACACCCCGACCGGTTGACCTACGTCGCCGAGATCGCCCGGATCAACACCCGGATGAGCCAGGGACGGTGACGCTGCAATGTGGTTCCGCAGGAAGGAGGCGGCTCCGCCCCCGCAGGCGAAGGGCTCGGAGCCGGCCAACCTGCCGGTGACGCGCGCGGAATGGCGGAGCGTGGCGCCGATCCAGCGCGTCCTGGCCGAGCACCCGCTGGTCAACCCGGTGCAGCGGTTCAGCTCGACGCTGACCTCCTGGCAGAGCCCCGGCTACCTCGAGCCGCTCGGGCACCGGATCGGCCCGGCGGAACCCGCCGGCGTCATCGACGACCTCGCCCGGCCGGTGGAGACGCCGGTACCCCCGATGCCCGTGGTGCAGCCGGCGGCGCCCGAGCCGAGCGGCCGGTCCCGGCTGTGGGGCACGCCGGTGCAGCGGGTTCCGGCCACGGACGACGCTCCCGTGCAGCCCGAGGAACCGGCGGCACTGCCGCTGGTGCTGCCGGTCGTCACGGCTCGCGAAGCCGTGCCGCCGCTGACGTCCGCGGCGGCGGTGGACGGCCCGCCGGTGCGGACCGTCCAGGCGATCGCGGAACCGTCCCCTGTGGACGCTCCCGCCGAGGCCGCTGTGCCCGAGCCGGTGGTCCCGCTGCCGGCGCCGCCGGTGCCCGCCGAAAGCACTCCTGCTCCCGCGCCTGCGCCGGCTCCGGTGCTGCCGGTGGTTCAGCGGACGGAGCAGGCGACACCCCGGAGGCTGGGGCTCGGTGCGCCGATCCAGCCGTCATCCGGGGGAGTGCGGTTGCCCTCCGAGCCGGTGGCTCGGGTCGCCGACGGCGTTCCGCCGCCGGCTGCCGAGCCGGTACAACGCCTCGACGACGGTTCGCCGCCACTGGTCAACACTTTCCGTCCGCTCGACAGCCCGGCGATCCGGTCCGGGACCACGGAGCCGCCCGGGACACCGGGCGGCTCGACGAGCGTTTCCACCGAGTCGCTTCCGGCAGCAGGGGGATCGCTTTCGGTGGCCCGCGCGGTCGGGGACTCGCCTGCTCCGCTGCCGGTGGCGCGGGTGGTCGACGGCGCGGCGGACTCGCCCGGAAGAGCGGTCGAAACCCCGGCTCTTCCGGTGGCGCGCGCGGTGGACGGCGCGGCGGATCCGATCGGAACCGCGGCGCCGGTGACGCCGCCCCTTCCGGTGGCGCGTGCGGTCGAGGGCGCGGTGACGCCCGGGCCGGCAGCGTCGCCGCTGCCGGTCGCCCGAGCCACCGATGGCGCGGTCGCGCCGCTCCCGGTGGCCCGGGTGGTCGAGGGTGCGGCAGGCTCGACGGCCGGTGCCGCGGCGCCGTTGCCCGTTGCGGATGGCACCGCGCTGCCGGTGGCGAGGGTGGCCGATGAGGCCGCACCTTCGGTGACGCGGGGTCTGGAGGCTGCGCCGTTGCCGGTGGCGAGGGTGGTCGAGGAGGCCACGCCGCCGGTGACGCGAGGGCTGGAGGCTGCGCCGTTGCCCGTCGCGGGGGTGGTCGAGGAGGCCACGCCGCCGGTGACGCGAGGGCTGGAGGCTGCGCCGTTGCCCGTGGCGCGGGTGGTCGACGAGGCCGCGGCGCCGACGGCTCGGGGGCAGGATGCTGCGCCGTTGCCGGTGGCGCGGGTGGTCGACGAGGCCGCAGCGCCGGTGACCCGGGAGCTCGAAACTTCGCCTCTCCCGGCAGCCGAGGCGGCCGAAAGTGCGGCGGTGACACGAGGGCCGGAAACCGCGTCCTTGCCGGTGGCCCGGGTGGGGGAAGAGACCGTGCCGTCGGTGACGCGAGCGCACGAGCCCGAACTGCCCGTCACGCGAGCGCTGGAAGCGTCGCCGCTGCCGGTGGCGAGGGTGGTCGACGAGGGCGCACCTTCGGCGACGCGGGGACGGGAAGCTGCGCCGTTGCCCGTGGCGAGAATGACCGAAGGTGTCGCGCCGCCGGCGACCCACGGGTTCGAAACCCCGCCCCTGTCGGCAGCCGGAGTGCTCGGAAGTGCGGCGGTGACACGAGGGCCGTCGGCCGACGGCGCCGCATCGCCGGTGACGCGATCGCTGGAGGCTGCGCCGTTGCCGGTGGCCCGGGTGGTCGATGCGGCCGCACCGCCGGTGACGCGAGGTTGGGAAACGCCACCGTTGCCAGGAGCGAGGGTGGTCGGCGAAACTGCACCGCCGGTCACGCGAGGCCTGGAGGCTCCGCTGGTGCCGGTGGCTGAAGAGACTGCACCGTCGGCGACGCGGGCGCTTGAGGCTCCGTCGTTGCCGGTGGCGAGGGCGATCGAAGCCGCGCCTGCGGGGTCGCGGCGGCTGGGAACGCCACCGTTGCCGGTGGCGAGGGTGGTCGACGAGGCCGCACCGCCGATCACGCGAGGCCTGGAGGCTCCGCTGTTGCCGGTGGCGCGGGCGACTGAAGCCGCGCCGGCGGTGTCGCGGGGGCTGGAAACGCCACCGTTGCCGGTGGCGAGGGTGGTCGATGAGGCCGCACCGCCGGTCACGCGAAGCCTGGAAGCTTCGCCGTTGCCAGTAGCGCGGATGATCGAAGCCTCACCGCTGGTCACCCGCGGGCTCGGCACTCCGCTCCTTCCGGTGGCCCGGGCGATCGAAGGCGCTCCGGCGACACGAGCCGTCGGAGGGTCGGCTCCCATGGCGGGAGCCGCGTTGCCGCTGACACGGGGTGCCTCGGGCCTTTCCGTGGCACGAGCGGTGGAAACCGCCGCGGGGCCACGAGAAACCCTGCCGGTGGCGGGCCCCCTCGAAGGCACTCGGGGCCCGTTCCGGCCGGCCGGAGAGCCGCTGCCGGTGGCGAGGATGGCCGAGCCGGCCCCGCCCGCCGCCGACCCTGCCCCGGCTCCGGCGCCGCCACCGGTTGTGGTGGCCCGGGAAGCCGATGCTCCGATCCCGCACGATCCGGCACCGGCACCTGCTCCCGTGACCGCCGCCGCGCCGGTGGCCGGGTCGCCGCCGCCGGAAACCGAAGAGCTCGTCAAGAAACTGTTCGATCCGCTGCTGCGGCGGCTCAAGACCGAACTCCGCCTCGACCGTGAGCGCCGGGGCGCGCTCACCGACCGCCCGCACTGAAGGAGGAGCCGATGCCGGACACCGAAGAGGCCGTTGCCGTGTGCTACGTCGTCAAGCTGGACGACAAGAACCTCGGCAACCTCGGCGCGTTCTCCAGCTGCGACGGCCTCGGCTGCGAATTCGTCATGGAACAGCGGGAAGAGGGCGGCAACAACGGCATGGTCTGGCAGCTGCCGACCCGGATCAAGTACTCGAACATCAAGCTCTCGCGCCCGGTGACCGAGGCCAGCTCGCAGATCACCAAGTGGTTCGCCAGCCTGGCGAGCGGGATCGAGCGCAAGACCGCCACCATCGAGGCGCGCACCCTCGAAGGCAAGGTGATCGCCAGCTGGGCCCTCGAAGGCGTGGTCCCGGTGCGCTGGAGCGGGCCGCAGCTCTCGCCCGACTCGCCCAAGGTCGCCACCGAGACCCTCGAACTGGCCCACCACGGCTTCCTCAGCCCGGCGAAGAGGGGCTGACCGCCATGTCTTCGCCCGTCACCTTCACCTCGGCCGGCTCCCAGCCGCCCGCCGCCTACGGTTCCGGGGCACCGGCGCCCAGCAACCTGCAGCGCGCGCTACTCAAGGTCCACAAGCCCCCGCAGTCGGGCGGGACCGGGCAGCCGCCCGGCGACTGGATGTTCGACATCAAGTTCCAGTTCAACCCCAAGGAACTCTCGCTGAGCAAGAACGCCAAGTGGGGCCGGGACGCGCAGCCGAACGCCAAGAAGAGCGCGCCGCCGCAGTTCAAGGGCTCCGATCCGGCCAAGCTCGCGCTGGAGATGTTCCTCGACGCCACCGACAAGATGGACGACGCCGTCGTCAAGAAGGTCGAGCAGCTGTTCAGCTGCTGCGTGGCCACCGAAGACAGCCGCCAGCACAAGAAGCCCTCGCCGCCGTGGGTGATCTTCAAGTGGGGCGGGATGACCGGCTTCCCCGCCTACGTCGCCAGCGTCACCGCGAAGTACACGCTGTTCACGCCGTCGGGGACGCCGGTGCGCGCGGTCTGCACGGTCAACCTGGAGGAGATCTCCGGCGAGCTCGGTGGCCAGAACCCGACGTCCGGGGCGCTCGCGGCCCGGGACACGCACGTGCTCGTCGCCGGGGACACGCTGCCCTCGGTGGCGTTCCGCGCCTACGGCGACGCCGGCAGGTGGCGCGACATCGCCGACGCCAACGACATCGACGACCCGATGCGGCTGCGGCCCGGCACCCGGCTCCTGGTGCCCGCGCTGGAGGAGCTCGATGGCTAACGAGACCTTCACGAACACCCTCATGGTCGAGGTCGAAGGCACCGCGCTGCCCGACGACGTCAAGGTGATGCTCAGCTACGCCTACGTCGACGACAGCCGGAATCTGCCGGACACCTTCGTGCTGCGCTTCCGCGACCCCGGGTCGGTCGTGCTGGAGAAGGGCAAGTTCAAGGTCGGGGCGAAGATCAAGCTGAAGGTCCAGACGTCCGACCCGGAGGCCCCGCAGGAGTTGCTGTCGGGCGAGGTCACCGCGGTGGCGATCGACCTGGACCTGCACGGCACGTTCACCGAGGTCCGCGGGTACGACCACGCGCACCGGCTGTTCCGCGGCCGCCGCGTCGCCGCGTACCCGAACATGACCATCGCGGACGTCGTGCGCAAGGTCGCCCAGCGCGCGAACATCGCGATCGGGAAGGTCGACAACGTCAAGGGCTTCGGCGGCCGGCCGAACACCCAGCTGTCCCAGGACAACGTGAGCGACTGGGAGTTCCTGTCCCGGCTGGCCGACGTCGTCGGCGCGCAGATCGCCGTCCGGGACGGGAAGCTGAACTTCGAGCTCCCGGAGAAGCCGTCCGGCGCGCCCTCGACCAGCACCAAGGCCACCGCCGACCCGCTCGTCCTCGAAGCACACGGGACGCTGCTCAGCCTGCGCGCCAGCGTCACCGCGGCCGAACAGGTCCCCGAAGTGCGGGTCAACGGCTGGGACTACGAGAACAAGCTGCCGATCACCGCCACCGCGACCCCGAAGAACGCGGGCACGGAGGTGCCGTCGGTGGACCCGGTGGCGCTGGCCGGCAAGTTCGGGAGCCCGCCGTTCCTCGACGCCGCCTCGCCCCGGCGCACCCAGGGCGAGGCGGACGCGACCGCGAAGGCGCTGGCCGAGCGGTTCGGCAGCGCCTGCACCGAGCTCGACGGCGTCGCCAAGGGCAACCCGAAGCTGCGGGCCGGCGCCGCCGTCACGCTCACCGGCGTCGGCCAGCCCTTCTCCGGCAAGTACACGCTGACCAGCACGCGGCACCTGTTCAACGACGAGGTCGGCTACACCACCGAGTTCGCGGTGTCCGGGCGCCAGGAACGTTCGCTCTACGGCCTGGTCGCCGGCGGGGCGAAGACCGCGACGTGGCCGGGAGTCGTGCCCGCGCAGGTGACCGACCTCAAGGACCCGGCGAAGCTCGGCCGCGTCAAACTCACGTTCCCGTGGCTGGACAAGGACTTCTCCAGCACCTGGGCGCGCACGGTCCAGCCGGGCGCGGGCAAGGACCGGGGTGCGCTGGTGCTGCCCGAAGTCGGCGACGAGGTCCTGGTGGGCTTCGAACACGGCGACTTCGAAGCGCCCTACGTGCTCGGCGGTCTCTACAACAGCAAGGACACCACGCCGTCGAAGTTCACCAAGCCCGCCGTCGACGGCAACAGCGGGGAGGTGGCGCTGCGCGGGTTCGTCTCGCGGAAGGGCCACAAGCTCGAATTCGCCGAGGACGACGGGATCATCCTGTCGTCCGGCGACGCGAAGTTCGTGGTCAAGATCGACCAGAAGAACCAGGTCATCGAGGTGACCAGCGGCAAGAGCGTCACGGTCAAGGCGCAGAACGGCGTGAGCATCGACGCCGGGACCGGGCCGCTGGAGCTCAAGGGCCAGAAGGTGACGGTGAAGGCCCAGACCGACGCCAGCGTCGAGGCGGGAGCGCAGCTGAAGCTGAACGGCACCGCGGGCGCGAAGCTCGAGGGCGCCACGGTCTCGGTCGCGGGCCAGGGCCAGACGGAGCTGACCGCCAGCGGTGTCGTCACCGTGCGCGGCAGCGTGGTCAAGATCAACTGACGGGGGAGTGCGCATGCCACCAGCCGCGAGGGTCGGCGACCCGACCGGGCACCCGGGCGTCATCGCCGGGCCCGGCGTGCCGACCGTGCTGATCGGCGGGATGCCCGCCGCGAACGTCGGGACGCTGCACACGTGCTCGTTCCCGCCGCCCGCGGTGCACCCGCCGACGCCGATCGCGCCGCCGGGCTGCCCGACGGTGCTCATCGGCGGCATGCCGGCGGCCCGGATGGGCGACATGGCCACCTGCGGCGCGCCGATCGTCATGGGCTGCCCGACCGTCCTGATCGGAGGCTGACATGGATTTCCTCGGCCGCGGGCTGGCGTTCCCGCTGCACACCGACGCGACCGGCTCGATCGCGCTGGTCGGCGGCGAGCGCGAGGTCGTCGAGAGCATCCGGCTGATCCTGGCGACCTCGCCCGGCGAACGCCCGATGCGCCCCGAGTTCGGCTGCGCGGTGCACGACCTCGTGTTCGCGCCCGCCGACGCGGCGACCGCCGGGCAGATCGCCTACGAGGTCCGGGTCTCGCTCGAGCGCTGGGAGCCGCGGATCACCCTCGACGACGTCGTCGTCAGCTTCGACGAGGCCGACCGCGGCACCCTGCTGATCGACATCCGCTACCGCCTGCGCGGCACCAACGACCCGCGCAACCTCGTCTTCCCCTTCTACGTCATCCCGCCGCACGATTCAGGCGAGGACGGTGCCTGATGACCCTGCCACTGCCCAACCTCGACGACCGCCGGTTCCAGGACCTGGTCGACGAAGCCAAGTACCTGGTCCAGCGCAACTGCCCGGAGTGGACCGACCACAACGTCTCCGACCCCGGCGTCACGCTGATCGAGACATTCGCGCAGATGGTCGACCAGCTGCTCTACCGCCTCAACCGGGTGCCCGACCTGCACTACCTGCGCTTCCTCGACCTGATCGGGGTACGGCTGTTCCCGCCCGCCGCGGCGCGGACCGACGTGACGTTCTGGCTTTCGGCCGCCCGTGACGTCCCGGTGGTCGTCGCGGCCGGCAAGCAGGTCGCGAGCGTGCGCAACGAGGTCGAGGACCCGGTGGTCTTCACCGTCGAGCGCACGCTGAACATCGTGCCGTGCTCGCTCGCGCACCTGGCGACCAGCACGGCCGACACCGGCGTGCCGCCGGTCGACCGCACCGACGAGCTGCTCGTCGGCGGCGGCCCCGCGGCCTTCTCCGAAACCCCGGCCCCCGGCGACGCCGTCCTCTTCGGACTGTCGGACGCCGTCCCGGGCTGCGCGGTGCTGCTGCGGCTGAACTGCGAGGTCGAGGGCCAGGGTGTCGACCCGCGCGACCCGCCGTGGCTGTGGGAGGCCTGGGACGGCACCGGCTGGGCGGCGTGCGAGGTCGACCGGGACAGCACCGCCGCCTTCAACCGGTCCGGCGACATCGTGGTGCACGTCCCGCACGGGCACACCATGTCGGTGCTCGCGCGGCAGCGGGCCGGGTGGCTGCGCTGCCGCCTGGTCGAGGCCAAGCAGAACCAGCCCTTCTACCAGCGCTCGCCGCGGCTGCACACGGCCGAGGCCTCGACCATCGGCGGCACGGTCGCCGCCGTGCACGCCGAGATCGTCCGCAACGAGGTCGTCGGGACCTCCGACGGCACGCCCGGCCAGCGGTTCCCGCTCGGCCGGCCCCCGGTGGTCGTCGGCGAGGGCGAACTGGTCGTCGAGGTGTCGGGCCCGGACGGCTGGCAGCAGTGGACGGAGGTCCGTTCCTTCGCCGACTCCGGCCCGGACGACCGGCACGTCATGCTCGACCGCGTCGGCGGGCAGGTCGAGTTCGGCCCCGCGGTGCGCCAGCCCGAGGGCGGGCTCCGGTACTACGGGGCCTTCCCGCCGAAGTCCGCCGCGATCCGCGTGCCCGAGTACCGGTCCGGGGGCGGGCGGCGCGGCAACGTCGCCCGCGAGGTCCTCGAGGTGCAGCGGGACCCGATCCCGTTCGTCAGCAGCGTGGTGAACCGCCGTCCCGCGATCGGCGGGGTGGACGGCGAGTCGGTGCGGGACGCGGCGGTCCGCGGCCCGCTGCTGCTGCGCACCCGCGACCGCGCGGTCACCGCCGAGGACTACGAGCAGCTCGCGCGCGAAGCGGCGCCGGAGGCGGCCCGGGTGCGCTGCATCCCGGCGCACGGCGCCGACGGCCGTGAGACCGGCGCGATCCGGGTCCTCGTCGTGCCGGCGGTGCCCGACACCGGAGAACTCGCCTTCGCGACCCTGATGCTCGAAGCAGGCATGCGCGGCCGGATCGAGCGCTACCTCGGCGAACGACGTTGCGTGGGGGCGCTCGTCTCCGTGGAGCCGCCCTTCTACCAGGGTGTCACGGTGGTCGCGCGGTTGCGGGCCCGGCGCCGGACGACGGCGGGCACGCTCGGCGCCCGCGCGAGCCAGGCGCTCTACGACTACTTCAACCCGATCAGCGGCGGCCCGGACGGTGACGGCTGGCCGTTCGGCCGCCCGGTGCAGTCGGGGGAGGTGTTCGCGGTGCTGCAACGGCTTCCCGGCGTCGAGCTGGTGGAGGACGTGCGGCTGTTCGCCGCCAACCCGATCACCCGCGAACGCGGCGAGCAGGTCGACCGGCTCGACCTGCCGCCCAACGCGCTGGCGTTCTCGTTCGGGCACCAGGTGCGGGTCCGGGAGGCGGGCGCATGAGGACCGGGATCCCGGGCCTGCCGACCCCGCACCCGATCGGCGAGCAGCTGCCCGCGGTGTACGCCGAGGACCGGTTCGTGCAGGGCTTCACCGGCGCGCTCGACGAGGTCCTCGCGCCGGTCATCTCCACTTTGGACAACTTTTCGGGCTACCTCGACCCGGGCGTGGCGCCGGCCGACTTCGTCGGCTGGCTGGCCCACTGGGTCGCGTTGCGCGTCGACGAGAGCTGGAGCCCGGAGCAGTTGCGGCAGCTGGTGACGCGTTCGGTCGAGCTGCACCGGTGGCGCGGCACGCGGCGCGGCCTCACCGAGCACGTGCGGCTGCTGACCGGCGGCGTGGTCGAGGTGACCGACAGCGGTGGGGTCGTCGCCGACCCGCAGCCGGGCGCGCCGCTGCCGGACCCGGGACCGCCGTGGGTGCAGGTGCGCGTGCGGGTGCCGGAGCCGGCCCGGGTCGACGTGCGCCGGCTGACGGCGACGGTCGTGGATGCGGTGCCCGCCCACGTGCGGGTCACGGTGGAAGTGCTGGAGGGCTAGGGAGATGGTCATCTACGCGGAGTGCGGGCACCAGGGTCCCGCCGACGTCGAGTTCTGCGGCGAATGCGGCCGCTACCTGAAGTGGGACGACGACGGCCCGGTCGCGGTGCGCGCGCAGCCGGTGGTGCAGCAACAGCAACAGCAGCAGGTCGTGCAGCCCGCCGAGCCGATCGCCCCGGTCCGGCAGCCGGTGCAGCAGACCGTGGAGGAGCAGGTCCTCAACCCCGGTGACCTGATCTGCGGGAAGTGCGGCAAGGGCAACGCGCCCACCCGCAACTTCTGCAGCCGCTGCGGTGCGTCGCTGGCCGAGTCCGAGGTCGTCAAGACGTCCTGGTGGCGGCGGCTGTTCGGCCGCAAGCCCAAGGAGCACAAGGCGGGGCAGCGGCCGGGCAAGGACGGCGTCCGCCGCCGGACGGGCCGGGCGGGGGCCGCGCGCCGGACCGTCGGCAAGGTGATCCGCCGGGCCGTCGCGGTGGCGCTGATCTTCTCGGCGCTGATCTATGCCCTGTACCAGCCGTTCCGCGGCGCGATCAACACAGCGGCGGTCGGGCTGTGGAGCCAGGTGACCGGCGTCTTCGAGGCCAAGCTCAACCCGGTCCACCCGATCAAGGTGACCTCGACCGCGGAGGTCACCGGCCACTCGGCGCCGCTGGTCAGCGACAACGCCAAGAACACGTTCTGGGCGGCTCCCGGCGACAAGGAACAGACCCTGGTGTTCACCTTCGACCACCCCGCGGACCTGCGGAAGGCGATCGTGTACTCCGGGGACGCGGCGAACTTCCCGGCCGAGCACCGGCCGGCGAAGCTGCACCTGGTGTTCTCCACCGGCAAGACCTACGACATGGCGCTGGCCGACACGCCGGACGCCCAGGAAGTCCCGATCGAAAACAGCGAAGGCGCCACCAGCGTCGAGCTGCACGTGGTCGGGCTGCACCGCTCGCTCAACGGCACGGACGTCGCGATCTCCGAGATCGAGCTGTTCGAAGCCGGCTGATTTTCCGAAGTCTTTTGGGGAGGACCGACCATGCGCGCGAACCGTGCGGTGGCGGGTGTCGCGGTCGTCGCGGTGCTCGGCGGCTGGGCCATCACCGGCGTGCTCTCGCCGACACAGGCGCAGGCACCGGCACCGGTGGCGTCGCCGTACCGCGTCGGGTACGTCAGCGAGGCCACCACCGGCCTGTATGAGGCGACCGGCGACGGCGCGGCGCAGGCGCTGCCCAGCGGCATCGGCAGCGTCGACTCCGACGCGTCCGCGGGCACCGGAGGCATCGTGTGGGTGAGCCACCGCGCCGCGGCCCCCGGCGACGCCGAGCGGGACGGCGAGCTGTACTACCTCCCCGACAGCGGGGACAGCGGTGAGAGCGGTGCCCCGAAGGCGCTGCGGCTGACGAACGACGACGCCGTCGACCTCCATCCGGCGCTCTCGCCGGACGGCCGCACGGTCGCGTTCGCCTCCGAACGCACCGGCACCCGGAAGCTCTTCGTGATCGGCGTGGACGGCCGCGGTCTCCGCCAGGTGACGTCCGGCCCGGCCACCGACGACTCGCCGAGCTGGTCGCCCGACGGCACCCGGCTGGCGTTCAGCAGCACCCGCGACGACCCGGCCGGCGACATCTACACCGTTCCGGTCGCCGGCGGGGAGCCGGTGCGCCTGACCGCCGACCCGGCCGCCGACACCCAGCCCGCGTGGGGCCCGGCCCGGATCGCCTTCACCACGACCCGCTTCCACCCGGCCGGCGACGTGGCGCTGGTCGCCGAAACCGGGGGCGCGGTCACCCGCGCGGTCCCCGACCCCGGGGACTCGTCCGAGCCGGCGTGGTCGCGCGACGGCACGCGGCTGGCCTTCACCACCCGCGCGCAGGACCCGCTCGGCGACGTCAAGGAGATCGTCGACGGCAAGGTGTCGGTCATCTCGGCGCTGACGGCCACCGGCGAGACCGAGCCGACGTTCCGCCCGGACGGCCGGCCGGTGTTCACCGAGCTGCGTGCGGGCGGCTCCACCGACATCTGGAGCGCGGACGCGACCGGCGGCGACCGCCGAGACCTCACCCAACGGCCGGGCGCCGACGAGTTCGACCCCGCGTTCTCCGCCGACGGTGCCCAGCTGGCCTACACCCAGGCCGGTCCCGGCGAGTCCTCGTCGGAGACCGAGGTCGTCGTGGCGAACGCCGACGGCAGCGCGCCCCGCCCCTTGACCGGCCCGCGGGACGGCGCCAAGCACGAGCAGCACCCGGCCTGGTCGCCGGACGCCACGCTGATCGCGTTCACGAACACCGTGTTCCAGGGCGAGGGCCGGCAGGACACCGTGCGGATCGCCCGCGTCGCCGACGGCCGCGTCGTCGGCGAGATCCCGATCCCGCCGAACCTGCGCGGCGACGACTCGCAGCCGGTGTGGTCGGCCGACGGCACGAAGATCACCCTGACGCGGGCGGCCTCGCGCGTCACGCCGCCTCCTCCGTCCAGAGTGGAGCCCGGGGTGGTGGACATCCCGGTCGGGCAGGGCTCGTCGGCGGCGATCAGCAAGACCGTGCCGACGGACAAGGTGCCCGCCCGGCCGGACATCGTGCTGCTGATGGACCAGACCAGCTCGATGGGGACCGCCCTGAAGAACATGCAGGACAACCTGACCCAGGTCATGACCACCCTCAGCACGGCGCAGCCGGAGGCCCAGTACGCCGCCGTGGCGTTCGGCGACCGCCGGGACCCGGCCGACGCCAACAACCCCAACGGCCGCCTGTTCCAGGTGCAGCAGGGCCTCACCAAGAACCAGGCCGACATCACGAACGCCTTCACGCGGATCACCCCCGCCGAAGGTGACGACGTCCCGGAGGACTGGGTCTACGCCCTGGACCGCGTCGCCACCGGTGCCATCGGCTTCCGGCCGGACAGCAGCCGGATCGTCGTGCTGGTCGGCGACGCGCCCAGTCACGACCCGAGCGGTGACCGGGACCCCACGAAGGGCGTGACGCTCGCGCAGGCGATCGAGCACCTGAAGGCCCAGGGCATCCGGGTGGTCGCGGTGTCGGCCGGCGGTGGCGGCGGTGGCCTGGACTCGACCGGCCAGGCGACCCAGGTGGTGACCGCGACCGACGGCGTCATCGCGAGCACCGATCCGGGCAACATCAGCACCGTGATCACCGACAAGATCGGTGACCTGAAGGTGAAGGTGCAGCCGGTGCCGTTCTGCGACCCGGGGCTGACGCTGACGTTCACCCCCGAGGGGACGCAGCAGGTGCCCGGCGGCACGAGCGCGAACTTCACCGAATTCGCGGAGGTCGCGCCCACCGCGCCCCTCGGCGCCTTCCTGCACTGCCGGGTGGAGTTCCGGCTCGACGGGGAGAACTCCGTCCGGCCCGGCTACACCGAGGACGTCACCGTCCGGGTCAAGGACCCGCGGCTGCCGCTGATCACCGTGCACGACAAGACCGTCACCGGGACCGCGCCCACGGTCGTCGAATACTCCGCGACCGCGATCGACGCCGACCGGGAAACGCGGCTCACGGCGTTCTGCACGCCCTCGTCGGGCAGTCTCTTCCCGGTCGGGGCCACCACCGTGACCTGCACGGCGACCGGGCGGGCCGGCACGGCCACCGAGACCGCGGTGATCTCCGTCGACCCCGGCGGGGAATTCCGGCAGGAGCTCTGGCAGGTTTCGCTCACCGTGACGCCGGACAGCGTCGTCCCCGGTACCCAGCGGGATCTCTCGCCGTCGTTCGGGACTCCGTGCGGCGCCGGACGGCAGGGCACGGCGGACGTCTCGCCGGACGGCACCACGCTCGTGTTCCAGAACGAGCACCGTCAGCTCTGCGTGGCCCGCGCGGACGGCGGTCCCGGTCGGGTCCTGGTGCCGGACACCGGATTCGTGGACGATCCGGCCTGGTCCCCGGACGGCACGCTGGTCGCCTTCACCAGCACGCCCGGGGAATCCCGGCCGGGCATCCGGATCGTGCCGTCGGCCGGGGGAGCGTCGAGGCCCCTGATCGACGGGCCGGGCGGCGCGTCGCAGCCGGCGTTCCAGCGGATCGCCGACCTCGGGGTCACCGCCACCGCCGTCCCGTCCGCCGTTCCGTTCGGCGGCCTGACGACGTTCGAATTCGTGGTCACCAACCACGGCGCCACCGCGGCGCCCGGGGTCGGGCTGTTCGTCCGGCTGACCGCCGGGCTGCAACAGCCGCAGGCACCGATCGCCGGCGTGGGCACGTGCACGCCCGACCTCGTCTGCACCTTCGGCACGCTCGCCCCGGGGGCGCAGGCCCGGGTGCGGTTCAGCGCCACCGGCGCCGAACCGGGGCCGCAGACGGCGACCGGCACCGTCACCACGACCGGCCAGGACGCCGATGCGCGCGACAACTCCGCCACGGCCGTGGTCACCGTCGGCGAGAAGCCGGTGCCCCCGGTCACCCCCGGGTCGCTGTCGGTGGGGCTGGCGGTATCGGCGGTCCCGCTGTTCGTCGGCGGCGACGACGTCGTGCTGACCTTCCTGGTGCACAACGGTTCCGGAGCGCCGATGCCGGACGTCCGGCTGGTCACCCAGCTACCGCCGCAGCTGCCCGCGACCTCGGTGCCGCCGGGCTGCACGCCGAGCGGCAGCAGCTGCGCACTCGGGACGCTCACGCCCGGCCAGACGGTCGAGATCCGGATCTCGCTGGCGGCCAAGGCCGCGGCGGACGCGCCGGTGTCCGGCACGGTCAGCACGAGCGGGCCGGACAACAACCCCGGCGACAACACGGCCAACGGGCGGGTGGTGATCCGCCAGCCGGTGGTGACCGTGGACCCGGGCGTCGCCCCGCTCGGCGGCGTCGCGCGCGTGACGGGCACGGACTTCCCGCCGGGGGCGACCGTCCAGCTGGCCTGGTCGGCCGGGATCTCCGAAACACCGGGCCTGGCCACCGTGGGCGTCGACGGGAGGTTCGAGGCGCAGTTCCTGGTCTTCCACCACGACCTGATCGGGCCGCGGACGGTGTCGGTGACCTCGGCGAGCGGGCCGAAGTTCGGGACGGTGCAGTCGAACCCGATCCTGGTGGTGCTGCGCACGGAACAGCCCCCGTTCATCAGCCGCGGCTGAGGAACGCCCGAACCCGCTGCCCATAGGGGCAACCACCGGCGCACGGCCGCACACCCGTCCGCTGGTGCCGGACCTGCGACACGAACGGGAGACTTCGCGCATGGGAGCAACGGCGACGCTGTCCGAGGCCGGCCTGGTCGCGGAACCCGGCCAGGAGACGAACTGCACGGTGACCATCCGGAACGCCGGACAGGTCGTCGACCAGTTCGCGGTCGACGTGGTGGGCGACGCGAGTGGCTGGGCCACCGCGGAACCGGCGACGGTCAACCTGATGCCGGGGGAAACCGGAACGGTCACCGTGCGGTTCGCGCCGCCGCGGTCCGCCGACGTCCGCGCCGGGACGATCCCCTTCGGGGTCCGGGTGTTCTCGAGCGAGGACCCGGCCGGCTCGGTCGTCGAAGAGGGCACCGTCGAGGTCGGCGCCTTCACCGACGTGACCGCGGAAATCGTGCCGGCCAAGGTGGAAGGCAGTTCCAAGGCCGACTTCGAGGTCGCCGTCGACAACCGCGGCAACCGGCCGGTGGCGGTCGAGCTGAGCCCGCTGGACCCGGAGGACGAGCTGGACTTCCGGCTCGAGCGCAACCGGGCCGACCTCGCGCCGGGCACCGCCGCGTTCGTCCGGATGCGGGCCAAACCGCGGAAGCGCTTCCTGCGCGGGCAACCGGTCCGGCACCGCTTCCAGGTGTTCGTCGTCGCCGACGGCGCCGAGCCGATCAAGACCGAAGGCACCATGGTGCAGCGGCAGCTGCTGCCGAAGTGGCTGCTGCCCGCGCTCATCGCGCTGCTCGTCGCCCTGCTCGCCCTGGCGACGCTGTGGTTCACCGTGCTGCGGCCGGCGGTGAAGTCGGCCGCGCGCGAGGCCGCCCAGGAGCAGAACCACGAGATCGTGAAGGCCGCGCAGGACGCCGGCGCCGGGGCCGACCAGGCGAAGAAGAACGCCGACCAGGCCAAGCAGAACTCCGAACAGGCGATGAAGGCGGTCGGCCTGACCCCGCCGGGTGACAACCCCGCGCCTCCCGGTTCCGGTCCCGGTACGCCCCCGATCCGGGTCTCGAACGCCGCCGCCGACGGGACACCGACGGATTTCCGGGTCGCCGCGGACGCGAAGATCGACTCGAACGTCAACAAGTTCGCCGAGTTCCCCTACACGATGCCGGACGAGACCAAGACCCTGGTGATCACCGACCTGATCCTGCAGAACCCGCGCGGTGACACCGGAACCCTGCGGCTGCTGCGGGATTCCGGTGGCACCAAGACGGTCCTGCTGGAGGTCGGGCTCTCGAACTTCCGCGACCTCGACCACCACTGGCTGCAGGCCTGGCGGTTCCAGCCGGGGGAGAAGATCGTGCTCGCGGTCAGCTGCCAGAACCCGCCGGACCGGGGCCGCTGCACCCCGTCGGTCTCCTTCTCCGGCCGGGTCGAGTAAGCCTTGCTAGATCAGCCCTTCGCGCATGGCGAACGCCACCGCGTGGGCGCGGTTGCGGAGCTGGAAGCGGTTGGTGATGTCGTGCAGGATCGACTTCACCGTCCGCTCCGAGTAGCTCAGCTGGTCGGCGATCTCCTTGGTCTCGAACCCGTCGGCGACCAGCCGCAGCACCCGGGTTTCCCGCTGGGACATCCCGGCGAGGTCCCAGCCGTTCGGCCGCAGCACGTCGCGCTGCAGCCGGGACACCCGCGACAGCAGGCGGCCCAGCAGGTCCGGCGGAAGCGCGCCTTCGCCGACGGCGGCGGCCTTGACCAGCCGCACCAGCGTGTCCGGGGTGGCGTCGGCCCGGCGGATGATCGCCGAAACGCCGTTGCCCACGACGTCGAGCAGCTCCGAGTCCTCCACCTCCCCGGCGACCAGGACGACGCCGGCGTGGCCGGCGCACTGGAGGCTGCGCAGCAGCTGCCGGGCCTCTTCGTTCAGCCGCTCCACGATGACCAGCACGACGGCGGGCTCGTCGGAGCCTTCGTCGGCGAAGCGGATTTCAGGACGTGACCGCAGCGCGGCCGTGACGCCTGCGTGCGTGATGGTGTCGGTGGCGTGCAGCAGCACCGGAACCTGGTCGGTGATCATGGGGTGAAGTTCCTCCCTCGAACGACATCGGATCGCTCCACCCCAGGATCGTGGTGCGGACGCTCGCCGAAAAGGGACATGGAGTCCCGATGTGTCCCGCTTTCGTTACTCCGATCGGGCAATGCCGGCCTCTTTGGCCTTCGCGATGGCCTGGGTGCGGTCGGTGACCCGGAGCTTGCGGAAGATGTGGGACACGTGGTTCCGCACGGTCTTCTGGCTCAGCACCAGCTCTTCGGCGATCGACGCGTTGCCCATGCCCTGCGCGACGAGCCGCAGGATCTCCTGCTCGCGCAGGGTGAGCCGCGGGAAGGACTCGTCGCGCGGGGTCGCCGTCCCCAGCAGCGACAGCACCCGGGTGGCGATCGCCGGGCTGAAGATGGCTTCGCCGTCGCCGATCACCCGGACCGCGCGGATGATCTGTTCGTTGCGCGCGCCCTTGAGCAGGTAGCCGCGGGCGCCCGCGCGCATGGCGGCGAACACCGCCGCCTCGTTCTCGAACATGGTCAGCATGAGCACGCCGGTGTGCGGGCTCGCGCTCACGATCCGCCGCGTCGCCTCGACGCCGTCGAGGTCCGGCAGGTTCAGGTCCATCAGGATGACGTCGGGTTCGAGCCGTCCGGCGTCGGCGACCGCGGTCAGGCCGTCGGCCGCCTCGCCGGCGACCTCCATGCCGTCGGTGGCGTCGAGCATGGCGCAGAGCGCCGCCCGGAAGACGGGGTGGTCGTCGACCACGAGGACGCGCAGGGAACCGAACACCGCGTCACTTCCCCGCGGCGAGCGGCAGCCAGGCGGCGATCCGCGTGCCACCGGAGGAAACCGGCTCCACCCGGCAGCCGCCGCCGAGGTCGCCGGCGCGTTCCCGCATCGACCGCAGCCCGGTCCCGCCGACGGCGGGCAGTGCCCCGCCGTCGGTGCCCACGCCGTCGTCGACGATCTCCACGTGCAGGTCGCCGTCCCGCAGCCAGAGGTGCACGGTGCACTCCCGGGCCCCGGAGTGGCGAGCGACGTTCACCAGCGCCTCGCGGATGATCCGGTAGGCGGTGACCTCGACCTCCGCCGACAGCGGCGGCAGCTCGCCACGCACCTCCACCTCGACCCGTAGCGGCCCGTGTTCGGCAGGCACCCGCCCGGTGAGCGTGGCCGCGTAGCGCCGCACGGCCAGGACCAGCCCGGCCTCGTCGAGTGCCGGCGGCCGCGCGTCGGCCACGATCCGCCGCAGGTCGGTGATCGCGCCGTAGAGCTCGTCTTCGAGCCGCGCGAGCAGGTGCTCGGTGCCCGCCCGGTCCCGCGAGATCAGCTCCCGGGCGGCGCGCAGGCCGAGCACGGCGGCCGTGAGCGTCGGCCCCAGCCCGTCGTGCAGATCGTGGAGCACCCGTTTCAGCCGGTCTTCGTACCCCGCGGGACGACCGAAGTCGGCGACGACGAATGTCCGGCGCATCTTCTCCCCGTCCGCCAGAAATGGTCTGGCCCCCCTCGCGAACCGGGGTAACCAGCTCTCGTGCGGGTAGCCCAGCCGCCTGCTCCGTTTCGCGTAGCGAGATGGTCACCCGCTGTACTAATCGCCGCATCCTGCCCCGGCGTTTCATTTCCAGCCGCCGCGACAGGTCACGGTATGGTCCCGATGCGGAAACGCTCGTAACGATGCAGGTCGAGGCGATGATCCGTTCGGCGCAGCGGGTTCCGGCTGCCAAAAACGATTCATGAACTGCCCGGGGAACCGGTGGAAATTCGACAGAGCCGGGACGCTGCACTTTCGGGAAGTCGCACGGCGGATGGAGCAGAACCGCGGTGGCAAACGGCGGAACAACGGCTGCGCCGATTCTTTTTCGTTCCGCCGATCGATATCGGAACGCGGTCAGGGTGAAGGAGGGAGCCTCGGCCCGGGTGGGGCGTTTCGCCTCGCCGGCGCCGGCCCTCCGGATACCCTTTGCCCGGCTCGCAGGCGAGCCGGACGGGGAGAACGGGATGACGGCAGTGGCGGTCGTACTCGTCGTGATCGGCTACGCGTTGACCGTCCTGATGCCCGTGTGGGCGTTGCTGACCTGGGGATCGCACCGGGAGCGCCGGCGGATCGCGCGGTTGCCGGTTTCGCGCTGTGCCGACGTGACCGGGCCAGCGAAGCGGTTGTGCGCGGTGGAGGGCCGGGCCGGACCCGGCCCCGCGGGACCGCTGGTCGCGCCGCTGTCCGGCGAGCCGTGCGCGTGGTACTTCAGCCGGGTGGAGGAGAACGTCAGCGGCGACGGCCCTTCGACGCGCCTGGTCTGGGAAGCCGGTGGCGCCATCGTGTTCGAGGTCCGGGACGAAAGCGGTCCGGTGCTCGTCGACGGGCGCCTCGTGCACCCGGACCACCGATCCGGCCGGACCGGCCACAGCCCGCCGTTGCGGCGCGTCGTGGCGGAGGACGTCAGCTCGGCGAAGAAGAGCGTGCACCTGCAAGGCCTGCTCGCCAGGGGAGTCCTGAGCGAGAAGTCGTTCCGGCGCGGGTGGTTGTCCGACTCGCTGGGCTGGAGCGTGCAGGAGGACATCCTGCCGATCGGCGAGCCGCTGCACGTCCAGGGCCGTCCCGGGGTCCGGGACGGCCGCCTGCTGCTCGGCACCGGCCGGCACCTGGTCTCCGGCCGCACCCACGCGCAGCTGACCGCCGACATCGAGCAGGACGTGCGGACCGGCCGGGGTTGCCTGCTGATCGGGAGCCTCGCGGGTCCGCTTTTGCTCGTCGCCGGGTACCTGCTCACCAGGTGACGGGCAGGCTCGTGACACCCCGCAGCAGCCCGCCGCGGCGCCACTCGAGGTCTTCGGCGGGGATCGCCAGGCGCAGCTCCGGCAGGCGGCGGACCAGCGTCGAGAGCAGGACGCGGAACTCCAGCCTCGCCAGCGGCGCCCCGACGCAGTGGTGCACGCCGAAGCCGAACGCGAGGTGGTGGTTGACCTCGCGGCCGAAGTCCAGGTCCCCGGCCGAGGCGAACGCCGTTTCGTCGCGGTTGGCCGAGTCCAGCTGGACCAGGACCGCGTCACCGGCCCGGATGGCCCGGCCGCCGATCTCGAGGTCCTCCCGGGCGATCCGCGCGAAGTCCGCGACCGTCGCCAGCGGGGTGAACCGCAGCAGCTCCTCCACCGCGGACGGGATCAGCCCGGGCCGGGCCACGAGCTCCGTCCACCGCTCCCGGTCGGACAGCAGTTCCACCAGGAAACTGCCGATCAGGTTCGCCGTGGTCTCGTGGCCGCCGGTCAGCAGGGCCACGCCGAGCATCAGCAGTTCGTGGCCGGTCAGGCGGTCGCCCTCGTCGCGCGCCGCGACGAGGGCGGTCAGCAGGTCGTCGGCGGGTTCTTCCCGGCGCCGCGCGATCAGCGCGTTCAGGGCGCTCGCCAGCCTTCCGCGTGCTTCCGCGACGTCGCCGGCTGTCACGGCGCCGCCCGACGCGACCAGCGTTTCGGTGCACTCACGCACCATCCGGCGCTCGTCCGGCGGCACGCCGAGCAGTTCGCTGATCACCAGGACCGGCAGTTCCCACGCCACCGCCGCGGCGAAGTCCACCGGCGGGGTGAGGCCGTCGAGCAGCGTGTCGACGATTTCCCGGACCCGCGGCCGCAGCAGGTCCACCCGGCGCGCGGTGAACGCCGCGGCCACCAGCGCCCGGATACGGCCGTGCTGCGGCGGGTCCATGGCCAGCAGGTTGCCGGCCGGTTCGAGGCCGGGACGTCCCCGCGGCACGTCCGCCCCGGCCGCGGCGGCCCGCGAAAACCGGGGGTCCGAAAGCACGAACCGCGCCTGCTCGTAGCGCGTCACCAGCCAGGCATCGCCGCCGTAGGGCATCGTGACGCGCACCGGCGCCCCGGACTCCCGCAGCTCGGCGAACCGCGGGTGGACCCGCAGCGCCACGGCATCCCCGAAGGGGTAGGGGACAGGCTGGACGTCCATCGCCCCATCGTGCGCCTCGCGAGCCCCGGCGAGTACCGCCTGCCGGGGCTGCGCTCAGCGCAGGGGAGCGGTGGCCCGCCGCGCCGCCAGGCCGAGGAGAGCTTGCTCCGGATCGCCGCCGGGCGACGATCGAGTCGTCGGCGAAGCCGCCCGGCACCAAGGAAAATGTATAACGCCCTATACGGCGTGGGTAACTCCAAAAAATTTGCAGCGAAAACCATGACAAAACCGCTCAGACCCCGCCGGGCGGGCGGGGTCACCCGAGGTCGACGCCGGTCCCGAGGCCGGCGCGTCGGGCTTCGGCCGCGACCGCCGCGTAGAGCGCGACGTCCAGGACGCCCATGCCGAACGGGTTGAGCACCACGAACGGGTGGGCGACACCCCGGGCTCGGTGGCGGCCGGTGAGCAGGCCGCCGAGGGTGGCGTCGATCGGCCGGGCCGCCGCGGTGGGTTCGCCGGGGCGGCACACCGCGCCGGCGGCCATCAGGCGGCCGAGGGGGCGGCGGGGGTTGTCGGCGACCAGGTCGAGGTCGTCGACGTACACCGCCGCCGCCTCGAGGAACGCCGCGTCGGTGAGGTCGCCGAGGGACACGTTGACCAGGAGGGCGCCGGGGCGTGCCCAGTCCGGCTCGGCGTAGCCTTCGTCGGCGGTCGTGGTGAACACCGCGATTTCGGCTGCCGCCACCGCGTCGGCTGCGGAGCCGTGCACCGTCACCTCGACGTCCGGGAGCGCGGCGGCCAGTGCGGCCGCGACGTCGGGCGATCGGTCGTGGAGGGCGACGGTCCGCAGGGCGGGCAGGCGGCGGGCCAGCAGGAGCGCGTGCATCCGGCCCTGTGCCCCGCAGCCGATGACGGCGAGGGACCGTGCCCCGGAGTAGCCGGTGGTGTCGACGCCGACGGCGGTGACGGCGGCGGTGCGGACCGCGCTGAGCAGGCCGGCTTCCATGATCGTCGTGATGCGGGCGGTTTCGGCGTCGAAGGACAGGCCGATGCCGCCGGCGCGTTCGAGGCCGGCCGCCGGGTTGGACACGCTGGCGTTGATGATCTTCATGCCGTAGTGCGACCGCACCGCGCCCGGCATGCCGATCGACCGTGTGTAGGCGCCGTGGGAGTTTTCCCAGCGCAGGTAGGCTTCGGCGGGCAGCAGGGTGGCGCCGCGGTCGTGGTCTTCGAGGGTGGCGCGGACGACGTCGACGGGGTCGAAGCCGGTCAGGCAGCGCCGGACGTCGTCGCGGGACAGCACGGTGATCCGGCCGGCGCCGGCGAGCCCGGTGCCCGCTTCGTCGAACCAGGTCATGAGCGGCACCATTCCAGCGTTGCCATGGCGGAGTACAGCTTGTTCTCGGCTTGGGCGAAGGCGAGGCTGTGCGGGCCGTCGAGGACTTCGGTGGTGACCTCTTCGCCGCGGTGGGCGGGCAGGTCGTGGAGGAACACGGCGCCGGGACTGGCTTGCCACAGCTGGGTGGTCACCTGGAACGGCGCGAAGACCTTGCGCCAGTCGGGGTCGGGTTTGCTGGTGCCCGTCGTCTCCCAGCGGGTGGTGTAGACGACGTCGATGCCGGCCGGGACGTCGTCCGGGTCGTGGTGCTCGACGATGGATGCTCCGGCGCGGATGGCGTGTGCCTGTGCGCGGGCCAGCACGTCGGGGGTGAGGCCGTAGCCGGGTGGGGTGCGCAGGTGCAGCTCGGTGCCGGGGAAGCGGCTCAGGGCGAGGGCCAGTGCGGCGGCGGAGTTGTTGCCTTCGCCGAGGTAGAGCACGCGGAGGCCGTCGACGCGGGCGAACCGGCGGACGAGTGTCGTCAGGTCCGCCAGTGCCTGGGTCGGGTGTTCGTCTTCGGTCATGGCGTTGATCACCGCCATCCGGTCCTGGGTGGCGAGTGTCCGCAGCTCGGCCGGGTCGGCGGCGGTGCGGGCCACGAGGACGTCGAGCATCGACGACAGCACCCGGCCGGTGTCCTCGGTGGTTTCGCCGGTGTTCGTCTGGAGGTCGCCGGGGCCGTAGGCGATGATCTGCGCGCCCAGTCGCAGTGCGCCGGCGGAGAAGGCGGTGCGGGTGCGGGTGGAGGTCTTGCGGAAGTGGATGCCGACGACGTCGCCGCGCAGTGACGTTCCCGCCGAGCGTGGCCGTTCGGCCAGCTGGGCGGCCCGGGCCACGATGGCGTGCAGGTCGTCGTCGGTGAGGTCGTCCAGGGAGATGAGATGGCGCACGAAGGCTCCTCAGGGAATGGCCGCGAGCGCGCGGGAACCGGGGGCCGGGACCTCGCCGAAGTGTTCGCGTACCCAGTGGTCGGAGTAGATGGTGTCGAGGTAGCGGTTGCCGTCGTCGGGGAAGACGAGCACGCACACCGAGTCGGCCGGGACGCGGTCGCGTAGTTTCGCCAGTGCGGCGACGGTTGCGCCCGAGGAGCCTCCGGCGAGGATGGCTTCGCGGGCGACGAGGGTCCGGCAGGCGCGGATGCATTCGAGGTCGGTCACGTGGACCACCTCGCTCACGGTGGTGGGGTCGACCAGCGGTGGCCGCCGTCCGGCGCCGTGCCCGGGTAGCAGCCGTCCCTCGGTCGGGACGTGGAAGATGGCGCTGCCGGCGGCGTCGACCGCGACGAGCTTGGTGGTGAGTCCGTGCCGCCGGATGTAGTCGGCGCAGCCGCGCATCGTGCCGCCGGTGCTGACCGAGCAGAACAGGTAGTCGACGTGGCCGTCGAGGGCTTCGGCGATCTCGTGCATGGTCTGCTCGTGTGCCACCGGGTTGAGGGGGTTGGCGTACTGGTTCGGCCAGAACGCGTCGGGTAGCCGTGCGAGCAGTTCGTGCACGCGGGCGATCCGGGCGCCGAGCAGGTCGCCGTCCACCGGTTCGGTGACCAGCTCCACGGTGGCGCCGTAGGCCCGGAGGAGTGCGATGGTCTGGGCGGTGGTGCGGGTGTCGACGACGCAGACGAGGTCGAGCCCGAAGTAGGCGCACAGCTGGGCGAGCCCGACGCCGAGGTTGCCCGAGGTGGACTCGACGACGACCGAGCGGCCGGGCACGAGGGTGCCGGTGCGCAGGGCGCCGCGCAGCATGTGCAGCGCGGTTCGGTCCTTGACGCTGCCGCCGGGGTTGAACTTCTCCATCTTCGCGAAGACGCGCAGGCCGGGTCCGATCCGGTCCAGCGCGACCAGGGGCGTGCCGCCGATGGTCGCGAGCACCCCGCCGATCTCAGCCGTGCTCAACGGACACCTGTGCTTTCTCCTTGGCAGTCAGGGGGGCGGCGATGTTGCCGCCGGACACGATGGCGACCGCGGTCCCGCCGACCCGTCCGGTCAGGTGGGCGGCGGCCGCGACCGCGCCGCTCGGTTCGGCGAGCACGCCGAATGCTTCGAGCAGGAACGCCTGTGCGGTCACGATGTCGTCTTCGTCGACGGTGACGATGTCGTCGGCGAGTACTCGGATGTGGTGCCAGGCCAGCTCGCCGAGCACCGGCGCGCGGAGCCCGTCGGCGATCGTGCGGTAGGTCCGCGCGACCGGCCAGCGCACGAGCCGGCCGGTCCGCAGTGACTCGGCGGCGTCGCCGGCCAGCGCGGGCTCGACCCCGACGACCCGTGTCGTTGGCGAGAGTGCCTTGACCGCGGCGGCGACGCCGGCGAGGAGGCCGCCGTTGCAGACCGGCACGAGGACGGTGGCGGCGGAGGGCAGCTCCCGGACGATTTCCGCGCCGACTGTGGCGTGGCCGGCGATCACGGCGAAGTCGGCGGAGCCGACCAAGGCCGCGCCGGTGCTCGCCAGCAGCTCGGCCGTTGCCGGTTCCCGGCGCGCGGGCGGCACGATGACCACCTCCGCGCCGAGGGCCCGCACGGCGTCGACCTTGAGGGTGGGTGCGGTGTCGGGCAGGACGACGGTGGCGCGCAGGCCGTGGCGGGTCGCGGCGTAGGCGATCGCCCGCCCGTGGTTGCCCGAGGACTGGGCGAGGACGTGCTGCCTGCCCGGCAGGCGGGCGACCGCGTTGAGCGCGCCGCGGACCTTGAACGACCCGGTCCGCTGCCGGTGTTCGGGTTTGATCCACAAGCCGTCGACCGGGCCGGCGAGCGGTGTCGGGAGCAGCGATGGGCCGATCAGGGCCGCGGCTTGGGCGATGTCGGCTTCGGTGACCAGTGTCATCGCCGTCACCGCGCCAGTGCCCGGTCGGCGAGCGCCTGCACCCGGTCGAGATCGGTGTCGACCTCGGCCGGTGGGGCGGCGTCCGGCAGCAGGACGTCGATGTCGCGCAGCCGTCGCCAGCGCAGTCCGAAGGCTCCCCAGAGCATGAGGAAGGCGCCGGAGACCACCATCAGGGTGGCCGGGCCGAGCCGGTCGGACAGGGCGCCCGCGGTCAGGTAGCCGAGTGGGGTCATCGCGGTCGCGAGCATGACGTTGATCGCGAGCACCCGGCCCTGCAGGTGCTGGCCGACCTTGGTCTGGATGATCGACAGCCAGTGCGCGTTGCCGATGCTCATGCAGGCCAGCCGGATGAACAGCCCCGCCCCGATGACGACGGCGGACGGCCACGCGCCCATCAGGAGTACTCCGGCGCCGGATCCGATGACGAAGGCGATCATGCCGGTGGCCCGGCGTTTCGTCCCGCCCCAGAAGACCACCACGACGGCGCCCGCGGCCGCCCCGATGCCACCCGCGGCGCTGACGAACCCGAGCTGTCCGGGCGAGCCGATCGAGAGCACGAGCGGCGTGATGACGACCCACATCAGGGCGGTGAAGTAGTTGACGACGGCGAAGTAGCCGACCATCGCCAGCAGCGGCTTGCGGCGCGCCACGAACAGCAGCCCGCCGGTGAGGGCCTTCCGGAACGGTTCGTGCCGGGTGAAGAACAGCCGGTCGGGGAACCGGACGGCCACGAGCGTGGTGACTCCGGCGGCGAAGGTGGCGACGTCGACCACGACGACCGATGTCAGCCCGGACAGCCCCATCAGCAGGCCGCCGAGGATCGGCCCGAGGACGGTCCCGAGCCCGACGCCGATGTCGGCGAGTGCGTTGGCCTGCGTCAGGTACGGCTTCGGGACGAGCTGGGCGATGGCGGCCAGGTAGGCGGGCCGGTGGAACGCGGACGCGACCGAGGTGACGCCGACGATCGCGCACACGGCGGCCAGCTCCAGCCGGCCGAGGGCGACGAGGAGGGCGAGGGCGGCCATCGCGGCGCCGGCGGCCAGGTCGCAGGCGAGCATGATGCGCCGCCGGTCGACGCGGTCGGCGAGTGCCCCGCCCACCGGGGTGAGCAGCATGGCCGGGACCCGGGCCAGCAGCACGACGAGGGCGAGGTCGAGCACGCGCCCGCTGCGCTGGTAGGCCCAGACGCCGAGGGCGAAGGAGCTCAGTTCGTTGCCGACCATGGAGACGGCCTGTCCGGCGGCGACGGTGTAGAAGGCGCGGAGGCCGTGGCGGGCCGCGACGGGGACGTCGTGGACCCGGGGTGGGAGGTTCCCGGCGGCCCAGCGGGCGAGCCGGGTTTTGACCACCTCGGCGACTTCGGCGGCTTGGTGGCGCAGGAAGTAGTGGCCGGCCTGGGGGAGCACGGCCAGCTCGACGCGGTCGGCGAACGCGCCCCATTCGCGGTGCCGTTCCTCGGCGAGCTCGGTCGCCGGATCGCTGGAGCCGACGATGCAGAGGATCGGTGCGGAGAGGCGCTGCTCGCTTTCCTTGGCCAGTTCGCGTCCGAACCACGCCTGGGCCTGGTCGGCGTCGTGCCGCAGTCCTCGCAGCATCGCGGCACTCGCGCGTTCGTCCATGTCGTCGAGCAAGCCGCCCCCGGCGCGCAACGTGTCCCGGTAGAGCCGGTCCGACACCCAGCGTTCGCGGGGGAACCGGCGTTGCAGCCAGGCCGAGAGCCGGCCCGGCAGGCGGGCGGCCGGGAAGCTGCCCGCCACCACCACACCGACCACCGAGCGGCCGTCGGCCTCCAACCGGGCCGCCAGTGCCGTCGCCACCGCCGAGCCCACGCAGTGGCCGTACAGCGCGACCGGCCCGGTGACCGTCCGGCCGATCTCCTCGGCCAGCAGGTCCACGACCTCGTCGATGGTCCGGAACTCCTCGTCCGGGCGTGCGACGTCGTGGCCGGGCAGCTCGACCGCCCGGACGTCGATCGGCTGGCCGGCCAGCTCGTCGGCCAGCGGCCGGAACACCGCCGCCGACGCGCCGCCGTAGGGCACGCAGATCAGCGTCACCTCCGGTGTCCCCGCGGGGGAGAGCCGGTGCAGCATGCCGCCGGTTTCCTCGCCCGCGTCGAGGTAGGCGGCCAGCTCCCGGACCGTCGGGTGCAGGAAGAGATCGATGACCCGCAGCCGCTCGTCGATCCTGCGCACCGCCCGGACCGCGGTGAACGAATGGCCGCCGAGGGCGAAGAAGTCGTCGTCGGCGCCCACTTCGGGCACGTCGAGGACTTCGGCCCACACCGCGGCGACGCGTCGCTCGGACGGGGTCGCCGGGACCCCGCCGCCCTTCTTCTCCGGGAGGGCGACCCGCTCCGCAGGGGAAGAGGCGGTGATCGTCACCACGGCGTCCACATCGGACAGCAGCTCGGCGAGCAGGTGCCGGAAGTCCGCCACCAGGCGCTCGGCCGTGGCGGTGTCGAACAGGTCGGTCCGGTAGGCGAGCTCGCCCTGGTAGGTGTCGCCTTCGTTGATCAGCACCATGCTCAGGTCGAACTTCACCCGCTCGGCCGCGGTGTCCAGCGTCGTGACCTCCAGTCCCGGGATCCGGGGCTCGGCCGCGGGTTCGTCGAGGACGTTGAGCAGGACCTGGAACAGCGGTGTCGCCGACATCGTGCGGTCCGGCCGCAGCCGTTCGATGATCTGCTCCAGTGGTGTCTCGGCGTGCGCGAACGCGCCGAGCACGGTCTCGCGGGCCCGCCCGATCACTTCGCGCACGGTCGGGTCGCCGGCGAGGTCGGTGCGCATGACCAGGGTGTTCACGAAGCACCCGACGGTGGACTCGACGTCGGGGTGGTGCCGGCCCGATTCCGGCACCCCGACCGCGACGTCGTCGGTGCCGGCGAGCCGGGCGAGCAGCACCTGCCAGCACGCGAGGACAACCATGAACGGCGTCGCCCCCACGTCACCGGCGACCCGCCGGATCGTGGCCGTGAGCTCGGCATCGAGCGCGTACCGCACCTGGCCGCCGGTCCAGTCGGCCACCGGCGGCCGGGGCCGGTCGGTGGGCAGGGCCAGTAGTGGGGGCAGCCCGGCCAGGCGGTCGCACCACCAGTCGAGGTCGTCGCTGCGCCGGCGGCCAGCTGCCCACGCGGCGTAGTCCGCGTACTGGACGGGCACCGGCGGGAGCGTGCGGCCCGCGTAGGCGGCGGCCAGTTCGGCGCCGATGATGCCCCGTGACCAGTTGTCGGTCGCGATGTGGTGGACGGTGATCGCCAGGACGTGGTCGTCGGGTGCGACGCGGAACAGCTTGGCCCGCATCGGCGGTTCGCGGTCGAGCGCGAACGGACGGTCCACTTCGGACAGCCACGGCTCGTCGCCCGAAGCGTCCACTGTGTCCACTGGGTCCATGACGGACACCGGAACGGAGTCCAGCGGCACGGCTGTCGGCGTGCCGTCGCGCTCCTCGATCACGCTGCGCAGCACCACGTGCCGGGCCGCGACCTGCCGGACCGCCCGCAGCATCGCGTCGGCGTCCAGGGGGCCGCGCAGGCGCAGCACCATGCCCCGGTTGTAGGCCGGCCCGGGCTCCAGGAGATCCAGGAACCACAACCGCGCCTGCGCCGAAGACAGCGCCGCGGGCGCCTCCGGGTCGGGCCGCACCGGGATGGGCGCGCCGCCGGGCACCCCGCCCGCGCCGGACTCCAGCACGGCGGCCAAGTCGGCCAGCACCGGGTATTCGAACACCGTGCGCACGGCGATCTCGCGCCGCAGCGCCTCGCTCAGCCGCCCGGCCACCCGGACCGCCGCGAAGGACTGCCCGCCCACGGCGAAGAAGTCGTCGTCGGCGCCCACTTCGGGCACGTCGAGGACTTCGGCCCAGATCCGGGCCACCAGCCGCTCCGCGGGAGTGGCGACCGGCCGCCGCACCACGGGCGCCGGGGCGGCCGCGTCCGGCAGCGCGGCCCGGTCGACCTTGCCGTTGGCGTTGAGCGGCAACCGGTCCAGGACCGTCAGCGACGACGGCACCAGGTAGTCCGGCAGGCGGTCGCGCAGTCTCCGGCGCACGGCGGCGACGTCGAGCGCGGTGCCGGGTGCGGGTACCAGCCACGCGGCGAGCCGGCGGTCGAGCCCTTCGCCGACCGGCAGCGCGACGGCTTCGGCGACCCCGTCGACGTCCCGCAACGCGGCGGCGACCTCGCCGAGTTCGACGCGGTGGCCGCGCACCTTCACCTGGTCGTCGGCCCGCCCGCGGAACTCGACAGTGCCGTCGGGACGCACCCGCAGCACGTCACCGCTGCGGAAACAGCGCACGCCGGTGCCCAGCGGGTCGGGCCCGAACCGGGCGGTGGTCTGCGCGTCGTCGCCGAGGTAGCCGCGGGTGATCTGCGGGCCGCCGATGAGCAGCTCGCCCGGCACCCCGGCCGGCACGACCGCCCCGGTGTGGTCGACCAGGTGCCCGATGACACCGGGCAGCGGCGTCCCGAGCGGCACGTACCCGGCCCGCTCGTGGCCGGGGATGGTGGCCACGTCGCAGGTCAGCGAGATCATCGTGCTTTCGGTGTGCCCGTAGTGGCTCTGCACCCGCAGCCCGGGCCGCGCCGCCTGCACGCGCTCGACCAGCGACCACGGGCACGCTTCGCCGGCCAGGACCAGCAGCCGCCGCGGCAGCACCGCCGCGAGATCGCCGTGGCGCGCCAGCAGTTCGAGGTGACTGGGCACGCACTTGAGCACGTCCACCGGGTGCTCGGCGACGTAGGCGGCGTACGCCTGCGGGTCCATCGCGGTGTCCCGCTCGACCAGGTGGACCGTCCCGCCGGTGGTCAACGCGCCGTACACGCACGTCAAACCGAAGTCGGCGGCCGGGGTGGACACGACCGCGAACGACGCGCCGGCGACGTCGCCGAGGCGCGGCAGCATGCCCGCCAGGTAGTGCGCGACGTTCCGGTGCTCGACCGCGACCCCCTTGGGGGCCCCCGTCGAGCCCGACGTGAAGATCACGTGGATCAGCTGCCGGCCGTCGACGGTGCCGGCCGGGCGGGTGCGCGGCTGCCCCGCGACGGCGTCGTCGACGGTCAAGACGGTCACCCCGGGGACCTCGACCGGCAGGCCCGGCTCGGCGAGCAGGACCCGCGCCTGCGCCGTCCCCAGGATCGCGGCCACCCGTGCGGCCGGGTACGTGGTGTCCATCGGCAGGTACGCCCCGCCCGCCTTCATGATGCCGAGCACCGCGCAGGCGACGTCGGTGCCCTGTTCCAGGAGGATCCCGACCGGCTCGTCCGCGGTCACCCCCAGCGCCCGCAGCCGGTGGGCCAGCATGTTCGCGCGTTCGTCGAGCTCCCGGTAGGTCAGCGAACCGGTCGCGCCGACGACGGCGACCGCGTCCGGGTCCCGGTCGACGGCCCGCTCGATGAGCACGGGCACCGGAACCGGCTCGGTCTCCGCGGGCGCGGGGCCGGCCAGCACCGGACCGGTCACCGCTTCGAAGGGGACGTCGGCGACCGGCCGGTCGAGGTCGGCGGTGACGCCGTCCAGCAGGGCCACGAACCAGCGCCCGATCCGCTCGGCCGTGCCGGCGTCGAACAGGTCGGTGCGGAAGGCCAGCCCGCCGCGGTAGCCACCGGCCACCCGGGACAGGGCGAGGCTGAGGTCGAACTTGACCCCGCGCACCGGCGTCGGCCGGACCCGCACGCCGAGACCGGGCAGCGCGGGTTCACCCGGCGGGTCGTCGAGGACGTTCAGCATCACCTGGAACACCGGCGAGGCGCCGAGGCTCCGCTTCGGGGCCAGGCGTTCGACGATCCGCTCGAAGGCGACGTCCGGGTGCGCGAAGGCGTCGAGCACGGTGTCCCGGGCCGCGGCCAGCAGCGTGCGTCCGGTGGTGACGCCGGACAGGTCGGTGCGCAGCACGAGCGTGTCGACGAAACAGCCGACCACGCGGTCGGCGTCCGGTCCCCGCCCCGAGCCGGGCACGCCGACGGCGATGTCGCCGGTGCCGGCCAGCCGCGCGAGCAGCGCCTGCCAGCACGCCAGTAGCACCACGAACGGCGTGCAGCCGGTCGTGCGGCCGAGCTCGTCCAGCCGCGCGGTCAGCTCGGGGGACACCGCGACGGCGACCTCGGCGCCGTCGTCGGCGGCCACGACCGGCCGCGGCCGGTCGGTCGGCAGCTCCAGCAGCGGCGGCAGGCCGGCCAGCCGCGCACACCACCAGTCCAGGTCCTCGTCGCCGGGCCGGGCCGGAGCGACGTCGGCGTACTGGCGAGCCGGCGGTTCGGGCGCGGGGCTCGCGCCGAGCCTGGCGGCGTAACAGGCGGCGAGGTCGTCGAGGACCAGGGTGGTGGAGGCCGCGTCCATGGCGATGTGGTGGAACGTCAGCGCCAGGACGTGGTGGCCGGCGGCGAGCCGGAACAGCGTGGCCCGCATCGGCGGCTCGTCCGCCAGGGCGAAGGGCTTTTCGGCCTCGGCGGCGAGGGCGCCCTCCAGCTCACCGGCGGAGACGTCCACTGTGGACATCGGGACGTCGGCGGCCGGCACGGGGCAGGCGCGGGGTTCGCCGTCGACCTCGCGGTGGACGCTGCGCAGCACGGTGTGCCGGTCCGCGACGTCGCGGACCGCGGCCAGCAGCGCCTCGGCGTCGGCCGGTCCGGTCAGCTCCAGCGCGACCGGGATGTTGTAGGCGTGCCCGCCGGGTTCGAACCGGGACAGGAACCACAGCCTCGCCTGTGCCGGGGACAGCTTCGCCGGGCCGGGGGCGGTGGTCGTGCGCAGGGCCGCGGCGGCCCGGCTTTCCAGGAGCTCCCGGACGCGCTGGGCGGGGGTGAGCACCGACTCGGTCATGCCGTGCCTCCGGTCGGGACGGCGTCGAGCGCCGCCAGGGCGAGGTTTTCCAGACCGGCCGCGAACGCGCGCAGCACGGGCCGGTCGAGCAGGGTGGTGGCCGGGATCGGGAACCCGAGGGCGTCGCCGAGGCGGCCGGTGACCTCGGCCGCCTGCCGGGGCGTGCCGCCGAGGGCGTGGAAGTCGTCGAGCGCCCCGATCCGGGCGCGGCCGAGCACGTCCGCCCAGACCGCCGCCACGAGCTCCTCCACCGGGCCGGCCGGCGGTTCCGGCCCGGTGGGCGCCGCCTCGCCGATCCGGGCGGTGAAGTCGGCGAGCACCGGGTGGTCGAACAGGGTCCGCACGGTGATCCGGCGGCCCAGCCGCTCGTGCAGCAGCCCGACCACCCGCGTCGCCGCCAGCGACCGGCCGCCGAGGGCGAAGAAGTCGCTGTCCGGGCCCAGCTCGCCGACCTCCAGGCACGATCGCCAGACCTCGGCGACCACCGCCTGGGCCGCGGTCAGCGGCGCGGCGGGCACCGGCGCGGCCGCCGGGATCGACGGCAGTGCCCGCCGGTCGAGCTTTCCGTTGGGCAGCAGCGGAAGCGCATCCGTCGTCGCCCACCGGCTCGGCACCATGTACGCCGGCAGCAGCCGCCGCACCTGCCGTTCGACGGCCACCGCGTCGGCGGTCGCGGGCGTGAGGTGACCGGCGAGGTAGGTGTCCGCGACGACCGCCACCGCGGCGTCGGCCACGCCGGGCAGCGCCCGCAGGACCGCCTCGACTTCGCCGAGCTCCACCCGGTTGCCGCGGACCTTCACCTGCCCGTCGGCCCGGCCGAGGAACTCGAGCGTGCCGTCCGGGCGCCACCGGGCCAGGTCCCCGGTGCGGTACCAGCCGCCGGTGAACGCCGCCTCGGTCAGCTCCGGCCGCCCGCGGTAGCCGCGGGCGACACCGGCGCCGCCGATCCACAGCTCACCGATCGCTCCGGGCGGCGCCACCCGGCCGGCGTCGTCCCGCACGGACAGGCGCGTCCCCGGCGTGGGTGCGCCGAGCGGCACCCGGGCGCCGGTGACGCGGTGCGCGGTCGCCGCGACCGTCGTTTCGGTGGGCCCGTAGCCGTTCCACAGCTCGCCGACCAGCGGAAGGGCCCGTTCGGCGAGCTCGGCGTCGAGCACTTCGCCGCCCAGCAGCAGCCGCAGTGCGGGATCGCCGGTCCACCCGGCGGCCAGGAGCATCCGCAGGCTCGTCGGCGTCAGATCGGCGACGGTGACGCCGGTCTTGGTGAGCCACTGCCCCAGCTGGTGCCCGTCGACGGCGGTGTCCCGGTCGGCGACGACGCAGCGCGCACCGGTCGCCAGTGGCCACCACAGTTCCTCGACCGACACGTCGAAAGCGAGCGGCGCGATCGCGGCCACCGCGTCTTCGGTCCGCAGACCGTGGCTCAGGCCGCGCGACCGGACGAAAGCGTGCAGGTTGGCGTGCGTGACTTCGACGCCTTTCGGCCGTCCCGTCGAACCCGAGGTGTACAGCACGTAGGCCGGCGCGTCACCACGCGGCACCGTCGGCTCGGCGGGCGGGGCGTCGCCGGCGGCGTCGACCAGCACGCTGTCCGGGATGGCCGCGACGACCTCCGCCGCGGCGGCCCGGGCGGGGCCGCGGGTGAGCACCACCCGCACCCCGGCCTCGCTGCCGACCTGGACCAGCCGCCGCGCCGGCTGGTCCAGCTCCAGCGGCAGGTAGGCCGCGCCGGCCCGCCACACCCCCAGCAGGGCGGCGGGCAGGAGTTCGTCGCGCGGCAGGCAGACGCCGACCGCGTCGCCCGCGCGGACCCCCGCCGCGAGCAGCGCGCCGGCGACCCGGTCGGCGTGGCGGACCAGCTCGGCGTAGGTCAGCTGCCCGTCCACCGTGGACACCGCGACCGCGTCCGGGGTCAGCCCGGCGTGCCGCAGCACCGCCTCCGGCACGCTCGCCACCTCGGATTCCGGCAGCTCGGCGCCCGTTCCCCAGCTCTCCAGCAGCGCCCGCTCGTCCGCCGTGACCCAGTCCAGAGAGGACAGCAGTTCGTCCGGTGTGGACAGTGCGGTGCGGAGAACGTGCAGCAGGGAACGGGAGAACCACCGCGCGCGGGCGGGGGAGAGCAGGGCCGGGTCGTGCTCGACGATCAGCTCGCCGCCGTCGACGTGTTCGTTGACGAAGACGGTCAGCGGTGTGTGGCTGCCGCCGGTGGGCAGCTCGCCGAGCAGGTCCAGGCGGATCCCGTGGCCGCGCACCGACACCGGCATCCCGGCCGGCTGGACCGCGAGCGAGACCGGGGTGAGCGGCATCCCGGCGGGACGGTCGCCGCCCCACAGCGCGGTCAGCTCGCCGGCGGGCAGGCCGCGGTGGTCGATCGCCCGGGCCGTCGTGGTCATGGCGGCGCGCAGCAGGTCGCGGAAGGACAGGTCCGCCGCGAGCCGCAGCCGGACCGGGAGCACCTCGACCAGCGGCCCGACGGTGTGCTCGACCTCCGGCCGGTCCCGCCGGGCCGCGGCCGTGCCGAGCAGGACGTCCGAGGTGCGCCCGAGCTCGCCGACCAGGATCCCCAGCGCCGCCAGGTACACCGCGAACGGCGTCACCCCGGCCGACTCGGCGAGCGCGCCGATCGACGACCGCAGCGAACCGGGCAGGGGAGTGCTGACCCGTTCGCCCGCGAACCGGTGCTCACCGCGGTCGAACAGGGCGTCCGGCGGGGTGGCCCCGGCCAGCTCCCGCGCCCAGAACCGGTCCGCCCCGGCGACGGCGGATTCGCGCAGGGCGAGGTCACCGACCTGCGCCGGGGTGTCCTCGGGCACGGTGCCGGTGAGCTCCGCCATGAGGACGCCGATCGAAGCGCCGTCGGTCGCGATGTGGTCGGAGACGACGACCAGGTCGGTGACGTCGTCGGCCAGCCGGAGCACGGTGATCCGCAGCAACGGCGTTTCGGCCGTCAGGTCGAAGGCGTGCCGGGCCGCGGCGGCCGCGATCTCGTCGGCCGGGCCCCCGAGCCGCAGGTCGTGCCCGTCGATCGGCACCGGCGCGGCCGCACCGACGACCACGACCGGTTCGCCGTCGCGTTCCTGGATCGTCCCGCGCAGCGCCTGGTGCCGGACCACCACGGCGTCCGCCGCGGCCTGCAGCGCGTCCACCGAGAACGGGCCGTGCCACCGCAACCGCCACGCGGCCGTCGTCGCGGTGCCCGTCGAACCGAGGTGCGCGAGCGTCCACAGGTCGCGTTGGGTGTTGGTCAGCGGGTAGACCAGCCGCTCGGGGTCGTGCACCGGCCCCGCGGCCGGTTCGATCGCCGCGGCTTCGTCCAGCCGCCGCGCGACGGCCGCCACCGTGCCGTCGGCCAGGAACTCCTCCAGCGTCACTTCCCGCCGCGCCTCTTCCCGCAACCGCGCGACCGCCCGTGCCGCGGCGAGGGAGTGCCCGCCGGAATCGCTGAACCGGTCCCGCACCCCGATCTCCGGCACCCCGAACGCCGCCGCGACGACGGACGCCACGAGCCGCTCGGTGGCCGTCCCGGGCGCGACGTACCCGGTCGCGTCGTCGCGGTCGAACACCCACGCCGCCAGCGCGGCCCGGTCCGCTTTCCCGGTCGTGCCCAGCGGAATCGCGTCCAGCACCGCGATCCGCGAGGGCACCAGGTGCCCCGGCAGCCGCTCCCGCAGCCAGTCACGCAACCCGGCCTCGGTGAGCGGCGCGCCCGCGGGTTCGGCGAACCCGACGAGCCGCCGTTCCCCGGAAGGATCGGCCGGCGCGAGCACCACGGCGTTCCCGACGCCCGGATGCGTCAGCAGTGTCGCCTGCACCTGCCCGGGTTCGACGCGGAACCCGCGCACCTTCACCTGGTCGTCGGTCCGCCCGACGAAGTGGTGGACACCGCCCACGCGCCGGACCAGGTCACCCGTGCGGTAGTGCCGGACCCCCTCCTCGTCCACGACGTACTTGCGCGCGGTCAGCTCCGGCTGCCCGAGGTAGCCCCGGGTCACCAGTGTGCCGCTCACCCACAGCTCGCCCACCGCACCGTCGCCCAGCGGACGCCCGGCCGCGTCGCGCACCGAGAACCCCGCACCCGGCAGCGGTGTGCCGATCGGCGGGTCGTCCCGCCCGTCGCGACCGACCTCGTGGCACGAGCAGTTCACCGTGGCCTCGGTCGGGCCGTAGCAGTTGACGATCCGGCGGACCCCGGCGTTGCGGTACAGGCGGTCGACCAGCGACCGGCTCAGCGCCTCACCGGCGATGGCCACGGTCCGCACCGACGCCGGCAGCGGGATCCGAGACAGCACCGCGAGCACCGACGGCACGCCCTGCACGAACGTCACCTCCTCGCGCGCGGCCAACCCGGGCAGGGCCAGGAGGTTCTCGGCGAGGACGACGCTGCCGCCGGTGACCAGCGGCGGGAACAGCTCGGCGACCGAAGCGTCGAAACAGACGGAGGCGGCGCCGAGCACGCCGCGCAGTTCGTCGTCGGAGTACGTGGCCGCCGCCCAGCGCAGCAGCGCCAGCACGTTGCGGTGTTCCACCTCGACGCCCTTCGGGCGGCCGGTGGAGCCGGAGGTGTAGATGACGTAGGCGAGGTCGGTCCCGGCGCCCGCGATGCCGGGGGAGGAGGTCCGCGTCTCGTCGATGTCGCCGACGGCGAGCACCCCCGGCGCCGGTTCGTCCGCCACCACCAGCGGCAGCCCCGCGTCCTCGACGATCGCGGCGATCGACGCCGGGGGTGCGGCCGGGTCCAGCGGCACGTACGCGCACCCGGCCTTCAGCACGCCCAGCAGCACCGGCACGAGCCACGGCCCGCGGCGCAGCCGCACGCCGACCAGGTCGCCACGCCCCAGCCCCCGGCCGAGCAGTGCGTTGGCCACCGCGTTGGCGGCCCGGTCCAGTTCCGCGTAGCTCAGCCGGCGTTCGCCGGCGACGACCGCGCACCGGTGCGGCGTCCTGTCCTTCTGCGCCTCGAAGGCGTCGTTCACCCGATCAGCAATACCGAAATCTGCCCGCAACCCGCCGAACCTTTCACGCCCCAGTAGGTCCGTGCGGACCTGCCGCGATTGAATCGGTGCCGGACCGGCGGGGCCATGAACAACGGACCGGAAGTTCCGGGCCCGGAACTTCCGGTCGGCGCTACTCCGAGCGGGTGTCGTCCGCCTTGATCCCCATCGCGTCGTACAGCGCCCGTGCCCGCTGCCGGTACGGCCGGCCCTTGTCGGCCTCGCCGGCGTCTTCGTAGGTCCTGGCGATCCCTTCCAGCGCACGGGCTTCTTCGTGCTGCTCGTGGGTGACCCGGGCGACGTCGCGGGCACGCAGGTAGTGCTCCAGCGCCGCCGCCCGGTCGCCGGTGGCGCGTGCGTTGTCGCCGAGGCCGTTGTGGGCCAGCGTCTCGAGCGGCCGGATGCCGGTGGCCGCGGCGATGCGGAGGGCTTCCTCCAGGTAGCGGCTCGCTTCGGCCGGCGGGGTGCCCAGGTGGGGGTGCACGAGCCCGAGGTAGACCAGCGCGTAGCCCTCGGCCTCCCGGTGCCCTTCGGCGCGGCTGACCGCCAGCGACCGCTCCAGGTGGTCGCGGGCCTCTTCGTGGCGGCCGAGGGCGCGGTAGACGTCGCCGAGGTTGTGCAGGGAGATCGCCTCGCTGGCCCGGTCGCCGATCTCCTCGGCGATGGCCAGCTGCCGGTGGTAGGTCCCGAGCGCGGCGCCGAACTCGCCCAGCCGCTCCTGCACGAACGCCAGGTTGCCGTACGTGCGTCCTTCGGCGAGGGTGTCGCCCGCCGCCCGGGCCAGCGTGACGGCCCGGCCGAGGTGGTACGCCGCTTCGTCGTACCGGCCCAGCTGGGCGTACACCGTGCCCAGGGTGGTCGTGGCGCGCGCGGTCATGGCCGGGGTGCCTTCGAAACCGAGGGAATCGGTGAGGTGCTCCACCGCTTCGTCGTAGCGGCCGACCCTGGCGTGGACCGCGGCGACGTCGACCAGGGCCTGCTGCGCGCCGACGGGGTCGCCGGCGGCACGCGCCTCCGCGAGCGCGAAGCCGTGCAACCTGCTCGAGGCGTCGTAGTGGCCGTGCACCCGCAGCGCCTGCCACAGCAGCGTCGACAGGTCGCGGGCGTAGGCCGTGCCCCCCGTCGACGCCGACAGTTCGGCGATCCCGAGCAGGGTCGGCAACTCGATGGCCAGCCAGGCCGCGGCGTCGTCGGCTCCGGGGAAGTCCGGCGGCACCGCGGTGAGGCCGGTCAGCAGCGGACGGCGGTAGGGATCGCGCGGCGCGATCGCGTCCGCCGCCGCGGCGGCCCCGCCCAGGTAGTGCGCGGCGAGGCGCCCGATCGCCGCGGACCGCCGTTCGTCCGCGGCGGCGAGGCTGCGCGCGTAGTCGCGGACCAGGTCGTGGAACTCGTACCGGCCGTCCGCCCGGTGTTGCAGCAGGTGCCCGGACACGAGCACCCGCAGGCGCCGCCGGGCCTCGGGAACGCCCTCGGCCAGCAGCGCGGCCGCCGCGTCCGCGGCCCAGTGCGGCCCCGGGTGCAGCCCGAGCAGCCGCAAGGCCGACGCGACGTCCCCGGGCAGCGCCTCGTAGGACCACGACAGCACGGCCGGCAGCGACGTGCGCGTTTCCTCCGTGGTCAGCGCGTCGAGCCGGTCACCCGCCGACCGCATGGCCGCCGCGACCTCCGCCGGGCCGCGGTCGTGGGCCAGCCGTTCCCCGACGATCCGCAGCGCGAGCGGCAGCCCGCTGCAGCCGGACACGACCTCGGCGAGGGCGGCGCGGTCGACGGCGGGCCGGGCGCCCACGAGCCGGTCGAGCAGGGACAGCGACTCGCGTTCGTCCAGCGGCGGGACGGACACCCGGTGGGCGTCGTCGCTGACGGCCAGGCCGTGCAGCATCGTCCGGCTGGTCACCACCACCACGCACCCGGCGTGCCCGGGCAGCAGCGGCCGGACCTGGTCCGCCGAACGCGCGTTGTCCAGCAACAGCAGCACCGAACGGGTGGCCAGGACGCTGCGCAGCAGCGCGGACCGCCCGTCGAGGTCCGCCGGGAGGTCGGCCGCGGGCACCCCGAACGCCTGCAGGAACGAGCGCAGGACGTCGCCCGGCTCGGCCGGCGCGCCGGGGCCGTAGCCGCGCAGGTTCGCGAAGAGCTGGCCGTCGGGGAAGCCGCCCCGCGCGGCCTGGGCCCAGTGCACGGCCAGCGCCGTCTTGCCGACCCCGCCCATCCCTTCGAGCACCGCGACGACCACCCCGCGGTCGCGGCGCGCGCTCAAGGCGTCCAGCGTGGCGATCTCCCGCTGCCGCCCGGTGAAAACGGTGCTCCCGGCGGGCAGCTGGGCCGGCACCGCGACCGGGTGCGGCGTGCTCGCCGGTTCGGGCGCGGCGGGGAAGTAGTGCAGCACGAACCGGCGGACCTGGTCGCCCCGCAGCCCGAGCCCCTGGGCCAGCGCCTCCAGGGAACTGCGCCGCGGCCGGGCGACCCGGCCCCGTTCGATGTTGCTGATGCCCCGCACGGTCAGCCCGGTGCGTTCGGCGAGCTCCTCCTGCGTGAGACCGGCGACCCGGCGCAGTTCGCCCAGCAGGTTCGTATCCGGCTGACTGTCCATGCGGCATGGTAGTCCGGCTTCCCTTGCCGCCACGGCGAAACGGAGATGATCACCGTCCGCAGCGCGGCCGGCACGCGCGGTCCCGGCCGCGGCGGCCGCCGGGACGCCTCGCGTGGCCGTGACCAGGCAGCTCGAAAGTTTCGATTTCCCTGTGCCCGTGTAAGTTTCACAACTCGCGTGTCCTTTGTGGACTGACAGCAGGGCCTTGAGGAGGCAAAGCGTCCGAGCTCCGCCCCGGGGGTGCCGCGCGCCGTGCGCGTGCATTGACAATCCCGCTCGCCGAAGTTCAGGCTTGCCCGACGCATGTTAGCGATAACAGTTGTCGTCTTGCTCGTGCGAATACCGATCTGGCCGTCCAACGGCGGGTAGCTGACCGGGAGAAGGGCGTCATGAACAGAAGAAGTTTCAGCCGCAGGAGCCGGCACCTGATCGCCGTGTTCGCCTCGGTGGCGACGGTCGCGGCGACGGCGTTGCTGGGGACCAACGCCGCGCAGGCCGACGTCACCGGTGCCCTGCGCGGCGTCGGTTCGGGCCGCTGCCTGGACGTCCCGAACGCCAACCAGGCCGACGGCACCGCGGTGCAGATCTACGACTGCTCGGGCGGTGCCGGCCAGCAGTGGACGTCGACGGCCAGTGGCCAGCTGACGGTGTTCGGCGGCAAGTGCCTGGACGTCGCCGGCAGCGGGACCACCGCCGGCACCCGCGTGCAGATCTGGACCTGCCACGGCGGGGCCAACCAACAGTGGCGGGTGAACGCCGACGGCTCGGTGGTCGGCGTGCAGTCCGGGCTCTGCCTGGACGTCACCGGCGCCGGGACGGCCAACGGCACCGCGGTGGCGGTCTGGACCTGCCACGGCGGCACCAACCAGCAGTGGACGGGCCTGTCGACCACGCCCACCACCACGACCACCACGACGACCGGCGGCACCGGCTGCACGCTGCCCTCGACCTACCGCTGGTCGTCCTCCGGCGCGCTGGCGCAGCCGAAGAACGGGTGGCTGTCGCTCAAGGACTTCACCAGCGTCGTCTACAACGGCAAGCACCTCGTCTACGCGTCGAATGTCAACTCGTCGGGGAACTACGGCTCGATGGCCTTCACCCCCTTCACGAACTGGTCCGACATGGCCTCGGCCGGCCAGACCGGGATGAACTCCGGCACCGTCGCCCCGACGCTGTTCTACTTCGCGCCGAAGAACATCTGGGTGCTGGCCTACCAGTGGGGGCAGTGGCCGTTCATCTACCGCACCTCGAGCGACCCGACCAACCCCAACGGGTGGTCCGCGCCGCAGCCGCTGTTCACCGGCAGCATCTCCGGCTCCGGCACCGGGCCGATCGACCAGACCCTGATCGGCGACGGCCAGAACATGTACCTGTTCTTCGCCGGTGACAACGGCAAGATCTACCGCGCCAGCATGCCGATCGGGAACTTCCCGGGCAGCTTCGGCTCGAACTACACGACGGTCATGAGCGACACGCAGGCCAACCTGTTCGAAGCCGTCGAGGTCTACAAGGTCCAGGGCCAGAACCAGTACCTGATGATCGTCGAGGCGATGGGCTCGAGCGGCCGCTACTTCCGGTCGTTCACCTCGAACAGCCTCAGCGGCTCGTGGACCCCGCAGGCGGCCAGCCAGAGCAACCCGTTCGCGGGCAAGGCCAACAGCGGCGCGAGCTGGACCAACGACATCAGCCACGGCGACATCGTCCGCACCAACCCCGACCAGACCAAGACCATCGACCCCTGCAACCTCCAGTTCCTCTACCAGGGCAAGGACCCGAACGCCGGCGGCGACTACAACCGGCTCCCGTGGCGGCCGGGCGTGCTGACGCTGCAGCGCTAGGCACCACCGCCTGAACGACGAAGGAGCCCCGGCCGACCAATGGCCGGGGCTCCTTCGCGCGAGCGCCCAAACAGACGCCGACCGGCGGGCTCAGTTGTAGCCGAGCACGATGCACTGGTTCTCGGACGTCTCCTCTTCCGCGAGAGCGGCTGAGCCGGGGAATTCTTCGGGTTCCATCGGACCTCCTCGTCAGTGGAACAGCCCCCGGAACAGATGCTAGGAAGCGGACCGCCGTCACCACGTCTTCCGTCGTGCCCGGATCCGCGCTTGACCTTGACACTGTGACAAGGTCTTCACTGCGTGCAGGAGGTGATCCCCGTGAACCCGACCCAAGCGGACGCACAGAACCACGACCGTCTGCTCGCCGCGCTGGCGGGCGGGAACTCGTCCACGCGCCTGCAGGCCGCCCTCGCCGCGGGCACCCGCGCCGACCCCGTCCTCGTCGACGCGCTCGTCGCACGGTGCGCGATCGAGCCGGACTTCTTCGTGCGCGACATGCTCACCTGGGCGTTGACCCGCCTCCCGGCGGAGACCACGGTGCCCGTGCTGCTCGCCCAGCTCGGCTCCGGGCGGGCCCAGGCCCGCAGCCAGGCGCTGCACACGCTGTCCAAGATCGGCGACCGGGCGACCTGGTCCGCGGTCACCGGGTCGCTGCTGCGCGACGCCGACGACGAGGTCGCCCGCAGCGCGTGGCGTGCCGCCGTCATCCTGGTGCCGGCCGGAGAGCGGGCGGCACTGGCCACCGAACTGGCCACTCAGCTCGGCCGCGGCGACCGGACCGTGCAGCTGAGCCTCAGCCGGGCCCTCGTCGCCCTCGGAGACGTGGCCGAACCGGCGCTGCGCGCGGGACTGGCGAGTGCCGACCCGGTGGTGCGGGCCCACGCCGAGGCCACCGAGCGGCTCCTGCACGACCCGGACGCCGGGTTCGACGTCGCCGTCAGCGAGGCGAACCGGATCGTCGCCCTCGGCCCGGAGCGGACCGGCGGGACCGCGTGCTGATCGGCGAGGTGGCCCGCCGCTGCGGGGTGAGCACCCGGATGCTCCGCCACTACGAGTCCCTCGGGCTGGTGCGGCCGACCGGCCGCACCGTGGGCGGCTACCGCGAGTACTCCGCGGCGGACATCCGCCGGATCTTCCACGTCGAAGGCCTGCGGTCGCTCGGCATGTCGCTGCGGCAGATCGGCCGCGCTCTCGAGGATCCCGCGTTCACCCCGTCCGCCCTGGTCGGCGACCTGGTGCGGCGGACCGAAGACCGGCTGCGGCGCGAGCGGGAGCTCCTCGAGCGCCTCCGGGCGATCGACGCCTCGGCGCCGTCGGGCTGGGAGGACGTCCTGCGGGTCGTCGAGCTCCTGCGCGGCCTCGGCTCGCCCAACGCCGCCCGCCGTCAGCAGGCGGTCCTGGCGCGGGCCGAGGACCTGCCGGTTCCCGTCGACCCGCTGGCCGCGGCGATCCTCGCCGAAGCCGATTCGAACGTCGCCGGCGCCCTGCGGTGGGCGCTCGCCCGGGCGGGCGGCGACGCGGTCGGGAGCGTGGCGCCGGGTCTGCGTTCGGACGAGGCCGAGGTCCGGCGGCGCGCGGTGCGGGCCATCGCCGAGCTGCCCGGCGCCGAGGCCGGTGCGCTGCTCGAGGCGGCGATCGAGGACGCGGACCCGGCCGTCCGCCGGATCGCCGCACTGGCTTCGGGCCGGCGCGGCGTGCTCGCCGCCGTGCCGGTCCTCGCCGGCATGGTGGTCGAGGGCACGAACGACGTCGAGGCGGCCGAAGTGCTGGGAACGCTGTCCCTCGACGACGGGCACGCGGACCGGATCACCGGCGCGCTCGCCGCCGCGCTCGCCGCCCACCCCGGGGACGCCGCGGTGCGGATCCGCCTGGCCCAGGCGCTGGCCGAGCTGCCGGGAACCGCCGCACGGGACGTCCTGCGCCGGCTGGGACGAGACGACGACGCGGCCGTCGCCCTCGTCGCGTCGGCCCTCGTGGGAGCACTCGAAGCGCGCCCGGACGGCGTCGGCTGAGGGCCGGATGGACTAATCTGGGCCGGGACGACGCCGGAGGGGGCGGGATGCTGGAAGGGCTGCTGTCGGCCGACGCGGGCGCGCTGTACGAGGCCATGGTGCGGTCCGGGCCGGTGCCGCTGGACGACCCCCGTGCCACCAGTGCCGGGATGCAGGAGCTGGTGGACCGCGGTTTCGTCCGCCGCGACTACCGCGAAGACCCGGTACTGGCGCCGATGGAGCCGATCCGGGCCGTCGACCACGCGATCCTCGGCGCGCAGCAGCGGCTGGTCGAGCAGCAGCGCCAGATCGTCGCGGCGCGCCAGCAGCTGGACCTGCTGCAAACGGTCTACCGGGCCACCCACGGCGGTGGCGCCGACGCGACCGTCGAGGTGCTGTCCGAGCCCCAGCGGATCGGCGCGCTGTCGCTGGAGCTGTGCCTGTCCGCGAAGGAGGAGTTCCTCACCTTCACCACGCGGCACTTCAAGCGCAAGCCCGACGCGAACACCGTGATGGCCCTGCCGGACGCGGTCACCGCCCGCGGCGTGCGGCTGCGCAACGTCTACGAGCGCGCCGCGCTGGAGTTCGAGGGCGCGAAGGGCGTCGTCGAGGCCAGCATCGCGGCCGGCTGGAACATGCGGGTGGCACCGGAGCTGCCGATGAAGATGGTGATCGCCGACCGCCACTCGGCGCTGATGCCCCTCGACCCCAGCGGGATGGAAGGGGCGGTCTTCGTGCGCAGCCCGACCATCGTGGCCGCGCTGCGGATGCTGTTCGAGCTGGTGTGGAGCCAGGCCGTGCCGATCGGCGACACCGGCGGGCAGCAGCGCCACGGGCTGACGCCGACCCAGGCCAAGGTGCTCGACCTGCTGGCCACCGGGATGACCGACGGGGCCATCGCCCGCCACCTCGACGTCAGCGAACGGACCGTGCGCCGTCACGTCCAGGGCCTGCTCGACGCCCTGCAAGCGGACAACCGGGTGGCCGCGGTGCACGCGGCCACCCGGTTGGGCTGGCTCGGCTAGGACTACTCCAGCTTCTTGCAGGCGCCCCCGCCCGCGGTCCAGATCCACACGCACTTGGTGGTGGGATCCTGGATGGCCGCCGCCTCCGGTGCGGCCAGCGCCCCGAACGCGATCGTCGCCGCGATCCCCGCGGCCAGCCCGGCCAGCACTCGCTTGATCATGTCGTCCTCCCCGCGAAAGCGATCTTTGACATGTGACAAGTTAGGCGGCGTTGTCTTACGCGGGGAGAGCAACTCCGGCCACTGTCCGGATCCGGTCACGCGGGGACGTCCGGGCGGTCGTGACCCGCCGGCTCCGCCGCCGGGTCCGGGCTCCGCACCCAGTGCAGGCTGTCCGGCTCCGGCCACCACCCCGGCGGGGCCGGACGGGGCCCGCCACCCGGTTCACCCCACCAGCGGCCGGCCTCGTCTCCCATCCCGGAACCTCCGGCGTCCGGGGTCAGGCGCCGAACGGCTGGGCCGAGAGCAGCGTCTGGGTCCAGCCGCTGGTGTCGACCGGGTCGGTGCCGAAACCCTGGATGTCCGAGCCGTCGAAGTCGAACGGGTTGTGGTCGTGGTACCGGTACAGCGCGCCGTCGCGGGTCTGGCCGTAGTACAGGCCGTAGCCGGGCGACACGATCTGGTCGAAGGTGCTCCAGCGGTCCGCCAGCGTCTTGCCGGTCCAGGTGTGGTCCGCCGCGATGTGGTACGAGCGCAGGACACCGGTGGTGCTGATGCCGATGAGCCAGTCGTCGCCGGTGGCGGCGATGGTGCGCATGGTGAACCCGGTGCCGATCACGGCTCGCTGGCCGATCTGGTTGCTCGCCGGCTTGGGCCGGGACACCACGTAGGACATCAGGGTGCTGCCCGCGATGCCGTAGAGGTGGCCGTGGCCGTCGTAGGTCAGCATGTCGTGGGTCCAGCCGCTGCCGAGCGCGACCGGCGTGCCGAGCTGTAGCGAGTTGTTGTTCGTGATGACGTCGACGCGGTAGAGCACCCCGGCGGGCGAGGTCGCGAGCACGGTGTTGAAGTTCAGCGTGGCCAGCGCCTTGGGCGTGAACCCGAGGTTGTCGGACGAGACGAGGGTCTTGGTGCGGTCCCCGGTCTGCGAGTTGATGGTGCTGTAGGTCAGCCGTCCGTCGGACAGCGCGCCGTAGACCGACACCGTGGTCGCGGCCGGGCTGCTCAGCTCGTCGACGATGCGCTGCGCGTCCGCGGCCTGCGGCTGGTAGCGCTCGGGGAAGGCGGAGCGCTGGACCCGCTGGCAGACCTCGCCGATCGGCGCGGTGCGCCAGCTGCCGTCCGGGTAGAAGTCCTGCATCACGTCCAGGAACGCGTTGGTGGCCCAGGCCGGGTTGAGCCGCTGCGACTCGGTGCCCCAGGAGTCGAGCTGCTGGAACAGGCCGAGGCTGCTGTGGTCGACCTTCTCGCTGATGTTCTCGACCAGGGATTCGACGATCGTGGTGGTGATCGCGATGACGGCCGCGCGCTCGTCCAGCCCGCGGGCCTGCACGGCGTCGATGACGGCACGGGCGCAGGAGACCCGGTAGGGCGTCATGTGGCCTTTCAGCGTGCCGGTCAGGACGCTGTTGAGCCGGGTGGCCGCGGCGGTGTCGGCCGCGGTCGGGCCGCCGGTCACGCAGGACGCGGTCGCGTAGGCCGCCAGCTGCTGCATCCGGGCGGCCATCGCGTCGGACTCGGTGGTGGCGCTCGCGGCGGTGGCGCCGGCGGTCAGGATGGACAGCGCGGCGAGGCCCGCGGCGATCGATCGTGTGGTGAAGCGCATGGAAAACTCCAGGTGGCTGGGGCGGTGCCGCGGCCGGGCCGCGGCACCGCCGGGAAAAGGGGAAGGTCAGGCGCCGGGCGGCGAGACGTAGCCGGAGATCAGCACGTTGTCCCGGCCGGAGCGGGCGGTGTCGGGGTCGATCACCCGCCGCGTCACCTTGCTGTCGACGTTGCCGCCGACGACGGTGAGCGTGCCGTCGGGGTGCACCGCGGTGATCACGTCGACGTGACCGCCGGTGGTGCCGTCCGGCGGGCCGTAGATGGCCCAGTCACCGATCTTCGGGCTGCCGTGCGCGCTGCCGGTCCGCGACTTGAACAGGTCGTGGTCGACGCCCCACTTGCCGAGGGCGCGGGCGATGAAGGTGCCGCGCGGCACGCCGGAGACACCGGCCGCGGACCAGGTCCAGGTCGCGAACATCGCGCACCAGTCGAGTGCGCCCCGGTCGCAGGCGTCGTTGTACTTGTCGCAGCTCGCTTCGGTGGTGCCGACCTCGCCCGTGGCGAGGGTGGCGATCTTCGAGCGCAGCGGCTTGACCGGGGTGGTGCTGGTGCAGCCGGCGGGGTCGGCCGAGAGCAGGTACTGCGTCCAGCCGCGCGAGGCGACCGGGTCGTTCAGGTGGTAGGCGATGTCGGTGCCGGACCCGTCGGCCGGGTCGTCGTCCTCGTACCAGTACATGGCGCCGTCGGGGTTCTTGCCGTAGTACAGGCCGCCACCGGGGGAGACGAGGTTTTCGAAGCTCTGCCAGCCGGCGTCGTCGAGCTGCGCGCGGGTGTAGGTCGTGCCGGTCTGGGAAACGGCGTAGCTGATCAGCTGGCCGTCGGCCGCGGTCGCGATGAGCCGGTCGTCCCCGGAGGCGGAGAGCGTCTTGAGGGCGAACCCGCCGCTGCCGATCTCGCGGCGCTGCCCGATCTGGTTCGCACCCGGCTTGGGCGCGGAAACCAGGTACTGCAGCAGGGAACCACCGGAGGTCGTGCCGTAGAGGTGCCCGTGGCCGTCGTAGGCCAGCAGGGTGTGGGTCCAGCCGTGCTGGACGTCGATCGGGTCGTCGAAGGTGAGGCTGCCGCTGTTGGTGACGATGTCGACGCGGTAGAGGACACCGGCCGGCGAGGTCACCAGCAGCGTGTTGAAGTTGAGCGTGGCCAACGCCTTCGGGGTGAACCCGAGCGACTTGGAGGAGACGACGACGTGCGTGATGTTGCCGTTGTCCGGGTCGATCGTGGTGTAGGAGAGCCGGCCGTCGGGCAGCACGCCGTAGACGGAGACGCCACCGGCGCACGACGCGGCAGCGGAGGCCGGCGCAGCGGTCAGCGCGGTCGTCGTGAGACCGCTCAGCAGGACGAAGAACGCCAGCAACGCGGCGCGCATTCTGGTTCCGAACATGGGAAAACCCCTCATCGAATGGAAGATTTGCGTCGGCCGCGACCCCGGGAAGGCGGCTCGACGCGGCAGAGCATATGAGCGGTTTTCGCGGTCGCGCATGAGCTGATCCGGCCACTGGCCGCTTGCGGACACGGTGCGGTCAGAAAACCGTCGCCGCGATCCTCATGGCTTCCTCGACGGTGAACGCGCCTTCGAGCCGGTAGGTGACCGCGCCGCGCTGCCAGATCAGCGACTGCGCGGCGAGCCGGGCCGTCTCGGTGCGCCATTCCCCGGCCCGGTCGACGTACATCAGCTCGTGGGGCCGGTCGATCCAGATCGCCGGTGCGCCGTCGACGCTCACCTGCCGTCCGCCGGACATGCCGAGGAACTTCTCGAAGACCGGGCCGAGCTGCCCGTCGAACTCGTCGAGCCGGACGGCGGCCTGCCCCGGCGCGGCGGCCGGACGCCCCGGTCCGCCTTGGTACAGCAGCGAAACGACGCGCACCGGGGCACCGGTGACCCGGACGTCGTCCGGTCCGCCGAGCGCGGCAGGCACCCCGATCGGGAACGCCGTCAGCCGGCGCGCCCCGGCGAGGTCCACCGAGCGCTCACCGGGGAGCAGGCCCTGGCCGCGCAGCGGAGGACCGGGTTCGCTGCGCAGTTCGATCCCGGCGAACCGCAGCAGGCCGGTCACGGTCGCGCGGACCGCGGGGGAGAACGTGACCGCGGCGGCGAACACCAGCACCAGTGCCGCGGCGACGGTGGCCCAGCGGGGGACCGTCGCACGCCGCCGGGCGGGCAGCCGGGCCAGGACGGCCTCGCGCACGTCGGGGGCCGGCGGCACGTCGAGGCGGCCGCCGAGCTCACGCAGTGCGGCGGCGAGCCGCGCGTCTTCGGGATCAGTCACCGACCGCCTCCTTGTCCGGCTCGGCCAGCAGCTCCCGCAGCCGGGCGAACGCGCGGTGGGCCCGCGACTTCACCGAACCCCGCGGGCACCCGAGCACCTCCGCCGTCTCGCCTTCGGTGAGGTCGAGGAAGTACCGGCAGATCACGACGGCCCGGTTCTTCTCGGGCAAGGCCCGCACCGCCGCCAGCAACGCGGTGTCCGGCATCGCCCGGACCGCCGGATCCCCGTCGCGGACCGGTTCCAGGCTCGCGGCACGCAGCTCGGTCGCGGTGCGCCGGCGCCGGGAGCGGACGAGGTTGTGCGTCTCGTTCGCCACGATGCGCAGCAGCCACGCACGGAACGAGGCACCACCGCGAAACGACGGCAGTGCCCGGAACGCCTTCACGAACGCCTCCTGGACGACGTCTTCGGCCTCGTGCCCGGCACCCAGCAGGTACGCCGTCCGGTGGGCGAGCGCGGTGTACCGGTCGACCAGCGTCCCGTAGGAAGCCGGGTCGCCGCCGCGAATCCGGGCCACCACCTCGTCGTCGTCCGTCGTGCGCTCCTTACCCCGCCGGTGTTCCACCCTCCTCTACACCGCTCGCGGCCGGGAGGTTCCCGGGAACCTGTTCGTCCCCGGCGGTGTAGGGCGGACATGAGACTGCGACTCGCTTCCCTGCTGGGTGCCGTCCTGGTGGCCGTGCTGGTGTCGGCGCCCAGTGCGCTGGCGGGCAACTGGGCGATCACCTACCTCGACCCGCTGCCGGACACCTTGGGGGCCGGACAGCCTTACACCGTCGGCTATTGGGTGCTGCAGCACGGTTCCCATCCCAGCTACGGAGAGCTGGGCGCGACCGCGCTCGTCTTCACGCCGGAAAAGGGCGATCCCGTGGAGTTCCCCGGAGTCGCCCTGCGCGAGCCCGCGCACTACGCGGCCGCGATCGCCCTGCCCCACGACGGGGTTTGGCGGGTGTCGGCCCGTCAGGGTGGCTTCGCCGACTACGAAATCGGCACCCTCACGCTGCCCGGACGACTGGCGGTCACCCCGCCACCGGCCCCGATGACCAACGGCGAGAAACAACCGTGGGGCGCGATCCGGCCCCCGGCGATCGCCCTGAACGGCGGCGGGGGAGTGCCGGCGCAGCCGATCGCTCCGCCCGTCGTGGCGGCCGCACCGGAAACACCGGCACCCCTGGGGGTGGTGCTGGCCGTGGCCGGTCTGGTCGTCGCCGGGGGAGCCGCGCTCCTGGTGGGCGGGCGCGGCATCCGGCGCCGGCTGCGCGGGGGTGTTCGGGCGCGGTGACCAGCCGGTTCGACCGTCGTGAACGACTCTTTCCCGACGTCCCGCGCCAGGAAAGAGTCGTTCACGACGTCCGCTCCTGCAGCGTGTTCGAGGACCGGACGAACGAGTCGGCGCAGCCGCACGAGCCACGGACCGTCAGCCGGGTCGGCAGGGTCCGCAGCCCGCTCGGCCGCGGTTCGTCACCGAGGGCGCCCACCAGCAGTTCGGCCGCCAGCTTGCCCATCTCGAAGATCGGCTGCTCGGCCGTGGTGAGACCGGGGCTGGTGTAGGCGGCGTACTCGATCCCGTCGAAGGAAGCGACCGCGAGATCGTCGGGGACCCGCAGGCCGCGGTCGGTGGCGGCCCGCAGGAGACCGAGCGCGGCGAGGTCGCTGGTGACGAACAGCGCGGTCGGCGGGTTCGGCCCGGCCAGCAGCGTCTCCAGCGCCTCGTAGCCGGCCCGGCCGCCGAACGGGCGGCGCAGCACCGGAAGCGCGGCGAGCCCGGCTTCGGCCAGGGCCCGCTCGTACCCCGCCACGCGGTCCCGGGAGGTCGAGACGTCCGGCCCGCTCAGGCAGGCGATCCGCGTGTGGCCGTGCCCGACGAGGTGCGCGACGGCCTCGCGGGCGCCGTCGACCGCGTCGGCCACGACGGTGGGCAGTTCCCCGTCGCCGAACGACCGGTCGACGAACACCACCGGCGTCGGCATCTTCGCGTACTCCGCGCGCAGCACCGGGCTGGCCGTCGACGGGATCGCCAGCACGCCCTCCACCTGCCGGTCCAGGAACGCGCGCAGGTAGCCGAGCTCGCGGGTCTCGTCGTCGGCGGCGTTGCCGACCAGCAGCGGGTACCCGAACCGGTGCGCCGTCTCCTCGACCGCGCGGGCGAGCAGCGCGAAGTAGGGGTTCGCGCTGTCCGGGATGACCAGCCCCAGCGCGTGGCCCTTCGCCATCCGCAGGGACCGGGCCACCGTGTTGGGCCGGTAGCCGAGCTCTTCGATCGCGGCGAGGATCCGCTCGCGGGTCTCCGGGGCGACGCGCCGGGGACCGTCGTTGAGCACGTAGCTGACCAGCGCCGGGGACGTCCCCGCCCGCCGGGCGACGTCCGCCCGCGTCACCGCCATTCAGGAACTCCGTTCTTCAGCCCGAGTCTTGACAAGCAGTGTGCCAGAGCACAGGATGCCTCATCAACACGAGTTGACGGCGCCTCAACCCGTGTCCACACCTCAGAATCAACACGAGTTGAAACGCTCGGACCAGGGAGAACGCTCATGGGAAGCTGGAACCTTCGCCGCATCGTCGCGGTGACGGTCGCGGCCGTCGCGGTCACCGGGATGACCGCGGCCTGTGGCCGCGGTGGCGACGACGCCAAGCAGGCGAGCGGTCCGCGGATCGCCATCGTCACCCGCAACTTCACCAACCCGTACTGGGCCGCGCTGCGCGACGGCGCGCTGGCCGAGGGCAAGCAGCGCGGCGTCGAGGTCAACGTGCAGGCGGGCACCTCCGAGACCGATGCCGACGGCGAGAACGCCAAGATCTCCACCCTGGCCGGCCAGGGCTACGACTGCTTCGGCGTGGTCCCGGTCAACGCGAGCAACGTGATCACCCCGCTCGTGCCGGTGGCGCGCGCGAAGAAGACGATCCTCAACCTCGACTCGCAGATCGACCCGGCCGCCTCGAGCGCGGCGGGCGTCTCCTACGCCTCCTTCATCGGCTCCGACAACATCGCCGCGGGCACCCTGGCCGGGCAGAAGATGCTGACCGCGCTCGGCGGCAGCGGCAAGGTCGTCATCCTGCAGGGCATCGCGGGCGAGCAGAACGGCATCAACCGCGAGAAGGGCTTCACCGAGGCGACCGGCGGCAAGCTCGACATCGTCCAGCGCGCACCGGCCGACTACGAGCAGGACAAGGCGCTGCAGGTCACCGAGGCGATCCTCAAGGCCCACCCGGACATCACCGGCATCTTCGCCGCCAACGACACCATGGGCCTCGGCGCCGTCCAGGCGATCAAGAACGCCGGGCTGGCCGGCAAGATCAAGGTGATCTCGGTCGACGGCATCAAGGACGCCCTCGCTTCGGTCAAGAGCGGTGACCTCTACGGCACCATCACCCAGTACCCGTACGCCGAAGGCCAGCTCGCGGTGCAGGCGTGCCTCGCCGCGCACTCGGGCAAGCAGATCCCGCAGCGGGTCGTCGCGCCGATCGCCTTCATCGACAACTCCGTCGTCGACCAGCAGCTCGCTTCGTTCCCGAAGCCGTTCGCGCCGTTCGACAACCCGCTCGCCGCACTGGTCGCCGGGTGACGGCGACGGCGGCCCGGCCGCGTTCGATCGACCTCGCCCGCGCGGCCGACTACGCCGCTCCCGGAGCGCTGGTCGTGGTGTGGGTCGCGTTCTTCATCGCGACCCCGCACTTCCTGACCCTGAGCAACATCGGCGACCTGCTGGTCGCCTCGTCCATCCTGGCCGTGCTGGCGCTGGGCCAGCAGTTCGCCGTCGTGGTGGCCGGCATCGACCTCTCGGTGGGCGCGAACCTGCCGTGGGCGGCCGCGCTGCTCGGCGCGACGGCGACCGCCGGTGTCCCGCTCGGCCTGGCGATCCTGATCGCGATCGCCGGCAGCGTCGTCGTCGGCATCGTCAACGGGTTCCTCGTCGGCTACCTGAAGATGACCGACTTCATCGTCACGCTGGGCTCGTTGAGCGTGGTCAGCGGCATCACCCTGCTGCTGACCGAGGGCAACACGGTCGCGGTGTCCTCGCCGTTCCTGCAGGCGATCGCGCTGGACGGGGCCGGGCCGGTGCGCTGGTTCTGGCTGATCGCGCTGGCCGCCGCGGTGCTGGTGTGGTTCACGCTGTTCCGCACCCGGGCCGGGACGCACCTGCTGGCCGTCGGCGGCGGCTCCGACGCGGCGCTGGGCACCGGCATCCCGGTGCGGCGCGTGCGCCTGGCCGCCTACGCGGCGTCCGGCCTGCTCTGCGGCGTCGCCGGGGTGATGCTCGTGGCCCGCAACGGCGGCGCGGACCCGTCGCTGCAGACCAACTACCTGCTCAGCTCGATCGCCGCGGTGGTGCTCGGCGGGTCGTCGCTGTCCGGCGGCAAGGCGTCGGTCGTCGGCTCGGTGACCGGGGCGGTGCTGCTGACCAGCCTGGTCAACGGGTTCACGATCATCGGCATCTCCCAGTACTTCCAGACGATCGCCGTGGGCGCGGTGGTGCTGCTCGCGGCGCTGCTGGCCCGGTTCCGGAAGTGAGGCGGGACATGACATCGGAATCGAAGTACCTGATCGAGGCACGTGACCTGGTGAAGTCGTTCGACGCCGTGCGCGCGCTCGACGGCCTGACGGCGGGCTTCGCCGAGGGCGAGGTCACCGCGATCGTCGGCGACAACGGCGCCGGCAAGTCCACGCTCGTGCGCTGCCTCACCGGCGTGCACCCGCCCACCGAGGGACAGCTGCTCTTCCGCGGGGAGCCGATCCGGCTCTCCTCGCCCCAGGCGGCGCGCGATCTCGGCATCGAGACCGTCTACCAGGACCTCGGCCTCATCGACGACCTCGCGGTGTGGCAGAACCTCTTCCTCAACCGCGAGCTGCTGCGGCCGGTACCCCTGCTGGGCGTGCTCGACCGGCCCCGGATGATCCGCGAAAGCCGCGACATCCTCGGCGGGCTCGACGTCAACGTGCCCTCGGTGCGCACGACGGTCCGGCGGATGTCCGGCGGCCAGCGGCAGAGCATCGCCATCGCTCGCGCGGTCACGTGGGGCAAGTCGATGGTGATCATGGACGAGCCGACGGCGGCCCTCGGCGTGCGCGAGACCGCGGCGGTGGAAAAGCTGATCCTGTCGCTGCGCGACCGCGGCGTCACCGTGCTCATCATCAGCCACGACCTCGAGCAGGTGATGCGGGTGGCCGACACCGTCGTGGTGCTGCGCCGCGGGCGGGCGGTCGCGCGCAAGCCGGTCGCCGACGTCACGGGCGACCGCCTGGTCGGCCTGATCACCGGAACCATTTCGGAGGCCGCGTGAAACGCACGGGCCTGATCAACGGGCAGCTGACCCGGGCGCTCGCCCAGCTGCGGCACACCGACCTGTTCGCCGTCAGCGACTCGGGCCTGCCGGTGCCCGAGGGTGTCGAGGTGATCGACCTCGGCGTCGTCTACGGCACGCCGGACTTCTTCACGGTCCTGCGTCCGCTGCTGGCCGAGGTGACGGTCGAGGCGGCGTGGGCGTCGGAGGACGTGGTCGAGGCCAACCCGGACGTCCACCGCACGCTCGGCGAACTCGTCGAGCCGCAGCTGCTGGCCCACGCGGAGTTCAAGGACCGGCTCGGGCAGTGCCGGTTCGTGGTCCGCACCGGGGACGCGACGCCGTACGCGAACGTCCTGCTGCGGGCGGGGGTGGCGTGGTGACCGGGTCCGTCGTGGTGGTCGGCGCGGTGAACGTCGACCACGTCGTCGTGGTCGACCGGCTGCCGCGCGCCGGCGAGACGGTGGTCGGGCCCGCGATGGTGCGCCACGGCGGCGGGAAGGGGGCGAACGCCGCGGTGGCGGCCGCCCGCTTCGGCGCGCACGTCCGGCTGATCGGCGCGGTCGGCACCGACGACGTCGCCGCCGGCGCGCTGGCCGAGCTGGCGGAAGCCGGGGTCGACGTCGCGTCGGTCGACCGGCTCGCCACGGTCCCGACGGGGGCGGCGGTGATCGTCGTCGACGCCGCGGGCGAGAACCAGATCGCCGTCGGAGCCGGCGCGAACGCCCACGTCGACCCGGACCGGGTCCGGGCCGCGCTGCGGGCGGTGCTGCCGTCCTGCGGGTGCGTGCTGGTCAGCACGGAGATCCCGGAGGCGGCGGTCGCCGCGGCCGTCGAGGAGGCCACCGCGGCCGGGGTCTGCTGCGTGCTGAACCCGGCCCCGGTCGTCCCGGTCGTCGCCGAGCTGCTGCGGCACGGGCCGGTGCTCACCCCGAACCGCGGCGAAGCCGCCGAGCTCGCCCCCGACCTCGCCCAGCTGGCGGCGCGGACCGGGGCACCGGTGGTGGTGACCCTGGGCGGCGAAGGCGTCCGTTACGTGCTGCCGGGCTCCTCCCCGGTCGACGTCGCGGCGCACCCGGCGAACGTCGTCGACACGACCGGAGCCGGCGACACGTTCAACGGGGTGCTGGCCGCCCGCCTCGCGGCGGGCGACCCGCTGGACCGGGCGGTCCGCACGGCGAACGTCGCGGCCGCCCTGTCGGTCTCGGCCCCCGGCGCCCGCGCGGGCGGCCCCACACCGGCCGAAGTGGCGGCCGCACTCGCTTCCCGGTAGCGGCCTTTCGGTGCGCTGAAGGGCACCTTCCTCCCGTCAGATGCGAGGAAGGTGCCCTTCAGCCCGCGCTCTTCCTCGAGGAATTCACCGCCGGATCACGAATAGGTCCAGTGGCCGAGCCAGGATTCCCGCCACGCCACCGTGAGCTCGCTGACTCCGTCCACACCGGACCGATCCACGTGCGCCTTCCACGCCTCCTCCAGCGCCGCGCACAGCTTCGACGCGGGAGGTTCGCCGCCGCTCGAGGAGAAGCTGCGCAGGACCGTGCGGGGGACGGCCAGCTTCGCCTTGCCGCGGATCACCGACTGCTCGGTGGCGCGGCAGACGAGGTACTCGACGGTGGCCAGCTCACCCGCCGGCACCGTGGCGCCCGGCGTCGGCACCCGGGGCGCCACCTGGTCCAGGGCGCGGTACAGGCAGTCCAGCGGCGCGGCGAGGCCCTGGTGCTGGCGGGCGATCTCCCACGACACCCACACGGCCATGCCATCGGGCGTCGGGTCCGGGCGGTAGGCGAACGCCGGACCCGCGAACGTCTGGTAGTCGCCGGTCGGGTCCGGGACGGACGTGGCGGGCCCGTCGGGGTCGGGCGGCAGGCCGAGCCGCTTGAACAGCTCGCGCAGCAGCTTGTCCGGCCGGGCCGGGGCCGAGGGCTCGGCGAGCAGCTTGCCCAGGATCCGGCCCAGCCGGTCGGTGGCCACGCCGTGGATCGCCAGCTGCAGGTGGACGAACGCGACGTCCGACAGCGTCGTGCCCGCGCAGCCGACCACCCCCACCTGCGGGTAGCGCTGCAGGAAGGAGACGATCGCGTGGGTGGAGCCGATCCGCGCCGGCCCGACGAAGGTCACGGGCAGGCACGCGCCGATCCGTTGCCGGGACCGCAGGTCGCCCTGGTACAGCGGCGAGAACCGGCCGTCGCCGTGGCAGACCTCGAACCAGTTCCCCTGCCGGTGTCCCGGCCGCGTGTCCGCGAGCCAGAAGCTGTACCCGTGCTTCTCGCACAGCTCGCGGAACCGGTCGGCCAGTTCGAACCGCGCGGCCGCGGACGCGTCCCGCAGCGCGATCGCGAACCGGACCGCCAGCGACGCGCACGGGGACGCGACCTCCTTGCGGGTGCGGAGGTCGTGGTTGCGGGTCTTCACGATCGTCGGCAGCTGGACCGGGCACTGCAGGGACAACAACGGCGCCCCGAGCAGCGACGACGCGGCGTCGGAAATCTCCCGCACCAGGTCGCGGAGCGCCAGGCCGTGCCACTCGCACACCTCGCTCGCCCCCGGGTCGACCGCGATCAGGCCCTCGAAGGTCTGCGCGGACTCGTAGATGAACGTCGGGTTGGGCGAGGTGGTCCGGTGGAACACCCAGCCGCCGCCGTTCTGCCGCAGGCGTTCCGCCGGCTCCCGGCCACCCGCGGGTTCCGTGCCGTCCGGGGGCTTGCGGGTGTGGGTGCCGATCACCACGCCGGCGCCGTTGGCGGCCGAGCACAGCGTCTCGAGGAAGACCGCGCTGTCGGAGTCGGCGGTCACCAGTTCGCGCAGGTAGCCGTGGCGGGCCGGCGCGTGGTGCACCTCGAAGTCCACTTCGGTCACCGGCTGCCGGGCTATCTCGAACCCGGCCCGGGCCAGGTCGGCCACGTGCCGCACGGAGATCCGCTGGCCGGGCACCCTCACCACCCCCCGGCCGAGTCGAACCGCACGTCGGCGTCCAGTGGCTTGCGCCGGTCCCACGCCCCGGCACCCGCCCACCGCGGCGCCCCGATGCGGGACAGCGGGATCGCCGATTCGCGCCACGACACCTGGCCGAACAGCACCAACGCGGCGAGCACCGGCAGTCCCACCGCGACCGTGAGCGTGGTCTGCACGACCTCGCCGCGGCTCTGCGTCGCGACGGCGGCGGCGAACGCGGCGACCGCGGCGATGCTCAGCTGGACCAGCGCCTGCGGCAGCGTCCCGAGGTAGCCGAGCACGGTGCGGCGCGGCGGCAGGGACAGGCGGCTGTAGAGGAAACCCGGCAGCAACAGCAGCATGGTGATCACGGACTGGCCGTCCCCGATGTGGCCCAGCGCCTCGGTGGCGGCCCGGCCGTACGGCCACGGGCGGCCCACCAGCAGCCAGCCGAGCACGAACGAGACCGCCGCGACGGCGAGCGCGTAGAACGTCACGTTGAGCGGCCCCGACTTCGTGGAGTCCTTGAGCACGAGCGTCGCACGCACGCGGACGTGGTCCCCGCGCGGGTCGCGGCCGCCGGACCGGCGCCAGTACGCCCGGGCCTCGTTGTCGGCGATGCCGTTGACCAGGACCAGATCCTGCCCGAACTCCCGGTCGGTCAGCTCGCGCGCGGCCGCGCGGAGGTTCGCGGCCGTGAACTCCGGGTGCCGCCGCAGCGAGTTGTCCAGCTCGCCGGAGTCCGTCCGCACCGCCTCGCCCGTCGTGGCCGCGGCGGCGAGCCGGTGGCAGGCCGGCATGCTGCGCGGCGACAGCTCCACCCCCGACTGGCCGGCCTCCCACTTGCGGCGGCGCACCAGATCCGCCAGCCGGCGCAGCACGGTCTGCGCCTGCAGCTCGAGGATCTTGTGCCGGGCCCCGTCCGCTTCCTGCAGCGGTGCGGCGTCCTGCCGCTCGGCCAGCGACGCCAGGTCTTCGGCCAGGCCGTCGACCTGGTGCTGGTCGGCGTCGGTGGACAGGTACATCCGGGAGATCTCGGCTTCCGGGGCCGTCTTGGCGACCAGGTGGTAGGACTTCAGCGTCGCCGGGATCATGGTCTCGTAGCTCACGACGTACCCGCGCCGGCTGGAGGCCAGCCGCCGCCACTGCTCCTTCGCGACGGGTTGCCGGGCGTCGACGTGCAGCGGGGTTTCGTAGCTGAGCCGGTGCTCCTCGACGGAGTCGTCCAGCGCGACCACCAGCATGTAGTCGCGGACCGCGACGTTCAGCAGGTAGGCGTACTCGACCAGCAGCCCGGCACAGCCGTCGAGGATGTCCAGCGCCAGCTCCCGGCACTGCCGCCCGTACCCGTGCACGGTGCCCTCGGCCGGAGCCAGCGCGAACTCCTCCTCCGGGTGGTTGCGCTCGGTGAGCAGCGTCAGCAGCGCCTGCTGGATGAGCCAGCGCGGCTCGTGCACCTGGAACAGGAACATGTTGAGCTCGTGCCGGGCGGTCTGCGCGTTCTCGTCGCCGGCGAGGATCCCGCGCAGCAGCCGGTACAGCCCGGCGGCGACCAGCCGCGACGCCTCGTGCTGGGTGAGCCGCGGCAGCTTCTGCCCCGAGCTGTCGAACACGTCGACGGGACTGACGTCCCGGCGCGGCAGCCGGGCCAGCGGCACCCACAGGGAACGCTGCTGCGCCGGTCTCGAGGCGGCCCGCTCGCCGTGTTCCCGGCCGATGAGGTCCTGCAGCTGGGTGCTGGCCTGGCGCTGGCCCTCGTCGAGCAGCTTGAGGCTGACGTCGACCTCGGTGCTCCGCCGTGCCGTGCCGTGCTCGACCACGGTCAGCCGTTCGGTCAGCCGGCGCACGTGGTTGAGCCGCAACGACGTGTCGAGCAGGGCCAGCCCGACGGCGGCGCCCTGCCGGGACAGCCGCGGCGGGGCGCCGGGGATGGGGATCGTCCTGATGGCGTGCCGGAGACTGTCGATGCCGTCCACACCAGTGAGCGTAGGAGGTACCGCACCCCGAGACGAGCGAAAACCGGTACCTGCCCCACGGACGACGCGCCGGCAGGTGTGGCACGCTGGCGGCGATCGTCACCGAAAGGACCCCGATGCACCGGCTCACCGTGCTCTACCCGCCACCCGCCGACGAAGCCCACTTCCGGGACTACTACGTCAGCACCCACTTGCCGCTGGCGGCGAAGCTGCCCGGCCTCCTGCAGTCGCAGTACTCCTTGGACGTGGCCTCCCTCGGCGGCCAGAGCCGGTACTTCGCCGTGTTCCACGCCGACTTCGAGTCGGCCGAGACGATGGCCGCGGCGCTGGGTTCCGAAGCGGGCAAGGCGGTCGCCGCGGACGTGCCGAACTACGCCACCGGCGGCGTGGAGATGATCCACTACCCGCTCGGCTGAGCTCCGGTCAGCCGGTGGCCAGTGCCGGATGGGCACGGATCCGCTCGGCCAGCTCCCTGGCCTCGCGGGAATTCCGGTAGGGCGGGCCGTCCAGTGCCGCGCAGATGTCGGACAGGCGCGTGGCCAGGTGGGCGACGCCCGCGGTGGCGGACGTGCCGATCACCGGGTCGAGTGCGACCTCGGCCGCGTCCAGTTCCCGCGTGGCCAGGTACCCGTCGGTCATCTCCAGCCGGGTGGACGCCTCGCCGCCGTAGCGGCGGCTGCGCTCGGCCTCCGTCGGGTACAGGTGCAGGGCGCGTTCGGCGGCCGCGATCGCCAGTACCGGCTTCCCGACCTGCACCCAGGCACCGGCGTTGCAGAAGGACTGCCGGGCCTCGTCGAACCCGAATTCGCCGCCGACGAGGTCGTGCAGGTCGTCAGGCTCGGTGACGTGGTCACGCGCGTGGTGCCCCATGCCGATCACCTTCTGGGTCTCGCGGACGTCCCCGAGGTGGGCCCAGGCTCGGCTTTCGATGTTGCACAGCCGCACGAAGCCGGTGCCGTGCCGCAGGTGTTCGCGCCCGGCCTTGGCCAGGTGGGCCGCCTCCCGCGGGTTTCCCGACCAGAACGCGATGAGCGCCTGGGTCCCGCGCAACCACGCCTTGAGACCGTTGTGGCGGGCGATTTCGGCGTAAACCCAGGCGGCGCGCGACTGTTCGGCGGCCGCGCCGTAGCAGCCCAGCTCCATGCTGGCGTTCGCCAGCAGCCCGCACGTCTGGCCGGCGAGCAGGTGGAGGTGCGACTGCTGGGCCGGGTGCGCGCGCCGCCCCAGCAGCTCGAAGACCCGATCGCGCACGCGGACGAGCTCGCCGAAGATCTCCGCGGGCTGGGTCAGGATGGACGTGCGGGCGAGCTGGACGACGTCGTGGTCCAGCTGCTCCAGCGTGATCGCGCCGACCTCGGTGACCTCGGCGCGTTCGGCGTGCGCGCCGGACGCGTGGGCGGCGGCGCGGACCGCGGCGGCACTGAGCCGGCCGGGTTCGGGCGGCAGGGGAGCGGCGGTCGCTTCGGCCGGCCGGAGCTGGTCGAGCACGAGCCGGTCCGGCTCCGGCAGCAAGGGCAGCTCGTCCTCGCCGAGCAGGGCCGGTGGCACGGTGCCGTAGACCCGGGCGAGCAGGGCGAGGACGTGGACCGTGGGGCGCACGCCCCGCTGTGGCCATGCTTCGTATTCGCTGATCCGCTTGCCGGTCATCGGGGCCCGGCCGTCGCCGAGCAGGTCGTTGCACCGGGCCGCGACGGCCGTCTGGGACAGGCCGTGGGTGTACCGCCAGGCCTGGCGCGGGTTGAACTGCCAGCGGCCGGTCATCTCGGCCGCGATCCGGGCGGGGCTCCAGCCGGCGGCGAGCAGCCGGTGCCGCAGCCGTTCCCGCTCCGGCTTGCTCCCGGGCTTCGATCCGCTGGTTCCCATGACACGCTCCGACACGAACAGGTGATCCACCCCATCGCCGACGGTCGGTCACCGTAGCGCATCACCGCCGTCCGCGGCAGCAACGCCGGAGCACGCGGAAACTCCGGCGAAAACTCCCGTCCGGCGGGAACCCGCGCGCCCGGGGCGGTCGGGAACGCTGGTCAGCCGCAGCAAGCCGAGTGGAGGATCCGTGTCCCGTCTTCGCGACATCGCTGGTACCGGCCCGCGGCGGCGGTCATGACCGTGCGCTGGGTCGAACACGCCCGCGGCGGCGGGACACCGGAGGATCGCGTCCGGCCGCCGCGGGCCACCCCCGCCCCCGCGGCCGCCCGGCCCGCGGAGCCTCCCCGGCGGGCCACGGACGAGCGGGATCGCCGGTGACCACCGTCGAGGAGGGGTTGCACGCGCTCGTCGTCCGCGGGTTCCGGTTCCAGCACATCGCCGACCGGCACGGCGAGCTGGCGATCATCGTCGGCACGTACGGGTGGCCGGGGTTCAGCGACCGCATCGAGATCCACGGTGAACACCAGGCGTCCGCGGCCCGCACGAGAGCGGGATCGGCCGGGGAAACGGTGTGGCGCCACGGTGGCGACACCCGGTCGGTGATCGCCGCCCTGCTCGGCCTGCCCCCGCCGGGTGGGTAGGCGACCGGCCCGGAAGTGCGCCGGACGCCTCGGATCGCCGTCGACGCTACCGTCGTGGGGTGACGTTGCTGGCGGTCTTGGAAGACGACGAGTACCTGCCCGAGTACGGGACCTTGGTGGTCCGCGACCGCCACCGTGCGGACGGGGTGGAGCCGCTGGACAACGAGCTGCTGGGCGAACTGGCGACCGAGGCCCTGTCCGGCACGGTCGCGACCGCGGGGGACGGCTGGGTGCACGGGCACGCCGGTGACCCGTTCCAAGCAGTGCGGCTCGAGGCGCACGACGCGCCGCCGTCGGTCGTCCTCGACGACTGGGAGGACGTCGTCGAGTCGCCGTTCCACAGCCGCAGCGGCCGGGTCGCCCTCGGCTTCCTCACCGGCGGGGAGCACGACGAGACGCTGGAACTCGGCCGGCGGGGGCTGTTCCGCGTCCGGGTCGCTCGCCGTGCGGCCGCGGCGGAGGAGGAAGGCGACGTCTGGCTGGTGCAGTTCTGGCCCTGCGCCGAAGCCGGGTTGCCGCGCTGGGTGCGGCGGACCCGGCCCGCGCTCTTCAGGCCCGATCCGGGGTGGCAGCAGGTGCTCGGCCACCCCGTGATGTCGGCCGGGTGGACGGCCGCCGGGTACGGCCCGCCCCGCCCGGATTCCTGGCTCGACGAGCCCCTGCAAGGGGATCCGCCGGACGCGGCGATCTGCGCGCAGCTCGGGTTCGAACCGCCAGTGTCCCAGCGGGATGCGGTCGCGCTGCTGGTCGCGGCCGGCGTGCTCGTCACCGACGGCGACGGGTACCGGCTCGCCGAACGCCCGCCGCTCGCCACGGATCGCCTCGTCCTGCCCGAAAGCCTCGCCGCGCAGGTGGCGCGGTCGGCGGCCGGTGCCCGCTACACCTGGGCGGCGGCGGACCTCGCCAGCGTCGCCGCGTGGGGCGACCCGGCACCGGCCGACGACCTCGCCGAGCGGCTGCTCGTCGCGCCCGACGAGGTTCCCGGCCTGCTCGACCACGCCGTGTCGGACCACTTGGTGCGGCGAGCAGGCGGGGGCATCGCGGCACTGCCCCGGCGGCGGCCGGAGTCCGGGTCGATGCCCGTGTCCGTGGTGCTGCCGTCGCGGTCGGAGAACCCGGCGACGATCCCGGGGCCGCCGCCGCGGGCCGGGGTCGTCGGGGGCGACGGCGAGGTCATCGTGTGGCGGGCGGGCGAGCCGGTCGTGCTCGGCCGCGTCCCCGACCGGTACCGCTACCGCGCGCACGAAACTCCGCTGGGGATCGCGGTGGCCACGTCCGGCGGCCCGGGGATGCTGGTGCGGTGGGACGGCACGGGCGAACGGCTGCCGGCCGACCTCGGGATCAACCCCGTGCGCAGCGCCGACGGACGGTTCCTGGCCGGGGTCGAGCACCACGTCGGCCGCCGGTCGTGGGACCGGCCGCACCTGCTGGACCTCACCACCGGCGAGGTCGCGTCCCTGCCCCGGGCCGACGAGCTGACGCGCCGCGCGCTGGCCGTCATCGACGGCGCACTGTACTACTCCGACGGCAGCCGGACGTTCCGCTGGCGCCCGGGCGCCGACCCCGAGCCGCTCGCGCCCGGACTGTGGCAGATCGACCCGCTTTCGGGCGCGGCACTGGAACGCGGCCACGACGGCGTCTTCCACCACAGCCCGGCCGGCGCCCGCACCCCGCTCCCGGCCGACCGGCAGTACGAGCTCGCGCCGGGCGGTGAACTGCTGTACGCCTTCCAGTACGCGCCGCCGTCGGTCTGGCTGCTCGCCCCGGGCGGCGAACCGGAGGAACACCCGTTGCCGGAAGGCTGCGACCTCAGCACGGCGATCCCCGCCGCCCCGTTCTGGGAGACCCCGACGACGCTGGTGTTCACCGGCGAGCGCGGCGCGACGAGGCGGCTGGTGCGGTGGGACGTCGGGTCGGACCGGTTCGAGCACTTCGACCTGCCGGCGACGGCCGGGTACCGGCCGTTCGCCGTCCAGCCCGTCCTCCGGCCAGGCCCGGCTTGAGACGGCTCAGGCGAGGGCCTGGCGGCGGAACTCCGCCGGGGTGACGCCGGTGGCGGCCTTGAAGACCTGCCCGAAGTGGGACGGGTCGCCGAAGCCCCAGCGGGCGCCGATCGCCGCGACCGGGACGGTGCGGGCGGCCGGGTCCACGAGGTCGCGCTTGCAGGCTTCCACGCGGCGGTGCCGGATCCACCCGGCCACGGTGTGGCCGCTGTCGTGGAACAGCGCGTGCAGGTGGCGCACCGACACGAAGCAGGCGGCGGCGATGGTGTCGACGCGCAGGGCCGGATCGGCCAGCCGCTGGTCGATGTGGGCCAGCACGGCCTGCCGTCGCCGGAGCCGTTCGCCGGGTTCGGGCGGCCCGGCGACCCCGGCGTGGGCGCGCAGCATGGTCGCCGTCATGTCGAGGACGTTGCCGGCCAGCAGGATCCCGGCGGGCTGCTGCGCCGGGGTCAGCGAGCCGAGGCTGAGGATGGTCGACCAGACCACGGGCGCGACGCCGTGTTCGGTCGAGAACCTGCGGGCCACCAGGTGGGCGAAGGCGGCCGCGTCGTGGGCACCCACCGCCGACTTGCGGAACCGCAGGTTCACCGACCGGTAGTCGTCGCTGACGTCGAGGGTCAGCGGCCGCTCCGAGTCGTAGAGCGCGAACTCGCCGGCGCGGAGCGTCGTGGCCCGGCCGTCCTGGGTGAGCTGCTTGGTCCCGGCGAGCTGCAGCGTCAGGAGGAAGGAGGCGTCGGCGGCGACGGTCAGGTCGTCCGGACGTCGGTGGACGGTGTGCCGCAGGCAGGCGACGCCGAACAGGCCGAGCTCGCCCACCGCCCGGTGGGTGATGGAGCCGGCGAAGGCCTTCGGGTTGTCGAATTCGAAGCTGAAGCGCAGCGAGACGCCGGTGTTGACCTGCCGTTCCCAGACGCCCGGGCCGACCTTGGCCGCCGTGCGGGGCACGGCGTGCCCGGTGGGCAGCAGGCTCAACGCACCGGCCATGGTCGCTCCTGGGCGCTCGGGCAACGCGGCCAGGGTACGCCGAGGCCCGGGTTGTGCGCATCGGCGACATCGGCGTGCACGTTTCGCCCATGCGCGGACGGCCGCCCCCTCCTAGCGTGGGCGCGGAAGTGCTCGCAGTTCGACGAGGAGACGCCCGCCATGGCCTACATCGAAGGTTCCCACCACATCACGCTGTCGGTCGGCCGGGCGCAGGAGGACGTCGACTTCCACGTCAAGGTGCTGGGCATGCGGTTCATCAAGCGGACCGTGCTCTTCGACGGCTCGCTGCCGATCTACCACCTGTACTACGCGAACGCGAACGGCGATCCCTCGAGCGTGGTGACCACTTTCCCGTGGGCGCAGGCCGGCCTGTACGGCAAGCGCGGCACCAACCAGAGCCGCGAGGTGCTGCTGTCGGTGCCCGAGGGCAGCCTCGACCACTGGCACCGGCGGTTGACCGAGCACGACGTCGAGGTGCGCGACGTGGAGGTCTTCGGACGGCGGCGGCTGGCGTTCGAGCACCCGTGCGGCATCGAGTACGTGCTCGTCGCCAACGAGGGTGACGACCGGGTCGGTCACGCCGGGCACGGCGTCCCGCCGGAGTACGCGATCCACGGGCTGCACGGGCTCGGGGTGCACGTCCAGACCCCCGACCGGACGGTCGAGTTCGCCAACGACACCTTCTACGCCCAGGACGGGCTGGTCGAGGACGGCGACCGGATCGCGGTGCAGCTGGGCAAGCAGGCGCACGGCAACCACCTGGAGATCACCGTGAACCGCGCGGACGACCAGGGGACCTGGCACTACGGGGCCGGCACCCACCACCACTTCGCGTGGAACGCCGACACGCTGCAGAACCAGGACGAGCTGAAGTTCGAGGTCGAGGGCCGCGGCTACACCGACATCTCGGAGCTGAAGGACCGCAAGTACTTCAAGAGCGTCTACGTCCGCTCGCCGGCCGGTGCCCTGTTCGAGCTGGCGGTCACCCACGCCGACGGGGGCTGGGACTGCGACGAGTCGCCGCACGAGCTGGGGCAGCGGTTCCAGCTGCCCGAGCAGTTCGAGGACCGCCGCGAGGAGCTGCTCGCGGCCCTCGAGCCGATCGACGGCTGAGGCGGGTGAACCCCCATCTCGGTCAGCGGGTCCTGGCCTGGGGGCCGGCCGAGGCACCGGTGGTGGTGCTCGCGGTGCACGGCCGCGGCCAGGAGCCGGAGTTCGTCCGCGAGCTCACGGCCCGGTTCGGCCCGCTGCCGGCCCGGTTCCTCGCCCCGGCTGCGGCGGCAGGCAGCTGGTACCCGCTTCCGTTCCTGCAGCCGATCGCGGGCAACCAGCCTCACCTCGACGAGGCACTCGCGGCGGTCGAGGCCCGCATCGACGCGCTCGTGGACGGGGGAACGGCTCTCGCGGACCTGGTCCTGCTGGGGTTCTCGCAGGGTGCGTGCCTGCTGGCGCACCTGCTGCTGACCCGGCCCCGCCGGGTCGGCGCGGCGGTGCTGCTCACCGGCGGCTTCATCGGCCCCGACCCGATCGAGCCGCTCACCGGAGGGGCGCTCGACGGCGTGCCGGTGCTGCTGCGGAGCATCGAAGAGGATCCCTGGGTGCCGGCTCATCGGGTGGTGGAGACGGGCCGCCTCTTCGAGGTGGCCGGTGCCCGGCTCGACCTGGAGATCGAGCCGGGCGACGAGCACATCGTGACCGACGCGGCCTGTCAGGCGGCGGCTTCCCTCATCCGGGGGCTGGTCAAGCCCTGACGACCCGCACCCAGTTCCGGAAGAACCGCCGGTCGCCGGTGGTCGCCGGCGGCACCCGCTTGTTCAGCGCGTCGTCGCTCGCCTGCCGCTTGAGCGGGCCACCGGGGATGGCTGCCTTCGGGGCGTTGGGGATGAACACGTTCTGGTACTCCGGCCAGTGCTCGGCGAGCAGGGCGTCGATGACGTCGTGCGTCATGCCGGCGTTGACCAGGTTGTACCGGTTGATCTCGGCGCCCGGCGTGTCCGCGAGCTCCACGAGGTTGAACCAGGTGGGTGCCTCCTCGGCGGGGATCACCTTCACGAAGCCGGCGAACGGCGTTTGGGTGCTGGTCACGGCGCGGAGGAATCCGCCGACGCCCGAGCACTCCGCGCGGAACGCCTTGCGGGCGGCTCGGGCGTCCTCCAGCTTGTCCGGGCCGTAGGTCTTGGCCAGGAACGCGGCGAGTTCCTTGCCCGTCACCGTCCGGCCGCCGAGCTGGGGGCTCATGTGGTGGATGGCCTCGTCGACGAACGCGACGAACTGGTTGGGCTTGATCGAGGCGATGGTGATCTCGTGCGGCTCGCCCAGCTGCGTGCGGATCCACCGCAGGTCGGTCAGGAACCGCTCCGGCAGCGACTCCTCGATCTGAGCTTCGTGTTCCGGGACCACGGCCGGGTTGAGGATGTACTCGGGCCCCGGGATCTCCACGTCCGTGTCGTAGTTGAGGTTGACGAAGAGGGTCTGCCCGAGCGTGTCCTTGTGGAACTTGTCCCGGCCCACGGTTTGGCGCTGCCGGTAGTAGTGGATCTCGACGAGGACCTTCCACCCGTTCCCGACGAAACCGCATTTGCGCAGGTATTCGAGCTGCCGGGCGGCGATCATGGTGAGCAGGGTGAAGTTGGCGAGATGCTTTCCGGCGCCGACCGCCTGGGTCAGCGTGAACGCGTTCAGGTGGGTGCCCACGGAGTGAGTGGGGGTCCCGGGCGCCATGTCCTCCGCTTCGTAGCTGGACGGCAGGTTGATCAGCTCGAGGTGGTCGAGCAGCGCCATCTCTTCGGAGGCGTCCGGAATGCTGGGCAGTTCAAACGCGCCGACGAACAGGACGTTTTTGTCGAACTTGGCGAAATCTTTCTTGATCCCCTCCTCGAATGCCGCGACAATAGCCTTCTGCAGGTCCAGGTTGGGACAGTTCCCGACAAGCGGCACGGCCAGCTTTCTGAGCAGGGCGGCCGATTCTCCGGTTTCCATAGTCGTCATGGACTGATCACATTCTGTGTGTGTACCGGTGTGCGGTCGATCCTATCGTCCTGCCCCGGGACGGAATGTGGACTCAACGGGTGGATTTGCTCGCTGAACGGAGCAGCGTGGTCGCGTGAAAACATCACGGGTCATCGGCGAATATCGTCGGTAAATCATTCTGAAAATCACCTGAATGTGGGTTGCGCCGGCGGGCCGGTCAGGCAGTGCTGCACGGCCACGGCCGTGTACCCGTGCCCGGTTTCCCCTTGCCGGATACGCTGCCACGGCCGAGCACACGGGAGCGATGGGGGACAAGGCATGGACAGCATTACCGGCGCGGACAGAGTTCGCGTCTACGAACCTGTTCCGAATGTGCCGTCCGGGGCCGACTCGCTGTTTGCCGGGTTTGTCCAGAAATTGACCGGGCTGACCATTGTCCGCATGGGACTCAGCGGTGCGCTCGTCATGCTGGGTGTGCTGCTCGTGCTCACCGAAGGCTGGGGGAACACGCTGCCCTACCTCTACTTCGGCGTTTTCGGTGGCCTGCTGGGGGTGTGGACCTACGTCCTGATCCTCTACCGGCGCGTCCAGGGGCACTTCGGGGAGCCGTACCACCGGCTCGACGTCGCCGCGGACGGGTTGCTCACGAAGGGGTCGCGGGTATCGGTGCGGCTACCGGACGGGCGGTGGCTGCGGACCCGTCTCCCCGACGGGCCGCGGGTGCAGCTGGCCGGCGAGCGACGGCTGTGGGTGCTCGGCACGGGTGAGCGGGTGTTCGTCCGGGTGCCGGGGGCGATGTGGTTGCGGGCCGGCCGGATCGCGGAGGCACCCGATGCCGGCGCGGTGCCCGCCGAGTTCGTCCCGCGTCACCCGACGCCGCCCTCGCGTGATCCGGTGCTCGCCGCGCACCGGGCGTTCCAGTTCCGGCGGTCGGCCAGTACCGGGGTGACGTTCCTGGTGCTGGGCGCGGCGGGGCTCACGCTCACCACGTCGTTGGAGTTCGAACCCGGTGGCATCGCGGACGCGGCGGGGATCGGCGGCATCGCCGGGGGCAGCGCGGTTTTCCTGATGCTGGGGATGCTGATGGCCGTCGGAAGCCTGCGGGTTCGCCGTCCGATCACCGAGGAAGGCTGGGTCGAGCTGCGGGTCGCGCTCGACACGCCGTTCGTGCCCCGAGCCCGCACCGCGGTCCGGCTCACGGGCTGGGCGTTGTACCCGGACGGGCAGCAGGCGCGGTTCCGGCTCGTCGCCGACGTCTCGCTGGCCGCGAACGTCGCGGTGACCGGGCAGCTGTGGCTGCTGGGCCGCCCGCCGGCGGGCAAACCGGCCAAGGCCGGCCTGCCGGGTTACCCCTGCCTGGGCGGCTTCCGCCCGGCCTGAGCCCGGCGCAGCGAGCCCACGCCGTCCGTGCCCGCCGTTCGCCGGCGGACGTCACGGGGCCCAGGGCGCCGCCACGGTCCAGCTGGTGTCGGCCGTCAGGGTCTGGGGCCGGTCGGCGCCCGTGCTGCCGCCCGCGACCACGTACACCTGGGCGTCGTAGTGGCGTAGGAACGTGCCGGGGTAGTTGAGCGACTCGAAGGTCACGCCGGTGCCGCCGAGGCCGGGCCGGGTGCAGAACGTCGCGTCCGCGCGCAGCAGGGCCGTTCCGTCGTCCGGGGAGATGCGGACGCGGCCGTTCTGGTGACGCAGGAAGGTGCCGGGGTAGTTCACCGACTCGAAGGAGTAGCACGAGGAGTCCCCGAGCCCGCGCCGCACCGTGAAGGTGGCGTCCTGCTTGAGCAGCGTGCTGCTGCCGCCGGTGACGAGCTCGGTGTAGGCGAGGCTGTTCTGGTGGCGCAGGTACCGGTCGGTGTATCCCCACGTCGTCACCCGCAGCGACTGGCGGGCGTTCGCGGAGAGCAGCACCGAGCTGCGCCACAGCGCCGGCGCCGAGACGTCCCAGGTCGCGTCGGCGGCGAAGCTCGTCGCCGTGTCCCACGGGTTCGGTCCGCCGCTGACGGCCAGGTAAACGGTTTCGGCGTAGTGGCGCAGGTACCGGCCGGGGAAGTTCAGCGATTCGAACGACGTTCCGCCCGCCGCGAGCCCGGGCCGGCTGCACCAGGTGGCGTCCGCGGCGAACGAGCCGCCGGTGTCGCTGTCGATGCGGACCCGGTTGTCGGCGTGGCGCAAGTAGTACCCCGGGAAGTTGACCGACTCGAAGGAGAAGCACCGCGGGTCGGCCAGGCCGGCGACGGTGCGGAACGAGGCGTCCTGCCGGGCGACGTCGGCGCTGCCGGTGGTGAGGACGTCGGTGCGGGCGAAGGAGTCGGAGTGCCGCAGGAACCGGTCGGTGTACCCGGGCGTGGTCACCCGGAAGGACCGGACGTGCCCGAGGGTGAGTGGCTCCGCCGCGTTCAGGTTCCGCGAGGCGGCGATCAGGTCGGCGTGCGCGGCGCGGACGCGGGCGGTGTCGACCTTCTGCACGCGGCGGTCGTAGGTGAACAGGCCGTTGTACTCGCCTTCGACGTCGGTGAGCTCGGTGTAGACGAAGGCCGACAGGCCTCTGGTGGTCATCAGCTGCCGGATGTCCCGGACCATCCCGGTGTAGCGGTCGTTCAGCTGGTCGGCGCTCGCCATCTGCTCGTAGGCGAAGAAGTTGCCGGTCGGGCTGTACTCGTGGCCCGGGTTGCGCAGGCCCAGGCCGCCGAACTCGCCGAGGACCGACACCCGGGTCCCGGACGGCCGGGGCGCGTCCGGGCCGGTGTAGACGTGCCAGTCGATGATGTCGCCGGTGCCCGGGTCGCCCTTGGCGTAACAGCAGTTGAAGCCGCTTTGCGGGTCGACCAGCCGGCTCGGGTCGTAGTTCTTCAAGCTGGTCGTGACCCGCTTCGTCTCGTCGAGGTTCCATTCGCCCCAGCCCTCGTTGAAGGGGACGTAGGTCACGACGGCGGGGGAGAAGCGGTGTTCGTCGACGATCTCGCGCGCCTCGGTCTCGAACTCGGCGATCTGCGCCGGCGTCCGGTCGTGGTCGTTCCACTGTGTCGACGGGATGTCCTGCCACACCAGCAGTCCGAGCCGGTCGGCCCAGTAGTACCAGCGTGCCGGTTCGACCTTGATGTGCTTGCGCACCATGGTGAAGCCGAGGTCCTTGTGCTTCCGCAGGTCCGAGGCCAGCGCCTCGTCGGTGGGCGCGGTGTACAGCCCGTCCGGCCAGAAGCCCTGGTCCAGGGTGCCGATCTGGAAGACGAACTCGCCGTTGAGCGTCGGGCGCAGCACGCCGTTGACGTTCTTCGTGCCGATCTCGCGCATGCCGAAGTAGCTGACCACCTGGTCGACCGTCGCGCCCGTGGCGTCCCGCAGCGACACGCGCAGGTCGTAGAGGAACGGGTCGTCCGGTGACCACCGCCGCGCGTCCGGCACCGGCACGGCGAACTCGGTGAAGCCGCCGGTCGCGGTGCCGACGACGGCGCCGCCGGTCATGGCCTCGGCGAGCACGGAATACCCGCTGACGTCGCCGCGGCCCGACACCCGCACGCGCGCGGTGTCCGTCGCGAGGTTCGGGACGATGTCGACCGACAGGACCGACGACGGGGCGGTCGGCTCGAGCCAGACCGTCTGCCAGATTCCCGACGTGGGCGTGTAGAAGATGTCCGCGGGGGTGGTGGCCTGCTTGCCGACCGGCTGCTTCTCGCCGCGGCCGTCGGTCGGGTCGTAGACGCGGACGACCAGCTCGTTGGTGCCGCCGTTCAGCCGGGCGGTGATGTCGGCTTCGAACCGGTCGTAGCCGCCCTTGTGCGTGGCGACCTGGACGCCGTTGACCCACACCGTCGCCTCGTAGTCGACGGCGCCGAAGTGCAGCTGCACGTGCCGGCCGGCCCAGGCCTGCGGCACGGTGAAGGTGCGGCGGTAGAACATCAGGTCCCGGTCGTCGTTGCGCATGATGCCCGACAACGCCGACTCGACGGGGTAGGGCACGAGGATGCGCTCGGGCAGCGTCTGCCCGAGCGGCGGTGCGGCGTAGCGGTCGACACTGCCGTTCGCTCCGGTGGCGGGGTTGAGGAACTCCCATTCACCGTTGAGGGACTGCCAGTCGGGCCGGGTCAGCTGCGGACGCGGGTACTCGGCCAGCGGATTGCTGGTGTTCACCTGGGAGGTCCACGGCGTGGACAGCGGCGGCTTGGGTGCGACCGCGACGGCCGCGGCATTCGCGGCAAGCGGTACCGGGCCGGCGACGATCGCGCACAGCACCGCGAGAACCAGGACGGCAAGACGGCGCATCGGACCCCCCACGGACCGGCCCGGCGAGCACTGTGGTGTGCCGGCCGGGTCCGACGGTAACACAGAACACGGACAAACGGAATGAACGCGAAAGTACCGGCAATTCGACGGAGTGTGGGACCTCGAATTTCCGGGCCGATGACCAGGCTATTTCGACAGAACAGTCTTTTGTTCTCAGTGGAGGTGAATTATCGCAGCGGTCGCCCGCAATAACCGGCCGAGGATTTTCGGGATACCCGGGCTCGCCGGGCTGTACGGCGGCAACTGCGAGCACAGCTTGATCACCCGCCGACCGGCAGGGCGCCGGCCGGGACCGCGCCGGCTCGCCGCCCGCCCCGCGCGGTCGCCTCGTGCGGCGCCGTCGGACTGTCGACGGTTTGTCGACGGTTTGTCGACGGCCCATGGGACAGTCCACGGCGCAGCCGGCGTTGCCTGCGGAGGAACGGTGACCCATTAATGGGAACCGTCGTTTGGCGAGCGAATTTCCGAAAATCGGACACAAATCGATCATGACCACATTGCCTGTGTCCCATGTTTGCGTCCGAATGGCCGAAGAAGCGTTGGCGTGCAAATGCCTACACTGGGCTCGAAGTGTTCGGATCCTTCGTCGTACTGGAGGTTAATCGTGCAAACTGTGGATTCCGCGACCGTTTTGGAAGGCTGGCTGTCGGGGTCGGAATCGGTACACGGCCTGGCGAACCCGGCCGGCCCGCTGTACGTCGGCGGGAACGCCGCCGAGGCCGCGCTGGTCGACCCGACCGACATGCTGTACGCGTTCTGTTCCAGCCCGACCGGCTCCCACGGCAGCTGGTGCTGCTGACGAGGTCGATTGTCGGTACGCGCCCGCCATTCCCCTCGGGGAGTGCGCGGGCGCACTCGGATCGGATCAGGCGGAGGCCGGCATGCTCGATTCAGTGGACAACGAAACCCTCCCGTTCGGCGGCCCCGTGGAACGGATCGGCAGGCCGTGGCGGAACGCACTGGCGGACGAGCTCGACGCGGTTCCCGGTCTGGCCCCGGACGAGCGCGCTCTGGTCCTGGCGGCCGGGACCGACGCGTTGGTGCAGTCCTTGCACGCGAAGCTGTCCCGGGTGTTCCTCATCGAGCTGCACGCGCGGCGGCTGGCCGCCGGCTCGGCCGGAGACGGTGAAATCTGGGCGGACTACGTCGAAGAAGCGATGCGCGAGGGCTACCTGACGAGCATCGAAGGGCGTTACCCGGTACTGCCGCGGCGAGTCGAGCGGGTGGCGCGGGCCTCCGTCGCGGCCGTCGCCGGTTTCGCCGCCCGGCTGGCCGCGGACCGCCCGGCCTTCGCCGAGGAGCTGCGCGGACCACTGAAGGCCGTCGTGTTCGGGCGGGGTGACACGCACCGGGGTGGCCTGACGGTCAGCCGGGTCGACGTCGGCGCCGGGACCGTCATGTACAAGCCGCGGAACTCGGCGATCGACGTGGCGCTCGCGGCACTGATCCGGGACGTCTACGCCCGGTTCCCCGGCGCGCCGGTGCCCGCCGAGCGGATCCGGGTGCCGCGGGTGCTGCTGCGTGCGGGCTACGGGTGGGCCGACCACGTCGAGCCGCGCTACTGCGCCGACGAGCGTGAGCTGGGCGTCTTCTACCGGAACATCGGGCACTGGCTGGCGATCCTGCGGCTGTGCGGCGGCACCGACATGCACGCGGAGAACATGATCGCGGCGGGTCCGGTGCCGGTCGTCGTGGACGCCGAGACGTTGTTCGACGCACCTGCGGAGTTCCCGGCCAGCGGGCAGGGCGACGCCGTGGACGTCGCGACCGCGGCGATCCGCCGGACGGTCCTGCGCACCGGCTTGCTCCCGGTGCGCGGCACGGGATACGCGCTGGGCGGGGTGGACATTTCGGGGATCGGCGCGCTGCCCGGGCAGCAGCCCCGCATCCCGGCGCCGGTGATCGCGGACGTGGGCACGGCCGCCGCGCGCTTCCAGGTCGATCTCGTCGACGTGCCGGCCGCGGGCAACCACCCCAGCCCGAAGCCGGTGCTGCACGCCCACTGGGACCGCGTGCTCGAAGGGTTCCAGGAGATGACCGCGCACCTGCGGCGCCTCGACGCACGTCCGGCCGGCGACGTGCACCACCTGCTCCGGCACTTCGACGGCGTCGAAGCCCGCCGGCTGCTGCGGCCGACGCAGGCCTACGTCGACATCGGCCGGATGCTGTGGCATCCGGCGTCCCTGCACGACGAAGCGGCCGCGATCGAACGGGGGCGGGACATCCTGCTCCGCAACGCGCAGGTCCTGCACGGCGCGCCCCAGGACCGGCCGACCATCGACGCGGAGATCGCCGACCTGCTGGCCGGGGACGTCCCGTTGTTCAGCTTCACCGTCGACGACACGGCGATCGCGACGTCGGTGGCCGACTGGCGCGGGGCGGACCTGCCGTTCGAGGAGTCGATCATCCAGGACGCCCTCGTCGGCGCCTACCTCAACGAACGCACCCTGCCGTCGCGCCGCCGGTTCCCGGCGCACGAGCCGCACTGCCGCGACCGGGACCGCCGGCGGCGGGCGTTGGCCGCGCGGCTGGTCGGGCAGCTGTGCGACGGCGGCGTGCGCGGCGCGGACGGCACGGTCACGTGGATCAGCCCGGTGTTCACCCCGGCTGGCTGGTCGATCCGCGTCCTGCCCGCCGACCTGTACACCGGCCAGGGCGGGGTGGTGCTCACGCTGGCGGAATACCTGGCCGAAGTGCGCGCCGGCCGCGCCGACGAGGTCGACGGCGTGCAGGAGTGCTTCGACGGGGCGCTGAAGGTGCTGATGAGCGTCGAGGAGCTGACGGAGACACCGTCGGCCGGGGCGTTCAGCGGTGCGGCGTCGCAGGTGTGGACGTGGCTCGCACTGCACCGCGTGCTGGGCTGGGACTGGCTGCCGGAGCGGGCGGCCGAGCGGGCCGGGCAGTTCTCCGACGGCCGCAGGATCGCCGAGGACCGCGAGGTGGACCTGCTCAACGGCGTCGCGGGCGCCGGGGTGCCGCTGCTCGGCCTCGCGGCCACCGGCCGGCCGGAGTGGCTGCCGGTGGCCGCGGCGGTCGGGAACCGCCTGGTGGAGCTGGCCGTGCACGAGGAGTACGGCGCGCGCTGGCCCACCCGGCTCAACCCCGAGGGCATCGGCGGCTTCGCCCACGGCGCGACCGGCATCGGCTGGACGCTGATGCGGCTCGCGCTCAGCGACGCCGGCACGGCGGCGGAACGGACCGTCTGGCGGGAGCTGGCGGAGCGGGCGTTCGCCTACCAGGAATGGCTGTACCGGCCGGAGGAGGGCAACTGGTTCGACGCCCGCATCGGCAGTGAGGAGGACTTCTTCACCAGCTGGTGCCACGGCAGCGCCGGCATCGGGCTGGCGGCGCTCGACCTGCACCGCCGGACCGGCGAGGAGCGGTGGCTGGAGATGGCGTCCCGCGCCGCCCGCGCGAGCGCCGCCGAAGGCTTCGGCTGGAGCCACACGCTGTGCCACGGAGACATGGGCATGTGGGAGATCCTCGACGCCATCCGGCCGGCTGAACCCTCCTGGAACGGCCCGGACCGCGACGAGATCGACGCCGAGCTCCTGACCGGCCTGGAACAGCGCGGCCCGGTCGGCGGCCTGGCCCGCGAGGCCTTCTCCCCGAGCCTGATGTCCGGCTTGGCCGGGGTGGTGCACGGGCTGCTCCGCATGCATCCCGGGCACCACCTGCCGTCCCCGCTCCTGCTGGACTAGGGACCCGGCCCGACCGCCGGTGGTGCGCCGGTTCTGGCGGCGAAGGGCCGTCGGCGACACGCGAAGTCCGGGAAAGTGTTCGAGCCGGTCAGGCGGGCGCACTCGGCCCGCACCGGCTCTGACCAGCTCGAACACCCCCCCGGCGGCCGAGAGGGTGCCGCGCAGGCCGAGCTGGCCGCACTCTCTCGCCACACTTCTCGAGCGGCGTAGCTTGGGGGGAATTCGGCAAGCCGACGGTCGTCGTGCGCCGCCGGGTGGCCGTCAGAACTTCAACGATCGCACCGTGTAGTTCCCGGCCAGGTTGCCGCTGTTTCCGGCCGTGGTGCTGCCGATCTTGTTGTCGTAGTCCTGCTCCGTGTAGTAGGTGACCTTCTTGGTGGTGCGGTTGCTGATCGACTTCGGATTGACCAGGCCCCAGCTGCAGATCTCGTTCGCCTTGGGGTTGTTCTGGGAGTACTGGCAGCGTCGTCCCGTGCCGTTGGATCCTTGGTAGAAGCACACGTAGCCCGCGGTGCACTCGTATGCCGCCGGTGAGGCCGGAGCCGCTGCGGCGGCTTCAGCCGTCATCGGCGCGATCGCGGCACCAGCGCAGGCCAGTGCGGCGATCGCGATGGCGCGTCCCGACGTGATGACTGCCGACATGGACATGAGCTGTCTCCTCGCGTTCGAATGATTTCCCGGTCGACTCGACCGTGAATTGCCAGTGGCCGCTGCTCCACGAGCGGCTTACCGCCTGGTCAGCTGCTGAACCTCGTTTCGGTCCAGTACGCGGTGCCCGACACGCAGGCCCGCAGTCCGACCGCTTGTCCGGCTCCGCCCTGGTTGTGCAGGCAGAGGCCGGTCGACACGTTGGTGAACCGCTTCTTCGTCGAGGATGACGTCGTCCAGTCGGACGCGTTGACCGTGCAGGAGGTGGTGAACACCGACGATTGCCCGCCGGCCAGGCACAGGCCGGTCTTCTTGTTCCGGAACTTGCCGGGAGTGTAGTTGTCCCACTTCTGGTTGTTGTTCCCGTCTTGGCAGTCGTGGGTGTACACGTCGCCTTGGGAGTTGGAGTCCAGGCAGCGTTGGACACCTCCCGCGAACCGGATCCAGTACAGCGACTCGGCCTGCGGCGCTGCGGTGGCCATCGCGGGCGCCGCGGTGAGTGCCAGCGCCGTGGCCGCGACCGATGCCGCGAGCCTGAGCAGCGTCCCCTTGAATGGTGGCAATGGAGTCCTCCCGAGCAATCGATCCGACCAGCCCTGCCGGAGCCCACAGTGAGCATGCCGACTTCGATAGCGGTGATTCGGAGTGAAGTCCGCGAATGCGGTCGGAGCCCACAATGCCGGTGACCCCTCAGACGGACAACCCAGCGCCGTCCCGGCATGGTTCGACATGCCCTGACCAGCTGATATCGCGGCGCGTGGGACGGCTGGCATACTGGCCCGCGGCACCGAAGGCTTGGGGAGGGGCGGTTGGTGTGCGGGGAGACACAGGAGACCTTGCGGGTCATCTCACGCTGCTCAAGCAGCGCAGTGGGCTGAGTTATGCGGAGTTGGCCAAGAAGTCGCACCTGAGCAGTTCGACACTGCACCGGTACTGCGCGGGAACGACTGTTCCGGCCGATTACCGGACCGTGGTGGGAATCGCCACGGCGTGTTCGGCGGGCGACGGTGAACTGGTCGAACTGCTGGCGCAGTGGAAGTCGGCGACCGGTCAGGCGGTCGTTCCGGAGACCGCGCGTTCGGATTCTTCGGAAATAATTCCGCCCGTGCCGGAATCTCGATGGCTGCCGCGTCCGCGTACCCTTTCCGCGGTGTCCGCCGGGCTCGTCCTGGTGCTCGTCCTCCTGGTGGTGGCGGCCGGCAGCGCGGACGTCGGGACCGTCCCCGCCCGGCAGCAGATCGCCGGCCCGTCGTGGCAGCGCGAACGACCTCTGGTGCCGTCGCTGTTCGGGGTCACGGCGTCCTCCTCGAGCGGGGTGATGCCGTCTTTCCAGGTCGGCAGCCTGCGGTTCTGGGACAGCCGCACGCGGTGGGCGAGCCTGCAGCCGCGGCGCGACACCTACGACTGGCACATCCTCGACCGGCTGGTGGACGGCGCGCGGAAGTCGGACCTGCCCTCGACGCTCGTCCTCGGTGGCACCCCGGCGTGGGCCGCCCCTACCGGCCAGAAGGCGCCCTACGACGACGGTTCCCGCAGCGCGCCACCCGACGACCTGGCGGTGTGGGAACAGTTCGTCAGCACGCTGGCGGCCCGCTACCAGGGCCGCATCGGCGCCTACGAGGTGTGGGTCCACGCCAACGACCGGCGCTACTTCTCCGGTTCGACGGAGATCCTGGTCGAGATGACCAGGCTGGCCGCGCGGGCCATCAAGGCCGTCGCCCCGGACGCGACCGTGGTGTGCCCGTCGATGGACCGGCTGTGGACCAGCGAGGGCCGTGCCGTGCTGCGCCGGTTCGTCGAGCTGCGCGGCTACGACTACTGCGACGTCGCGGGCATCAACCTGCACCAGCAGCACGCGGCCGACCCGCCGGAAACCATGGTCGGACGCTTGCAGCAGATCGACGGCGCCCTGCACGACGCGGGCGTCCATCCACGCCTGTGGAACACCGGCGTCACCTACGAGTACGTACGGGACGAACAGCTCGACGAGCAACACGCGGTCGACTACGCCACCCGGTTCTACCTGGTGGCGATCTACGGCTCCGACTTCGGCCTCGAACGCACCTACTTCTACAACTGGGGCAGCGGCAACCTGCCCATTGCGCTGCAGGCCGTCGGCGGCCCACCCACCCGGGCCGCGCTCGCGGTGGAGGAGCTGCAACGGTGGCTGACCCGCACCAGCACCCGGTCGTGCGGTCAGGGGCTCGCCATCGACCTGCCGGCCAACGTGTGGCAGTGCGAGTTCACCGCGGACGACGGACGGCTGCTGACGATCCGCTGGACGCACGAGGGCACCGCGACGACATCGGTCCCACCGCACGCCGAGGAGGTACGCGGCCTCGACGGAACCAGCCGACCGGTGCGGGCGGGGGACAGTGTCACCGTCTCCGGGACGCCGATCCTCATCGTTGACCGGCGAGCGGGTTAGGGCCGGTATCGAATGACCTGGCTGCGTCCGGCCGCGCGGGGGTGGTGCCGGGCTGGGGCACCAGGCCGGCCGCGGCGTCGAGGAAGGCGTCGATCAGGGGTGACCGGCGCGTTGCGAGCCAAGCCAGGGACACCTGGTTCGGCCCGATGTCTTCGACCGGGATGCCGATGACGTCCGTGCGGGTGTAGAACGTGGCCGTCGACAGGGGGATGACGCTGATCCCCGCTCCGGCGGCGACCAGTTCCAGTTTCTCTTCGACGCTGTGGATGCGCGGGACTTCGGGGCGGTCCGGCTTGCGCAGTTCGAGGGCGATGTCCCGCCACTCCGGGACGGCGTCGGGGTCCTGCAGCAGGTGCTCGTCGGCGAGTTCGGTGACCGACACGGACTCCTTCCCGGCCAGCCGATGCCCGGCGGGCACCATCACGACGCGGGGTTCGGTGAACAGCGGCCGCACGGACAGGCCGCGCTGGTCGACCGGCAGCCGGACGATGCTGACGTCCACGCGGCCGTCGTGGACGACCTCCACCTGGTCGTGCCAGCTGGTGCGCAGCAGCCGGACGCTGACGTCCGGTCGCTTCCGGGCCAGTACCTGCACCGCTGGGGTGACCACGATGCCCGGCATGAACCCGATCGTGAGCACCGGCTTCGCCTCGGCCGCGGCGGTGACCCTCCGGTGCACGGCTTCGGCCGCCGCCAGCAGGTCCCGGGCGTCGGCGAGGAGCTGTTCGCCCGCCGCGGTGAGGACCGTGGTCCGGCGGTCGCGGACGAACAAAGGCGTCTTCAGCTCGTTCTCGAGGGCGCGGATCTGGCGCGACAACGCCGGCTGGGCGATGTGCAGCCGCGCGGCGGCCCGCCCGAAGTGCAGCTCTTCGGCGACCGCGGCGAAGTACCGCAGCTTTCGCAGGTCGAAGTCCACGTCGGCGCACCTCCCGCTCCCATCATCGCAGGTCGGTGATGCCCTCGAGGCATCACAGCGCGCGGAACGGGTCTTGGACGCACCGCGGGGGCACGGGCCACCGTGGAGGAGGAACGAAACACGGGTGAAGGGACAGTGATGAAGATCTTCCTCACGGGCGGCTCGGGCTACATCGGCCGCGCGACGATCGGCGAGCTGGTACGGCACGGGCACACCGTCGAGGCGCTCGCGCGCAGCGAGCGCGCCGAGGCGGCCGTGGTCGCCGCCGGGGCGAGCGCGGTCCGTGGTGGCTTGACCGACCTCGACGTGCTCAACCAGGCAGCGGCGCGGGCCGAAGCCGTGATCCACCTCGCCCAGGCCACCAGCGGCGAGGAGGACCTGGCGGCCGCCACCGCGATGCAGGACGGCGTCGGGGCCGGCACCTACGTGCACACGGGCGGCAGCTGGGTCCACGGCGACACCGACGGCGTCCAGGACGAGAGCGCGCCGTGGAACCCGCCGGCGATCGTGGCCTGGCGGCAGGCCGTCGAAGACGCGGTGCTGGCCCGGGCCGCCGACGGTGGACGGCCGGTCGTCGTCCGGCCCGGCCTGCTCTACGGCGGCGACAACCGCCTGATCGACATCTTCTTCGTCCAGCCGGGCAAGCAGAGCGGCGCGATCCCGTACATCGGCGACGGCGGCAACCACTGGGCCCTGATCCACCTCGACGACCTCGCCCGGCTGTATGCGGCGGCGCTGTCGGCCCCGGCGGGCTCGGTGTACCTGGGGGTCGGCGGGGTCAACCCAACGGCCAAGGAAGTCGCCGAGGCGTGCGCTCGCGCCGCCGGGCTCGAGGGGAAGACCGTCTCCCTCGGCATCGAGCAGGCCCGCGAGCAGATGGGCCCGATCGCCGACGCGTTCGCCCTCGACCAGCAGCTCACCCCGGCCAAGGCGCAGCGCGAGCTGGGGTGGACGCCCGTGCACACCGACCCGCTGAACGAGTTCACCGCGGGATGAACCGAGAACCGGGAATGGACCGCGTAGCGGTGCTGTGGTCCGAAGCGATCCGGGCACGGCGGCCTTCAAGGGCGCCGACGGCCCGATGGGCGGCGGCTCGACCGGGCGCCGCCTCGGCCGCGTCCGGAGCCAAAAGCGGGACATCGTCGGCCGGAAAAACCTCTCCGAAGTAGCGCCCTCTCGGGCGTTGACAGTAAACCCGCGACCCTGATAATCGAGCGTGCCTCGCGGTCGTCCCGTTGTGTTCAAAGGCTTGGACTCATCGGCCGAATCGGCTCCGAAAGTTTCACGTTTTGTTCCCGTGGCTCGCCGAGAAAAGAATCATGGCGATTTACCGATCATCGTCCTTGTGTTGACATCCCTTGTGGCAGCTTGGAACACTGTGCGACGGCACACGATGTGCTGTCACATCGACGAGGCTGTCGAATCCACTGATCGCGTGGTTGCATCCGGTGCTATTTCGCGAGGGCGTCATGCCTGTTTCGCGGCGGTAATCGCATCCATTTCGAGGAGGATATATGGGAATCCGCGCTTTGCGGCTGAAGACGTTATTGGCGGTGACCGGCCTGGTGGCCGGCGGCGCGCTGGTCGGGTCCGCGCCGGTCGCGTCCGCGGCGTCGGCGGACGGTGTCGTGCAGTCTCCGCGGTTCGACCGGTCCACCCAGGGGCAGAAGGAAGAGTTCTGGACGCCGGAGCGGCTGCGCAGTGCCAGACCCGTGGCCCAGGACACGCCGAAGGTCGCGGCGAGAACCGAGTCGGCGTCCCCGGTGCTGACCCCCGGCGGGGATCAGTTCGGCAACGCGCAGGTCGCCCGGCCCTACACGGCGGACTTCAAGTCGCGGGTGACCGGGAAGGTGTTCTTCGTCGATCCCCGGGACGGCCTCACCTACGTCTGTTCCGGTTCGGTGATCAACTCCAGCGGCAAGAGCGTGGTCGCCACCGCGGCGCACTGCGTGTTCCAGGGCGCGGCCGGCCAGGCGGTGTGGAGCCAGAACTTCATCTTCATCCCGTCCTACGACAACAACAGCCGGCCACTGGGCACCTGGAACGCCGCGACCTTCTGGATCCCGACGACGTACTTCAACCACGGCAACGACGGCGTCACCCATGAGGACGACGTGGCGGCCGTGGCGATCGCCGCGCAGGGCGCGTCCAAGATCACCAACGTGGTCGGCGGCCTCGGCTGGGTGCCGAACAACTCCGGCGCCATCAACGGCTGGGACACCCACGGCTACCCGCAGGAACGGTACGGCGGCCAGAACCAGCTGCACTGCATCGGCAACGGGCGGGACGTCGGCGGCTTCAACGGCGACACCTACCTGTTCACCAACAACTGCGTCGCGTTCGGTGGCTGGAGCGGCGGCCCGGTGATCAACAGCAGCAACCAGCTGCTCGCGGTCACCTCCGGCAGCGACCGGTCGACCAACGCGTTCTACGCGCGCGCCGCGTCGAACACGTGGGTGCCGGTGCTCAACGCGGCCCAGGCGGCCGGCTTCTGAGGACCCGGACCCGGCGAGGGGCCACCGTGGCGGGCGTCCATTCCGGACACCGCCACGGTGGCCCCACGATTTCCGGTCCACACCGGCTCTGACCAGCTCGAACGTCCGAGGGGTCAGTGGGAGCGGTTCGCCCACCAGGTCTGGCCGGCTTCGGGCAGCGTCGAGATCGGGTCGTAGTACGGGTACCGCCGCTGCAGGGCCTCCGGGTCCTCCAGCTCGATCCCCGTCCGGTAGTTCTTGGTCCAGTAGGAGATCCCGAGCTCCCGGTCGTACTCGGCCAGCTGGTGCACCCACCGCTTCCCGACGTACGGCACGTCGCACACGATCCGCGGCGTCGCGTACCCGGGCAGGTAGCCCATGATCGAGTGCTGCAGCTCCTGCGCCTCGTGCACCGATACCCGCCAGTGCTCGGCGTTCGGGATCATGTCGCACATGTAGAAGTAGTACGGCAGGATGTTCGCTTCCCCCTGCAGGGCGAAGCACAGGTCCAGCAGCGCCGCCGGGGTCGCGTTGACCCCGCGCATCAGCACCCCTTGGTTGCGCACGTCCCGGACGCCGACGTTCAGCGCCGTCTGGGCTGCCTCCGCGACCAGGGGCGTCACCGACTGGGCGTGGTTGACGTGGGTGTGGATCGCCAGGTTGACGCCGCGGCGCTGGGCGGTGACCGCGACGCGCTCGAGGCCTTCGACGACCTTCGGCTGGAGCCAGTGCTGGGGGAGCGCCGCGAGGGCCTTCGTCGCCAGGCGGATGTCGCGGACGGTGTCGATGTCCATCAGGCGCATGAGGAACGACTCCAGCTGCGGCCACGGCACGTTGGCCACGTCGCCGCCCGAGACCACGACGTCGCGGACGCCCGGGGTCTTCTTCAGGTACGCGATCATCGCGTCCTGGCGGTCGACCGGCTTCAACGAGAGCTTGTGCTTCTCGACCGTCTCCGTCGAATTGCCGACCAGGTCCATGCGGGTGCAGTGGCCGCAGTACTGGGGGCAGGTCGAGATCATCTCGGCCAGCACCTTGGTCGGGTAGCGGTGGGTCAGCCCCTCCACGACCCACATCTCGGCCTCGTGCAGCGAGTCGCGCTCGGAGTGCGGGTGGCTCGCCCAGACCGGGTCGCGGTCACTGCGCACCGGGAGCATGTAACGGCGGATCGGGTCGGCGTAGAACGCCTCGGTCACCTTCGCCGGGTCGGTGCCCGCGGTCGGGGCCATCGTGTTGAGCATCTGCGGGGGCAGCAGCATCGACATCGTGGCCAGCTCGCGCTGGTCGGCGAGCAGGTCGTCGTAGAAGCGCTCCTCCAGCAGGTCGCCCATCAGCGCGCGCAGCTGCTTGACGTTGCGGACGCAGTGCACCCGCTGCCACTGCGCGTCGCGCCACTCGGCTTCGGTGACGTCGTGCCAGCCAGGAAAGCGGCGCCAGTCGGGTTCCACCAGCTCGGCGCGGGCGTACTCGTAGGGCTGGTCGAAGGCGGCGGCAGGCGTCACAGGTTCCTGGATCGCAGTCACTTGTACTCCTAGTCGTCGGGAACGCGTTAAAATATCCTGTCATAACGTTCTCACGGAGTAAATCTTCCTGCCTGCTGGGCCGCCGTCCCCCACGTGGACGCAGGGGGCAGACTCAGGGGCGTGACGGACGAACACACGACGCTCCTGCTCGGCGGGCGCATCTACACCCCGGCCGGCCCCGACGCCACGGCGATGGCGGTCACCGGCGGCACCGTGGTCTGGGTCGGCCAGGACGCCCCCGCCCGCGCCCTGCACGCGAACGCCGAAGTCGTCGACCTCCACGGCGCCTTCGTCGCCCCCGCCTTCGTCGACGCGCACGTCCACGCCACCGCCACCGGCCTGCACCTGACCGGCCTCGACCTCACCGGCGTCCGCGGCGGCGCCGACCTGCTGGCCCGCGTGCGCGACGCCGCCGTGCCCGGGCAGGTCCTGCTCGCCCACGGCTGGGACGAGACCACCTGGAGCGACCCGCGCCTGCCCAGCCGCGCCGAGCTCGACGCCGCCGCCGGGAGCACCCCGGTCTACCTCAGCCGCGTCGACGTCCACTCCGCGCTCGTCTCCACCGCCCTGGTCGAGCTGGCCCCGGCCGCCCGCACCGCCGACGGCTGGTCGCCCGAGGGCCCGCTCACCCGCGCCGCCCACCACGCCGTCCGCGCGGCCGTGCGCGCCGCCATCACCCCCGAGCAGCGCGAACGCGCCCAGCGGGCTTTCCTCGCCGAGACCGCGCAGCAGGGCATCGTGAGCGTCCACGAATGTGCCGGCCCCGACATCTCCGGCCGCGACGACCTCACCGCCCTCCTCGCCCTCGCCGGCCCGGGCACCCCGGAAGTCGTCGCGTACTGGGGCGAGCTCGGCGCCGTCGAGACCGCCCGCGAACTCGGCGCCCGCGGCCTGGCCGGCGACCTGTTCGTCGACGGCGCTCTCGGCTCCCACACCGCCGCCCTGAGCGCGCCCTACGCCGACCACCCCGGCGAGGGAACGCGCTACCTCGACGCCCACCGCATCGCCGAGCACCTCACCGCCTGCACCGAAGCCGGGCTCCAGGCCGGCTTCCACGTCATCGGCGACGCCGCCGTCGCGGAGGTCGTCGAAGGCTTCCGGCTGGCGGAGAAGGAAGTCGGGCAGCGCGCCCTGGCTTCCCGCCACCACCGGCTCGAGCACCTGGAGATGGTCACCACCGACCAGGCCAGGTTGCTGGCCGGCTGGGGCGTGGCCGCCTCGGTGCAGCCGGTGTTCGACGCGCTCTGGGGCGGCCCGGAAGGCATGTACGCCGAACGCCTCGGCGCGGACCGCGCGGCCGGGCTCAACCCCTTCGCCGCCCTGGCCGCCGAAGGCGTCCTGCTCGCCTTCGGCTCCGACGCGCCGGTGACCCCGCTCGACCCGTGGGCGAGCGTCCGCGCCGCGGCCTACCACCGGACACCGGGCGCGGGTCTGTCCCCGCGGGCGGCCTTCACCGCCCACACCCGGGCCGGGCACCGCGCGGCGGGCGTCACCGACGGCGTCACCGGCAGCCTCGTCCCGGGTGCTCCGGCGCACTACGCGATCTGGGACGCCGCCGACCTCGTCGTGGCCACCCCCGACAGCCGCGTGCAGCGCTGGTCCACCGACCCGCGCGCCGGCGTCCCGCCGCTGCCCCGGCTCGAACCGGACGCACCCCTCCCGCGGTGCCTGCGCACGGTCCGCGCGGGTGCGGTCCTCCACGACACCATCTCCTAGAGTTGGCACCCGTGGCAGTCACCGTGGCCGACCCCGAACCGGGCGCACCGCACCAGCCCGCCCGCACGCGGCGGTTCCCCCCGGCCTGGCTGCTGCGCACCGTCGCGGCGTGCGCGTCCGGCTTCGCCTTCTACCTCAGCTTCGCCCCGCGCCCGCTGTGGTGGCTGGCCCCGCTGGCCTTCGCCGGGTTCGCCCTGGTGCTGCGCGGACGCCGGTTCCGGGCCGGCTTCGGCTACGGCTTCGCGTTCGGGTTCGTGTTCTTCCTGCCGCTGCTGACCTGGCTGCTGGACTTCCTGGGCCCCGACTTCGGCCCCTGGCCGTGGCTGGGCCTGTCGTTCGCCCTCGCGCTCTACCACGGCCTGGCGGGCGGCCTGATCACGCTGGTCTCCCGCCTGCCCGCCGCACCGCTGTGGGGCGCACTGGTGTTCATCGCGCTGGAGACGCCGCGCGCCTGGTTCCCCTTCGGCGGCTTCCCCTGGGGCCGCGTCGCCTTCAGCCAGCCCGAAGGCGCGTTGCTCCCGCTCGCCTCGATCGGCGGCGCCCCGCTCGTCGGCCTGGCCGTCGTCCTCACCGGTTTCTGCCTGGCCGCCCTCACCGCCCGGCTGTGGGAAGTACGCAAGCTCACCCGCCCCGCGGCCTTCGCCGCCTTCGGGACGCTGCTGCCCGTCGTCGCCGGCCTGGCGCTGTGGCCGACGATCGGCACCGGCGCGCAGGACGGCGAGCGCACCGTCGCGACCGTCCAGGGCAACGCCCCGGACATCGGCCTCGCGCTGCAGGGGGAGCGGACCGTCCTGCGCGACAACACCATCGCCGAGAGCCGGCGGCTGCTCGCGGACATCCAGGCCGGAAAGGTCCCCAAGCCGGACCTGGTGGTGTGGCCGGAGAGCGCCACCACCATCACCGGCCCGGACCTGCAGGTCGACCAGCTCGTCGCCAACTTCGGCGTGCCCGCCCTGATCGGCGCGGTCTACCGGCTGCCCGACGGGCACCTGCAGAACTCCGTCATCGCCTGGGACCCGAAGACCGGGCCCGGCGCGCGCTACGCCAAGCAGCAGCTGGTGCCCTTCGGCGAGTACGTCCCGGCCCGCAAGGTCGCCGAACTCGTCACACCGTTCCTCGACAACGAAACCGTCGACATGGTCCCCGGCGACGGCGCGAACCAGACCATGACCGCCGCGGGCACCGAGGTCGGCGTGTTCATCTGCTACGAAACCGCGTTCGACTACCCGGCCCGCGACGCCGTGCGCGACGGCGCCGAACTGCTCGTCGTGCCGACCAACAACGCCTGGTACGGCGAGAGCGAGATGAGCGTGCAGCAGCTGGCGATGTCGCGGCTGCGCGCGGTCGAGCACGGCCGGGCCGTCGTGGTGTCGGCGGTCTCCGGGGTCAGCGCGATCGTCGCCCCCGACGGGACGGTGACCAGCTCAACCGGCCTTTTCACGGCGGATTCCCTGGTCGGGCGCGTCCCGCTGCGGACGCAGACTACGCTGTCGGATCAACTAGGTGCGTGGACGGAGTACGGGCTGCTGGCTCTGGCGATCGCCGGGGTGGCCGGTGGGCTCGTACTCCGTTTTCGCACGCGGCGCACCAGCGTCGGCACGGCAGGGGAAGCGGCGGACTGACCGCCGCGGATATCGGAGGAGCACGGATGTCGCAGGCGCCGCGGGGGGCCCGGGAAATCGAGCCGGTGCTGGTGGTGATCCCGACCTACAACGAGCGGGAGAACCTCGGCCCGATCCTGGACCGCCTGCACAAGGCACTCCCGGACGTGCACGTGCTCGTGGTGGACGACGGCAGCCCCGACGGCACCGGCGACCTCGCCGACGAGCGCGCGGCCGCCAACGAGCACGTCCACGTGCTGCACCGCACCGAGAAGGCCGGCCTCGGCGCCGCCTACATCGCCGGGTTCCGCTGGGGCCTGGCGCGTGAGTACAACACGATCGTCGAGATGGACGCCGACGGCTCGCACGCCCCGGAGGACCTGCCGCGGCTGCTGGACGCGGTCGGCGACGCCGACCTGGCGATCGGCTCGCGGTACGTGCCGGGCGGCAGCGTCGTCAACTGGCCGGTCAAGCGCCAGGTCCTCTCCCGCGGCGCGAACCTCTACTCGCAGGTCGCGCTGGGCATGCCGGTCCGCGACATCACCGCGGGCTTCCGCGCCTACCGCCGTCCGGTGCTGGAGAAGCTGGCCCTCGACGAGGTCAACTCGCACGGCTACTGCTTCCAGATCGACCTGACCATCCGCACCGACGAGGCCGGCTTCGCCATCGTCGAGGTCCCGATCACCTTCACCGAGCGCGAGATCGGCGAATCGAAGATGAACGGCTCGATCATCCAGGAAGCGTTCCTGCGCGTGGCGAAGTGGGGCCTCGAGCGCCGCTGGCACCAGCTGCGCAGGCTTTTCAAGCGCGTCTGAGCCGTTTCCGCCCGTTCTGGGCCATCATGGGCCCGGTGACGACCATCGTGGCCCTCCACGCGCACGCCGACGACCCCGTCCTGCTCAGCGGTGGCACACTGGCCCGCGCCGCGGCCGACGGGCACCGGGTGGTGCTCGTCGTGGCCACCGACGGCATCGCCGCCGAGCACCCGACACCGCGCTGGGCCGAGCTGGAGGCCGCCGCGGCCATCCTCGGCGTGCACCGGGTCGTGCACCTGGGGTACGCCGACAGCGGCCACGGCCCGCAGCTCTACGCCGACCCGCCGGGACGGCAGCGCTTCGCCCGCGCGGACACCGAGGAAGCCGCGCACCGGCTCGCGGCCGTGCTGCACGAGGAGCGTGCCGACCTGCTGCTCGGCTACGACGGCAACGGCGGCTACGGGCACCGCGACCACGTAAAGGTGCACGAGGTGGCCCGCCGGGCCGCCCGGCTGACCGGGACGCGGCTGCTCGAGGCCACCCTGCCGCGCGACTTCGCGCAGCGGTTCGTGCGGGTGGTCCGGGCGCTGCGGATCCCGTTCGACTACGACGCCGAAGCGCTCGGTCGCACCTACAGCCCGGCTTCGGCCATCACCCACCGGTTCGACGTGCGGCGCTTCGCCGCCCGCAAGCAGGCGGCCCTGGCCGCGCACGTGTCGGACGTGCGTGGCCCCGGGCGGCTCTCCGGCGTCCTGCGGGTGCTCGTGTGGCTGCCGGCACCGCTGTTCGGGCTGGTGGCCGGGCGCGAGTGGTACGCCGAGGTCACGCCGGCAGGATCGCCACGCCCAGCTCTGCAAGTTTCTGCACGTTCTGGTCGTCGGCGTCGGTGATGATCCCGGCGACGTCGGCGAAAGGCAGCACGGTGAACCGCGACGCCGCGCCGAGCTTCTCGGCGCTGGCCAGGACGTAGGTGTCGGCCGCGCGGCGGGCCAGGGTGCGTTTCATCGCGGCTTCGTCGGCGTCGCCGGTGGTCAGGCCGGCTTCGGGGTGGACGCCGGTGACGCCGAGCAGGAAGACGTCGGCGCTGATCGATCCGGCGGCCTCGGCCGCGGCCGCGCCGCAGGTCACCGCGGAGTGCCGGAACAGACGGCCACCCAGCAGGAACACCTCGATGCCGTGGTGGTCGAGCAGGGCGACCGCGACGGTCGGGCTGTGGGTGACGACGGTGGCCTCGAAGTCTTCCGGGAGGGCTTTCGCGACGGCGAGGGTGGTGGTGCCGCCGTCGAGGATGACGGTCGAGCCGGGCCGGACCAGCGCGGCGGCGGCCTTGGCGACCCGGTCCTTGCCGTCGACGGCGATGGACGTCCGGCTCGCGTAGTCGGCGACGGCAGGGGAGACGGGCAGCGCGCCGCCGTAGACGCGCTGGCAGAGCCCGGCCGCGGCGAGGTCGCGCAGGTCGCGGCGGATGCTGTCCTCGGAGACCCCGAGCTCGGCGGCGACGTCCTTGGCCAGCACCTTGCCCTCGGCGGCGAGCCGGGTGAGCAACAGTTCACGGCGTTCCCCAACCAGCATGCACGATCCTCCTTGTTCTTTCCGAATCATGCACATTATGGTCGGGTCATGACCTCTTCGACAAGCCTCTCCCGCAACCCGCGCGTCCGGGTCACCCACGTGGAGCTGCTGTCCTCGGCCTGGTACGTGCTGCGCCGCACGACGTTCGACTACCGGCACGGCGACGGCCGCTGGACGACCGAGCAGCGCGAGACCTACGACCGCGGCAACGGGGCCACGGTGCTGCTGTACGACGTCGAGGGCGGCACGGTCCTGCTGACCCGCCAGTTCCGCTACCCCGTCTACGTCAACGACCACCCGGACGGCATGTTCGTGGAGACGGCGGCCGGCCTGCTGGACGCCGACGACCCGGAAACGGCGATCCGCCGCGAGGCCGAGGAAGAGACGGGCGTGCGCATCGGCGAGCTGGAGCACGTGTTCGACGTCTACACGAGCCCGGGCTCGGTCACCGAGCGCCTGCACTGCTACGCGGCGCCCTACGACCCCGCCGACCGCGGCGAAGGCGGCGGCATCGCCGAGGAAGGCGAAGACATCGAAGTCCTCGAGCTCCCGTTCGCCAAGGCCCTGGACATGATCGGCACCGGGGAGATCGCGGACGCCAAGACGATCATGCTCCTGCAGTGGGCCGCCCTCCGCGGCCCCTTCCGCACGGTCTAGCGCGTACCCCGAGGGTCGGCTTGCGTACCTGGACGGTCGGTTGCCCGGCCGACCCTCCAGGCACGCCGGTCGACCGTCCAGGTACGCGGGGCGACCCTTCCGGTGCGCCGGCGGGGGAGGTCCGGGCATGCGAAAGGCCCCCGCGGGGGGAGGTCGCGGGGGCCTTTCCGTTGTGGTGGGAGCTTGGCTACAAGGCCGAAGCCGGGAGGGTCACGCCGACCGGGTGGTGCGGCGGCCCTTCAGCTCGGCGAGACGTTCGTTGAGCAGGTCCTCGAGCTCGGGGATCGTGCGCCGCTCGAGCAGCATGTCCCAGTGGGTGCGCGGCGGCTTGACCTTCTTCTGCTCGGGCTGCCCGCCATCGACGATCTCCGATTCGCTCCCGTGCAGGCGGCATTCCCAGACCGTCGGGATCTCGGCGTCGTCGGAGAACGGCACCTCGAACTCGTGGTTCTTCGGGCAGGCGTAGCGCACGGTGCGGCGTGGGGCGAGGTCGTGGTTGCGGTCGGTCTCGTAGCTGACCGCTCCCAGCCGGCTTCCACGAAGAACACGGTCGGCCATGATGGGGTCCTTTCAGTCAGCTCCGGGGTGGAGCCAGGGTGTTGCTCACCCTATGCAACGACCGACGCCCCCGGAGGATTCCCGGGGCACCATGTCGTTGCTCACGATGAGCTGCGTCACCCGCCTGCAACAGCTTCTCCTAGTAGGAGGCATTTCGCGCTCCGGCGTGACGTCAATACGGCCTTCTTAGTGCTGATATCCCCCGGATGGGCTACTCGGGTCTCGCTCAGGTCAACCGTAACTGACCGTGATGAGCGGTAACCGGCCCCAAGTCACCCGATCGAAAGTGGCGGCGACACAATACCTGATAACGCACAGTAGCGAATTCGGCCTCAAAACGTGCTGAAGCTGAAGTTTCAACTACGGATTGTTCGGTATCTGCCACCACGACGGTATCGCCCTCGCGCACCACCTCGCCGTCCACCACCCGCGCGTTGAACCGCCCGGACAGTCCGCACCAGCACAAAACCTCCACCTGAACCGGCTGCAACTCGTCCGCCAGTTCGAACAGACGAGCGGCACCCGGGAACAACCGGCTCCGGAAGTCCGTCGCGATCCCGAAGCAGTACACGTCGATCTCGACCTCGTCGGCCAGCTCCGCCAGCTGGTCGACCTGACCGGGGGAGAGGAACTGCGCCTCGTCCACCACGATGTAGTCCACGTGCTGCCCCCGCGCCCACTCCTGCCGCACCAGGTCACGCACGTCGGTGTCCTCACCGACCTCCACCGCCTGCCGGGTCAGCCCGATCCGGCTCGAGATCTGCGGCGCACCCGACCGGTCGTGGCGCACCAGCACCAGCCCCCGCCGCCCCTGCCGCGCGTGGTTGTGGTCGATCTGCAGCGCCAACGTCGACTTCCCGCAGTCCATCGGCCCGTAACAGAACTTCAGCCTGCCCACCGGCGGCGTCCCGCGGCGAGAACCCGCCGCGGGAACCGACGACAGGGCATCGGTGGGATCAGGGCCGGCGGCGTCGTCGATCAAGGTCACGACGCCCGACCCTATCGGTGGCTACAACACCTCCGGCGGACGGTTGCCCGCCGCCACGATCGCCCGCCGCACCGGCACCAGCCACACCAGCACCAGTCCCGCCGCGAAGAAGATCACCAGCGCCACGATGGCCAGCCGGAACGACCCCGTCGCCTGCCCCACCCCGGCGAACACCAGCGGCCCCAGCCACGACGTCCCACGCTCACCCACGACGTAGAGCGAGTAGTACTGCGCGTCCTTGCCCGCCGGGATCATCTGGCTGAACAACGACCGCGACAACGCGTTCGTCCCACCCAGCACCAGCCCGATCCCCACCGCCACCGCCAGGAACTGCACCAGCTGCTTCGGCTGCACGAAGTACGCCCCGGCCAGCACCACGATCCACACCACCAGGCTGCCCAGGATCGTCCGCTTCGCCCCCGCCCGCCGCGCCACCAGCCCGTGCAGCGTCCCACCCAGGTACGCCACGAACTGGATCACCAGGATCGTCACGATCAGCACCTCGTTGCCGAACCCCAGCTCGTCCTTGCCGTACTGCGCCGACACCGTCACCACCGTGTTGATCCCGTCGGTGAAGACCAGGTAGCTGCCCAGGAACCCCAACGTCAACGGGAACGCCTTCGCCGCCACCAGCGTCTGCCGCAGCTCCGTGAACCCCGCCCGCAACACCGACCGCCCCGGCGCGACATCCACCGGCACGTGCCGGCGGGGGAGCCGCCGCACCGCCGGGAAGGTGAACGCCGCCCACCACAGCCCCGACGTCAGGAAGCAGATCTGCACCGCCAGGTCCTTGTCCACACCGAACAGATCGTGCTTCAGGTAGAACCCCAGCTGCAACGCCAGCGCCAGCCCGCCACCCAGGTACCCGAACGCCCAGCCCTTCGCCGAAATGCCGTCCCGCTCGTCCGGCCCGCCGATGTCGGCCAGGAACGAGTAGTAGACGACCAGCGAACCCCCGTAGCCGATGTTCGCCACGATGAACAGCGCCGCACCCAGCTGCCAGTCCGAACCGGTCAGGAAGAACATGCCCGCCGCGGCCGCGGCACCCAGGAACGCGAACCCACCCAGGATCCGCCGCTTGTTGTGGCTGCGATCGGCCACCGCCCCCGCGATCGGCAGCACCAGCACCTGCACCACCGTCGCCACCGACAGCAGGTAACCCCACACCGAACCGGCCGGGAAGTGCAACCCGAACAACGTCACGTCGCAGTTGTTCAACGTGTCCGGGTGACCCGCCGCGTCGAGGCACGCACGTTCCCCGTTAAGGGTGATGTTCGCCTTCGCGTCCGCCGCCGCGATCGGGCTCATCGACAGCGCACCGAACACCGTCGTCGTCGACGAATAGAACGGCGAATTCGCCCAGTCGTAGAAATACCAGCCCCAGCGCTCGCGCTGCCTCGAGCGCGTCCCGGCCAGCGTCATCCACGGCTCCTTCGAGTCAAGAACTTCCAGGTCAGCGCGGAGACTACGGCGACGCGACGACCCCGGTGAGCACACCACCGAAACCGTGTCCGGTTTGTCGCTTCGTGATCATCCACCGCCCCGGCGCCACACCCGGTTCACCTCCCACGGCGTGTCGCCGGCAAAAGTGAACGACGTTTCATGTGAGACTGGAGGGCCCATCGTGTCTGTTGTGGTCAGTGGGACACGCTCCTACTGTGCACCCATGATCCAGAACCGCCGACGCACCGTGGCGAGACTGCTGCTCCTCGCCTTCACCGCGATGGGTCTGCCGCTGCTCACCCCCGCCGCCGCCACCGCGGACCCCGCGTCGAGCGCCTGGTCCAAGCTCCGCATGTGCGAATCCAGCGGCCGCTACGCCACCAACACCGGCAACGGCTACTACGGCGCCTACCAGTTCGACCTGCCCACCTGGCGCAGCGTCGGCGG
>JARAWT010000016.1:0-152155 GCA_033793495.1 Streptomyces sp. MN03-5084-2B | reverse complement strand
GGTCCGCGTCCGCAGCGCCTCCGGAGTGCCCCGGGCCAACAGCTTGCCCCGGTGCAGCAGCAGCAGGTCGTCGCAGCGGGCGGCTTCGTCCATGACGTGGCTGGAGATCAGCAGCGTGACACCGGTAGCGGCCAGGTCGTGGAACAGCCGCCACAGCTCATCACGCAACTCGGGGTCGGAACCGACCGTCGGCTCGTCCAGCACCAGCAGCTCGGGCGTGCCGAGCAGAGCCGCCGCCAGGTTCGCCCGGCCGCGCTGCCCACCCGAAAGACGCCCGACCAGCACCCGGGCCGACCCGGTCAGCCCCGTCCGGGTGATCACCCGGTCCACATCCGACGGTGGCGCCCCCAGAACCGCGGCGAAGTAACGCAAGGCTTCGGTCACCGTCAAGTCCGCATAGATCGCCGGCTCCTGGGTCGCATAGCCGATCCGCCGGCGCAGCTGCGGATGACCCGCCGGCCTGCCCAGCACGGCCACGCGCCCGGACTCGACGATCTGCACCCCCACGATCGAGCGCATCAACGTGCTCTTGCCACAGCCGTTCGGCCCCAGCAGGCCGGTCACCGTCCCACGCCGCACGCTGAACCCGATGCCGCGCAGCACCTCCTCACCGCCGCGGCGAACCCGCAGACCCGCCACCTCGATCGCCGGCTCGTCCACGACGTCTCCTTCCGCCGGCACCCATGGTGACCCCCGGGAGGTGCCCGGGGAGGTTGCCCCGGTCCCCGGTCCCGGTGACTTTCGTCCCCGGCGCGCACCCACCCGGAAGCCGATCCTGGCGGTATGGACGGATCCTGGGCCGACGTTCGCGAAACCCACATCGGTGCGGTCTTCCTCGTCGGGGACCTCGCCTACAAGCTGAAGAAGCCGGTCGACCTCGGCTTCCTGGACTTCTCCACGCGAGAGGCCCGCGAACGGGCGTGCCGCCGGGAGGTGGAGCTGAACCGGCGGCTGGCGCCGGACGTCTACCTGGGCGTCGCCGACGTCACCGGCTCCGACGGCCGGATCTGCGACCACCTGGTCGTGATGCGCCGGATGCCCGAGGACCGGCGGCTCTCGACGCTGGTCCGGCGCGGCGCGGCGGTGCCCGCGACGATCCGGGCGCTGGCGCGGCAGCTGGCCGCCTTCCACGCCCGGGCCGCACGCGGGCCGGAGGTCGACGCCGACGAGAGCCGCGACGCCGTCCGGAACCGGTGGCGGGACAGCTTCGCGCAGGTCCGGCCCTTCCACGGCGCCGTGCTCGACCCGGCCACCGCCGAGGAGATCGAAGTCCTCGCCGAGGAGTTCCTCGCCGGCCGCGAGCCGCTGTTCGACCGCCGGATCGCCGAAGGGCACGTCGTCGACGGCCACGGGGACCTGCTGGCCGACGACGTCTTCTGCCTCGACGACGGTCCCCGCGTCCTGGACTGCCTGGAGTTCGACGACCACCTGCGGCACGTCGACGTGCTCGACGACGTCGCCTTCCTCGCGATGGACCTCGAGCGGCTCGGCGCGCCCGAGCTGGGCGAACAGCTCCTGCGCGACTACCGCGAGTTCGCCGGCGACCCCGCTCCCCCGGCGCTGGTGCGTCACTACCTCGCTTACCGCGCGTTCGTCCGCACCAAGGTGGCCTGCCTCCGCCACGACCAGGGCGATCCGCGGGCGGCCGGACTGGCCCGGGACTACGCCGACCTCGCCCTCGGGCAGCTGCGGCTGGGCCAGGTACGCCTGGTTCTGGTCGGCGGGGAGCCGGGCACCGGCAAGTCCACGATCGCCGCCGGGCTGGCCGACCGGCTCGGCGCCACCCTGCTCCAGTCCGATCGCCTGCGCAAGGAACTGGCCGGGCTCACCCCCGCTCGGCGTCCCGCCGAGGGCTACCGGGAAGGCCTCTACGACTCGAGTCACACGGACGCGACGTACGCCGAGCTTGTGCGCCGCGCCGGCGAGCTGCTGGCTCTCGGCGAAACCGTGGTGCTGGACGCGTCCTGGAACGCGGCCCCGCACCGGGCGCTCGCCGTGGCGGCTGCCGCGCGGACGAGCAGCCCCCTGGTCGCCATCCGCTGCCGGGCCCCGGAAGCGATCGCCGCCCAGCGCATCACGACCAGGGCCGGCGCCCTGTCGGACGCGACCCCGGAGATCGCGCGCCGGATGGCCGTGGACGCCGACCCGTGGCCCGAAGCGCATTCGCTCTCCACCTCGGGCACTCCGGCCGAATCGCTCGCGCGGGCCGTGGCCTGCCTGGTGCCCGGGCACCCAAAGTCCCCGGACCGAAGGCACTCCGGCCCTCCCGGCGGCGGGCGTCGCGGTGCGAAGGTCGAGCTTGCAGACGCCCCCGACGACGAGGAAAGCCGATGATGGACCGAGCATTCCCGGACGACTTCACCGTCAAGACCGCGGTCGGCATGGCGGTCCGCGCGCCGTCGGTGCACAACTCCCAGCCGTGGTACTGGCGGCTCGGCGACAGTTCCCTGCACCTCTACGCCGACCCCGGCCGGCGGTTGCCCGAAACCGACCCCGACGGCCGTGACCTGATCCTCAGCTGCGGCGCCGCCCTGCACCACCTCCGGGTGGGCTTCGCTGCGCTCGGCTGGGCCGCCGAGGTGCACCGGCTGCCCAACCCCGGCGAGCCCGACCACCTCGCGGCGATCACGCTGCACCCGCACGACCCGTCGCAGGACGAGATCGCGATGGCCGCCGCCATCCCCCGGCGGCGGACCGACCGGCGCCGGCACAGCTCCTGGAGCGTGCCGCGCGGCCACGTCGAAGCGATGTCGCGGGCCGCCGCCCTGGAAGGCACCGTGCTGCGGGCCGCTGACGACTCCGCACGCTACTACCTGGCGACGGCGATCGAGGAGGCCGCCGACCGGCATGCCGCCGACCCGGCCTACCGCACCGAACTGGCGGCCTGGAGCGGACGTCACCTCTCCCCCGACGGCGTCCCGGCCCGCAACACCCCGGCACCCGACGACACCCCGGGCGCGCTCCGGACCCGGCCCTTCGCCGACCCCCTCCTGGCCCAGCCGCCGGGCACCAAGGCCGAGGACGACGAGACCGTCCTGCTGGTGCTGAGCACCGCTTCCGACGACCGGATGTCGCGGCTGCGCGCGGGTGAGGCGACGAGTGCCGTGCTGCTGACGGCGAACGCCTTCGGCCTCTCGTCGTGCCCGCTGACCGAGCCGCTGGAACTGCCGGAGGTGCGTGACACCGTGACCGAACACGTCACCGGCGGGTCGTTCCCGCAGATGGTGCTGCGCATCGGCTGGGCCCCGGCCAACGCCGAGCCGCTGCCCGCGACGCCGCGCCGCGATCTCGCCGACGTGCTGCAGCCGCTCGAAGCTCCCCCGAGGCACTTCCAGGCCCGCTAAGGAAAGGAGTTCGGTCATGCCGTATTGGCACAACCCCGGAAACATGGGCTGGGCAGGCGGCATCGGCATGCTCGTGCTGATGGCGCTCGTCCTGGCCGCGATCGTCGCCCTCGCCGTCGTCCTCGCCCGGCGCGCACCACAGCCGCCGTCCACGGACGGCGCGGCCCGCCGGATCCTCGACGAACGGTTCGCCCGCGGCGAGATCGACCAGGAGGAGTACGAACGGCGCCGGGACGCCCTGACGAGGACGAGATGACCTCCCGGGGGCGGGCCCTGCTCGTCGCGGTGGCGTGCGGCCTGGCGGTCGCCGGGTGCGGAAGTGACCAAGCGACGGCACCATCGGCGAGCGGGTCGCCCTCGGCGTCGGTGCTCCCGGCACCGGCGAGGACTCCGGCCACCACCCCGGCGCCGCCCACCACATCCGCGGCGCCGGCCATGCCGTCGGCCGCCCCGGCGAACCCGGTGTGCCGGGAAACCGCCGGCCGGCGCACGGACGCGCGTGCCGCGGATCCGATGAGCCGCGACGCGCTGTACCTCGTGCGAGCCGGGCGGCACGCCTGCTTCGATCGCGTGGTCTTCGACGTCAACGGCCCGGCGGCGGCCGGGTTCGCCGTCCGGTACGTGCCGGTGGTGACCACCGACCCGAAGGGCGACCCGCTGCCGGTGCCGGGTGGCGCGGCACTGGAGATCGTGGTCCGGGCGCCGGCACTCGGCTCGGACGCCTCCGGGCACCAGCCCGGCCGGGTACTGGCCGCGGTCGGCGACACCCTCGTCAGCACGCCGGGCTGGCCGTCCCTGCGGGCCGTGCGGTTCGCCGGGTCGTTCGAAGGGCTCAGCACGTTCGCCGCCGGTGTCCGCGCGCAGCTGCCGTTCCGCGTGTTCACCCAGCTCGGCCCCCAGGACCAGGTCCGGCGAGTCGTCGTCGACATCGCCCACTGAGAGGACGTCATGGACCGGCTCAGCCCGCTCGACGCGGCCTTCCTCGAGATCGAAGACGAGGACCCCGGAACGTCGCTGGCCATCGCCTCGGTCGCGATCGCCGAGGGGCCCGCGCCGGGCCACGACGAGTTCACTTCCGCCGTGCTCGCGCGGCTGGCCGGGATCCCGCGCTACCGGCAGAAGGTGCGCCCGGTGCCGTTCGACCTCGGGCCGCCGGTCTGGGTCGACGACCCGGCGTTCGACCCGCCCGCGCACTTCGGGCGGGTCGCGCTCCCGGCGCCGCACGACGAGAACGCGCTGTGCGAGCTGATCGCCCTGCTGATGGGCGAACGGCTTGAACGCGACCGGCCGCTGTGGGAGTTCTGGGTGATCGAAGGACTCCCGGACGGGCGCTGGGCGATCCTGACGAAGGTGCACCACGCCCTGGCCGACGGGCTCGCCGCGACCCGGCTGCAGACCGTCCTCTTCGGCGACGCACCGGCCGACGCCGGCCCCGCCGCCGAAGCCACCGATCCGGGGACGGCCAAGCTCCTGCTGGACGCGGTCGGCTCGCTGCTGCGCACGCCCTGGACCCAGACCCGGCTGGTCGCCCGGGAACTGCTGCACCCGAACCGGCTCGCCCGCCGCATCAGCGACGCGGCGCGCGGCCTCGCCGCGATGACGTCCGCGCTCCTGCCGGTGTCGCCGACCCCGCTCACCGGGCCGCTCGGGCGCGACCGGCGGTACTCGACCGCGTCGGTGCCGCTGGCCGACGTCCAGGCCGTCGCGCGGGCCTTCGACGTCACGGTGAACGACGTCCTGCTGGCCGCGGTCACCGGCGGGTTCCGGGAACTGCTGCTGCAGCGCGGCGAGACACCCGCCGCCGACAGCGTGCGGTCGCTGGTGCCGGTGTCCGTGCGGACCGGCACCACGCTCGACAACGAGGTTTCGCTCCTGCTGCCGCTGCTGCCGGTCGACCTGGCCGACCCGGCTCAGCGGCTGGTCCGCGTGCACCGGCGGCTGGGCACGCTGAAAGCCGAGAAGGAAGCCGACGCCGGTGCGCTGCTCACCGCGACCGCGGCGCACGAGCCGTTCGCCCCGGTCGCGTGGGCGATCCGGGCGGCCGCGCACCTGCCGCAGCGCAACATCGTCACGGTGACGACCAACGTGCGCGGCCCGGCCGAACCGCTGTCCGCGCTCGGCCGCCGGATCGTCCGGATCCACCCGTACGTGCCCATCGCGCTCCGGGTGCGGATCGGCGTGGCGATGCTCAGTTACGCCGGCGAGGTGACGTTCGGGATCACGGCGGACGCGGATGCGGTCCCGGACACCGGCGTACTCGCCAAAGCGATCGAGCGGGAGTTCCCGGCACTGCTGGCGGCGGCCCGCTGAAGGCACGGGTTGATGGATTGATAGAATCATCAATCCAGGAGGTGCCCATGCCCGCCCGCTCCCGCACGACCGAGCCGCTCTACCGGATCAAAGCCGACCTCTTCAAGTGCCTGGCCCATCCGATCCGGATCCAGGTACTCGAGGTGCTGGCCGCGGCCGGCGACGAAGGCACACCGGTAACCCGGCTGCTCGAGGTGACCGACTGCGAAGCGTCCCACCTGTCCCAGCACCTCGCCGTGCTCCGCCGCAGCGGGGTCGTCACCTCCAGCCGCACCGGCAACGCCGTCGAGTACTGGCTCGCGCAGCCGCTCGTCGCGGAGCTGCTGGTCGTGGCCCGGGCCTTCCTGCTGTCGAGCCTGACCCCGGACTCCGACCGGCTCCGGACCGCCCAGGAACTGCCGCCTCTGCCCGGAGCCAGCCCGCAGGCCATCCTCGACGCGATCGCGGCCGAGGCGTGAGCCGCCTCGCGAGCGCCCGGGAGCTGCTGCCCGGCCGGGGCGACTACGACCTGCGTCCGCCGGTGCTGCGGGCGGACCTCCTGGCCGGGATCACCGTCGGCGTCGTGGCCCTGCCGCTGGCGCTGGCCTTCGGCATCAGCTCGGGCGCCGGCGCGGCGGCCGGGCTCATCACCGCCGTGGTGGCCGGGATCGTGGCCGCGGTCTTCGGCGGCTCACCGGTCCAGGTCTCCGGCCCGACCGGGGCCATGGCCGTCGTGCTGGCACCGATCGTGGCCGTCCACGGGACGGCGTCCGTGGCGCTCGTGTCGATCCTCGGCGGCGTGGTCGTCCTCGCCGCGGGCGCGGCGCGGCTGGGCAGGCTGGTCGGCTACCTGCCCTGGCCGGTCGTCGAAGGCTTCACCCTCGGCATCGCCTGCATCATCTTCCTCCAGCAGATCCCCGCGGCCGCCGGGACGACCGCACCGGCGGGCCGGAACCCGCTCCTCGGCGCGGCAGCCGCCCTCGCGAATGCCGGTGGCGCGGCGGGCTGGACGGTGGCGACGGTCGCCGTCGTGGCGGTGACCATGCTCGCCCTGCCGAAGCTGCACCGCGGGATTCCGGCCTCGCTGGTAGCGGTGACCCTGGCGACCGCAGGTGCGGAGATCACGCACGCCCCCGTGCCCCGCATCGGGAACCTGCCGAGCAGCCTGACCCCCGCATTGCCGCACTTCGGCTTCGGCGTGGTCCACGACCTCGCCGGAGCGGTCGTCGCGGTCGCCGCGCTCGCGGCCATCGAATCACTGCTGTCCGCCCGGGTGGCCGCGACGATGACCAGGAGCGGCCCGCCGGTCGGCCCCACCCGCCCGGACCGCGAACTCGTCGGCCAGGGCCTCGCCTCGATCGCCAGTGGCCTGTTCGGCGGGATGCCCGCGACCGGCGCGATCGCCCGCACCGCGGTCAACGTCCGGTCCGGGGCGCGCACGCGACTCGCGTCCATAGCGCACGCCCTGGTCATCCTCGCGGTGATCTACGCCGCCACCGGGCTCGTCTCCCGGATTCCCCTCTCCGCCCTCGCCGGTGTCCTCCTGGTCACCAGCCTGCGGATGGTGCCGCTCGCCACGATCCGCGAAGTCGTCCGCGCGAGCCGCTCCAGCGCGGCCACCTTCGCCGTGACCGCGCTCGTCACCGTCGTCGCCGACCTCATCCTCGCGGTCGAGATCGGCTTGCTCGTCGCCGCGTTCTTCGCGCTGCGCCACCTCGCCCGCGCTGCCCGCGCCCGGCGAGACACCCTACCCGGCCCCGCCGCCGACGGCGACGAGCACATCGCGATCTTCCGGTTCGAAGGCGCCATGTTCTGGGGCGCATCGGAACGGGTCATGACCGAGATCGCGGCCGCGGCCGACGACGTCCTCGTCGTCATCCTGCGGTTCTCCCGGCTGCACCTGCTCGACGCGACCGGCGCGAAGGCGCTGGGCGAGACGATCGGAGAGCTGGAGGCGCGGGGCGTCACGGTGCTGCTGAAGGGAATCCAGGACCACCACCAGCACCTGCTCACCACCACCGGCGCCCTCCGCACCGGCAGCCACCTCTTCACCAGCCTCGACGACGCGGTGGCCCACGCCCGCGCCCAGGTGGCCGCGGCGTCGGCTCAGGCTCGCTGAGCCACCTCGGCGAATTCTTCGGCCAGCGCGGCCACCAGGAACTCCGGGTCCGGGATCAGCGTCCGGTCGGTGCCGAACCCGAACCGCACCTGGCCGGCGTAGCTGAAGATGCAGATGGTGATCGCCTGGCGGCCGCTGCACGGCGCCCAGCCGACGATGCCGTCGACCTCGGCACCGGCCAGGGTCATCGCCGTCCGCGGGCCGGGCACGTTCGTGAGCACGCCGACGGCCTTGCCCGCGAAGAACCGGCTCAGCGGCAAGCCGACCGGTGCCGGGCTCTGGGCGATCGCGGCCTGCACCCCGAACGTCAACACCGGCTCGAAGGAGTCGCGGATCCGGGCGACCCGCCGGTGCACCTCGGCGAGCCGCTCGGCGAACGTCCGGCGGCCGAGCGGCAGCTGGGCCAGCACCAGGGAGAAGTGGTTGCCGAGGGTGGCCGGGAGTTCGTCGTCGAAGGACGACAGGCTCACCGGGATCAGCCAGCCGAGGTCCGACGCCTCGGGCCGCGCGGTTCCGTGGGCCGTGAAGTACCGGTCGAGTGCTCCGGCGACGAGCGCGGTGCAGACGTCGTTGACCGTCGTCCCGGTGTCGTGGCCGATCCGGCCGAGCGTGACCAGCGGGACCGGTTCGCCCCACGCCGCGGTCTTCTCGACGCCCGGTGCACCGTCCCACAGGCCGGTGGCGGTGGACGGGCCGAGCAGATCGGCGGTCCCGGTCGTGCTGTGCCAGAGCGTCGTCGCCGCGCTCGCGACCGTGTCGACCGCCCGCCGGGGACCGCCGTCGAGGGCCGACGACAGGAAGCCGGCGACCGCGCCCGTGGCACCCACGGCCGCGGTCGCGCCGAGCAACGTCAGGGCGGCCGCGGTCTCCAGCACCGGGTGCACGCGGGCGGCCTGCAGCTGAACCTTCGCGCTGGTGTCACCGAGGATCCGCAGCGCGGTGGCGCCGAGCCGGGCCACCGGCTGGGCCACCGGTTCGCGGTGGGGTCCGGCCCCGCCGACCTTCGCGTGCGGGGCCGTCCCGGCCTCGACCGGGTCCAGGAGGCTGAACAGCACCTGCGTCAACCGGATGCCGTCCGCCATCGCGTGGTGGGTGCGGCACACGAGCGCGCTGCCGCCGCGGTAACCCTGCAGCAGGTCGATGGTCCATAATGGACGCATCGGGTGGAGTGGTTCGCTGCGCCGCGCGGCGACGAACTCCTGGAGGACCGCCTGGTCGGCCGGCGCCGGAAGGTCCTGCACGACGAGGTGGTTGCCCAGGTCGAAGCCGGGATCGGTGTCCCAGGAAAGCGTGCGGCCGTGCCGGACGGCTCGCTGGAAGTACACCGGGTACCGGGCGAGGAGGCGATCGGACACGAGCGAGCGCAGCCGCGCCGGGTCGACCGGTGTCCGCGTCCAGAGCACCGACGTGACGATCATCAGGTTTTCGGGCCGGTCCAGGTGCAGCCAGAGGCTGTCCTGCGCCGGCATCCGGCGGTGCGGTCCGACGGTTTTCCGCGTGTTCGGCACCCTTTCACTGTGCTGCGTCACCGAAGCGGGCGGAAAGGGCCGGAAGTCCTCCGCCCGCGCGGCCGAGGACCCTCCCTCCGCTCCCCCGTCCGGGCGCATCGTGAAGACGTCTGCCGAGCCATCGGAATATCGGAGGGAACCATGTCCCCCACCCACGTAGTCGTCCTGGGCAGCGGGTTCGCCGGGCTGGAGACGGCGTTCGCGCTGCGCGCGCTGGCGAACCCGGACCGCATCCGGCTGACCCTGGTCTCCGACCGGGACGACTTCCTGTTCCGCCCCAACAGCATCTACCTGCCCTTCGGCGCGGCGGAGGCACGGCTGCACGTGCCCCTTGCGAAACCGTTGCGGCGCCGGGAAATCGAAACCCGGATCGCCACGGCCGAAGGCGTCGACACCGACCGCGGCGTGGTGCACACCTCCCACGAGCCGGTCCCCTACGACCACCTGGTCATCGCCACCGGCGCGGCGATGCGCCCCGAGGAGGTGCCCGGCCTGGCGGAGTACGCGCGCACCGTGTGGACGCCGGGGCAGCTGCACGCACTGGGCGAACAGCTGCAGTGGGTGGCCCAGCACGCCCGGCACGGCCGGCTGCAGCAGGTCCTGTTCCTCGTGCCGCCGGGCAACAAGTGCGCCGGACCGCTGTACGAGATCGCGTTGATGCTCGACACCTGGCTGCGCCGCCGCGAGGTCCGCGACAACGTCCAGATCGCCTTCGCCACCGCCGAGAAGAGTTACGTGCAGGCGTTCGGGCCCAAGCTGCACGACGTGGTGGCCGCGGAGTTCGCCGCCCGCGGGATCGAGGGCCGCACCGGCGTCGAACCCGACAAGGTGAGCGAGCTCGAAGTGGCCTTCACCGACGGCACCTCGCACGAGTTCGACCTGCTGGTGGCGTTCCCGCCGTACGTCGCCGCCCAGCGCTTCGAGGGACTTCCGGCCGACGACCGCGGCTTCCTCGTCTGCGAGGAAAGCAAGCGCGAGGTGCTGGGGCACCCCGGGGTCCACGCGCCGGGCGACGCCGGCGACTTCCCGGTCAAGCAGGCGTTCCTGGCCTTGCTCCAGGCCCAGGCGGTGGCCGGCCAGATCGCCGCCGACGCCGGCGTGCGCCTGCCGGGGCCCGGATTCGAGCCGGTGAGCATGTGCGTGCTGGAGATGTTCGACAAGGCGACGTTCGCGCAGGTCCCGCTGTCGGTCACCGGCGACCCGGCGCGCCCCGTCGTGGTCGATCCGGAGAGGCTCGACGCCTACCGCGTCGGCACGTCGGCTGCCTGGCGGCTGGGCAAGAAGACCCTCGGCACGTACGTGCCGGGCCGGTTCCGCGCCGGGCTGCCGGTGCACGCGGGCGCGGGCTGGGACTCGATGGCGTTCGGCCTGCGGGGCGCCACTCGCTGGCTGGCCCGGTGAGCCGATCCCCCCGGTTGTGCGGGCCACCTCGAGGTTCTCGAGGTGGCCCGCACAACTGCCCGATTCAGCGAAGCGCCGGAACCACCGCTTCGCCGTTCGGCGCCATCGCCGGAGCGGCAGCGGCCGCCTCGCGGGCCAGGAACGTCCCCAGCTCGCCGATCGTGCTCATCAGCGGCGCCGGGAACACCACCGTGCTGTTGTGGTCCACGCCGATTTCCATCAAGGTCTGCAGGTTGCGCAGCTGCAGCGCCAGCGGGTGCGCCATCATCGTGTCCGACGCCGCGCCGAGCGCCGCCGCGGCCTGGGCTTCGCCCTCGGCGTTGATGATCTTGGCTCGCTTCTCGCGCTCGGCCTCGGCCTGCTTGGCCATGGCCCGCTTCATCGACTCCGGGAGCTGGATGTCCTTCAGCTCCACCAGGGTCACGTCGACGCCCCATTCGGTGGTGGTCACGTCGAGGATCTGCCGGATGTCGGAGTTGATCTTGTCGGTCTCCGCCAGCGTCTCGTCCAGGGTGTGCTGGCCGACGACCTTCCGCAGCGTGGTCTGGGCGATCTGGTCGATGGCGGCGTAGACGTTCTCGATCGCGACCACCGACTTCGTCGCGTCCACCACGCGGAAGTACGCCACCGCCGAGACGTCGACGCTGACGTTGTCGCGCGTGATGATGCCCTGCGACTGGATCGGCATCGTCACGATCCGCAGGGACACCCGGCGCAGCACGTCGATCACCGGGATGATGAACCGCAGCCCGGGCTCGCGGACCCCGACGACCCGGCCCAGCCGGAACAGCACCCCTCTCTCGTACTGCTTGACGATCCGGATCGACAGCGCCAGCAAGACGATGACGACCGCGGCGGCGATCCACCAGCCGATCATGATGCGACTCCCTTCGTTCGGGCCGGGACGCTCCAGCGGTCGGAGCGGCCCGCGGTCATCAGGTCGACGACCGTCTCCTTGGTCAGCTCGCCGGTGGCGTACACGCCCGCCATCCGGCCGAGGTACAGCACGGCGATGCGGTCGGCCACGTCGAAGACGTCGTTCATGTTGTGCGACACGACGACCACGCCCAGACCTCGCTCGGCCAGGCGGCCGACCAGCTCCAGCACGACCTCAGTCTGCTGCACGCCGAGCGCCGCGGTGGGCTCGTCCATGATGACCAGTTTCGAGTGCCACAACACGGCTTTGGCGATCGCCACCGCCTGACGCTGGCCGCCGGAAAGCGACCCGACCGGCTGGCGGACCGACGTCACCGTCGTGACGCCCAAGCTGTGCAGCGTCTCCTTCGCGGCCAGCTCCATGCGGTCCTCGTCCAGCGACACGTGCCGGACCTTTTCCCGGCCCAGGAACATGTTCTGCACGATGTCGAGGTTGTCGCACAGCGCCAGGTCCTGGTACACGGTCTCGATGCCGAGCGCGGCGGCGTCCCGCGGCGTGCGGATCCGCACCCGCTGCCCCTGCCAGGTGAGCTCGCCGGCGTCCGGGACGTGGATGCCGGCGATGCACTTGATCAGCACGGACTTGCCCGCGCCGTTGTCCCCGACGAGCGCGGTCACTTGCCCGGCCGGAACATCGAGGTCGACGCCGGCCAGCGCCTGCACCGGCCCGAACTTCTTCGTGAGGCCCCGGACGCGCAGCAGGGGCGGACCCGCGATGGTGGTCACGTCAGGCCGTTTCCCCGGCGACCTCGGCCAGCCGGCGGCCGAGCGGGCTGTCCGGCGTGCGTGCCGGCGGCGGGATCACGGCGACCGGGCAGGTCGCGTTCCGCAGGCAGGCGCTGCTCACCGAACCGGCGAGCGCCGCACGTACCCGTCCCTTGCCGTGGCTGCCGACCACCAGCATGGTCGCGTCCTTCGCCCGCTCGGTCAGCACCCCGGCGGGATCGCCGTCGGGCGCCGAGAAGCGGGCCGTCACGCCCGTGAGGTCCTTCGTGACCGCGGTGACGAGCTTCTCCAGCTCGTGGAGGTGCACCCGCCGGGCTTCCTCGAGGGTCCGGTTCACCGACGCGTCGTCGAGCATCGCGTCGTGCAGCCACACCGTCACGACGTCCAGTTCGGCGCCGCTGACTGCCGCCTGCCCGGCCGCCCACACGAGCGCGGCCGTGCCGGCGTCGGAACCGTCGACCCCGACCACGATCCGGCCTTTCGCCGTTGCTCCGGTCATCACCGCTCCTTCCGCAGTCCCCTGCACCTTCAGCGAACCCCTTCCGCGCGCCGGGCGAAGCGGCCGTTCTTCCCGAGCTGCGAGGACCTTGGGCCCTACGGGCTTTCCGCGCCGCGGGAGAACCATCGACGGGAAGCGACGACGACAGGGAGAGACCCATGACGGTACGGCTCGGCATCAACGGATTCGGCCGGATCGGCCGCGACATCCTCCGGTGCGTGCTGGAAACCCCGGACAGCCCGATCGAAGTGGTCGCGGTCAACGACATCACGTCCCCGGAGATGCTGGCGCACCTGCTCGCGCACGACTCCACCTACGGACGGCTGCGCATCCCGGTCGAGGTCGTCGACGGCGAAGCCCTGCGCGTCGGCGACCACCTGATCCAGGTCGGCTCCACCGCCGACCCCGCCCAGCTGCCCTGGGGCGAGTACGGCGTCGACGTCGTCGTCGAGTCGACCGGCAAGTTCCGCACCCGCGAAGCCGCCGGCGTGCACCTCGCCGCCGGAGCGAAGAAGGTCGTGATCTCCGCCCCCGGCAAGGATGTCGACGCGACCATCGTGCTCGGGGTCAACGAGGACGACTACGACCCCGCGAGCCACCACATCGTGTCGAACGCCTCCTGCACGACCAACTGCGTCGCACCGATGGTGAAGGTGCTGCATTCCGCGTTCGGTATCCGCCGCGGTCTGCTGACGACGATCCACAGCTACACCGGCGACCAGGCTCTGCTGGACCGCCCGCACAAGGACCCGCGGCGCGCCCGCTCGGCGGCGGTCAACGTCGTGCCGACCAGCACCGGTGCGGCGAAGGCGATCGGCCTGGTGCTCCCGGAACTTGCCGGGAAGCTCGACGGGGTCGCGGTCCGCGTCCCGGTCGAGGACGGCTCGCTGACCGACCTGACGGTCGAGCTCGAGCGCCCGGTGACGGCCGAGCAGGTCAACCACGCGTTCGCCGAAGCCGCCGACGGCGACCTCAAGGGCATCCTGCGCTACACCGAGGCGCCCATCGTGTCCCGCGACATCATCGGCGACCCGGCGTCCTGCGTGTTCGACGCCCAGCTGACCAAGGCCGACGCGCACCTGGCGAAGGTGTTCGGCTGGTACGACAACGAGTGGGGCTACGCGACCCGGACGGTCGAGCTGGTGGAGCTGATCGGGCGATCGCTGGGCTGAGCGCCCCGGGCGCCCGCCGGTGATGCGGCCCGGCGGGCATCCGTCCCCGGCAACCGGGGTACCGGCCCCGTCCGCCGATCACGCGGTGATCGGCGGGCGGGGCCGTTGCCGTACCCGGTCAGATCCGGCGGCGGCCGCCGAGCACCAGGGACACCCCGGCGGCGAAGGTCAGCAGCCCGCCCAGCGCGAGCCAGCCGACGTCCACGCCGGTCGAGGCGAGACGGCCGGTTCCCGGCCCGGCCACGACCTGCCGGGCAGGTGCGGGCCGAGCGGCCGCACCTGCCGGTGGCTTCGCCGCCGGCGGGACCGCGTCCGGATCGGGTTGGTCCGGCCCGGGCACGATCACGATCCAGTTCCGGAAGTAGGAACCGTCGTCACCGCCGCGAGCGAGCCAGACCTGCGTCCGGCCCCACTGCCCCTGCCACGGACCGACGATGCCGACGTCGTAGCGGTCGGCGGGCAGATCGGAGAACACCACGGTCCCTTCCGCGTCGCTCACCGCGCGCGCCACGATCGCTCCGGTCACCTGGTTGCGCAGGTACACCTTCACTCCGGGCACCCGGTCGTACTGCGGGTAACACCCGCAGCCGTAGATCGGGGTGACGACGTACCCGATCGACTTGATCGCCCGGGCGCCGGGCACCCGGGCCGTCGCCGTCACGTCGACCGCGGCGTAGTAGCCCGGAGGCTGGATCCGGCAGTGGACTTCCAGGTACCCGGCGATGACGGCCTCCTGCCGGACCGGGACGGTGATCTCGAAGGTCCGCGAGGACGCGGCCGGGATCGTGGCGCCCGGACCGGCCGGGTCCAGTTCACCCAAACCGACCGGTTGGGCGTAGTCGTTCGTCCAGCAGTACGCGGTCAGGCCGGGCACCGGACCACGGCCGCTGTTGGCCACCGTGACGATCATCCGGGCCGTGTCCCCGCCGGCGTAGGTCGGCGCGGACAACCGGGCGGATCCCGTGAGCCAGCCGGTGATGTCGTACTCGCCCCGGAGCACCACTTCGGGCTCGCTGTCTCCGGTCACCTCCACGGCGGGGTAGGTGAAGGTCCAGTCAGGCGAGCTGGGATAGACGTACCAGGTACCGGCGAGCAGGTCGTGGAAGGCGAACCGGCCCTGGCCGTCGGTCACCGCGTCGGCGGACCAGTGCGCGGCCGACGCGTGGATGTGCAGGCCGGCCAGCGCCTCACCCGGGTCCATCACCTGGTTCCGGTTGTGGTCGCCGTAGGCGATTCCGCTGAAGCCACCGCGCACCACCGTGAGCGGGGCCGTGATCGTCCTCGAGTTGTCGGCCGGCGCGGCGTCCGGCTCGTCGGAGGTGACCTCGACCGTCAGCCGCACCACGTTTTCGGTGACGTCCGCGACCGATGCCATGGCGACGCCGTCCGCTGTCTGCCCCGGCGCCAGCACGACGTACCTGCCGGTGAAGCCGTCCCAGGTGTGGGACGTCAGGTTGCCCGAATCGGTCAACCGGACGTTGTTCGCGGTACCGGTGCCTGCGTTGACCACACTGGCGCGGACCACGACCACGTTCATCGGATCGTAGGACGACTGGTCGAACGTCACGGTGAGCCGCAGGTCGGGCTGCTCCTCCGCGGCCGCGGGCGGTGCGGAAGCCGACGTCGTCGACACCGGCGCCGGGCTGGTCACCGACGGAGCCGCCGGTTCCGACGACGGCGGATCCTTCACCGCGGTCTCCGAAGGCTTCACCGAGGTGGGCGAGGGTCTGGCGGTCAGCGTCGGTTTCGCCGTCGGAGACGGGCTCGATGCCGGCGCCGGCTTCGTCGTCGGAGCCGGTCTCGATGTCGGCGTCGGCGTCGTCGTCGGGGCTTCCGGCTCGGACGACGGCGGGGAATCCGCCGCCGGTGCGGCGACAGCCGGCGCCTCGGTCTCCGCCGCGAACACCGGCCCGGCCGAGACGCCGAGGGACATCGCCACCGCCAGCGTGGCCGCCGCCGCGACCCGGGACATCCGTTTCATCCTCACTCCTCCCGTTGCGCGGCCGCTCACGGGCCGCGAGCTCACCAACCGGAAACGGAGCGGACAGCGGTGACCTCCCTCAGCGCAGGCCGGCGGCGGCGCCGTCGTCCTGGGTGTACTTCAAGCGGTTCCGGACCGCGACCACCCCGGGCACGGATTCGGTCAGCCACTCCGCACGCTCCACCTCGCTGCGCCGGTCGATCACCCCGCTCAGCGTCACGACGCCGTCGTCGACCCGGACCGTCACCGTCGCCGGGTCCGCCCAGATCGACCGCTGCAGCACCTCGTGCTCGACGACCTCCTTGAGCTCCTCGTCCGGACGCAGGAACGCGCGCAGGACGTCCCGGCGGGCGAGCACGCCGATCAGCCGGCCCGAACCGTCGACGACGTACAGGCGGCGCAGCTTCGCCTCCACCAGCCGCCGGGCCGCACCGGTCACGGGCTCGTCCTTGGCGACGGTCGCGACGCGCCGGGTCATCAGTTCGCGCGCGGTCAGCCCCTGCGCCTTGGTCCACACCCGGCGCTTCCAGAAGACCGGCTCCGTCCTGCTGTCGCCGCGGTGGCGGGCCAGCAGGTCCACTTCGTCGACCACCCCGATCGGACGCCGGTGCTCGTCGAGCACCGGGATCGCGGCAATGCGGTGTTCCGCCAGCAGCGAGACGAGCTCCTTGAACGTCGTCCCGGGACCGGCGCTCACCACCGGCCAGGTCATCAGATCCGACACCTGCGGACCGCGCATCGCACACCTCCGTCAGACGGTTCACCTCACGTTAGGAACGCCCACGCGAATCGGGCTGCGGGCGAGGGTCCCCGGCCGAGAGGTCTTTCGCCCCTTTGCCCGTGGCGGCCGATGTCCTTGCCTGTAAACCCCTACCGGAAGGAGAAGTCATGACCGACCACAAGCGGTGGCGCGACCTGAGCCCCCGGCAGCGGAGCCGGATCCGGCTCGCCGCGAGCGTCCAGCTGCTGCTCGCCGCGGCCGCGTGGTGGGACCTCGCGCACCGGCCCGCCGCGCAGATCCGTGGCCCGAAATGGCGGTGGGCCCTGGTGATCGCGGTGAACTTCGTCGGTCCGGTGGTCTACTTCGCGCGCGGCCGCGCCACCACGACCGGGCAGAGTGCGTAGGACATCAGCGCCTGGCTCGTCGACCCGAGGGCCAGGCCGCTGAGCCCGCCCCGCCCTCGGCTGCCCACGACCAGCAACTGCGCCCGGTCGGCGAAGTCCAGCAGCCGCTCGGCCGCGCGACCGGTCACGACCTCGCGGTCCACCACCACGTCCGGGTGCTTCTCGCCCCAGCCGGCCAGCCGCTGGGCGAGCAGTTCCCGTGCGTACTCGTCGGTAGCGCCCCACCGGCCGTCGCGGTGGCAGTGCACCGCGATCAGCCGGGCACGCCGCCAGGACGCCTCTTCGAACGCGACCGCGATGGCCTCTTCACTCGCGGGACTGCCGTCGACGCCGACCACGACCGGTCCTTCGGCGGGCGGCTCGTCTTCACCGGCGTGCGGGCGGATCAACGCGACCGGGCACCGAGCGTGCGCGGCGAGCGCGACCGTGACCGACCCGACCAGGACCCGGCCCAGCGGCCGCAGCCCCGGTGTGCCGAGCACGAGCATCGCCGCGCCGGCGGATGCGGTGACCAGGGCGTCGGCGGCCCGTTCCGGCCGCAGCACCGTCTGCGCCTCGACATCGCCGGCCGCGTCACGGGCCTCGGCCAGCACGACCCGTCCCTGTGTCCCGGCCGCTTCCAGCAACTGCTCGTACGTCGGATCGGCCCGCGGGTAGGGCGCGGGCAGTTCCGGCAGCGCGTGGACCAGACGCAGGCGCAGCCGCCGGGTTCGCGCGACGCGCGCGGCCCACCGGACCGCCGCGAGTGCTCCGGCCGAGCCGTCGACGCCGACCACCAGTTCCGTGCCACTCATCCGATTCCCCTTTCGCCTCCCGGCAGCCAACCAACCCCCGCGCGCGGGTGCGCGAGGCTTCCGCCCCGTTCCTGGAGGACTTCGGTCCTTCGCCCGTGGTCCCCGCCACCCGGCACCCAAGGGCCTCGCAGCCGGGGACCTTCGGCCCCAGAAACGGCGAGGCAACCCGAAGAAACTGGCCCCAGCAACGAAGGAACGGAGGTTTGCCATGTCCATCCAGCCGGACGAAAAGAAGACGGCTCCCACCCCACCCCCAGCTCACCGGGTCACCGAACCGGCGCCGGTCCCCGATTTCGTGGCCGGGCCCACCGTGGCCGGGAAATCCCTGGCCGTCCTGCGCATCGCCACCGGGTTCGTCTTCCTGTGGGCGTTCCTCGACAAGCTGTTCGGCTGGGGTTACGCGACCCCGGCGAAGGGCGCCTGGATCACCGGCGGCTCGCCGACCAAGGGCTTCCTGAGCGGGGTCCACGCCGGACCGTTCGAGTCGATGTTCCACGCCTGGGCCGGCACGTGGTGGGCCGACTGGCTGTTCATGCTCGGCCTGGCCGGCATCGGCCTCGCCGTCATGGCCGGTGTCGGCTTGCGGCTGAGCGCCGCCGCCGGCGCGCTGATGATGCTCATGATGTGGGCCGCCGAATGGCCCCTGGCCCAGACCATGAGCACCGGCGAGGCCACGCACTCGACCAACCCGATCGTGGACTACCACATCGTCTACGCGCTCGTCCTCGTCGCGCTGGCCGCCGCCGCGGCCGGGAACACGTGGGGGCTCGGCCGTCGTTGGGCCGCCCTCGTCGGCGACCGCACGTGGCTGCGCTGAACACCGCACCCCAGGGCGCCCGCCGACCGGCGGGCGCCCTTTCCCCTGCCCGAAAGGAACGACGATGAAGGCACTCGTTTACGACGGCCCTGGCCGGCGCAGCTGGACCGACCACGCCGACCCCGAGCTCACCGCGCCCACCGACGCGATCGTCCGGGTCGACGCGGTCACCATCTGCGGCACCGACCTGCACATCCTCAAAGGTGACGTGCCCGAGGTCGAGCGCGGCCGGATCCTGGGCCACGAAGCGGTCGGCACGATCGTCGAGACCGGCTCCGCGGTCACCGGCGTCCAGTCCGGCGACAAGGTCCTGGTCTCCTGCATTTCGGCCTGCGGCCGGTGCGAATACTGCCGGCAGGCCGCCTACGGCCAGTGCCTCGGCGGTGGGGGCTGGATCCTCGGCCACACCACCGACGGCGTCCAGGCCGAGTACGCGCGCGTCCCGTTCGCCGACACCTCGACGTACGTGCTGCCGCCCGGGGTGAGCGACGAGTCGGCGCTGATGCTCGCCGACATCGTCCCGACGTCGTACGAGGTCGGCGTCCGCAACGGCGGGGTGAAGCCGGGTGACACGGTGGTGATCGTCGGGGCCGGGCCGATCGGGCTGGCCGCGATCACCAACGCCCAGCTGTTCGCCCCCAGCACGATCATCGTGGTGGACAAGGAACCGGCCCGCCTCGACGCCGCGAAGTCCTTCGGCGCGGACGTGCTGGTGCAGCCCGGTGACGCGGCGGCCGCGGTGGCCGAGGCGAGCGGCGGGCTCGGCGCGGACGTGGCGATCGAGGCGGTGGGCGTCCCGGAGACCTTCGAGCTGTGCACCCGCCTGGTCCGGCCGAACGGCCACGTGGCGAACGTCGGCGTGCACGGCGCGCCGGCGACGCTGCACCTCGAGGAGCTGTGGATCAAGAACGTGACGATCACGACCGGCCTGGTCGACACTTCCAGCACGCCGACGCTGCTCCGGATGCTGGCGGCAGGCCGGCTGGACACCAGCCGGTTCGTCACGCACCGGTTCGGGCTCGACGAGATGGACGAGGCCTACGACGTCTTCGCCCACCCGCAGGACAGCAACGCGCTGAAGGTCGCGCTGTTCCGCAGCTGACCCCACCGGAAAGCGGCCACCGTCCGGTTTGGACGGTGGCCGCTTCTTCGTGGATCAGTAGGTCGGCCGTTTCCGGCTCAGCACCCCGGCCGGCCCGGACGGCGTCGGGGACACGGCCCGGTCGTCGAACCGGCCTTGCAAGGTCTGCCGCACCTCCACGACACCGTCGACCCGGCGGACCAGCGCGACGATGACCGGGATCATGCTCTGCCGCTCGACCGTGCCGTTCAGGGTGACGATGCCGTCGTGCACGGAGACGTACAGCGAAGCCGGGTCCATCGCCATCTCCCGCAGCAGCACCTCCTCCCGGACTTCGTCGCGGATCTCGCGGTCCGTGCGCAGGAACACCCGCAGCAGGTCCGAGCGGGACACCACGCCGACGAGCTTGCCCTCGTCGTCCACCACGGGCAGGCGGTGGAAGTGGTGCTCCTCCAGCAGTTTCGCGGCCACCGTGACGTCGTCGTCCACCCGGACGACGACCGCCGGAGCCGTCATCAGGTCCGCCACGAACGCCGCGCCGGCCTTGCGCTTCGCCTGGCGGGAACCGGGCTTGAGCAGCCCGTGCGGTGCTTCGCGCTCGAGCAGGTCACCTTGGGAGACGACGCCGAGCACCAGCCCGTCGTCGTCGACCACCGGTGCGCCGCTGATGTTCCAGGTGGCCAGCAGCAGCGCCACGGCCTTGAACGGCGTGTCGGGACCCACGGTGGTCACTTCGGTCGTCATGACCGAGCCCACCTTGCGGCGGTTGGGCATCTCGATCTCCTTCACAGCAGCGGTCCGGGGTAGTACCCGAGCGCGGGCTCCGGCTCCGGGATCGCGTCCTTCTCCGGTTCCGGGACGGTCCGCGCCGGGATCACCACCACCGGGCAGCTCGCCTCGCGCAGGCAGTGCTCGGCGACCGAACCGACCAGCAGCTTCAGCAGCCGGCCGTGGCCGTGGCTGCCGAGGACGAGCATCGCCGCGGTCTTCGACGCCTCTTCCAGCGCCACCGCCGGCGAATGCTCGACCAGCTCGGCCCGGACGGCGACGCCCGGGTGCTCGGCCCGTGCCTCGCCGACGACCTCGTCCAGCTGCTGCCGCTCGCGGTCGGCGACCGTCTGCGGTGTCCCGGCGACGGCCGCGCCGAGGTCGTAGACCGGCTCGAACGTCCACGCTCGCAGCGCCACGACCTGACGGCCGCTGACCGCCGCTTCGGCCATCGCCCAGCGCAGCGCGGCCGCGCTGATCGCCGAATGGTCCACGCCGACGACGATGTCGCCCTGGTTTGCCGTGGTCATGTCAGTTTCACCTTCTCTTCGTCCTCAAGAACGGGTTTTGCGGTCCTGGACGGCGAACCACTCCTGCTGCCAGCCGGCGTAGCGCAGCCGGTTGAGCGAGAACACCGAAAGCCGGTAGCCGACGGCCAGCAGGATCAGCGTCGCCAGCCAGAGGCCGAAGCCGACGCCGGCGGCGTCGATCACCACGGCCGCGTGGCTGAGCGGCGGGCCCACCGGGTTGCCTTCGCGGTCCACCCAGATGGCGAAGGTGTGCCCCTTCAGGGTGCCTTCGTCGGCGACGACCTGGCCGACGCGGCGGGTCCCGTCCGGCAGCAACCAGGTCGCGTCCGTGGGGGCGCCGTTGCCGGCGACGCCGCTGCGGGGGCTCACCGTCAGTTCGGGCCCGTCGGCGAGCAGAGTCGCGGTCACCACGGTGCGCTCGCGCAGCTCCTGAGCCGACTGCGCCTGCTGGCGCGCGAAGGTCTCGGAGCCGACGCTCGCGGCGACCGGCAAGGCGATGAGGGCGAGCAGCACCACGAGGGCGAGCAGCCCGCCCTGGACCCGGTCGGAGGGGCGCGCCACCGAATTCCGGCGCGGGACCAGGGTGCGCCACATCCGCGCGATCCGGTTCATGGTGGGTGTCCTTTCGTCTCCCTCCCAGGATCACCGGACGCCCTGGCCGGCCGAAGAGGCCTTGGACCCCGGACCGGAGTCCGTCGGCGGTCGGGCCGGGGACTTAGGACCCTGTGCCCTCCGCGGAGCCCGGCGGGATGGTCGGAGCACCCGGAGGAACGGAGCACGAACCATGCGCGCACGCGACATCATGACCACCCCGACGTTCGCCCTCGCCCCGACGGCGACGCTCGACGAAGCCGCGGAGATGATGACCGCGCACGGGTTCACGACGATGCCGGTCGTCGATGCCGACGGGCAGCTGCTCGGCCTGGTGTCCGAAGAGGACATCCTGCGGGCGCCGGCCGCGCCCGGCGACCCGGACACCGGCGTGATGCTCGACGGCGGCCCGCGCACGGCGGGCTCGGTCATGCGCACGAGCGGCCTGGCCGTGCCGGTGGACACCGACGTGCGCGAGCTGGCGCGGCGGATGACCGACGCCGGGGTGCGTTCGGCGCCGGTCGTCGACGGCGGGCACGTCGTCGGGATGATCACCTTCCAGGACGTCCTGCGTGCCTCGGCCCACCGCTGAACCTCACCCGGCCGTGGTCCGGTGGGTCAGCACCTCGTCCACCGGACGGCGCCCGGTCAGCCGCGTGGGGTAGCCGTAGCCGATGCGCAGCAACGTGTGCGGCTGCCCGGCCCCGGCGAAGAGGCGGTCGAGCGATTCCCGCGTCCGCGGGGTTTCGAACGGCTGCGACAGGAACGACGTCGCCAGCCCTTCGGCGGTCGCGGTGAGCAGCACGCGTTGCATCGCCATCCCGGCCCGCACTTCCGCGTGCGGGCCCCGGTCACGGGTGAGCACGGCGCCGAGCAGCGGTTCCTGCTCGTACTCGCGCGCGGGCAGGTCCTGGTTTTCGTGCGACGCGCGCAGCGACACGATCCCGGGGCCGTGCGGCGGCGGCCCGGAGGCGATCTTCGGCACGCCGTCGGGGCTTTCCGGCCCCCGGTGGGTCCAGAACGCGGCTTCGGCACGGAACTCGTCGTCGTCGGCCTGCAGTGCTTCGGCCTGCCGCACCAAGGAGGCGACCGGGGTGTACCGGCCCGACGCGTCGAGGTACTCGATCTGCCCGCCCTCGTGCAGGGCCGCCGACTTGAGCGCGGCGCGCACGACCGGCGGCACCGCCTTGTCCAGCAACGGACGGCGGTTGGTGTGCCGGCGGAACACGGCCTCGGCGAGCTTGCGTTCGGCCGCCGTGGCCTTCTCGTTGCCGTCGAGCCGGATCACCGCGACGAGGTCCGGCTCGGCCGGGTCGGGCAGCAGCCGCACGACCGCGGCGAGCCCGTTGGCCCGCAGGCTGATCTGCAGGTTGAGGGCGGCCGCTCCACAGGCGAGGCGCGCCTCCCGCCCGTGCGGGTCCGCGACCCCGAGGACGCGCTCGCGATCCAGCCAGACTTCGACGGCCTCGTGCTCGACGACGAACCGCCAGGGCTGGGTGTTGTGCGGCGACGGCGCGCGCACGGCCGAGGCGAGGGCCTGGTCGAACACGCTGGGCAGGGGTCGGCTCATCGTCGGGCTCCGGTGTCTGGGGGACGAACACCTCCAGCATCACCGGAGGCGGCCGGGTGCCGCGATGGCCGCGCGTCACGACCGGTGAGGACCAAAGACCTTCCGTGGCTGAGACCGGTTTCAGCCGGCTGGTGGGACGCTCGTCCGGATCGGAGGGCCGAACCGTGGATCGCCAGGCAGTGCACCAGCAGTGGGACCGTGACCTCACCACCCTGCGCGCGCTCGTCGACATCGCCTCCGCAGCCGATCTCCGCCGGCGGTCGCGCGGCACCCGGTGGACCAACCGGCAGCTGCTGTTCCACCTCGTCTTCGGGTACCAGATCGTGCGGGCGCTGCTGGTCCTGGTCCGCCTGTTCGGCCGCCTCCCGGACCCGGCGAGCCGCGCGTTCGCCGCGGCGTTGAACGCCGCCGCGCGGCCGTTCCACGTGGTCAACTACCTCGGTTCCTGCGGCGGCGGCCTGTTCGGGCCGCGATTCGCCGCCTGGTGGTTCGCCCGCATCATCGCGTCACTGCATCGCAGCCTGGACCGGGCCGGGGAGGCCGAGCTCGCGCGGGAGATGCACTTCCCGGTCCGGTGGGATCCGTTCTTCGAGCCCACCATGACGCTGGCCGACGTCTACCGCTACCCGGCCCGGCACTTCGCTTTCCACCTGGAGCAGCTCACCCTCGACCGGTAGTCAGCAGAGCACCCGCTCGCCCTCCTCGGGGACCACCGCGCACCAGTCCGCCTCCGCGTGCAGCGCCTTCGCCAGCGCGTGCGCGGGTTCCGCTTCCCCCTCCGCCACGAACGCCGTCTCCGGTGGCGGGGTCGCCGTCGCCCAGGCCAGGACCTCCGCCGGGCCGGCGAACGCGTCCGTGCCGCCGAGGGCGGTCACCTCCGCGCGGACCGGCACGTACCGGCCGTGGATCTTCAGGTGCCGGGCCCCGTCCGCAAGCTGTGCCGCGCGCGTTCCGGGCGCCGGGTGTCCCAGCAGGACCACCCCGTTGCGCCGATCCGGCAGCAGCCTGGCGAGGTGCCGGAGCACCCGCCCGGAATCCGCCGTCGCCAGTCCCGTGAGGATGATCGACGGCCCGTCCGGGGGCTCCGCCCCCAGCTCCGGAGCCGGCACGCACGCGCCGCGGCGCAGTTCGGCCGGCGCCTGCCGGTGAACCTCGAGACCGAGGTCGCCGTCCAGGACCACGGGCAGGGGTGGGTGCGTGAGCTGCCGAAGCACCTCGACGCCACCGTCCACCGAAACCGGGACGACCACGCTGCCGCCTCGCCGCGCCGCCCGGTGGACCGCCGCGGCGAACCGGCCGGGCAGGTGGCCGTCGGCGGACGGGCCGGGTGCCGCGAGGACCAGGACGTCGGAGCGGGGACGCGGATCCGGTGGCCGCAGGAGCGGGTGGTCGGCCGCTCCCAGCGGGCCCGCGAACACCGCCGAACGGCCACCGGCCCGCACCCGTACCCAGGCCGCGCCCGGCCGTCCGCCGGCGTGGCCGAACTCGAACTCCACGCCGCCGAAGCGGTGCAGCGAGCCGACCTCGACCGGCCGGACCAGAGCGAGCGCGCGGGTGACGTCCTCCGCGCGGAACGGCGGGACGCCCGACGCCGGCAGGCACGCCTGGCCGGCGTCCTCGGCGAACTGCTTCGCGGCATCGGACAGCACCACCGGCAGCAGCGCGGCGGTGCCGGGGGTCGCGAAGACCGGCCCGTGCCGGCCTTCGGCCGCCAGCTGCGGCAGGAACCCGGCGTGCCCGAGGTCGGCGCTGGGCAGGATCACCGCGTCGGCCGCGTGCAGTTCGCCGGGGCCCGGCGAGTAGTTGCGGCGCCACGCCGACTCCGGCCCCTCGAACAGCCCGCACCCGACCAGCAGCGTGGTGTCCGCCGTCGCCAGCAGGTACCGGGCGCCGCCCAGGAACGTCAGGAGCGGGTCCGCGGAAGCGTCGCGGTGTGCGGTCACGTGCAGCCGCCCCGGCCACGGGCTCGTGCGGTAGCGCGCGGACGCGCGACGGGCGGCGCTGAGCGCGGCGGCACGGGATCCGTCGGACATCGGGGTCTCCCTTCGCGTGTCAGCCGGCGATGTCGCGCCGGCGGAAGCCGGTCACACCCGTCACGACCAGCGCGGCCCCCAGCGCGGTGAGCCAGAGCAGCGGAGCCGTCTGGACCGCGGTGCCCGGCAGCTTCGGCGAGTGCGTGAACGGTGACAGGTCGAGCACCCACTGGTCGAGCTTCAGCAGCGCGCCGAACTCGCCGAGCAGGAGGAAGGCCACCAGTGCGACCCACGCCGCGGTCAGCGCCCGTCCGAACAGCCCGAACACGACGGTCGCGATGCCGGTCAGCACCCAGACCGCGGGCAGCTGCGCGAGCGCCGCACCGACCAGCCGGGCCACTTCGGGGCCGACCCGGCCGAGGTGGGCGCCGTTCGTCAGCCCGGCCGCCAGCCCGAGCGCGGTCAGCAGGACCGCGGGCGCCACGGCCGCGAAGACGAGGTAGCCGCCCAGGAGCCGGCGCCGGTCCACCGCGGTGGCCAGCAGCGGCTCGACGCGCAATCCGCGTTCTTCCGCCCGGAGCCGGGCCAGCACGGCAATCACGTAGGTGGACGTGATCACGCCGGCCATCGCCAGCTCCGCCGCGAGGAACGCGTCGGAGATCCCTTTCTCGCCGCCCAACGCCGTGATCATCGCCTGCGCCTGGGAGTTCGTCAGCATCGAGCCGACGTTGCCCGCGAGGCTGCCGCACACGAGCCCGAGCAGCACGTACGCGCTCGCCCACACCGCGAGCGTGCCGCGGTTGAGCCGCCACGCCAGGCCCCACGTGCTCCGCAACGACCGGTGCGCCTCCGCCCGGCCGGGCCGGTCGGGCAGCAGGCCGGCGTCGACGTCACGGACCCGGGCCAGCGCGATCGCGACCGCGCCGAGCACGGCGGCGACCCCGATCGGCAGGACGAGGCCCCACCAGACGTCCCCCGCGAACGGACGGACCTCTTCGCTCCACCCGATCGGCGACGCCCAGGAAAGCCACCTCGGGCCGGCGGAGTCACCCACCGCGCGCAGGAAGTAGGCGACGACCAGAACGAGCACGGCCAGGCCCGAAGCGATGCGGGCGCTCTTGGCCAGCTGGGCCGTCACCGCGGCCACGCCGCCGAACACCAGGCCCGCGGCCGCCCAGCACAGCCCGAACGCCAGGGAGCCGGTGACCGGGAGCCCGGTCGCGGCCAGGGCCGCCGCCGTGGCGATGCCGAGCACGAGACTCGCCCCCGCCGTCACGGCGAGCCCGGCCACCAGTCCCGCGTACCGGCCCACCACCGCCGAACCGAGCAGTTCACGCCGTCCCGCCTCCTCCTCGGCGCGGGTGTGCCGGACGGCGGTGAAGATCATCACCAGCGCGACCAGGGCAGCACCGAACGCGGTCAGCTTGAACACCGAGGTGGCGCCGAGGGTCGGCTCGTGCACCGGCCCGTACAGGGCCAGCAGGGCCGGAACACCGTTGATGCTGTCCGCCGCGGCACGCAGATCGGCGTCCGTCGGGTAGACGGCCATGGTGGCGGCCGCCGCGGACGCCGCCGTCGCCGCGAACACCACGATCCACACCGGCAGCCGGATCCGGTCGCGCCGCAGCGCCAGCCGGATCAGGGCGCCGGTACCGGTGAAAGTGCCGCTCATACCGGCACCGCCTCCGGCTCGCTGCGGTAGTGCCGCAGGAACAGCTCTTCGAGCGTCGGCGGACGGCTGACCAGGCTGTGCACCCCGCACTGGCCGAGCGCGGCGAGCACCGGGGACAGCGCGGCGGTGTCGACGGTCAGCCGGACGTCGGAGCCGTCCACGGAGAAGTCGTGCACCCCGGGCAGCCGCGCGAGGCCGTCCGGAGCACCGGCGAGCCGGGCGGTGATCGTCGTGCGGGTGAGGTGGCGCAGGTCGTCGAGGCTGCCCGCGTCCACGAGCTTGCCGGCCCGGATGATGCTCACGCGGTCACACAGCGCCTCGGCCTCGGAGAGGATGTGGCTGGAGAGCAGGATCGTGCGGCCGCGGGCGCGTTCCTCGCGGACGCACTCCCGGAACGTCTCCTCCATCAGCGGGTCGAGCCCGGACGTCGGCTCGTCGAGGAGCAGCAGTTCGACGTCCGAAGCCAGCGCGGCGACGACGGCGACCTTCTGCCGGTTGCCCTTCGAGTAGGCCCGGCCCTTGACCCGCGGGTCGAGCTCGAAGCGGTCCAGGTACCGCGCCCGGCGCACCGGGTCGAGGCCGCCGCGCAGCCGGCCGAGCAGGTCGATGACCTCGCCGCCGGTCAGGTTCGGCCACAGCGACACCTCGCCCGGCACGTACGCCAGGCGCCGGTGCAGCGCGACGGCGTCATGCCAGGGATCCCCGCCGAGCAGCCGCATTTCACCGCCGTCGGCGCGCAGGAGGCCCAGCAGCAGCCGGAGCGTCGTGGTCTTCCCGGCCCCGTTCGGGCCGAGGAAGCCGTGCACCTCGCCGGTTTCCACGGTCAGGTCGAGCCCGTCGAGCGCGCGGGTGTGCCCGAACGACTTCCGCAGGCCGCGGATCTCGATCGCGTTCATCGCGTGGCCTCGAGCAGGATGCGCCGCTCCGCCGACGCGATCGCCGCGCGGGCGCTGCCGATGACGTCGGGGTTGACCGAGATCGACGTGATCCCGAAGCGCACCAGGTGCTCGGCGAAACCGGGCTTGGTGGACGGCGCCTGGCCGCACAGCGACGAAGTGATGCCGTGGTGCCGCGCGATGCGGATGATCCGCTCGATGGCGTCGAGCACGGCGGGGTCGGCCTCGTCGAACAGCTCCGCGCACTGGCCCGAGTCGCGGTCGACGCCCAGCATCAGCTGGGTGAGGTCGTTGCTGCCGATGGAGACGCCGTCGATGCCCATCCCGGCGTACTCGCCCAGCCAGTGCACGACCGAGGGCACCTCGGCCATCACCCAGCGGTGCAGGCCGCGCTGCCGGCCGAGCGGGCTGGCGTCGACCAGTTCCAGGCACTCCTCCAGCTCCCACTTGGTGCGCACGAACGGGATCATCAGGTGCAGGTTCGGCGTCTGCTCGCGCACCCGCGCCAGGGTCTCCAGCTCGAGGGCGAACAGGTCGCGCTCGCGCACGTACCGGTAGCAGCCGCGGTAGCCGATCATCGGGTTGCTCTCGACCGGTTCGAACTCCTCGCCGCCGGCCAGCCCGCGGAACTCGTTGGTGCGCAGGTCGGTGGCGCGGTAGACGACCGGCCGGGTGCCGAACGGCTTGGTGATCTTCAGCAGCGACTCCGCCATCTTGTCCACAAAGGACCGCTCTTCGCCCTTGGCCAGCAGGTCACGCGGGTGGCGACCGCCGAGGGCCTCGGTCAGGAGGAACTCCGCGCGGAGCAGGCCGACGCCGTCGACCGCCTGCGCGGCGACCTCTTCGGCGTGCTCGGGCATGGCGAGGTTGACGTACAGCTTGGTGCCGATGGCTTCCGCCGCGACCGGCCCCACGACCGGCGCGGTGTGCGCGGGTGCCTTCTTGGTCGCGCCGGGCCGGACCTCACCCTGGGTGCCGTCCACGGTGACCAGGCTGCGGTCGACCAGCACGCGGGTGGCGTCGCCGGTGCCGACCACGGCGGGCACGCCCAGCTCGCGGGCGACCACGGCCGCGTGGCAGGTCATCCCGCCACCGTCGGTGACCACCGCGGACGCCCGGCGGATCGCGGGCACCCAGTCCGGGTTGGTCATCGGGGCGACCAGGATCTCGCCGTCGCGCAGGTGCTTGGCCTCGACCGGGTCGTGCAGCACGCGGACCGCGCCGCTGCCCTCGCCGGGCGACGCGCCGAGCCCGGTGACGAGCGCGGTGGTGCTCGTGGGAGTGACCGGCGGCAGGGTGGTGATCGGCCGGGACTGCACCAGGAAGATCTCGCTGTCGGCGATCGCGAACTCGATGTCCTGCGGCACGCCGTAGTGCTCCTCGACGCGGGAAGCCATCCGGGCCAGCTCGAGCACGACGGTCTCGCTCAGCACACGCCGCCCGCCCGCCGGCTCCGGCAGCTGGATGGTGACGTCGCCGCCGGCTTCGTCGGCCACTATCTTGTGGGTCTGCCTGCCGATCCGCACGGACAGGACCAGCAGGTCCCGCTTGCCGACGACGTAGGTGTCGGGCTCGACGGCCCCGCTGACGATCGCTTCCCCCTGGCCGAAGACGGCTTCGATGACCACGCGGTCGCGGTCGCCGGTGCGCGGGTCGGCGGTGAAGATGACGCCGGAGCGCTCGGAGCGGATCATGCGCTGCACGACGACGGCGATCGCCGGTTCGCCGGTGAACCCGCGGCTCGCCCGGTAGCTGACGACGCGCGGGCTGAACAGCGATGTCCAGCAGTCGACGACGTGCTCGGCGACGGCGTGGTCGCCCCAGATGTTGGTGTAGGTCGCGTTCATCCCGGCGAACGACGCTTCGGCACCGTCCTCGCCGGTGGCCGAGGATCGGATGGCGACCGGCGTCGCCGAGCCGATCCCGCGGTAGGCCTGCGCGATCTCCTCCCGCAGCTCGCCGGTGAGCCCGGCCTGCCGGACCAGCTCGCGGATGCGGTCGCACTGCTCGGCCAGTGCCTGCTGGTCGTCCACATTGGCCAGCGCCTTGGCGTGCAGGTCGGCGACCTCGGTCCGGACGCCCGCCTTCTCCAGCGCGGCCCAGTAGCCGTCGCGGGAGATGACGAAGCCGCCCGGCACGGGGAACCCGGCGGAGATCAGCTCGCCGAGGTTGGCGCCCTTGCCCCCGACGGTCTCGTCGTCGGTGAGCCGGATTTCGGCCAGGTCGCGTACGTAGGTCATCGGGTTCCTCCTGGAGGTGGGAACAGCTCGCCGAGCGGGAGCCGGGGTGACGGTGTGGCGGGAACGGCGGGGTAGCCGAAGCGGAAGATCGCCTGGGGGACGCCGGGCAACGCGAGCTCGGACACGAGCCGCGCCCGGAAGCCGGTGAGGTGCAGGGGCTGGGTGAGCACCGACCCGGCCAGCGCCTTCGACGCGGCGGTGAGCCAGACGCGCTGCAGCGCGACGCCGGCGGCGAGGTGGTCGACCCGGGTGTCGCCGTCGGTGCAGAAGATCAGCAGGTTCTCCGCGGCGAGCCGATCGGCGAGCACGGCGTCGTCCGGGACCGGCGTGACGGTGCGGACGAGCCCCGCGACCGGCAGGGCTTCGGGGCTGAGCGCGCCCTCGGCGATGCCGTCGCCGTGCGCGTCCCAGCCGTGGGTGTGGGCGGTCCACACCTCGAGCTCGCGCTGGTAGCCGCGGTCGTCCCGCAGGACGCGCGTGGCGAAGCCGAGGAGCTCGGCCAGCTTGTCCACCTGCCCGGGCACGACGACGTGGACGCCGGTCGTCTCGCCGGCGGCCACCAGGGCTCGGTGCACGGCCGTCGGAACGCGGTTGTGGAAGAACCGGTGCCGGTGACTGCGGCGGCGGCCGATCGCCTGGTACAGCGCGTACGAGCGCGCAGAGGTCGCGTGCGGGCGGCCGACCGTCACGGTGGCCACGACCGCACCGACGGCTTTCAGGTCGGTGTGGCAGTCGCGGCCGAGCGCGCGGACGGCGAGTTCGAGGTTGGTCAGCGCGGCACCGCAGGAAAGGACCCGGTCCCGGCCGAACGGGTCGTGCCGGCGCAGGTGGACGTCCCGGCGTTCGAGCAGGTCGACCTCGGTACCACGGACGAGCAGCTGCCACGGCTGGCTGTTGTGCACCGAAGGCGCCCGGCTGACGGCGCGCGCGAGCACGCCCAGCTGCTCGGTGGTCAGGGCGGCGGTCATTCGCGGTCACTCCTCCGTGCGGAGCCAGGTGCCCCGCCGGAGTCATGGTCGCGGTGGCGGCAGCGCAAGCGCCGGAGCACAAAGTCCCTCGCCCCGGCGGAATTCGTCCCCTACCCGGCCGCGGCAGGGCCGCCGCACGATCAGGGCAACACCGGAGGAAGAAGGAGATCATGAGCACTGGTCGCGTCATCATCGTCGGCACGGACGGCTCACCCCGCGGCGACGCGGCACTGCGGTGGGCCCTCGAGATCGGCGCCCACGCGGGAGACACGGTCCGCGCGATCCTCGTCCGGCCGCGGGATTCCCTGCTGCCCGGCACGTCGTTCGCCGTCCAGCCGCACGGCCGGGTCCCGGAGGCGGGCTACTCACTGGTGGAGCACGTCACCGGCCTGGGCATCAAGACTTCGGCCACGGTGGAGACCCGGACGGTTCACGGCGATCCGGCGACGGAGCTGGTGACGGCATCGGCGGACGCGGACCTGCTGGTACTCGGCGCCCACCGGGGCGGCGTGGCGGCGGATCTGGTGCTGGGCAGCGTCGGCCGGGAGTGCGTGCGGTACTCGCGGTGCCCGGTCGTGGTGATCACCCCGGAGGCGGCGAACCGGTTCGCGCCGGTCTGAGTACCCGCTCCCGACGCCGGAGTTCTCGAGCTGCGGGAACTCCGGCGTCACTGCAGTGATCCCAGCCCGCGTGGACCAGGTCGGCGCGGCCGTCAGCCGTGGCGGGTGGCCCACCGGAACAGCTCGTCCGCACCCCACACGACCACCGGCATCGGCACCAGCATCGCCACCACCCAGGCCGGCAGTGCCGCGGTCCCGAACAGCGACTGCAGCGGCGGCAGGTAGATCAACGCCGCCGCGAACACCAGCTCGAACACGATTCCGCCCAGCAGCAGCCGGTTCGTCGTCAAGCCGACCGAACGCAGCGACACGCGCTCGGTCCGGGCCGCGAACGCCGTGCCCACCTGGCAGAACACGATCGCCGCGAAGGTCGCCGTCGTCGCCTGCAGGTACGCCGTGTGCAAAGCACCGGAAGAGACGTCCGCGCCCGGAGACCAGCCCGCCGCGTACAGCACCGCGAAGAACGCTCCCAGAACCAACACCCCCGATACCAGGCCCATGATCCCCCATGCACGCAGCAGCATCCGGCCCGTGACCACCCCTTCGGAACGCCGTCGCGGACGGCGGGACATCAAGCCCGGCTCCGCGGGTTCACGGCCCAGCGCCAATGCGGGCAGCGTCTCCGTGCCGAGGTCGATGGCCAGGATCTGCAACACCGTCAACGGCAACGGGATCATCCCGCCCGATACCGCGAACAGCAGGAACGGCAGCACTTCCGGCACCGCGTGCGCGAAGATGTACAGCACGAACTTCCGGACGTTGTCGAACACCCGGCGCCCTTCCCGGACCCCGGCGACGATCGTCGCGAAGTTGTCGTCCGTCAGGACCACCGTCGCCGCTTCCTTGGCCACGTCCGTGCCGCCGATGCCCATCGCGACGCCGATGTCCGCACGCCGCAACGCCGGGGCGTCGTTGACGCCGTCGCCGGTCATCGCCACGACCTCGCCGCAGTCGCGCAGCGCGTCCGCGATGCGGAGCTTGTCCTCCGGTGCCGCGCGGGAGAACACGATCTCGCCGTTGGCTGTCAGCGCTTCGTCGAGGGCCGGCTCCGGCAGGTCGGCGAGTTCTTCGCCGCCGATCACGCGGTCCGCGCCGATCCCGACGCGGCGGGCGATCTCCGCCGCCGTGCGGCCGTTGTCGCCGGTCACCACGTGGACGCGGATGCCCGCCGAGTGGCAGTCCGCGACTGCCGCGGCGACCTCCGGCCGGGGCGGATCGACCAGGCCCACCAGGCCGAGCAGGGTCAGGTCGGTTTCGGCCTCCTCGCGACTGCCCGGGAGCGCGGACACCGGACGGGCGGCGACCGCCAGCACACGCAGGGCCCGGCCCGCCATCTCGTCGACGAGCGCCATCAGCCGAGCCCGTTCCTGAGCCGGCATCGCGCAGCGGGGCAGGACCTGCTCCGGCGCCCCCTTGGTCGAGACCCACAGGGAATCCCCCACCAGGTCCACTGTGGACATCCGCTTCAACCGCGGGTCGAACGGGTACAACGCCTTCCGCGCGGACAGGTCGGCACCGTCGGAGCCGGCGTAGCGGAGCAAGGCGAGTTCGGTGGGATCACCGCTCGACGCCCGCACATCAGCGGTGCTGCACCGGGCCAACGCCTCAACGAGCGACTCCCCGAAGGTGTGCACCTCCTCGACGCTCATCTCGTTCCGCGTCAACGTCCCGGTCTTGTCGGTGCAGATCACCGTGGTCGACCCCAGCGTCTCGACCGCGGAAAGCCGCTTCACGAGCGCACCGGCCTTGGCCATCGACCGGACACCCGCCGCCAGCGCCAGGGTGATCGTCGGCAGCAGTCCCTCGGGAACGTTGGCCACCAGCAGGCCGATGGCGAACACGAACGCCGCCGACCAGGACAGCCCGGCCAGCCAGCCCAGCGGCAGGAACCCGACCCCGACGACGACCGCGACCAGCGCGATCAGCCACGCCACCCGCCGCACCTGGCGTTCGAGCGGGCTTTCCTCGCGCCCGACGCGCGAGGAGAGCGACGCGATCCGGCCGATCTCCGTGTGCCGTCCGGTCGCGTGCACGACCGCGTGCGCGGCGCCGGCGACACAGACCGTGCCGCTGAAGACGAGCACCGGCGAGTCGAGCGGCCGGGTGGCGTCGTCGTGGGCGTCGGCCATCCGGGTCACCGGCACCGACTCCCCCGTCAGCATCGACGCGTCGACGTCCACCGTGCCGTCGACCAGCCGGGCGTCGGCCGGGATCCGGTTGCCCTCCTCGAGGACCAGGACGTCGCCGGGGACCAGCTCGGTCGCCGGAACGTGCCAGACCTGGCCGTCGCGCAGCACCGGCGCGCGGTCGGGCAGGTACTTCCCCAGCGCCTCGACCGCCTTCTCCGCCTGCTGCTCCTGGATGAACGCCAGCAGGCCGTTGAGCACGATGACGCCGGCGATCGCGATCGCCAGGTTCGTCGTCCCGGCGACCCACGCCAACCCGCCCGCCACCCACAGCAACAGTGCCAGCGGGTGGATCAGCTGCCGCAACAGGGCCAGGGGCCAGCGGTGGCCGCCGTGCGACGGCAGCGCGTTCGGGCCGCTCACCTGCAGCCGGCGCGCGGCTTCCCGGGCGGTCAGACCGGTCGGCGTGGTCCGCAGGTCCCGCAGCAGCCGGGCGACCGGCTCGCGGGCGTCGACCGGCGGCGCCTCGGCCGGTTTGCTCTTGAGGTGCGTGGTCATCGTGCCTTCCTTCGCTTCGGGGTGGCGAGGCCGACCAGCAGCAGCCCTTGCGGGATGCCGGGCATGACCTCCGCATGCCGAGCCCGCTCGGCGGGCGTCTGACGGGGTAACAAGACGCTCCGGGACGCGAACCCGCGGACCGCCGCGGCCAGCCGGGTGCCGTGGAGCGCGGCACCGGCGAGCACGTGGTGCCGGCGGCTGTCGCCCGGAGTGGTGACGAGCAGGGCGGACTGGCCGGTGACGTCGGCGCCGAGCTGCTCGAGGGCCGGTACCCAGGCGGGCCGCACGATCCGCACGTCGGTTTCCGGCCAGAAGTCCTCCGCGGCCAGCGCACCCAGGACCGCGAGGCTGACCGGCCGAAGCTCCGGTTCCGCCAGCTTGCGCAACCCCACGTACCGCGCCCACTCGCCGCTGGACGGTGGCCGCGCCGCCCCGGCCCGGACGACCGCCGCCACGTCCGGCCGGTCGGCGTCGTACGGGAACACCACGACCGGGTCACGCCCCAGGACCCGCAGCACCGTCCAGACGGTCGACAGTGCCGCACCGCACTCGAGGAGTGCCGCAGCGCCTGCCCGGTCCCGCCGCGAGGGCGGCTCGGTCAGCACGACTTCGTCCGGCCGCACCTCGGCGACGCACCGGTTCGGGCCCAGCCGCACCAGCGCGTCGCCGAGCACGGCCCGGGACGAGCCGTCCCACCGGAACTTCGGCGCGGTCATCCGCCCAGGTGTCTCTCGGCGGCCCGGCAGGTGGCCAGGAGACCGCCGACGTCGATCACGGTGACCCGGTTCTCCAGCCCCGGCGGGACCTCCGCCCGGACGTCGGGGTCCGGGGAGACCAGGGCGACCGGCACGTGGTCGCGGACGGCGCAGACGACGCCGAACTCGCGTGCCGTCAGCTCGGGCTCCTGGCCGCGGACGTCCACGACGAGGTCGGGCTGGGCGAACGGCTCGTCGAGCGGGCAGCGGCCGCCCGGTGCGAGCGCCCGGCAGAGCCCGGTGCGGTTGTGGCAGCGGCTCACCAGGCAGCCGGCGTCGCGGAGGGGCTGGACGAGGAAGTCGGCGTCGCCGAAGGACGCTTCGGTCAGCAGGACGTGCACGGGGTCACCTCACGGACACTCGGGCGAGCGCCTCTTCGGCGCCGCGGGCCAGCTCCAGGTCTTCCCGGGGCCGCACGATCAAGGCGGGCACCGCCGAATCCGCCGTCGTCACGATCCGGTCGACGTCGGTGTGCGGGACGTCCCCGGCGCGCAGGCCGAGCACCGCCAGCCCGTCGATGACCGAGGTGATCACCGACGGCTGGTGCTCGGAGACACCGCCGGTGAACACCACCGCGTCCAGCCGGGACAGGCTCGTCGCGGCCGCGCCGATCTCGCGGCACAGCCGGTGCCGGTAGACGTCCAGGGCCACCGAAGCGTCGTGGTCGCCGCGGGCGGCCGCGGCCAGCACGCGCCGCAGGTCGCCGTTGGTGCCGGTCATCCCGGCCAGCCCGGAGCGGTGGAACAGCGCGTCGGCCATCTCCGCCGGGCTCATCGGCGCCGTCTGCATCACGTGCAGCAGCAGGCCCGGGTCGACCGAACCCGACCGGGTGGCCATCATGGCGCCTTCGAGCGGGGTGAAGCCCATGCTCGTGTCGACGCCGTGGCCGTCGCGGATCGCGGTCACCGAGACGCCGGCACCGACGTGGACGCAGACCAGCTGCAGCTCCTCCGGTGTGCGGCCCAGCAGCTCGCCGGTCCGGTGCAGGGCGTACTGGCACGACAGGCCGTGGAAACCGTAGCGGCGCAAGCGGTTCTGCGCGGTCCACGCTCGCGGGAGCGGGTACCGGGCGGCGGCTTCGGGCATCCGGGCGTGGAACGCCGTGTCGAAGCAGGCCACCACCGGGACGCCCGGCAGCAGGCGGCGGACTTCCCGCGTGACCTCCAGCGACAGCGGCTGGTGGTTCGGCGCCAGGGAGGTGAGCCGTTCGAGGTTGGCGAGCAGCGTGTCGTCCACCCGGGCCGGGGCTTTCTGCGAGCCGCCGTGGACGAACCGGACGGCGACCGCGTCCACGTCGGCCCAGCGGCGGATCGCCTGCCCCACGACGGCCGGGTCGGCCAGGTCCCAGGCGGCCCAGCCGACCGCGGTGCCGCCGTCGACCAGCGACACCTTCACGCTCGACGAGCCGGGGTTCAGGGTCAGCACACGCACGGGTCGCTCCTTCAGTCTCGCAGGTGGCGCAGGAACGGGTCTTCGGCCGCGACGGGCGCCAAGCGGGCGCGGACGTCGAGCGCCACGCACCCTTTCGAGCCCACTCGCACCGGGTTGAGGTCCAGTTCGGCCAGCTCCGGCACCAGCTCGGCCAGCCGGCTGACCTTCAGCAGCAGCTCCCGCATCGCCGCCCGGTCCAGCCCGGACGCCCAGAGGGTTTTCGACGACCGCACCCCGTCCAGGAGCAAGTCGGCGTCGGCGCCGGTGAGCGGCGCGAGCCGGGCGGCGTGGTCGGCGATCAGGTCGGTGTCGACGCCGCCGAGGCCGAACACGACCAGCGGCCCGAACACGGGGTCCGAGCGCACGCCGACCAGCAGCTCGCGGCCGGGTTCGGCCATCGGCTGGACCGTCACGCCACGCAGGGCCGGGCCGAAGCGGGACCGCAGGACGCGGAACGCCTCCATGATCCGGTCCGCGCCGTGGACGTTCAGCAGGACGCCGCCGCCGGCGGTCTTGTGCAGCAGGCCCTCGGCGTCGGCCTTGAGCACGACGGGCGAGCCGAGGTCGGCGGCCGCGGCGTCCATCGAGTCACCGGCTTCGACGTAGTGGGTCTCGACCATGGGGATGTCCGCGAGGCGCAGCAATTCGACGGCGTCGGCGGGCGACAGCCAGCCTTCGCGCTCGCGGGCGAAGGTGCGCAGCGCGTCCGGATCTGCCAGGGGCTCGACGTGTTCGCCGGCTTCGGGCCGGTTCAGCCACTGCTCGTAGCGGACGAGCCGAGCCAGCACGGCGGCGGCCGCGGCGGGGTCGTCGTAGCAGGCGGTGACGCCGCGGCCGGGCACCAGCGGCGCCACCCGGGCGCGCTGGCCGGGCCGCACGGCGAAGACGGTCTTGTACTCGGGCGGGAGCACCGCGGCCAGTGACGTGCCGGGGTCGCCGACCGCGGTGGGCACGGTCGCGGCGATGACCGCGTCGACGCCGTCGTCGGCGAGGACCGCGCGCAGGGCGTCGGCGAACACCTCGGGTGGGACGGCCGCGGTCGTGTCGACCGGGTTCCGCACCGCCGCTTCGGCGGGGAGCAGCTTCGCGAGGCGGTCGCGGGTGTCTTGGGACAGCTCGGCCATGACCAGGCCTTCGCGCTCGCAGGCGTCGGCGGCGAGGACCCCGGCGCCCCCGGCGTTGCTCACGACGGCCACCCGCGGGCCGCCCGGCAGGAGCTGCCAGGACAGCCCGGCGATGACGTCGACCAGCTCGGCGACGGTGTCGACGGCGATGACGCCGGCCTGTTCGAACAGCGCGTCCCGGGTGACGGCGGGGGTGGCGGCCGCGGCGGTGTGCGAGGCGGCCGCGCGCTGGGCGGTGTCGCCGCTGCCGGAGCGGACGGCGAGCACCGGCCGGGTGCGGGCGAGCCGCCGGGCCAGCCGGCTGAACTTGCGCGGGTTGCCGAACGACTCGAGGTACAGCACGGCCAGCTCGGTGCGGCGGTCGGCGGTCCACCACATCAGCAGGTCGTTGCCGCTGACGTCGTACTTGTCCCCGGTCGAGACCAGGGTGGACACGCCGAGGCCGAGGTCGCCGAGGGATTCGGCGAGCGCGATGCCGACCCCGCCGGACTGGGTGACGACACCGATGTTGCCCGGCCGGACCGGGGTGGCGAGGAACGTCAGATCGTAAGGGCAGGCGGGGTCGGTCGAGACGACGCCGAGGCAGTTCGGCCCGACCAGCCGCAGGCCGTACTCGCGCACGGCCGCTTGAACCCGCTCGCCGGCGCCGGTGCCGGTCAGTCCGGACGAGATGATCACTACAGCACGGACTCCACGTTTCCCGCACTCTTCGACCGCCTGTGCGGCGGCCGGTGCGGGCAGGCAGATCACCGCGAGTTCGGGGGTGCGGTCGAGGGCGGCGACGGACGGGACGCTCGGCACGCCGAGGATCTCGTCCGCGTGCGGGTTCACCACCTCGACCGGACCGGGGAAGCCGGAGGCGACCAGGTTGCCCAGGACCGCGTGCCCCACCGAACCCGGCCGGCGTCCGGCACCGATCACGGCGATCGACGACGGCCGGAACAGGTGCGCCAGGCTGGCCGCGTCGGCGACCGAGTCGCGCTCCAGCACCGCTTCGACGTAGGCGGGGTCTTCCTCGAGGACCATCACGACGTCACGTTCCGGGCCGCCGACGCTGGCTTCGAAGCGCAGGCCGAGGTCCCGGAAGACGTGGATGACATTGGCGTTTTCGGCGAGCACTTCGGCGAGGAACCGCTTCAGGCCGGTCTTGCGGGCGTGCGAGACGAGGTGTTCCATCAACAGGGTCGCCACGCCCTGGGTCCGCACGGTCGCGTCGACCACCAGGGCGACTTCGGCGTCGGCCGAGCCGTGCAGGACCTCGTAGTGGGCGACGCCGACGAGCTCGCCACGCCGGTAGCAGCCCACGGCGTAGTGACCCGGACCGGGATCGGCGGCGATTCCGGCCGCCATTCTGTCCAAACCGGACGGAGTGCCGAAGAACCGGAAGTAGGTGTCCTGCTTGGTGAGCCGGGTGTGCAGGGCGAGCACCTCGGCCGCGTCGGACGGGTGCAACGGGCGCACCAGCACCACATCGCCGTGCACGAGCAGGGCCCGGGTCATCATTTCTCCTCAGGGCACGAGGGTGGGCGCGGCCGACCAAGGGCCGCGCCCACCGCGGAGGGTCACCTAGTCCTTGGTGACCTGGATCTTGACGTGCTTGTCGCGCGGGTGCTCCGAAACCGGCATCGAGATCTCGAGGATGCCGTCGGTGTACGTCGCCTTGACCTTCGCCGGGTCGGCCCCGGCCGGCAGGCTGACCGTGCGGCTGAAGGTGCCGTAGTAGAACTCACTGCGGCCGCCTTCGGCGACTTCTTTCGCCTCACGCTCGGCGGAGATGGTCAGCAGCCCGTTGTGCGTGGTCACGGAGATGTGCTTCTCCGGGTCGAAGCCGGGCAGTTCGGCCCGCACGAGGTACTTGCCGTCCTCAGTGGACTCCTCGATCCGGACCGGGTTGTGCTCGGCGAACGGCCAGGGGTTCTCCAGCCACGCCGCGATGCTCGGCAACGCCAGGCGAGAGCCCGGCACCAGGGCAGTCATCCGTTCCTCCTTCCGTGCGACATCCGGTGTCGCAAGACAAGGAGACCTCGGGCCGGTGGTCCGGCGACGCGGCCGGATTGCCCGAACCGGGGGGACCTTCGTCACCGAAACCGGGCGCGAGGACCCTGTTGGGCCGTTCGGCCCAGCTGACACCGTCGAGTCCGGGGCCGGAGAGGAGTGGCCATGACGCAGCAAGCCGGGAGCTGGCGGTTCGACGTCGCGATGGAACACGGGCCGCGCCGGACCCGCGCCCAGATCCTCCTGCGCACCCCCGAAGGGCACGAGTTCTCCGGGGTCGGCGTGGCCCACCGCAGCGGCCCCGAGCGGGTCGGCGGTTACCTCGCGCTGGGAAGGGCGATGTCCGACCTGACCGAAGAACTGCTGGAAGCCGCGATGGTGGAACTCGAGGTCGAGGCCGACCGCGTGTGGAGCCCCTGACCGCTCAGCCGACCGGGGCCGACCACTCGATCCTGACCCCACCCTCGGGACCGCTGCCCAACGTGAACGTCCCGCCCGACGCCTCGGCCCGATCTCGCAGGTTCCCGAGTCCGCTCGGCGAGATCCCCTCCGCCAGCCCCTTACCGTCGTCCACCACGACGATGCGGAGCGTTTCGTCCCTCACCGCGATCGACACCGACACCGCCGAAGCGTTCGCATGTCGCACCGCGTTGCTGACCGCCTCCCGCACCACGGCTTCGACGTGCTCGGCCAGCTGCGCGGGCACCGTGTCGATCGAGCCCGACATGCTCACCGTCGGCTGCAGTGGTGCGTCGTCGGTCAGCTCGGCGATCGCGTCGTGCAGGCGGTGACGCAGCCGCACGCCCGTCTCCCCCGCCGCGCCGCCGTGCAGGTCGAAGATCGCCGTGCGGATCTCCTGGACGATCTCGTGCATCTGCTCGATGCTGTCGCCGAGCCGCTTCTGCAGTTCCGGCGACTTCGTCCGCCGCTGCGTGCTCTGCATCGACAACCCCACCGCGAACAGCCGCTGGATCACGTGGTCGTGCAGGTCGCGGGCGATGCGGTCGCGATCGCCGAGCACGTCCAGCTCGCGCGCCGCCCGCTGCTGCGCCGCCAGCTGCAGGGCCAGCGCCGCCTGGTCGGCGAAGGACGCCAGCACCGACAGCTGCGCCGCCTCGAACCCGGAGGATCCGGCCTCCCGCGCCGCGATGAGCACGCCGGTCGTCCGGTCGCCCGCCCGCAGCGGCACCACCATCGCCGGCCCGAACCGGTGCTCACGCAGCGCGAGCTCCGGCACGCTGCGCGGCGTCCGGTCCCGGTACACCGAGCCCGGCACGCTCTCCTCGATGTCGATGCGGGTGCCCGACAGCTCCGAAGCACGCGTGCCCGCGCACACCGTGACCGTCAGGTCGTCGACGTCGTCGCCCCAGTCCTCGTCGACGTCGAGGCGCCCGGAGTTGGGGAGTGCGAGCATCGTGACGTCGGAGCCGGTCAGCTCCAGCGCCCGGCTGGCGATCAGGTTGAGCGCCTCCGCCGGGTCGGTGCCGCCCAGCAGCTCGGTGGTGACCTCGCTGGTCGCGGCCAGCCACTGCTGGCGCACCCGCGCCTGTTCGTAGAGGTGCGCGTTCTCGATCGCGATGCCGGCCGCCGCGGCCAGGGCCTGGACCACGACCTCGTCGTCGTCGGTGAACGGCTCGCCGTTCTTCTTCTCGGTCAGGTACAGCCGCCCGAACACCTCGTCGCGGACGCGCACCGGCACGCCCAGGAACGTGTGCATCGGCGGGTGGTGCTCCGGGAACCCGACCGACGCCGGATGGGACGAGATCTCCTCCAGGCGCAATGGCTTCGCTTCTTCGATGACCACGCCCAGCACGCCGTGCCCTTCGGGGAGGTCGCCGATGAGCCGGCGCGTCTCGTCGTCGATGCCGAGGTAGAGGAACTCGGACAGGCTCCCGTCTTCGGCGAGCACGCCGAGCGCGCCGTACTTCGCCTCGCCGAGTTCGATCGCCGACTGCACGATCCGCCGCAGCGTGGTGTCCAGTTCCAGGCCGGACGCGACGGCCAGGACGGCGTCGAGCAGGCCGTCCATCTTGTCCCGGGTGCCGATCAGCAGGTCGATCCGGTCCTGCAGGTCGCGCAGCAGCTCGCGCAGCCGCAGGCCGGACAGCGTGCCCGCCATCCGCCGCGGCCCACTGTCCGGCTCCGGCCCGGCTCCACTCACCACGGCCTCCGCATCATCGGTGACTTTGGCCCCTTTCCGCGGCACTGCGGCACGAGAGATTGTCGAAGGAAGCTTCCGGTTCAAGGAAGCTTCCGGTTCAGCAGTGTGCCGGTCTTCGGCACCGAGGGGAAACCATGACCCTACCCATCACCTCGATCGGCCTGCTGGACTCCGATCAGGTGAAGTCCGTCATCGGCGCTGCGATGCTCGCGCCATCGACACACAATACGCAGCCCTGGCGCTTCCGCTGCACTCATGCGGGCCTGGAGCTGCACGCCGATCCGGACCGCGCCCTGCCGGTGGCCGACGCCGACCGGCGGGAGCTGCTGCTCTCCTGCGGGGCCGCGCTGTTCAACCTCCGCACCGCGATCCAGGCCCTCGGTGCCCACCCCGCGACGACACTGTTCCCCCGGCGCGACGAGCCGACGCTGCTCGCCGTGGTCCGGCCGTTCGCGGCCCGCCGTCCCGACCCCCGCCTGGTCGGGCTGGCGGACGCGATCCCCCGCCGCCACACGAACCGGACGCCGTTCGAGTCGGGGGCGATCCCGGCGTCCGTGGTCGCCGAGCTGCGGCACGCCGCCGAGGTCGAGCAGGCGTGGCTGCCGCGGATGGACGCCAAGCAGCTGGAGGGGCTGCGCGAGCTGGTCCACAAGGGGCATCACGCCCAGCTCGCGGACCCGGCGTTCCTGGCCGAGTGGCGGCAGTGGACCGGCCGGAACCCGGACAGCCGGGACGGCGTCCCCGAGTACGCGGCCGGCTCGATGCCCTCGAACAACGGCGGCTGGGTCCTGCGCGACTTCGGCACCCGGCTGCGCGGCCGGCCCGACGACTCCGAGCCCTTGGTCGTGGTCATCGGCTCGTTCGACGACACCAGGATCGACCGCCTCCGGGCGGGCCAGGCGATGCAGCGGGTCCTGCTGACGGCGACGGTGGCCGGGCTTGACGCGTCGTTCATCTCCCAGCCGGTCGAGGTCCCGGCGGTCCGGGCGGAGCTGCGCCAGCTCCTGGGCGGCGGGTTGTGGCCGCAGATCGTGCTGCGCCTGGGCCGCGGTGCGCCGGTGCCGTGGACGCCGCGGCGGTCGCTGGCGGACGTCCTGATGGAGCCGTCGTCGCTGCGGTCCTAGCGACGCAAGCCGCTTGACGTCCGCCGCGGCCGGGGCTGTGTTCCCTGCGCCTGGCGGCGGCCGACGAATCCCGCACGCGCTACTCCGGCGCAGCGAGCGGCGGCTCACGCCGGGGCGGAATCGCGTCAGCCGCCCTGGTTGCGCAGTTCGGTCGCCAGCACCGCGGCCTGCGTGCGCCGCTCCATGCCCAGCTTGGTCAGCAGCCGGGAGACGTAGTTCTTCACGGTCTTCTCGGCCAGGAACATCCGCTCGGAGATCTGCCGGTTGGTCAGCCCCTCGCCGATCAGTTCCAGCAGCTTCCGCTCCTGGTCCGACAGGTCGGCGAGCGGTCCCTTCTTCGCCTGGCTGTCGCGCAGCTTCGCCATCAGGGCCGCCGCGGCGTGGGCGTCGAGGAGGGACTTGCCCGCGCCGACGTCCTGCACCGCCGAGACCAGGTCCATGCCCTTGATGTCCTTGATCACGAACCCGCTCGCCCCGGCCATCACCGCGTCGAGCATCGCCTGCTCGTCGGTGTACGACGTCAGCATCAGGCACTTGAGCTCCGGCAGCTTGGACCGCAGCTCGCGGGCCAGCTCGATGCCGTTGCCGTCCGGCAGGCGGACGTCCAGCACCGCGACGTCCGGGTTCAGCGCCGGGATGCGGGCCAGCGCCTGCGACACGCTGCCGGCCTGACCGACCACGGTGAGGTTTTCGTCCTCGTCCAGCAGGTCGGCGACGCCGCGGCGGACGACCTCGTGGTCGTCGACCAGGAACACACGGAGCACGGAAACCTCCCAAGGGCGGGGTCGGACAGGCTCAGCGTACGACCGCAAGGCCCTCGGCGGCAGGGACCCGGGACCGTCCGGGAAGTGACCAAGGACCCTAAGGCCGGACGCCCGCCGCACCGGATGCTCGCTCGGTAACCCGCGAACGAGCAGGAGATACCGGATGAGCCCCCTGGACCTCGCCCGATGGCAGTTCGGGATCACCACCGTCTACCACTTCATCTTCGTCCCGCTGACCATCGGGCTGTCCTTCCTGGTCGCCGGGATGCAGACGGCCTGGGTGCGCACGGGGAACGACAAGTACCGCCGGATGACGAAGTTCTGGGGGAAGCTGTTCCTCATCAACTTCGCCATGGGCGTGGCGACCGGCATCGTGCAGGAGTTCCAGTTCGGGATGAACTGGTCGGACTACAGCACCTTCGTCGGCGACATCTTCGGCGCGCCGCTGGCCATCGAGGGCCTGCTCGCCTTCTTCCTCGAATCGACGTTCCTCGGCCTGTGGATCTTCGGCTGGGACAAGCTGCCGAAGAAGCTGCACCTGGCCACCATCTGGCTCGCCTCGATCGGCACCGTGCTCTCGGCGTACTTCATCCTCGCCGCCAACTCCTGGATGCAGCACCCGGTCGGCTACGCGGTCAACCCCGCCACCGGCCGCGCGGAGCTGAAGGACTTCGGCGCCGTGCTCACCAACTCGACCGCCATCGGGGCCTTCGCGCACACCATCACCGCGTGCTTCCTCACCGCCGGCATGTTCGTCGTCGGGATCAGCGCCTGGCAGCTCCGGAAAGGCAACGCGGCGGACGTCTACCGGCCGTCGATGAAGCTCGCCCTGGTCACCGTGCTGATCGCCAGCCTCGGCGTCATCGTCACCGGTGACCTGCAGGCGCGCCTGATGACCGAGCAGCAGCCGATGAAGATGGCCGCCGCCGAAGCGCTCTACGACACCGTCGCGCCCGCGTCCTTCTCGCTGTTCACCATCGGCTCGCTCGACGGCTCGCAGGAGAAGTTCAGCATCCGCGTCCCCGGCGTGCTCTCCTTCATGGCCACCGGCCGCTTCGACGGCCGGGTCGAGGGCATCAACGACCTGCAGGCCGCCGAGCGGCAGCAGTACGGGCCCGGCGAGTACCGCCCGGACATCCCGGTCGCCTACTGGACGTTCCGGCTGATGATCGGCTTCGGCTTCCTCTGCCTGCTGATCTCGCTGGCCGGGCTGTGGCTGTTCCGCCGTGGCCGCACGCCGCGTTCCCGCTGGTTCTTCCCCGTCGCGACCGCCGGGCTCGCCCTGCCGTTCCTGGCCAACAGCGTCGGCTGGATCTTCACCGAAATGGGCCGCCAGCCGTGGTCGGTGTTCGGCGTGCTCAAGACGGCCGATTCGGTGTCGCCCACGGTCGGTGCGGGCAGCGTCCTGACCTCGCTGATCGTGTTCACGGTCCTCTACGGCGTGCTCGCGGTCGTCGACGGCGTCCTGATGGTCCGCTACGCCAAGGCCGGTCCCCCGCCGCCCGAAACGGCCGAACCCGAGTCCGACGAGCCGCGCCCCGCGGCCTTCGCCTACTAAGCGCCGGAGACCCCGTCATGGCCCTCACCGACATCTGGTTCCTGCTCATCGCGGTCCTCTGGACCGGCTACTTCGTCCTCGAAGGCTTCGACTTCGGCGTCGGCACGCTGCTGCGCGTCCTCGGCCGCGACGACACCGACCGCCGCGTCCTGATCAACACGATCGGCCCGGTCTGGGACGGCAACGAGGTCTGGCTGCTCGTCGCCGGCGGCGCCACCTTCGCCGCGTTCCCGCTCTGGTACTCGAGCCTGTTCTCCGGCTTCTACCTCGCCCTGCTCCTCGTGCTGGTCGCGCTGATCCTGCGCGGGGTCGCGTTCGAGTTCCGCGGCAAGCTCGACAGCCCCCGCTGGCGCACCACCTGGGACTGGGTCATCGTGTTCGGCTCCGCCGCACCGGCACTGCTGTGGGGCGTGGCGTTCGGCAACATCGTCCACGGCGTCCCGCTCGACGCCGGACACCACTTCACCGGCACGTTCTTCACCCTGCTCAACCCCTACGCGCTGCTCGGCGGGCTGGCCACGCTCAGCCTGTTCACCTTCCACGGCGCGATCTTCCTGACACTCAAGACGACCGGCGAGCTCCGTTACCGGGCCCGGACGCTGGGCCGCGCGCTCGGCGGCGTGGCGATCGTGTTCGGCGGCGTCTTCCTCGCCTACACGGCGGTCGAGCACGGCGGCTGGGCATGGCTGACGTCGGCGCTCGCCGCGCTGCTGCTGGTCGCGGCGGTGCTGTTCGCCACCGGTGAGCGGGACGGGTTCGCCTTCGCGAGCACGGCCGGCGCGATCATCGCGGTCACCTTCACGCTGTTCTGGTCGCTCTACCCGAATGTGCTGCCCTCGACGACCGATCCCGCGTTCAGCCTGACCACGACGAACGCGTCGTCGACGCCGTACACGCTGCAGATCATGACCTGGGTGGCGGTCGCGTTCACCCCGATCGTGCTGGCCTACCAGGCCTGGACGTACTGGGTGTTCCGCAAGCGGATCAGCCGGGCCTCGATCCCGGCGGGCGGCGGCCTGCCCGTGGTCCGCCGGTGAAGCCCCTCGACCCCCGCCTGCTGCGCCACGCGAGCGCCGTCCGGCCGTTCGTCCTCGCCTGCGCCGCACTGGGCGTGCTCACCGCGATGCTGGTGCTCGCCCAGGCGGAGCTGCTGGCGAAAACGATCACCTGGGCGTTCCTCGACGGCTTTTCGCTCCACAGCCTGGCGCTGCCGCTCGGTCTGCTGACCGCGGTCGTCCTGGCCCGGGCCGGGATCACCTGGCTGGCCGAGACGACCGCGCACCGCGCTGCCGCCCGCGCCCTCTCTCAGCTGCGGGAGACGGTCCTCGCGGCGGCGCTGCGGATCGGGCCCCGGCGGGCGGACCGCTCCCCCGCCGAGGTGGCCGCCCTGGCCACCCACGGCGTCGACCGGCTGGAGGGCTACTTCTCGCGCTACCTGCCGCAGCTGCTGATCGCGGCGGTCGTGCCACTGGTCGTCGGCGTGCGGATCCTGGCCGCGGACTGGGCGGCCGCGGTGATCGTCGGGCTCACGGTGCCGCTCATCCCCGCGTTCATGATCCTCATCGGGCTCTACACCCAGCGCGATGTCCAGCGTCAGTGGAAGACCCTTTCCGTGCTGGGCAACCACTTCCTCGACCTGGTCGCCGGGCTCGCCGAACTGACGGCGTTCGGGCGAGCACGGGCGCAGATCCGGTCGTTGCGGGAGATCACCGGGCAGTACCGGGCGCACACGATGCGGACGCTGCGGGTGGCGTTCCTGTCCGCGCTGGCCCTGGAACTGCTGGCGACGCTGTCGGTCGCGGTGGTCGCCGTGTCGATCGGCCTCCGCCTGCTGGCCGGCGAACTCGACCTGCAGACGGCCCTCACCGTCCTGATCCTGGCCCCGGAGGTCTACCTGCCGCTGCGCGCGGTCGGCGCCCGGTTCCACGACAGCGCCGAAGGGCTCGCCGCGGCGGAAGAGATCATCGCGCTCGCCGACACGCCGTCCGGCGACCACGGCAGGAGTGTGGTGCCCGACTTGACGCGCGTGGCCCTGCGCTGTGAAGACCTCACGGTGGACGGCCGGTCCGGACCGATCCTCGACGGCTTCAGCCTGCGCCTGCCGCCCGGCGAGGTCGTCGGCGTCACCGGGCCGAGCGGGGCGGGCAAGTCGACGCTGCTCGACCTGCTCCTCGGCTGGCGACGGCCCGACGGCGGCCGGATCCTGGCCGGCGACACCGACCTCGCCGACATCGGCCGCGCAACCTGGCACCGGCACCTCGCCTGGGTGCCGCAGCAGCCGCACCTGGTCGCCGGGACGGTGGCGGAGAACATCCGCCTCGGCTCGCCCGACGCGACCGAGGACGCCGTGCTCGCCGCGGCCGACACCGCGGCGCTCGACGTCCCGTTGTCCGCTGTGGTCGGTGAACTGGGTGCCGGGCTGTCGACCGGACAGCGCCGCCGGGTCGCGCTGGCCCGGGCGGTGCTGCTCGACCGGCCGCTGATCCTGCTGGACGAGCCCACCGAGGGCGTCGACGCGGAAACCGAGGCGGCCATCCTGGAACGGCTGCCGAAGGTCCTGGCCGGGCGGACCGCGGTGATCGTCAGCCACCACCCGGCGGTGCTGGCCCACTGCGACCGCGTCGTGTCCCTGGGCGAGCCGGTTGTTGTCCCCGCTTCACCGGAAGCCGTTTCGCCGCGGCCGATCTCCCGGCCTTCCGCCGCTCCCGCTCTCACTTCGTCCACAGTGGACGTACCGAGGTGGCGGCCCCTGCGCGAGGCGATCCGGCCCCACCGGCTCCGGCTGGCCCTGGCGTACCTGGCCGCGACGGCCGCGCTGGGCTCCGGAGTCGCCCTCACGGCGACGTCGTCGTGGCTGATCGCGAGCGCGGCCTTGCACCCCCCGGTGCTGAGCCTGATGGTGGCGATCGTCGCGGTCCGGACGTTCGGCCTGGCCAAGGGCATCTTCCGCTACACCGAGCGGCTGCTGTCCCACGACGTCGCCCTGCGCGCACTGGCGGAGCTGCGGGTCCGGGTCTGGGCCCAGCTGGCCCGGATCGGCCCGGCGGGCACCGCGCGGCTACGCCGCGGCGACCTGCTGCACCGCCTGGTGTCCGATGTGGACAGCCAGCAGGACGTCCTGGTCCGCGGCCTGGTCCCCGGCGTATCCACGTTCCTGGTCCTGTCGGCCACCGCGGTCACCTTGGGTCTTGTCCTGCCCGGTGCTCTTCTCCCATCGGCTCTCGGCTTCGCTGTCGCCGGCGTGCTGGCCCCGGTCGTCGCGGCCCTGGCGGCCCGGCGAGCGCAGCGCGAGACGGCCCGGCTGCGCGCAGACCTGACCGCGGGCACGGTGGAGCTGCTGCAGGCGTCGGCCGACCTGATCACCCACGACGCGGCGGACCGCCGGCACTCCCGGCTGCGCGAACTCGACTCCGTCCTCACCGCACTCCAGCGCCGGTCCGCGGTGTGGCGCGGTCTGGGCGGCGGGATCGCCACGCTCGGCGTCGGGCTGACGTCCGTCACCTGCCTGGCGCTGGGCATCTTGACGGCGGTCCCCGGTCCCGCGCTGGCGGTGCTGGCCTTGACGCCGCTGGCGACGGCCGAGCTGGTGGCGGGCCTGCCCGAGGCAGCCCAGCGACTGCTCGGCGCGTCGGGTTCCGCGCGCCGGCTCGCCGAACTGGACGCGCTTCCCGCGCCTTCCGCTCCGGCCACCGCCCTCGCCCCGCCGGCCACGCGCCTGGCGGCCGAGCACCTGTCGGTCCGCTGGCCGGGTGCGCCGATCGACGCGGTGCAGGACGTGGACCTGCGCATCGGAGACGGCCGCCGGCTGACGCTGACCGGCCGCTCGGGCGCGGGCAAGAGCACGGTGATCGCGGCGCTGATGCGCTACCTCGAGCCCTCGGCCGGCCGCGTCTTGCTGGCCGACACGAACACGCTCACCTGCGACGGCGACTCGGTCCGGTCGCGCATCGCCTGGTGCGGCCCGGACACGCACCTGTTCGACAGCACACTGCGCGAGAACCTCCGCCTGGCCCGTCCTTCGGCCACCGACGCCTCGCTGTCGAAGGCTCTGGACCTGGCCCAGCTGGGACCGTGGCTGGCAAACCTCCCGGACGGCCTCGACACGGCACTGGGCACCCACGGAACCCCGGTGTCCGGCGGCGAGCGTCAGCGCCTCGGGGTGGCGCGCGCGGTGCTGTCGGACCGCCCGATCCTCCTGCTGGACGAACCGACGGCCCACCTGGACGCCCCGACGGCGGCGGCGCTGGCGGCCGATGTCCTGAAGGCGACCGAGGGCCGGTCGGCGCTGGTGGTGACCCACCGGCCGGCGGAGTTCGCCGAACTGCCGGCGGTCGATCTGTCCCGCAGCGCGGCCGGGGTGCGCTGACGGTGACAGCTCACCGCCTCACCGGGGCACCCACCAGACGAGTTCGCTCGCCCGTGCCTCCGAAACACCGCCCCGCCGGGCCACCGGTTCGGCGAACTCGGCCCACCCGGACTCGCCGGGGCCGAGGGGGCTGCCGTCGTGGGCCAGGGTGAGGGTCAGCCTCTCCGCGCCGGAGTGCACCGACACCCGGACCGCACCGGCGCCGGTGTGACGGGCGATCAAGGCGAGCCCGGCCCGGACCGCCGTGAGCAGCTCGTCGGCCAGCTCCGGTGGCGAGAGGCCGTCGAGCTTGCCGGAGAACTCCGTCGACGTGGTGAGCCCGGACTCCGCCAGTGCCTCCAGGACCCGGTCGTGGACACTGGCCGTACGGCGGGGCAGGACGTCGTCCAGCTCGAACACCGTCTCGCGGATCTGGGCGATCACCGCGTCGATGTCGGTGATCGCCGTGCGGACGCGGCGCGCGACCACCTCCGAGCGGGCCGCGCCCGCCGTCGTCTGCAGCGACAGGCCGATGCCGTAGAGGCGCTGGACCACCTCGCTGTGCAGCTCGGCCGCGATGCGGTCGCGCTCGTCGTACAGCTCGTTGCGCTGCTGCTCGGCGCGGACGTCCGCCAGCTCGATCGCCACCGATGCCTGGCCGGCGAACCCGGCCGCCATCTCGAGGTCGTCACCGGTGAAGCCGGCCCGGCCGACCTTCCGGGCCGCCGTGAGCACGCCGTTCACCGCTCCTGCTCCGGTCAGCGGAACCACCAGCACCGCGTCGAGGTCCGTCCGGAGCGGACGCGGCCCGGCGGCCCGGGTCTGCCGGTCGATCCACGACGCCATCAGCGGCTTGCCCTCGGTGAAGACCTGGCCCGCCATCGAACCGGCGAGCTCGACGACCTTGCCCACCAGCTCGTCCGCCCCCGTGCCGACGGCGACCTCGATGCGGAGCCGCTCACCGTCGGGGCGCAGCACGGTCACCAGGTCCGCGTCCGCGAGGTCGAGGGTGTGCTCGGCGATCAGCTCCAGCGGCCGTCCCGACCGCGCCGCGAGCAGCTCACGCATGATCGCGGCCGACGCTTTCAGCCATTCCTGCTGTTTGCGCGCGGTCTCGTAGAGCCGCGCGTTGGCGATGGCCTGCCCCGCGGTCGCGGCCAGCGCGAGGGCCAGCTGCTCGTCTTCTTCGGTGAACTCGCCGTGCCGGCACTCGGTGAGGTAGAGGTTGCCGAACACGACACCCCGCACCCGGACCGGCACGCCCAGGAAGCTGCGCATCGGCGGGTGCTCGTCCGGGAACCCCGAGGACCGCGGGTCGTCGGCGATCGCCGCCAGCCGGATCGGCCGCGGGTCCTCCACCACGGCCCCGAGCAGGCCCTTGCCCTCGGGGAGCCGCCCGACCCGCGCCACCGTTTCGTCGTCCATGCCGACGTGCACGAACTCCGCGAGCTGCCCGTCGGTCCCGATCACGCCCAGCGCGGCGTAACGAGCGCCGAGCAGCTCACGGCCCGCTTCGACGATCCGGCGCAGCAGCGTCGGCAACGCGAGGTCGCCGGTGACCTCCTGGCTCGCCCGCAACAGGCCGCGCAGCCGGCCCTGCGTGCCCATGACCTCCTGCGCCCGCTCGACGAGCTGGCCCAGCAGCTGGTCCAGTTCCAGCCTCGGAAGATCGGGGAACGTCAACTGGTCGTCACTCGCCGGATCCACATCCACCACCTCGGCTCGTCCGCACGGCAACGGTCCAGTCTCCCGCGCCGGAGCGGCAGGTGGTCAAGCCGATGTGCGAACCGGGACGGTGAATCCTCCACCGGATCGATCAAGAGATCTTGCAAACGGCGTACCAGGTTCGTCGTCCCAGCCGCTGGACGGCCAGCGCGAGGTGCTCGGCCCGGCGGTACAGCTCCCGCAACCGCATCTCGCGACGCGGGTCCGGTTCGGTCTCCAGCCCCGCGATCGCCCGGCGGTAGGCGTGTTCCGCAGCCTCCAAAGAGGACAGTGCCGCGTCGGCCTCGGCGGCGGCGCCGGTCTTCGGCAAGGCGTCCAGGGCGCTGTGCAGCATGTCGAACGCGCTCACCACCGTGAGCACCATCACCGTCAGGTGATCGTCCGGCGGGGTGCGGGACAAATCCGACTCGCGGACGAGCATGTACGCCGCATCGGCGATCTCCCCCAGCCGCTCGGCCAGCTCGAACACGTCCTCGGCCTCGATCGGCGTGCTGAACGCCTCCCGCACGGCCACCAGCACCTGACGGCGCTCGGCCGACTGCACCAGCAGCGGCGTGTGCAGCTCGCCGCCGGTCGGCAGGCCGCGGGCCCAGCCCGCCAGCGCGGTCAGCAGGTCCGCGACCGTGTCGGCCTGGTCGCGCAGCAACCCGAGCACGTCCGGGTTGTGCGGCAGGAACCACGACTTGGGCAGCTTCATGCCCACCACCTCCACACCGGGAGCGCGGCCGCCCCCAGCACGGCACACGCCGGCAGGGTGATCAGCCACGCGGAACAGATCTCGCCCACCACGGCCCACCGCACGTGACGGACGCGGCGGCTCGCGCCGGCCCCGACCACCGAGGCGGCGACGACGTGGGTCGTGCTGACCGGCGCCCCGGCCGCCGCCGCGGCGAGGATCACCGCGGCCGAGCTGCCCTGGCTCGCCAGGCCGTCGGCCGGGCGCATCCGGTAGATCCCGCGCCCGACGGTCTTGACGACCCGCCAGCCGCCGGACGCCGTCCCGAGGGTCAGTGCCGCGGCCGCGGCGAGCTTGACCCACAGCGGGACGGCGAAGGCTTCGAGGTGCCCGGTCGCGACCAGCAGGAGCGTGATGACCCCCATGGACTTCTGGGCGTCGTTCGCGCCGTGGCTGAACGCCAGGGCTCCGGCGGTCAGCCACTCCGCCCGCCGGAGCACGGTGTCCACCTCACGCCGTGCCCGGCGCAACGCCCGCCGCACCAGCAGGTCGGCGGCCGCGCCGAGGCCGGCACCCAGGAGCGGAGACAGGGCCAGCCCGGCCAGTACCCCGAGCACGCCGGAGACGTGCAGGCCGTCGATCCCGCCCCAGCGCACCCCGGCGAACCCGCTCGCCCCGGCCAGGCCGCCGACCAGCGCGTGCGACGAGCTGGCCGGCAGTCCCCGCCACCACGTGAGCAGGTTCCAGACGATGCCGGCGGTGACGGCCGCGCCGACCGCGGGCAGCACGTCCACGGCCGGCAGCCGGACCACCCCGCCGACCGTGTCGGCGACCGTCGTCCCCACCAGCAGTGGTCCCGCGACGTGGCAGCCGGCCGCCAGCAGCAGGGCCGCGCCCGGCGTGGCCGCACGGGTCGCGACCAGCGCGGCCACCGAGTTCGCCGAGTCGTGGAAACCGTTGGTGAAGTCGAAGACCAGGGTGATCGCGATCGCCGCGGCCAGGACGGCCGCGGCGGTCACGGCTCAGCCTTCCCAGGTCCAGTGCCGCACCTCGGGCAGGTCCTCGCCGTGGGTGCGGATGTAGCGGCGGTGCCGCCCCTGGGCCTCGGTCATCCGCTGCCGCAGCACGCCCGCCGTCGCCGCGAGGCCGGGCACCCGGTCGAGCACGTCGATCACCAGCTGGAACCGGTCCATGTGGTTGAGCACCAGCATGTCGAACGGCGTGGTCGTCGTGCCGTGCTCGGTGTAGCCGCGGACGTGCAGGTCGTGGTGGCCGGTACGGCGGTAGGCCAGGCGGTGGATCAGCCACGGGTAGCCGTGGTAGGCGAAGATCACCGGGCGGTCCGGGGTGAACAGCGCGTCGTACTCCCGGTCCGAAAGGCCGTGCGGGTGCTCGGACTCGGGCTGCAGGCGCATCAGGTCGACCACGTTCACCACGCGCACGGCCAGATCCGGCAGTTCCTGCCGCAGGATCTTCGCGGCGGCCATGACCTCCAGGGTCGGGGCGTCGCCCGCGCAGGCGAGGACGACGTCGGGTTCCCGGTCGGTGTGCGTGCTCGCCCACTCCCAGATGCTCGCGCCCCGGGCGCAGTGCAGCGCCGCCTGCTCGGCGTCGAGCCAGTTCGGCGAGTCGTTCTTGCCCGCGACCACCACGTTCACGTAGTCGCGGGAACGCAGGCAGTGCGCCGCGACCTCCAGCAGCGTGTTCGTGTCGGGCGGGAAGTACACCCGCACGACCTCGGCGCTCTTGTTCGCGACGTGGTCGACGAACCCGGGGTCCTGGTGGGAGAACCCGTTGTGGTCCTGCCGCCACACGTGCGAGGTCAGCAGGTAGTTCAGGGACGCGACCGGGCGCCGCCACGGGATCTGCCGGTGCACCCGCAGCCACTTGATGTGCTGGTTGACCATCGAGTCGACGATGTGCACGAACGCCTCGTAGCACGAGAACAGCCCGTGCCGCCCCGACAGCAGGTATCCCTCGAGCCAGCCCTGGCACAGGTGCTCCGAAAGCACCTCCAGCACCCGCCCGTCGCGCGCCAGGTGCTCGTCGACCGGCTCGATCGCCGCCTGCCATTCCTTGGCGGTGACGTCGTAGACCGCGTCGAGGCGGTTGGACGCCGTTTCGTCCGGGCCGAACAGGCGGAAGTTCGCCCGGTCGGCGTTGAGCGCGAAGACGTCCCGCAGGAACCGGCCCAGCACCCGGGTCGGCTCGGCCACCGTGGATCCGGGCGTGGTGACCGCGACGGCGTGGGCCGCGGTGTCCGGCAGCGTCAACGGCCGCAACAGCACGCCGCCGTTGGCGTGCGGGTTCGCGCCCATCCGCCGCTCCCCCGCCGGGATCATCGCCGTGACGTCGGCGACCGGGCGGCCGGACTCGTCGAACAGCTCCGCGGGGCGGTACGACAGCAGCCAGTCCTCCAGCTGCTTCAGGTGGTCCGCGTTGTGCCGGACTTCGGCCAGCGGCACCTGGTGCGAGCGCCACGTGCCCTCCACCGGCAGTCCGTCCACAACGGACGGTCCGGTCCAGCCCTTGGGGCTGCGCAGCACGATCATCGGCCACCCCGGACGGCCCGGGTGCCGGTGCATGACCGCGAGGTCGGCGATCGCCGAGTCGAGCGCGGCGGCCATCGCCTGGTGCATCGGTTCGGGGTCGCTGCCTTCGACGTAGATCGGCGCGTAGCCGTAGCCGCGCAGGAGAGCGTCCAGCTCGGCCGGCGGGATGCGCGAGAGCAGTGTCGGATTGGCGATCTTGTAGCCGTTGAGGTGCAGGATCGGCAGCACCGCGCCGTCACGGGCGGGGTCGAGGAACTTGTTGGCGTGCCACGACGTCGCCAGCGGCCCGGTTTCGGCTTCGCCGTCCCCGACCACGCAGGCGACGAGCAGCCCCGGGTTGTCGAACGCGGCCCCGAAGGCGTGGGCGAGCGAGTAACCCAGCTCGCCGCCCTCGTGGATCGACCCGGGTACCTGCGGCGCCACGTGACTCGGCACGCCACCCGGGAAGGAGAACTGCCGGAACAGCTCGGCCATCCCGGCGGCGTCCCGCGTCACCTCGGGCCACGCGTCGGTGTAGCTGCCTTCGAGCCACGTGTTGGCCAGCAGCGCCGGGCCGCCGTGGCCCGGGCCGGTGACCAGCATCGCGTTCAGGTCGTGGGTCAGGATCGCGCGATTCAAGTGCGCGTAGACGAAGTTCAGGCCGGGAGAGGTCCCCCAGTGCCCGAGCAGCCTCGGCTTGACGTGCTCGGGCCGCAGTCCTTCGCGCAGCAGCGGGTTCGCCATCAGGTAGATCTGGCCGGCCGAGAGGTAGTTCGCGGCCCGCCAGAGGGCGTCCACCTGGGCGAGTTCGGTGCCGCCCAGCACCGCCGAACGAGCTTCGACGGCGGTCATGCCTTCCGCTCCGGGCGGACCACGAGCACCGGGCACTGGGCGTGGTGCACGAGGGCCTGGCTGGTCGAGCCCAGGAGCATGCCGGTGAAGCCGCCACGGCCGCGGCTGCCGACGACGACCAGCTGTGCCTCCTCGGACGCTTCGAGCAGCGCGTGCCGCGGCCGGTCGCGCACGAGTACGCGCCGGATCTCGACGTCCGGGTACTTCTCCGGCCAGCCGGCGAGCCGCTCGGTCAGCAACCGGTCTTCGCCCTCTTCGAGGCTCTCCGGCTGGGTGAGGATCCGGGCCGTGCCGCGGGTGTCCTCGTAGACGACGTCGTTCCACGCGTGCACCGCGACCAGCGGGACACCGCGCAGCGAGGCTTCCTCGAACGCGACGCCGATGGCCTGCTCGCTGTTCGGGCTGCCGTCGATGCCGACCGCGACCGGCCCGGCCTCCGGGACGGCCGTCGAGTCGTGGCGGCCGCGGATGACGGCGACCGGGCAATGCGCGTGGGCGGCGACCGTCGCCGCCGTTCCGCCGACCAGCATGCCGGTGAACCCACCGGTGCCGGTCCGGCCGACGACGAGCATCCGGGCGTGCCGGGACTCGTCGATCAGCGTCGGCACCGGCGGGTCGTTGGGGAGGTCGGTGATGATGACCAGGTCCTTGTCGACCGACGCGGCGATGGTGCGGGCTTCGGCGATCGCTCGTTCGCCGTCCTTCTGCACCGCCTCGAACAGCGTCGCCGCACCGATGCCGGTCATGCCGCCGCCGTAGTAGAGACCGGCGACCTGCAGGCCGTGCACGATCTTCAGCTGGAGGTGGCGCCGGGCGGCGAGCTTCGCCGCCCACGTGACGGCGGCGGTGCTGCCCGCCGAGCCGTCGACACCGACGGTGATCCTCGGTTCGGTGGCGGTCATCGTGTCTGCTCCTCACCCGCATACGCGGTTTCTGCGGCGACGACCCCGGGCACGGCGAGCGCCAGCAACTGGGCGACGTGCCGGTCGGAGCCGTCGTCGAACTGGTCGGTGATGTGCACGAGCCCGTCGTGGACGTCGACGTGCCAGCGGCCGCTGCCGCCGTAGATCTCCAGGCGGTGCTTGACGTCGCGGGCGATCTCGACGTCGTCCCGGGCGAGCACCCGGACGATGTCGCCGCGGGTGACGATGCCGACGACAGCCGAGCCGTCGACGATCGGCATCGCCCGGATCCGGGCGTCCACCAGTGCCTGGCACAGATCGGCGACGTCGGCGCCGGTGCTCATCGCGGTGACGGGGCTGGTCATCAGGTCGCCGACGGTCTTGCCGGCGGTGGTTTCGACGGGTTCGTGGACGTAGCGGGGGTCGGCCGGGATGCGGCCGCGGATCAGGTCGGCCTCGGTGACGATGCCGACCAGCCGGTCGTCGTCGTCCACCACGGGCAGGGCGGTGAAGCCGTGCGCCGCCAGCAGCTCGGCCGCCACCTTGGCGGACGTCCACGGGTGCGCGGTGATCACCGGCGTGGTCATCAGGTCGCGTGCTCGCATCGGGAATTCCCTTCCGGTCCCCACCAATCTAGGAAGACCGGTCCCGGCCCACCGCCGTCATCGGTCACCGGTCGCGAGGACTTACGTCCCTTCGCCCGGTCAGGTCCACAAAGGACCGAAGTCGATGCGCCGCCACGCCGCGGGCAGCTCGTCCGCGCACCGCTCCGCGGTGTCCGCCTCGGCGGCCAGGACCACGTCGAACCCACCGTGGCGCGCCTGGAGGACGCGCAGGTGCCCGCGGGCGACCACGGAGTCCTGGAACTCGCCGAGCAGGTCCTGGAACGCCCGCAGCGCCTTCACGTCGACGGGAAGCACGGCCGCCCCGGCTTCGAGGGCGTACCGCAGCCGTTTGGCGGCCTTCCGGATGTCGTGGACGGCCCGCTCCCGGTCGGGTGCCGCGGACAGGGCGGCGATCCGGCCGTCCACGTCCTCGGCCACCGCGCGGGCCAGCCGGGGCAGCACCTTCGCGGCCGGACGGCGGGCCGCGTGGGGCCACTCGCGCCGCGGCTGTTCGCTGAGCACCACTCCGAGCACGTCGAGGGCGTTGAGCAGCTGAACGTACCGATAGCTGTCGAGTGCGCGCCGCACGCGGGCATGGGCTTCCTCGGTGAGCTGCGCGAAGTACGCGTCCGTCCGCTCCAGCGCCCAGGGCCGGGATCGAGCCCACTGGACTTCCGTGTCACGGGCGGGAGCGAGCTCGCCGCCCAGCCACCGCAGGGCGCCGCCGAGCCCCTTCACCAGCCTCCGCCCGCCCAGCACCGGCGCGTAGGCGGCGAAGACGCCCCGCAGCCGCCGCGCGGCCACGCGCAGCCGGTGCACCGAATCGGGCCTACCGCACCGGACGCACAGGTCCGCGGCAGCCAGAGCGGCGATCTGGGTCCGCACGTATGCCATGACCACACCCCGGGCCGAGCCGTCGGGTGGCCGGAGCGGCACCACGATCCGGTCACCGAGGCGGGCCAGGAGCTCCGCCCGGCCACCTCTGAGCCGCGCCACCGGAACGAGCTCGTCATCGCGGGTGTAGGCGCGCACGAGCCGGGACAGGGTCGACGGCACGCCGCTGTTCGACCCGGACAGGGCGATCGGGCCGTCCGGGGTGTCGAGGCGCCACCGGCCGTCCTGGATCCCGAGCGTGAGGTCGTGCCGGAGCAGGCGCAGCGAGTCGGTGTCGAAGAACTCCGTCTCGTGCAGGCTCGTCACCGTGGCGCTCATGACGACCCCAGCCGGCGGCGGGCCAGCAGCGCGAGCCCGAGCAGCACCACGAGGAGCGCCACGGTCACCCACTGGACCGGGGCACGCACCCCGATCACGCCGAACTGGATCGCCAGCCAGCCGGTGAGCACCGCGCCGGCGGCCAGGGCCGTGGTCGGCGCGCGGAAGTCGATCCGCCACGCGAACACCGACGCCGCCGCGAGCGACCCGCCGACGACGAGCACGAGCACGAGCCCCGGCAGCACCCAGCTGGTCAGCCCGAGCGGGGCCAGCCATTCGACCGGCATCGTGAACCCCGGCGCTCCGGCGATCAGGGCGATCCCGCCGTACACCGCGCTCGCGGCGAGCAGGGTTTCGAACGTGGCCAGCAGACGCATGGTGGCGCGGGTCCGGGCGGTGGTCATCGCGTGCTCCCGGCCGGCCGCACGACCGCCACCGGGCACGGGGAGTGCGCGATCAGCGCCTGGCTCGTCGAGCCCAGCAGCATGCCGGTGAACCCGCCGCGCCCACGGCTGCCCACCACGATGAGCTGCGCGTCCTCGCCGCGCTCCAGCAGCGTGCGCACCGGCCGCCCGCGGACGACCTCCAGCTCGATGGCCAGATCGGGGTACTTGCGCTGCCAGCCCGCGACCTGCTCGGCCAGCTTGCCGCGCTCGGCGGCCGCGATCTCGGCGGGGTCCTCCTGCAGCGGGTGCGGGCGCAGCATGCCGTCGGCGAGGATGTCGCTCCACGTGTGTACCGCGACCAGCGCGGTACCGCGCAACTTCGCCTCTTCGCAGGCGAAGGCGATGGCGGCCTCGCTGTCGGGCGAACCGTCGGACCCGACGACCACCGGGCCGGAGCCCGGCGGCGGATCGTGCGGGGTCCGGCCGCGGACGACGACGATCGGGCAGTGCGTGTGCGCCGCAACCGCGACGGCGGTCGAGCCGACGAGCAGGCCGGTGAACCCGCCGAGCCCCCGCGAGCCGAGCACGACCAGCTCGGCGTGCTGCGACTCCTGGACCAGCGCGGTGACCGGGCTCCACTCCCGGGCCGCGGTGAAGACCTCGAGACCGGGGTACTCGGCGAGCACCGCGGCCTTCGCCTCGGCCAGCCAGCCCTCGGCCCGCTCGGCCAGCCCGGCCCGGACCTGCTCGTGCGTGCCGAACGCGACGGGCGCCTTCACCTGCGGCAGCGCGTAGACCTGGACCAGCCGCAGCGGCCGCCCCCGGCGGACGGCTTCCGCACCGGCCCACACGGCGGCCTGCACCGCGGACTCGGAGCCGTCGATCCCGGCGACGACCGCGCCGTCAACGAACCCGGACATGGCCACCCTCCTCGTGGATGTACCGCCGGACCCGGTCGAACCGGGAGCGGGCGCGGTCTTCGGCGACCCGTTCCTCCTCGGCCGTCAGCACGACGGCGTCAGGGCCGGGGAAGACCGTCGACACGTGGTCGTCGGCCGTCCAGCGGACGACGTAGGGCGGGGCGCCGTCGGCCGAGCGGACCTCGATGATCCGGCCGCGCTGTTCGGGCGCGTCGACCCACGGTCCCTTGACGACGAGCCAGTCGCCCGGCTGTGCGTGCATGGTCGTTCCTCTCTCAGATGTCCACAGTGGACGGCTCGGGCGGGGTGGGTGCCGCCGGGCGGTGCGCGGCGCGGTGCGCGGCCACGCCGATCAGGACGACGCCACCGGCCAGCACCACGAGTCCCGACACCAGCAGCGCCAGGGCGATCCAGCCAAGGGCGGGCGCGGTCGCACCCGCTTCGGCGCGCACGGAGATCCCGCGCGCGGAGTCGGCGTTCATCACCACGGCGGTCCACTGGCCGGTCAGCACCGGCCAGGCGACGGTCTGCGTACCCGCGCCGGACGCGCTCGCGACCCACACCCCGGCGTCGCCGGGCGGGACGGCCGGGGCGCCGCCGAGGTGCGTGCGGTCGCCCGCGGTCGTGTATTCGGTCGAGGCCAGGTAGCGCTCGACGTCGGCGGTGCGGCCGATACCGACGAAGACCGGACGGCCTCCGGTGTCGGTCACCCGGATCCGGACGTCACCGATGAAGCTTTCGAGCTTCGGCACCGACACGCCCTCCAGCCGCACCGGATCGGTGGCGACGGCATACCCGCCGGAGACGAACGTGGTGGACGCGGTGAGGTAGCCGTCCGCGTCGCGCTGCGTGCGGTCCGCCCAGAGCACCGTCGCACCACCGGTGAGCAGGCCCATCGAGCCGAGCACCAGCACGGCCCCGGTGACCGCGGCGGCGATCCGCCCGGCGGTCCAGCCGGCCGCGTGCGGGTGGGGCGGCTGTGGGTGCGGTGGTTCGTGGCCGGTCTCGGCGCCGCCCATGTCGAGCCGGAAGGGCGGGTACTCGTCGGTCATCAGCGACACGTAAGCGGCCACGCGCAGCACCCAGCGGTCCATGCCGAGGACGAAGTCGAAGATCGGCCGCGGGTAGCGGCCGGTGACCAGCAGCACCACGCCGGCGACCAGGACGAGCACGCCGACGAGCCCGCCGGCGGCCCAGTCGAAGGTCCCGTCGCTCGTGCGGGACGCCAGCCAGGTGCCGCCACCGACGAACAGGCCGACGACGATGAGGTGCGGGATGGCCAGCAGCCACCACTTCACCAGCACCAGGCCGCGCGAAAGCCGTTCCGGGTAGGCGATTTCGAGCCGGGCCGGGTAGTCCGGGACGTCGGCCAGGGTGAACGGCGGGTAGCGGTCGGTTCCGAGCGCGGCGTAGGAGTAGTACTGCACCCGCCAGCTCCAGCGCAGCACGCCGGAGGTGAACTCGAACAGCGGCCGCGGATACCGGCCGGTGACGAGGATCGCGAAGAAGGCCGCGATCGTGACGAAGGGGTAGGCGAACCACAGGAACGCCAGCACGACGTAGTGCGGGACGGCGAGCAGCCACTTCACCAGCCAGAGCCCGCGGGACAGCGGCTCGTCCAGCGTCGCCTCGACGCGGACCGGGTATTCGGTCATGACACGCTCCTTTCGGCCTTGGCGAGGCTCGTCCCGATCTCGCGGCCCCAGGCGCGGATCACGGGCCAGTCCCGGTTGTCCGCGTCGACCACCCGCAACGCGGTCACGACGGCGCGTTCGGGGAACTTGAGGGTGCGCCGGTCGATCTTGCCGCCGAACAGGCGGTGCCCGCGGGCGTTCAGCCGTCGCACCAGGTCCTCGACGGCGACCGGCTCTTCGGCGGGCCGCTTCTGCTCGCCGACGGGTCCGCTGGAGAACAGCCACACCGGAACCCTGCGGAGTTCGTCCGAAAAGGACTCCGCGAGCTTCCTGGCCGGTTCCAGCCAGTGTCCCAGGTAGACGGCACTGCCGATGAGCACGGCGTCGAAACCGTCGACCGAGTGCACCAGGCCCGCGTCGCGGACCTCGACCTGTGCCGGCAGTCCGGCGTCGGCCAGCGCGGAGCCGAGTGCGGTGGCCACGCTTTCGGCGATTTCCCGGGTGGCCCCGTGCCGGGTGGCCACCGCGACGAGGATCTTCATGTCCGCACCGCCGCCTCTTCCCACAGCTCGACGCCGACGACGCCGTAGACGGTCTTCGCCAGCGCCGTCACGACCCGGCGCTCGGCTTCGTCGGTGAAGGTGCCCCGGATGGTCACCATGCCGCCGGTGACGGAAACCGCCCACCGGTCGCGGTGCCCGCAGTAGTCCGTGAGGAGCGCGTTGAGGTGCGAAGCGGTCGAGTCGTCCTGGCGCACCAGTGGGCTGAGCAGGTCGCGGCGGCTGACGATGCCGACGAGGACGCCCTCGTCGTCGACGACCGGAATGCTGCGGCGCCGGTCGCCCAGCATGCGCCGGGCGATCTCGGCGATGTCGGTGTCCAGCCGCACCGTCTCCGCCGGCGTGGTCATCTTCGTGGCCACCAGCACGTCGGGCTCCGCACCGGTGAGGCCGCTGCGGAGCGCGTCGGCTTCGGTGAACACGCCGAGCACGGCGTCGTCCTCGCCCACCACCGGCAGCGCCGCGACGCAGTGCTCGGTGAGCAGCACGATGGCTTCGCGGACCGGCGTCGCGGGCCCGACCCGGACCACCGGCCTCGTCATGATGTCGCGTGCCTTCACGACGGCTCCTTTCCGGGAGTTCAGTGCACGACCGCGACCGGGCAGGCCGCGTGCGCGAGCAGGGCGTTGCCGGTCGAGCCGAGGATTCCGCCGGCGACCGGGCCGCGGCCCCGCGTGCCGACGACGATCAGCCGGGCGTCCGGGGCGGCGTGCTGCAGGGCGCGGGCCGGGACCCGCTCCGGCACGACCTGGGTGCGGACCTCGAGGTCCGGGTAGTTGCGGCGCCAGCCGGCGACGCGGGCCGTCAGCTCGGCATCGTCTTCCCCGGCGTGCACGACCAGCACCGGCGCCCGGGTCGCGGCCGCCTCTTCGAAGGCGAACCGCAGCGCGTGCTCGCTCGATTCGGACCGGTCGACCCCGGCGACGACGGGTCCGGTCCGGGTCGGCTGGTGGCCGGGCACGACGACGACGGGGCACGGCGCCTCAGCGGCCACGCGCAGGGCGACCGAGCCGATGAGTGCGCCGCGCAGGCCACCGAGGCCGTGCGAGCCGAGGACGACGAGTGCCGCGTCCGCCGACTCCTCGAGCAGCAGGTCGGCGGCGAGCCCCAGCCGGACCGCCGTCTCGACCCGCACGGCGGGCGCCCAGTCGCGGGCGATCCCGGCCGCGCGGTGCAGCCAGCGGTAGATGTGTTCCAGCAGGAGCTCGTCGTGCTCGTGCGCGGGTGTGCCCTCGAAGATGCAGGCATGCAGCAGGCGCAGGGTGGTGTCGCGCCGCCCCGCTTCCCTGGCCGCCCAGCGAACGGCGGCGTACGACGGCTCGGAAGCGTCCACCCCGACGAGCACCGGCCGGTTTGCGGTCATGAGTTCCTCCTGGGAGTCCGGGAGGTTCAGCATGGGTGGGGCCGGTACTCGCCGGTCAGGGCCCGAAGTCCCTTTCACCGGGGACCAAATCCGCCTGTCCGCGCGGACGTCGTCGCCGACGCTGGGACGATGACTGCACCCGATCTGTTCATCGACCACTTCCTGCCGCACCCCCACTTCGAACTGGTGCGCACGACGATCGTGGACGCGCCGGTGAAGGAGACCTACTCCGCGGCGCGCGACCTCGACTTCACCGACGTCCATGGCGGCGTCGTCAGCGCCGCCGGGTGGCTGCGCGCGCTGCCCGAACGCTGGCACAACCGGCGCCACGGCCCACCCCGCCGCCCGACCCGCCTGACGGCGGACGACCTCGACGCCGGCTCCGAGTGGGCCCTGCTCGGCGACCGGCCGGGCGCCGAGTTCGCGCTCGGCGTCGCGGGCAAGTTCTGGAAGCCGGTGATCACCTGGCGCCGGGTGGAGGCCGACGACTTCGCGGCGTTCGACGAACCCGGCTTCGGGAAGCTCGTGATGGCCGTGTCGGTGGCGCCCTACGGCGCGCACCGCGCGGTGCTCACGGTGCACACCCGGGTCCGGATGAGCGATCCGGAGAGCTGGCTGAAGTTCCGCCGCTACTGGCGGATCGCCCGGCCCGCCATCGGATCCGTGCACACCGCCCTCATCCGCACGATGGCCGCGAAAGCCCGGGAGCGGGCCCTCACGGCCTACGCGCGAACCGATCAGGCCTGACGCTCGCCGACCGGCTGCCGCGGTTCCTCCGCGGCGGCCGGAGGAAGGTCCTCTTCGTTCTCCTTGATCGCGTGCTGTTCGGCCACGTGCAGGTACCGCCCCACCTTGGGCCCGCGCCGGCCGCGCTCGGCGACCTCTCGGCGGGCGTCGGCTTCGATGGCGGCCTTTTCCTTGGCGTCCATGGTCAACTCCTCCTGTTCAGTGCGGCAGCAGGGTCGCCGCGTGGTCGGGAACGTAGGTCTGCAGCCGCCGGTCGGGCCGGAAGTAGCCGGTCGGCTCCGGCCGCGGCGGCAGCGACACGGCTTGGCGGGGCACCTCGAAGTACGGGATGCTCGAAAGCAGGTGCGCGATCATGTTCAGCCGCCCGCGCCGCTTCTCCTCGCTTTCCACCACGTGCCAAGGGGATTCGGCGGTGTCGGTGTGCACGAACATGTCGTCCTTCGCCCGCGAGTAGTCCTCCCAGTGCGTCACGGACCGCAGGTCGATGGTCGAGAGCTTCCAGCGGCGCATCGGGTCGCCGAGGCGCGCGCGGAACCGGCGTTCCTGCTCGTCGACGCTGACGGAGAACCAGTACTTGCGGAGCAGGATGCCGTCGTCGACGAGCAGCCTCTCGAAGATCGGGCACTGCTGCAGGAATCGCCGGTGCTCCTCGGGCGTGCAGAACCCCATCACCCGCTCGACGCCGGCGCGGTTGTACCAGCTGCGGTCGAACAGCACGATCTCGCCCGCGGCGGGCAGGTGCTCGATGTAGCGCTGGAAGTACCACTGCGTCCGCTCGCGCTCGGTCGGGCTCGGCAACGCCGCGATCCGCACCACACGCGGGTTCAGGTGCTCGGTGACGCGCTTGATGGTGCTGCCCTTGCCGGCCGCGTCCCGGCCCTCGAACACCACGACCAGGCGCGCGCCTTCGGCCCGGACCCACTCCTGGAGCTTCACCAGCTCGGCCTGCAGGCGCAGCAGCTCGCGCTCGTACACCGCGCGCGGGATCTTCTTGGCTCCGGGCATACCCCGACGCTACGAACCCGGCGGTCGTCCGTGCTGCGGCCGGACGTCGGCGGAGCAGGGGTCTTTGGTCCCTCCCTCCGGGGCGCTGCGGCCCTCGCCCGCGCGCGCCCGCGGGAGGACGGTCGGAAGATGAACGCCACCTTCCCGCTCGGGCGCCCGGCCGGTATCCGGGTCGGCGCGCACTGGTCCGTCCTCCTGACCATGGCCCTGCTGGCCTGGCTCCTGGCCCGGTCCCTGCTGCCGGAAGCCGTTCCGGGACTGTCGCCGGTGGTCTACTGGGCGACCGGGACGGCGGGCTCCGTGGTCTTCCTGGCGTCGCTGCTGGTCCACGAGCTCAGCCACGCGCTGGTGGCGCGGCACCGCGGGCTCGCCGTCGACCGCGTCACGCTGTGGCTGTTCGGCGGCAGCACGGAGCTGACCGACGATGCCCCGACGCCGCGCACCGCGCTCGCCGTCGCGATCGCCGGTCCGGCGGCGAGCTTGCTGGCCGGGGCCGGCTTCCTGGGTGCGTCCCTGCTGCTGTCCGGTGTCGTAGGCGCCACGCTCGCGTGGCTGGGCTGGACGAACCTGATCCTGGCGGTGTTCAACCTGCTTCCCGGCGCGCCCCTGGACGGCGGACGGGTCCTGCAGGCCCTCGCCTGGCGGTTCACCGGCGACAAGCGGCGCGCCCAGGCCGCGGCGGCCCGGTCGGGCCGTGTCCTCGGGCTGATCATGGCCGCCGTCGGACTGGCCTGGCTGCTGTGGTCGGGCAGCTTCGCCGGGCTGTGGCTGGCCGGCATCGGCTGGTTCCTGAGCCTGAGCGCCCGCGCCGAGCTCGCCGTGGGCCCGGCGCGCGAACTGCTCCAGCGGATCCGGCTCGGCGAGATCATGACGCCGGGTCCGGCGACGGCGCCCGGCTGGTTCACCGTCCAGGGGTTCGTCGACCAGGCCGCGTCCGCACGGTTCCGCACCTACCCGGTGGTGGCGTTCGACGGCCGTCCGGTCGGGGTGGTCAGCCTGGCGATGCTCGCCCGGGTCCCGGACCAGCAGCGGGCGGTGACGCGGATCGAAGACGTCTGCGTACGCCCGCCGACGTGCCTCATCGCGGCGCCGTCCACCCCGCTGACGTCGGTCCTCGGCCGGATCGGCGGACGGCCGGGGCAGGACCTCGCCCTGGTCGTCTCGGACGGTGTGCTCGTCGGAGTGGTGAGCCCTGGTGACATCGCGCGGACGCTGGAGCTGGCGGTGCTGGGCGCCGAGGCCCGCCGCCCGGCCCGGTAGGACCGCGACCTCAGCTTCCGGTCAGTGCCGAGGCACCCAAAGCGACCAGTGCGACGACCTTCACCACCTCGAGCCCGACGTACCCCAGATGCGCCCGGCTGCGGGGCCCGTCTTCGCCGGCGAGGACCCGATCCGACCGCCGGGTCAACGCCGGGCGGACCGCGGTCAGCTGGACCAGCAGGACGAGCACCACCGCGCCGGCCGCCGTCAGCGCGGCCGGCGAGCGGGACCCCACCAGCAGGGTCACCCACACAGCGATCGCCAGCAGGACCTCGATCCGGTTGAGGGCGGCGAACACCAGCCGTCCGATGCCCAGGCCCAGCCGCAGCGTCACGCCCGGGGCGCGGAACTTGAGCGGGGCCTCCAGGAACGAGATGCCGAGCACCAGGCCGAGCCAGGTGAACGCGCACGCGGCCGTCACGCCGCCCGCCGCCGGATCACCGTGGCCGTGAGGACACCCGCGCCCACCGCGGTGGCGGCGAGCAGCACGAACCCGAGCAGGTACGCCCCGGTCGCGCTGTACACCGCGCCCATGACCAGCGGCGGGAAGAAGCCGCCCAGGCCGCCTGCCGCGCCGACGACGCCGGTCACCGCGCCGACCTCGGTCGGCGCCACCAGGCGCGCGACCAGCGCGAACACCGCACCCGTCCCCGTGCCGAGCGTTCCGGCCAGGCCGAGGAAGAGCAGCGTCCCGACGGGCGCGAGCGGCGGCTCGAACGCGGCTCCCAGCGCCAGCACGGCCACCACACCGAAGACGCCCACCAGGAGCTTCACCGGATCCATCCGGTCCGACAGCCAGCCGCCCACCGGCCGCATCGCCACGGCGAGCACCACGAACCCGGCCGTGCGCAGGGCCGCGTCCCCGCGGTCCAGGCCGAACGACGTCACCAGGTAGGTGGGCAGGTAAACGCTGAACGCCACGAACCCGCCGAACGCCACCGCGTAGAGCACGCTCAGCTGGCTGGTCACCGGCATCCGCAGCGCCATGGCCAGCCTCCCGGCGACGCTCCCCGCCGCCCGTGGCCGGTCGGGGCGGTCCCGCAGGACGAAGAACGCAAGCACCGCGTAGGCCACGAGGACGCCGGCCACCAGGTCGAACGGGAAGCTGTGTCCCACCGCCTTCGTCAGCTGGACCGTGGAGAACGCCGAGATCGCCGTGCCACCCATGCCCGCGCCGAAGATGCCGAGCGCGAGTCCCCGACGCTCGGGCGGGTACCAGGAGTTCACGAACGGGATGCCGATCGCGAACGTCGTCCCGCCGAGACCGAGGAAGAAGCCGCCGACGAGGTAACCGGTCAGCGAACCGGCGCCGTGGCCCAGGTAGAGCACCGGGATCACGGTCAGCAGGGCGACCACGGGGAACATCCGGCGGGCACCGAGCCGGTCGGTGAGGGCGCCCACCGGGATCCGCCCGAGCGAGCCGACGACGACCGGCACCGCGACCAGGACGGCCTGCTGCAGCGACGACAGGTGCAGCTGGTCCCGCAGCGTCGCCCCCAACGGCGACAGCAGGGCCCACGCCCAGAAGGTGATCGCGAACCCTGCGGTCGCCATGGCGAGCATCAAGCCGGGCCGGGCACCGGCACGTGCCGGGGAAGCGGATTCTCGTGGCAGGGATCGCGTCACGGCCGGGCTCCTCACGTGTGGACAGTCTGTTCATCGTCGGTTCACCGGAGCCGGTGCGTAATGGTCCTTGGTCTTCTCGATCGGGGACCTTCGGCGTAGCTTCGGGACGTCCGTCCCTGACATCGTTTCGCCGAGATCGAAATCGTGGGAGGCACCATGGCGCGCGGAACGAAGGACCCCGCCGGGACGGACGGTCCGCTGGCCGACGCCCTGCTCAGGACGGGCCGGTTCTTCACCCGGCGCGAAACCTCCGGCGACCTGCGGGCGGTGTTCAAGGAGGGCGGCCGTGAGGGCGACGTCTTCTACCGCGACCGCTGGAGCCACGACAAGGTGGTCCGTTCGACCCACGGGGTGAACTGCACGGGCTCCTGTTCGTGGAAGGTCTACGTCAAGGACGGGATCATCACCTGGGAGACCCAGCAGACCGACTACCCGTCGGTCGGCCCCGATTCGCCCGAGTACGAGCCCCGCGGCTGCCCGCGTGGCGCCGCTTTCTCCTGGTACACCTACTCCCCCACCCGCGTCCGCTACCCGTACGCGCGGGGTGTGCTGGTCGAGATGTACCGCGAGGCCAAGGCGCGGCTCGGGGACCCGGTCGCCGCGTGGGCCGAGATCACCACCGACCCGGTGAAGCGCAAGCGGTACCAGTCCGCGCGCGGCAAGGGCGGCCACGTGCGGGTTTCGTGGGACGAAGCCACCGAGATCGTCGCCGCGGCCCACGTCCACACGATCAAGACCCACGGCCCCGACCGGATCGCGGGCTTCTCCCCCATTCCGGCGATGTCGATGGTCAGCCACGCGGCCGGCTCGCGGTTCATCGAGCTGATCGGCGGCGCGATGACGTCGTTCTACGACTGGTACGCCGACCTGCCGGTGGCCTCCCCGCAGGTCTTCGGCGACCAGACCGACGTCCCCGAATCGGGTGACTGGTGGAACGCGACCTACCTGCTCATGTGGGGGTCCAACGTCCCGGTGACGCGCACGCCCGATGCGCACTGGATGGCCGAAGCCCGCTACAAGGGCCAGAAGGTCGTCGTGGTCTCACCGGACTACGCGGACAACACGAAGTTCGCCGACACCTGGCTCCCCGCGCAGCCCGGCACCGACGGCGCGCTGGCGATGGCCATGGGCCACGTCATGCTGAAGGAGTTCTTCGTCGACCGGCGGGTCCCGTTCTTCGTGGACTACGTGCAGCGCAACACCGACCTGCCGTTCCTGGTGACGCTGGCCGAGCGCGACGGCGGTTACGTCCCGGGAAAGTTCCTCACCGCCGCCGACCTCGGCGAGGACACCGAAGGCGCGGCCTGGAAGACGGTGCTGATCGACGGCGCGACGGGCGAGACCGTGGTGCCCAACGGGTCCCTCGGCTTCCGCTACACCGAAACCGGCGCCGGGAAGTGGAACCTGGAACTCGGCGACGTCGCCCCGCAGCTGACCCTGCACGGCGGCGACGCCGTCGAGGTCCTGCTCCCCCGCTTCGACGCCCTCGACGGCTCGGGCGGCGTGCTGCGCCGGGGCGTCCCGGTCCGCCGTGTCGCCGGGAAGCTCGTCACCACCGTGTTCGACCTGATGCTGGCCCAGTACGGCGTTCACCGCGACGGCCTGCCGGGCACCTGGCCCGCCGGGTACGAGGACGCGGCCGAGCCGTACACACCCGCGTGGCAGGAGGCGATCACGTCGGTGCCGGCCGGGCAGGTCGTCAAGATCGCCCGGGAGATGGCGGCCAACGCCGAGGAGTCGCACGGCCGGACGATGATCATCATGGGCGCCGGCATCTGCCAGTGGTTCCACGGCGACACGACCTACCGCGCCGTCCTCGCCCTGCTGATGCTCACCGGCTCGATGGGCCGCAACGGCGGCGGCTGGGCGCACTACGTCGGGCAGGAGAAGTGCCGCCCGGTGACCGGCTGGGCCACCATGGCGATGGCCACCGACTGGCAGCGCCCGCCGCGCCAGATGATCGGCACCGCCTACTGGTACACCCACACCGACCAGTGGCGCTACGACGGCTACCGCGCCGACGCGCTCACCTCCCCGCTCGCCGAAGGCAAGCTGGCGGGCAAGCACACGATGGACACCATCGCGCTGTCCGCCCGCCTGGGCTGGATGCCGTCCTACCCGCAGTTCGACGTCAACCCCCTCGACCTGGCCGACGAAGCCGACTACGACGTCGCCGCGCACGTGGCCGATCGCCTGCAGAACGGCACCCTGAGGTTCGCGATCGACGACCCCGACGCGCCGGAAAACTGGCCGCGCTGCCTGACGTTGTGGCGGGCCAACCTGCTCGGCTCGTCCGCCAAGGGCGACGAGTACTTCCTCAAGCACCTGCTCGGCACGCACCACAACCTCCAGGCCGAGCAGACCCCGGCGGACCGCCGTCCCCAGGACGTCGAGTGGCGCGGCGACGAGCCGCCGGAAGGCAAACTGGATCTGCTGCTGTCCCTGGACTTCCGGATGACCAGCTCCACACTGCTGTCGGACGTCGTCCTGCCGGCCGCGACCTGGTACGAGAAGCACGACCTCAACACCACCGACATGCACCCGTTCGTGCACGCGTTCACCCCGGCGATCGACCCGCCGTTCGAAGCGCGCACCGACTTCGACGCCTTCCACGCCATCGCGCGCCGGTTCTCCGACCTCGCCACCACGCACCTCGGCGTGCGGCGGGACGTCGTCGCCGTGCCGCTGCAGCACGACACCCCCGGCGAGACCGCCCAGCCCGGCGGCACGGTCCTGGACTGGCGCGCGGGCGAGATCGCCGCCGTCCCCGGCAGGACCATGCCGAACTTCGTGGTCGTCGAACGCGACTACCCCGCGGTGGCCGACAAGCTGGCCGCGATCGGCCCGCTGGTCGACCGGCTCGGTGTCACCACCAAGGCCGTCACCTATCACCCTGACGAGGAAATCGCCCATCTGGCGGCGAAGAACGGCGTCATGCTCGGCGGAGCCGGGGACGGCCGCCCGGCCATCGACACCGACGCGAAGATGGCAGAGGCGATCCTGGCGCTGTCGGCCACCACGAACGGACGGCTGGCCGTGCAGGGTTTCGAGCAGCTCGAGCGCCGCACCGGGGTCCGGCTGGCCGACCTCGCCGCCGGGAGCGAAGAGAAACGGATTTCCTTCGCCGACACGCAGGCCCAGCCGGTGCCGGTGATCACCAGCCCCGAGTGGTCGGGCAGTGAAACCGGCGGCCGCCGGTACGCGCCGTTCACGGTCAACGTCGAGCGCCGCAAACCCTGGCACACCCTCACCGGCCGCATGCACTTCCTGCTCGACCACGACTGGATGCACGAGATGGGCGAGACCCTGCCGATCTACCGCGTCCCGCTCGACATGCACCGGCTCTTCGGCGAGCCCGCCCTCGGCGAGACCGACGGCGCATCGGTGACCGTGCGGTACCTGACCCCGCATTCGAAGTGGTCCATCCACTCGGAGTACCAGGACAACCTGTTCATGCTGTCGCTCTCGCGCGGCGGCCCGGTGGTGTGGCTGAGCGAGCCGGACGCGACCGCGATCGGCGTGCGTGACAACGACTGGGTGGAAGCGGTCAACCGCAACGGCGTCATGGTGCTGCGCGCGGTCGTCAGCCACCGCATCCCGGCCGGCACGGTGTTCGTCTACCACGCCCAGGAACGCGTGGTGAACGTCCCGAAGTCCGAACACACCGGCCGGCGCGGCGGGATTCACAACTCGCTGACCCGCATCCTCGTCAAGCCGACGCACCTGATCGGCGGCTACGCCCAGCTGTCGTTCGCGTTCAACTACCTCGGCCCGACCGGCAACCAGCGCGACGAGGTCACGGTCATCCGGCGCCGCCGCAGCCAGAAGGTGGAGTACTGACATGCGCGTGATGGCCCAAATGGGCATGGTCATGAACCTGGACAAGTGCATCGGCTGCCACACGTGCTCGGTGACGTGCAAGCAGGCCTGGACCAACCGCGGCGGCGTCGAATACGCCTGGTTCAACAACGTCGAAACCCGGCCGGGGCAGGGGTATCCGCGCCGGTACCAGGACCAGGAGCAGTGGCGCGGCGGCTGGGTCCGCACCCGCCGCGGCCGCCTGAAGCTCAAGGCCGGCGGCCGGTTCCGGAAGCTGTTCACCATCTTCGCGAACCCGGTCCTGCCGAACATCCGCGACTACTACGAGCCGTGGACCTACGACTACGAGAACCTCACCGACGCGCCGCTGGGTGACGACTTCCCCGTCGCCCGGCCGAAATCGCTGCTGTCGGGCGAGCCGATGGCCGTCGAGTGGAGCGCGAACTGGGACGACGACCTCGGCGGGGCGCCCGAACACGGGCCGCGCGACCCGATCGTCGAGCGGCTGCGCCAGGAGTCCGAGGAGAAGGTGAAGTTCTCCTACGAGCAGGCGTTCATGTTCTTCCTGCCGCGCATCTGCGAGCACTGCCTGAACCCGGCTTGCGTCGCGTCCTGCCCTTCGGGCGCGATGTACAAGCGCGCCGAGGACGGCATCGTGCTCGTCGACCAGGACCGGTGCCGCGGCTGGCGGATGTGCGTCACCGGCTGCCCGTACAAGAAGGTGTACTTCAACCACCGCACCGGCAAGGCCGAGAAGTGCACGTTCTGCTACCCCCGCGTCGAGGTCGGGCTGCCGACGGTGTGCAGCGAAACCTGCGTCGGCCGGTTGCGCTACATCGGGCTGTTCCTCTACGACGCCGACCGCGTCACCGCCGCGGCTTCGGTGGACGAAAAGGACTTGTACGAGGCGCAGCTGGACCTCCTGCTCGACCCGCACGACCCCGAGGTCCTCGCGGCCGCGCGTCGCGACGGCATCGCCGAGGACTGGCTGGACGCAGCGCAGCGCTCGCCGGTGTACAAGCTGGCCAAGGAGTACCGGGTGGCGCTGCCGCTGCACCCGGAATTCCGCACCATGCCGATGGTCTGGTACATCCCGCCGCTGTCACCGGTGGTCGACCGGCTCACCGAAACCGGGCACGACGGCGAAGCCGCGGGCAACCTGTTCGGCGCGATCGAGGCCCTGCGCATCCCGATCGGCTACCTCGCCGAGCTGTTCACCGCCGGCGACGTCGAGCCGGTGGACCGGGTGCTGCGGAAGCTCGCCGCGATGCGCTCCTACATGCGGGACGTCAGCCTCGACCGGCCACGCGACGAGTCGATCGCCGCGGCGGTCGGCATGACCGGCGGTTCTCTGGTCGAGATGTACCGGCTGCTCGGCATCGCCAAGTACGACGAGCGGTACGTCATCCCCACCGCGTACACCGGGGAGGCCCACCAGCTGGAGGAGCTCGGCTGCAGCCTCGACGTCGACGGCGGGCCCGGCATGGTCGGCAGCGGCCCGTTCGGCGAAGGGTCCGGGCGCGCGACCCCGGTGTCCGTCGAGACGTTCCACGCCCTGCGCGACCGCCAGACCAGCGACGGCGTCACCGACCTGGGCATGCCCGGCGCGCGCGTCAACCTGCTCAACTGGGACGGCAAGGGCCGTCCGTTCCCGCCTCGGAGTGACCGATGACCCCCGAACAGACCAGGGTGGTGCTGCAAGCGGCGTCCCTCTGCCTCCAGTACCCCGACGACGCGCAGCGGGCCACGCTGCCGACCGTGCGAGCGGCGGTTTCCGCGCTCCCGGAGTCCGTGTCGCGTGACCACCTCCAGGCGTTCCTGGCTTCGGGCGGTGACGCCGAGCACTACGTGAAGGTGTTCGACACCCGGCGCCGCTGTTGCCTCTACCTGACCTGGTGGAGCGACGGGGAGACCCGCCGCCGCGGCAGCTCGCTCGCCTCGTTGAAGGCGCGCTACCGCGCCGCCGGCGTCGAGTTCACCGGCTCGGAGCTGCCCGACTACCTGCCGGCGGTCCTCGAGTACGCGGCCACGGCCGACCTGACGGACGGGTTGGTGCTGCTCCAGGAGCACCGTGCGGGCCTGGAACTGCTTCGCCTCGCCCTGCTCGAGGCGGGCACCCCGTACGCGGCACCGGTGCAGGCGGTGTGCGCGCTGCTGCCCGGCCCGTCGCCCGAAGACGTCGCCGCGGCCAAGGCCCTCGCCCGCAGCGGGCCGCCCCGCGAGCAGGTCGGCCTGGACCTCGCCCCGTTCGGCACGATCCCCGCAGGAGCCCCGCGATGAACGTCCTCCTCTGGGGCATCGCCCCGTACGTCATGCTCGCCGTGCTGGTGGGCGGCACGGTGTGGCGGTACCGCTACGACAAGTTCGGCTGGACGACCCGGTCGTCGGAGCTGCACGAGTCCCGGCTGCTGCGGATCGGGAGCCCGTTGTTCCACTTCGGGCTGCTGGTGGTGATCGTCGGTCACGTCATCGGGCTGCTGATCCCGAAGAGCTTCACCGACGCGCTCGGCCTGAGCCAGCAGGCCTACCACGTCCAGGCGCTCGTGCTCGGCACCATCGCCGGAGTGTCCACTTTGGCCGGTGTGGCGATCCTGGTCTACCGCAGGCGCACGACGGGCCCGGTGTTCCGCGCCACGACGTTGAACGACAAACTGATGTACCTGGTCCTGGTGGCGGCGATCGTCGCGGGCCTGGCCACGACGTTGCTGGGTGTCGCGGGCGGCGAGGAGCACAACTACCGGCTGACGGTGTCGCCGTGGTTCCGGTCGTTGTTCGTGTTCCAGCCGGACGTCGAAGCGATGAGCCGCGCGGGTTTCGCGTTCCACCTGCACGTGCTCATCGGGATGGCGCTGTTCGCGCTGTGGCCGTTCACGCGGCTGGTGCACGCGTTCACGGCGCCGCTGACGTACCTGGTGCGGCCGTACATCGTCTACCGCTCCCGGGATCACGCGACGGCTTCACGCCCGGTGCGTCGTGGCTGGGCACCGGTCGACTCCCGCCGGAAGTGACTTTCAGGTCGCCCAGGGCAGCCGTACCGCTTCGAGGTCGGCGTCACCGAGCAACGCCTCCATCAGGGCCGGAGGACCGGCGACCTTGGTACCCCACAGGTCGTAGTCGGTGCACAGGCACCACGAGCGGTCCTCGGCCCAGAGGTTCGACGGGCTGAAGTCCGGCTCGGGCTCGTCGTACAAGGACTCGGCGTCGCCGAGGCGTCCCGCGCGGACCACGAGGTTCTCAAGGTCGTAAAACCCGAGCGTCGCCGGGCTGTAGTAGGCCAGGCAACGGGTGTCCGGGCCGGCCGGGCTCTGTTCGGTGAGGACGCCGATCAGCCGCGTCCAGGTCTCCCGGTCGAGGCTGCCCTCGGTGGGCGGAATGATGCCGAGCGGCCAGCTGCCCTCCTTCTTGACGGAAGGGAAGCACCGGTAACCGGGCAGCAACTCGTCGGGAACGACGGGGTCGCCGGTGCGTTCGGCGAGTTCCGCCCAGCGCAGCCGCCGCCATCCAGGACCGGGGTGCTCCGCGCGGCCCAGCCCACCGCCCGTGGTCACGGTCATCGCCTCGAGATCAATGCCGCCGAGCTGGGGCCGGACGCCCCCATCCGCTAGCCGTGCCTGGTGGTACTCGTGGTGGGAAAGGTCGGTCGGCCCCAGCTCGTGCTCGTACATGGCGTTGAGCACCCACACCGCGTCGGGCATCGCCGGTGGCATGAAGCCGGTCAGGCCATCGCCGCAGGCTTCCGGCAACCAGTCGGTGGTACCGGACGGCGCGAGCGGCCACCGCCCGGGCAGCGGGTTCGGAGCATCGGACACGTGCTCATGATCGCAGGTGGGACTGAGCCGCTCAGGAGGACGGGAGCGTGAAATACGCTTCCTCCTCCTGGGCGAAGTGCAGCGTGAGCACGGCGTCCAGGCCGTAGAGCGTCGCGCGCAGGTCGTCGACCTGGTCGGGCTGGATGCCGTCCGGTGCCTCCGCCAGGTGCCGCTCCAACCGGCGGGCCAGGCGGCCGATCTCGGCGTGCTCGCGGCTCATCGTCACGGTGCCCTCGGGGCCGCCCAAAGCCGTCGACAGCGCCGGGTACAGCTCGGTCTCCTCGGCCTGTTCGTGCGGCAGCAGCTCGTCGGCGAGCAGGCGGGCCGCCGTGCGCGCCGCCGCGTCCGCCGCCGGCGTCGCTCCGCCGGCCAGCGCGTCGGCCGCCTGGCGGATCGCGGCCCGCGCCGGGAGCAGCTTCTCGTGCTCGGACTCGAACCGCCGGACCATCGCCGCCGGGGCCGGTCCGTGGCGCTTCCGGTCGCCGAGGGCGCGTAGCGCGTTCAGGATCACCACCACGTCGATCGCCTCCTGAACCAGCGCGCCGGCGACCGGAACCAGGACACCGCCGGCCGCCGCGAGCATCGCGACCAGCGACAGCAGCGTCCCGGCCACCGCGCTCTGCACCGCGAGCCGGTGCGACCGGCGGGCGATCTCCGCCGCGTCCGCGAGCCGGTCGAGGCGGTCGTCCAGGATGACCGCGTCGGCGGCCTGCGCGGCCGCGGTCGCTCCTCGCGAGCCGAGCGCGACACCGACGTCGGCCGCGGCCAGCGCGGGGGCGTCGTTGACGCCGTCGCCGGTCATCACGGTCACGCCCCGGCCGCGGGCGGCTTCCACCTCGCGCAGCTTCTCCGCCGGCGTCACCTCTGCGTGGACGTCGTCCAGGCCGAGCATCGCGGCGACCTCACGCGCGTTGTCGACGCGGTCGCCGGTGAGCAGCCGGACCTCCCCGATCCCCGCCGCGCGCAGCCGGCGCATCGTCCGGGCGGCGTCGGGCCGGATCGGGTCCTTCGCGAGCAGCGCCGCGACGGGCTCGCCGTCGGACTCCACCCAGAGCACCGACGCGAGGTCCAGCCGGCCGCGGCGGGCGGCGCCGCGCGCCCACCCGGGCAGGTCCGCGTCGAGCCGGCCGACGTGGACCCGGTGCCCGCCGACCCGGCCACGCACACCCGAGCCGACCTCCTCGGTGACGTCGTCGGCGAGCGCCGGAGCGGCACCGGCCGAGGCCGCGGCCCGCACCACCGCGGCCGCCAGCACGTGCGGCGAGTACTGCTCCACGCCTGCCGCGAGCGCGAGCACCTCGGCGACGTCGCGCCCCGGCGCGCACACGACGTCGGTGATCTCGGGACGGCCCTTGGTCACGGTGCCGGTCTTGTCCATCAGCAGGATCGTGGCTCGTCCGAGCGCTTCGAGCGCGGCGCCGTCCTTGACCACCACGCCGGCCTTCGAGGACCGGGACATGCCCCCGGTCACCGCGATCGGGACGGCCAGCAGCAGCGGGCACGGCGTCGCGGTCACCAGCACGGCGACCGCGCGGTCCGCCTCCCCGGTCAGCAGCCAGGCGAAGGCGGCGATCAGCAGGGAGGCGGGCAGGAACCAGACGGCGACCCGGTCGGCGATCCGGGCGACGCCCGCGGTGCGGGCCGCGGCCTGCTCGGCGAGCCGCACGACACCGGCGTAGGCGCTGTCGGCCGCGGCGACGCTCGCCCGGACGTCGACGGCGGCACCGGCGTTGACCACTCCACTGTGGACGGTGTCGTCCGCGGGCCGCTGCACCGGGAGCGGCTCGCCGGTCAGCGCGGACTCGTCGAAGGTGCCGCCGTCGGGCAGCACGCCGTCGACCGGCACGACCTCACCCGGGAGGACCACGATCAGGTCGCCGGGCCGGACGGTACCGACCGGGACGGTCTCGTGGCCGGCAGCGGTGCGCAGGTGCGCCACCCGCGGCGCCCGGTCGAGCAACGCGGTCAGGTTCCGGCTCGCCCGCCGTTGCGCTCCGGCTTCGAGAACGCGCCCGGTGGCGACCATCGCCGCGACGATCGCGCCCGCGAGGTACTCGCCCACCGCGAGCGTGGCGACCAGGGCCAGCACCGCGAGCAGGTCGGCGCCCCAGCGCCGGGCCCGCAGGTCGGCGGCGACCCACACGACGGCCGGGACGAGGGCGACCAGGTCGGCGACGGCCCAGACCACGTCGGCGGCGACCGGCGCGCCCGTCCACCAGGTGATCCCGCCGGCGGCGGCGAGCAGGAGGACCACGGCCAGCAGGCCGCCTTCACGCAGTCGCGTCCGGTCAGCCGGGGTTTCGTCCACGGTCTTCCTCCTGCCGTCGGCCGGAACACCCAGCCTTCTTCGCGGGAGCAGCACGGGAAAGGGCCGAAGGGCCTCGACCCGGTCCCCTCCGCGGAGCCCTTGGACCCTGTGGCCGGACAACCGCCGCGGCAAGCATGGAGAAACCGGATTCGAGGAGGACCGATGGACCCGACGATGCCCGACGCCTACACCGTGCGAGCGGCCGTCGCGCTCGCGGTGCGTGCCCCTTCGGTGCACAACTCCCAGCCGTGGTGCTGGCAGTTCGACGGCCGCGCGGTCGAGCTGCGCGCCGACCAGGGCCGCCGGCTGCGCCACACCGATCCCGACGGTCGCGACCTGCTCGTCAGCTGCGGGTGCGCGCTGCACCACTTCACCGTCGCCGCGGCGGCGATGGGGTGGGCCGCGCAAATCCACCGGCTGCCCGAGCCCGGCGTCCTCGCCCGGATCGACCTGGTGCCCCACGACACGCTCGACGAAGACATCGCCCTGGCCGCAGCCATCCCGCGGCGCCGCTCGGACCGACGCCGCTTCGCCGACCGGCCGCTGCTGGTGCGGGATGAGGTGCTCCTGCAGAAGAGCGCCGCCGATCAGGGCACGGCCCTGCACGTGGCGACCGCGGCGCCGTACCGCACGGTGCTCGCGGCCGCGGCGACGGAGGCCGCCGGGCTGCACCGGGCCGACCAGGACTACGAGATCGAGCTGGCCGCGTGGAGCGGCCGCGACCACGCCCCGGACGGAGTGCCTTCCCGGAACGCGGTCCTGGCTCTCCCAGCCCGCCGTGAGCTCCGCGCTCGCGAGTTCGCCGGGGCGCGCCTCCCGGACACGGCAGGCCCCGATGGCGCGGTCCTCACCGTGGTCGCCACCGCAGGCGACACCGAACTCGACCGCCTCCGCGCCGGCGAGGCCGCCAGCGCGGTCCTGCTCACGGCGACCCGGCTGAACCTGGCGTCCTGCGTGTACACCGAACCGTTCGAGTTGACGAGCACCCGCGGCCTGGTCCGCGACTGCGTCCTCGGCGGACGGCTCGAGCCGCAGCTGGTGGTGCGCGTCGGCTACGCGCCGAAGGACGCGGCACCCCTTCCGGCGACGCCGCGCCGGCCGATCGGCGAGGTCCTGCAGCCGGTCCCCCACCCCTACGGCGTGGGCCTGCCGATCCCGGAGCAACTGCGCGGACGGTGAACCCGGCGTGCGGAGAGGCCCTCCCGTGGTTCGGGAGGGCCTCTCCGCACGCGCCGGGTTCCGCTCGTGCGGAAGGCCTCCACCCGAACCCGGGTGGAGGCCTTTCCCCGCCCGGCTCAAGCCACGTCGTTCCAGACGTAGTCCAGGCGGTTGCGTACCTCGACCACCCCGGACAGCTCGCTGAGCGACCGCGTCACCGGGTCGATGTCGCTGCGCCGCTCCACGCGGCCCACCACCGTCACGATCCCGGCCCGGACCTCCACGCGGACCCGGTCCGGACCCCAGCCCAGCTGCCGGATCCGGTCGCACACCTCGCGTTCGAGGTCCGCGTCCCCGCGGGTGAAGACGCGGACCAGGTCACGTCGTGACAGCACCCCCGCCGGCTTTCCGTTGCGCAGCACGAACAAGCGGCGGACGCCGGTGCGCGCGAACTTCGCCGCGGCGACGGCCAGTGAGTCGTCGGCGTCGACCGTGACGACCGGGCTGGTCATCAGGTCCTTCGCGGTGCACGCCGTCGCCTTGCGGGCCAGCCGCCGGTCGCGACGGCGAGGCTTCTCCCACAGGTGCGGCAGCAGGTCCGCTTCCGAGACGACACCGACGAGCGCGCCCGTCTTGTCGACGACACCCACCGCGCTGATCCCGTTGCCGGTCAGCAGTTCGGCGATGTCCTTGAACGGCGTCTGCGGGGAGACGGTGATCGGGTCGGCGGTCATCACCGCGGAAACCGTGGTCATGGCGATACTCCTTCAAGAGTTCTCGGTGCGGACGACCATCACGGGGCAGGCCGCGTGGTGCAGCAGCGCCTGGCTCGTCGAGCCGAGGACCAGCCCGGTGAAACCACCGCGGCCGCGGCTGCCGACGACGACCAGCTGCGCACCACGGCTCGCGGACAGCAGCCGGTGGCGCGGCTTGTCGTGCTCGACGCGGCGCTCGACCGTGACGTCCGGGTATTTCTCCTGCCACCCGGCGAGCCGCTGGGCGAGCAAGCGGCGGCCGGAATCCTGCAGGGATTCGCCTTGGAACGCGACGTTGCCGTCGCTGAAGAGACCGGCGGTGTCACCGTCGTGCCAGGTGTACAGGGCGACGATCGGCGCGTTGCGGAGGGAGGCTTCTTCGAACGCCCATGCGATCGCCGCTTCGCTGAGCGGGCTGCCGTCGACGCCCACGACCACCGGGCCGTCGACGCTCTCCCGCCCGCGCACCACCACGACCGGGCAGTGCGCCTTGGCGGCCAGGTCGACATCGGGGGAACCGCTGAACAGGCCGGCGATCGGGCCGACGGGCTCCCCGGTGACGAGCAGCCGCGCCCGCTCCGACATCGCCAGCAGCGCCGGTACCGGTCCGCGGTCACTGGCCTCCGTGGCGACCGCCAGCCCCGGCACGGCGGCTTCGAGGGTCGCCCGCGTCCGGCGCAGCAGCTGGTCGGCTTCGGCCTCCTTGACCGCCAGCCAGTCCGACGGCGGGTACACCTTGCCGCCGAACGCGGCGTCTTCGTAGCCGTAGGCGGTGAAGACGAGCAGCGAAGCGTGCCGGCGGGCCGCTTCCCCGGCCGCCCACAGCGCGGCCGCGGCAGCCGTTTCCGAGCCGTCCACGGCCACCACGACCGGCGCGTTTCCGGTTGCGCTCATGACGTTTCCCTCCGGGGTCTCAGTTCGTGAACCCGACGGTAGGCCCCACGAGAAAGCGGACGCTGCGGCCGTTCGTCCCCGCGCCCGGTGACCTTTGACCGCTCCTGATCGCCCGGCGAGGAGCGCATCGTGAGCGGGAGGAGGTACCCCCGATGGCACGAGAATGGCGAGACGCCGTGGCGGCCGTGCCGGTGCTGTTCACGGTCGCGCTCTACGTCGACTACCTGGCCGACGGCACGGCGATGTGGGTGCACGACGTCCGCGCGATGGCGCTCACCGCGCTGCTGCTGGGCCTGGCCGCGTTCGTCCTGGGCGCCTGGTCCCGGTCCGGCGCGGGGAAGTGGTTCAGCGTGCCGCTCGGCGCGGGCGCACTGGCCGCCGCGGTACTGGCCCTCGTCACGGGCGACGGCGGCCCGCTCGCCGTGCTGGTCGTCCTCGTCACCGTGCTGTGGGTGGTTTCGACCGTCCGGCACCTCCGGACCCCGGCCGGGCGGCCATGAGCGTCCGGCTGCTGCCCGGTTCAGCCGGCCCGGAGCACCGCCGCGCCGTTCACGCGGTCCGCGGCCAGGTCCGCCAGCGCCCGGTCCGCGTCGGCCGGCGCGTAGGGCACGGTGCTGACGCTGAGGTGGTGGGTTCCGGCGAAGTTCAGGAACTCCCGCGCGTCCGCCCGTGTGTTCGCCGTGACACTGCGCACCTGCCGCTCCTGGAACAGGTGCTGCTGGTAGTTCAAGGACGGCACGTCGGACAGGTGGATGCCCGCGATGGCCAGCGTCCCGCCGCGGTCGAGGGCGGCCAGCGCGGGCAGCACCAGATCGCCCACGGGCGCGAACAGGATCGCCGCGTCCAGTGGCTCCGGGGGTGGGTCGGCGGCGTGCCCGGCTGACACCGCCCCCAGCTCCAGCGCCAGCTCGCGTGCGTCGGCACTGCGCGTCATGACGTGCACGGTGGCGCCGCGGGCGATCGCCACCTGGGCGGTCAGGTGCGCACTGCCGCCGAAGCCGTAGATGCCCAGGCGGCCACCTTCGGGCAGTTCCGCCCTGGCGAGGGCGTGGTAACCGATCAGCCCGGCGCACAACAGCGGCGCGAGTTCGTCGTCGGTGTAACCGCCGGGCAACGGCAACGCGTAGGCGGCCGGGACGACGGCGTACTCCGCGTAGCCGCCGTCGGCGTCCCAGCCGGTGTAGCGCGACTCGGGACAGAGGTTCTCCCGGCCGCGCAGGCAGTACCGGCACCGGCCACACGTTTCGCGCAGCCACGCGATCCCCACCCGGTCACCGGCGGCGAAGCCGGTGACGTCCGGCCCGAGAGCCACCACCTCGCCGACGACCTCGTGCCCCGGGATCACCCCGGACCGGTGCACCGGCAGGTCGCCCTCGGCGACGTGCAGATCCGTCCGGCACACCCCGCACACCAGTACCCGCACCAGCAGTTCCCCGGCGGCGGGCCGCGGCACCGGAACCCGTGACCGCTCGAGGGGTCCGGAGGGCATGGGCCCGGGCCGGGTCACGCGCCAGGCGGCCATGGTCGTCGGCAGGGTCATCCGTCCTCCTCGGGTAGCAGGGACTCCGGGCCAGGATGCGCCACCGGTCTCGGCCGCGCGACGTGCCCTGGTCCTTCCGGCCGGGGACGTTAGGCCCTTCTTCCCCACCGGCGCAGCCGCGAAGGTGGGATCACCCCGAGACCCCAGGAGCGCCTCCCATGTCCCGAACGGCCCGGTCCGGTCCGCCGCCCACGCCCGCACCGAAACCGGAGCCGGAGCCGCCGCAGCGCGCACGGATCGGCAGCTGGCTGCTCACCGCCTTCGGCCTGCTGATCCTCGGCCTGCTCGTGGTACCGGCCTTCCTGACGCCCACGGCCCCCTCGATGACCTACACCGAGTTCCTGTCCGAAGTGGACGCCGGGCACGTCGAGTCGGTGACGGTCGACGACCAGGGCGCGGTCGACGGGAAGCGGCGCGGCGGCGCGGCGTTCACCAGCCGCGTTCCCACCGCACTCGGGCCGGGGCAGCTGGAGTCGAAGCTGCGGGAGAAGAACGTCGCGATCACCGCGAAGAAGGCCGAGGGCTCCCTGCTCTCGGGACTGCTGGGCTACCTGCCGTTCTTCCTGTTGCTCGGCTTCCTCGTCTGGGCCGGGATGCGGGCGCAGAAGTCCGCGGGCGGCGGCCTCGGCGTGACCGGGTTCGGCCGCGCGAAGGCCAGGATCATCGAGGCCCAGCGCCCGACCACCCGGTTCGCCGACATCGCCGGGTACGAAGGGGTCAAGCAGGAGATCGGCGAGATCATCGACTTCCTGCGCGACCCGGCACGCTACGCCGCCGCCGGCGCCAAGGGCCCGCGCGGCGTCATCATGGTCGGACCACCCGGCACCGGAAAGACGCTGTTCGCCCGAGCCGTGGCCGGGGAGGCGAGCGTGCCGTTCCTGTCGATCACGGGCTCGGCGTTCGTCGAGATGTTCGTCGGGGTCGGTGCCTCCCGGGTGCGTGACCTGTTCGAAGAGGCCCGGATGCGGGCACCGTCGATCATCTTCATCGACGAGATCGACGCCGTCGGCGGCCGGCGCGGCACCGGCGGCGGTCTCGGCGGGCACGACGAACGGGAGCAGACGCTCAACCAGCTGCTGGCCGAGATGGACGGCTTCGACCAGAGCAGCGGCGTCGTCGTGCTCGCGGCCACCAACCGGCCCGAGACCCTCGACGCGGCGCTGCTGCGGCCCGGCCGGTTCGACCGGCAGGTGACCGTGCCGCTGCCCAACCAGGCCGAGCGTGCGGCCATCCTGGCCACCCACATCGACGGAAAGCACATCGCCCCGGACGTCGATCTCGGCATCGTCGCGCGGGGCACCCCGGGTTTCTCCGGCGCCGACCTGGCCAACCTGGTCAACGAGGCGGCGATCAACGCCGTCCGCGACGACCGCACGGTGCTGGCCGCGGCCGATCTCGCGGCCGCCCGCGACCGGGTGCTGCTGGGCCGGCGCGACAGCTCGAACGCCCTGCTGCCCGAGGAGCGGCACTCGGTCGCCGTGCACGAATCCGGGCACGCGCTGGTGGCGGCGCTCTGCGAGCACGCCGACCCGGTCGCCAAGGTGACGATCCTGCCTGCCGGGATGGCGCTGGGCGCGACCGAGCAGCTGCCGGAGGCCGAGCGGCATCTCTACCGCGAAAGCCACCTCACGGACCTGCTCGCGGTCCGCCTGGGCGGCCGGGCGGCCGAGCTGGTGGTGTTCGGCGAAACCTCCACCGGAGCGGCGAACGACCTCGCCGGCGCGACGGCGCTGGCGGCGAAGATGGTGACCGAGTTCGGCATGTCGCCGGAGCTGGGCCCGATCGGCTACGGCGCGGCCGACGGGCAGCCGGAACTGCTGGGACGCCCGTATTCGGAACAGACCCAGCGGGCGGTCGACGAGGAGATCGCCCGGCTGGTGCGCGCGGCGCAGGACCGGGCGGCCGGCTTGCTGCAGCGGCATCGCGCCGCCCTCGACGCGCTCGCGGACCGGCTGCAGGAGCACGAGACCGTCGACGGGAACGTGGTGCTCGCGGTGCTGAGGGAAGAGGCCGCCGGAAGTCCTCTCGCGGAGGGACTTCCGGCCGCAGCGAACGGTCACGTCGTCGCCCTACGGTCAGCGGACGACAGCCGTACCGGGAGCCGCCGATGAACACGACGAAACCACCGATCATCACCGGAATCGACGGGTCGGGCGAGGCGCTCGACGCCGTCCGCTGGGCGGCCCGCGCCGCCCGGCTGCGCGATGTCCCGCTGGAGATCGTGCACGCCCTCGACTTTCCGGCGTTGCTCGCCGGCGGGGTCGTCCCACCGCCGGAGGAGATGAAGGACATCCTCCGCGCGCACGGACAGCGCTACCTGCGGGCGGCGCAAGAGATTGCCGAAGCGCAGGGCGCGCCCGCCGTGACCACGAGGCTGGCCCTCGACCGGGCCGCGCAGGCCCTCATCGAAGCGTCGCGGACGGCGGCGCTGGTCGTGGTCGGCTCCGGTGGCCGGGGAAGGCTCACCGGCCTCCTCGCCGGCTCGGTCGCCTCGGCCGTCGGCGCGCACGCGGCCTGCGACGTGGTGGTCGTCCGCGGCGACTCCTGGGACGCCCCCGACGCGGCGGACCGGCCGGTCGTGGCCGGGCTCGACGGCAGCGAACCCAGTGCCCGCATCCTCGCGGCGGCCGTCGCCGAGGCGAAGGTGCGCAAAACTCACCTGGTCGTGGTGCACGCCCCGGCGGACGAGCCGCGCCCGGAAGCCGAACCGCACCTGGACCCGCAGGCCGCCACCGAGGCCGGCGAGCGGCTGCTCGGCGAACTCACCGGCGAGCGTGACACGAGTGGCGTCACCGTCGAGCGGGTCGTCGTCCGCGGTCACCCGCGCCGCGAGCTGATCGAGCGCAGCGCGACCGCCCAGCTGGTCGTGCTCGGCGACCGCGGTCGCGGCGGCTTCCCCGGCCTGCTGCTGGGCTCCACCGGCCAGGCGCTGCTGCACAACGCGGCGTGCCCGGTGTACCTGGTGCGTACCGTCTCCTGACGGAAGTCCTCCCGCGGATGGGCCTTCGCCCCACCGGAACCGGGGCCGGGAGGCCCCGGGAACCGGGGCGGTCCGGCCCTCCTCCCCCGGCCTCACCAGGCGGAGTCTGGAATCCGACGAAAGTGAGGCACACCATGGACCCCCACCCCGGATTCGCCCCGGCGACCACCGCCGAGCCGACGTCCCCCCGCCGCAACCGCCGCGACCGCCTCGCCCTGCGGCCCGCCGGCTTCATCGACCCCCGCTACGCCGACGTCGCCGACCGGCACCTGGCGCGCACCCTGACCGCGGAAGACCGGTCCGAAGAGGACGGTCTGGACCCGCTGGAGCGCGTCACCTGCCGCACCCACCGCCGTTGGCTGCACGACTGCGTCGCCTCGCCGCTGCACGTCGTCATCATCACCGGCACCCGCTGGTGCCGCGCCTGTGAATGCGCGCTGAACGTCGCGATCGACCAGCTGGCCGGCGACGTCTCGGTCCGCTGCCCGTCCTGCGGCGGCACCCCCGCCACCCGGGCCACCCGTCAGCTGGTCCGCGCCTGCCGCGCCAGCCTCGCCGCCGCGCACGACCACTGAGCCGATGCCGCGCAGCCGGTTGTACCGCAGCGGTGTCCTCGAGCGGGAGGACTTCCCCGCCGCCGAAGCCGCCCGCCACCTCGCCGACCCGTCGGTGACGTTGTGGCTCGACCTGGACGCTCCCACCGCCCGGGATCTGGCCGCGCTCGCCACCGAACTCGGGTTGCACCCGCTGGCCGTGGCGTCCGTCCTCGACGAGGACCACCAGCGCCCCAAGTTCGTCCGCTACGACCGGCACGCGTTCCTCACCGCGTACACCGTGCGCGTGACCGACGGCGTCCTGGCCGCTTCGGAGCTGGACGCGTTCGTCACCGACCGGGTGCTGATCACCGTGCACCGCAACAACACCACCGACATCGACGCGCTGACGGCGCGCTGGGACACCACACCGGACCTGGCCAAGAACGGCGCCGGGTTCCTGCTGCACGGCCTGCTCGACTACGTCGTCGACGGCCACCTCGACGCCGTCCAGGCCCTCGACGAGCAGGTCGAGGCCCTCGAAGACCTGGTCTTCGCCGACCGCGTCGACCCCACGGAGCTGCAGCGCCGGTCGTTGAGGTTGCGCCGGAGCCTCGGCCGCCTGCGGCACCTGGCCGTGCCGATGCGCGAGATCGTGGCCGCCCTGATGCGCCGCGACGACACACTTTTGCCGTACTTCCAGGACGTCTACGACCACGTCCTGCGCGTGACGGAGTGGACGGAGTCCCTGCGCGAGCTGATCGCCACGATCCGCGAGACGCAGCTGAGCATCCAGGGCAACCGGTTGAACACGATCATGAAGAAGGTCACCAGCTGGGCGGCGATCATCGCGGTCCCGACCGCGATCACCGGGTTCTACGGCCAGAACATCCCGTACCCGGGCTTCGGGTCGGCTTCGGGGGTATGGGTGTCGACGCTGGCAATATCGATCATCTCGGCGACGCTGTACGCACTGTTCAAACGCCGCGACTGGCTCTGACCACGGCGAACCGACGCCACAGCAGCTTGTCCGCCTCCACCACCGCGAACGCCACCGCCGCGGCGCCCAGCACCCACAGCCAGGACGAGAACCCCACCGGCGCCGTGTGGAACCACGAGTTCATCACCGGCACATACGTCAACAGCAGCTGCAGCCCCGCCGTCAACGCCAGCCCGAGCACGAACATCCGGCTGTGCCCCGGCCAAGCACGCACCACCGGCCGCTCCAGCGAACGGCAGCCGACCAGATAAGCCGCCTGGACGCCGACGAACACGTTGATCGCCGTCGTACGCGCCTCCGCGAGCGATGCACCCAGACCGAGCTGCAGGCGATACGCACCGAAAGCCGCCACCACCAGCAAAACCGACACGAGCACCACCCGCCGCAGCAGGGAACCGGTGAACAACGGCCGATCCGGCGGACGCGGCGGGCGTCGCATCACGCCGTGCCCGGTCGGCTCGAACGCCATGGTCAGCCCGAGGAACACCGCCGTGGTCATGTTGATCCACAGGATCTGCACCGGGACGATCGGCAGGGTCGCGCCGAGCAGGATCGCCACCAGCACCACCATGCCTTCGCCGATGTTGGCCGGCAGCGTCCAGGCGATGAACTTGCGCAGGTTGTCGAACACGCCGCGGCCCACCCGCACGGCCGCCTCGATCGAGGCGAAGTCGTCGTCGGTCAGCACCATGTCCGCGGCCTGGCGGGCCGCGTCGGTGCCGCCTTTGCCCATCGCGACGCCGATGTCCGCGCGGCGCAGCGCCGGTGCGTCGTTCACGCCGTCGCCGGTCATGGCGACCACGTGCCCGCGCCGCTGCAACGCCTGCACCAGCTCCAGCTTCTGGCCCGGGGACACCCGCGCGAACACCTGCGTGGCCGCCACGGCGTCGTCGAACTCCGCCTCCGGCAGCGCGGACAGCTCGGCGCCGGTCAGGACCCGGCCGGAAGCCAGGCCCATCTCGCCGGCGATGGCGCGGGCTGTCCCGGCGTGGTCCCCGGTGATCATTTTGACGTCGACGCCCGCGCTCCGGCAGGCCGCGACCGCGGTGACCGCTTCCGGACGCGGCGGGTCGTGCATCGCCTGCAGGCCCAGCAGCACCGGTGGGCTCACCCGGGCGAACGCCAGGACCCGCAGTCCCTGTGCGGTCAGCGATCCGTGTATCCGGTCGAGCGCCTCCCGGTCGAGCGGGCGCACGTCTCCGCCGGGAACCACCTCGGCCTCGCACCGCGCCGCGACCTCTTCGACCGCGCCCTTGAGGTAGGCGACGCCGCCGTGGACCGTAGTCATGGTCCGGGTTTCGGACTCGAACGGCACGGTGTCCGTGCGCGGCGCGGCGGCCCGGATCGCGTCCGGGTCCAAACCCGCCGCGATCGCCGAGCCGAGCAGCGCGATCTCGGTCGGGTCCCCTCCCCCGAGTTCGGCGTCGTTGCACAGGACACCGGCGACCAGGCACTCCCGCAGCGTCTCCCCCGCCTCGGCCACCGGGATCGGCACCCCCGCCGCTGCCAGGGTCGTCACCGTCATCCGGTTTCGGGTCAGCGTGCCGGTCTTGTCCGTGCAGATCACCGTGGTCCCGCCGAGGGTCTCGACGGCGGGCAGGTGCCGGACGATCGCGCCGCGCCGGGACATCCGCACGACGCCGATGGCCAGGACGATCGCGACCGCGGCCGGAAGCCCCTCCGGGATCGCGCCGACCGCGAGGGCGACCACGGCGGTGAACATCTCCGGCGCCGGTGTACCACGCACGACGCCGAGCACGAACGCCGCGGCCGCGACGACGACGATCACCACACTCAGCTGCCGCGAGAACCGCGCGAGCTTGCGGGTCAGCGGCGTCTCGACGACCTCGGCGGTGGCGACCAGGTGCTGGATGCCGCCCAGCTGGGTGGCCCCGCCGGTCGCGGTGACCAGACCGCGGGCCTGCCCCCGGGTCACCAGCGTCCCCGAGTACGCGCACCCGGCGCGGTCGGCGACCGGAGCCGACGGCGGCACCGGCTCGGCGGACTTCACTACCGGCACCGACTCGCCGGTCAGCGCCGACTCGTCGACCTCGGCCAGGTGCACCTCGACCAGCCGCACGTCGGCGGGCACCCGATCGCCCGCGGCGAGCTCCACGACGTCACCCGGCACCAGCCGAGCCGCGGGAATGCGCTGCGGGGTGCCGTCACGGAGAACCGTGGCCTCGACCGGGACCATTTTGGACAGTGCTTCCAGCGCGCGCTGGGCCCGCGATTCCTGCACGAACCCGACGACGGCGTTCAGCAGGACGACCCCGGCGATCACGCCCGCGTCGACGTGGCCGCCGAACACCCACGTCACCACGCCCGCCAGCAGCAGGACGTAGATGAGCGGGTTGTGGAACTGGGCGAGCAGCCGCCGGATGGGACCCGGCCCGGCAGGCACGCGCACGACGTTGTCGCCGAAGCGGTCCAACCGCGCTTCGGCCTCTTCGCTGCTCAACCCCCGCGTGGGGTCGACGCCGAGCTGCTCGGCGACCGCAGCCACCGGCAGGGCGTGGAACTCCGCCGTGCCGGTCACGGTCCCAGCGTTCATCGCGCCGCCTCCAGGCTCTCGTCTTCGGTTCCCCGCGTCACCGCGGCCAGCCGGGCGGCGAACTCCGCCGGGGTGGCCGACACCGCCCGCAGCGCCCGCTGCCGGACCGCGCCACCGCCGCGGCCGGCGAGCGCACACCAGCCCCGATGCACCACCTGGAGATCTCCGGCCTCCTCCAACGCGGGCCGGACGTGCGCCAGGAGACGCACGGCCCCGGCCCGGTCGAGGCCGTGCCGGGCGGCGGCCCGCAGCGCATGCGCGAGAGCCGCGTCGGACGGCTGCGGCACCACCTCGCCCCGGATCGCCGTGGCCACGAGTGCCCGCACCAGCCCCGCCAGCACGACGGCGTCGCCCACGTCCAGGCAGACGTCGGCGATCCGCACCTCGACGGTCGGGTGCCGCGGCGACAGGCGGGCGTAGAAGTACACGCCGCGGGCGTCCGGTGCGGCACCGCTGCGGATCGCCTCGGCGACCGCCGCGTCGTACTCGGCGACGTCCCGCCACGCGGCAGGCGGCCGGGCCGTCGGCCAGCGGGACCACAGCGGGTACCGCGCGCTCGCCCACCCGGAGTCGACGCCGTCGACGTAGGGCGAGTTCGCGGTGAGCGCCAGCAGCACGCCCAGCCACGGCCGCAGCCCGGCGAGCGCGCGCACCCCCGCCGCTTGCGACGGGATACCGACGTGGACGTGGCAGGCGCAGGTCCCCGCGCCGGCCACCAGGGTGGGGAACCGCGCCGCGAGCCACTCGTACCGCGCGTCGGCGGTGACCAGCGGGGTGGTGCCGAACGGCGCGACGGCGGTCGCCACCGCCAGGCACCCCGCCTCCGCCGCGGCCTCGCCCACCCGGCGGCGCAGCCGCGTCAGATCCGCGCGGACCTCGGCGAGCGAGCGGCACACCCCGGTCAGGGTTTCCACCTGGAAGCGCAGGAACTCCGGCAGCACGCCGGGTTCGCCGCGCAGGACGTCCAGGACTCGCGGAGCCGCCGGGACGGCCGCCCCGGTCCGCGTGTCCAGCAGCACGAACTCCTCCTCCACGCCGACCGTCAGGGCGTCCACCACGGCCGTCAGGAGCCGGCGCGGGCCAGCGCCGCCCCGAGAGCCGCACCCCACGCCTCGGCCCGTTCCGGTTCTCCGGGCTCGAGGCCGACGTCGATCGGTTCCGTCCCGACGAAGAAGCTTTCCGCCGGCAGGACGAGCCGGCAGCCGCGCTTACGCAGCCGCTTGGCCATCCCGAGCGACGCAGCTCCGGTGAACACGCGCGGCTTCTCGATCCGGGTGTCGAAGGCCGCGACGGCGAGCCCTTCCGGCACCGCGTCGAGGGAGTCCAGCCATTCACGCACGCCGGTGCGCGACCGCATCGGGTAGTCCACCTGCTCCGCGGCGGATTTCCGCGTCGCGCCCCGGGTCATCCCGTGGACGTGGGTGGGCCCGCCGACGACGAGCAGGTCGACACCGGCCAGGTCCCGGGTCGCTTTGTCGACGTTGACCACCTCCACCTGAGCGGACCCGGCCAGCCCCTTGCCGATCGCCTCGGCCACCTGTTCGGTGGCGCCGAACATCGATTCGAAGACGACGATGATCCGCACGTCCGCTCCTTTCAGTGGTCGAGCCGGACCGGCTTGCGCGTCAGCGCTTCGATGTCGCCGGCCGCGCATTCGAGCAGGTTGTGGGCCAGGTCGCTCAGCGCGCGCGACGCGGCCAGCTCGTCGCCGATCTCGGGCACGCCGGTGTCGGAGGGGTTGAGCCGCGCGACGCCGGTCCCGGAGACCCTGGTGTCGTCGGCCGTGTGCAGCCGGGCGGTGGCCCGGGTGCGGCCGTCGTCGTCTTCGTCGATGTGCACTTCGACGTGCCAGCGCTTCTCCCGCATGATTGCTCCTCAGGTTTCTTCGGGCACCATTTCGATGGCGCCGCAGGGACATTCGGCCACGCAGATCCCGCAGCCCTTGCAGTAGTCGAGGTCGATCGCGTACCGATCGCCCGGTTCCAGCTTGATGACCGCGTTGTCCGGGCAGACGCCGTAGCAGTTGTCGCACTCGAAGCAATTGCCGCAGGACAAGCAGCGACGTGCCTCGAACAAGGCGGTCGACTCGGTCAGGCCGCCCTTGATCTCGTCGAACGTCGATACCCGGCGGGACAGGTCGAGGTGCGGGCGGACGGTCCGGTCGGCGTCGCTGTAGTACCAGGTGTTGAGGTCGTCGAAGGTCGCTTCGCGCCGGGCCGGCGGCTCCGGCGCGGCGGCTCCGCGCAGCCAGGCGTCGATCTCGCGGGCGGCCTTCGCACCGTGCCCGACCGCCACGGTCGCGGTCCGGCCCGACGGCACCATGTCCCCGCCCGCGAAGATCCCCGGGTGGCCGGTCATCATCCCCCGGCCGACCCGCACGACCCCGTCCGCGCGTTCGACGTCCGGCAGCTCGTCCACCAGGGACAAATCCGTGTCCTGGCCGAGCGCCAGCACCACGCTGTCGGCCGCGAGCCGTTCGAACTCGCCGGTCGGCTGCGGGAACCCCGACTCGTCGAGGCGCATCTTCTCGACGGTGATGCCGTCGCCGTCGATCTCGCTGATCGTCGAAAGCCAGCGCATCGCGACGCCTTCTTCGGCCGCCTCGGCCACTTCGGATTCGTGTGCCGGCATCCGGTCCCGCGTGCGGCGGTAGACCACGACGGCATCGGTGGCGCCGAGCCGCTTCGCGGTGCGGGCGGCGTCCATCGCGGTGTTGCCGCCACCGTAGACCGCGACGCGGCGGCCGAGCAGCGGCGGTTCGCCGTCTTCCATCTCGTGCAGCAGCGAAATCGCGTCGAGGACGTGTGCCGTGTCACCGGCCGGGATGTAGGCCCGCTTGCCGACCTGGGCGCCGACGGCGAGGAAGACGGCGTCGAACCCGGCCTTCGCGGCCACGACGTCGGTGACCCGGCTGTTCTGCTCGAAGACGACACCCATGTCCGCGATCCGGCGGATCTCCGCGTCGATCACGTCGCGGGGCAGCCGGTAGCGCGGGATGCCGTAGCGCATCATCCCGCCGGGAGCGGCCTCCGCGTCCCGGACGGTGACCGCGTGCCCGAGCCGGGCCAGGTGGTAGGCGGCGGACAGGCCCGCCGGGCCCGCGCCGACGACCAGCACCCGATGGCCGGACGGTTCCGCGACCGGGATCGTCCAGCCCTGCGTGATTCCCTCGTCGCCGAGGAACCGTTCGACGGAGTTGATCCCGACGGCTTCGTCGAGCTGGCCGCGGTTGCAGGCGCTCTCGCACGGCCGGTAGCAGATCCGGCCGAGCACCGCGGGCAGCGGGTTGTCGGCCATGATCCCGCGCCACGCGTTCTCGTAGTCACCGGACTCGGCGTGGTAGAGCCACTTCTGGATGTCCTGTCCGGACGGACACGCCTGGTTGCACGGCGGCAGCAGATCGACGTAGACCGGCCGCTCGCTGCGCCAGGCACCGGTCTTGTTCGCCCGGCTCGAACCGACGTCGAGGGTGATCGCGAACGGCTTCTCGTGCTCCATCTCAGGCCTCCCCGAGCAGGTCGAACCGGCGGATGTTGCGGTCGGCGAGCGCCTGGATCTTCTCGACGACGTCCGTGCGCGGCGGGTCGCCGAACAAGTGCGCGTACCGGGTCTGCAGCCGCAGGTAGTCCTCGACCGGCACCCGGTGACGGATCTTCGACGTCGAGACGATCTCGCCGCCCTCCGCTTCGAACACCGGGAAGATTCCGCTTTCCTTGGCCAGGCGGGCGATCCGGATCGTGTCGTGGGACGCGCTGCCCCAGCCGAGCGGGCACGGCACCAGCACGTGCAGGTACCGGGCGCCGCGGAACTCCATCGCCCGCGTCACTTTGGCTTCGAGGTCGCGCAGGTCCGCGACCGTTGCCGTGGCGACGTACGGGATCTCGTGGGCGAGCGCGATCATCGGCACGTTCTTGCCCTGGCCGAACACCGCGCCGGGCTCCGGGCCGACCGCGGGCGTCGTCGCCGTGCGCGCGGCGGCCGGGGTGGCGCCCGAGCGCTGGACGCCGGTGTTCATGTACGCCTCGTTGTCGTAGCAGACGTAGAGCACGTCGTCGTTGCGCTCGAACATCCCCGAGAGGCACGCGAAGCCGATGTCGACGGTCCCGCCGTCGCCGCCCTGCCCGACCACGCGGACGTCCGTGCGGCCCTTGGCCTTCATCGCCGCGGCCACACCGGTGGCGACCGCGGGCGCGTTGCCGAACAGCGAGTGCAGCCACGGGATCCGCCACGACGTCTCCGGGTACGGTGTCGAAAAGACCTCCAGGCAGCCGGTCGCGTTGACCGCCACCATCCGGTTGCCGGTCGCGCGCATCGCTGCGTCCAGTGCGTACCGCGCGCCCAGCGCCTCGCCGCAGCCCTGGCACGCGCGGTGGCCGCAGTCGATGGAGTTGATCCGCTGCCGGTCGGACTGCACGCTGCGCTGGTCGTCGCCGAGCAATCGGCCGCCGACCGCGAAGCTGCCGGTCTGGTAGAACTTGATCGGCGTCACCGCCATGCTCATCACCCGATTCGCGAAGCGACCGCGCCGAGGTCGCGTAGGAGGTTTTCGGCCGTCGGGCCCGAACGGCGTGCCGCCGCGAGACGGGACAGCTCGCGGTCGATCAGCGAGCGGTCGAGGTCGAGGAAGGTCAGCGGCGGCAACCGGTCGGCCTCTCGCAGCACCCGGCCCAGCGAGTCCTTCGTGATCGCGCGGCCGCCCAGCCCCGCGATCACGGCGTGCACCTCGGCCGCCGGTGCCGCGGCCACGACGTTCTGGGTCACGATGCCGCCGACCCCGGGCTCGAAGGCCCGCTCCAGCACGACGACGCGCCCGGCGTGGCCGATGGCCGCCCGGACGGCCTCGGCGGGGAACGGCCGGAAGCACGTCAGCCCCAGCACGCCGACACGCAGGCCGGCCTCGCGCAGTTCGTCGACGGTGTCCTTGAGCGTGCCCAGCACCGAGCCGAGCGCGATCACGATCGTCTCGGCGTCCTCGGTGCGGTACGGCCGGATCAGCCCGCCGGAGTTGCGCCCGAACGTCTCCGCGAATCGGTCGGCGACGTCCGGTACCACATCGAGGGCTTCCATCAGCCGGGCGTGGGCGAGGTAGCGCACCTCGGTGAACGCCTCGGGCCCGACCATCGCCCCGATCGACGACGGTTCGTCCGGGTCAAGGACCTGCCGCGGCTCGTACGGCGGCAGGAAGGCGTCGACCTGCTCCTGCGTGGGCGTGTCCACCGGCTCCCAGGCGTGGGTCAGCACGAAGCCGTCCATGCACACCATCACCGGTGTGGACAGCTCTTCGGCGATCCGGAACGCCTGGACGTGCAGATCCGCGGCTTCCTGGTTCGTTTCGGCGTAGAGCTGGATCCAGCCCGCATCCCGCAGGGCCATGCTGTCGCTGTGGTCGTTCCAGATGTTGATCGGCGCGCCGATCGCCCGGTTGGCCACCGTCATCACGATCGGCAGGCCGAGACCGGACGCGTTGAACACCGCCTCGGTCATGTAGAGCAGCCCCTGGCTCGCGGTGGCCGTGTAGGCCCGCGCGCCGGCCGCGGACGCCCCGATGGCGACCGACATCGCCGCGAACTCCGACTCGACGTTGACGAACTCGCACGGCGCGAGCGTCCCGGACTTCACCAGCTCCGCCAGGCCTTCGACGATGTGCGTCTGCGGCGAGATCGGGTAGGCACAGATCACTTCCGGGCGGCACAGCGCGACCGCGTCGGCGACGGCCCGGGACCCCTCAATCTGCCTGAGCACCGGCCAGCTCCTCCCGCTCGGCACGCACGAACCCGTAGGCCGCGGTGGCCGCGGCGATGTTGCCGTCGGCCTTGGTGCCGGTGAACCGGCCGGAGATCGCGGTGATCACCGAGCGGAGCTCGACGACGCCGGTCAGGGCGGCGAACCCGCCGAGCAGCGCGGCGTTCGGCACCGGGCGGCCGAGGTGCTTCTGCGCCAGCTCGGTCGCGGGCACCACGAGCAGCCGCTCGCGCCGGAAGCCGCGGACGAACTCCCCCAGCCCCAGCTCGCCGAAGCTGTGAGCGGAGTTCACCAGCAGGTAGCCGTCGGAGCGCAAGCCTTCGAAGACGTTCACCTGGTGCAGCAGGGTGGCGTCCTGGATGATCAGCGCGCCGGGCCGGACGATCGGCTCCCGCGTGCGGATCACCCGGTCGGCGATCCGGCAGAAGGACACGACCGGCGCACCGGTGCGCTCGGAGCCGAAGCTGGGGAACGCCTGCGCGTGCCGGCCTTCGGTGAACGCGGCGACCGACAGCAGCTCGGCCGCCGTCACCACGCCTTGGCCGCCGCGGCCGTGGATGCGGACCTCGGTCGTGCTCATGCGCTCGGGTACTTGGCCAGGATGTCCCGCAGCGCCGAGACGAACCGCAGGGACTCGTCGTGATCGCGCTGCCAGACGTTGCGGCCGAAGATCAGCCCGGTCGCGCCGGCCTCCATCGACTGGCGGGCCTTCTCCAGCATCGCCTCGTCGCCGGCCTTGCCGCCGCCGGAGACCAGCAGCAGCGTCCGTCCGGCCGACCGGACGACCGCGTCGATCGCCTGCTGGCCGGTCGTTTCCTTCGCGTACGGGGCCGGGACGTTGTCGATCTTCGCCGGGTGCGGGAAGTTGACCTTGACGACGTCGGCGCCCAGCTCGGACGCGGTGCGCGCCGCGTAGTCGACGGCGTAGAACGAGTCGCGCCCGCCTTTGCCCTCGATGGCCGAGCCCCGCGGGTAGGCCCAGACGATCAGCGGCATGCCGAAACGATGCGCGTCGGCGCGGACCTGCCGCAGCTGCGCGAAGTCCTGTTCCTGCGCGGGAGTTCCGACGTAGAGGGTGTACCCGACGGCGTCCGCGCCGAGCCGGACCGCGTCCTCGACGCTACCGTGCAGCGGGGACAGCGCCTCGGCGTCGGACGGGATTTCGGTCTTGCCGTTGAGCTTCAGCACCAGCGGCAGCTCGCCCGCGTAGTCCCAGTAGAACTTCTCGGCCAGCCCGATCTGGATTGCGATGCCGTTGAAGCCGCCCTCGAGCGCCAGCTCGAGGATGTACTTCGGGTCGCCGGCGGCCGGGTTGGCGAAGAAGTCGCGGGGCCCGTGCTCCAGGCCTTGATCGTAGGGCAGGAAGAACGCGGTGCCGTTGCGCAGGCCGTGCTCGTGCAGGATGCGGTGCAGCCGCGTCTTCTTGCCGGTGTTCAGCCCGAGCTCGGCCAGTGCGGGACGGTGAGCCATGGCGGCCTCCGGAGTCGCTGGTTCTGGTGCCCCCAGCAAATCGGGACGAGTTCGCTCTCTGCCGCTGGCGAACGCCATCGGTGCCGGGGCCGTCGGTCACCGGTGGAAGGGACCATCGGCTCTGCCGCTCCCGCACCGCCGCACCGAGACTTCGCGGCATGAAGGTCGACGAACTGCTCGCGAAGGCGAAGGACGGGCTGGAGACCAAGCTGGTCTACGGCGAGCCGTACGAGGTCGACGGCGTCACGGTGATCGTGGCGTCCAGCGTCGGCACCGGCGGAGGTGGCGGCGACAGCCGCGACGAGAAAGGCCGCTCCGGCGAAGGCGCCGGGTTCGGCCTGTCGGCCAAACCGGTCGGGGCGTACGTCATCAAGGACGGCAAGCTCCGCTGGGAACCGGCGATCGACGTGAACCGGCTCCTGGCGACTTTGGGCGCCATCGCGGTGGCCGCCCTGTTCGCGGCGACCAGGCTGGCGAAGCTCAAGACGAGGGCTCGAAACGCCTGAGAACGGCCGCTCGGGGCATGATGGCGGCCATGCCGCACCGTGTCCTGCTCGCCGACGACGACCGCGCCATCCGCGAGTCCCTCGTCCGGGCCCTCGACCTCGAGGGCTACCACGTCACCGAGGTGACCGACGGCGTCAGCGCGCTGGCCACGGCCCGCCGCGACGAGTTCGACGTGCTGATCCTCGACGTGATGATGCCCGGTGTCGACGGCCTCGGTGTCTGCCGCGTGCTGCGCGCGGAAGGCGACCCGACGCCGATCCTCATGCTCACCGCTCGCGTCGAGACCCCCGATCGGGTGGCCGGGCTGGACGCCGGAGCCGACGACTACCTGCCCAAGCCGTTCGAGCTCGACGAGCTCCTCGCGCGGCTGCGAGCCCTGCTGCGCCGCACCTCGCCCGAACCGGACGCGCGGCGCACCCTGCGGCTGGGGGAACTCGCGGTCGATCCCGCGGCGCGGCGGGTGTGGTGGCAGGGCACCGAGATCACCCTGTCGAAGACCGAGTTCGACCTGCTGGAACTGCTCGTGCGCAACGCCGGCATCGTGCTCGACCGCACCACGATCTACCAGCGGATCTGGGGCTACGAATTCGGCGCGGACTCCAAGAACCTGGCCGTCTACATCGGCTACCTGCGGCGCAAGCTCGAGCAGGCCGGGGCGACCGGGCTGATCCACACCGTGCGTGGCGTGGGCTACTCGGTGCGGCCGGCATGAACCTGCGCAGCAAGCTCGCCATCGCGTTCGCCGGGGTCGGCGCGGCGGCGGCGATCCTCGTCGGGGTGTTCAGCTACCAGGCCGCGTCCCAGCGGATCAACGCCGAACTCGACCGGTCGCTGCTCACGACGTCGGCGGAGGTCGCCGCCGGGGCGACGCAGGTCCTCGCCCCGAGCCCGGTCACCCGCGGCCCCGATGACGACGACCACGACGAGGCCCAGCCCATGGTGGCCCAGGCGATCGCCCCGGACGGCACCACCCGGCCCCTCGGCGGCCGTCCGGTGCACCTGGCCGTCGACGACGAGGACCGGACGCTGGCGGCCACCGGCTCCCTGGGCGACCACCGCTACGACGACTTCACCGCGGGCCGCGACGACTACCGGGTGATCACCGTGGCGCTGGGGCCCGGCCGCGGCGCCATCGAGCTCGGCATCGACGTCGACGAGTCCCGGCACGTCCTGAAGGGCCTGGCCGCCCGCATCACCGGCGTCAGCGCGCTGGTGCTGGCCGTCGCGGCTCTCGCCGGGTGGCTGCTGGCCCGGCAGATCACCCGGCGGCTGGTCCGGCTGACCGACGTCACCGAGCAGGTCAGCGACGGCCGCCTCGACGACGTCACCGTCCCGACCGGCGGCCGCGACGAGGTCGGCAGGCTCGCGACGTCGTTCGACCGGATGCTCGGCCGCCTGGCCGACGCCCGCGCCGACCAGGAACGCCTGGTCCAGGACGCCGCCCACGAACTGCGGACGCCCCTGACCAGCCTCCGCACCAACGCCAGCGTCCTGCGCCGGTTCGCCGAGCTCACCCCGGACTCCCGCGCCCGCCTGCTCGACGACGTCGACGGCGAAACCCGCGAGCTCACCCACCTGGTGGACGAGCTCGTCGAGCTGGCCACCCGCCGCTACGAGGCCGAGGAGCCGGGACCGGTCGAGCTGGCCGAGGTCGTCGACCGCGCCGCCGAGCGCGTCCGGCGGCGGTCCGGCCGGGCCGTCACCGTCGAGGCCGACGCGTCCGCGCTGACCGGCCAGGCCAAGGCCCTCGAACGCGCGGTGACGAACCTGCTGGAAAACGCCGTCAAGTTCGCGCCGGAGGGACCGATCGAAGTGGTCGTGCGGGACGGCCGGGTCGAGGTGCTCGACCGCGGCCCCGGCATCGGCGACGACGACGCGGCCCGCGTGTTCGACCGCTTCCACCGCGCCGACGGCGCTCGCGGCCTGCCCGGATCCGGGCTCGGCCTGGCCATCGTGCGGGACATCGCGCTCGCGCACGGCGGGTCCGTCTTCGCCGGGCCGCGCCCGGGCGGCGGCGCCGCGGTCGGGTTCACCGTCGGAGCGGATCTTCTCTTACCGAACTCTCACCCTCGTCACGCCGACGGCTAACCCGGCTTCGGAAGGGTGGATCCCGTAGCGATCACCCGAGGAGCCCGATGTCCACCACCACGCTCGCCACCCGCCGCCTCGCGCGGCCCACGGTCCGCCCGTGGTGGCGCGACGCCGCCGGGCTCACCGCCTGGGCGAGCGTGCTGTTCGTGGTCGCGCTCTGGGTGTCCGGCCGCGGCGTGCAGGACCTCACCACCGACTTCTTCACCGCCACCGGACGGCTCACCGGACTGCTGTCCGCCGACCTCCTGCTGCTCCAGGTGCTGCTGATGGCGCGGATCCCGTGGGTCGAACGCAGCTACGGACAAGACGAGCTCGCCCGCCGCCACCGGATCGCCGGGTTCGCCTCGATCACGCTGCTGGCCGCGCACCTGGTCCTCATCACCCTCGGCTACGCCGCCACCGACCGCACCGGCGTCCTGGCCGAAGCCTGGGCGCTGGTGACGACCTACCCCGGTATGCTCCTGGCCACCGCCGGGACCGCCGCGCTGGGCATGGTCGCCGTGACGTCGGTGCGCGCCGCCCGGCGGCGGCTGCGCTACGAGTCCTGGCACCTGCTGCACCTCTACGCCTACCTCGGCGCCGGGCTCGCCCTGCCGCACCAGCTGTGGACCGGCGCCGACTTCACCGCCTCCCCGGTCGCGACCGCGTTCTGGTGGACCGCGTACGCCGCGGCAGCGGGCGCCGTGCTCGTGTTCCGCGTGGGCCGGCCGGTGTGGCTCAACGCGCGGCACCGGCTGGTCGTCGAGGAGGTCGTGCCGGAAGGCCGCGGAGTCGTCTCGGTGTCCCTGCGCGGCCGGGACCTCGACCGGCTGCCGGTCGCGGCGGGCCAGTTCTGCGTCTGGCGCTTCGCCGACGGGCCCGGCTGGACCCGGGGCAAGCCCTTCTCGCTCTCGGCCGCCCCGGACGGGTACCGGCTTCGGATCACGGCGAAGGACCTCGGCCCGGGCAGCCGCCGGCTCGCCACCCTGCAGCCGGGCACCCGGGCGTTCTTCGAAGGCCCGTACGGCCGGCTGACCGCGACTGTCCGAAAAGGATGGAAGATCGCCTTGTTCGCGTCCGGTATCGGGATCACGCCGTTGCGCGCGCTGCTGGAAGAACTGCCCTACCGGCCCGGGGAAGCCGTGCTGTTCCTCCGCGCCCGCCACCCGGCGGACCTGTTGTTCCGGCAGGAACTCGACGACCTCGCCGCCCGCCGCGGCATCCGGATCCACTACCTGCTCGGCCGCCGCTCCCACGACCGCACGTCCTGGCTGCCCGCCGGCTACGCCCCGGTGCCCGACGAGCAGGTGCTGCGCCACCTGGTGCCCGACCTCGCCGACCACGACGTCTACGTCTGCGGCCCGGACGCCTGGACCGGCGCCGTGCTCGACAGCGCCCGTCGGGCCGGCGTCCCCGCCGACCGCGTCCACTCCGAACGGTTCGCCTGGTGAGGAAGGAGAGTTCGATGCGCCGGATCGCCATCGCCGCCGCGGCGACCGTGTCGGTCGTCGTCCTGCTGTTCAGCTACCGCACCAGCACGGACGCCACCCCGGTCGCCGCCGGCCGGACCCAGCCGTCCCGCACCACGGGCCCGTCGGCGACCACCACGGGCCCAGCCGGTGAGGGGACGTTCACCGGCGACGCCGCCGACACCCGCTACGGCCCGGTCCAGGTCCGCATCACCGTCTCGGGCGGCCGGATCACCGCGGCGGACGCGATCGACTACCCGCAGGAGAGCGGTCGCGACGTCCGGATCAACTCCGAAGCCGTGCCGGAGCTGAACCAGGAGACGCTGCAGGCCCAGAGCGCGCAGATCGACACCGTCAGCGGCGCGACCTACACCTCCGAGGGCTACCAGCAGTCCCTGCAGTCGGCGATCGACCAGGCCCACAAGTGACCACGGCACCCCGGCGGTCCTGGACGCGACCGGTCATGGGCACCCAGGCCAGCCTCCACCTGCGCGGCCGGCGCATCGACTCCGCCGCGGGCGTCGAACCGGCCGTGGCGGCGGTGTTCGGGCACCTGCGAGCCGTCGACGAGCTGTTCAGCACCTACCGGCCGGACAGCCAGGTCAGCGCGTTCCGCCGCGGCGAACTCCCGCACGTGGAGTGGCATCCGTGGCTCACCGAAGTCGTGGCGCTGTGCGACGAAGCCCGCGACCGCACGGACGGCTACTTCGACGCCTGGCTCCCCGGCGGCTTCGACCCGTCCGGCCTGGTCAAGGGCTGGGCCACCGAACGGGCCACCGCGCACCTCACCGGCCTGTGCGGGTTCGACCACTACCTCAACGTCGGCGGCGACATCGCCGCCCGGGTCGGCGTGACGACCGCCCCGCCGTGGCGCGTCGGCGTCGAAGACCCCGCGGATCCGACGGCGTTCCTGGCCATCCTCGAGCTGCGCACCGGCGCCGTCGCCACGTCCGGGACGGCCGCCCGCGGCTCCCACATCGTCGACCCGCACACCGGCACCCACCCCCGCGGGTTGCTCGCGGTCACGGTCACCGGGCCGACGCTGTTGTGGGCCGACGTGTTCGCCACCGCCGCCTTCGCCCGCGGCGGCGCCGACGTCGCGGATTGGGTGGCTGCCCGCGCCCCCGGTTACGAGGTCGCGGCGCTCGCCCGTGCTCCGTGAGAACGTCCCCGCCCCGGCGCCCGCCTCCCTCTGCAAAGGACACCATGACCACCGTCAACGGCCTGCCCGCCCACATCCTGCTCGTGCACGCCATCGTCGTGCTGCTGCCGCTTTCGGCCCTGCTCCTGGTTCTCAGCGCGCTGTGGCCGGCCGCGCGCGCCAAACTCGCCGGCCCCAACGCGATCCTCTCGGTCGTCGTCGTCATCCTGGTCCCGATCACCACCGAAGCGGGCGAATGGCTCGAACGCCGGGTTGCGCGGACCCCGCTGATCCACACCCACACCGAGCTCGGCGACACCGCGGTCTGGGTGGCGATCCCGGTGGCCGTGCTCGCCCTGCTGGTGTGGTGGCGCCGGCGCGAAACCCGGCGACCGGGCCGCACGTTCCTCGCCCCGGCGTCGACGGCCGTCACGGTGGTGGTCTCGGTGCTGTCCATCGCGGCCGCCGGCGCGGCGGTGGTCGACATCTACCGCATCGGCGACTCCGGCGCCCAGGCCACCTGGCAGGGGCAGTTCAGCACCGCGCCGGCCGCGGACGGCCCGCGCCGCTGACCCAGTCCGCCCGGTCGCGGGGAGCGAGGGCTCGCGGCGGGCACCGGGGCGTGGCCGGCTCAGTGGATCCGGTACGGCTGGACGACTTCGGTGCACCACGTCGCGGGATCGGGCTGGGCCTCCGGAGACGTCAGGTAGACCTCCCAAGCCGCGCCGGCCGGTTCACCGTCGTGCTCGTGCACCCAGGAAGCGAGCGCGCCGTAGGCGGGTTCCATCGTGTCGTACGACCCCACGTGGACCGTTTCCACGACCGGGCCGGCCGGCAGGGTCGAGGGCCGGACCCCGTCCGCGGGCTCGATCGCGGCGCCGACCGGGAACCCCGCCTCGACGTGGAACCGGCCACCGGGTTCCGGGCGGTACCGCGCGAACGGCGGACCGGCGGGCACCCGGCCCTGCGCGGCCAGCACACCCGCGATCGTCCCGTAGTGCCGCCCGAGCCAGGCCCCGATCTCCGCGACGTCCAGGACCGCCTCAGCCACCGCGGTCGGCTGCTCGTTCCGGTTCGCGGCCAGGATCTCGTAGGTCTGCATCCCGGCAGCTTCACGCCCACCGCCGACGGGTGGACAGAGTCGTTCGTCGTCCGGTGGCGGGTCGATGGTCCCCGGTGCGGGGCCGGACGGAGGTGACTGCCGTGCGCGGTGCCCTCCAAGTCCTCGTACCCGGCTACCGCCTCTCCCCGGACGCCCGGTGATCCGGTTCCCCGGCGGCTGATACCGCTGCCGGAGATGTCCTTCGGCCCTTCCCGCCGCCGGGCCCGCCACGTACCAAGGATTTGGTCGTGGTGACGGAGAGGACACGCAGTGACGCCCCGGATCGCGGTGCCGAGGTGACCGGGGGTACCGGCATCGCGCTCGGCTGCACGGCCGCCCTGCTCGCGGCCGTCCTCGACGGCGCGGCCACCGTCATGCAGGCGACAGCGTCCCAGCACACCGGTTCACCGTGGGCCGGACGTGGCTTGCTCTACGCGGCCGGTTTGGCGGTCGACCTCGTCGGCTGGGGACTGACCGTGTTCGCGCTGCGGTTCCTGCCGGTGTTCGCGGTCCAGTCGCTCGTCGCCACGCAGACGGCGTTCGCCGTGCTCTTCGCGCACGTCGTCCTCCGGTCGCCACTGCGCGGGACCGACCTGCTCGGGATCGCCGCCGCCGCGCTCGGCCTGGGACTGCTCGCCGCGGGGGCGGCGCAGGAGACCGGGTGGACTGCCCCGCCGCCGGTGGTGCTCGTCGTCCTGCTGGCCTTGTTCGGGTTCGTCCTCGCCGGCGCGGCCGCCGCGGTCCGGTGGGGCACCGTCGCCCGGTCCGTCCTCGCGGGGTGCGCCTACGGCGGCGCGGTGCTCGCGATCCGGGCCCTCCTGCGGGACCCCGGCGCCACCTCGGACGTCGACGCACTCCTGGCACAGCCGCTCACCTTCGTGACGATCGCCTTCGCGATCGTCGGCGTCGCGCTGTACGCCACCGCGCTGCGCCGGAGCGCGCCGGCCGTCCCGAGTGCGATCGTCACGATGACCGAAGTCGTCTTCCCGGGGTCACTCGCCATCCTCCTGCTCGGCGACCGCGTGCGGCCGGGCTGGTGGGGGTGGTCGGGCATCGGGCTGCTCATCGCCGCGGCCGGGGTCGCCGTCCTCGTGCTCCGGCAGCCGGACCGGACCGAAGACTGAGCGCACCGGCTCCGTCACAGGTCCAGCGCGACGACGGCCTCGCCGATCCCGTGCGCGATCACGCGCCGGCCACCGGCTTCGTCGAGCAGTTCGGCGACCGGGACGTTGTCGGCCAGGTAGGTGGCCGTGAACGTGGTGAACCCGTGCGCCACCGCGGCTTCGGCGAGCATCCGGACGAGCGTGGTGGCCAGGCCGGCACGCCGCCACGCCGGATCCACCACGACGGCGACGTCCGCGACCCCGGGTTCGGCGGTGGCTTCGTACCGCGCGATGGCGACCCCGTGCCCGTCCGGGGCACGCGCCACGAGGGCGTAACGACGGTCGTAGTCCAGCTCGGTCAGCCGGCGAAGCAATTTCGGCGTCACCCGCGGCGGCGCCCCGCAGAACCGGCGGTACAGCGTCTCCGGGTCGGCGTGTTCGATCGCCGCCCCCAGCTCGGGGGCGTCCGCCGGGGTGAGCAGGTCGACCTCGACGGCCCGTCCGTCGCCGAGGTGGACGGTCGCCGGTGCGGCATCCTCCGTGCCGTCCATCGCCACCTCCCGCAGCGCCGATCCGGCCACGATGCCACGCCCTCCGCACCCCGTCCAGTTCGGCGGGATACGGACTTTCCCCGGCAGGCGGGGACTTCGTTCCCTTTCGGATCGGCGACGGATCGTTCAGCGATCCGGCACGGTGAGAGGTGACTCCAGCCTCTCCCGCACCGCGCGGACGACCTCGGGGACGGCGGCCCGCACCGCCGGGGTGAGGCCGGTACCGAGCCCGAGGTCGGCCGCTTCGACCGCGTACACGACCAGCTCCTTCGGCACCCGGCCGAGCGCCGCCCCGAGCCGGACCGCGTCCGGGATGCCCAGTGCGTGCGAGCTGGCCGGCGCCGCTCGCGGTGGCCATCCATCCACAGTGGACGTCCACACGCGACCCGGCGTGGCGGGCTCGCAGAGCACGGCGTCGACGACCACGGCGACGTCCACATCGGACCAGGCGTCGAGCAGGGCGGCCGGTTCGCCGTCGCAGAGCACCGCGCGGACGCCGGGGATCGGGTCCGCCTCCAGCGCCGCCAGCACCGCCACCGCGATGCCGTCGTCCCGCCGGTACTCGTTGCCCACGCCGATGACGACCGCCCGGGTCACCGGCCCTCCCAGGTGATGTCCAGGAAGTGCGCGGCGCACGAAATGCAGGGATCGTAGTTGCGGATCGTGCGTTCGGCCAGCGTGGTCAGCTCGGCGTCGTCGAGGCCGAGGTGGTCCTCGACCACCTGCCGCAGGTCGGCTTCGATCGCGGCCTGGTTCTGCGACGTCGGCGGAACGATCGTCGCCGCGCGGATCAGCCCGTCCGCACCGAGTTCGTAGCGGTGGTACAGCGTTCCTCGCGGTGCTTCGCTGATCCCGTGGCCGGTTCCGGGGCGCGGCGGTACCTCGGCGAAGGAACGCGGCGGACGTTCCCACGCGTCGATGATCCGCAGGGCTTCCTCGATCGCATACACGATCTCGACCCCGCGGACCAGGATGCTGCGGAACGGGTTGCGGCACACCGGCCCCAATCCCGCCTCGGCCGCCGCCTGGCGCGCGGTCTCCGACAGCCACGCCGAGTTGAGGGTGTAGCGCGCGAGCGGCCCGGTCAGGTAACGGTGGCCGTCGAGGGACGCGTGCAGCGCCGTCGAGTGCGGGACCTGGGTTTCGACGACGTGCTCCGGGAACTCGCGCGGCGCGAAGGCGAGGCCCGAGGCGCTGTGCAGGGTACCGTCCGCGATGGCGTAACGACCGGGCTCGGACGCGGCCAGCAGGTCGTGGTCCAGTTCGACGTCCGGGAACTCGAATCCCGCCGTCCACCGCACGGTGGCGAGCGCATTGTCGAGCGCCCGCCGCAGCGTCTCGGCGAGCGGGCGGAGGTCCGCGCGGGCCGGCAGCGAGTAGAACCCGCCGACCCGGACGTTGACCGGGTGGATCGCGCGGCCGCCGATGGTCTCCAGCAGGGTGTTCCCGGCCTTCTTCAGCGCCAGCCCCCGCTCGACGACGTCGCGGTGGCGGGTGGCGAGGCTGATCGCGTCCGGGTGGCCGAGGAAGTCCGGGGCGTGCAGCAAGTAGATGTGCAGCGCGTGGCTGGAAATCCATTCACCGCAGTAGAGCAGCCGCCGGGCCTCGGCGATCCCCGGGTCGAGGGTGACGCCACAGGCGTCTTCGATCGCGTTGCACGCGCTCGTCTGGTAGGCCACCGGGCAGATGCCGCAGATCCGGGCGGTGATGTCCGGCGGTTCGGTGTGCGCCCGGCCGCGCAGGAACGCCTCGAAGAACCGCGGCGGCTCGTAGATGTTCAGCTCGGCCCGCTCGACCCGCCCGTCGGCGACCTGCACGTGCAACGCGCCTTCGCCCTCGACCCGGGCCAGCGAGCTGACCTTCAGCTGCCGGCTGCGGTGGCTCACGGTTCCTCCCGGCGCGTTTCCGTGACGGTGAAAGTGCTGAAGACGCGGCCGACGTCGGCCTCGCTCATCCCGCGCGAACGCAGCAGCGGGATCAGGACCGGGGTGTTGGGCTTCGCCATCGGCCCGAAGCACCCGAAACAGCCACGGCCGACACCCGGGCAGAGCGCTCCACAGCCGGCCCGGGTGACCGGCCCGAGGCAGGGCGTGTCCCCGGCGACCAGCAGGCAGGTGAGCCCGCGGCGCTTGCAGTCGGTGCAGACACTGGTGTCCGGCAGGTCCGGTGCGCGCCCGGCGAGGAGCGCGGTGATCGTGCCGAGCAGCTGGCCGCGGTCGATCGGGCAGCCGTGCAGCTCGTAGTCCACCGGGACGTGCGCGGCCACCGGTGTCGACGTCGCCAAGGTGTCGATGTACTGCGGGTTCGCGTACACGACGGAGGCGAACTCCCGGACGTCGGCGAAGTTCCGCAGGGCCTGGACGCCGCCCGCCGTCGCGCAGGCCCCGATCGTGACGAGCACCTTCGAGGCGGCCCGGACGTCCTGGATGCGGCGCAGGTCTGCGGGCGTGGTGATCGATCCTTCCACCAGCGACACGTCGTACGGACCGGGCAGCACGGTGCTGGACGCCTCGAGGAAGTGCGCGATCCGCACCTTCCCGGCCAGCTCGAGCAGCTCGTCCTCGCAGTCAAGCAGCGTCAGCTGGCAGCCGTCGCAGGAGGCGAATTTCCAGACGGCCAGCGTGGGCGTCGTCATCACAGCTCCTTCACGGCGAGCAGCGGACCCGCGACGGTGTAGTCGACGACCGGGCCGTCCCGGCAGACCAGCAGCGGGCCGAGCTGGCAGTGCCCGCACAGCCCGATGCCGCACTTCATCGCGCGTTCCAGGGAAACCCGGATCGCCGCGGCGGGGACTTGCTTGGCCAGGAGGATTTCCGCGCAGGCACGCATCATCGGCTCCGGCCCGCAGAGGAACGCGCGGGTCCGACCCGAGTCGAGCTCCAGTGCCGAAAGTGGCGCGGTCACGAAGCCGACCGGCCCGGTCCAGCCCTCGGCCGGGCGGTCGACCGTCCGGAGCACCTCGACGTCGTGCCGCCGCGCCCAGGCGTCCAGCTCGTGCGGGAAGAGGAACTCGGCCGGAGTCCGGGCACCGGCCACCACGACCAGCCGGTGGTACCGGGCCCGGTCGGCCAGCACCGCGGTGAGCACCGGCCGCAGCGGGCACAGCCCGGCTCCGCCGGCGACGATCACGACGTCGTGATCGGCCGCGTCCTCGACGTCCCAGCTCGTGCCGTACGGCCCGCGCACGCCGACCACCCGGCCCGGCGCGAGGTCGTGCAGCGCCCGGCTGATCGCGCCGACGGCGCGGATGGTGTGCATCGGTCCCGGTCCGCTGACCGAGATGGCCACCTCGCCGATCCCCGGGGCGTACAGCATCATGAACTGCCCGAGCCGCGCTTCGGGCACCGGGTCGCCGACCGGCTCCAGCCGCACGGTCACCGAGTCGGCCGTCTCCACGACCCGCCCGGCGACCCGGTACGGCACCGGCACCATCGCTTCGGCCGTCACGAACAGCCTCCGGCCAGCTTCGCCGCTTCCTCGGTGATGTCGATCCCCGCCGGGCACCAGGCGATGCAGCGGCCGCAGCCGACGCAGCCGGACGTCCCGAACTGCTCGTGCCAGGTGCCGAGCTTGTGGCTGAACCACTGGCGGTAGCGGCTCGCCCCGGACGTCCGGACGCTGCCGCCGTGCACGTACGAGAAATCGAGCTCGAAGCAGGACGCCCAGCGCTGGTGGCGTTCGGCGTGCTCGCCCGACAGGTCGGTGACGTCCTCGGTCGTGGTGCAGAAGCACGTCGGGCACACCATCGTGCAGTTGGCACAGGTGAGGCACCGGTTCGCGACTTCCTCCCACAGCGGTGACTCCCGGCTCTCCCGGATCACCGAAGGCAGGTCCGCGGCCGGCATCGCCCGGCCCATCCGGTCCGCCGCGGCGGCGACGGCCTCCCGGGCCGCGCGGACCTCGGCTCCCCGCGCCGGCCGCGTGCCGACCTCGTGCAGCAGCCGGGCGCCGTCCGGGCTGCCGACGTCGACGACGAACCGGTGGCCTTCCTCGTCGATGCGCTCGGTGAGGCCGAGGTCGTACCCGGGGCCGGCCGCCGGACCGGTACCCATGGACGTGCAGAAGCACACTTCGCCCGGTTCGGTGCAGTTGGCGGCGACGATGAACAACTCCGCGCGGCGGCGCCGGTACGAGCCGTCGGGGTGCGTGCCGCCGCCGAGCACCCGGTCCAGGACGGCGATCGCGGCGAGGTCGCACCCGCGCACCCCGAGGAAGGCATAGCGCACTTGCTCGGGTTCCTCGGCGGTGAACCGGCCGTCCGCGGTGGCTTCGAAGAGTTTGCGGCGCGGTGGGTGGAGGAACCGCTTCCAGCCTTGGGGGCCGGCCGAATGGCCGAAGACGGCGCCGTCGTCGCGCTGCCTGAGCCGGTAGTGGCCCGGTCCCGTGGTGACGCCCCACCCCGCCGGGAGCTGCGCGGCCGAGTCCAGCTCGGCGAGCACGATCGCGTCGTCGCGCGCGGTCGGGCCGATCACCCGGTAGCCGTCGCGGATGAGCGCGTCCACCAGCTCGCCGAGTCCCGCGAGGTCGATCGTCACCGTGCCGTCGCTCGTCATCGGACCTCCCGGGACCACTGAACCGGCGGCGCCGCGAACGGGCCTAGGGCCGAAGGTCACCGCCCCGGGTACTTCTGTCCCTGCCGGCCGGGATGACCTCGGCGTGCGAGTTGCTCGGATTCGGTTCCCTGCACGTGGCCGGCGAAGGCTGTCTGGTCGCCACTTCCGGCGGAACCGGGTGGACTTCGGTCCCGCCGCCCGGTGACCTCGGCCCCTGGGACCACCGCTCCGGCCGGCGCAGCCTGGGCTGGTTCACTCGACCCAGCTGCCCTCAGGACGTCGCCCATGAGCACTTCGCAGATCCACGCGTTGAGCCACGACCGTTGCCGCGCGCTGCTCGCCTCGGTCCCGCTCGGCCGGATCGCCTTCGTCCGCGCCGGGCAGCCGGTGATCCGGCCGGTCAACTTCACCGTCACCGGGGACGCGGTTTGGCTGCGCTCCGGCCGGAACTCCTGGGCCGACCGGATCGGCGGCCAGGCCGTCACCTTCGAGGCCGACGCCTACGACCCCGGAGACCACACCGGCTGGAGCGTGATCGTCACCGGCGTGGCCCACCTGGTCACCGACGTCGCAACCGTCGCGGCCCAGTTCGGCCCTGACCTGCGTTCGTGGGCGCCGCCGCCGCGCGACCGGCTGGTGCGGATCAGCCTCGACCGGGTCGACGGGCGGCGGATCACCCTGCGCCCGGACGCGGACGACGCGACCGAATCGGGCCTGCCGTGAACCGGGCGTCCGCAGTCCTGGCCGTCGGGCTGGTCCTGCTCCTGGCCGCCTGCGCCCCGGCCGCGAACACCTTCGCGGAAACCGCCACCCGGCCCGGCTTCTGGCTCGGGCTGTGGCACGGCTTCATCTGCCCGATCACCTTCCTGGTCTCCCTGTTCAACGACCACGTCGGCATCTACGAGGTCCACAACGACGGGCACTGGTACGACTTCGGGTTCGTGTTCGGCATCCTGCTGGCGGCGACCGTCTTCCACGGTCCCCGGTACGCCCGCTCGCGAGGTGACCGGCGCGCACGCTAGTGCCACGCGGCTGAGGTTCGTTGACAGCGGCCCGGCGCTGCGCCGGCGGCGCCGGACGTCAACCGACTTGCGCCGCGCGACACTATCGGTTCGCGCGCGGCCGCCGGATGGTGTCGCCGCCCTTGCGGTGCCGGGCCCGGCCGTACTTGCGCTCGAGCACGCTTTCCAGCTTGTGCGCGGCGCCCTGGCACGCTTCCAGCACCGTCTCCGCGTGGTGGATGACGACGACGGGCGCGTGTCCGGCAGGACGTGCCTCGAGCACGCACCGCCGGTGCCGGTCGCCGGGGTTCGCGTCGCCGGCGACGTGGACCCGCAGGGTGTCGATCTCGTCGGCGAACCGCGCGAGCGAGGTCTCGAACTCGCCTGCGAGGCGCTGGGCCAGATCAGTGCCGCCGTGGACGTTCTTGCTGGTGTCGATCCGGATCTCCATGCCCCCGATCGTGTTCACCGCGCACGCGCTGTCCCAGGTCCGGAAGTCCCCGGCCGGGAGGACCAAAGGCGTCCGGCAAGCCGGATGTCCCGAAGTCCCCGGACGTGAGGCCCTCCGGCTCTCCCGGCGCACCGGGGCCCGGTGCCACCGTGGGAACCGGAGGCGACCGATGGACCGACGAATCCCGGACACCGCCACCGTGGAGTCCGCGGTGGCCCTCGCACTGCGTGCCCCGTCCGCCCGCAACACCCAGCCGTGGTGCTGGCGGATCGGGTACAGCACCCTGCACCTCTTCGCGGACGAGGATCGCCCGCTGCCGGACCTCGGGGAACGGGAGGTGCTGCTCGGCTGCGGCGCGGCCCTGCACCACGTCCGGGTGGCCTTCGCCGCGCTGGGCTGGGGCGCCGAGGTCCGGCGGCTGCCGGACCCGGACGACCCCGCCCACCTGGCCGTGGTGACCCCGCACCCGGCCGGGCCGCCGACGGAGGAAACGACCGCTTTGGCGGCCGCCATTCCCCGCCGCCGCACCGACCGGCGCCCGCCCGCGGCGTGGCCGGTACCGCCCGAGCACCTCGACGCGCTGACTCGCGCGGCAGCCCGGGAAGACGCCCGGCTGGAGGTGGTGACGAGGTCGGTCCGGCAGGGGCCGGACGGGCGGCCAGGCACACTCCTCACCCGGCCGCCCGCGCTCGGAACGGGCGGCGAAGTGCTCGTGCTGGCCACGGCCTCCGACGACCGGATGGCCCTGTTGCGTGCGGGCGAAGCGACCAGCGCGGTACTGCTCTCCGCGACCGCGCTCGGGCTCGTGTCCTGCCCGATCCCCCCTCCATGGGACACCCAGGAGGAGTTCACCCGCACCACGTCGGCGCATCCCCAGGTGCTGCTGCGGGTCGGGTGGGCACCGCCCGGATCCGAACCGCTGCCGCCGACGCCGCGGCGCCGGCTGGGCCACGTCCTGGAGCCTCTCCAGGCGCCACCCAAGTACCGCCACCGCCTGGTGCGCAAGGAGAGCTGATGTCTACAAAGGACCGAGAAACACGTCTGCGTCGCACGCTGAAAGATCGCGTGCGGCTGTTCAACAAACACGTCCTCAACCCGGCGATGCTCCTGGCCGGGACGGCGACCCTCCGCTCGGGCGGGGTCGGGTACGGGGTGACCGAGCCCCGGATCATCGACGCCGGCGAGGCCTTCACGCAGGTTTCCCCGGCCTACGCCCAGGCCTGGTGCCGCTTCGGCATCGACCGTTACCTGCGGCTGACGGTCAGAGAGGAGGAGTGAGATGGGTTTCCTCCACCATGAGCGCGCCCCCGGGCCAGCCCGTGCGGGCGGGTTCCCCAGCGGGCTGCGCGTGCGCGCCCACGGCGGCCGGTTCGACGGACGGACCGGGGTCGTGGTCGGCCGGGACCCCGACCTCCGCCCGGGCTCGGTCTGGGTCGAGTTCACCCCGGGCCACGCCCGGCTCGTCCCCGGCTACCGGCTCGACGTCTCCGAACCGGAAGACTGACCCACCCGCATCGGCAGAGGAGGGGCGCGATGCTCGGGACCACTGCCTCCGGCCGGCCGTCACCGGAGCAACGAAGGCGTGCCATCCACACAGTGCAGCGGCACGCACACGACAGCGACGACGAAGCCGAGCTGCTGGCGATGCTGGGGCTGGACCACACGGATCCGTCGCCGGCCGAGCCCCGTCATCCTCACGGCCGGCTGACGGCGGACGAGCTGCGCGAGCTGCTGGCCCCGTTCGCCGGGCAAGACACCGGCCCGGCACCTCTCCGGCACGACGCACCGGATGACGTTGTGCCTGCCGGGCAAGGACCTTCCGCTCTGGGCACCGCTGGTACCGCGGACGAACCTCGAAGGTGAGGGAGCAGCCCGCGGCCCTGCAGATCCGCAACGGGGCCCTCCCTCGCGACGGTGGTGGTGGTGCAGGAGTGGCCTCCCCTCCCCTCGCCGCCCGGCCATCACCACCGTTCCCGACGACCGTCGAGGGCAACTTCCGGATGCACGGGCACAACTGCCGGCTCGACAGCGAGGGCAGGAAGCCTGCCGCTGCCGGCGAGTGAGTCGAAATGCGTTTCCACCGCCCCACTGACCTCCGTTCACGGCGATCGGGGTGGCGACTTCGCACAGCGACGACCGCGCCTGCGGCCGTAGGTCAGGCGGTCGACGCTGCCTCGGCCCGCAGGCCCCGTCCGCGACCGGAGGTCACCTCCCGGCGCGGTCTCCGTGCTCTCCGCCCGCCGCGGCGGAACCTGGTTCGGCGAAGCCGTGGTCCGGGTGGAGGAAGGCCAGTGGCTCGGTGCCCGTCATCGCGCCGTTGTCCAGCCACCGGCGGAAACCCGCCGGGTCGCGTCGTTCCATCTCCGCCAGCAGGAGCCGCCGGACCTCGGCCAGCTGCCCGCGCTCCGGATCGTCGTCCGGGACCCGCCGCAGTTCCTCGTCGCTGCGGCGCCAGACCAGGCAGAGCTCGTCGATGGCCGCGTCGGGCACGGTCGTCCGGACACTGACCGCCGGGCCGCCGCCCCGCGCCCGCCGCACGCCCCACGTTCCGGCCGCCACGGCGGAAAGCACACCTGCCCGCACCGGGGAGATTCGTGCCCGCCCGCGAGAGTCGCCGGCCCGCTGCCAGACAGCGAAGCCGATCATCCCGCTCACAGCCGCCCAAGCGACCACGGCGTAGCTCGGAGAGGCGGCGACGCCGCTCCAGACGAGCAGGAAAGCAGCGGCACCCGCGAGGAGAAAGATCACTCTGGTCATCACTGCTCACCTCGGACACGTCCGGTCGATCCGGCGATTCTGCGGTCGGAAGAACCGTAGCCGCGCGCCGAAGCAGCCGCGAGAACGCAAAGCCCTGCTTTCGGAGGTCGTTGTACCCGGCGGATCGTCACCGGCAGTCCGGCTCCGATGGACTTCCGGCCTCCGTTCCGGCCGCTTTCTCCTCTCGCGGAGAATCCCCGTCCGGCCTGCAATCGAGTTGTGCGTGGAGCAGTTGCCACGCGTCTCCGAGCCCACCAGGAGGCCGGCCATGATTCGCAACCGCCGCAGAATGTGGACGATGATCGCCGCGATCGCGGGTGTCCTCGTGGTCGTCGGCGCGCTCATGATCGCGATCCTCCAGGACCGCCCGGGGTCTCCCGCCGCGCCGCCGGGCGCCCCACCCACCGGCACGTCGACGACGACCCCCGCCACCATGACCGTCAAGGTCTTCTTCCACCGCGGGCAACCCGATGACCCGGCCCGCGTCGAACCCGTGACCCGCACCGTGCCCAAGACGGGTGCCGTCGCCACCGCGGCGGTCACCCAGCTGCTCGGCGGCCCCACGGCCGCCGAACGACAGCAGGGTTACTTCTCCCTGTTCAGCCCGGCGACCGCCGGCATGCTCAAGTCCGTACGGGTGGCGAACGGTGTGGCACACGCCGACTTCCGGGACTTCCGGACCCTGCTGCCCAACGCGACTTCGAGCTTCGGCAGCACCGCGCTGCTCGCTGAACTGGACGCCACGCTGAAGCAGTTCGGCACCGTCAGAACCACCGTCTACTCCTTCAACGGCAACGTCACGGCATTCTACGAATGGCTGCAGCTCGTCCCGCCCATCGACGAGCGAACCGAAGTCCGCCCCGCCACAGCCGCGGCGCGCCTGTTCCTCATCCACGTCGCAGGAATGCGTGACCCCGCCGAAGGACCGTTCCACCTCACCGGCCCCGGACGCGCCGAAGCCACCTTCTACGCCCGGTCGCCCGAAGGAAAACCGGTCCCGCAGATCGCCACCGTGGTCGCGCTGCGGCGAACCGGGACGACCTGGACCGTCACCGGGACCACCACCGGCACCATCCGCGTCGACACCCCGGTCACCTCGGCCGCGATCTCCTCACCCCTGCACGTCACCGGCCAAGCACAGGCGTTCGAAGGCGTCGTCACCGTCCGGGTGATCGAGGATCGCGCCGGCGGGCTCGCCGAACTCGGCCGCGGCTCCGTCACCGGCGGCGGCGACCAGGCACGCCCCTTCGCCGGGGACATCACGTTCACCACACCGGCCGGCAACCACGGCGGGGTGATCTTCACCGAGCTGTCCGCAGCCAACGGCGACGTTCTCCGCGCGACGTCCGTCCGCGTCGGGTTCGCCGGGCGGACGGCCGTCCCCACCGTCGAGCTGGCGTCCTGGAACCCGGCCCTGCCGCTCGAAGGCGGCTGGCTGATACTGCCGGACGGCCCCGGAACGATCGCGTTCACCGCCAAGGCGACCGGCGCCGACCGCGTCGAATTCATCCTGACCCCGACCGGCACCGAAACCGAGCCGCTCGCGAAGGTCCTGGGCACGGGCACGAAAGCCGGCGAGCTGTATACGTTCACCTGGACGTATCCCGACGAGCCGGTCATGGCCCATCTCGGGATCCGGGCGACCGGCCCCGGCGGGACCACCGAAGTGACACCGATCAACCTCTACCACGACTGACCGGCAGCGCCGGGAGGCTTGCACGCGGGAAAGAGCCTTCGGCCTTCGGCGGTCACCACCAAAGTCCCTGTCCCGCCGGCGTCCTCGCGGAGGAAGGTTGCCCTCCGGAGTCCGACGACGGGACGGGGCACGACGGTGGCGACACACGGGGACGGGAACTGGCGGCGCAGCACGTTGATCACCCACCACCTCGATCACCCGCCGCAGGTCAAAGCCATCGACGACGAGCTGTACGCGCTGCTCGCCGAAAACGGGCGCACTGGCTACGAAGCGGCGATCGAGGCGGAGTACGCACTCCCCGGCGAAGAGGTCGAACACCACACCTGTGGTGGCGGTGTGCTCAGCCTGATCGCGGACCCGCGCACGAGGCGGCTGACCCACCTCGTCTACGGCGGCTGCACGGTCCACGAGATCCGCCGGGATCTCGTGGACCGCGGCCTGGGCTCGCTGGGCATCACCTGGGTGTACCCGCCGGAAACCGTCCTCCCCGATGCCGATTAGACACGCCGGAAAACCCGGCCGACCGGAAAGGACGGCAGCTGAACAGTCCCGACGTCGAGAACCGCCCCTGCTGCACCTGCTCCTGGTCACCACACCCCGCGCCCTGGTCTTCTTCGGCTGGATCATGGTGCTCGCCACGGCCATCGGCCTGGTCATGCCGCTCAGCCTGGCCACCGGCCTCGACGCCCGGCTGACCACCGCAATCCTCAACCTCGTGATCGGCCGGTCCATCACCTTCACCCTGTCGAGCGTGGCCCGCTCGGCAGCACCCCGAGCCTCGGACGACTAGCGACGGACGACGCCGCGCGCCCGTCGGGGCGCACCGCACCGGCATCGCCGAAGCGGCCGCGGCCGCCGTCCACTGGCACCAGCGGGCGGTCGAGCTGGCCAGGCGCGGCGGCAGCCGGGAAACCCTCTTCCGGTCGCTCAGCGGCCGCGCCGTGGCCCGATGGGCGCTGGGCAGAATGGAAGCCGCCATCGCCGACCACCGGCAGGTGCTCGAATACTGCCGTGAGGTAGGGCAGCCGTTCGGCGAGTTGTCCGCGCTCATCGGCCTGGCCGAAACGAACTCCGACCTCGGACACTTCGACGAAGCCCAGTCGTTGGCGGACGAAGCCCTGCGACTGGGCCGGCAACTGGGTGACAAACGCGGCGAGGCGATGGCACGGGAGATCATCGCGACCGTACGCCGCCACCGCGGCGACCCCGAAGCCGCGCTCGAGGGCTACCTCGAAGTGCTCCGGTCGATCACGGCCATCGGCTTCGGCTACGGCGAGACCTCCGTCCTGCTGAGCCTCGCCGCCACCTATCGAGCCCTCGGCGGCCCACGCCGCGCACTCGGTTACGGCGAGGAGGCACTGACCCGGCTCCGCGCCGCCGGCCGGCTCCTGCTGGAACCGCAGGCCCTCACCGAGATCGCCCACGACCACCTGGCCCTCGGCGACCGCACCTCGGCCTCGCAGTCCGCCGACGAGGCCGTCCGGCTGGCCGAAAAACGAGGACAACGAGCAGCGGCGGCAAGGGCCCGGGAAGTGGTCGCACTGATCTCCCGGTGAGGACAGCGGAGATCGGGGATGCGGGATCCGGATCGCCGGCGACCCCGGATGGCGTGGCATCGGCCATTCGGCGGCACCACGCCGAGGACCGCGACTTTCATCCGAGCTGCCGTCCGGGCCTGTCAGGTTTGCCAGCAGGGGGCCGGATTTCTAGGATCTCCGCATCACGAGCCGGAGTGCTCGATCGTCTGGGAGTTCGGAGGTTCACCGATGACGCGTGCCGGCCGGCGAAGAGCCCGCGGCGGGCTTGACCGTCGAGGAGGTGCCGCGGAAGGGCGGGGGCTCGCCCGTCCGATCGGGACCGCCGAGCTGCCGGTGATCCCCGGGGAGCCGGGGAACCCGGACGAGCGCCGCGCGCGGCTGGAACGGCAGGCCTGGGAAGCGGCCGACGCGCAGGTGCGCGCGGGCGCGCGGATCCGCTGGGCGGTCGTGGTCGCCGGCGCGGCAGTGGTGGTGGCGAGCATCGCCGTGCTGACGACGATGTCCCGCCCGGCGCCGTCGCCGCGCGAGGCGGCGTTGTGGTCGGTGCCGCTCGAGCCGGCCGCCCCACTGCCGTCGCCGACGTCGAGTGCCGTCCCGACGCAGTCCGCCGCCCCCACGACCTCGGCCACGACCACGACCTCGGCCACGCCGCCGACCACGCCGACCCACTCGCCGACCCGCCGGAGCGTCACCCCACCACCACCGTCGGCTGCCCCGGTCGTCCCCGCCCCGCACTGCCCGACCGCCGAGACGGCGACGCTCAACGACGACGCCACCGGCATCGTCTACAGCGGACCGTGGTACACCGCCGGCAAGCGCGGCTTGGGCGACTTCCACGACGACGTGCACGCCACGATGGCGGACGGCAGCCAGGTCGGCTACGCCTTCACCGGGACCGGCATCGCGCTCTTCAGCGAGACGTACTCCGACGAGGGCCGGATGGACATCTACCTGGACGAAGTCTTCCAGCGCACCGTCGACACCACGAGCCAGGTCCGGCACGCCCAGCAGAGCGTGTTCAGCGCCTGCGGCCTGTCGCCGGGCCGCCACACCATCCGGGCCGTCAAGCGCAGCGGCACCTACATGCTGCTGGACCGCTTCGACGTCACGCCGTGAGCCGCCGGGCTCGCACGGCCCACACCGAACAGTCGCCGACTCGCTGTAGCCGTAGTCGATGATGCCCTGCTTCTTCAGCCCGTCGGTGTAGGTGGTGGACGGCCGGTGGCCGTTCAGCCGGGCACGCAGATCGTGGCCTGGGTGACGTCCGGGTTCGTCGCCCCCGGTGTCAGGACGGCTGAGAGCGACGGTCTCTCAGCATTTTCACAGCGCCTTTGCGGAAAGGTTCGGCGCCGTCCGTCGTGTGGGAGGTTTTGTGGACGACCCGCTGACCCGGCGCCGCCTGTTCGGGGTGGCGCTGGGCGCCGCCGCACTCGCGGCGTGCTCGGCACCCGGGCAAAGCCCGGCTCCGGTCGGTTCCACCCCGACCGAGGCGGCGCCGCCGTCTTCGACCACGCCCTCGCCGTCCAGCTCGGCGCAGCCGCAGGGGCCGGCCACCGAGCTCGTCCGCTCCGCGTCGGGGCGGCCGCAGGTCGCGCTGACCTTCCACGGCGCGGGCGACCCGCAGGTCACCCGCCAGGTGCTGGACGTCCTGCACCAGCACGACGCCCGGATCACCGTGCTGGCGGTGGGCACCTGGCTCGCCGAGCACCCGGACGCCGCCCGGATGGTCCGCGACGGCGGGCACGAACTGGGCAACCACACCTGGAGCCACCCGGCGCTCTCGGGCTACAAAGCGGAGCCGATGTACGCGGAAATCCGGCGGTGCCGGGACAAACTGGTCGAACTGACCGGCTCGCCCGGGAACTTCTTCCGGCAGTCCCAAGGCCAGCACGCCACCCCCGAGGAACTCGTCGAAGCAGGCAAAGCGGGCTACGCCCGCGTGCTGTCCTACGACATCGACTCCCTGGACTGGAAAGATCCCGGGCCCGCCGCCATCCGCGCCGCGGTGGCGAAGGCCCGCGCGGGCAGCGTGGTCAGCATGCACCTGGGCCACCCGGGCACGGTGGCCGCGCTCCCCGGCATCCTGACCGCGCTCGCGGACCGCGGCCTCACCCCGGTCACCGCGTCGGACCTGCTGGCGTAAGCGGATGCGCGTCCGGCTGACCGCCGTGGTCCTCAGTGCCGTCCTCACCGCCGGCTGCTCGTCCGGCACCGACCCGGCCCCTTCGTCCGTGTCGGGCATGCCCGGCATGGACGGCACCGGCACGGCCGTGCCGCACCTGCCGACCCCGCCGGCGCCGGCGCTGAACCCGTTGCCCGGCATGCCACCCGTCCCCGACCCGCACGACGTGGACGCCGCGGCGGGCGCCGGCATGCTCTCCCCGGCGGTCACCGGCGACAAGCCGCTGGTCTACGTGCCGCACAGCGGCTCGGGAGACGTCTGGGTGATCGACCCGGCGACGTTCCGCGTCGTCGCGAAGTACCCGGCGGGCAAGGAACTGCAGCACGTGGTGCCCGCGTGGGACCTACGCACCCTGTACGCCACCGACGACCGCGGCGACCACGTGCTGCCGTTCGACCCGAAGACCGGGCTGCCGGGCAAGGCGTTCCCGGTCGTGGACCCGTACAACATGTACTTCACCCCGGACGGCCGGTACGCGATCTCGGTGGCCGAGCGGCTGCGCAAGCTGGTCTGGTACGACCCGCACACGTGGCAGGTCCACGACGAAACACCCACGCCCGAATGCGCCGGCATCGACCACGCGGACTTCTCCCCCGACGGCCGCACGGCGGTGTTCACCTGCGAGTTCGCCGGCCGCGTCGCAGTGGTCGACGTCGCCACGCACCACCTGCTGCGGATGGTCGACATGCCCCACCGCAACACGCGCATGGGCCCGCAGGACATCAAGCTCGCCCCGGACGGCTCGGTGTACTACATCGCGGACTCCGACGCGAACGGCCTCTGGGTCCTCGACGCCGCGGCGACGAAGGTGCTCCGCTTCATCCCGACCGGCCGCGGCGCGCACGGGCTGTACCTGTCGCGGGACGCGAAGCAGCTGTACGTGACCAACCGCCACGAGGGAAGCGTCAGCGTGCTCGACGCGTACACCGGCGCGTCGCTGACGACCTGGCACATCCCGGGCGGCGGCAGCCCGGACATGGGCAACGTGACCGCCGACGGCACACAACTGTGGCTCTCCGGCCGCTACGACCGGGTCGTGTACGTGCTATCCACCAAGGACGGTGCACTGCTGGCGAAGATCCCCGCCGGGAACGAGCCGCACGGACTGTGCGTCTGGCCGCAGCCGGGCCGGTACTCGCTGGGACACACCGGCATCACCCGGTGAGCCTCGCGCGCCGGCCGAGCAGGCGGACCGCGCTGTCGGTTCGGGGGTGATCTCGTGGTCTTCTCGCGTTGCCGGCCGCCGGTTTGGGGCGAAACGTGGTCAGCCGCTGACGTGGGCGGTGTTGTCGAGCCAGTGCCGGGCCAGATCGGCATCGCCGTCGACGCTGACGCCGGCGTCGTCGTCAAGAGGGAGCCGGCGGGTCAACGTCAGCAGCAGCGATCCGGCCGGACCGGTCACCGTCACATCAGCCTCGCGGCTCCCGGGCTGCCATGTGGCTCCCTCCGGGCCACGCTTGACGAACCACGCGCCCGCGCCGTCGGTGGCCAGCCACTGCAGGGTCTGGCCGGTGCCCCGGAGGGCCTGCGCGGACTCCGGGCGCTGCATCTCCCACGTGGGCGAGGTCAGCATCGAGAAGTGGTTGGTGATGAGCGCGGCGGCGACGTCAGCGTCGACGCCGGCCGGACGGCCCGCCGCGTCGGCGGCGTCGAAGCCGTGCACGACGGCCTCGTTCAGCATCGTGGTCAGCCAGAACTGCGTCCCGGAGCGCTCGTCCCCTGCGGCGTTGAACACCGGGACGTCGAGCGCATCATCGGAACACGCGTCGGCGACCCGCTGCGCGGACGCCGAAAGCCACCCCTGCCACTCGCCCGGATCGGCGGGGACGGCGGCGAGCGCCGTGGGCAGCCGGGCCGGGTCGGTGACGCGGTGCTCGATGATTTCCGCGACCCAGTGCTGCGTCTGCCCGAGGTGCGCAACCAGGTCGGCGACGGTCCACTTCGGGGCCGTCGGCACAGCGGCACCGGGTCCGGCCGCGGTGGCTGCTTCCGCCAGGCGACGGGTGTGCTCGACGATCGCCTGCCGGGCGCGTTCGGGGTTCAGGTCGGTCATGGGGGTTCGTCCTCGGTCTCTCGGTGGCCGGTGTGCCGCTCTCTCAGCTACGCGTCGAACGACGGTAGCGGGAATCGACACGCTCCGGCCCACCTGTTGCAGCAGTACCTCCGGCGGCGCACCACCGGCATCCTCGGCTCGTTCGCCGCGATCGGCGCGTTCATGGTCGTGCTGGGCCTCGCGCCGGACCCGGTGTTCCCGGCGGTGGGTCTCTTCGGCATCGGCCTCGCGTCCGCGGTGCTCAATGCGCACTGGGGGTCGATCGTGCAGGCGAAGGTGGGCCTGGAACTGCAGGGCCGGGTGTTCGCCGCCACCCTGATGGTCAGCTGGCTGATGGTGCCCGCCGGGTTCGCCCTGGCCGGGCCGCTGACCGACGGGGTGTTCGAGCCGCTCGCCGCCGCCGCGGGGCTGCCCGGGCGCGGCATGGGCTGGCCGGCGGTGGCGGCGGGCATCGCGTCGCTGCTCCTGGCGGCGGGCGCGTGGCGGTACCGGCGCCTGCGGCTGCTGGAGGACGAACTGCCCGACGCCATCCCCGACCCCGTCGTGCTGAAGGACAAGGACGCCATCCAGGCGAAGGCGGTCGCCTGAGCCGTCGACGGAATCGAGGACAGTTCGGCGGGTCGCAGGACCGACGAGAGGTGGCAGCGCGGCTCGAAGCAGCCGGTCCTGCGGTCGACCTCGAAGCGGCTATCCCACTTCGAATGCGCCGATGTCCGGCCTGCCGGTGTAGAGCGGGGTGCCCGCGTAGTCCCGGCCGCCGTTGCCGCTGATCGGCACACCCCGGTTCACCGCGGGCGAGCCGGACCGGACCCGCAGACCGTACGCCGCGGTGAGCCGCGGCCCGGACGCCGGTGTCCCGGCCGTGTAGTCCGGCGCGCCGGTGAACTGGGGGTCCGCGCGGACGGCGTGGGCGTCGCCGGCGGGTACCGGCAGCGACGCCCCGCCGTAGAGGTTGCTGTCGTAGCGGATCGTGGGGCTGGTCGTGAGGGACGCCCCGGCCGTCGTCGAGTACAGGATGTTGTCCGTGAGGTCGTAGGACGAGGCCAGCGAGCTGCCGTAGCCGTAGACCAGGTACTTGCCGCGGTCGTTGTAGAGCGTGTTGCCGTACACCTTCGCCTTCGCGGCCTTGTCCGAGTGCAGGTACAGCGGGTACCGGGTGTTGCCGGCGAGCACGTTGTAGCGCAGCACGACGTCCCCGAAGGTGAACTGGCACAGCAGGACGCCGTCGCCGTTGCCGTGGGACCAGTTGTACTGGACGACCACCTTCGTCGTGGCCTTGTCGGCGTCGATGCCGTTGGAGTCCGCGCCGTGCGCCTTCGGCACGGTCTCGGCGACCTCGTTCGACTGGATCGTCACGTCGTCGGCGAAGTAGGCCTCGATGCCCGACGTGCCGGCCCGGTACACCACGTTCTGCTCGACCACCGCGTGCCGGACCCCGGTGAGGTATACGCCGTTGCACCCGTAGGCGGTGCCCGGCTGGCTGATGTGGTTGCCGCGGACGACCACGTTCGTGTGCGGGGTGAACTTGGCGTCGGTCGCGCTCGTGCGGCTGCCCCAGCCCGTGGCGACGGCGCCGGGAGCGTCGCCGGAGTACTGCTTGACCACGATGCCGGCGAAGGAGGTGTTGGCGATGACCGAGTTCTGGACGGTGACGCCGTCGAGGACGGTCGGTGCCGCCGGTGGCGCGCCGATGTTCGCCACGGTGGCGTCGAAGACGATGCCCCCGGTCTTCTTCGACCGGTCCCAGCCCGTCTTGAAGTGGATGCCGGGTGCGTTGTCCGCGGTGTCGCCGCTGATCCAGTTCACCTCGCCGGTGACGTCGTGCACGTTCACCGCGTCGACCACGAAGCCGTGCAGGGTCCGGCCGCCGGTGCCGGTCACGTGGATACCGCGCAGGTCCTTGAGGTTCGCTCCCGGCGTGCCCGTCGACGGCGCCTGGTTGGTCACCTCGAGGTTCCGGATCGTCCAGAACTCCTGGTCGGAAAGGCGCACGGTGTCGGCGACCGCGCCGCCGCCGTCGATCCGCGGGTTCGCGCCGTCGCCGTAGCGGTCCAGGGTGACCGGCGCCCCCGAGGCGCCGGAGCCCTTCGGCCACAGCTGCCCGCTCCACCGGCCGCCCGCCTTCAGCAGGATCCGGTCCCCCGCGTGGAAGGTCGCCTGGTTGACACGCGCCAGGCTGCGCCACGCGTGTGCGCTGTCCGTCCCGGCGGCGCTGTCGTCGCCTTGCGCGGAATCGACGTAGTAGCTCACCCCGGCCGCGGCCGGCGCACCGGGGACAGCGGGAAAGAGGATCAGTGCGGCCGCGACCGCTACGGGAAATGCTCGTCGGGAAAAACGGGACACGGACTACTCCTCACGCTGTCTTTTCGGTGCGGCAGGGGCGGAAGACGCGCCCGGCGGGGAGCAGCCCGCCGGGCGCGCCGGGCCTCAGCCGTTCTGGGTCAGGCTGAAGTCGTCGAAGTTCACCCAGTTGCCCGCGTTCGCGTCGGAGTACACGCCGACCTGGATCGACCCGTTGGTCACGGTGATGCCGGAGACGGTCACCTTCGTCCAGCTCCCGAGCGACTGGCTGATCGACGAACTCAGCTCACTGCCGCCGAAGTTCTTCGCGTAGACGGTCGCCTTCTTCTGCCCGCCGCTGCTCTTCACCCACGCTGACAACGTGTAGGTGCCGTTCGGCAGCGAGATGTTCTGGTACCGCGAGGCGGTGTAGGCCGACGACGAACTCTGCGCGAACGCCCAGCGGCCGGTGTGCCCGCCCTGCTTGTTGCTGTTCACGGCGCCACCGGTGGTGGTCCAGCCGGCCAGGTCGTTCTGCGCGACCCGGTCGGCCTCGGCGCTCGGGTTGAGGACGTGGTTGTTGCCGCGACCGACGGCCCAGGTTCCGGCCGCCGCGTCGACGGTCCACTGGTTCAGCGAGTGGAACACCGGCGTCGACCCGTTGAACGTGACCGGCAGCCACTGGTTGTAGCCGATGCCATTGCCGGCGAAGTCACTCCAGCGGTCACCGCCGAACATCACGAACGAACCCTGGGAACCGGTCACCGTGAACGCCAGGCCGGTCTGCGTCACGTGCGAGAAGTCGGCGTCCGTTCCCTGCAGCACGAACTCGCCGGAGTACGGGCCCATGATGTTCTTCGCGCTGATGCAGTACGTGTGGGACGCATTCCAGCCGTGCAGGTCGGAAGAGCAGAAGTAGTACGTCCCGTTGTACTTGAACATGATGTTGCCTTCACGCCCGCCCGCCGAGCTGTTGTACACGTTCTTGGCCGGGTCGACCTGCAGGAAGTCCGAGGCCCGCAACGACGAGACGTACAGGTGCGAACGGCCGCTCTTGTTGCTGTAGATCAGGTACGCCTTGCCGTCGTCGTCGGTGAAGACCGACTGGTCGCCGGACATGCCGGTGGAGACACCGCTGATGCTCGACTGCGTGCCCGCCCGGGTGAACTTGCCGTTCGGCGTGCTGCTGGTGGCGAACACCAGCCCGCCGCCCAGCTGCGAGACCAGCACGTACTTGCCCGTGTTCGGGTTGCGCGCGACCCCGATCCGGCCGACCCAGCCGCCGCCCAGGTCACTGCCGGTCAGCGCGTTGCCTTCGAACTTCCAGTTCGCCAGGTCGGTCGACGAGTAGATGGTGATCGCGCTGAGCGAGACGTCACCGTTCTTCCCGCCGCCCGGGTTGTTGTAGTAGCTGACCGCGCCGTTGTACTTGGCCCCGTACCAGTAGTAGGTGGTGCCGACCTTCAGCACACCTCCGCCCTGGGAGTAGATCGGGTTGCCCGAGGTGTCCTTCCAGAACACGTCGTTCTGGATCGTGGCGGCCGCGGCGAGCCGCGGTGCCGGGGTCTCCGCGGCGGCACCGCCGGCGGAAACCAGCGCCACGGTCAGGGAAAGCAAGCTCGAGACGAGTGTTCGTCGGGTTTTCTTCAGCACCTTGATGACCTCCGTGTGGAGTACTTCCTGATGATTCGTCCGGCCGGCCGCGCTCCCGATTCCGCCGGATTCGCCAGGATGGTCAGGATTCGAACGCGCCGAGGTCCGGTGCCTTGCCGGTGTAGGGCAGGCCGACGTTCGTGCCCTTGTCGATCAGCGTGCTGCCGGCCGCCAGGCGCAGGTTGGGCAGCACGGGCAGGCTGCCGTCGGCCTGCCGGGCCGCGTCCCAGCCGGACGTCGACACGCTCCGGAACTGCGCGTCCGACACCGTCACGCCGAGGTTCCACGAGTTGTACGAGGCGTTCGTGCCGGACATGTTCGACGTCAGCGTGCCCTGGTAGGCGACGTTGTTCCGCAGGTTGCCGATGCCGATCGCCGCGCCGGCGGAGTTGACGCCGAGCATGTTGAAGTCGGGGTGGTTGTTGTAGCCGGTGTTGTTGAAGTAGTCGTTGGCCAGCGTGTGGTGGTTGGCGTAGAAGCCCGCGGCCTTGTTGTTGAACGCCACCGAGTTCCGGATGGCGTGCTTGGCGCCGTTGCTCACGTACTTGCCGCCGTAGCCACCCATCTTGAAGCCGTTCCCGTTGCCCGACGACGTCGTCGTCTCCGGCAGGTAGCCGTTGCGCCACGCCCACGAGTTCTCGATCGTCACCGAGGAGAACGCGTTGATCAGGTCGAAGCCGTCGTCGGAGTTCCACCACGCGCGGCAGCCGCGGAAGACGTTGCCGGGGTGACCGGCGGAGATGTGCGCGCCGAACCCGTCGGCGCTTTCCCCGGCGCCGTTGGACGTGCGGGGGTCGTAGTTGTCGTGGGAATCGGAATTGAGGACGAGGTTGCCGCCACCGTCCTGGATGAACAGCCCCGGTCCCATGTTGTTGTGCAGGTTGAGCAGCTCGAAGGTGTTGTTGCTGCCGGAGACCCAGATGCCCCACGACTCGTGGTTCAGGTTGTTGTTCTGGGGCACGCCCTTGACTTCGAGGCCTTTGAGCTGGATGTAGCTGCCGGTGACGTCGAAGCCCTTGATCCGGCAGTTGTCACTGACCCGGGAGAAGTCGAAGACCGGCGTCTCGCCGGGGTAGGCCCAGTAGCGGATCGGGTTGCCGGAGCTGCCGCTCTTGTTCAGCGTGATCGCGTCCACCCGGTCGGTGCCGCTCGCACAGGCCTTGTTCGCCCGGGTGAACGCGTAGGTGCCGCCGCGCAGGTAGACCGTGTCACCCGCCTGGGCGACGGCTTGGGCATGGGCGACCGACGCCCACGGGGCCGTCTGCGTCCCGGCCGCGCCGTCGTTGCCGCCCGGGGCGACGTAGTAGGTCTTCCCGGCCGCCGGACTGCCCGCGGCGACCGGGGCGCCCGCCACCGAGACAGCGGCCACGGCGGCCGCCGAGAGCACGAGCACACGGCCCAGGACAGAGGGTTTCATCGCACACTCCAGGGTGGGTGGCTTCGCGGGCGATGCCGTCGGACACCGGCAACGCCCACGAAGCCTGCTTCAGTTGCAGCTGCCGGAACACGGCACGAACGGCGCCGTGGTGCCGGTCAGCGTGGTGGTGCCGAGCGTCAGCCCGGCCGCACTCGCGGTCACCGTGATGGTGCCCGCGCCCGTCGCCCGCACCAGGCCGTACGCGACGCCCTGGTAGGCCTTCCGGACCGAGCCGCGGAACGTCTCCTGCACCGGGCTCCCGCTGTCCACCGCCACCAGCACGCCCGGCCCGCTCACGCTGAACGTGATCGGCGCGGCCGAGCCGGTCACCACGCGGCCGGAAGCATCGGCGACGGTCGCCTTGACGTAGGAGACGTCGTCGGGGTCGGCCGACACGGTGCTGTGGTCCGGGGACAGCAGCACGCGGTTCGCGGTGGTCCCGGTCGCCGGCGGTGACGTCGTGGGCGCACCCCACGTCCGCTGCCACGAATACCCGATCGGCCGGACCGTGCCGACGCCGTCCATCAGCCCGAAGTCCGACTCACCGCGCGGCCACAACCCGTCCGCCTCGCCCAGGTACGCCGCGCCCGTCCAGAGGAACAGGCCGGTGACCATCGCGTTGTTCCGGACCGTCGTCCACGCGGCGGTGTCGGTGCCCATCTCGGTGAAGAGCCCGGCCCGCGCCGGGGACGCCTTGGCGGCCTGGATGACCTCGTCGGGGCGGTAGTTGCCACCGAAGACGTCCACGATGGTCCGGGTGGCACCCGTGACGTCACCGTTGTCCCCCGGCCGGAACAGCGCCTGGGTGACCGGGCGGCCCGGGTCCAGGCTGTGCGCGATCGAGACCATCCTGCTCAGCAGGGGCGTCCGGGTGGCGATCGGGTCGCGGATCTCGTTGCCCGTGCTCCACATCGCCACGCTCGGGTGATTGCGATCCCGCGTGATCACGCTGGTCGCGTCCACCTGGTACCAGGGCACCGAGCCACTCGCGCCGGGCACCGCGGGCGTGCCGGTGGGCGTGGACGCCGTCCGGTTGAAGTAGGTCGCGTAGTCACCGACGTCGGAGTACTTGTGCTGGGTCCAGACGTCGAAGAACTCGTCGAGGACCAGGAAGCCCATCCGGTCGGTGAGCTCGAGGAACGCCGGGCTCGGCGGGTCGTGCGCGGTCCGGATCGCGTTCACCCCCAGCGCCTTCAGCTGGGCCAGCCGCCGCTGGATCGCCCGCTGCGGCGCGGCCATCCCGAGCCCGTGCAGGTCCTGGTGCAGCGCGACACCCTGGAACTTCACGCTCTTGCCGTTGAGGCTCATGCCGTTCGCGGCGTTGAACGTCAGCGTGCGGATGCCCACGGAGGTGACGTCGTCGTCCACCACGGTCCCGCCCACGAGGACGTTCGTGGCCAGCGAGTACAGGTTCGGGCTGGTCAGATCCCACAGTTTCGGGTTGCTCACCGGCACGTCGTAGGCGAAGGTCGCCGACGCCCCGGCCGCGATGGTCTTGACCGCCGTGGTGACCGCGGGCAGCGCGGTGCCGCCTGGATCGCTGAGCACCCCTCGGACGCTGACGCTCGCCGCCGCGCCGCTCTCGTTGACCACCGTGGTCTCCGCGTGCACCGTGGTGTTGTTCGGTGTCGTCACGCGGGTGGCCCACTGGCCGATGTGGACCGGGTCGGTCGCGATCAGCCGGACGTCGCGGTAGATCCCCGCGCCGGTGTAGTAGCGGGACGCCGGCTGGGACGTCGTGTCCGTCTTGACCGCCACCACGTTGTCGCCGCCCGGCTTGGCCGCTGCCGTGATGTCGTAACGGAAACTCGTGTAGCCGTAGGGGTGCGTACCGATCAACGTCCCGTTGACGTACACGCTCGCGTTGGCCATCACGCCGTCGAACTCGAGCGAAACGCGGCGCCCCGCGGGCACCCCGGCCAGCGAGAAGTGCTTGCGGTACCAGCCGATCCCCGAGGGCAGGTAGCCGCCGCGGCCGGTGCTCGGCGCCGACTGCGAGAACGGGCTCGCCGGTGGGTTCTTGCCTTCGATGCTCCAGTCGTGCGGCACGCTCAGCTTGCGCCAGCCACCGTCGTTGTAGGACGCACCGCCGGCACCGCTCGCGTCGCCGTAGTTGAACAGCCAGCCGGCGTCGAAGTCGGTGACCGTCCGGGCCTGGCCGGCCGCGACGGCGGGCGCCGGACCAGCGGGGGTGACCAGGCCGAGGACGACCGTGACGACGACCGCCCACCGAACGAGTTTCCGGATCATGAGTCCTGTCCTTTCCGGACGCGGCGGGTCACCGGAGGAACCCCGCCAGCGGAAGGTTCAGTTCGCGGACGCCCTGCAGGACCAGGTTCGCCATCTGCGTCGCCCCGTAGGCGGAGAAGTGCGTGTTGTCGGTGACACCGTCGGCCGCCTGGGTGAGGTAGATCTTCTGCGACGCCGACGGGCCGAGGGACTCCACCACGGCCTTGCTCTTGGCCGTCAGGTCGATCACCGGCACGTTCGCGCTCTTGCCGAGGGCCCGGATCACCGCGGGCAGGTCCACGCCCACGCCGTTGACGTGCAACGCCGTCCCGGTCAGCTTCGTACCGCTGAACAGCCGCCGCACCGGCGGGGTCACCAGCACCGGGACCCCGCCGCGTTCCCGGACGCCGTTGACCATCTTGGTGAGGTTGTCGCGGAACGCCGTCGCCGAGGTCTGCTTGTCGTTGTGGCCGAACTGGATGAACACCAGGTCCTTGCTCTTGATCAGCGGCTTCACCGTCGGGAAGAGCGCCTTGTTCGCCAGGAAACTGCCCGAGCTTTCGCCGGAGTCCGCGTAGTTCGCGATCACCGCTCCGCTGCGGACGCTCGCCGGCAGCTCCTGGCCCCAGCCCGTGTACGGCGCGACCGGCTGGTCGCACACGGTCGAATCACCGGCCAGGTACACCGCCAACGGCGCCGCGGCCGCCGTCACGGTGAGCGAGCCGATCGCCGGCGCACTGCCGCCGAACGTGATGTCCAGCCCGGGGGTACCGGTGCCACCTTGACCGGTGGGCTGCCCCTCCGGGGTGCGCACGTTGACCGTGACCGTCGTGGGAACGACCTGGCCGGCGTTCGTCCGGACAGCGTTCAGCACCTGCCGTCGCGCCTCCACCGAAATCGAGGTCTCGGCGGCCTTCGGGCCGCCGAGACCCACCGTGATGTCGTAATTGCCGGGCGAAACCGCGAAATGGCATTTGATCGGCGCCGAGCCCGAGCACTGCGGCGGCAGCGCCCGTTCGGCGGCCACCGCGGCGGGCACGGGGGCCAGCGCCGCGGCCACGACCAGGACGGCGAGCATCCCCTTGTTCTTGGCGGGCATACGAACTCCTCTATCCGATGTGGATGGTCCGGTGACCCGGCTGCACCACTGGCCACTGGAGCGAAACTCGACAGGACCGGTAAATTTGGGAGCGCTCCCAGGGTAACACGCCGACCATCTTCCCGATACCTCAGTAAGCGCTTTCTTAAGCGCGCGCACGGCCGTTGCCCCAGTGCCGCCGCGGGCGCCTGCTGGACGCACGGACGACCAGTTCCGGAGTGAACACGACGTGCTGGTGCACGTGGTCGGCCGGCGACCGCGATTCGGCGATGAGCAGGGCTGCCGCCGTGCGCCCGATCTCGTGCCGCGGCTGCCGGACCGACGTCAGCGGGACGGCGGCCGCGGCGGCGAAGTCGATGTCGTCGTAGCCGACGATCGCCAGGTCTTCCGGGACGCGCACGCCCCCGCGCACCGCGACCTGGAGCAGGCCCAGCGCCAGCAGGTCGTTCGCGCAGAAGACGGCGTCGGGCAGCACCGCCCTGGCGAGCAGCTGCTCACCCGCCCGCTGGCCACAGGCGACGTTGAGCGCGGGCACCGTGACTTCCTCCAGGACGTCCGGCGCCCGCCCGGCCCGCCGGACCGCGTCCCGGGCACCCCGGTGGCGTTCGGCGGCCTGGTGGATGCCGGCCGGGCCGTTCACCATCACGATGCGCTCGCAGCCCTCGGCAAGCAGGTGGGTGACCGCGAGCTCGCCGCCGTGCCGGTCGTCCACCGCCACCGAGCACAGGTCGTCCGCCACCGTCGGCTGGTCCAGCAGGACCACCGAGATCCCCCGTTCCCGCAGCCACCGCGGCGCCACCGGGTCCGCCTGCACCGGGGTGATCAGCACCCCGTGCACCCGCTGGGCGGCCAGCAGGCCGACGTGCCCGCGTTCCTTCTCGAGCGATTCGCCGCTGTTGCACAGGATCACCGCGTGCCCGGCTTCGCTCGCCGCCTCTTCGGCACCCCGGGCGACGTCGGTGAAGAACGGGTTCCCCACATCGGGCACCACCAGGCCGATCGTGCGCGCGGTACCGGACCGCAGCTGCCGCGCGGGCTCGTTCCGGACGTACCCGAGGTGGTCGATGGCGGCCAGGACGCGCTCGCGGGTGGCGGTGGCGACGACGTCCGGGCGGTTGAGCACGTTCGACACCGTGCCGACCGACACTTCGGCCCGCAGGGCGACGTCGCGGATGCTGATCACGGGCTTCACCGGCTCTCCCGCGCGCGAATCGCGACGGCGGCCAGCACCAGCAGCCCCGGCGCGACGACGCCGAAGGCCGGTGCCCGCGTGACCACAACGGCCACGACGACGATCGCCACGACGAGTCCGGTGCTGCCACGCCAGTCGGCGACGGTCTCCCGGCCGGCCTCCGCCAGGACGTCCGGCCAGTTCCGGTCCGGTCGCCAGCCCGCCGCGGCCCGCAGGCCAGCGGCCAGGAGCCCGGCCAGCACCACGCCGAGAACCGCGCCGAAGACCCGGCCCCCCGGCAGTCCACCCAGGACCGCGACCAGGTCGACGCCCCCGATCACCAGCAGCCCGGCCGGGGCCAGGACGGCGACCGGATGGCGGAGGCCCGCGACGAACAGGCGCAGGAACGCGCGCACGGTGGGTACCCGGCCGCCCGCGGAGACCTCGGCCAGCAGCGCCGAACCGGCCGCCGCCGCGGCCAAGGACGTCACGACGAAGACCGATGCGGCGGACACCAGCACCCCCACGAACAGGACTTCGGCCAGCAGCGCGAGCGCGGGGTACCGGGTGTTCATCCTTTCAGCCCCGACGTCGCCACGCCTTCGACCAGGTAGCGCTGGAAGGCGAAGAAGAACAGCCCGATCGGCAGCAGGGCGAGCACCGACATGGCGAACATCGGGCCGAACGCCGACTGGCTCGTCTGGTCGACGAAGATCTGCAGCGCCAGCGGCAGGGTGAACTTCGCCGGGTCGTTGAGGTAGATCAGCTGGGAGAAGAAGTCGTTCCAGGTCCAGATGAACGTGAAGATCGCGGTGGTGATCAGCGCCGGCCGCAGCAGGGGCGCGATCACGTACCGGAACGTCCGCACCGGCCCGCAGCCGTCGATCGTCGCGGCCTCGTCCAGCTCCCCGGGCAGCGCGCGGATGAACTGGACCATCAGGAAGACGAAGAACGCGTCGGTGGCCAGGAACTTCGGCAGGACGAGCGGCCAGAACGTGTTGACCATGCCGAGCTTCTGGAAGATCACGTACTGCGGGATGAGCACGACGTGCTGCGGCAGCATGATGGTGGAGAGCATGAACCCGAACATCGGCCCGCGGCCCCGGAAGTGCAGCCGGGCGAACGCGTAGGCGGCCAGCGAGCAGGACACGACGTTGCCGAGCACCGCGCCCACCGAGATCACCAGGGAATTGCCGAAGTAGTGCCAGACGCTGTACCCGGCCACCCCGCCGAACACCTGCGTGTAGTTGTCACCCGTGGGGTGGACCGGCCACAGCGAAAGCCCGGTCAGCACCTCCCCCGCGGGCTTGAACGACGCCGACACCAGCCACCCGACGGGGTACAGCAGCACCACGAGGACGAGCACCATCAGCAGGTGCCACCCCCAGGATCGGCGGGTCATCGGGACTCCCCCGCGTAGAAGACGAACCGGCGCGAACCGCGGAACAGCAGCGCGGTGAGCACGCCGATCACCACCAGCAGCACCCACGCCATCGCCGAGGCGAAGCCCATCCGGAAGTCGGTGAACCCGCGCTGGTAGAGGTAGAGCGTGTAGAGCAGGGTCGAGTCACTCGGGCCGCCGCGACCGCTGCTGACGACGAACGCGCCGGTGAACGACTGGAAACTGTGGATGGTCTCCAGCACCAGGTTGAACAGCAGCACCGGCGACAGCATCGGCAGCGTCACCGACCGGAACCGGCGGACCGGGCCGGCGCCGTCGAGCTCCGCCGCCTCGTACAGCTCCTTCGGGATCTGCTTGAGCCCGGCCAGGAAGATGACCATCGGCGCGCCGAACTGCCAGACCGCCAGCGCGATCACGGCGAGCAGCGCGAACTGCGGCTGGTCGACCCAGCCGCCGGTGTCCAGGCCGAACGCGGCCAGCACGCGATCGGCCGTGCCACCGGTCGAAAACATCGCCCGCCAGACCAGGGCGAGGCTCACGCTGGCGCCGAGCAGCGAAGGCGCGTAGAACGCCGAGCGGTACAGCCCGGCGCCGGCACGGGCGCGGTTCAGCAGCATGGCGACGGCCAGCGCCAGCCCGAGCTTGAGCGGCACCGAGAGGCCGACGTACCGGGCGGTGACGCCGGCGGCGTGCCAGAACCGGTCGTCCCGGGTGAACATCGTGACGTAGTTGTCCAGGCCGACCCAGTGGGGCGCGTCGAACAGGTCGTAGTCGGTGAACGACAGGTACAGCGAGGCGATCATCGGGCCGATGGTCAGCACCAGCACCCCGAGCAGCCACGGCGACAGGAACAGGTACCCGGCGCCCTGGCCGGTCCGGCGGCGGCGGGGCGCGGCCCGCTCCCGCGTCACCGGCCTTTCCAGCACAGCTTGCGTCATCCGGTACCTCCTCAGGACCCGAGAGACTGCTGCGCCGTCTGCACCACGCGCGCGGCCCCGTCGGCGACGCTCACCCGGCCGAAGATCACGTCGTCGTAGCCGCGCTGGAAGTCGCGCTTGATCGCCGCGGACCCGGTGGGCCACAGGCCGGTGGCCGGGCCGATCCGGTCGGCGACCGACTTCTCGTAGTCGCAGACCGCCTTGGTGGCGGCCTGGGCCGCGCCGCAGACCTGCGCGCGGATCGCGGTGTTCGGCGGCAGCCCACGGGCCACGCCCAGCAGCTTCCCCGCTTCCGGGTTGTTGACCAGGAAGCTCAGCAGTTTGGCCGCGGCCTCCTTGTGCGCCGAGCGCTGCGCGACCGCGAAGCTGACCGGCGGCATCGCGGCCATCCCGGACGTCGGCCCGTCGGTGGGCAGCGGCGCGGCCTTGATCCCGGGGCCGTAGCTGGAGAGGTAGGCGCTCAGGCTCGAGTCGTAGTTGATCTCGGACCCGGCGTGCTTGGTGACCAGGCCGGAGTTGGGCATCGAGCCGTCCATCTTGGTGGTGACCTCGGGCGCGGTGACGGCCTTGGCCGCCCGCAGGTCGCCGGTCAGCGTCCAGAACCGCGTCAGGTCGGCGGCGGTGAAGGCCAGCTTGCCGTCGTCGGTGTAGAGCTGCTTGCCGTGCTGGTGCAGCCAGACCTCGAACCAGTCGATCGCCCAGCCGAAGTCGGTCGTCCCGGCCACCCCGGTCGCGGCCACCTTGCGCAGGCCGTCGGCGAACTGTGCCCAGGTCCAGGTCTTGCCGGGCCCGGACGGCGGCTCCACGCCCGCTTTCGCGAAGACGGCCGGGTCGTAGGCGAGCATCTGCGTGGTCTGGCCACCCGGCACGGCGTACTGCTTGCCCTCGATCTGCCCGCCGGCCAGCAGTTCGGGCGCGACCCCGGTGACGTCGATCGTCTTGGCGCCCACGAGGGAGCCGAGGTCTTCCAGCACGTGCCGGTGCTGGTACTCGCCGAGTGTCGCGCGGTCCAGCTGGACCAGGTCGGGCGACGCGCCGCCGGCGACCTGGGTGGACAGTTTCTGGAAGTAGGCGTCGTACGCGGCGTACTCCGTCTGGACCGTGATGCCCGGATTGTCCTTCATGAACAGATCGACCGCGGCCTTGGTGGCCTTGGCACGGTCTTCGTTGCCCCACCACACGAACCGGATCGTCGTCGGCCCCGAGGCGCCACCGCCACCACCGCACCCCGTGACCAGCCCCGCCATCAAGGCGGCCACGACGGCGACGGTGCCCGCGGCGCGCGGTCGCCCGGATCTCCTGTTCATCGGATCCCCTTCTCCGACCGCCGCCGGGCGATCTCACCGGAATTCGTCCTTGAATCGGTTCACGCACGTTAAGCGCGCCCGATGTGCGTCGTCAACCACCAGCGGCAGCGGGAAAAGCTCGATTCCTTCGAATGCTTCGAATGCTTCGGCCGGACGCAGTACGAATCGATCAAACAATCAAGAAAGCGCTTACTCGTTTCCTGGACTGATCGGGTAGGCCAGGTTGACAACCGCCGAGCCGTCTGGTTTGAATCGGTTCACGCGGCGGTGCCGAGCTGACCGGAGGGCCGACGATGTCCCCGCAATCCCCGTTCCCCAGAAGATCTTTCCTCGGCGGCGTGTCCGCGCTGGCCGCCGCGGCCGTCGCCCCGCCGGCGGCCGCCACACCGGCATCGGCGCGGGAACCGGCGAGCCGCGATGTCCGCCTGCATTGGCTGGACGGGACACCCGCCACTGCGACCGGGTGCGCCTTCGGAGTGCCCTGGCCACGGGGAAGTCTCGCCAGGACCGCGCCGTTGGCTTTGCGGACCGCGGCGGGCGAACCGGTTCCGGTGCAGTCGTGGCCGCTGGCGTACTGGCCGGACGGCTCGGTCAAGTGGACCGGGCACGCCGTGACGTCGTCCGCGGACGCGTTCGTGCTGGCGCCCGGCACACCCGCGCCGCCACCGGTTCCGGTGACCGTGCGCCGGTCGCCGCGGGAGATCGTGGTGGCCAACGGGACGGTCGAACTGAAACTCGCCACCACCGGGGCCGTCGCCGTGCCCTCGCTCTCCCGGGCCGGGCGGGTCGTCGCGCGGGACGGCGAGCTGGTGCTGCGGCTGCAGGACCAGCCGGACGACCCCGACGACCCCCGCTCGCCGCGTCGCGAGGACTGGACGGGCATCGTCGAACGCGCCGAAGTCGAGCAGTCCGGGCCGGTCCGCGCGGTGGTGAAGCTGACCGGCCGGTACCGCCGCGACCGCGGCCGCGGCGCCCGCGCCATCCTGCCCTGGACGCTGCGGGTCTACCTCGGCGCCGGTGACGACTCCCTGCGTGTCGTGCACAGTTTCCGCTGGGACGCCGACGAGAACCACGACTTCGTCCGCGGGCTCGGCCTGCGGTTCTCGGTCCCGCTGGCCGACGAGCCGCACAACCGGCACGTGCGCTTCGGCACGGCGTCGGGCGGCGTGTGGGGTGAACCGGTCCGGGTGCTGACGGGCCTGCGGCGCGACCCGGGCTCGGCGGTTCGCGAAGCCCAGGCGGCCGGTACCGCGACCCCGCCGGTCGCGCAGTGGGGCCAGCAGGTCCGCGACGGCTACCAGGCCCTGGCCCTGTGGAACGACTTCACGCTGTTCCAGGAGTCCGCCCGCCACTTCGCCGTGTGGAAACGCACCAGTGCCGCGGGGAGCTGGCTCAAGCACGCCGGCCGCGGTGACCGCGCGTCCGGCTTCGGGTACGTCGGCGGCGTCGGCGGCGGGCTCGGCTTCGGGCTGCACGACTTCTGGCAGCGCGCGCCCCGCTCGCTCGACGTCCGCGGTGCCGCCACGGGCACGGCCACGGTGACGCTCTGGTCGTACTCCCCGCTCGGCCCCGCGATGGACCTGCGCACCTACGACACCACCGCGCACGGGCTCGACCTGTCCTATGAAGACGTCCAAGAAGGGTTCGCGACGCCGCAGGGCATGGTGCGTTCCACGGAACTGCGGCTCTGGGCGATGGCCGCCACCCCGGCACGGGACACGATCGCGGCGCTCTCGGCCACGCTGTCCACACCACCGCAGCTGGTCACGGCCCCGGAGACCTACCACGCGGCGGGCGTGTTCGGCCGCTGGAGCCTGCCCGACCGCAGCACGCCCGCCCGCGCGGCCCTCGAAGACGGCATCGCCCGCGAGATCGGCTTCTACGCCGACCAGGTCGACGAACGCGAGTGGTACGGGTTCTGGCACCACGGCGACGTCATGCACACCTACGACGCGGACCGCCACGAATGGCGCTACGACGTCGGCGGGTACGCCTGGGACAACGCCGAGCTCGGGACGGACGCCCTGCTCTGGTACGCGTTCCTGCGGTCCGGTGACCCGCGCACGTTCCGCCTGGCGCACGCGATGACCCGACACGTGTCCGAAGTGGACACCCATCACAGCGGCCGGTTCGCGGGCCTCGGGTCACGGCATGCCGTGGTGCACTGGGGCGACGGCGCCAAGGAAGCCCGCGTCGGCGAGTCGTTCACGAAACGGTTCTCCTACTACTTGACCGCGGACGAGCTGCTCGGCGAACTCATCCGGTCCTCGCTGCAGGCGGACGAGACCCTGCGCACGGTCGATCCGCTGCGCGAAGTCCTGCCACCCCAGACCAAGGCGCCCGCGCGCGTCCGGATCGGACCGGACTGGTACGCGCTGGTCAGCAACTGGCTGACCGAGTGGGAACGCACCGGCGACGTCCGCTGGCGCGACCGGATCGTCACCGGCATGAAGGACATCGCCACCTTCCCGGCCGGGCTGTTCACCGGCGAGGCGGGCGGCGCGGTCGGTTTCGACCCGGCGACCGGCCACCTGGTGAACCTCGAGAAGGGCGACTTCGAGGGCGGCTACAACCTCTCGATGGCCTTCCTCGGCGAACAGATCCTCTGGGAGGCCCTCGACCTGGTCGACGTCCCGGAGTTCCGCCGCACCTACCTGGACTTCGCCCGGTACGCCCAGGCCCCGTCGGCCGAGAAGATCGCCCGCTACGGCCGCGATTTCAACCCGAACCTGTTCAAGACGATCTACTCCCGCGTCACGGCCTGGGCGGGCGAGCAGCTCGCGGACGCGAACCTGCGCAAACGCGGCTGGGACCAGTTCACCAGCGACCCCGCGGGCAAGCCGTGGCCGCCCGCGGCGCGCGTCACCGGGACCGCGGTGCCCGGCCCGGTGACGGAGATCCCGGTCCGGACCACCACGAACCCGGCGGGCGACTTCGCCACGTTCGCGACCAACGACTTCGCCCAGCGGAACCTGGCCATCATCGCGTTGCTGGCCATCGCACCGGCGGAAGCACCGTGACGGACAGCGCCCCCGGATCCCCGCTTTCCGGCGACCCGAACCGGACCCGCACCGCAAACCCGTCCACCCACGCGACCTCAGCCCCCTCTTCCGTGACCGAGGCCACCGGATCGCCCGCCTCGGCGCCCAATGCGGCCAGCGCGACGAAGACCGCCGTGCCATGGACGTCTCCGGTGAGCCGCGGGAGCGACACCCACGGGACGAAGGCCGTGCCACCCGGCGCCCGGACTTCGTCCTGGCCCGTCCAGCCGGCCAGCGGCCGGAGCACGGACTCGCCGGGCGCGGTCGCCCAGCCCGTCTGCTCGGCACGGGCGCCGGGCGGCGCGCCCAGGACGCGGTGCACCCGCAGCTCGTCCCGCCCGCGGACGACGGTGACGCTCTCGACGCGCAGCCCGGGCGACGCCGCCGCCCCGGCCGGGAACACCGGGCGGTGCCAGGAGCCCGCCCAGCCCCAGCCGTCGGCCTGGCCGGCACCGAGCGGGTGGATCCGGCGCCGGACACTGCGGACGCCGGAGACCACGACCGCGAAGTGGTTGTCGGCCGGGTTCTCCCGCGCGGTCGGCCCGGTCCGGGTCGAGTAGGCGAACCGGCCGTAGTGCGGATTGTCCCCCGCGGCCGACTCGGCCTCGTGCGGGCGGACGGCGTCGCTGCCGTGGTTGTGCAGCCGGACGACGCCGTCGTCCCGGGTCGCCTGCAGCAACAGGCCCGGCGCCGGCAGGGCGAGCACCGTGTCGGCCGTCTCGCTCGGCGCGAGCCCCTCGCCTTCCGTCCACAGCGGGTGCTCGGGAGGGGCGAGCAGGCACACGAACGCCTTCGACGCCCAGTAGGGTGAGCCCGGGCCGGAGTAGTACTGCACCGTCGGCGCGTGGGGCCGGTGCCAGCCGAGGCTCAGCAGCCCGTGCTCGTCGGCGGCGCCGCGGTCGAGGAAATAGCGCAGCGCCCCGCTGAGCAGCCGTCGTGACACGCCGGGCCGCAGCGGGGTGTCCCCGGTGACGGCGCCGAGGCCGACCGCCGAGGCGGCCGCGAAGCGGTAGGTCAGGGACCGTCCGAAGTGGAGTGGTGCGCCGTCGCCGCCGAACCACAGCCCGAAGCTCGTCAGGTGCTCCCGCAACCGAGGACCGAAGTGGGTCGCTTCGCCGGCGAGGTGGGCGTCCAGCACCGGGTACAGGTGCAGCGCCCAGCCGTTGTAGTGGTCGAAGGCGCGGCCGTCGCCGTCGGCGTACCAGCCGTCCCCGCGGTACCAGCCCTCCAGCAGCTCCAGCGCCCGCTCGCGCGCCCGCGCGGTCTCGGCGTCGGCACGTCCGGCCGAGGCGAGGAACCCGGCGACGGTGAACGGGAACAGGTACCAGTTGTTCGGCGCCGGGACGTGCCGCAGCGCGCCGCGCAGCCACGCCTCGACCCGGTCCTGCACGGCGGGCGCGAGGTGGTCCCACAGCCAGGGCCGGGTCAGCCGCAGGCCGAGGGCGACGGACGCGGATTCGACCATCGGCTGCCCGGCGACGTGGTGGTCGCGGATCACCGGCCACGACTCCGCGTCGTCGCGCCCGGGGCTGCGGGTGCCCGCGTCGAGTCCTCCGGCGTACCGCTCGAGCCACCCGTGCGGGTCCTTCCCGTCCTCCCCGGCGACCCGGAACGCGGCGGCGAGGAAGGTCCGTGCGAACCCCTCCAGGCCGTCCGAGCGGACGCCGCTGCCCGACGGCGGTCCTGGCAGGTCGAGCCGGGCGCCGCCCGGGGTCGCCCAGCGCCACGCCGCCGTCAGCAGGCCGTCGGCCGCGGCCACCCAGTGCGCCCGCGTGTACCCGGTGCGGGGGCTCAGCGTGCGGTCCTCCCCGGGCAGCTTCACGCGATCATCCCCAGGCGTTCGCGGCGGACGGGGTGGGCGAAGGCCTGCCCGGCCGCCCAGCGGGTGACCTCGCCGACGGCCAGCTCGGCCAGCCGCCGCAGCTCGTTGCCCTGCGAACCGGCCAGGTGCGGGGTGATCAGCACGTTGTCGTCCGTCCACAGGGGATGTCCCGGTGGCAGCACCTCGGGGTCGGTGACGTCGAGGATCGCCCGGATCCGGCCGGCCGCGGTCGCCTCGGCCAGCGCGTCCTGGTCGAGCACCGCCCCGCGGGCGGTGTTGATCAGCACGGCGTCCGGCCGCATCGCCGCGATCAGCTCGCGCCCGACCAGCCCGCGGGTCTCGGGCAGCAGCGGGGTGTGCACGCTGACGACGTCGCCGCGGGCGAACAGCTCGGCCAGGCTCACCGGTTCCGCACCCAGCTCCGCCGCCTCCGCGTCGGTCAGGTGCGGGTCGTGCACGAGGACGCGGAAGTCGTGCGGGCGGAGCAGGCCGATCACCCGCCGCCCGATCATCGACGCCGACAGGATGCCGACGGTCCGGCCGTAGTTGCCCAGGTGCGGCGGCACGCCGAGGCCATCGTCGTGGCGGCGGGCGGCCCGGTGGCCGCGGGCGCGTTCCAGCACCCGTTTGCCGGAGAGCAGGATCATCGCCAGGGCGTACTCGGCCACCGGTACCGCGTTCGCCGCCGCGGCGGACGTCACCGCGATCCCGCGTTCCCAGCAGGCCTCGGTGACGTGTCGGCGGACCGAGCCGGCGGTGTGCACCACGGCCCGCAGCTGTGGCGCACGGGCGAGCACCGCGGCGTCCAGCGGCGGGCAGCCCCAGCCGGTGACCAGCAGCTCGACGTCACGCAGGACGGCGTGGGCGGCCGAGGTCGTGAAGTCGTCGAGCACCCCGTCGGCGAGGTCGGTGACGCGGTGCAGCGCGGTCAGGGCGGTGTCGTCGAGCACGGCCGCCGCGGTCCGGGGAGCCATCGCGAGCGCGGCACGGGGACGGCTCACTTGACCGCCCCCGCGGTGAGCCCCGATCGCCAGAACCGCTGCAGCAGCGTGAACGCCAGCACCAGCGGCAGGATGGCGAGCAGCGAGCCCATGATCACCACCGGGTAGTACTCGGGCGACGTCGTGGCCGCGCTGTTCCAGCTGTAGAGGCCGAGACTGACCGGGTACAGCTTCTGGTTCGACAGCATCACCATCGGCAGGAAGAAGTTGTTCCAGATGGCGGTGAGCTGGAACAGGAACACGGTGACGACGCCGGGGCCGAGCATCCGCAGCGAGACCCGGAAGTAGGTCGCCAGCTCCCCCGCGCCGTCGATCCGCGCCGCCTCCAGGACCTCGCCGGGCACGTAACCCTGGCTGAACACGCGGCCGAGGTAGACGCCGAACGGGTTGAACAGCACCGGGATGAACACCGCCCACACCGTGTCGACGACGCCGGTGCCCGACGCCAGCAGGTACAGCGGGAGCGCGAGCACGGTCTGCGGCACCATCACCGCGGCGAGCACCAGCCCGAACAGCTTCTCCTTGTGCCGGAATACGTACTTGTCGAACGCGTACCCGCAGGCGATGCTCACCAGGGCGCTGACCGCCGCGCCACCGACGGCGTACAGGAGGCTGTTGAGGTACCAGCGGCCGTAGATGCCCTTGTCCATGGCGAACAGGTCCTGCAGGTTCTTCAGCGGCGAGAACCCCTGCAGCGAAAGGATGTCGCTGCCGAACAGCGCGTCGCGGTCCTTCATCGCGGCGAGCACCAGCCACAGCGCAGGGATCAGCGTGTACAGCACGGAGATCGCCACGACGGTGTTGACGGCCGCGCGGCCGAGGAACTTCGGCGGGTTCACGCGGCCACCTCCCGGGTGCGGTTGGTCCAGCGCGTCACGCCGTAGGACAGCGCGATCGTGCACGCCAGCAGGATGACCGACGCGGCCGCGGCGAGGCCGTAGTTGTTGCGGGTGAACGCGGCGTCGTAGATGTACATGCTCGGCGAGAACCGCGCGGTGATCATCGGCGTGGCCTGCGAAAGCAGCATCGGCTCGGTGAACAGCTGCAGCGACCAGATCAGCGTGAACAGCACGACCATCACGATCGACGCCCGGATCAGCGGGGTCTTGATCCGCAGCGCGGTCCGGACGCCGCCGGCACCGTCGACCACCGCCGCCTCGATCACTTCGCGGGGCACGGCCTGCAGGGCGGCGTAGAAGACGACGACGTTGTAGCCGAGGTTGCTCCACAGCGCGATGTTCACCATCGACGGGATGACGGTGTGGACGCCGAGGAAGTCCACCTTGAGGCCGGCCTTGCCGAACAGGTCCACCACCGGGGACAGGCCGGGGAGGTAGAGGTAGAGCCAGATGATCGCGGCGATGATCCCGGGCACCGCGTGCGGCAGGAACAGGGCCAGCCGCGCCGATCCGCGCAGCCGGGCGACGCCGGAGTCGAGCAGGAGCGCCAGACCGAGGGAGGTGACGACGAGCAGCGGCAGGTACAGCAGGCAGTACAGCGCGACGACGCCCAGCCCGCCGAGGAACGTCGGATCGGCCAGGACGGCGGCGTAGCTGCGGAACCCGACGAAGATCGTGTGTTCCGGGCCGAACCCGAGGCCCGGCTCGTCGGCGCCGAAGAAGCTCAGCCACAGCGCCGTCCCGGCCGGGACGAGGAAGACCACGACCAGCAGCACGAAGAAGGGGGCCATCAGCACGGCGCAGGCGGTGCCCTGCCGGTGTCTCCTCCGGACGCGCGGCGCGGCGGTTCTGGAAGCGCTTTCCGGACGGGCGAGCGTGGTCGTCATCGGTCTCCTCAGCTGCTGTGCTCGGTCGTCGCCAGCCCCAGGGCGATCAGGTCCGGCATGGTGGCGCGCTGGGCGTCGCGGACGGCGTCGAGCAGGGTGCCCTGGCCGGCGCTCGCCCGGGCGAACCCGTCCTGGAGCACCCGCTGGGTCGCGCTCATCCGCGGTCCCCACGTCCAGCCGTCCCGGATCTTCGCGGCCTCGGTCTCGAACAGCCGGTAGATGTCCTGGCCGCCGTAGTAGCGGCGATCGAACGCCTTCCGCCCGACCTCGACCAGGTCCGGTGCGGCCGGGTACTGGCTGCTGGTCCCGCTGGAGAGCCGGGCGCGCAACGCGTCGGGGTGCGAGACCTGCCATTCGATGAACTCCATCGCGGCTTCCGGGTGCCCGCTGTCGCGGGTGACCGCGAACGTCGAGCCGCCGTGCGTCCCGACCGTCGGGTGCGCGGGATCCCACTGCGGCAGCGGCGCGATCGCCCATTTTCCCTTCTGGCCCGGCCGGGCCTTCATCTGCGCGCCCGCGTCCCAGGCACCGCTGAGCCGGGCGAGCACGAGCCCCTGCCCGATCTGCGCGTCCCCTTGCCTGCCCTGCACGCCGTTCGCGAACACCAGGCCTTCGTCGACCAGGCCTTGCCAGTACTCCGCCACGCGGCGGGTCGCGGCGTCGGCGAGCGAGACGTTCCAGGCGCCGCCGCCGGTGTCGAACCACTGCGCGCCCGCCTGCCAGGAGAGCGCCGCGAACTGGGTGGCCCCGTCGGTCGCGAAGGCCACCAGCCGGCGCCGGTCGTCGCGGACCTTCCGGGCCACCGCGGTGAACTCCTCCCACGTGCGCGGCGGGTCCGAACCGTGCTGGGCGAACAGATCCGTGCGGTAGTGCAGCACCATCGGCTCGACGTCCAGCGGCACGGTGAACACCCGCCCGGCGAACGTCGTCAGGCGCAGCGCCTGCGGGAGGAGCTTGGCGCGCAGGCGATCGGAGACGAGGTCGGTGAGGTCCCGCGCGACTCCGTCGATGGCGAACCCGGGCACCTGCGGGTATTCGATGGTGGCGACGTCCGGTGCGTTGCCCGCGCGGACCGCGTTGCTCAGCTTCGCGTACCCGCCCTGATCGCCGGACGGGATCTGCTGGAACACCACGTGGATCCGGCTCTGCGACCGGTTGAACGCGTCGACCACCTGCTGGCTGCCCCGCAGCGCCGACCAGAACGTGATCCGGGTGGCACCGCGCGGGGCGTCCCCACCGGGCCCCGAACACGCGGCGGCAAGCGGAAAGGCGAGCCCCGCGGCGAGAACGGTCCGGCGGCTGGGTCGGACAGGCATCGATGCCTCCTGCGGTCGCGAACTCCACGCAGTTTGGGCGCCTGAACGAATTCCGGTCAATAGCCGCGGACAACTCGGTCAATCGATCAGGGCTCGGGTGGACCCGCGCACCTTCAGCTCGGGCAAGACGGCGATCCGCCGCGCCGGGCGGGCGGCCGGTTCGCGGAGCCGTTCCAGCAGCAGTTCGGCGGCCAGCCTGCCGACTTCGGCCTTGGGCGGCGCGATCGCGGTGAGCGGGGTGCTGCCCAGTGCCGCCACGACATCGTCGTACGCCACCACCGAACAATCGCCCGGCACCGTGATCCCCGCTTCCGCCAGCTGCTGCACGAGCATCAGGGCATCGACGTCGCCGTGCATGATCACGCCGGTGGCGGCGTGCTCGCGCAGCACGCCGGCCAGCGGCTCGAGGTCTTCCACCGGGCCTTGCCCGGCGCCCCGGGCGCTGAGCACCACGGTCCAGTCCTCGACCTCGGGCCGCCCGGCGCAGATGTCGCCGAACGCCGCGCGCAGCGCCCGCGCGGTCGGGCTGTCGTCCCGCGCGGCCAGCACGATCCGCCGGTGCCCGAGGGCGAGCAGGTGCGTCACCGCGAGGTGGACGCCGTACCAGTGATCGGTGCAGACGGAATCCCTGGCGTGCAGCGCACTTCCCGGCCGCGGCCGCCGTTCCACCAGGACGACCGGGACGTCGGCCGCGGCCAGCCAGCCGTCGTCCGCCTCCTCGGTGACCACGCTCCGCCACCGCGGCGCGACGAGCACGCCCCGGGCGTCGTCGGCGAGCAGCCGCTCGACGATCGTCCGCTCGGACCCGGGAACCTGCGGCGCCGGGTGCAGCACGACCCGGACGTCCGCCTCCTCCAGCGCACCGCGGGCACCGTGCAGGACCTCGGTGAGGTAGGCGTGCCGTTCGGGAACGACCAGCACCACCGGGCCGCCGCCGGCCGGCGCGGGCGCCGGCTCCGGCCGCCGCGGGACCAGTGAGCGGACGACCCCGTGCCCCCGCCGCAACCGCCCGGCCCGGGCCAGCTCCTCGACGTCCCGGCGCACGGTGATCACCGAGACGGCCAGCTCCGCGGCCAGCTCGGTGACCCGTGCCTGGCCGCGCGCCTCGACGACGGCCAGGATCCGCCGCCGCCGGTCTTCTCCCGACTCTCGCATGTCGACCCTCGTCCGCCGGGTGTTCGTTCGATCGCTTCACGGAGCATAACGATCAGCCGAAGTGCTTAGCGAGGGGTGAAGTCGGGCCGGACTTTCGAGACCGCCCGGTCAGAGGTGACCGGCTCGCCGCAGCCGGGCGAAGGCGAACCAGCCCACCGGGACCCGCGACCAGAAGGTGACCACGCGGTGCAGCACGGCCGCCGCGAGCGCGACCGGGGGCTGGAGCCCCAGCACGGTCAGCTGGGCCGCCAGGACCACCTCGGCCCCGCCCGCTCCGCCGGGGACGGGCAGGACGCCGGCGAGCGCGCTGCCCGCCACGACGAGGAGGAGGTCGCCGAACGACACCGCGGCGCCGAACGCCCGGACGGCCGCGGCCAGTGCCGCCGTCGTGCCCAGGGTCACCAGGAGGTTCCCGGCCACCGCGAGCCCGGCCCGGCCCGGCGTGGCCAGCGCGAGCCGGAACGCCGTCAGCGTGGCGGCGGCGACCGACCGCACCCGGCCCGTCCACCGGCGTCCGGCCGCCGTGCACCGCAGCGCCGCCGCGGCGGCGAGCAGCACCAGCACGACGATCGTCACCACCGGAACCGAAACCAGCGCACCGGCACCGGCGAGCCGCCCCGAGGCGACCAGGCCCGGCAGCGCCAGCGCCACCGTCACGGCCACCGCGGCGGCCTGCGCCGCCCCGACCGCGCCCGCCGCGCCGGTCGTCGCGACCCCGCGCCGGTGCAGGAACCGGACGTTGGTCGCCATCCCGCCGAGGTTCGCGGGCGCGACCAGGTTGCCGAACGCGCCCGCCAGCTGCGCGGCCGTCGTCAGCCCCCACGGCAGCCGCACCGGCGCGACGGCCCGCAACGCCAGCACGTTGCCGAGCAGCGGCACGAGGAACACCACCACCGCCGCGAAAACCCAGCCGGGTTCGGCGTTCCCGAACACCGCGCCGAGGTCGGCGAGGCCGGCCGTGCGGACGAGGGAAACCAAGGCCACCACGACGACCGCCACCGCCGCACCGCGGAGCAGAGCGGTCGCCGTGATCCGGCGTTTCGCGGACGGGGATGCCTCGGTTCGGGTGTCGATCACGGATCCATGCTGGACGGCACGGCCCCGGAAAACGTCAACCCCGTGCGGTCATCTCCCCTACCGCAACCGCGGTACCCGCGGACGTCGGCAGGGCGCGGTCGCCGGCCGGACGATCGCGCCGGCTGCACGCTGCGGACCGGCCCGCACGGACTGGACACTCGAAGACGGCACGCCGACCGTCCGAGCCAGGTTGCCGGACGGCGCCGAAGCCGTCGTCGAGCTACCCGGCGGCACCCGGTACCCGGTCGGGTCCGGGCAGCCACGTCTTCACGGCGATTCGATGACCGGGGATTCCGCGGCGCGCAGCGGCAGCACCGCCCGGACTTCGTACCGGCCGTCCGAGCGCAGGGCCGCCTGGCACGAACCACCGGCGCTGGCGGCGCGTTCGTGCATGCCGATCAGCCCGTGCCCGGTGCCGGGACCGCGGTGGCCGGGCCGGGCGGGATTGGTCACCGTCAGCTCCAGCCGGTCGCCGCGATAGGCCAGGTCCACCTGGGCGCGACGCTCGGTGCCGTGCTTGCCGGCGTTGGTCAGCGCCTCCTGCACGATCCGGTACGCCGCGAGGTCGGCCGCACCCGCCAGGGGAAGGGCGGTCCCGCGCTCGGTGACGCGGACGTCGAACCCGGCCGCGGCGAACGAGTCCACGAGCGCGCCCAGCTGCGCGAACCCGGGCGCGGGCTGCCGGGACTCCGGCGGGTCGTCGTCCTGGCGCAGCAGGCCGACCGTGGCACGCAGCTCGTCGAGCGCCGCGCGGCTGGTGTCCTTGATGCCGGCCAACGCCTGCCTGGCCTGGTCCGGTTGGCGGTCGAGCAGGTGGTGGGCCACGCCGGCCTGGGCGTTGACCAGAGTGATGTGGTGCGCGACCACGTCGTGCAGATCACGGGCGATCCGAACACGCTCGTCCCGCACTCGACGGCGTGCCTCCTCCTCCCGGCCGCGTTCGGCCTCACGGACCTTTTCCTGTGCCTGGCGCAGCAGCTCCCGGTTCGCGCGCACGGAATCACCGAGGGCGGCGGCGATGCCGACGTAGTTGGCGGGCAGCAGGTTGCGGACGTCGAGCAGGTGCTCCGGCCGCCACCAGGCCGAACTGACGGTCAGCAGGATCGCCGCCGCCGCGGCCGTGGTCCACGCCGTGCGGCGGTCGGTGTACCGGGCGACGGTGTAGAGCGCGATCATGGCCGGCACGTCGACGATCACGGTGTGCGGGGTGAGCACCGGCAGCGCGGCGCTGAACACGACGGTGACCCCGGCGACCGCCACCGGCCGGCGGTACCGCAGCAGCAGCACCAGGCACGCGGTGAGGTACACGAGCAGCTGCCAGCTCTTGGGCGGGTGCCAGCTGCCGCTCTCCCCGTAGGCCAGCTGGAACACCCCGACCAGCACGGCGATCACGACGGGCAGCACGCGGTGCCACCACCGTGGGGAGCTCACCGCGGCGCCCGCGGGGCGACGAGCCCGGTCTCGTAGGCGAACACGACCAGCTGGGCCCGGTCCCGGGACCCGGTCTTCATCATCGCCCGGTTCACGTGCGTCTTCGCCGTCGCGGCGCTGATGAACAGCCGGGCGGCGATCTCGGTGTTGGACAACCCGGCCCCCACCAGCGCGGTGATCTCGCGTTCGCGGGCGGTCAGCTCGCCCAGCTCGGCGCGCGCTTCGACCGGCCGGGCCTCGGGCTGGGCCAGGAACCGGCCGATCAGGGCCGTGGTCGCCGACGGCGACAGCAGCGACTCCCCCGCCGCCACCGTCCGGATCGCCTGCAACAGCGCCTCCGGCTCGACACCCTTGCCGAGGAAGCCGCTGGCTCCGGCCCGCACCGCGGCCACCACGAACTCGTCGGTCTCGAACGTGGTCAGGACCAGGACCTTCACCCCGGCCAGGTCCTCGTCGGCGGTGATCAGCCGGGTGGCCTCGATCCCGTCCACCCCGGGCATGCGGATGTCCATCACGACGACGTCAGCCTGGGCCTCGCGCGCCTTCGTCACCGCCTCCTGCCCGTCGGCGGCCTCCGCGACCACCGTCATGTCGTCGGCGGCGTCGACGAGCAGCCGGAAGGTCGCCCGCAGCAAGGCCTGGTCGTCGGCGAGCAGAACACGGATGGTCACTGGTCGGGCCTCCTCGGGAACGGGGTGCCGGTGCCCCCGGTCATGGTCTCTCGAACTCCACGAGCCCGCGCGAGCGGCTCCGCCTCCCGGGCACATCGTCCACAGGAGACGGAACCGCGCTCGCGGTCAGCCGCGGTGGCCTGCGCGCGGCCCGGCCGCGGCGAACTGCACCGTGGGGGCCCCCTCGGCGGGAACCGGGCCTTCGACCGACAGCCGCGGCGTGATCCGCTCCGCCCACCGTGGGTAGGCCCAGTTCGCCCGGCCCAGCAGCGTCATCACCGCGGGGATCAACGTCATCCGGACGACGAACGCGTCGACCAGGACCGCGATCGCCAGGCCGATCCCGATCATCGCGACGATCCGCTCGCCGCTGAACCCGAACGAGGCGAACACGCACAGCATGATCGTCGCCGCGACCGCGATCACCCGGCCCGTCTCGGCCACCCCGGCCCGCACCGCGCGCCGGCTGTCGCGGGTGTGCACCCATTCCTCGTGCATCCGGCTGACCAGGAACACCTGGTAGTCCATCGACAGCCCGAACATCACGCCGACCACCAGCACCGGGACCAGGTACGTCACCGGCGCCCCGGTGCCCACGCCCAGCAGCGCCAGCCCCCATCCGTGCTGGAAGATCGCGGTGACCGCGCCGAGCCCGACCGCGATCGTCGCGATGTTGCTCAGCGCACCCACCAAGGGGACCAGGATGCTGCGGAACGCCGCCGCCAGCAGCAGGAACCCCAGCAGTGCGATCAGCCCGAGGTAGAGCGGCAGCTTGCTCAGCAGGGCGTCGGCGACGTCGATGCTGCTCGCCGTCTGGCCGCCCACGTAGACCTGCAGCCCGGTGCCCGCCTCCGCGACCGGGATGATGTCGTCGCGCAGCGTCGTGACGAGGTCCGCGGTCTGCTCGGCCTGGGCGGTGGTCGCCGGGGTGACCGTCGCGGACGCGACCTGCCCACCGGCCCGGACCGGGGACACGTGCGCGACTCCCGGGACCGAATCCAGCCGGTGCGCCAGGGTGGCGAACGCCTGCGCCGACGCGCTGTCGGGCGTGCTCCCCACGACCAGCAGCGAAGCGTCGAAGCCGTCGCCGAAAGCGCCGGCCATCAGGTCGTGGTAGGCGCGGGTGGGTGAGCCGACGGGATCGCTGCTCGCGTCCGCGTTGCCCACGCGCATGCCCAGCACCGGCGAAGCGAGCAGCACCGTCACGACCAGGGCGGCACCCCCGGCGGCCACCGGGAAGCGCTGCACGAGGTTCGCCCAGCGGCTCGCCACCGTGGCCTTGCCCTCTTCTCGCGGAAGCAGCGGGAACCGGCCCGCGGCGACCGCCTTGCGGTCCTTGCGGGAGAGCACCCGGAAGCCCAGCATGCCCAGCAGGGCGGGCAGCAGCGTGAGCGCGGCGGCGACGGTGAACAGGACGGTCACGGCCGCGGCCTGCGCCATGCCGGTCAGCAGGCCGAGGCCGACCACGAACATGCCGAGCAGCGCGATGATCACCGTCACCCCGGCGAACACCACGGCACGCCCCGACGTGCTGACCGCCTGCGCGAGTGCTTCTTCGACCGTGGCCCCGGCACGCAGGGCCTTGCGGTGCCGGTTGACGATGAACAACGCGTAGTCGATGCCGACGCCGAGGCCGATGAGCGCGCCCATGGTCAGGCTGGTCGCGGCCAGGTCGACGACGTGCGAACCCAGCATGACCACCAGCAGCGAGGCACCCACGCCGACCAGGCCCGTCACGATCGGCAACACCGCCGCCCACAGGGACCGGAACAACACCAGCAGGAGAAGCAGAGCGGCGAAGATGCCGATCCCCTCGGTGCCGTTCGACCCGGCGGGCTTCTCGGTGAAGGCCTGGCCGCCGACCTCGACGTCGAACCCGGGGGCCCGCAGCCGCTCTGCCGCCTGCACGACGGGCTCGGTGGCGGCCCCCTTGTCCAAGGCGACCGTGGCGTAGGCCGTGCCCGCCCCGGGGTTCAGCTGAGCCGCACCCGCCTCGGTGTACGGGCTGACGACCTGCTCGACACCGGGCAGCGCCGAGATGTCGTGCAGCGTCGCACCGACCCGGTCACGCACGGACTCGGCGCCGACGTCGGCGGTGTGCCAGACGATCGTGCCGCGCACCGCGGACGGGCCCTGGCCGCCGGCCTGGCCCAGCAACCGCGTGGCGGTGGCCGATTCGCTGTCCGGCTGGTTCGCGGAGTCGGTGAACGCCGCACCCACCCCGAACACGAGCAGGGCCAGGACGACCAGGCCGGCCACCCAGCCGGCGACGACGACACCCCGCCTCCGGTAGCACCAACGGGCGAGAGAATTCACGGGAGACCCCTTCGGGAGCGGACGCTGACTCCCCTCAGCCTCCCCGTCCGCGGCACCCGGGACGTCAGCCTCACGCGGTGATCCCGGTACCGCATCCGCGGTACGGCCGTCCGACCGCTACCGCGTGGCCCCGCCGGCGGTGGAGCTGTAGCCCCAGCCGTACCGGAGCCGGTCGCGGCCACTGGCGTTGACCGTGGTCAACGACAGGTTGGTGCCGGTGCCGTGGAGCTGCTCCATGGACCAGGAATCGCCGGTACGCAGACCGGGCCAGTAGATGGAGCCGATACCTTGGCTGCGCATGGTGTCGGTCATGCCGTAGTAGTAGGACCTGTTGTTGTCACCGTCGCGCGCGCCGTTGTAGTTCACGCCGGTGCTCATCGGGACGCCGAACTCGGTGACGATCGTGCGGGAGCCGTATCCCTTCAGGCGGTTTTTGAATTCGGTGATCCAGGCCGCTTCGGTGTTGTGGGAAATGCCGAAGACGCTGTAGAGGTGCAGGGACAGCAGGGTGCCGCTCAGGCGCGAGTCGGCTCCGACGGGCCCGAGGTTGGTGTCGGTTCCGGTGCCGGCCACCACGATGCGTCCGCGGGGCACGTTGGAGTAGTGGGCGACGAAACTCGCCGCGAAGTTGACCCAGGCGGTGCTGCTGAATCCGCCGGGCTCGTTGTAGATCTGGAAGTACACGCCGGGCTTGCTGAGGTACCGGTTGATCACGGTGTCCCACATCTTGTAGAACGCCGTGGTGTCTTTGACGCAGCTGCACTGGCCGGGATAGGCCCAGGGGGCGATCATGACGTTCATGCCCTTGTCGAGGGTCGCGTCGAGGGCACCGATGTAGCTGTTCCACCAGGCCGACGAGGTGGTTTTGTCGTTCATGCCGAACCGGACCGTGTTGGCGCCGAGGTTGGCCTGGAACCCGCTGACGATCGCCGAGGCCTTGGCGTACGTGGTGGCGTAGTTGTCCGATGTGGACAGGCCCGAAGGCACGACCGGGCCGTTGACGAAGTTGTCCCGTGGGTCGGCCCAGTTCACGCCCTTGAACTGGCTGGTGTTGGCGGCGGCGTGGGCGGGGGCGGAGAGCGGTCCGCCGGCCAGCGCGGCGGCGAGCGCCGCGGTGGCCAGGACCGGGAGCAGAACGCGCCGCCGTGGGATCAGGTTGCGTCGGGGACGAGAAAACATGGACAGCCCTTTCCGAGGTCCGTTTCGCTACTGCGCGCCGGTCACGACGCCGGTTGCCGTGTCCACGCTCACCCGGGGGTACCAGGTCATCTTCATCGTGGTCGCCGTCGGGAACGTCAGCGGCAGCCACACGTACTGCGACTCGTTGACCGGGCGGTTCCACGCACCCGCCCAGCGGTCACCGAGGTAGAGGTACGACGTGGCCTGCGTTCCCTGGACCGCCACCACGTACGCGGTCTGGGAGCTGTACCCGGTGCTGTTGCCCACGTTGGCCAGCGAGCTCCAGGAGCCCGTGATGCTGCTCGCCGTCGCGTACTTCTGCTGGTTCGGCTGCCAGTACGTGGCGCCGGAGGTCAGCATGAAGTACTTCCCGTCGCGTTTGAACAGGGCGGGAGCCTCCCGGGACGAACCCGGCCAGAGCGTGCGCACCCGGCTCGCGACCCCGAGGTAGTCCGCGGTGAGCTTGTAGAGGTTCAGGTCGGCGTTGTTGCGCGCGGCGGAGACCATGTACCCGGTGCCGTCGTCGTCGCGGAACAACGTGATGTCCCGGGACATGTTGCCCAGCGGCTGGAAACTGCCCCGCCAGGTGTAGTTCCCGTCCACAGTGGCCGAAGTCGCCACGGCGGCCCGGGCCTGGCTGTAGTCCTTGCCGTTCTCCTTGTGCATCCACATCACGAACTGCCGGGTGGAACTGTTGTAGATCACCTTGGGGCGTTCGATGTAGGCGAGCTTCAGCTCGGAGTTCGACGACGGGGTGAGCACGTTGTTCCGGAACTCCCAGGTCCGCAGGTCCGTGGAGCGGTAGACCGACACGGCTCGGAAGGTGTTGTCCGGGTTGCGGTTTTCCCCGAACCAGTAGTAGTAGCCGTCGACCTTGAGCATGCCACCACCGTGGGCGTGCACGACCGCACCGGCCGTGTCCTTGAACTGCGTACCGTTGGTCACCGTCACGGGAGCGGCCTCGGCCGGAGCGGCAGTCAGCAGACCGAGTACCACGAGCACCGTCGTGAGTGAAGCTCTGAGAGCCGCGGGCGAGATCATCACAGCTGGGCTTCCCACTTGACCTTGGACCCGGAGGCGTCGGCGGCGAGGCGGTCTCGTGCGGCGGTGTCGCCGTACATGGTCCAGCGGGCCCAGTCGACGACGGTCTTGGGGAAGCGCTGGTCGTTCCAGAAGCTGGTGTGGCTGCCGCCGACGAAGGTGAGGAAGGCTTTGGGCCATTTGATTTCGTTGTAGGCCTGGCGGGCGGAGGAGTAGGCGCAGGTGGTGTCCTTGTCGCCGTGGACGAACAGGACCTTGGCGTTGACGGAGGCGGCGGGGTTGCCCATGTCGACGCAGGACTGGGGGTTGGCGGAGACGATCCGGCTGTCGGGCCAGGAGGTGAGCAGGCCGTGGGTGACCATGCCGCCGAGGGAGTGGCCGGAGACGCCGACGCCGATGGTGGTGTTGATGTGCCCGGCGAGCGGTCCGCTGGTGTTGAGGGCGAGGGTGTTGGTGAGGATCTGGGAGACGTCTTTGGAGGTGTTGCCGTTGTTGACGTCGCCGAAGTTGTGGTTGAAGTAG
>JARAWT010000015.1:0-162691 GCA_033793495.1 Streptomyces sp. MN03-5084-2B | reverse complement strand
GGGGTCAGGGGGCGGTTCTCGGATTCGCTCATGAGCGGCGGTTACCCCATTCGGCGGTGATCAAAGCGTGGCCTCTGCGTGCGGCGGGCCGGGCGGCACGGGCTGAAGGCCACCTTCGTCTCATCTGGTGCGCTGAAGGGCACCTTCCGCCCGTCAGATGCGAGGAAGGTGCCCTTCAGCGCGGGAGCCCGCAGTGAGTCATTCGCGACACTGTGCGGTGGGTGCCGGGCTGCCGGGTCAGGCGGGGTTGCGGGGCGCGGCCGGGGCCGCACCGGCGAGCTCGGCCGGAGCCAGGTCGTCCAGGGACTGCCACCGGAACATCCCGGCGCCCTGGGCGTAGGCCAGGTGCCCGCCGAGCGCGCCGCCCAGGCCGGCCGCGGCCAGGCCCAGTGCGCCGAGGAGCCGTCCGCCGCGGCCACCGCGGCGGGCCAGGTAGGACGCGCCGAACAGCGCGGTCGCCGTCGCGTTGGCGGCCGCGTGGACCAGGCCGACCCGGCGTTGCCGCACGTCCAAGCCGGTGTAGTCGGCCAAGCCGAGCACCACCGCCGCCGGGGCGGTGAGCAGGCCGGCCGCGACCAGGCGGCGGGCCGTGTCGCGTCCGTCCGGGAGCAGGTCGAACGCCGCCGAGCACACCCAGGCGCCGATGGGGACCGTCACCGCGATCGGGTGCAGCGGGTGTCCCAGCGCATGGCCGCGGAGCTGCCGCGTGACGCCGTTCTCGCCCTTCAGCACCCGTCCGAGTCCGGCGGCCGGGCCGTCGAGAGCCGCGGCGTCTTCGGCTTTCCGCAGGAGCCGGTGCGCCCGGCCGGGCTTCGACCGGGCATGACCATCGCGCGTGGGATCCATACCGCCGCGGCTACCCCGTCGCGCGCCGGTCAACCGTGCCGCCGCGACACCGCCGCGGTGAGCAGGTCGCCCGGGCGGGGCAGCGTGCCGAACAGCTTCGTGAACGCGCTGCGCCGGACCACCTTGCCGGGGTGGCTGCCGTGGACCTTCCCCGGCTCGTCCACAGTGGAGTCGACGTTGTCGGTTCCGTTGTCCGGCAGCGTGTTCCGGAAGCTGCGCGAGCCGATCCGGCGCACCGAAAGCAGCGCGTCGGTCAGGGCAGGGGAGAGCCGCTGCCCGAGGAAGAAGCCGGCCGCGGCCCCGCCGACGGGGATTTCGCGGCGCGGGTGCGTCGAGGCGAACACGATGGTGTCGGCGACCGTCTCGGGTGCGTACACCGGCGGCGGAGGCTTCGGCAGCGCGCCGAGCTTGCTGCGCGCGTGCTCGAAGAACGGTGTGTCGATGGCCCCGGGCAGGATGGTGGTGACGGCGATCGGGGCGCCCTCCTGCGCGAGCTCGATGCGCAGGCAGTCGTAGAAGCCGCGCAGCGCGAACTTGCTGGCGGTGTAGGGCGCGTGCAGCGGCACCGCCCGCACGCCCTCGACCGACGCCACGCCGATCACCGACCCGCCGCCCGCGCGGCGCAGGGCGGGCAGCACCGCGCGCACGCCGTGGACGTGGCCCAGGAAGTTCACCCGCAGGACGCGCTCGAACTCTTCGTCGGTGATGTCCTCGACCCGGCCGAACACCGACACGCCGGCGAGGTTCACCCAGGTGTCGATCCGCCCGAACTCCGCTTCGGCCGTCCGCACCAGCTCCCGGACGGCCTCGGGATCGGCGATGTCGGTGGCCACGGCCAGTGCCGTCCCGCCCGCGTTCGTGATCTCGTCGACCAGCGTGCCGAGGGCCCGCGCGGTGCGTCCGGCGCACACGACACGCGCCCCTCGGGCGGCGAAGGCGAGCGCGGCGGCGCGGCCGATCCCGCTCGACGCGCCCATGAGCACGACCACCTGGTCGGACACCGGTCGGGGCATGACGCCTCCTCGTGTTCGGGGATCCGGAAGCGCCCGGATACCGCCGCCGGGGTCGGACAAACCCCCGGTGTTTCGCCGTCGCTCCAGCGGGAAGCCCGGAGAACATGACCGAACCGGAGCACAGCTACGACCCGCCGCAGGACACCGGCGAACCCGACGCCGTCGAGACGGACCCGGCCGCGCTCAACAGCGCCGAGGACCTCGACGAAGACCGCATCCGCGTCGACCCGCTCGAAGAGGGGATGGACCCGCCCGAGCACTGGTCGGGCGTGACGAAGTACGGGATGACCCCGTGGGAGCAGGCCCACCCGCGGGGGCTGGGCGACCGCATCGCCGAGGAGAACCCGGACCCGGCGACGGAGGTTCCGGCCGGCATCGACGCCCGGGCGGGCGCGGAGGCCGACCAGGACACCGGCGAGGTCCCGGAGCAGCCGGTCCAGCTGGAGCCGGTGGCGGGCGACGGGCCGCCGCTGGACACGGAACCGGACCAGGTCGCCGTGGACGCGGGTTCGGCGCCGGCCGCGGGGCCGGAACAGGCGGCGATGCACGTCGAAGAGCGCTGAACCCCGGCGACCGGAGGTGGTGCGGATGGCGATGGCAAGACGGTCGGCACGCCGCCCGCGGCCGCGCCGAAGCCCGGAGCAGCCGCCGAACGGGGGTGCCCCGCACGGCCCGTTGCTGATAAGTCTCTGCGCGTGACCATGGAGACGATCGACCTGCACAGCATCAACCCGTGGGAGGTGTCCTTCCTGCGCGAGGAGGTGGGCGCCTACTTCGCCCACGGCGTCGAGCTCGCCCCCGGGGCGACCGTCCTCGACGTCGGCGCCAACATCGGTGTCTTCTCCGCGGCCGTGTACGAGCGGCTGGACGGCGACGTGCGGATCTACGCGTTCGAGCCGCTCCCGCCCCTCCACGCGACGCTCGAGCGCAACGGCCGTGACTTCTTCGGCGGCCGGCTGACCGCGTTGCCCTACGGGCTGGCGGCCGCCGAAAACGAGCTCGACTTCAGCTACTTCCCGGCGGCCACCATCTTCTCCTCGTCGTTGCGGGACGCGGAGAACATCGAGTCCGAGCGACGGCGCGTCACCGCCGGCGTCGTCGAGATGATCCGGCGGGGCGGGCTGGGCTCGGGGCCGCGTCGCGTGCCCGCGCCGATCCTGCGGGGGATCGTCGGGCGGCAGCTGCGGGCGATGCGGAACCTCGAAACCCACCGCGTCCGCGTCCGGCCGCTGTCCGCGGTGCTCGACGAACAGGGCATCGAGCACATCGACCTGCTGAAGGTCGACGTCGAAGGCGCCGAGCTCGACGTCCTGCGGGGGCTCGAAGACCGGCACTGGCCGCTGGTCCGGCAGGCCGTCGTCGAGGTCGAGGGGTGGCGGCGCCACCGCGAGACCGTCCGCGACGTCTTCACCGCGCGCGGCTTCGCGGTCGAGGCCGTGCAGGATCCCGTCCAGGAGGCCGCCGACATCGGGATGGTGTTCGCGTCCGCTAACGGCGGTGTTCGAGCCAGTCGAGGTTGATCGCGCCGGTGTCGCCCGGCGCGTAGGAGAGGGTCACCACCGGGTCCCGGCCGGTGAGCGGGACGTCGGCGAAGGTCGTGGTGCCCCAGGCGTCCCAGCTGTCGGCGACCTTCGGGAAGCCGACCTGCCGCACCGCCTGCCCGTTCACCGACAGCGTCATCGTCCGGGTGTCGCTGTTGGCGTTGGCGTAGCGCACGGTGATCGCGGCGCGTTCCGCCGCCGCCGTGGAGCGGTGCACGGTGAAGGACGTCGCCGCGCCCTGCGCCCAGAGGCCGTCGAGGAACGCCCGGCCCGAGTAGCCCGTGTGGTTCACGTTCGTCTTGACGCCACCGGTGTTGCGGGCGTCCTCGGCTTCGAGGTGCGCCGGGTCCGGGCAGCCGCTCAGGGCGGACGTGCCCGCGGTGTCGGAGCAGCGGTCCCGGTCGTCGGCCACGCCGTCGCCGTCCCGGTCGCCGGCGGGCGCTCCGGTCAAGGTGATGTCGACCGTGTGGTCGCCGGTGAGCGTGTCCGGGACCGAGGCCGCGGCGGCCCGGCCGTCGAGCTTGACCGACGTGATCACGCTGCCCGCGCCGTGCAGGGCGAGGGTGAGGTTCGCGCCGCGGTAGCGCAGGTTCCGCAGCGTGACGTCACCCCAGCCCGCCGGGAGGTGGGGCGCGAAGGACAGCCCGCGGTCGGTGAACGTCAGCCCGAACAGGCCGGTGTGGACCATGTCGATGAACGCCGTGGCCGACCAGGTCTGGTCGGGTTCGGAACCCCAGTGGAACTTCACGGTGTCGCCCAGCCGCTGCCAGCCGCCGTCGACGACCCCGGTGGTGCCGTTGTGGATCTCCCAGAAGCCGCTGTTGGCGCCGGCCAGCTTGGCCAGGCGCGCGGTTTCCGACGCGAAGGCGTTCTGCTCGCCCTGCCCGGCCAGCGCCTTCGCCCACAGGCCCTGGACGAGGGGCCAGACGATGGCGTTGTGCCGTCCGGGCTGCGCGTCGCTGTAGCGCGCCCAGTTCGGGAAGGTGTCGGGCATGCCCCAGGGCAGCTCCCGGGCGTGGGCGACGATCGAGCGTGCCTGCGCCGGGTTCGCGATGCCGAAGATCAGGGCGAGCGCCAGCCCGGCGCCTTCCTGGAAGGCACCACGGGAGCCGTCGGCGAGCAGCTGGTAGTCGTACAGGCCGGTGGCGGGGTTCCAGAAGCGCTGGTTGATCGCGGTGCGCAGCGCGACGGCCTTGGCCCGGTACCCGGCGATCTCGGCCGCCGGGCGCCCCAGCTTCCCGGCCATGTTCGCGGCGTCGACGTAGGCGGCGTAGTAGAGCTCGTTCGTGCTGAGGTACATCCCGCTCGCGACCCCGGGCCACGGCATGCTCCCGGTGCTGACCGACTCGGTCGCGTCGGCCGGTGGCGCGGGGTAGCCGGCGATGCCGTCGTTGAAGAAGGAGGCGCCGGTGAACAGGCCGTACGTCGGGTTGAAACCGGCCGTGGTGGCGTGTTCGCGGATCGACAGCGTGGTCGCCGAGGTGCGGTAGGCGTCCTGGAGGAACCGCCGGTCGCCGGTGACGAGGTAGTGGTGCCAGGCGGCGGTCACCCAGACCACCTGGTCCCACTGCTGGTCGTCCTGCTGCACGCGCAGGGCGCCGCCGGCGTCCTTGTCGACCACCGCCCACAGCGTGTTCGCCGCCAAGGCCGGGTCGAGGAGGCTGGTGGCGTTCCAGCTGTTGATCGACGCGTCGCGCGTCCACGGCTGGGCGTAGCCGCCTCCCGCGCGGACGATGCCGGTCGCCGGATCCAGCAGGCCGCTCCGGTCATACCGCGCGTCGTAGCCGATCGTGTTGGTGCGCAGCAGGTTCTGCAGCGCGGCGGCGTACGCGGTGCCGAACAGGGCTTGGCTGTCCGGGTTCGCGAACTCGAGTGCGGGCGGCGCCGGGCTCGCCGGTGCCGGAGTGGCGGCGAACGTGCCGCCCACCGTCGCCAGGGTCAGCAGCACGTGACCGATCCGCTTCGCGAAGCCGTTCCTCATGCGCGTACCCCTTCCGGCGCCGGCGCCATTGCACCACGGGAATGGCGGTCTCTCTCCGGATGCGCCGGGATCCTGTCCGTTTCTGTCCACCACGGCGGCGTCCGCCCCGATCACCGCGGGTGATCATGATCGGCCGTTGTGCGCCCCAGATGGCAGGGGGGAACCGGGCCGTTGCATACTGCTGGAATGGCGCGCAGGAACCCGGAGAACGCACGGTGAGTCCCCGCGACGGGTCCTCACGCCCGAAATTCGGCCGGATCGACCCGTTCTGCCTGATGGCGGTGCTGCCGGTCCTCCTCGTTGCCGGCATCCTCGGTGCGTTGATCCATTGGGCGCTGGGGGTCGGCTTCGCCGCGTTCGCGGGCTTGATCGTGCTGTTCGACTCCTGGGTCAACCGGCCCCGCGCGGTCCCCGAGGCCGAGCGGCCGGCCCGGCCGCCCCGCCCGGCGGCCCCGCCGCCGGCGCGTGGCCCCGCGCGGGCGCCCGCCAGGGCACCGGCCCGTGGACCGCGCCCGCAGGACGGTCGCGGCCCGGCGCGAGCCCCGGTCCGGCGGGCCGGCCCGCCGCCCGCGGGACGGTAAGTCTCCTCAGCGGATCGGATCGGCCGCCGACGGCGGCCAAACCGTGCTCCGACAGGGCGAACCCGGTCGATCGAAGCCGGTGTCGGTCCGGGTGGCGGTGCAGCGACCCGAAACATCGAGGCCGTGCGCTGCCGCGTTTCGCACTGACGTCAGTGTTACCCCACACCGGATGAAGCGCCCCAATGTGGCCTTGGGTGCGTTGAGCGCAACCAAGGCCGCATCGGGGCGCCGGCTAGCCGCCGACGTGGATGCCCGGCCGGCGGGCCGGGTCCTTCTCCGCGCTCCGGATGATCTCCCGGACCACCGGGGCCGTGTCGCCGCGGCCCAGGAGCAGGTAGCGGAACAGGTGCCCGAGCGGGTTTCCTTCGGACCACTCGAAATAACAGCGCGGACGGACGCCCGTCACGTCGCGCAGGGTGAGCAGGATCGCGGCGATCGCGTTGGGTGCCGCGGGGCTGTCCGCGCGGAGGATCCGGTAGCCGTCGACGTCCACGCCGCGCACCTGGAGCACGTTGCTGAACTCCGACGGGTCGACGACGTCGACCTCCAGGAACAGGATGTCGGCGGCACCGGGCACCGGGTTCATCCCGCGCTGCTCGGCTTCCTTCGCGGAGTACTCGGCGTGGTCGCCGCCCTGGCGCTTGTTGGCGACGATGTTCAGGGCGCCGTCGTGGGCCAGTGAATCGGCGATGAACCGGCGGGCCTCTTCGTCGAACTCGATGCGGTCGGCGCGCAGCTCCGTCGTCCGGGAAACCCGGGACACCAGCGAAACGACGATGATCCCGAGGATGAACAGGGCCGAGATGGCGATCCCGTCGGGTTTTTCGATGACGTTTTCGACGAGTGCGTACAGCAGGACGAGCGTCAGGACGACGAAGCCGGCCGCCGCGCCGCGCTGGCGCCGGCGGATCGCCGAGATGCTGACCGCCACCGCGCCGGAGACCATCATCGCCAGGATGCCGGTGGCGTAGGCGCCGGCCTGGGCGTTGACGTCGGCACCGAACGCGATCGTGATGAGGATGCTGATCGCCGTGTAGACCAGCACGACCGGCCGGACGGCGCGGCCCCACTCCGGCGCCATGCCGTAGGAGGGCAGGTACCGCGGCACGATGTTGATCAGCCCGGCCATCGCCGAGGCACCGGCGAACCACAGGATCAGCACGCTGCTGATGTCGTAGACGGTCCCGAAGAGCTCGCCGAGCTCCCGGTGGGCCAGGTACGCCATGGCGCGGCCGTTGGCCTCGCCGCCGTCCTTGAAGGCGTCGGCCGGGATCAGCACCGTCGTGACGAAGCTCGTCGCGATCAGGAACACCGACATGATGAGCGCGGCCGCGGTCAGCAGCTTCCGCGTGTTGCGGATCCGGGATTCCAGCTTCTCTTCGGCGGACTTCCCGTCGGCCGCGACCAGCGGCATCATGCTGACGCCGGTTTCGAAGCCGGAGAGTCCCAGCACCAGCATCGGGAACGCGATGACGGCCGGGCCGACGACGCCGCCGAACCCGCCACCGCCGGCGGTCAGCGCGTCGGTCCAGTGGGAGAGGGCGGTGGAATCGCCCAGCAGGTCGATCACGCCCGCCACCGTCACCACGGCGTTGAGCAGAAGGAAGACCGCGACGAGCGGGATGGCGACCCCGACGGCCTCGCTGAAGCCGAGCAGGAAGACGCCGCCGAGGATCAGCAGCAGCACGACGGTGATGAGCACCGCGTGACCGTGCAGGAAGCCCGGCAGGTACGGGTTCTCCAGCATGTGCACGGTGGCGTCCGCCGAGGACAGCGTGATTGTGATGATCCACGACGTGGCCACGAACCCGAGCAGGGTGAGGACGAAGAGCTTGCCGCGCCAGAACGGCAGCAGGTTCTCGAGCATCGCGACCGAGCCCTGGCCGTGCGGGCTTTCGCGGGCCACGCGGCGGTACATGGGGAGCATCCCGAGCAGCGTCAGCGCGACGATCAGCAGGGTCGCCAGCGGCGAGAGTGCCCCGGCGGCGAGCGCGGCGATGCCGGGCAGGTAGGAGAGGGTCGAGAAGTAGTCGACGCCGGTCAGGCACATGACCTTCCACCACGCCTGCGGCGTCCCGTGGTCCTCGCCGCCCGCCCGGCCGACCGGCGCGACCCGGTGCTCCAGCAGCCACCGGGCCACGGGCGAGCCAGGCGGTTTCGGCGGCGCCGGGCTTTCGACGCTCGCCGGTACGATCAAATCGGGTGAAGCACCCATTTCGCCCTCTGGTCCCCTCTACCTAGGCAAACAGTGGTCATCAGCATGCCCGACCCGGAGGAGGCCCGCGCAGGAGGCTCCGCCCGGACCCTGCGACCGACCTTCCGGGTACGCGAACCGACCCTCCAGGTACGCGAACCGACCCTCCCGGCGTGCGGATCGACCCTTTCGGGCGTGCGCACCGCCCGCCGAGCTCGCGGACCCTGCTGGGCGGTCCACGTACCCAGACGGTCGGCCTGCGTACCCAGGCGGTCGGCCCGCGTACTTGGAGGGTCGGCCTGCGTACCTGGAGGGTCGGTTCGGGTATCTCGCGTGACTGGGCGGGTATCTCGCGTGATCGGCGGGGCATCGGGCCGGGTTTCGGCGGGCGGGGGCGCGGGTAGCCGGGGCGACATGCCCGGACGCGAAGACTTGCCCAGCACGCTGCTGCGGTCGCCGCGCAAGGCCCAGGACACCTGGGTTGCCGCGCACGACTCGGCGCTCGACACCTACGGGCCCGGCCGGCGGGCCCAGCAGACCGCCTACTCGGCGTTGAAGCACACCTTCGAGAAGGTGGGCGACCACTGGGAGCCCAAGCCCGAACGCGGCCCGTCGGACGAGCAGGCCGCCGGGGGAGCGGGGCAGCCCGAGAAGCCGACCCGCGGCGGCGTCAACGCCACCGCGAGCCGGCAGCACCTCTACGAGCGCGCCAAGCAGCTCGGCATCCCCGGCCGGTCACGGATGTCCAAAGAGGAGCTCGTCACCGCACTGGAGAAGGAGAACCGGCGCCGGACGGACCGGGCCCGCCGCGCGAAGTGAGGCGAGGGGTCAGAACTCGTCGGTGCCGGTGAGTTCGTGCTCGAACGCGTCCGCGCGGGCGACGACCGCCTTGAGCGGGCGCTCGAACTCCTGCTGGATGCTGAGGTCCTCCAGGGGCACGGTGTGCTTGAGCAGCGCGACGCCGTCCACCACCGCGGCGCCGCCGACGGCCGAGCCGCCGGCCAGTTCCAGCAGCCGCCGCAGGTCGAGCTTGTCGGCCCAGCCGACCGGGGACGAGATCTCGATCCACGAGCCGCCGTCGAGCTCGGGGAGGTGGTGCACCGTCACCTGCTGGGTCCGGTCCCGCGGGCCCTCCAGCCGGAACCGCAGCCAGCCTTCCGACTCCTCGAGGACCTCGTACCGCGTCCGGACAAAGTTGATCACGTCGATCCAGCTGGTCACCCGTTGCGCCTCCCGCCTTCAGCCTGCCTGCGCGGTCGAGCATCTCACGTCCGCGGCACCCCATGGTCCGCTGGTGGCCGCGTCGTTCCCGGGGCATGACGGATCCCGTGCGGGGCCGTCGGGCAGCACGGCGGATTTTTGCCGGTCGGTGGCGGCGGTGAGCGTCGGTGACCTCCGCCGATCGCCGGCGGCGTCCTCGGACACGTCCGTTCGGCGAATCGCCGGTTTAGCCCGCTCGGCGGGGGCTACCCGCAGTAGTGAACGGCCTCCACTACCGTGAGGTACAGAGTGAGGAGGTGGGCGCTGTGCCGCCCTTCCGGCGTGACCACGTGGTCGTCGGCGCTTCGGCCGGCGGGGTCGAGGTGCTGCGGACGGTGGCGTCCGCGCTGCCGGTGGAGGAGGCGACGCCGCCATGAGCCGTACCCCAGTCCACCTGGCCGTCGGCCGTCATGGGGAGGCGACCGTCGTGCGGGTGACCGGCGAGCTGAACCTCGCTTCGTACCCGACCCTGCGCGACGGCCTGCTCAAGATCGCGACCGACGCGCCGGACGGCCTGATCGCCGACATCAGCGAGCTGGCCATCGCCGACTCGTCCCTGGTGAGCGTCTTCTCCCTGGTCGCCATGCGGATCGGGGACTGGCCGGGCATCCCGTTCACGCTCGCGGACGGCGGAGTCGGCCACCGGGGCCTGCTCAGCCGTCACGTCGTCGATCGCCACGTCCCGGTCCGCGCGGGCCTGACGGCGGCCGCGGCGGCGCTGGACCACCCGGTGCGCCGCCGGTGCGAGCGCGTCTTCCCGCGCGCCGATGGCGCCTCGGCGCAGATCCGCGAGTACGTCACGGCCCGGCTGGGCGAGTGGGACGTGCCCGAACTCGCCGAAGACGCCCGGCTGATCGCCACCGAGCTGGTGGAGAACGTGGTGCGGCACACCACGTCCGAACCGAAGGTGCGGCTCGATCTGCACGGCGGGGTGTGCACGGTGGCCGTGGCCGACCAGGACCCGCGGCCGGCCATGCTGCTCGAACGGCTGTCCCCGTTCGAGCCGGGCATGGGGCTGAAGCTCGTCGCGCAGATCGCCCGCACCTGGGGCTGCAGCCGGTCGTGGGCCGGCGGGAAGGTCGTCTGGGCGGTGCTGGTTCCCGGTGCCCGCACTACCGGCGACCGTCCGGCCGGGCAGCGTTTCGGACCGTGACCGGGCGATCAACGGCGCGCTGCTGATGACGGCGGAGACGAAGACCGAACCGGCCGGGTGAACCTTGCGGCGCCGGGACGCGGCTGTTAAGCGTTGATCCATGGGGTTGACCAACGTGTGGATCGCAACGCTCAGTGACGGCCTTCTCCGCGCCGACCAGGTCGTCGGCCTGACGGCGCACGCGACACCGGCGCTGACCGGCAAACCACCGCGCTGGCTGCTCGACGCCACGATCCGGACGGCGGCGGGCAGCGGCAGCGCCGACGGGTGGGACGTCGGGATCCTCCACCGCACGCTGATCCAGACGCCGGGCGAGCCGGTGGGGGCGCCGGAAGCGCTGGCTCGCCTCCTGGCCCGGCTGGATCGCGAGGACGCGGCGGGCCTGATCGCCGCGGTGGCCGACAGCGGGGCGAGGGTGCCGAGCGTGGTGCGGTTCGCGTTCCGTCCGTTCGAGGACGACGTCGAGCACGACGGAGGCTCCGGCGCCTGACGACGCCGGAGCCCCGCGGGCGCTACTTGGTGAGCGCGGCGATCCGGCCCAGGACTTCGTCCTGGCCCAGCGCCTGCGTGATCGCGTGCAGGTCGGGGCTGCGCGTCGACCCGGTCAGGGCGATGCGGATGATCTGCGACGCCTCGCGGATCGAGCCGGGGAAGCCCTCGGGGTTCTTCTTGAACTCCTTGGCGTTGCGGGCGAAACCGTGCTTGGCCGCGACCGCGCGGATCTGGTCGAACCACTCCTGGCCGTCGTCGAGCTGGCGGTAGTCCGCGGCGAAGTCGTGGGCGACCGCCCGGACGACCGCGGGGTCGACGCCGAGGGCGGTGATGCGCTCGTCGTCGGGCCCGGTGACGGCCGCGTGGAGCTGCGGGAAGAAGAAGCCGTAGACCGCCCGGAACTCGCTCCACTTCTTCAGGTCCTTGCGGGGGTTCTCCGCTCCCTCGCGTTCCACGGCCAGTGCGCGCAGGGCCAGGTCCGGCTCCTCGTCGAGCACCCGGCGCAGCTCGGGGTCGAACCGCTCGGCCCACGTGCGGACGGCGTCGAGGATCGCAGCACCCGAAAGGGTGGCGATGTGGTCGGCGGCGATGTCGTCGAGCTTGACCAGGTCCACCAGCGGGCCGGCGACACCGCACTCGTCGAGGTTGATCGGCTCAGTCAGGGCCTGCTCCAGCGGCATCTCCGCGAGCCGGCCGTTGACGAGCCCGCGCAGGTAGTACTGGACGGCTTCGGCGGGGTAGCCGGCCTCGACGAAGAAGTCGACGGACGCTTCCGGGTCCTTGCGCTTGGACAGCTTGCGCTTGCTGCCGCCCTCCTGCTTCATCAGCGGCGCGATGTGCGCGTAGGTGACCGCCTCGAAGCCGAGCGCGCCGAACAGCTGCTGGTGCACCGGAACCGACGAGATCCACTCGTCGCCGCGGATCACCAGGTTGACCCGCATGAGGTGGTCGTCGACGGCGTGCGCGAAGTGGTAGGTCGGCAGGCGCGGGCTCTGGTCGGAGCTCTTGAGGATGACGACGTCGTTGCGGTTGGCCTCGGCTTCCAGCGGCCCGCGGATGGCGTCGGTGAACCGGGCGCGGGCACCCGTGTCGTCCGGGGCACGGAACCGCACGACGTAGGGGGCGCCGGCATCGAGCTTCGCCTGGACGTCGGCCGGGTCGGCGTCGCGCCAGATGGCCCAGCTGCCGTAGTAGCCGGTGGGCAGCTTGGTGGCCTGCTGCCGCTGGGTGATGGCGGCCAGCTCCTCCTTGGTGGCGAAGTCGAGGTAGGCCTTGCCCTGGCGGAGCAGGTCGCGGACGTAGGTGAGGTAGATCCGCTCGCGGGCCGACTGCTGGTAGGGGCCGTAGTCGCCGCCGCGGTGGATGTCCTCGTCGGCGGTGAGGTGGAAGTAGGAGAAGCCGCGCTCGAACTGCTCGAGGACGCCCTCGACCTCGCGGGACTGGTCGGTGTCCTCGATGCGCACGAGGTAGCGGCCGCCGGAGCGCCGGGCGACGTCCTGGTCGATCAGGCCGACGTAGACGCCGCCGAGGTGGAGGGATCCGGTCGGGGACGGGCCGAGGCGCGTGACCAGCGCGCCCTCGGGCAGCTGCCGGGCGGGGTACTGCTGTTCCCAGTGCTCGGGTTCGGGCAGGTCGGCAGGGAAGAGGGCATCGATGACCGCTCGGTCCAGCATGTGGGTGTTCTCCCCGCGTCGTGGTGCGCTTGCCTCGGCGAAAGTGGTCGTTTTCGCCGACGAAGAGCCTAGCCGGGGCCGTCGTCCGGCCACTCCGGTGGGTTGACGGCGCGGAAATGTCGGTGTCGCGTGTGACACTGCCGCCGTGATCGCCGTCTTCGAAGCCGAGCTGTGGGAATGGGACGCCCGGCGCACCGACAGCTGGGTCTTCGTCAGCCTGCCCTCCGACGTGTCGGAGGACATCCGCGAACTCGCCGCCGAGCCGCGGCGGGGCTTCGGTTCGGTGCGCGTCCGGGTGACGATCGGGGTCACGAGCTGGAAGACCTCGATCTTCCCGGACGGTGCGCGCGAGGCCTACGTCCTGCCCCTCAAGCGTGCCGTCCGGACGGCCGAAGGCCTCGACGTCGGGGACACCTGCACGGTGACCGTGGAGCTCGTCGACTTCTGATCGGGTGATCGGCGCGAAACGCGATCGGCGCCGGAACGGATCTGCCATGATGCGGACACAGGCCCCGAACCGCACCAAAGGGAGACCCGATGTCCGCCCAGATGGACGAGCTGATCGCCCAGTTCCAGAACTTCCAGAGCAAGGTGCGGCAGGCCGAGGCCCGCTTCGCCGGCGTCGGCGACATGCAGGAGCGGATCGCCCGGCTGGAGACCACCGTCACCTCGCCGGACGGGACCGTGACGGTCACCGCGGGGGCCGGCGGGACCATCACCGACCTGCGGCTGACCGCCGGGGCCACACGCGTCGAAGCCGGGCAGCTGGCGGCGACGATCATGAGCACCATCCGCCGGGCGGCCGCCGGGGCCGCGCAGCAGCAGGCCGGCATCGTGGACGAGACCTTCGGCGACGCGTTCGGCGTGGACGTCTCGGCGCAGGTGCGCGAAGCCCAGGCGGAAGCGTTCGGAACCGCGGCGGCCGAACCCGCGTCGGAGCAGGAGCCGCGGCAGCCGTCGCGGCCCGTCCGCCGGCCGGTCGCCGGGGACGACGACGACTTCGACCAGGGCCCCATCCTCCGCCGATCCTAGGGAAACCCTCGATGCCAGACGGAATTCAGACGAACATCGGCGCGATCTCCGCCTACGCCAGGCAACTGCCGTTCTACGAGCAGGAAGCCGACAAGTTCGGCGCCAAGATCGACGCCGCCGACGTCACGAACGAAGCATGGGGGCTCGTCGGCCTCTTCGCCAAGCAGGGCTACACCGACCGCCTCGCCGAGCTGCGCTCGCTGCTCACCGACCTCAAGGACGGCGTGGACGGGTTCACCACCAAGCTGACCAAGGCCGCGGAGATGTACCAGGGCACCGAGGACGCCGGGAAGGTCGCCTTCGGCCGGTACGAAGCGGAAATCGACGCGATCGGGCAGGACTGATGACCGAGCCGAAGAAGAGCATCGCCGACGCGCTGGACGTCCAGGCCTACGACGAGAGCACGGCCGCCAACCTCGACCGCGCGGCCGGGTACGTGCCGGTGGCCGGTACCGCCTACAAGGCAGGAAAGAAGATCGGCGAGCACGCCCGGCAGGCCGCGGAGGCCGACAACCCGGGTGAGCTGGCGTCCGCAGGGGCGGCGCTGGTGGGTGACGGCGCGGCGTTCGTCGGAGCCGCCGCCGGCGACATGGTCACCTTCGCCATGGACCCGATCGGCTGGCTCGTCAGCCACGGCCTCAACATGCTGCTCGAACTGGTCCAGCCGCTGCAGGACGCGCTGCACCAGGTCACCGGCGACGGTCCGGCCATCGGCCACGCCTCGGAGAACTTCGTCACGATCGCGCAGGGGTTCGTCGCGCTGGCCGACGACTTCGAGCGCACCGGCGACACCGCACTCGCCGAGTGGGTGGACGAAGCCGGCAACGCGGCGAAGGAAGCCCTCGGCGACTTCTCCTCCGGCATCCGCGGCATCGGCTCGGCCGCCGGTTCGGTGGCCGAGGTGCTGCAGATGTGGTCGATGGTCATGGTGGTCATCGAAGAGGTGATCAAGGGGATCATCACCGAGCTGGTGTCCTGGCTGATCACCCTGTGGCTGCCCGCGCTGGCGGCGTCGGTGATCAGCTTCGGCGGCTCGGTCGCCGCCGCGATGACCGCGTCCATCGCCAAGGCGGCCAGCGTGCTGCAGAAGGTGACGCGCTACCTCGGCAAGTTCGGCAAGCTGCTCGACAAGTTCATGGAGTTCCTGGTCAGGTACTCCGGGAAGCTCGAGGTGTTCACCCGTAAGCTGCGCATCGGCGTGATGCCCGGCGAGACGAAGTTCGGCTTCGGCGCGGCCGCCCAGGGCTGGCAGCCGAGCAACCGGGCGCTCACCACGATGTTCGGCACCTCCGCCGGCGTCAAGCCGTTCCTCGCCGGTGCGGGGGTGAAGGCCGGCATCGGGGCGCTCAAGGGCGCTGCCGCCGAAGGCAAGGAAGCAGTCACACCCGAGGGGGACGAACCGTGGTTCGACAAGAGCGAGATCGGCGGGGACCGCAGCCCGGAGGAGACCCGCAGGGATCTCGACCTCTAGACGTCCGCGCGGCCGAACTTCACGACCGCGTCGAACGGCGGTCGGAGGAGGCCCGGGTCCGGCCGGGGCATCGCGAGCGGGTCGAGGCGGTGCTGCGGGACCGGTGGCGCGAGCCGGTCATCGTGCTGCACCTCGGCGACACCGACGTGGGCTACGACGTCCCCGGCCGCCGCGAGGACGGCACGTTCAAGGGAAAGCGGCTCATCAGGCGGTTCTTCTGGAACATCCTGCGCGGGATCGGCGCCGTGGTGTTCGGCGTCTTCGCCCTGGCGCACGGCGAGCGGCCGGGACTGCCGTTCCGGCGGACGATCGGTGTCACGGGCCCGGAGAACGCGATGGCGCTCGACCTGGTCGACCGGCTCGGTTCCGTGAAGGGTGCGTGGCTGGCGTGCTCCCCGTCGTGCCTGGCGGTGGTGGACACCGGAACGACCTACACCGACCCGGCCGACGCACCGCCGCCGCGGATCGTCTGGGAAGCGCGCAAGCCGCAGGCGCCGGAGCTCAGTTTCCGCAAGAGCACGCTGACCTGGCCGGACGGCTCGATCTTCAAGCTTCCCATCCACGGTCGCGCCGAGCAGCAGCACCTGCGGAAGTTCGTCGAGTTCCCGGACGTCGTCCACTGGACCGGTCGCTAGTCCGCACAGGCGAGACGAGCCCAGACGATCTTGCCGTCGTCGTGGTGGCTCACGCCCCAGTCGACGGTGAGTTCGTCGACGAGCAGCAGGCCCCGGCCACCGGAGCGGCTCGGCACCCGCAGCCGCGGTTCGCCGGTCCCGGTGTCGGCGACGGCCACGGTGACCTCGCACGGGTCGTGCGCGAGGTGGAGCCGCAGCTGGCGGGGGCCGGGGGCGTGGACGTAGGCGTTCTCCAGCAGTTCCCCGACCACGATCACCGCATCGACCCGATCGGCGTCGGCGAGCGAAGCCAGCCGAGCCTCCGCCCACCGGCGCGCGGAGGCCAGACCGGTGGGGTCCGCTCCGGCGACGTCCAGCACCTGCCATCCCGGCTCGTGTGCCGCGCCCCAGTTCACTTGCACCGTGTGACCCCTCCTTCTCCGGAGGGCCTACCCGGGAAACCGGCCGTTACTCCTCCGGCCGCCGGAAAAAGTGCTCCCGGCGCCCGGTCCGCCAGAGGAATGCGGCGCGCAGCGCGGCGATGAGGGCTTCGTCGTCGACTTCGCTGGGGCGGTTGCCCATCGGCAGCCAGAGGCCTTCGTCCGGGATGCCGGCGATGACGCGCGTGAGCGTGACGCCGGGATAGGTGAGCGTCTCGGGACCCCCGTCGGCGTCGGAGACGACGACGTGCCGGGACTCCGCCCGGACGAGCACTTGCCGCTGGTCGTTCATGTCGCGCGTCTTCCCCGGAACCCGAAAGCTTGGCCGCCGTCCAGCATAGACACGCGAAGCGGCGAGCACCTTCGGGCGAACAGCGGATTCTCGTTCACATCAGCTCAAAAACCCCTGCACGCCAACATCTCCGCTGGCGGGTACGGCGTGCTCCGAGGGGGAGGAGAGCACGCCGTGCCCGTCTTCGAACGGTACGCCGAAGGCCGGCCTGCGGCGGGGGAACCACTCGTACGCCGGAGCAGCTCGCGGTGACGTACGGGGAGGGGTCCGCGCGCCGTTTTCGTCGGTGGTCGCCGATACGCTGGAACCGGGGGGCGCCCCCGCGGGCGCGCCTGCTCGCGTCGCCGGTACCAGCCGGGTGGCCCGGTGCCTTGACCAGCTGATCCAGGCCAACGCGCTGGTCGACCCCGGCGACTCCGGCGGCTGCCTGTTCGCCGGCAGCGTCGGCCTGGGGCGTCAGTCGCGGCGGTGGAAGATGAGCCGGTAGCCGGCCAGGATGATCAGGGCGCCCAGGATGGCCAGGCCCCAGGTGCGCAGGTCGAAGAACGTGCCGAGCTCGGTGTGGAACAGCGTCTTGCCCACCCAGCCGCCGACGAACGCGCCGGCGATGCCCAGCAGGATCGTGATGATGCAGCCGCCCGGGTCCTTGCCCGGCATGAGGGCTTTCGCGATCACCCCGGCGATGAGACCCAGCACGATCCAGGCGATGATGCCCACGGGGTGTCCTCTCGTCCACTACCTCTTGACGGCACAGGATGGCAGGCGCCCGCCCCCGGAGCACGCCGAGCCACGCCGACGTGATCCGGATCTCACCCGGTGGGCGGCAAGCCCGGCAAAAGGCCCGCCCGGGAACTGTCCCGGACGGGCCTTGCGCGTTCGTGCTCGGGCTCGCTCAGCCACCGCCGTAGGTGGCCTGGGTGACCGCGAAGACGTTGCGGTTGCCCGCCCCTTCCTGCAGCGACCACAGCAGGTCCGCGCTGGTGTCGTCCTCCCAGTACGAGAGGCTCTCGCCGCTGCTCACCCAGGAGAAGGTCTGCGAGGCGGCCGACGGCTTCCAGTAGTAGAGCTGCTTCTGGCCGGACGACTGGAACCACCAGCGGCCGTTGTGCGAGGCCACGCCGTTGAGCTTGTACCAGGGCAGCTGCAGCGCCTGGCTCGCCGTGGTGGTCGCGGCGAAGGTGCCGGAGGAGGCGAACGGGTAGCGGATCGCCCGCGGCGCGCGGTTCGGGTAGTCCGTGCAGCCGGACGGGCAGGTGTACTCGGTCATCACGATCGACTTGCTGACGCGGTCGAGGGAGATCGACGACCACGCGAGGTTCGTGCCCGACGTCGTCTTCGAGGAGATCGTGCCGACCTGCGGCAGGACGTAGGCGTAGTTGTGCGCGTAGTACGTGCTGCCGGTCTGGTGGCCGATCTGGTCGGAGGTGCCGCCGCCGTTCGTCTTGAGGATCTTGCGCATGTCGAACACGCGCATGCCCTTCCCGGTGTCGGCGACGTAGAGGTAGTCGCCGTACCAGGACATGCCGCCGGCGTGGATCGGGATGTCCTTGAAGTCCGGGGCGTCCGCGGTCCCGGTCGGCTCGACCAGGAGGATTTTGCGGTACTTGTTGGGGTAGTCGGCGTCCCAGTCGGCCAGGGTGATCCGGCTGCGCGACTGGTCGCCGCTGCAGCCGTCCTTGGTGTACCAGCTGACCGCGACGAGCTGGTGGCCGTCGTAGTTGCCGCCGTTCGCCGTGCCCACGGCGTCGCGGCTGGTGGTGATGCCCTGCGGGTAGTTGGTGCAGTCGGAGTTGTCGTCGCTGTCGAAGCGGAACCCCGTGGAGAGCCCGGCGACGGAGAACGACGACGGCAGCGCCGTGCGGTCGTGGTTCGCGTTGTCCATCACGGTGTGGACGGCGGCGGTGCCCAGCGTCGACACCAGGGCGCTGTTCACCGCGTCGAACTGGTTGTAGTTGGCGGTCAGGGTGTACTGGTCGGCTGGCAGGGTCGCCGGCGCGGCCGCGGCGGCGGCCGCCGGGGCCGCGACCAGCCCCGCGAGCACCCCGGTGGCCAGCGCGGCCTGGGCGATTCGATGGTGCAGTGACATGGGAGCCATCGTGGGACGCGGTCGTACAAGAGCCGTACAACCGCTCCACATCGGACAGCTCAGCCCGTCCGCCGGTCCAGTACCTTCAGCGACTGCTCGCACCACCGCAGGTTCTCCCGCTCGAACGACAGGCCCCGCATCAGCGTCAGGTACGGGCCGACCCGCTCGGCTTCGGCGAGGTAGTCGTCTTCGAACCGGCCGTCCAGCAGCCGCGCGCGAAGCCGTTCGTAGCCGGCGATCTTCGCTTCCGCGCGGGCCATCCGCTCGGCCAGCGCGCGCCGGACCGCCGCCCCGTCGCCCGCGTCCACGGCCTGTACCTGCACGAGCAGCTCGTCGCGGATCACGCCGGGGCGGGGCGGCCGCGCGGTGAATTCGCGCAGCGCCCCGTGCCCGGCTTCGGTCAGCGAAAACAGCCGCTTGTCCGGACGGCGCTCCTGGTGGACCACCCGGGCCCGCACCACGCCGTCGGCCGCCATGCGGTCGAGCTCCCGGTAGAGCTGCTGCGGGGTGGCCGCCCAGAAGTTCGCCACCGAGGCGTCGAACCCCTTCGCCAGGTCGTAGCCCGACGCCTCGCCTTCGAGCAGCGCCGCCATCAGCGCGTGCCGCAGTGCCATACTCAACTAATTGACTGCTTCACGCTGGATCTGCTCGAACTGCGCCGCCATCGCCTCGGCGAGCGCCTGCGCGGCCGACAGCGGCCGGACCATGACCGTGAACTCGTCGATCAGGCCGGCTTCGTCGAGGTGCAGGAAGTCGCAGCCCTCGACGCGCACGTCCCCGATCCGGGCCTCGAAGACGAGGGCGTGATCGCGGCCTTCGCCGCCGGTCAGCTCGCGCACGTACCGGAAGTCCTCGAACACGCGCAGCACGCCCCGCAGGATCGCGGCGGTGATCGCCTTGCCCGGGTACGGCTTGAACGCGACCGGGCTGCGGAACACGACGTTCTCCGCCAGCGTCGCGGCCATGGCGTCGGGATCGCGCGCCTCGACGGCCTTGCGGAAGCTGCTCATGCCCACCTCACATACTCAATTTGTTGACTATCTCGGTCAGCGTACCCCCTTGCTTTCGGTGACCGCTCGAGGACGCACAGCTTCACCACAGGCCTGCCACAGCTGCCCTCGGCACGCTGGCTCAAGGCCGGGTCAGGCGGAAGTCAACCGGCCATTACCCACCACGAGAGGACAGGCATGGGAAACGATCACGAGGGACAGCGGGTCAGCCGGCGCCGGTTGCTCGCGGGCGTGAGCTCGGTCGGCTTGGGCGCGCTCGTCACGGCGTGCGCCGGCAAGAGCGCCGTCACGACGTCCACCGGGGAGACGGTCGCCCTGCAGGCGGTCACCGACGCGGACCTCACCGCCCTGTTCGCCGGAGCGCGGACGTGCACCCTCACCGCGTCGACCACGCAGGGGCCGTACTACTTCGACGCCGACAAGATCCGCAGTGACATCCGCGAGGACAAGCAGGGCACGAAGCTGCGGCTCGCCCTGCAGGTGCAGGACAGCGAGACGTGCAAGCCCATCCCGCACGCGGTGGTCGAGATCTGGCACTGCGACGCGGGCGGGCTCTACTCCGGCGCGGAAGCGGCGTCCGGCGGTGGCGGCGGGACCCCGCCGACCGGCACGCCGCCGACCGGGACCCCGCCCACCGGCTCGCCGCCGCCCGGGGGCGGTGGGGACGCCGACCTCGTCCCCACCGACGACAAGCGGTACCTGCGCGGCGCCCAGGTCACCAACCAGCGCGGGATCGTCGAGTTCACGACGATCTGGCCGGGCTGGTACCGCGGCCGGACCGTCCACGTCCACGTGATGGTGCACGTCGGCAACGAAAAGACGCTCACCACGCAGCTGATGTTCGACGAAACGCTCAACGCGCGGGTACTGGCCACCGAGCCGTACGCGCAGCGCACCGGCCGCGACACCTTCAATGACGGTGACTCGATCTACCAGCCGAGCATGCTGCTGAAGGTGACCCGGGCCCATGACGGCTACGTGGGCTGCATCGTGCTCAACGCCGATCCGGACCACGACGGCGTCTGACACTCCCGTGTCGCGGGCCGGAGCGCGCGGTCAGCGCGGTCCGGCGCCGGGCAGCCGCACGACTCGAACGGAGGAAAGCCGTATAACGGCCTACACGCCGGCCCGACGGGGCTCGTACCGGGCTCGCAGCGCCTTCTTGTCCGGCTTGCCCAGCCCCGTCATCGGCAGGGACTCCGCGACGATCACCTGCTTGGGCACGTGCACCGGCCCCTTGCGCTCCCGGACCGCCGCCTGGATCTCGGCCGTGAGGCGCTCGAGGTCGCCGTCGGCGTCCTTGCGCAGGACCACGACCGCCGTCACCGCTTCGCCCCACTTCTCGTCGGGGGTGCCGATCACGCCGACCTGGGCGACCGCCGGGTGCTCGGCCACGACGTCCTCCACCTCGCGGGGGAACACGTTGAACCCGCCCGTGACGATCATGTCCTTGACCCGGTCGACGATGAACCAGAAGCCGTCCTCGTCTTCGCGGGCGACGTCGCCGGTGTGCAGCCAGCCGTCCCGGAAGGTCTCGGCGGTGATCTCCGGCAGGTTCCAGTAGCCGCCCGCCAGCAGCGGGCCGGCCACGCAGATCTCGCCGGGTTCGCCGGGGGCGACCGGTTCGCCGTCCGGGCCGAGCAGCGCCGTGCGCAGGAACGCCGACGGACGGCCGCAGGAGGCCAGGCGGGCGTCGTCGTGGTCGCCCTTGGCGAGGTAGCTGATCGCCATCGGGGCCTCGGACTGGCCGTAGTACTGGGCGAAGATCGGCCCGAACCGGTCGATCGCCTCGCGCAGGCGCACCGGGTTGATCGACGCGGCCCCGTAGTAGACCGTCTGCAGCGAAGACAGGTCGCGCGTGCGCGAGTCGGGGTGGTCCATCAGCGCGTAGAGCATCGTGGGCACCAGCATGGTCGCGGTGATCTTCTGCTCTTCGATGATCCGCAGGGTGTCGGCGGGGTCGAACTTCGGCACGACGACCAGGGACCCGCCCTTGATCAGGGTCGGCGCGAAGAACGCCGCCCCGGCGTGCGACAGCGGGGTGCAGATCAGGAACTTCGGCGTCTCGGGCCACTCCCATTCGGCCAGCTGGATCTGCGTCATCGTGGTCATCGCCTGCGCGGTGCCCATGACGCCCTTGGGCTTGCCGGTGGTCCCGCCGGTGTAGGTGATCGAGACGACCTGGTCCGGCGGGAGCACGGCGGGTTTCAGCTCCGTGGGCTCGAACGTCGCGGCGGTCGCCGTCAGGTCCTTGCCGACGTGGGCCAGCGGCTCCGGCACCGGGCCGATGGTGAGCACCTGGGTCAGGCCGGGGACCTTGGCCAGCAGGCCGAGCGCGCGGTCGACGAAGGCCGGGACCGGGTCGATGATCAGCGTGGTGATGCCGGCGTCGGCGAGGATGTAGGCGTGGTCGTCGAGCGACCCGAGCGGGTGCAGCGCGGTGCGCCGCGAGCCCTGCAGCTGACCGGCGGCGATGATGAGCAGCACTTCCGGCCGGTTCAGCGACAGCAGCGCGACGGGAGCGCCCGTGCCTGCGCCGAGTGCCTCGAAGGCCTGGGCGTACTGGCTCACCTGCTCGGCGGTCCGGCCCCCGGTCATCGTGGTCTCGCCCAGCACCATGACCGGCTTGTCCCGGTGGCGCTTCAGGGCGGAGACGACCAGGTGGCCGAGGTGGTTCGGATACCGCATCGCCTGCTCGTCCATCCCGGTCCCTTCCACGGCGCAAGACTAGAACACGTTACTGTTCTCGACAAGATACGGCGATCGGTGCGGGTTTGTCAGCTTGGCGATGAAGTGGAACAGGTTTCAGCGCCCCTCGCCGTTCGGGACGGGAGGACCAGCCTCGGCCGGCCAGGCGCCCGGTCGGCCCCGGTGTGCGGCGACCGGCGCGCCTCCTCGTTTTGTTCGGAATCCGAGGGTGAGGGCGGCGAGAACCGTGGTGGCGAAGGGCTTTTTCGATCGATCCGGCGGTGGGCTCGCCCCGGCCGGGGCGAGCCCACCGCCACGAAGCTCCTTTGTGGACGGTTACGGCACCGGTGCCGCCTGGGCCCTGGCCACGGCTTCGTCGCGGTCGGGTTGCAGCAGGTAGCCCGCCCGCAGGGCCCGGTCCGCCGCCGCGGTGAACTTGGCGACGTAGGTGGCGTGGTCGGGGTACAGCTGCCGGATCCGGGCCGGCGTCAACGGCGTGGTCGTGCCCAGCAGCAGGCACGCGCCCGCCACGTTGCCGCCGCTGTTGTTGGGGGAGTAGGACGCCGCCGGGACGTCGAGGTCGGGCAGCCGGACGCCGCCGAGGGCGTTCTGGTCGCCGTCGCGCAGGATGATCAGGTTGAGCAGCATCGAAATCGGCGCCGCCGTGGGCGGGGCCGCGCCGCCGCGCGCCCAGCGGTCCAGGTAGCGGAAAGCTGCGTTCTCCGCGTAGCGGAACGTCATGCTGTTGACCGGCTTGTCGCAGGTCGTGGGGGCGCCGTCGTTGATCGAGCGGTCCCGGGCGTTGGCCGCGTTGTACAGGTTCAGCCCGTACTGGTCCGCGTGCGCGGTGCCGGCGACCTCCCAGGTCCGCACCTGCGCGGTGTCCTGCCGGACCGAGGCCGACGCGATGACGTCGGTCTCCGACTGCAGGACGAACACGGGGACGCCGAGGTCGGTGCGGATCCGGGCCGAAAGCGGGCCGACGACGCCGTCGCCGATCGGGGCCGCGAGTGCGGCCCGGCCGTGGATCATGAAGCCGTCGTGGTTCCGCCGCACCGGCTGGATCGCGTTCGCGTAGGTGGTCAGCCGCAGTGCGGACTGCGAGTGCCCGGTGCCCAGCACCACCTGCGGCGTCCGGCCGCCGAGGAGCTGCGGGTTCGTCCGGACCGCCTGCGCGGCCTGGGCGAACACGTCGTAGGAAAGCGCGTCACCGCTGATGTTCACCGCGGCGTACCGCGCGGGATCGAGGCTCTTGAGCTTGTCCGCTCCGGCCTTCTGGGTCGTCACGCCGACGTAGGCGTAGCCCTCGCGGAGGAAGTGCTCGTAGGACTGCGAGAAGTCCACCGGGATGTCGACGCCGAAGCTGACGTTGAGCCATTCGACCACGACCGTGCCGGTGAACCGGGCGGCGTCGCGCGGCCGCACCACGACCATCCGGGTGGTGTACGGGTTGCCGGTGGTGGCCACGCGCGTGGCCCAGCGGCCGTCGTCGGTCCACAGGCCGACCTGCTCGAACGTGTCGGCCTGGCCGGAGAGCAGGTATTCCTCCTCGACGTACCCGCGGGCGGCGAGGTCGAGGACGCCTCGGGCGCCGCTGACCGGCCAGCCCCGCCCGGCGTTCGCGGGCACCGCCGTGACGGTGGGGGCGACGGCGGCGGGCGGCGCGGCCTGGACGGTCCCGGCCGACAGGACGGCCGGCAGGAGCGCGGTGAGCAGCACGAGCAGGGCTCTGCGCATGGGTATACCCTTCTGGTGGTCGACGGTCCGCGGAGCGGCTCCCGGCTCCCGTACCGTCCACATCGGACACTGCGTGGTGGCCGGCCGGCCACCGTGGATTTCTTTACTCGTCGGTAAAGGCCGGGGCAACGCCGTGTCGGCGAACCGCCGAGAATCCACCCGGGATCGCTCAGGGATGTGACAAGTCAACGCGCCGGTCGCTCGCTTGGCGCGAAACTCCGGAAAGTCCTTTCGGCGCCGCAACCTTGCGCAGGTGTCACTCGTTGCGCGACTATCTCGGAACGTTCTGCACGTGCATGCGCACGGCGAGGGGGAGTGGTGACCGAAGTGGCGCCGGCGGTGGCCGGGACGACGGACGTCCCGAGCGACGCGGCCTTGATCGCGGCGGTCCGCGGTGGCGACATCGCGGCATACGGCGAGCTCTACGACCGGCACCTCGCCGCCGCGCGCCGGGTGGCGGCCGCGATCGCGGCCGACCTGGCGGAGCGGGACGACCTGATCGCCGAAGGCTTCACCCGCGTACTGCGGATTCTGCGCAACGGCGAGGGTCCGGACGAGGATTTCCGGCCGTACCTGCTCACGACCATCCGGAACACGATGATCAGCTGGCGCCGGCGCGATGCGGCCGTGTCGGTGGTGGCCGAGGTGCCGGACGTCCTGCCGAGTGCGGGGAGTGACGAGCCGGTCGGCAGCCGGTTGCACGCCACGGTCGCCGCGGACGCGTTCGCGAAGCTTCCCGAGCGGTGGCGCACGGTGCTGTGGCGGACCGAGATCGACGGCGAGTCGCCCGCGAAGATCGCCGAGGACCTCGGGATGACGCCGAACGGAGTGGCCGCACTGGCCTACCGCGCCCGCGAGGGCCTGCGCCAGGCCTACCTGGACCAGCACGTGCCCGAGGCGCGGCGGCGCACCTGCAAGAACATCTCCGGCCAGCTCGCGCGCTGGGTGCGCGACGGCATCTCCGACCACAAGGCCCACCGGATCGCCGCCCACCTCGAGCGCTGCCCGGACTGCCGGGAACTGGCCGACGGGCTCCGGCAGCTCAACCAGGAGCTGCCCGCCACCGTGGCCCCGCTCATCCTGGGCGTCCCGATCGTTTCGCAGTGGTTGTCCACCACCGGCTCGCTCGCCACCTCGGGCGCGGCCACCGGCACGGGCGCTTCCGCACTGTCGTGGGCCACCGCGGCGAAGGTGGCCGCCGCGGGCGCGGCGCTGGTCACCACGGTGACGATCGGCGCGAGCACGTCCAGTGACGCTCCGTCGCCGTACTCCGGCGGCGAAGGCACGACGACCCAGCCGGCCCGGACGGGCCCGCAGGCCGGCTCCCGGGCCGGAGTGCCGCCGGGCGGCGTCGCACCGACGTCGGACGGGGCGGGCACGTCGGGCCCCGCCGCCCCCGGCGTGGAGCCGACGGGCGTCCAGCCGGCCGGCGAATCCTCGGGGGCCGCCGCCTCCGGGACGCCGGCGGCAGCGGGCAACGGCAACGGCAACGGCAACAACGGGAACGGGAACGGCAACAACGGAAACGGCAACAACGGAAACGGGAACAACGGGAACGGCCTCGGGAACGACCCGGCCGCGAAGGAATCCAAGGAAGCGGCCAAGTCTTCGTCGAAGGCCGCCAAGGAATCCGCGAAAGAGTCGAAGAAGGCCGAAAAGACGAAGAACCCCGGGGGATGACCCGGCGCCGGGTGGCGCCGGGCCATCCCGCTCAGCAGGGCTGCAGCAGCCAGCAGAGCCGGTAGTTCGCCTGGTAGGTCGCCCCCGCCTGCGGAGCGACCACGTTCTGCGTCCGCGCCCCGCCGTGCGCCCAGCTCGTGAAGGCGTACTTCATGTTCAGCGGGGGCAGGTTCTGCGGGCTGTTCGCGCTGATCGAGTTGGTCGATCCGGCGATCACCGTCCGCGAGAACGGCGTCCGCTGCTGGGTCCCGCCGACGGTGAGCATCGCCTGGCTGGGGCTCGAGGTGAAGTTCAGCGTCACCGTCTTCGGCTGGAGGTCGATCGTCTTGGACCCGGTGCGGCCCGTCGAGTCCGTCGCGGTGAGCGTCAGCTGCAGGTACGACGGGTATTCGTGGTCCGGCGCGACGAACGACCCCGCGGCGACGCCGGGGAAGTCCTGGACGTTGTGGGTGTGGCAGGTGCCGTTGGCCGCGCAGTGCCGGATGGCCAGCCGCCAGGACAGCGCCGAGGGCGGCAGCTCGCCGTCCTGGGCATCGACGGCGCGCCCGGAGAACGACACCGTCTGCCCGACCGACCAGGTCAGCGTGGCGGCCGGGGTGTCGATGACCGGCACCGGGTCGAGCCCGGCCGGGGTGCCGACGGTGACCCGGACCGTCGTGGTCGCCGACGCGCCGTGCGAGTCGGTCACCCGCAGCCCGGCGTCGACCGCCGCCGCGGTGGTGTAGGTCCAGGTGGGCCGCGGGTCCGCGGAGTCGTCGTAGGCCCCGTCCGCGTCCAGGTCCCACGCGTACGACAGCGTGTCGCCGGCGTCCGGGTCGGTGGAGCCCGTGCCGTCGAACTGGACGGTCAGCGGCGCCGGCCCGCTGGACGGTGTCGCGGTGGCCGCGGCGACCGGCGGCCGGTTGCCGCCACCGGCGTAGCTCACCCGGTGCAGTTCGCCGGCGCCCAGCGCGACGTAGAAGAGGTCGCCACCGGGACCGGTGAGGACCTGCACCGGCGTGTTGACGCCGGTCACGAAGGGCACCAGCTTGCTGGGACTGGGCTGGCCGGAGACGGTCTGCATCGCCCAGATGCAGCCGCGTGAGGAGTCGGCGAAGAACAGCGCGCCGGCGTAGTCGGCGGGGTAGGTGCTGCCGGCCTCGAACGCGATCCCGCTGATCGAGGAGCCGCCGGTGGGACACGGGTCCGTCGCGACGACCTTGGCGCTGTGGTTGTAGGCGTAGTACGGCGCGGTCTGGCCGCCGGCCGAGTACAGCGATTCGCAGCGGTCGAGGTTCGCGCCGTCGTAACCGGCCTGGCGGGCGGTGCCTTCGAAACAGGGCCAGCCGAAGTTCTCCGCCACGGCGTCGCCGGCGTTCGCGACCCGGTTGATCTCCTCCCAGGTGTTCCAGCCGACGTCACCGGCCCACAGCTCGCTCGTGCCCGGCCGGAACCCGAAGCGGAACTGGTTGCGGGAGCCGTAGGCGATGACGCGCCGCGCGTTGGCATCGCTGCTGCTCGCGAACGGGTTGCCGGGCAGGCCGTCACCGGTGTCGGGGTCGATCCGCAGCAGCGCGCCGTTGAGCAGCACGGGCTGCCCGGCGGCGCGGCGCGGGGACTGCGACCGCAGTGCCCCGCCTTCGGCCGACGGCGGGCTGAGGTTCGTGCCGGCGGGGGAGGGCGGGTCGGCGCAGGGGTTGCCGACCTGGCCGTAGTCGGCGAAGTTGAAGCTGGCGCCGTCGCCGCCGCCCGCGTAGAGGGCGCCGTCCGGGCCGAAGGCCAGTGCGCCGATCGAATGGCTGGGGTACTGCTGGCACCAGCCGGTGACCAGGGGTTTCTCGCTGACCGCCGTCCCGGCCGGGCCCATCGTGAGCTGCGAGACGCGGCCGGTCACGACGCAGCCCTGATCGGTCGCGCCCGGCGGCGTCGGGCAGGCGTCGCCCCACTGCGGCGCGGTCCCGCCCGGCAGCGCGTCGAGGGTGTAGGAGACGTAGACGTACGGCCGGGCGGGGAAGGCCGGGTCGACCGCCAGCCCGAGCAGGCCGCGGTCCCAGAAGTCCTGGGTCGGCGTGCGCAGGTCGGCGAACACGGTCGCCGTCGGATCCGCCAGGTTGTCGTACACCTTGACCAGGCCGCTCTTCTCCGCGACGAACACCCGCCCGTCGGGGGCGAACGCGGCGGCGGTCGGCGAGCTGAGGCCGCCGATGGCCACCGTGTCGGTGAAGCCGGCCGGCACGGCGGCAGCGGGTGGTGCGGCGGCGACGGCCACCGCCAGGGCACCGGCGAGGGGAACGACCACCCCTGCCGCCAGCGCGCGTCTCGATCTTCGGGGAACCAGGGAACGACCCATCACGAACTCCTCGTGCGGCGGGGACCGGACTGGCGCGAACGCCGTCCGGTTAGGCGCGTGGAGTCCGAAAGTTGTTACGCCGCAGACAAGAATGCCCACGAACAGCTCAATCCCGTTGGGGGGCGGTGGCAGTGGGGACGCCGGATCGGTACAAGAGGCGTACAAGGCCGGTGTACGAAATTTGGATTGCCGGCTGGCGTACTCCTCCCCATGCGAACTCCGAAAGTCCTCTTGCTCGCGCTGGCCGTGGTGGCCGGCGCACTGGCGCTGCCCGGGACGGCGAGCGCCGCCTACAGTGACCCGCTGACCACGACCACCAAGCAGAACCTCGTGTGGCACGCCACGCCGGCCGCCGCCCTGACCGCGCTGGACAACGCGCTGCCGAACGTCAGCATGAACACCGTCGTCAACGACACCAGCTACGACATGACCGGCTGCACCACCGCGGAAAAGGCCTCGCTGCCCAAGGCGCCGGTCGCCACCAAGGCGATGTGCTGGGACGCCGACCGCGCCGGCTCGGCGGCGTGGGTCCCCCAGGCCGTCACGACCTCCGGCGACGCCGACGGCGACGGGAAGTGGGGCGCGGACAAGATCATCCTGTCCGGCTGGCACGCCACCGACGAGCAAAGCACCAAAGACGTCGACCGGTACAACGATGCGCGGATCCAGGCGATCAACTACAACGACCCCGCCAAGCCGTCTTACCGGATGGTGTACCTGGCCGTGCCCAACAGCACCGGCACGAACTTCTCCGTCGCGAAGGCGCACATGGGCGGGATGGCCTGGTACGGCGACAAGATCTACGTGACGGCCGTGGGCAGCACCTCGACCGCGATCCGGGTCTTCAGCACCAAGCACATCCTGCAGATGACCGACACGACGTCGAACACGATCGGCAAGACGTCTTCCGGTTATGCCGCGTGGACGTACAAGTACGCGATGATGCAGATCGGCTACTACAGCTACGCGGGCGGCACCTGCGCCATGGACTCCGACTCGGCGGTGCCGTGCTTCTCGTCGATGTCGCTGGACCGCAGCACCACCCCGGCGAGCATCGTGACGTCGGAGTACTTCAAGGAGACCAACCTCCACGGCCGCCTCTACCGCTACCCGATGGGCGACGACTACCTGCTGGCGGCGTCGTCCGGCACGGTGCCCGCGACCGAGGCGTTCCGCAGCAACGTGGGCAACGTCCAGGGCGTGCTGTCCAACGGCGGCAAGTGGTACGTGGCCCACAGCTCGGCGACGACCAACGGCCAGCTCTGGGCCCAGACGACCGCGAAGAGCGCTTCGGCGACGTGCGGCACCGGGACGACGGCCTGCTGGGCCATGCACCCGGAGGCGCTGACCTACGACTCCTCGACGGGCCTGGTGTGGTCCATGGCGGAGTGGTCCACGGCCGACTGCGCGGTGAAGGACCAGGTCTGCGGCCGTTCGGTGTTCGCGGTGCCGCTGTCCTCGCTGCCCGCCTGATCCGGCACTCGACCGCGCAAGGCCGCCCCGGGAACTCCCGGGGCGGCCTCGCCGCGTCCCCGGACGGTCAGGCGCCGGGGTGGCCGCAGGAGTAGACGTTCGCCGAAGCGAGCCTCACGCAGGCGGGGCAGGTGTTGACCGGCCGGTCACGGCGGCCGAAGTACGGGTGGCGGGCACCGCACAGCGCCTGCAGCACGTCCCCGGGCCGGGGATCCGGGTGGCACCGGGGGCAGTAGGCGTGCGCGGCGCGTTCGACGTCGGCGCTCATGTCACCCGGGTACCCCCGGCGGCGGCGCGCCAACCCGCCGCCACGACGGCACCGGCCGGCCGCCGGTGAAGCACCAGATCGCGATGACCGGGTCGCAGAGCGCGCAGCCGAACGACGAATCGTGCGCGAACGGCAGGATCGGCTGGCCCTTGAGGTGGTGGACGATGTCCCAGCCGGTGTGCAGCAGCCAGCCGATGCCGATGAACGTCCACGAGTCGAGCCCGCGGAACGCGACGTAGGTCAGCACCGCGCAGAACACCAGCTCCCACGGCCCGAGCGCACCGCCGGAGAGGTAGGCCGCCCCCGCGCCGCCCACCATCACGGCGTTGAACCGCCGCCGGTGCCGGTCCGGGATGGGGGAGTTCAGCAGGACGTAGGCGAGGCCGACCAGGATCGGCGCCAGGATCTCGATCACGGTGTCCGACGTTAGGAACCCGCCCGCCGGGCGGCCAGGGGCTCGACGGTCACGGGACACCGGGATCTCGCCATCCCCATTTAACTCAAGCGATTGACTTAAATTGGGGTACGCTGCGGACATGATTACCCGAACCACCCGGGGTGGACAGCCCGATCGGGGAGCCGGTCCGGTGACCGTGCCGTTGTCCGCGGTCGCTCCGGAGCTGCGCGGCCGGGTCCGGTGGATGCCGCGCCTGCCGCTGGAGCGGGCCTGGGCGCGGCGCCTGATGCGGGCGGCGACCGCGCGGACACGGCCGCCGTCGCTGCCCGGCGTCACCGTCGAGCTGCGGCCCGGCCTGCGGGTGTACCGGCCGCGGACACCCCGGTCCGACCTGACGCTGCTGTGGATCCACGGCGGCGGCCTGGTCATCGGCGGTGCGGCCCAGGACGACCGGTTCTGCGCCGGCACCGCGCGCGAGCTCGGCATCACCGTCGTGTCGGCCGAATACCGGCTCGCCCCGGAGCACCCCTACCCGGCGGCGCTCGACGACGGCCACGCCGCCTGGACGTGGCTGCGGGGCCAGGTCCCCGCGGAGCGGGTGGTCGTCGGCGGGCAGAGCGCCGGCGGCGGGCTCGCCGCGGTCCTTGTGCAGCGACTGCACGACGAGGGCGAGCGGCCGCGCGCGCAGTGGCTGTTCTGCCCGATGCTCGACGACCGCACCGCCGCCCGGCGCGGCCTCGACGCCGCCGGGCACCGCGTCTGGGACAACCGCCTCAACCGCTTCGGTTGGCGCGCCTACCTCGGCACCGAACCGGGCGCGCCGGTCGTGCCGCTGTACGCGGTGCCCGCCCGCCGCGACGACGTCACCGGGCTGCCGGACACCTGGATCGGCGTGGGGGACATCGACCTGTTCCACGACGAAGCCGCCGAGTACGCCCGGCGCCTGCGCGCGGCCGGCGTCGCCACCACGTTCCACGTCGTGCCCGGCGGCCCGCACGGGTTCGAGGCGTGGGCGCCGTCGAGCGAGTTCAGCCGCCGCTACCTGGCCGCGGCGCGGGCGTGGCTGGGGCGGCTCCGGTGACCGCATCCGTAAGGTGGGGTCCGGCAGAGCGTCGGGGTGACCGGGTGGGTGGATGAACGTCAAGGCGGATCGCGCGAGTGCCACGCGGGAGAGCATCCTGGTGACGGCGGAGCGGCTGTTCGCCGAGCACGGGGTGCACGCGGTGTCCAACCGGCACATCAGCGAGGCGGCCGGGCAGGGCAACAACGCCGCGGTCAACTACCACTTCGGCACCAAAGTGGACCTGGTCCGCGCGATCGCCCGCAAGCACGCCGGCCGCGTCGAGCGGTTGCGTGAAGAACTCGTCGATGCCATCGAGGGCGACGGCGACCTGCGTGACTGGGTGGCCTGCCTGGTCCGCCCGTCGACGAGCTACCTGCACGAACTGGGCTCGCCGACGTGGTTCGCGCGGTTCAGCGCCCAGGTGATGACCGACCCGGCGCTGCGGGCGATCCTCGCCGAAGAGTCGCTGTCGTCGCCGGCGCTGGCCCGCGCGGTCGAGGGGCTGAACCGCTGCCTCGACGGCCTCCCGCCCGACGTCCGGGCCGAGCGCGGTGACATGGCCCGCCAGCTGATGATCCACATGACGGCCGAACGCGAGCGCGCGCTGGCCGAGGGAACGCCCACTCCCCGCGCGAGCTGGGAAGACGCGGGCAGCGGGTTGATCGACGCGATCACGGGCCTGCTGCTCGCCCCGGTGACGCCGCCCTCCTGACCCACCGGGATCGCCCGTGGCCGAGCCGGCAGCCAAGCGTCCTTTTCGGACAGTCGGGCGGGCTCGCCGGGTCGAGCGGTCCCGGCCGTTCCTCAGTGCTCCGAAGTGGACGGTGCGGCAGGCCCGCCCCGGATCAGCCAGCTGCCCGCGAAGGCGAGCAGGCCGATGATCCCGGCGACGATGAACGCCGCCCGCAGCCCCGAACCGTCCGGGCCGGCCGCCGTCGGGTCGTGGCTGCCCAGCGTGGCCACGCTGACGAGCACCGCCGTTCCCAGCGCGCCCGCCACCTGCTGCAACGTCGAGAGGATCGCGCTGCCGTGCGAGTACAGGTGTTCGGGCAGCGAGCCGAGCGACGCGGTGAACAGCGGCGTCATCATCAGCCCCAGCCCGGCCATCAGCAGCACGTGGATCCCGATCACCGCGATCAGCGGCGAATTCGGTCCCAGCAACGCGAACAACCACAGCGAAGCGGCCATCGCCGCCGCGCCGGGGATGACGAGCGGACGGCCGCCGACCTTGTCGAACAGCGCGCCGACCGGGCGGCCCAGCAGGCCCAGCACCAGCCCGCCGGGCAGCACGGCCAGCCCGCTGACGAACGTGCTCGTGTGCAGCACCGTCTGCAGGTAGAGCGGCAGCATGATCGCCGCGGCGCCGATCAGGCACATGAACAGCAACGCCGTCAGCACCAGTGCCACGACGAAGCTGCGGTGCGTGAACGGCCGCAGGTCGAGCAGGGCCCGGTCGTGGCGCTGCAACCGCAGCTGGCGCCAGGTGAACACCCCCAGCGCGGCGACACCCACGACGACCGGCACCCACGCCGGCACCAGCGGCTCGGCGCCGGCCTGCTCCCCGCCCGACGACAGGCCGTACAGCACCCCGCCGAACCCGATCGCGGACAGCAGCACCGACGGCACGTCCAGCGGCACCTGACGGCGCTCGCCGTCGATGCGCAGCAGCAGCCCGCCGGCCACCAGCGCGGCGACCGCCAGCGGCAGCACGATCCAGAACATCCAGCGCCACCCGAGCGGCAGCACCGAGCCGCCGATGGTCGGCCCGATCGCCGGCGCGACCGCGATGACGATCGTGATCGTCCCCATGGTCGCGCCGCGCCGCTCCGGCGGCACCAGCCGCATCACCGTCGTCATCAGCAACGGCAGCATCACCGCCGTGCCGCACGCCTGCACCACCCGCCCGGCCATCAGCAGCCCGAACCCGGGCGCGAGCGCGCTCATCAGCGTGCCCAGGCTGAACGCCGACATCGAGAACAGGAACACCTGCCGCGGCGACAGCCGCTCCAGCATGAACCCGGTCGTCGGAATGACCACGGCCATCGTCAGGAGGAACCCGCTGGTCAGCCACTGCACGGTGGTCGTCGGCACCCGCAGGTCGACGGTCAGGTCGCGCAGCGCGACACTCAGGATCGTCTCGTTCAGGATCATCACGAACGCGGAGAGCACGAGAACCCCGATGAGGAGTCCCGGGCGCGCCGGGGCGCGGTTCACGTCGGCGGGCGGGGTGGACACGGTTTCGGTCATCGGGGTGGGACTCTCCTGGTCGGCCGGGACGGCCGTGGCGAACACGGACGTCCTTCGCAGTGTGCCCGTTTCGGGCCACTCCTGTCAGGCGGTTTTCGGTACACCGGACCCCCCGCGCGCCCGCTCGAAGCGTCCGATATGCTTCCGCCAGTACGAAGTTCCGCAGCGCGCGATTAGCTCAGCGGGAGAGCGCTTCCCTGACACGGAAGAGGTCACTGGTTCAATCCCAGTATCGCGCACCACGAGTCCGCCCCCCGGATTTCGTGGAAGTTCGTACCACGGGCGATTAGCTCAGGGGGAGAGCGCTTCGTTCACACCGAAGAGGTCACTGGTTCGATCCCAGTATCGCCCACTCGATCGCGGGAGAGCCATGCTTGCGGAATGCGCAAGCATGGCTCTCTTCGTCGTGTCTTGTGGGGGCCGAGCCCCCACGCCCCCGCCGGGGGCAAGCCCCCGGACCCCCACGTGTGGTTGCGTTGCGCTGTCGGGTGCGGCTTGTGATCCACTTCGGACTGTTGATCGTTGCTTGGTTGGTTACAGCAGGCGGCGGTGGAGTACGTCGGCGATGATCGTGTGGACCGTTTTCTCCAGTTCCTTCGTCTCGGGCTGGGTTTCCCGGCTGCGGCCCGCGAACAGCAGGTGGGCTGCGCCGATCAAGGACAGGGCCAGGGATTCCGCGTCGGCGTCCGCCGCGATGCGGCCTTGTTCGCGCTCCGCCGACAAGTAGGCGGTCAGCATCTCGCGTGCTTCCACCAAAAGTGGGAGCCCGTTGCCTCGGTGGCGTAGGCGGGTGCGGAGCTCGTCGCGGAAGAAGATCAGGCTCGTCAAGGCCAAGGTGACCGGGTCGAACAGTTCCGTCAGAGCGTCGACGAGGTTTTCCGCGACCGTCCGGGTGCCCGCCGCCGCTTCGAGGAGCGCCGCCTGGTCCGCCAGACGGGCGATGCGGTCGCGGACCAGACCGGCCAGGAAGTCGTCGAAGTCCGTGAAGTGGCGGTGCAGGACGCCCTTGGCGACGTCGGCCTCCGTGGTCACCGCGCGGCTCGTCAGCGCGTTCGGGCCGTCGCGGAGGAGGACGCGCTCGGCCGCCTCGAACAGCTGCTTGCGCACGTCGCGCAGGTGGACCCCGGTCGGCATGCACCCATTCTCCGGCACGGGCTGAAGTTGTCCTAGTGGGCGATCGCCCACTAGAGTGGGCGCATGCCCACTCAACCTCATGAAGCTCGTTCCGTGGCCGAATCCTTCGGGGTGGACGCGGAACGCTACGACCGGGCGCGGCCGCCTTATCCGCCCGAGCTGGTCGACTGGCTGGTCGCGGCGAGTCCTGGGGGTGACTTCCTCGACGTCGGCTGCGGCACGGGGATCGAGGCCCGGCAGTTCCGCGCGGCGGGCTGCCGGGTGCTCGGGGTCGACCCCGACGCCCGGATGGCCGCCTTCGCGCGTCGCGGCGGGATCGACGTCGAGGTGGCGAAGTTCGAAGAGTGGGAGCCGGGTGGCCGAACCTACGACGCGGTCGTCGCCGGGCAGGCGTGGCACTGGGTCGACCCGCACGCGGGCCCGGCCAAGGCGGTGCGGGTGCTGCGGCCCGGCGGCCTGCTCGCCGTGTTCGCGCACGTGTTCCAGCCGCCCGCCGAGGTGGCGGACGCCTTCGCGGCAGCGTGCCGTCGCGTGCTGCCGGACTCGCCGTTCGCGGGGGAGTCGCGGCCGGCCGCGGAGCTCTACGACGTGATGTTCACCGGGTTCGCCGACGCGATGGCGGCGACGGACGGGCTCGGCGACCCGGACCGCCGGCAGTTCGAGTGGGAGCGGACGTACACGCGCGACGAGTGGCTCGACCTCCTGCCCACGACGGGCGGGCTGACGCGGTTGCCGGCGGACGCGCTGGCGGAGGTGCTGTCCGAGGTCGGCGCGGCGATCGATGCGCTCGGCGGGACCTTCGTGCTGCCGTACACGACGTCGGCGGTGGTCGCGGTCCGGTCTTGACAAAAAAAGTTGTCGGTGAGAGGTTGGCGGCGGACGGGGAAAACCCCGGCCTGTTCGGCAGAAGCTGGGAGCAACGATGTCTTTTCAGGCTTACCTCGACAACGCGGAGAAGCAGACGGGCATCACCCCTCGGGCCTTCCTCGAGCTGGCGGCGGCCAGGAACCTCACCAAGACGGGCGAAACAGTCGCGTGGCTCAAGGCCGAACACGGCCTCGGCCACGGCCACGCAACGGCAATCGCCCGCCTGGTGACGAAAGGTCCGGAGTTCGTCGCGGAGAACCACGCCGGAGGGGTCCTCCACCTGGACGGCCTGGCCGCCCGCGCCTGACGGGGAGGCGAGCGCTCAGGCGGGTGCGATCGGCCCGAGGAACGTGCCGCCCGACACGTCCAGCGTCCGCCCGGTGATCCACCGCCCACCGGGCCCGGCCAGGAAGCCCACCACCTCCGCGACGTCCGCCGGCTCGCCGATCCGGCCCAGGGCCGTCATCGCCGTCAATCCCGCCGCCGCTTCCGGAATCGCCAGCATCGGCTCGGTCATGTCCGTGCGGATCGGGCCCGGTGCCACCGTGTTCACCGTGATCCCGCGGTGGCCCAGTTCGTTCGCCAGCGTCGGCGCCAGCGCCTCGACCGCCGCTTTGCTCACCGTGTAGCCGATCTGCGCCTGGACCGCGATGCGGGTCGCCATCGAACCCACCGTCACGATCCGGCCGCCGTCGTTGAGCAGCGGCAGCAGGCGCTGGATCAGCAGCATCGGCGTCTTGACGTTCACCGCCAGGAGCCGGTCCAGTTCCTCCTCGGTCAGGGTGCCGATCGAGCTGTGGGAGCCGATGCCCGCGTTGTTGACCAGGATGTCCAGCCCGCCGTCGCCGAACTCCGAGGTCACCGCGCCGGCCAGCCGGTCGATCGCGCCCGCTTCGCCGAACCGGGCCGCCACCGGGAAGGCGCGGCCGCCCGCGTTCTCGATCAGCGCGACCGTTTCCTTCGCCGCCACTTCGTTCCCGCCGTGGTGCACCGCGACCACCGCGCCGTCGGCGGCCAGCCGCAGCGCGACCGCTCGGCCGATGCCCCGCGAAGCTCCCGTCACCAAGGCGTTCCTGCTCGTCATGCCCGCTCCTGAAGGTCGGTGCCGGACCGTCGTGGCCCGGCGCTGACCCGAAGGTTTCCGCCCGGCGCTGACCGGACGCGCACCGTGCGCGCACCGTCCGCTCCTCGGGCCGCGGGGACGGTCAGCGGCCGGCCGCGACGGCGGGCTCCGGACGAGTCGCCGCCGGGGCGCGCCGGGGCAGGAACGCGGCCACGGCCAGCGCGATCAGTGCCGCGGCCGAGCCCATCCCGAGCACGAGCCGGAACCCGTTCCGCGACGGCAAGGTGGCCGGCCCGAACGAGATCGTCAGCCGGGCGAGGATCAGCCCGGCCGTGGCGCTGGACACCGACGTCCCGATCGACCGCATCAGCGTGTTGAGACTGTTGGCGGCCGCCGTTTCCGTTACCGGCACGGCTCCCATGACGAGCGCCGGCATCGCGCCGTAGGCGAGCCCGATCCCGGCGCCGATGACGCTCGAGATCAGCACCAGGTGCCAGGTCGCGCTCATCAGGACGACGCCGAGCGCGTACCCGGCCGCGACGACCACCGCGCCGAGCATCAGCGTCGTCTTCGGCCCGCGCGTCGCCGAAACGCGCGCGGACACCGGGGCCAGCGCCATCATCACCAGCCCGGACGGCGCCATCACCAGGCCCACCGCCAGCATCGACTTCCCGAGGCCGTACCCGGTGGCCGCCGGCAGCTGCAGCAGCTGCGGCAGGACCAGGGACATCGCGAACATCGCGAAGCCGAACACCGCCGAGGCGATGTTGGTCAGCAGCACCTGGCGCCGCACGGTCGTCCGGAGGTCCACCAGCGGCCGCGCCGTCCGCAGCTCCCAGCGGCCCCACAGCAGCAGGACGACCACGGCGGCCGCGAACAGGCTCAGCGTCGCCACGCTGCCCCAGCCCCAGTCGGCACCCTTGGAGATGGCCAGCAGCAGGCACACCAGGGCCACCGACAGCCCGGCCGCGCCGGGCACGTCGAACCGGCCGCCCGTGCGGACCGGCGACTCCGGCACGCACGCGACGACCAGCGCCGTGACGACCACCCCGAGCCCGGCCGCGGTCCAGAAGAGGGCGTGCCAGTCGGCGTTCTCGGCCAGCAGTGCCGCCGCGGGCAGGCCCAGCGCACCCCCGACGCCGAGCGACGCGCTCATCAGCGCCGTGGCCGAGCCGAGCCGTTCGGCGGGCAGCTCGTCACGCATGATGCTGATCCCCAGCGGGATGACGCCGGCGGCGAGGCCCTGCAGGGTCCGGCCGGCGACCATCGGCACGAGGCTGTCGGACAGCGCGCCGATCGTCGAGCCCGCGACCAGCGCGCCGAGGCTGATGAGCAGCATCCGCCGCTTCCCGTACATGTCGCCGAGCCGGCCCATGGTCGGCGTCGCCACCGCGCCCGCGAGCAGGGTGGCGGTGATGGCCCAGGTCGCGTCGGCCGCGGAGGCGTGCAGCAGCCCGGGCAGCGCCGGGATCAGCGGGATGACCAGCGTCTGCATCAGCGAGACGGTGATGCCGGCGAGGGCGAGGACCGCGACGACGAGGTTCGCGCGCGGCGACGCCTCCCGGGCGGGGGTGGATGGGTCGGCCACTGCGGTCCTCCGAGAAGAGTCGAGTTAAATCAAGCGCTTGACTTAGCGTAACAGTCTTCGGTTGACTGCTGACGAACCGACGGCCACTGCGGAGGAACGATGACGACGACCGAGATCCCCGAGTTCCCGATGACCCGGGCCGCGGGCTGCCCGTTCGACCCGCCGCCCGCCGCCCGCGCGCTGCAGGGGGAGACCCCGCTCGCCCGCGTCCGGCTGTGGGACGGGAGCACGCCGTGGCTGGTGACCCGCTACGCCGACCAGCGGGCGCTGCTGGCCGATCCCCGGGTCAGCGCCGACATCACCCGGCCGGGGTACCCGAGCCCCGCGCCGCTGCCGAAGGGCGGCACCGGCATCAGCTTCATCCTGATGGACAACCCCGAGCACGCGCGGCTGCGCAGGATGGTGACGGCGCCGTTCACGATCCGCCGGGTCGCCGCGATGCGCCCGGCCGTGCAGAAGATCGTCGACGACCGGATCGACCGGCTGCTGGCCGGGCCGAAGCCGGTGGATCTCGTGGAGGCGTTCGCGCTGCCGGTGCCGTCACTGGTGATCTGCGAGCTGCTCGGCGTCCCGTACGCCGATCACGACTTCTTCCAGGACAACAGCAAGGTCATCGTCCACCGCGACGCCCAGCCCGAGGAGCGGGCGGCGGGGCACCGGGCGCTGATCGGCTACCTCGACGAGCTGGTGGGGGCGAAGCTCGAGCGCCCCGGCGACGACCTGCTCTCCGGGCTCGCCACCCGGGTCGCGGCGGGGGAGCTGACCCGCGTCGAAGCGGCGCAGATGGGCGTCCTGCTGCTCATCGCCGGCCACGAGACGACGGCGAACATGATCGCGCTGGGCACCCTGGCCCTGCTGGAGCACCCGGACCAGCTGGCGCTGCTGCGGGAGGGCGACGATCCGGCGCTGGTCGCGTCGGCGGTCGAAGAACTGTTGCGCTACCTGAACATCACGCACAACGGGCGCCGCCGCGTCGCGCTGGAGGACATCGAGATCGCGGGTGAGACCATCCGCGCGGGCGAAGGCCTGATCATGGCCAACGACATCGCCAACCGCGACCCGGAGGTCTTCCCCGGCGGCGACCGGCTGGACCTGACCCGCGACGCGCACCGCCACGTGGCCTTCGGCTTCGGCGTCCACCAGTGCCTCGGGCAGCCGCTGGCCCGGCTGGAGCTGCAGGTCGTCTACAGCACGCTGTACCGGCGGATCCCGACGCTGGCGCTGGCCACCGACGCCGGCGAGATCCCGTTCAAGCACGACGGGTCGGTGTACGGCGTGTACGAGCTGCCGGTCACCTGGTGAGCCGGGGTTAGACGCTGCGCAGCACCGAAACCACCGCGCCGAGGATCACCGCGCGGTCGCCGTCGATGACGTCGTAGGCCGGGTTGCGGGGCTCCAGGTACACGTGGCCGTCGCGGCGGCGGTAGACCTTGACCGTCGCCTCTTCGTCGATCATCGCCGCGACGATCTGACCCGAGTGGGCTTCGGACTGCTGCTTGACCACGACGATGTCGCCGTCGCAGATGGCCGCGTCGATCATCGAGTCGCCGCGGACGCGCAGGCCGAACACCGTGCCGCGGCCGGTGAGGTCGCGGGGGAGCTTGAGGACGTCGTCGGTGTGCTCGACGGCCGAGATCGGCGTGCCGGCGGCGATGTCGCCGACGACGGGCACCGGGACCGAGTCGCCGTCATCGGCGGACGCGGTGCCGGTGAGGAACGCGCGCACGTCGATCGGCCGGGACACGGTGGCGCCGCGGCGGAGGAAACCCTTGTCTTCGAGGCTCGCCAGGTGCTTCGACACCGACGACGTCGACTGCAGGCCGACGGCCTCGCCGATTTCGCGCGTGCTGGGGGAGTAGCCGTGCTGGACCACCCAGTCCCGGATCGCGACCAGGATCCGCTGCTGCCGCTCCGGCAGCGCCGAGGGGTCGAGGTGCTCGAACGTGTCGTCGTAGGTGGTCACCGGCGTGATCCTAGAGGCACGGCTTCCGTGCCCCGCCGCCCGGTCTCGGTGCCTCGGTCCGCTCAACGGAACACCGGGCGGACGTCCTGGCGCCGCCGGTGCCTCGAGTTCGCCTGCCCGGTGCCCGTCACTCGCGTGATCAGACGCGGATCTCGTGTGATCGGGCGCGGATCTCGCGTGACTGGGCGCGGATCTCGTGTGATTGGGCGCGGATCTCGCGTGATTGGAAGGGCATCTCGCGTGATTGAAGGGGCACCACGAGGCGGGAGGGGGACGGCGCGGCCGGAGGCTGGTCCACCCTGGTGCCATGGCTGTGCACGATCTCGGTGCCGCGGTGCGCCGGCTGCGGGAGAACACCGATCCGGCCGTGGCCGGGCCGGCGGGTGGCCGGCGGCGGACCCGCGGGTTGCGGCGGGAGGAGCTGGCCGAGCTGGCCGGCGTGTCCGCGGACTACGTGCGGCGGCTGGAGCAGGGGCGGCGCCACCCGTCGGCCGGGGTGGTGGCGGCGATCGCCGGGGCGTTGCGGCTCGGGCGGGCGGACTACGAGCGGCTCTGCGCACTGGCCGGGTACGCCCCGGTGGAGGGGCGGGTCCCGCGCGAGGCCGGGCCGGCGGCGCTGCGGCTGCTGGAACGCTTCGGCGGCACCCCCGCGTTCCTGGCCGACACGGCGTGGAACGTCGTCGCCGTCAACAGTGCGTGGTTCGCGTTGCAGGCCGGCGGCCCCACCGGGCACGACCGGGACTGGAACGTCGCCTGGCGCACGTTCCGCAACGCACCCCGCGGGATCAGCCGGACCGACGAACGCGCGGCCGGGTTCCGGGCGATGCTCGCCGCCCGGCTGCGGGACACCGCCCTGCGCTACCCCGCGGACCCCGCCCTCGCCGGGCTCGTCGACGAGCTGCGGAGCACGAGCCGGCCGTTCGACACCCTGTGGCGCGCCCCGGAAACGGTGACCACGTACGAGAACCGTGCGGTCTTCCAGCACCCGGACGGTGGTGACATCGCCCTCGACGGAAATTTGCTCGAGGTCCCGGCGGACGGCCTGATGGCGGTCGTCCTCACCGCGGCACCGGGCTCGGCCGACGCTGCCCGGCTCGGCGAGGTCGTCGGCGCCGCCGGGCCGCCGTCCGTCGTCAGGGTGGGCCAGACCGGCCCAGGCTGATCGGGCGCGCGGCCGCGATCCTGGGGGCGAAGTGGATCACGGACGAAAGCGAGCGACCCCCGATGAAGGCAGTGCGGTTCCACGAGTACGGCGACCCCGGCGTCCTGCGCCACGAGGACGTGGACCGGCCCGTCCCCGGGGCCGGGCAGGTCCGGATCCGGGTGGCGGCGACGTCGTTCAACCCGGTCGACGCGAACATCCGCGGCGGCTTCATGCGGGGGCCGATCCCGGTGGAGCTGCCGCACACCCCGGGCATCGACGTGGCCGGCACGGTCGACGCGCTCGGCGAGGGCGTGACCGGGTTCGAGGACGGCGCCGAGGTCGTCGGCTTCCTGCCGATGGACAAGCCCGGCGCCGCCGCCGAGTACGTCCTCGCCCCGGCCGAGGTGCTGACCGCGGCGCCCAAGAGCGTCCCGCTGGCCGACGCGGCCGCGTTGCCGCTGGTCGGGCTCACCGCCTACCAGGCGTTGTTCGAGCACGGCAAGGTGGCCGCCGGGCAGCGGGTGCTGGTCAACGGCGCCCGGGGAGCGGTCGGCGGGTACGCGGTGCAGCTGGCCGGGAACGCCGGTGCCGACGTGATCGCCGTCGGCCGCAGCACCGCTGACGTGCCGTCGGTGGTGACCGAGCCGGTCGACCTCGTGCTGAACCTGGCCCCGGTCACCCCGGAGCAGCTGGCCGCGCTGGTGCCGCTGATCCGCCCGGGCGGGGTCCTGGTGAACACGACGGTGTGGATGCCCGCACCCGGCGACGCGGACCGCGACGTCCGCGGCATCGACCTGTTCGTCCGCAGCGACGCCGGCCGGCTGGCCGAGCTGGCCGGCCAGGTCGACCGCGGTGAGCTGCGGATCGACGTCGCCGAGCGGGTGCCGCTGGCCGAACTGCCGTCGCTGCACGCCCGCGCCGCCGCGGGCGGGGTGCACGGCAAGGTCGTCGTGGTCCCGGAGACCGCTTAACGGGTGAAGGTGAACCAGTTGACGTTGACGAAGTCCGATGCGCTCCCGGAGAACGTCAGGTAGAGATCGTGCACGCCGGTGGCCGGGGCGACGACGTTGGCCGGCACGGTCTGCCACTGCTGCCAGCCACCGTTGTTCCCGAAGTCGATCTCGGCGATCACCGGGCCCGTCGCGCTGTCCAGGCGGGCCCGGATCGCGCCGCTGACCCCGGCGGCCGCGCCCGAGGCGAGGCGGGCGACGAACTGGTTCGGCGAGCTCGACCCGAAGTCGACGCGGGCGTACTTCAGCCAGTCGCCGTTCGCGATCCAGCCGACGTCCACCCCGCCGCCCGTGTCGGCGCAGGACTCGTTCTGCGTGCCGCTCTGGGCGTTGTAGGCCTCCGCCTGGATGGTCGAGTACGCGCTCGTGCCGCCGGAGCCGGGCGGGGTCGTGCCGCCGCCCGCGCCCGGCCCGAGCGCGACCGTCCAGGACGTCGGGGCCGGGTCCTGGAGGTGGCCGTCGACGGGCTGGGCGCCGGTCGGGCCGACGTCGTCGTACGGGAAGGCGTAGCCGATCGACGCGTACTGGTGCACCAGGCGGGCGTAGTGGTTGGTGGTGGCGTCCTTGTAGTACTGCGCGGGCGCGACGCCGTCGGGCTGGTTGTTCCCGCCGGCCACCAGCAGGCTGCTGCGGTTCAGCGCGGCGGCCAGCCGGGCGGCGACCGCGCCGCGGGCGTCGCTGCCGGAGTTGTACAGCGGGCCGCTCGCGCAGCCGAAGATGTCCGCCGCGCTCGGCTTGGTGAACGGCACGCCGTTGGTGTTCAGGCCGGCGAACACGATGGCGTCGCCGCTGACCGTGCCGGTGTAGGACCCGATGCCGCCCTGGCCGTTGATCGTCAGCGGGGTCGTGCGGTAGCGGTCCCAGACGGCGTTGAGGTAGTTCGTCCAGTAGCCGCCGAAGTCGACGGGGGAGTGGCCCGGCGCGAGCACCCGCACCACCTGGCCCCCCGCGTCGGTGACGACCAGCCGGTCCCACGGCGCGCCATCGGTGCCGTGCTGCGCGCGCAGCCCGGCCGCGATGTTCCCGAGGGCGCCGTCCGGCAGCGGGCTGACCGACTGCGCGCCCGCCGCGCCGGTGGTGGCCATCGACACCGGCAGCGCGACCATGTCGACGTAGCTGATGTTCGCGTAGAGGTTCGCGCTGTTGTAGGTGAACTCGCAGAACGTCCAGTTCGTCTGCCAGTTCGGGTCCGAGCTGGTGAAACCGGGCTGCACCAGGCCGGGACCGGGGTTGACGAAGAACTGGATCTTCTTGCCGACCGAGAACCACACGCGGCCGCCGATGAGGTAGCCGCTCAGCGCCACGGTGACCTGGGAACCCGGGCCGCCGAGGGGAATCGCGTAGTCCGGGATCGGTGTCACCGGCGCCGACGGGTTGGCCAGCGGCTGGAACCGGCCGTCGGCGGTGACGAAGCCGGGGCGGCCCGCGGTGTCCGCGCCGCTGATGTAGGCGTAGACGGTGCCGCTGCCCGAATTGTTCTTCAGTGTCAACGGCAGGGCCGCGGCGGCGCGCGCCCGCGGAGTGGTGACGGCGGACCACAGCGGCGTGCTCGCCGCGGCGGCGACCAGGCCGGCGGTGACGAAGGTACGCCTCGACAGCATGGCACCTCCTCGAAAGCGGGCGGCTTCCGCGGGGCCGGCCGGCCCCGCGTCCACCGGAGACGGTGACCGGACCGTAGGCAGGCGTCCCGGCGCGGTCAATGACCGGCGGCCCGGTCGGGTACGGACGGCCCTCCGCACTGCCCTTTCGTGGCCTGGACCAATTCCGGCGGTGGTCCGCCCCGCGTCCTTTGTGGACGATGGGCTCAGCGGACCGGCACCGAGGGGAGCCCGGCCGCGGCGAGCGCTTCCCAGAGCGGCTTGGCCCGGTACCGCCGGGTCCCCAGCCCTTCGACGAACTGGCAGCTGAACCCGGCGGCGGCGAGGGCCGTCGTCCGGCCTTGGGCGTCGATGAACCAGAGCTCCTGAGAAGGCCCCATTTCGGCGGTGCAAAGCAGGTCCGACGGCGGTTCCGGCAACGCGCACGCGGCGGCGGCGATCTTCCTGATCGTGGCCGCGTCGGTGGTCCGGCTGCCCTCCGGCGCGGTCGGCGGCGACGAATACCAAGGCCCGCTGACGACGAGTTCGCGGGGTTCGTAGGAGGCCGAACACAGTGCCGAGGCCGGCGCCGGTGTCGATCCGGGCGGGGCGTTGGTGCCACACGCCACGGCACCCAGGACGACGAGGGCCACGGCCGGGACAGCGGACAGCCTGCGCATGGGGAGATCTCCTTCGTTCGGTCGCTCACCGGACGGAACCACCCGGCTGCCCGGTTGCACGCGAAGCGCTCGCCCGATTGGGCGGGGAACCCGCGTTCCGGGTCCGGCGGCCCTGTTCGTGAGTACCGTGGATCGCGGGGGACCGGGAGCGGCCGGTGACCGGCCCGCCCGCGTTCGCGCCGTTCGGCCGCGCACCCGGGAGGAGAAACCCATGACCGCCACCACGGACACCCCGCGCCTGCCGTTCGCGCGGCCGAACGTCCTGGAGATCGCGCCGCTGTTCGAGGTGCTGCGCCGGCAGGGACCGGTGGTGGCCGTGACCACGCCGGCCGGGGATCCCGCCTGGCTGGTCACCGGGTTCGAGCAGGTGCGCGCCGCCTTCACCGATCCGCGGCTGGGGCGCTCGCACCCCGCGCCGGAGGAGGCGTCGGCGCTTTCGGACGCCGCGATCCTCAGCCGCCCGCAAGGCGACCACGAGACCGAGCACGCCGAGCACGCGCGGATGCGGCGGATGCTCGTGCCCGCCTTCTCCGCCAACCGGATCCGGCGGCTCACCGGCCGCGTCCGACAACTCGCCGACGGCTGCTTCGACGCCATGGAGCGGGCTCGCGACGGCGACGGCCCGGTCGACCTGCACGAACACCTGTCGTTCCCGCTGCCGGTCCTGGTGATCTGCGAGCTGCTCGGCGTCCCGTACGAGGATCGCGAGACCTTCCGGGTGCTGTCGGACCGGATGGGCCGGATGGACATCGGCGGCGGCGCGGACGCGGCGCTCGGCGAGTTCACCGCCTACATGGGCAGGCTCGCCGCGGTCAAACGGCGGGCACCCGGCCACGACGTCGTCTCGGACATGGTGCGCGCGCAGGCCGGCGATCCGGACTTCGGCGACGACGACCTCGCTCGGCTCGCCGCCGGCCTGCTGTTCGCCGGGCACGAGACGACCTCCAACCGGATCGACCTCGGCGTGCTCTACCTGCTCACCGACCTGGCCCGCCGGGACGCGCTGGCCGCCGACCCCGAGGGCCGCGTGCACGACGTGGTCGAGGAGATCCTGCGGCTGGCCGCCCCGAGCGGGCTCGGCGTCCTGCGGTACGCCCACGACGACCTCGAGCTCGGCGGCGTGACGATCGCCCGCGGGGACGCGGTCGTGCTGGCGCTCGGGGCCGCCAACCGGGACCCGTCGGTGTTCTCCGCCGGCGGGACGTTCGACCCCGGGCGCAAGCCGGTCTCCCACCTTTCCTTCGCCCACGGCGGCTGGTTCTGCATCGGCGCCAGCCTGGCGCGCACGGAGCTGGGCGTCGTGTTCGGGTCGCTGTTCCGGCGGTTCCCGGGGCTGCGCCTGGCCGTCGGCGTCGATGAACTCCGCGTCCGGACCAACCGTGTGACCGGGGGAGTGGACCGCGTGCCGGTCCTCTGGTAGACCAACGGCGGTCGTGAGCGGAGGAAAAGACGTGACGTTGTGGGACAAGCTCGGGATGGACGCCAAGCTCATCAAGGTGCTGGAGGAGATCCCGCCGGGCCCGGACGCCGAGGAGTTCGGCCGCGCGTACGTCACGATCCACCAGCTGGCCGTCGAGCTGGACCAGCGGTTCCCCGAGGTCCGCAAGCAGCTGGACGTCCCGCTCGGCGGTGGCGCGACCCGGCACGCCGGGCTCGTCGAGCTGCTCGGCAAGGAGCTGGTCGAGAAGATCAAGCGCTACGGCGACGTCTACCCGATCGAAGCCGCGCAGCTGTCGTCGGTGCGGTTCCGCGAGGTGCGGCTCCGCGGCCCGGGCGGCCGTGACCTGGTCGGCGCGTCGAAGAAGGACCTGCCGTTGATCCGCCTGCGGCCGAAGGACTGAGGGTGCTCGCCCCGCCGCCGGTCCGGGTCCTGGTGGCCGAACGCGACCCGGCGGTGCGAGCCCGCCTGAGCACGGTCCTCGACGAGGCGGACGGCGTCGAGCTGGTCGGCGCCGTCCCCGACGCGACGGCGGCCCGGACCACCCTCCGCCGGCGGCTGCCGGACGTGCTGCTGCTCGACCTGCGCCTGAGCCGTCCGGAGGAGTTCCCCCACCGGCCGGCGGTGGTGGCCCTGGCGACGTTCGACTCGGACGCGGGCATCCTGCGCGCCCTCCGCGACGGTGCGGCGGGGTTCCTGCTGCGCTCGGCCCGCCCGCGGGACCTGGTCAAGGGGGTGCGCCTGGCGGCGGACGGCCACCTGGTGCTGTCCCCGGACGCCTCCCGCCGGTGGGTGTCGGCGGCGAGCCGGCTGTCCGGCCCGCGCGACGAACGGATGGCGGCGGTGGACCGCCTGTCGGCCCGCGAGACCGAGGTGCTCGCGGCGGTGGGAGCGGCGCTGACGAACGCGGAGATCGCGCAGCGGCTGGAGCTGCCGGAGCCGGTCGTGCGGGAGCACGTGGCGAGGGTGGTGCGGAAGCTGGGGTGCGCGCACCGGACGGGCGCGGGCCTGCTGGCGTACGAACGCGGTCTCTGCCGTCCGGGCGGCTCCTGAACGGCTCTTTCCCGACGCCGGACGTCGGGAAAGAGCCGTTGAGGTCAGGCGATCAGAAGCCCGCCAGGCCGTTCGGCACGCCGACCCCCGTCGGGGCGTCGTAGCCCGGGCCCGCCACGCACAGGTAGTCGCCGCCGCACTTCTTGCCCGCGCCTGCCGGGTCGTTGGACCCCGTGGTGACGTCGGTGAACGATCCCGCCTTCGCGTACACGTCCGCAGGCTGGGTGGTCCCCGCGTGCCCGGAGCGGCCGATCAGGCCCGCGACGAACGGTGCCGACGCGCTCGTGCCGCGGACCGGGAGCCAGCCGCCCGCCTCCGCGTAGTGGATCGCGATGTCCTCGGCCGCCGCCGACACGTCCGCGACCGTCCGCTTGCCGCAGTGGGTGTCCTTCTGCCACTTCGGCTTCGCGATGTAGGCCGAACAGCCGCTGCCGCCGTAGGACCAGGCCTGCTCCGCCCAGCCGCGCGGGGAGTCCGGGTCGCGGGCCAGCGACGTCCCGCCGACCGCGACCGTCGAGGCCAGGACCGCGGGGTAGCTCGCGGCCGTGAAGCCGCTGTCACCGGAGGAGGCCACGACCGTCACGCCCGGGTGCTGGTAGTGGCTCGCGTACGCCAGCGGTGCCCCGCCTTCCCGGGCGCCGTAGCTGTTCGACACCACCGTCGCGCCCAGCCGCACCGCGGTGTCCACCGTCTCCGCCAGGTCCGCGAACCCGGGCGAGTTGCCCTCCACGACCAGGATCCGGCACGACGGGCACGCCGCCGACACCATCGAGACGTCCAATGTGGACTCCATGGCCCAGCCGAAGTGCACCTCCGGCAGCGGTGCCGCCGCGCCCTGCTGGTTCACCTTGCGGAAGCAGCCGTTCGCCGTCGTGCACGGCGGCAGGCCGTACTGCGCCCGGTAGGCGGCCAGATCGGACTCCAGGTTCGGGGCGTCGAAGGCGATCGAGATGCCGACGACGGTGTCGGGCCCCGCCGAGGCGGGCAGCGCGTAGGCCGACGCCAGGTCGTCGGCGCCCCAGCCGGCCGGACCGAACGCGCGCGCCGCGCCCGGCGTGTACGTGGTGAGGCAACGCAGCACGCCCGGCTGTTCGGGGCACGCCACGCGCGGCCCCGGTGCGGCACTCGCCGCCGGCGTGACCACACCGAGGGCCGCCACCGCGGCGGCCAGTGCTCCCAGCCATCTCCTGTTCACTGTGGACAGTCCCCTCATTGCACGTAGACGTGGTAGGCGGCGGTGATCGTCTCGGCGATGGTCGCCCCGGCCGCGTCGGCGGCCGTGACGCGCAGGGAGACGTCCGTGCCCCGGAACGCCTCCGTGGTCGCGGTGAAGTCCGCGTGGAAGACGCCGTTGCCGCGGGCGGTGACGGTCGCGTCCTGCCAGGTCGTGCCGTCGGTCGAGTACTGCACGGTCGCGGCCGTCACCGGCGAGCCGGTGCTCTGCTGCAGGTGCCCGACCGTGAGGTCCAGGCCCTGCGGGCCGCTCGCGGTGGAGCCGTCCGGCCGCAGCCCGCCGACCGCGTACCCCAGCGTCAGCAGCGGTTCGACCGCGCACTCCCGGTCCGGTCCGCCGTCCCCGCGGGCGCAGTACAGCGTCGGTGGCAGGGTGACGCCTTCGACGTGCCGGGACTTCCACGTCCACTCGGTGTGGGTCGCGGTGCTCTGGTGGTACATCGGCCCGGTGCGCCCGGCGTCGATGGTGAGCCCCAGCGTCGACGGGCCGGGCGCGACCTCCGTCTCGAACGCGGCCGCGCGGGCGCCCTGCGGAGTGCCTTCGGCCAGGGTGGTGCCGTCCTGGGTGAAGCGGTAGGACCCGGTGACGGTGTCCCGGGACTCGCCGGAGAAGCCGTAGCCGGTGTGGCCGGGCTGGTTGTCGCTGAACGGCGTGATCGAGAAGCGCAGCAGATCGCCCGCCCGCGTCGCGCCGGGCAGCGTGTACGCCCGGCTGTCGTTCAGCGGCAGCAGGGCCACCTCGCCCGCCGGGTGCAGGGGGAAGCGGTTCCAGTCCTCGGTGACCGACGAGCCGCCCTGGTAGGTGTGGAACGGCTCGCCCTGGCCGCCCGCCCAGCCGGGGAACGGCCCCGGCAGGGTGTACTTCGCGAACCCGCCGAACCACCCCAGGTCCGGCGCCGCCGAGACGTACTCGGTCTGCTTGCGCGGCAGCTGGATCGGGTGCCCCGCCCGGCCGCTGACGTCCTCGAACGTGAACATCCCGCTGCGCTGGCGCATGCCGAGCGAGGAGTATTCGCTGAAGTAGGTGGCGTCCACCGCGGCGACGTCCTTCGCCGTGATCACGTACCGCTGCTGCGGAATCACGCCGATGCTCGCCTTCTGCAGCACGTACTCGTACGGCGTGCCCGGCCCGGGCGGGGACACGAGCCTGCTGTACGGGTAGGTCTGCATCGCCCCGGTGCGCACCGGGACGCTCGTCGGCGACACCGAGATCGGCACGCCGGGCCCGGCGTCGAAGTCGACGAGCAGCGCCGGCCCGGTCTTGGCGGCCCGGCGGAAGAGGAAGCCGGTGTCGTCGAGCAGCGCCGGACGCGGCGTCACCCAGGTCAGCTTGCTGGACGCCCGTTTCGCGTCGACGCGGACGGTCGCGTCCGCCTTCACCGCGAACTCCGGCTGCGCGCTGAACCGCAGCTCGGTCGGGTTGCCGTCGGCGTCGGTCGTCCAGAACACGCCGAGGGCGCTGTAGTTGCCGTCCGGCACGCTGAACTTGGCCGTGCCGCCGAAGAAGTAGTTGAAGTTCTCGTCCGGGGCGAGGGTGTTGCCGTCGTCGGTGTTGTAGAGGAACGCGATGCCGGTGTCGGCGGGCTTGCCCGCGATGTCGGTGGCGTCGACGGACACCGTCCGCATCACCGACCGCGGCCGGGCGGCCTGCCGCTCCGGCGCTCCGGCGAGCGCGTACCGGACGCCGTTCGCGAACAGCCCCTGGCCGCCGAACCGGCCGCGGGCGTTGTCTTCCTTGAACTGCTTCGCCAGCGCGGCGCCGAAGGTCGCGGTGTCCACCGGGGCCTTCGCGCCGGCCAGCAGCGCCTTGACGTCGAACAGGCTCAGGTCGAGGCCGCGCCCGAGGTAGGGCAGCGCGGTGCCGGGCACCTCGTAGTCCCGGCCGCCGAGCCGCAGGTGCACCAGCGCCCTGGCCATGCCCTTGTCCGCGGCCGGCTGCACGTCGAAGGTGTCGCGGCCGTCCGGGGCGGTCCGGACCGCCACCCGGTCCCCGGTGGGGAGCGTGACGGTCGAGGACGGTTCCGCGGCGACCACGGCTGTCGCGGACGGCGGGGCGAGCCCGGCCACGCCCGCCGCACCGGCGAGCACGACCGCGAACGCCGAAAATTTTCTTCGCACTGGCACCTCCATGTGGTGATCGATCACCACTACGGACGAGCCGGCCGCCGGAGGAGTTGAGCCCGGAGCCCGATCTTCCGCGAATTACGCTGACCGGCTCAACGACGGACAGTCAGCGCCGCGCCTGGTCGACGGCTTCGACAAAGGCGCGGGACTTGGCGAGGTTCCGGTGGTCGTAGTGGAAGACGTTGCCAGGCAGGGGCTCGACGCCTCCCCGGGGTCAGAGCGTCCGGCAGGTGAGCGCCGGGCGGGCGTCGTCACTTCCGTTCTGCGTCAGGGCGATCAGGCCGAACGTCGTGGCCTTGTCCGCGTCGAGCTTCGCGTTCCAGGCGGCGTTTTCGACCGTCACCGTGGAACCGTCGACCTTGAAGGTGCCGTTCCACAAGCCGCTGATGCGGTGACCGGCGGGCAGCTGCCAGCGGACGCTCCAGCCGGACAGGCCCGCCGTCCGGTCGTTGCGCACGGTCACCTCGACCTGGTAGCCGCCGGGCCACGAGTTCGTCACCTGGTAGCGGGCCGCGCAGCCGAGATCGGCGGGTGCGGTCGGCGCCGGGCTCGAGGTCGCCGGCCCCGGAGGAGGGGACGAGGCCGGTGCGGCGACGGTCGTCGTGCCGCCGGGGACGATCACCGTGCCGATCACCACGCCGAGGGCCAGCAGGACCGCGCCCGCGGCGCCCGCCAGGACGAGCCGGCGTCGCGGACGGCGGACGCGCAGCAGCCGGGTGCCTGCCCGGGGCCGGGGGCGCGGCGGCGGGAGGGGACGGCCGCCGGTGACCGCCTCGAACAGCTCCTGGACCTCCGCCATGGAGGGGCGCGCTTCGGGGTCCCGCTGCAGCATGCGGGTGAGCACCTCGGCGAGTGGCCCGCCGTGCCGCGGCGGGACGATCTCCTCCTTCGCGATGCGCAGCAACAGCGTGATCGCGTTGTCGTCGTTGCCGAACGGGGGAGCGCCCTCCAGCGCGCGGTAGAGCGTCGCCCCGAGGGAAAAGACGTCGGCCGGGAAGCCGGCTTCGTGGCCGCCGGCGACCTCCGGGGCCAGGTAGGCCGGTGTGCCCGCGATGAACCCGCCGCCGGTCACGGTGCCTTCGCCGGTGGCCCGCGAGATGCCGAAGTCGGCGATCTTGACGGCGCCGGACTCGCCGAGCAGGACGTTGGCGGGGGTGACGTCGCGGTGCACGACCCCCTCGGCGTGCGCGGCGGCGAGCGCCGCCGCGATCGGTGCTCCGATGCGCGCCACCTCCTCGGCCGGGATCGTCTCCCGGTCGAGCAGGATCTGCGCCAGGCTGCGCGACGGCAGGTACTCCATCACCAGGTAAGGCCCGCCGGGCGCCTCGACGACGTCGTGGACCGTGATCGCGTGCGGGTGCCGCAGGCGCGCGGTCAGCCGTGCCTCGCGCAGCGCGCGCCGGCTCGCCTGGTCACCGGCGGCCTGCCCGATGGCCGCGTCGTAGTCCAGCTGCTTGACCGCGACGACCCGGTCGAGCCGCTCGTCGCGGGCGCGCCAGACGACGCCCATGGAGCCCTGGCCGATCCGATCGGCCAGCCGGTAGCGCCCGGCGATCAGCTCTCCTGCCTCGGTCACGGCGACCTCCCCGGGCCTTCCCCAGAACACACGGGACACACGGATGCGGGTGGCGATCGGTTCGAGCCTAACGGCCTGCCCGCCGGTGTGCCGACGGACAGGCCGTGCTCAAGCGCCGGGCCGGTGCAGCTGGTCCCACGCCGGGACGTACGGCGTGAAGCGCAGCTTCATCCCGGCCTCGCCCGGCAGCTTGTCGGCCTTGCGGGCGTTGCAGCTGCGGGCGGTGCCCCCGCACGCGGCGACCGTGTTGAGCCAGTCGGTCCGGGCGCCGCCGCGGCTCAGCGGCGTCACGTGGTCGATCGTGGTGGCGCGCTGCCCGCAGTAGGCGCAGCGGTGGCCGTCACGGGCCAGCACGCCGCGCCGGGACCAGCGCGGCGGCTGCGTATATCGCCACTTCATGACGACGTAGCGCAGCAACCGCACGATCTTCGGGCGCGGGAACAGCCCGTAGGCGAGGCCCTCCTCGGCCTCGTGGATCTCCGCGACGTGGCGTACCAGCATGCGGATCGCGTGCGGGACCGAAACGGTCTGCAGCGGCTCGTAGCCGGCGTTCAGGACAAGCACCTTCACAGGACACTCCGATGCGACGAGGGGGACACGGGACGTTCCCCGCTGGGGTGAAACATCGTCGCCGAGCGGCTTGACCTGCGTCAATCGCGTTTCACCGCAGGGGATGCGCACGGAAGAACCGCCCGATGACCCGCGTCGCGTCGACCACGCCGGTGTCGCGGAATCGTTGTTCGGCCGACTGTCCGGGTACGCGAACCGACCGCGCGGCGAAGGCGGTGGTCAGGGCGGCAGCGGCGGCGAACACGGCCGCCCGGCGGGGCAAGCGTCCGGGCTCCCGATTGCGTTCACAAAGTGCGCGTCGGAACTGTCGGGCCCACTCGGTAGGATCGACCCAACAACGGCCGCCGGACATGCGGAAAGGAATGGAAGTGACTGCCCCGATCGAGACGCTGGAGTTCCAGTCGGAAGCGCGTCAGCTGCTCCAGCTGATGATCCATTCGATCTATTCGAACAAGGACACGTTCCTGCGGGAGCTCGTGTCCAACGCCTCCGACGCCCTCGACAAGCTGAGGCTGGAGTCGTACCGCGACAAGGACCTCGAGGCGGACACGTCCGACCTGCACATCGCGATCGAGACCGACCCGGAGGCGCGGACCCTGACGGTGCGCGACAACGGCATCGGCATGACCCGCGAGGAGGTCGTCGCCCTGATCGGGACGATCGCCAAGTCCGGCACCGCCGACTTCCTGACCAAGCTGAAGGAGGCGAAGGACGCGGCGGCGTCGCAGGACCTCATCGGGCAGTTCGGCGTCGGGTTCTACGCGAGCTTCATGGTCGCGGACAAGGTCACGCTCGTGACGCGCCGCGCCGGCACCACCGAAGGCGTCCGCTGGGAGTCGACCGGCGAGGGCACGTACACGATCCAGCCGGTCGAGGACGCGCCCCAGGGCACCGCGGTCACGCTGCACCTCAAGCCCGAGGACACCGAGGACCACCTCTACGACTACACGTCCGCGGCGAAGATCCGCGAGATCGTGAAGAAGTACTCCGACTTCATCACCTGGCCCATCCGGATGAAGGGCGAAGGCGAAGAAGCCGAGGCCGAGACCGTCAACTCGATGAAGGCGCTGTGGGCGCGGTCGTCGAGCGAGGTCACCGAAGACGAGTACCACGAGTTCTACAAGCACGTCAGCCACGACTGGCAGGACCCCCTGGAGACGATCCGGCTGCAGGCCGAGGGGACGTTCGAGTACCAGGCGCTGCTGTTCCTGCCCTCGCACGCGCCGATGGACCTGTTCCTGCGGGAGCGCAAGCGCGGCGTGCAGCTCTACGTCAAGCGCGTCTTCATCATGGACGACTGCGAGTCGCTCGTCCCCGAGTACCTGCGGTTCGTCAAGGGCGTCGTCGACGCGCAGGACCTCTCGCTCAACGTCTCGCGGGAGATCCTGCAGCAGGACAGGCAGATCCAGCTGATCCGCCGTCGCCTGGTGAAGAAGGTGCTGTCGACGGTCAAGACGATGATGACCGCCGACGCCGAGAAGTACGCGACGTTCTGGCGCGAGTTCGGCCGCGCGGTCAAGGAAGGCCTGCTCGACGACTTCGAGAACCGCGAAGCCATCCTCGAGATCTCGTCGTTCGCCTCGACGCACGACGCCGAGAAGCCGACTTCGCTGCGCGACTACGTCTCGCGGATGAAGGACGGCCAGGAACACATCTACTTCATGACCGGCGAGTCGCGGTCCGCGATCGAGAACTCGCCGCACATGGAGGCGTTCCGCGCCAAGGGCTTCGAGGTGCTGGTGCTGACCGACCCGATCGACGAGATGTGGGTCGACTCGGTGCCGGGCTTCGACGGCAAGCAGTTCCAGTCGATCGCCAAGGGCCAGGTCGACCTGGAGTCGGAAGAGGACAAGAAGGCCACCGAGGTCGCCCGCGAACAGCAGAACAAGGACTTCGAAAGCCTGCTGACGTGGATGGGCACGGCACTGGGCGAGACGGTCAAGGAGGTCCGCCTCTCGTCGCGGCTGACGACGTCACCCGCCTGCATCGTCGGCGACACGCACGACCTGACCCCGACGCTGGAGAAGATGTACCGCGCGATGGGGCAGGAACTGCCGCCGATCAAGCGCATCCTCGAGCTCAACCCGGAACACGGGCTGGTGACGGGGCTGCGCGAGGCCCACGCGGCGCGCCCGGAGGACGAAGGCCTGGCCGAGACGGCCGAGCTGCTCTACGGAATGGCGCTGCTGGCCGAGGGCGGCGAGCTGGCCGACCCGTCGCGGTTCATCAAGCTCCTGGCCGGCCGCCTGGAGAAGACCCTCTGACCCGGAACTCGCGTGATCAGGCCCGTGACTCGCGTGATCGAAGCCGGAAGTCGCCGGTTCCGGCTTCGATCACGCGAGATCCGGCTCTGATCACGCGAGATCCGGCTCTGATCACGCGAGATCCGGCTTCCATCACGCGGGTTCCGGCTCAGGGGGCGGCGTTCATCAGGTCCAGGGCGCTCTGCTGGCGGGCGGCGTCGGACTGGTCGAACGGGCCCGCCCACATCAGGCCGTAGGCGTCGGCGCTGGTCCGGTCGTTCGCGTACGCCGCGTTCGCCTGGCGCTGCAGGTAGGCCGTGTACGGGTGGTCGGAGAGGGCCGCGTTGAGCACCGCCAGGTCCCGGACGTAGACGCCCTTGAAACTCGGGCCGTCGATGCCGCCGCCTCCGGCCGTCTCGCCCGGGTCGCGGAGGATGCCGCCCGGGTTCAGGCCCGCGTTCGTCGTCGACGCGTTCGCCATCGCGCGGGCCTTGGTCAGCAGGGCTGCGTCGCCGGTGGCGCGGTACAGCTCGGCCAGGGCCGCCAGCGGCACGCCCTGGTTGTACGTCCAGGTGGGCTGGCCGTTGTTGACGCAGGCCGGCGTGAGGCCGTCGTTGACCAGGTTCGAGCCGTTGATCATCCCGCTGCCCGAGAACCACGTCCACCCCGCGCGGGCCCGCGCCAAGTACACCGTGTCGCCCGGGATGCGGTTGTGCAGGGCCGCGTTCAGCTGGATGTACAGCGAGTTCGGGATGGCGTTCTTGTAGGTGCGGCTCGTGCTCCACCAGACCCCGCCGCCGCAGACGCCGTCCCAGTACGCGGCCAGGTGGTCGGCGTCCGCGCGGGCGGTGTTCAGGTACTTGCCGTCGCCGGTCAGGTCGTAGGCGTCGACCCACGCGAGGCCCCACCAGCCGGTGTCGTCGAGGTAGTCGTTGCGGAACTGACCGCCCTGCGCCGCCAGGTTCTTCGTGTACGTCGTGTCGATCGCGTAGCGGTAGCTGCCCATGCCGCTGATGCGGACGTTGTCGATGATCGCCGTGAGGGCGTTCGCCGAGTTCCACCACCCGGTCGTGTCGAAGAGGCCGGTGTTCAGGTTGTACCGCTCCATCAGCGCCGTGGCCGCGGCGGTGCGGCGGTCCCCGGCGTTCCACGTCGGACGCGCCCAGCCGGTGCAGGCGATCGTGGCCGACCCGGCCGGCTGCCCGCACGCCCGCAGCAGGCCGACGCCCTTGTTCGCCCAGTCGTCGGCGTTGTACATCAAGGTGCGCCAGCCGGTGGCGCCCGACGGCGTCGCGGTGTCGCCGAGCTTGCTGCCGGACGCCCACGTGCGTCCGGCGTCGAACGAGCGGTCCAGCCAGACGTGGTCGCCGGCGCCGCCGCCGGTGATCGCCGCCCAGCCCATGGCGTCGCCGTCGTCGAGGTGGAGGGAGATCCGTCGGCCGCCGACGCCGGCCGACGAGCCTTCGCGGTCGCCCGGCGACGATGCGGGATCTCTTGCGTCGCAGTACTTGTTGCAGATCGTGGCGGTGGCCGCGGCCGGAGTGGCGGTCGGCGTGGCGGCCAGGACGAGGGACAGCAGGGGAATGAGGAGGTGCATCGGTCACCTTCCGCGCTGAAGGGCGATGCTTTCCATTGTGCCGAGCCGAGATTATTGGTCCAGTCCTGTTTCGGACAGGTTGCGGACAGGAATTCACGCCCGCCGCGAGCTCAGCAGGAGCAGGCACAGCACCGCGATGCCGGTGACGAGCCCGGCGACCAGGAGCATCGGGTCCAAGGTCGCCGGGGTGGCCGCGGTCGCCTCCGCCACCACGGGCTGCGGCCCGGCGGCCGGAGCCTGGGCCGGAGCCGGAGCCGGAGCCGGGGCCGGGGACGCGGTGGGCGACGCGGCTGTCGGGGATGTGCTGGCCGGGGGAGTGGCCACCGGGACCGCGGCGGCACCGGTGGTCCGCGTCGGCACCGGGCGGGGCGCCGTGCTCGCCGGGCTCGGCGGCGCCGTCGTGGGCGCGGGCAGCACCGTCACCGAAGCCCGCATGTCGGGGTGCACCGAGCAGTAGTACTGGTAGGTGCCCGGCTGCCGGAACGTGTAGCTCCAGCTCTGCCCGGCCGACAGCTGCGGGCTGCGGAACGCCACCGGCGCGCTCGTCGTGACGACGTCGTGCGGGGCTTCGTCGTGCTGCATCCAGGTGACCGTGTCGCCGACGCGGACGGTCAGCGCCGCCGGGGAGAAGGCGTAGCCCTGCATCATGACCGTCTGCGTCGCCGCGGCGGCCGGGCCCGCGAACGGCAGGTTCAGCAGCACCAGCACGGCGGCGACGGCCAGGGCGGCGCGCCTCATCGGACGAACTCGATCGCGATCTCGACGCGCAGCCGCCGCCCGGCGAGCAGCCGGACGAGCCGTCCCGCGTGCCGGGGCTTGCGGCGGGCCGGGAGGACGGAGCCGGCGGCCCAGACCACGACACCGTGGGCGTCCCGGTGCCGGACGTCGCCGCGCAGGCGGACGGTGCGCCCGGCCACACTGCCTTCGAGGACGAACGGGTCCTCGGCGACTTCGGCCGCGGTGAACGTGAGTTCGCCGCCGCGGAACGCCCGGCCGAGGAACGGGATCGGCGTCCGCAGCGAGCCGGGGTCGAGGGTGATCGTGAGCGCGGCGCCGGGCGTCCAGTGCCCGCCGGTCGCGCTCAGGCGGCCGCGGATCAGCGGTGGCCGTGGGGAAACCTCGATGACGCACCGGTCGCGGCGTAGGGCGTAGCCGGTCGCGGCGGGCAGGACGGCGGTGTCGGACATGGAAGATGGCCTCCGGGGAAGGGAGCGGGTGGCCCGGCCGGCTGCTCGCCGGGCCACCCGCGGGATCAGCAGCTCGCCTGGTTGAGCAACGGCGTGAGCACGTTCTCGAGCCACACCGTGTGCGTCTTGATGTACTGGTCGAGGTTCAGCAGGTCGGTCACCTGCTGGCCCAGCGACTCCTCCAGGTGCGCGCTCTTGATGTGCGCCACGATCGGCGCGAGCGTGTCGGTGAGGACCTGGCTGCCCGAACCGTCGAACGCCGGGGCGAGCACGGTTTCCAGCCACACCGTGTGGGTCTTGATGTACTGGTCCAGGTTGAGGATGTCCTGCACCTGCTGACCGGGTGAGGTCTCGAGGTGCGCGCTCTTGATGTGGTCGAGGATCGGCTGCAGGACCGCCTTCGGCACGCAGGATCCGCCGCCGGCCGGGGTGGACGGCGCCGGCATCGAGTGGCTCGGTGCCGAGGTGGGGGCGGACGTCGGGGCCGAAGTCGGCGGGGCGCTGGTCGGGGCCGCGCCGGTCACGGTGACCGTCGCCTTCATGTCCGGGTGGATCGAGCAGTAGTACGAGTACTTGCCCGCCTTGGTGAAGGTGTGGCTGAAGGTCTGGCCGGTCTGCAGCGTCGGCGAGGTGAACTTCTCCGGCCCGTCGGTGACGACGATGTTGTGCGGCGCGGTGTCGTGGTTGGTCCAGGTCACCGTGTCGCCGACGTTGACGGTGAGGTCGGCCGGCGAGAACTTGTAGCCCATGGCTTCGACCGACTTGCCGGACGGTGCCGCGGCCGGGGCGGCCGCGGCGGCCCCGCCGGCCTGTTCCTGGGCGAGTCCCTGGTAGAGCGGGACCGCCAGGGGGCTCTGCTGGGCCAGTGCGGCGAGGTCGACGTTCGTGGCCTGGCTCGGCGCGGCCTGCTCGCTCTGCCCGCCGCGAAGCGTGGACAGGCTGACCAACGCCGTCGCGAGTGCGACGATCGCCACGGCGATCGGCCAGTTCCGCCGTCGCCGCACCACCTCCGGCTGCTCGGGGGCGGTGGGGGTGGGGTTGTCCATCGAGGGACTCCTTTCGGGGGGATCAGCGGCCGGGGCTGGCCGTGACGAGGAAGCTCGCCGCGAGGAGGACCACGAGCACGAGCGTGGTCTCCGCGGCGACGGAGTGGACGAAGGGGCGCACGGTGGCGGCGTCCCCGCGCAGGACGACGGCGAAGTCGAGGCGGCGGCCCACCCAGCGGCGGCTGAACTGCGCGGCCAGCAGCACGACGGCGAGCACGGCCAGCTTGACCAGCAGCGTCTTCCCGTAGGTCGTGCCGAACACGCGGCCGACGCTGCCGACGGTCTGCCACGCGAGCACGACGCCCGCGGCGACCACGAGGGCGACCGACGTCATCGCCAGCTTCGAGTAGCGGGGGATCACCGAGGCGAGCTCTTCGGGGTCACGGCGGGCCAGGACGCCGAACAGCAGCACGGCCAGCCCGCCGATCCACGCCGAAGCGCCCGCGAGGTGCGCGAAGTCCGCCAGCTGGGTCAGCCACGGCCGGGTGCTCTCCACCGCGTGGCCGGTGAGCCCGGTGGTGCGGAGCAGCCCGACCAGGATCGCGCCGGCGCCCACCCGCCAGGGCAACGCCGTGGCGGCGTCCCGGCCACGTTGCAGCACCCAGGCCAGCACCACGCCACCGAGCAGCCACAGCAGCGCCCTGGCGAACCAGATCCGCCCGAACTGGCTGTCCAGGGCCTGGCTGAGCAGGTCCCAGGCCAGGAAGTCGCCGGCCGGGCGCTGCGCGGCCCACGCGGCCTGCAGGCCCAGGCCGGCGAGCGTGCCGAGCAGGCCGAGTACCCAGCCGGTGACCAGGACCGAACGGGCGCCGCGGTGGCCGGCGCCCGCGGGCCAGAGCACGGCGAGGAACAGCAGCCCGCCGGCGAACAGCGTGAGACCGGCGTAGTCGGCGGTGCGGGCGAGCACGTACCACGCCTTGACGGGTTCCACGGCTCACCGTCCACTGGGGACGGTGGTGGCGGGGACCATCGCGGGCTCCAGCCCGCCGTCGGGCGTGCGGCAGTAGCCGAGGACCTGCGCGCCGATCCCGGCCGGCCCGGTCACCCCGAGCCCGGTGGTGACGGCGCCGAGCAGCGGCAGCCCGCCGACGGTGTCCAGGACCTGTTGCGGCACACCGGGTTGGCACGCGGGCAGGTCGGTTCCGGGCGGAGGTGGCACCGGCGTCGTCGGCGCGGGCGAGGACGGGGGAGGTGGTGTGCCGGGATCGAGGGAGCCGGGGTCCGGGACCGGTGCCACGCCGATGTCGCCGGGCATCGACGGCATCGGTGGCAGTGGTGGCATCGGTACCGCCGGCTGGTCGCCCACGGGCAGCGCGGGCAGCGGCGACGCCGGGCCGCCCGTGGGCAGCCGGCCGGCCGGAAGCGGCTGGGCGGCGGGGGTTTCCGGCGCGGCGGGGTGCCCGCCGTCCGCGACCGCGGGCGGGGTGGCCGCGGCGGTGCCCGGACGCAGGCCGATGCCGGACGCGTAGCCGACGACGATCACGACCGCACCGGCCAGGCTCGCGGCGATGACGTGGTCGCGGCGCAGGGCGGGTCCTCGCACGGGTTCGTCCTCCAAGGAAGGGGAATTCGCCCCGGGGAAAGGGCTTTCGCGGGCAATTCCGGGATGGCGGGGAAGGAACGGGATGTGGGAGCAATAAACCAGCCGGCACGTTTCGCGGGGTGATGTTCACGTGAAGGACAGGTAAAGTCGAGCGGCCGGAGAACGCCGCGAACCGGTGAGATGCTGGGCCGAAAGCCGGTCTGGCTGCGCTGTTCGGGTGACCGTGGACGCGGACTACCGGAGCAACGGTCCGATTTGACCGATTCTCGCGGGGTGGCGGTGAGAATTGCTTAACACAGCCGTTTCACGGCCTTCCGTGGCAACCTCGGATTCGCTCGTTACGGTTCGGCTCGTCGCTTGAATTCCCCAGAAGGCGAGGAACCATGACTTCCCGCTGGTCATTCCCGGTCCGGATCGCCGTCGCACTGGCGGCCGCCGCCGGTGCGGTCCTGCTGTGCGCGTCCCCGGCGGACGCGCACAGCGTCCTGGTGTCGAGTTCGCCGGCCGCGGACGTGTCGGTCGCCGCGGGCCCGGCCGAGGCGGTGCTCGAGTTCAACGAGCCGGTGGAGAACCGGTTCACCGAACTCGCGGTGCTCGGGCCCGACGGCGCTTCGCACTGGGAGGCCGGTCCGGCGTCCGTTGTGGACGCCCGGGTCTCCGCGCCGGTGCGCCCCCTCGGCCCCGCCGGGACCTACACCATCCGGTACCGCGTCACCTCCGCCGACGGGCACCCGGTTTCGGGGACCGTCCCGTTCCGGCTCACCGTGGCGGGGCCGGGCGCGGCGGCGCCGCCGGCCGTCGCGGCGGCCGCGCACCCGGACGGCGACGGCGCGATGCCGCTGTGGCCGTGGATCACCGGGGGTGCCGTGCTGCTCGGCACCGGGTTCGCGGTGGCGAGGCGGCTGAGCCGCGTGGACGCTTGAGGTCGGGGCCGGGCGGGTAACCCGGCCCCATGACGAACCTCGACGACACCACGACCGCGAAGCTCGACGAATTCGTGCTCGCCCGGCTCGCGGAGGACGAAGAGCGCGTCCGGGCCGGCGAACTGCCGCTGATCGACGAAGCCGAACGGCGCGGGCGGCTGCGGATCATGTACGCCGACGACGGCGACGGGCTGATCCTGGCCGGCGGACCGGTCGAGGCGATGGAGGACCGGCACCCGGTGCCGTTCGCCGAGAAGGCCGAGTTCCTGCGCCGCGAGATCCGCGACGCCCACGACGACGTGTCCGTCAAGCTCATCGCGTCGGTGTACGAAGCCCACCCCGACTGGCACGACGAGTGGCGCCCGTGACCTGATGCCCGCGTGGCCGCTCGCCCGCGGATCTTCGCCGACCGCTCCCGCCTGCCGAGGGCCCCGGTTCGAACCTGCCGCCGCCACCCGGGGTACCCCCGGGTTGACCGGGTGGGTGACGGGGTATCACCCGATGGGGTCACCGACCGAAGAGGCGGGAGCGGGATGAGCGAACGGGACGGGCTCGGCGCGGCGGCGCGCGGGCTGCGGCAGTACCTGCTGGCCGTCGCGGCCAAGCTGAACGCGCCGGCGTGGTTCTGCGAGGTGGACGTCCCGGCCGGGGCGTACGTCGCCCTGGAGCGGCGGCTCACTCGGTTCCCGGACCACGAGACGGCCCTCCTGTGGGACGAGCGCGACGGCTGGGCCGCGGCGGTCGAGTCGGCCGGCGGCGACGACGTCATCGTGCTCGCCTACCTGGGCGAGGACGTCCTGCCGCCACCCGAAGCGGTCGTGGAGTTCGTGGCCGGGCTGTACGGCGAGAAGTACCCGGGCCGCCCGGATCCGCCGGACTTCCGGAGACCCGGCACCGCGGACGGGTTCGACGAGCGGCTGGCCGCCTACGCCGGCGACCCGGTCGGCCAGGCCTGAGCCGACCTTTATCGCTTGAGGGAGTGCGCCGCTCGGAGCCACGATGACCCGGTGGCGAACGTGACCCGCCTTGCCCGGCCGGGCGACCGCGCCGGCGCTCTGGACGTTTGGCAGCTGGCCAACACCGCCCGGGGCAAAGCGCCCGGCCGGGAACGCATCGCCCGTGTCCAGGCCAAGCTGGCCGATCCGGCCGCACTGGTCATCGTCACCGAACGCTCCGGCGAACTCGCGGGCATGGCGTTGGCCGAGGCGGGCCGGGACCGGGACGGGAGAGGCGGAGTCCTGCCGGGTTTGTGCCACATTTCCATGGTCTTCGTCCGTCCCGGCCACTGGGGAAACCGGATCGGAGAACTCCTGCTCGACGCTGTGGGCGAGCAGGCCGTCCGCCGAGGCCAGGCACTCCTGCAACTGTGGACCGGGGAAGGCAACCAGCGCGCCCTGCGTCTTTATGCCCGGTGCGGGTTCCGTCCCAGCGGCCGTACCGGACTTCTCGGAACCGGTGAGCGGATCATCCACCTCACGCGGAGGAGCCTGAGCGACGGCCCGCCCGTGGGCCAAGCCTGAACTACCGAGGCGGGAGGACACAGAACTCGTTGCCCTCGGGGTCGGCGAGCACGATCCACGGGTCGTCGCCCGGATCGTCGAGGACCTTCGCCCCGAGCATCACCAGGCGTTCGACCTCGGCCCGCTGATCGCCTTCGACCGGCGCGATGTCCAGGTGCAGCCGGTTTTTGGCCGTTTTCTCCTCGGGCACCTGCTGGAACAGCAACGCCGGGCCGTCGTCGAAGTCCACCTGCCGGTACGCCAGGCCGTGGGAATCGGTCCACGTGCGGGTCTTCCCGTTCCCCAGCGCGTGCACCCAGAACTCGGCCAGCAGGTCCGGTTGACGGCAGTCGACCGCCACGGCCAGGATGCGGGCCGCCGTCACGACTCCGCCACGATCCGGTTGACGGCTTCGGCGACCAGTTCCGGTTCGGACACCGTCACCGTCAGCCCCGGGTGACGGACCCACCCCCACGGGTCGAGACCGCGGACGGGTTCCCGGAACCGGAGGCAGACGCCGCCGCGCGTCGACGTCCCGAACGTCAGGCCCCGGTCGGCGAGCGAAAGCCGGACGCCGAAGACGCGAAGCGCGCGGTACGGGCCGGTCGCCTCCGCGCCGGCGAGGTTGCTCAGCGGGGTTTCGACCAGCCACGGGCCGAACCGGACGCGCAGGCCGGCCGCGTCCAGCTCCAGGCCGGCCCGCGGACCCAGGAGACGGCGCAGCCACGCCGGAGCGGCGAAGTCCGCGTGGAGCCGGTACTGCACGACGACGGCGGGTTCCGTCACCGCCGCCGCTTCACTCGTGGTCATGCGGTGCCCTGCGGGGGTGAATGCCGGACGCTTTCGCGGCGCATGGGATCCTCCTTCGCGCGGTGTCCTTTCCCGGCTACCCGGTGCGTGGCCGGCGAAACGCCGAAGATCACCGCGAGCGCGCGGCGCTCCGGTTGACCGCCCGCGCCCCGGCGATGCCGAGCACCAGCCCGGCGACGGCCGTCAGCCCGTGCAGCCAGTTGTCCGCCCAGTTCAGGTTGATCGGGTCCTCGGGGTTGACGAGGGCGGTGGCGAGGACGCCGTACGCGGTCATCCCGGTGAAGCCGACGAACAGCACCCAGCAGTAGATGATCGACCCGGCGCGCCGGGTCGCGGCGAGCAGCCCGAGCACGCCGACCGCGGTGTGGACGAGGTTGAGGAGCGGGGTCACGCTGAAGATCCACACCGCCCGGCTGGTCTCGTGGCCGACCGCGGCCGTCTCCGGGGTCAGGAACCCGGCGATGCCCAGCGCGAGGTAGAGCAGCCCGAGGACGGCGACGACCGGGCGAAGCCAGGACGCCCCGGGCCGGGAGCGGGTTTCGGTCGACGACTGCGCTTGTCCGGAAGACTGCGCTTTCCCGAAGGACATGGGGGTCTCCTTCCCTTCGCGGCCCGGATACCCCGTCACCCGTGCGGAAAACGGGCAAGTGGAAGGGGCCGGACGGCGGGCTGGGAGTCCGCCGTCCGGCCCACGGCCGGGACCCGCGCCGGTCCCTGCAGCCAGGACGCGGGCCCCTGGTCTCTCAGGGGGAACGCCAGTCGTGACCGCGGTGAGCGGTCCCGTGCTGGGCACCCATCAGCAGCAGCCCGCCGTCGACGACGAGCGACGTTCCGGTGATGTAGCCGGCCGCGGGGGTCGCCAGGAAGGCGACCGCGGCCGCCACCTCGGCCGCGTGGCCGGGGCGGCCGAGCGGGATGCCGGGCCGGTCCTGGTCGCGCGGGTCGGCGTCGGCCTGCCCGGTCATCGGCGTCGAGATTTCGCCCGGGGCCACGGAGTTCACGGTGATGCCGTGCTCGGCCAGTTCCAGGGCGAGCACCTGGGTCAGCGCGCCCGCCCCGGCCTTCGCGGCGCAGTAGGGCGCGGCGCCGACGCGCGGCACGTGCTCGTGGACACTGGTGACGGTGATGATCCGGCCGCCCCGCCCGGCGGCGGTCATGTGCCGGGCCGCGCGCTGCGAAAGCAGGAAGACGCCGTCGAGGTCGACGTCGAGGACTTGCCGCCACTTCTCGTAATCCAGGTCGACGGCGAGTTCGCTGCTGCCCGTGCCGGAACAGTTGACCAGGACGTCGATGCCGCCGAGGTCCTCGGCGAAGGCGTCGACGACGTCGGCGGCGCCGGGCAGCTCGGTCAGGTCGAGGTGCCGGACGTGCGCGGTCACGCCGTGCGAGCGGGCTTCGGCGGCGGTTTTCCCGGCGCCGTCGGCGTCGGAGTGGTAGGTGATGCCGACATCGAGCCCGCCGCCGGCGAGGGCGGCGACGACCGCGCGGCCGATGCCGGAGTCGGCACCGGTGACGACGGCGCGCCGCGGCGAGGCGGCTTCGGCGGGCAGGGGCGCCGGGAGCGACACAGGCATCTCCTTTCGTTCCCGTTCGGCTACCACGTCCACCGGGGACTAAACGCGACGGCCGCGGGGTATCCCGTCCCGATGAGACTGGCCGTGCTGGACATCGGGTCGAATTCCGCTCAGCTGCAGGTGGTGGACGTGTCCGCAGGCGCCCCGCCGCTCCCGGCGCACGCGGTGAAGGAGCCGACGCTGCTCGCCGAAGAACTGCTGCCCGACGGGACGCTGAGCGAAGACGGCATCGAGCGCGTGACGGCCGCGGTGAGCCGGGCCGTGGACGCGGCGGTGCGGCTCGGCGTCGACCAGCTCTACCCGTTCGTCACCGCGGCCGTGCGCGACGCGGTGAACCGCGACGAGGTGATCGACCGCATCCAGGCGGGCGCCGGGATCCGGCCCCAGTTCCTCTCCGGCGAGGAGGAGGCGCGGCTGACGTACTTCGCCGCGCGCCGCTGGTACGGCTGGTCGGCCGGGCGGCTGCTGCTGATCGACATCGGCGGCGGATCGATGGAGCTGGTGCTCGGCCGCGACGTCGAGCCCGAGCTGGCCGTCTCGCTCCCGCTCGGCGCCGGGCGGCTCACCCGCGAATTCCTCACCGCCGACCCGCCGACGCGCAAGCAGCTGAAGGCGCTGCGCCGGCACGTCCGCGACACGCTGTCCGAGGTGCTGGACCGGTTGCGCTGGGAGGGCCCGCCGCGCCGGGTGGTCGCGACGTCGAAGACGTTCAAGCAGCTGGCCCGGCTCACCGGCGCCCCGCCGCAGCGCAAGGGCCCGTTCGTCACCCGGGAACTGGTGGTCGCGGACGTGCGCGGGTGGATCCCGCGGCTGGCCAGCGTCCCGGCGGCGGAACGGGCGGGCCTGCGCGGCATTTCGAAGCCGCGGGCCCGGCAGGTGGTGGCCGGGGCGGTGGCGGCGGAAGTGACGTTGTCGGCGCTGGACGTCCCGCACGTCGAGGTCTGCCCGTGGGCGTTGCGGGAGGGAATCCTGCTGCGGCACCTCGAACAGCTCGCCGAATCGACGCCGTTGCCGCTGCAGCCGCTGACGCGCCACCCGGACGCCACGGTCCGCCGGCTCCACCCGGCGGGGGAGCAGCCGGTGCCGTCCTGAGCGTGTGCCGGCCGGAAGGCGGGGTAACCGCGCCGTTCCCCGAACGGAAGGAGCGGCAGCTGACCTCCGGTTGTCGTGAACGACCCTTTCCTGACATCAGACGTCGGGAAAGGGTCGTTCACGACGTCGCCGCGGCCGGGACCGGCGAGACGACCCCCGGCTGGGCGAGCGCCGTCACCGCGCGGCAGACGTCGGCCGGGTCGATCGTGTCGAGGCAAGGATGCCCCGGGACGGGGCAAACCCGTGCGCGGGTGGCGCGGCAGGGTGCCTGCTGGTCGCCGAGCACCATCGTCGGGACGCCGTAGGGCGCCCACCTTTCCTGCGGCACGACGGGGGCGAACAACGACACCACCGGGGTGCCCGCGGCCGCCGCCAGGTGCGCCGGACCGGTGTTGGGTGCCACCACGACCTGCGCCCCGGACAGCACCGCCGCCAGCTCCGCCAGCGACGTCCGGCCGCCGAGGTTCACCGCCGCCGTCCCGGCCACCTCCCGGGTCAGCGCGCGTTCCGAAGGCGCGCCGGTGACGAACACCCGGTGCCCGTCGGCGGCGAGGGCCCGCACCGTCTCGCGGCTCCAGGCCGCCGACGGCTGCCGGGCCGGCACCGACGCCGCGGGGTGCACCACGACGTACGCCCCGCCGCCGGTCAGCCGGGCGATGCTCGGCAACGGCCGCCGCAGCGCGAGAGCGCCGTGATCGTCCGGCGGCAGCGAGAACCCGGCCGCTTCGGCGAGCGACAGCATCCGGACCGGCTCCGGCGGATCGCCGTCGACGCGGTGGCGCAGGTCGAGCAGGCTGCCCGGGTAGTCCTCGGAGATCGCGCCGATCCACGGCACCCCGGCCTGGCGCAGCAGCAGCGCCAACGGCAGCGGGGACTGGTGGAACGAGGTCAGGACCAGCGCCCGGTCGAAGGCCTTCGACCGGACCAGCGACACGAACGCACCGGTGTCCTCGGCGGTCACCGGCGGCGGCTCGGGGTCGATCCAGGGTGCGGTCCAGGTGAGCACGTCGGTCACCCCCGGCAGCAGTTCGCCGGCGGCGCGGCCGTGCGGTCCGGTCAGCACCGTCACCTCGGCTCCGGACGCGGCGACCGCGCGGACGCAGGGCCCGGCGAGCAGGACGTCCCCGAGGTTGTCCTGGCGGGCGACGAGCACCCGGGTCATCCGGCGACCCCGGCGACGCGCAGCGCCTCGGACAGGTCGCGGGCGACGGCGGCGTCCCGCCGGGCGCGGGTGATCTCCGGTTCGAGCGTGCGGTGCGTCGGCACCAGCACCGCGCGGGCGCCGGCGGCGAGCGCGGCGTCGACGTCGGCGCCGGTGTCGCCGATGACCACACAGGACGCGGGGTCGACACCGAGCTCGCCGGCGGCGCGCAACACCATGCCGGGGGCGGGTTTGCGGCACGCGCAGCCGTCGCCGTCGTCGTGGACGCAGACCTGCCAGGTGCCGAACGGGCCGAAGAGCTCCTGGACGCGAGCGTTCACCGCGTCGAGCTGTTCGGGGGAGATCAGTCCTTTCGCGACACCGGACTGGTTGCTCACCACGCCGACCGGGATGCCCCGCTCACGCAGGCCCCGCACCAGTTCGACGGCGCCGGGCACCGGGCGCACGCCGTCCGGGTCGTTCAGGTAGGGGACGTCGACGATGAGCGTGTCGTCCCGGTCGAACAGCACCGCGACCGGAGGCCGGGGCCGGCGGGCCGCGATCTCCCCGCGCAGCCGGTGGTAGCAGGCGGCGGGCGGGATCAGGGCGCTGGTGACGACCATCCGCGCCACCTCGCCGGGGGTGCGGGGGCCCGGCAGGATCCGGTGGGTGGCGAACTCCGCGGTCAGCCCGGCCCAGAGGCCGGCCGCGAGCAGCGCTTTTCCGCGCTGGTTGACCAGCGGCAGCGCGAGCGCCGCCAGACCGGCCACTGTGGACAGTGCGTGCAGGCCGAGCCTGCCGGACCCGGCGCCGGTCTGCTGCCGCCAGAGCACGCCGTGCTTCGCGCGCATCAACGCGTTGTCGGCGTTGCCGCGCTGGGCTTTGAGACTGTAGAAGAACCCGGCCCGCCGGGCCGGGTGCGTGGTCAGCCGTTCGCCCTGGTCGATCCGGTGGCCGGCTTCGGCGACGCGCAGCGCGAGGTCGGAGTCCTCGCGGAAGGCACGCGGGAAGCGCTCGTCGAAGCCGCCCGCTTCGGCCAGGGCACGCCGGCGGTAGGCCATGTCGGCGGTGATCCACCGCGCGTGCTCGAGGCCCGCGGTGCCGCGCTCGTCGTCCCTCGGCCGCCGTCCCGCCGGAAGCGGGACGGTGATCCGGCCCTGGGAGGCCACCACTTCCGGCGGCAGCGAGCCGAGGTCGCGTTCGAGCTGCCGGGTCCAGTCGGGGGCGAGCACGACGTCGTCGTCGACGAACGCGATCCATTCGCTCTTCGCGGTGCGCCAGCCCAGGTTCCGCGCCGCCGCCGGCCCGCGGCCGCCGGAGCGGAGCACGCGCACCCCGCCGGGGACCTCCAGGCCGGACCCGCCCGGGCGGTCGTCGACGACGAGGATTTCCGCCGGCCGTGGGCCGGGCCCGCCGAGGAGGGTTTCCAGGAGTGGCCGAAGCGTCTCGCGGCCCGTCGTGGGGATCACCACGGTGTAGTCGAGCGAAGCAGTCACCGGACCCGGTTACCCGGGACGGAGGTGATCAAACGGCGTGTCGAAGCCGTCGCGCGCGGGTAACCGCCGAGCGACGAGAAGGAGGTGCGGATGACCGCGGGAACGATCGAAATCCGGAACCCGGCCGACGGCAGCGTGGTGGGCACCGTGCCGGCCGCGGGCGAAGAGGAGATCGACGCGGCGCTCGCGCTGGCCCGCCGGACCCGGGCGTCGTGGGCCCGGACCCCGGCCGCCGAGCGCGGGGCGCTGCTGCACTCCGCGGCCGAGCGGCTGCGCGCCCACGCCGACGAACTGGCGAAGACGAACGAAGCGGAGACGGGGAAGCCACGCGACGAAGCACGCGAAGGTGTGCTCGCCGGGGCGGGCACCTTGGCCCAGTACGCCGAACTCGGCCCGGTCCACCGCGGGCGCAGCCTGCTCGGCGACCCCGGCGCGACGGACCTGATGGTGCCCGAGCCGTACGGCGTCGTCGTGGCGCTCACCCCGTGGAACGACCCGGTCGCGGTCGCCTGCGGGCTCCTGGGCGCGGCGCTGGCCACCGGGAACACGGTGGTGCACAAGCCGAGCGAGCGTGCCCCGCACACCGGGCAGCTGCTGGGCGACCTGCTCGGGGGCGTCTTCCCGGAGGGCGTGCTGCAGACCCTGCAGGGCGACGGCGGAGTCGGGGCGATCCTCGCGATGCGCGACGACGTCGACGTCATCGCCCACGTCGGCAGCACGGCGACCGGCCGGTCGATCGCCGCGAGCGCGGCGGCGACGGGGGCGAAGACGGTGCTGGAGAACGGCGGCAACGACCCGCTGGTGATCGGCGAAGACGTCGATCCGGGGTGGGCGGCCGGGCAGGCGGCGCTGGGGGCGTTCGCCAACTCGGGGCAGATCTGCGTGGCCGTCGAGCGGATCTACGTGTGCTCGGCGATCGCCGAGCCGTTCCTGGCGGCGCTGGTGAAGGAGGCCGGGACGCGCACGCTGGCCCCGCTGGTGGACCGGCGGCACCGCGACCACGTGCATGCGCACGTGGCGGACGCGCTCGAGCGCGGCGCCCGGTTGTTGACGGGCGGCTCGGTCCCGGACGGTCCCGGCGCGCACTACCCGGCGACGGTCCTCACCGGCTGCGGGCCGGAGCTGCGGGTCATGACGGAGGAGACGTTCGGCCCGGTGGCGCCGGTCCGGGTGGTCGAGACGTTCGACGAAGGCCTCGCGGAAGCGGCGAAGGGCGAGTACGGGCTCGCGGCGACGGTGCTGACGGCGTCGATGGCGAACGCGCAGCGGGCGTGGCGGGAGCTGCCCGCCGGGACGGTCAAGGTGAACAACGTGTTCGGCGGCGCCCCGGGCGGTGCGGCGCACCCGCGCGGCCGGAGCGGCAACGGGTACGGCTACGGGCCGGAGCTGCTGGACGAGCTGACCCAGACGAAGCTCGTGCACCTCGCGCCGCCGGCATGACGGAAAAGCAGCAGAGACCGGCGGCGGGGGAGGCGGATCGGGGTGACCGGCCACCCCGGCGGCAGACGGACGACGCCGCGCCGGGCGGGGAGCGGTCCGGCCGCGCCGCGGGCGCGGTGCGGGGTGGTGGCGGCGAAGTCCCGGCGACCCGGCGGCCGGACGGCGAGCGACGAGGCCGGTTCGGCCGGCTGCTCCGGCTCACCGCGGCCGCCGGATCCACCGAGACCGCCGACGAAACCGAGCGGCACGACCGCACCCCCGCCGGCTGGATCGCGCGCGCCCTCCGCGTCCCCGGCCGGGAACGCCGGATCCTCGTCCAGAGCGCCAAGGCCACCCTCGCGGCGACCGCCGCCTGGCTGCTCGCCACCCTGGTCCTGCACCTGCCGCAGCCCTTCCTCGCCCCCTACGCCGCCGTCTTCCTCGTCGAAGCCACCGTCTACCGGTCACTCCGGGGGTGGCTCCAGCAGGTCGGCTCGGTGGCCTCCGGGGTCCTGCTCGCCGCCGTCGCCGGGCACTTCATCCCCTGGCAAGCCGTGGCCCTCGCCGCCGTCGTCTTCCTCGGCCTGCTCGCCGGGAGCTGGCGGCGGTTCGGCGACGCCGGCGTCTGGGTCGGCGTCACCGGCATGCTCGTCATCTCCTACGGCACCGCCCGCGAGCCCGTGCTCCTCGGCGACCGCATGCTCGAAACCGCGCTGGGCGCGGCCATCGGCGTCGCGGTCAACACGCTGATCTTCCCGCCGCTCTACGGCGAACGGCTCGCCGCGGCCGCCGGGCGGCTCGGGAAAGCCCTGGCGGATCTCCTGGAGTCGCTTTCCGACCTGATCCGCCGGGACGAGCCTCCCGAAGACCTCGACGGCCTGCTGTCGCACGAGCAGGACACCCGCAGCCAGGTGCTGGCGGCCGAAGAAGCCGTCGGCCTGACGCGGGAAGGGCGGATGCTGAACCTCCGCCGCGGGCGGCCGTCCGCCGGGACCCACCACGAGCGTCCCCTTCGGACGCTCATCGGGCTCTGGCCCGCCGTGTCGCAGCTGATCGCCGCCGTGCGGACCACCGCGGGCGGGCGCGAGCACCCGTTCGAGTATCCCTGGCCGGACGCGCGGGAATCGCTGGCCGACCTGATGCACCACCTGGCCGGGGCCGTGCAGTCCGTCGCGGTGGCCGGCCGCCCCGTCGAACTGGACGAATGCCGCACCCTGCTCGAAAAGCTCGAGACGCGGCTGGTGACCGCCGAGGAAGACGGCGTCCCCGCCCGGCTGGGTCTCGGCACCTTGACGCTGCCCGCGCGGCTGCTCCTGGAACAGCTGGAGAAACGGTGAAGGCCGCCTCGGCGAGGAGGCGGCCTTCACGCGCGGGGAATCAGTGGACCGCGATCGCGTCCGCTTCGGAGCGGTGCCGGCGGCAGGCCGTGCACACCATCGTCTGGCCCAGCAACGTGCCGTCCCCGGACACCAGCCGGGCGACGTGCAACGTGGGCAGACCGCACTCTTCGCAGGGGATCGGCTTGCTGTCGCGGCTGATCATGACTCGGTTCGGCATGGTGGAGCCCCCTGACGCGGATGGACGGTCCGGGTGGGTTACCCACGTGTCCTGCGCCACACTCGTCCGGCGCAGCGATGTCACTCGAACGGCGTAGTCACTTGGCCGGGTACTGCTGTTCGCGTAGCAGCTCCGCGAGGTGGACGGCGTTGCGGACCAGCGTCGCGTTCGTCGAGGCCACAGCCTCCGGCGTCTCGTCGAGGTCCTGGTAGTCGCCGCCCTGCATGGCCTCGCCGTTCCAGTAGGTCGCGCCCTGGGCCGGCACCGTGAAGCCGACGTCGTTCAGCGCCTGGAACAGGTCCGCGATGATCTTGTGGGCGCCGTCCTCGTTGCCGACGACCGCGGCCACCCCGACCTTGCCGAACATCGCCGGTCGGCCTTCGTCGTCCGTTTCGGACAATTCCGCGTCGAGACGCTCCAGCACCCGCTGCGCGACGCTCGACATGTGGCCGACCCACGTCGGGGTGGCGATCAGCAGGACGTCGGCGGCGGCGACCTTCCGGCGGATGTCCGGCCACGCGTCCCCGTTGCCCATGTCGGCTTCGACGCCCGGGCGGACGTCGTGGTCGACCACCCGGACCAGCTCGCCGGTGGCGCCGCGTTCGGCGAAGAGGTCGAGCAGCTGCCGCGCGATGAGGTCGCTGCTGGACTTCGCCGGTGACGGCTTGAGCGTGCAGGTCAGCGCGAGGACGCGCAGGGTCATGACTGCCTCCTGGGATGGGTGCCGACGCCGACGTGGGCGAACCCGGCTTCGGCGAGGGCGTCGGGATCGAGCAGGTTGCGCGTGTCGACGACGACCGCCCGGTCGGCGGACGCGGCGAGCCGGGCCCAGTCGAGGTCCCGGAACTCGGGCCACTCGGTGAGCACGACCAGCGCCGCGGCGTCCTTGGCCACCAGGTACGGGTCGTCGACGACCTGGACCGCGCCCATGCCGGGCACGCACGCGACGGCGGGGTCGTGCGCGGTCAGCTCGGCACCCGCCCGGGCCAGGTCGTCGGCCACCGCGAGGGCGGGGGAGTCGCGCAGGTCGCCGGTGCCCGCCTTGAAGGCCAGGCCCAGCAGCCCGAGGCGGGCACCGGCGAGGGACCCGGCGGGTGAACCGGTCACGGCCTGCCGCACCGCCCGCACCACCCGGGCGCGCTGCCGTGCGTTGACGCGCACCGCGTCGCGGAGCATGGCGAAGTCGACGCCCGCCGACTCGGCCGCGTGCAGCAGCGCCGAGGTGTCCTTCGGCAGGCACGAACCACCCCAGCCGGGGCCGGGGGCGAGGAACCCGGGCCCGATCCGCGCGTCGAGGCCCATGGTGCGCGAAACCTCGCGGACGTCCGCGCCGAACCGCTCGCACAGCTCGGCGAGGACGTTCACGTAGGACAGCTTCACCGCGAGGAACGCGTTGCTCGCGTACTTCGCGAGTTCGGCGCTGGCCGAGTCGGTCGCCACCACCGGGGCGCCGGTCGGCTCGTACAGCCGCGCGACCCGGTGCGCCGCCGGCGAGTCCACGGGGTCGGTGCCGACCACGACCCGGTCCGGGTGCAGGAAGTCTTCGACGGCGTGGCCTTCGCGGAGGAACTCCGGGTTGGCCACCACCGGCAGGTCGTCGCGGCCCAGCAGGCGGGGCAGCCGTGCCGCGGTGCCGACCGGCACCGTCGACTTGGTGACCACCACGCAGCCGGGCCGCAGCAGCCGGCCGAGCTGCGGCACGACCTGTTCGAGGACGCCGAGGTCGGGCCGGCCGTCTTCGGCGGGCGGCGTGGGCAGGCACAGGAACACGAGGTCGGTGCCGTGGAGCTCCGCCTGGGCGGTGGTGAAGCTCAGGGTCCGGTCGGCGAGACCCTGGCCGACCAGTTCGGCCAGGCCGGGCTCGGCGATGGCCACCTCGCCCCGGCCCAGCTCGTCCACTTTGGACTCGTCGGCGTCCACGCAGGTGACGCGGTGCCCGAGGCGGGCGAAGCAGGCGGCGCTCGTCAACCCGACGTAGCCCGCGCCGACGATCCCGATGTGCTCACCCATGGGCCACCCGCATCTCCAGGGCCGAGCGTGTCGCGGCCAGCACGCGTTCTTCGCCGAGCAGCAGCAACCCGCCGTCCGGCTCCTCGCCGTGCGGGTCGCCGACGTTGCCGGCCCACAGCACGACGTGCTGGCGCGCCGACGGCGGCGGGCCCCACAACCGCGGCGGAGTCGGGCCGAACAGCAGCACCGACGGCGTGCCGAACGCGGTGGCGAGGTGCCCGACGCCGGTGTCGCCGCAGACCACCAGCGCCGCCCCGGCCACCAGCGCGGCCAGGTCCGCCAGGCCGGTCCGCCCGGCCAGCACGGCGTCGTCGCCGAGCCCGGCCGCTTCGGCGATCGAAACCGCCAGGTCGCGCTCGGCGGCGCTGCCGGTCAGCACGACGCGGTGCCCGCGGGCGGCGAGGTCGCGGACGACGGTCGCGAACCGCCCGGGCGGCCAGCGCCGGGCCGGGAAGGCCGCGCCGGGGTGCACCACGACGGCGTCCGGCGCCGGGCTGGGGCCCGGCGGCACGGGCAGCTGCAGGGCCGAGCGGTCCGCCTCCAGGTGGTGGTACTCGACGAGCCGGCACCAGCGGTCCACCTCGTGCACGTCGGCGCGCCACTCGAGCCCCGGCACGTCGGGGAAGTCGGGGTGGCGGTGGGTCAGCAGCTCGGCCGGGTCGGTGTCCATGAGGTCGTGGATGCTCTCCGGGCCGCTGCCGTGCAGGTTGACCGCGAGCCGCGGCGGCGGGCCCGGCCAGGCGAGTTCGCCGAGCCCGGACGTCGGCAGCAGCTCGTCGACCGCGTCGATCAGCTCCACCAGGTCCCGCAGGCTTTCCGGCGCGGCCAGCACCAGCCGGTCGCCGGGGTAGGCCGCACGCAGCGCGCGCAACGCGGGGACCGCCGTCACCAGGTCCCCGACGCCGAGCGCGCGCAGCACGAGGATCGCGGCGCTCACGGCCACGACCCCTCCTCGGACGCGCACACGACCATTTCGCGGACTTCGGCGCCCGGCGGCTGCCGGAGCGCGAACACCACCGTGTTCGCCACGTGCTCCGGCTGGTTGAGCTTCGCGTCCGGCGGCGGCTTGTACTGGTCGGTGCGGTCGTCGAAGAAGTGCGTCCACATCCCGCCCGGGACGAGCAGGGTGACGCCGACGCGCCCGGCCAGCTCGGCGGCCAGCGCCCGGGTGAAGCCGACGACGCCGAACTTCGAGGCGCAGTAGGCGGTCGCGTCGCTCACCGCCTTGATGCCGAGGGTGGACGCGACGGTGACGACCGTGCCGTGCGAGCGTTCCAGGGAGGGGAGCGCGGCGCGGATCACCGCGGCCGTGCCGAACAGGTTCACCTTGACCACCCGCTCCCAGTCCTCTGTGGACACCGCGCCGAGCGGCCCGCAGGCGTCGGTGCCGGCGGCGGTGAAGACGCCGTCGAGGCCACCCGCGCGTTCGGCGATTTCCCGGACCGCGGCCTCGGTGGCGGCGGTGTCGGTCAGGTCGGCTTCCACGTATTCGGCCGGGTCCTCGGGGCGGACGCGGTCGAGGACGTAGGGGGTGCCGCCGGCCTTGCGGACGGCGTCGACGGTGGCGGCGCCGAGGCCGGAGGCGCCACCGGTGATCAGGATGTTGCCGAGGGGTCGCATCGCACTCCTTCGGAGTCGGAGGGTCAGGCAGCGGGGTCAGGCACCGGCCGCCGCGGCGACCAGCCGGGAGGTCGAGTAGCCGGGCACGGTCGGGACGAGCACGACCTCGCCGCCGTGCCGTTCGACCACTTCGCGTTCGGGCAGGTCCGCGTCCGCGTAGTCGCCGCCCTTCACCCAGACGTCCGGGCGCAGCCGCTCCAGGACGGTGGTGGGCGAGGGCTCGTCGAAGACGACCACGGCGTCCACGAAGGACAAGGCGGTGAGCAGCCGGGCCCGGTCGCGGTCGCGGACCAGCGGGCGGCCGGGGCCCTTGAGACCCCGCACCGAAGCGTCGGAATTGAGGCAGACGACGAGCGCGTCGCCGAGGGCGCGGGCCTGCCGCAGCAGGCTGACGTGCCCGGGGTGCAGCAGGTCGAAGCAGCCGCCGGTGGCGATCAGCCGGCCGCCGGTTTCGCGGATCCGCCCGGCGAGGCCGAAGGCGTCGGTCGCCGGCTGCGGGTCGGGCACCGGGCCGTCGTCGGTGGACAGCGCGGTCGCGCCGCCGGCGGCGACGAACCGGGCGGCCGCTTCGACCGCGGTCACCACGGCTTCGGTCGTGTCCGCGCCGCCGAGCAGGGCCGCGGTGGCCGCGGCGGCGAACCGGTCGCCCGCCCCGCACGTGTCGGGCGCGGTGTGGCCCGGGGTCCGTGCCGCGGCGGGGATCGGGACGGTCGTTTCGCCGAGGCCGTCGGCGAGCACCGCACCACGGGCCCCGACGGTCACCGCGACCGCGTCGGCGTGCCAGTGACCGCGCAGCAGCTTGGCCAGCTCGGCCGGTTCTTCGTGCCCGGCCAGCACCGCGTGCGCCTCGGCGAGGTTCGGCGTGACCAGCCGCGTGCCGGGCACCGGCTGCGCGCCGCGGGGGTGCGGGTCCCACACGACCGGGACCCGCTCGGCCAGCTCCCGCAGGAGCCGCCGGACGTCCGGGTTGCGCGTCAGGCCACGGCCGTAGTCGGCGACGAGGATCGCGCCGGCGTCTTCGAGGACTTCGTGCACCCGGACGGGCAGCGGGTCGGTGGTCGCCGTGCCGTCGCCGGAATCCAGGCGCAGCAACGACTGCCCGCCCGCGCGGACGCGGGTCTTGCACACCGTCGTGCCGTGCAGCGGCAGCGGCAGCACGGTGACGTCCGGTTCCAGCAGCCCGGTGAGCGCGTGGCCGCCTTCGTCGTCGCCGAGCGGCGTGACCAGCACGACCTCGGCGGCGGACCGCGCGGCCAGCAGGGCAGCCAGCCCGGCCCCGCCGGGGCGGCGCCGCCGGGCCGTCAGGTCGACCACCGGCACCGGCGCCTCCGGGCACAGCCGCTCGGCCGTGCCTTCGGCGTCGACGTCCAGCAGCGTGTCGCCCAGGACGACCAGCGGCTTCACGCGGTCACTCCGAGCGCGTCGTCGAGCGCCGCGCACAGCCCGTGGACCAGGGCGAGGTGCATCTCCTGCACGGTGGCGACGGTCGGCGCCTCGACCGTCACGGCGTCGTCGCAGAGAGCGGCGAGCGGGTTGGGGGCCGGCCCGGTCAGTGCCCACGTCGTGACGCCGAGTTCGTGCGCGGCCTTCGCGGCGGCGACGACGTTCGGGCTGCCGCCGCTGGTGGACAGGCACACCAGGACGTCACCCGGCCGGCCGTGCGCCTGCACCTGGCGGGCGAAGACCTCGTGGTCGCCGTAGTCGTTGACGATCGCGGTGGTCGCGGACGTGTCCGCGTGCAGCGCGATGGCCGAAAGGGGACGGCGTTCGTGGCGGAACCGGCCGACGAGCTCGCCGGTCAGGTGCTGGGCCTCGGCCGCGCTGCCGCCGTTGCCGCAGGCGAGCAGCTTGCCGCCGGCCTCGAACACGGCGGCGAGGTGCCGGCCCCACGCGGTTATCTTGGGGGCGGATTCGCGGGTCCGCTCGGCGGCTTCGGCCAACGCGGCGAGATGGTCTTCCATCACGGCACCTCCTTCTCCTCCGGCGACGCCGCGCCGGTTCGAGTCGAGCGGGGACGCCGGAGCACGAACGGCCCCAGCGCGAGCAGGTCGATCGGGGCCGAGCCGAAGCACTCCAGCGCGTCCCGCGGCGAGTCGACCATCGGACGGCCCGCGGTGTTGAGGCTGGTGTTGATCACGACCGGCAGGCCGGTCCGGCGCTCGAAGGCGGCCAGCATCCGGGCCAGCACCGGGTTTTCGCGTTCCTCGACGGTCTGCACGCGAGCCGTGCCGTCGACGTGGGTGACGGCCGGGATGCGCTCACGCCAGTCTTCGGCGACGTCGTGCACGAAGAGCATGTACGGGCTGGGCAGCGGGCCGCGCGTGAAGATCCCGGCCGCCCGTTCGGCCCGCACCATCGGCGCCACCGGGCGGAACTGCTCCCGGCCCTTGACGTCGTTGAGCCGCTCGAGGTTCGCCTTGCGGCCCGGGTGGGCCAGCAACGACCGGTGGCCCAGAGCGCGCGGGCCGAACTCGGCGCGGCCCTGGAACCACGCGATCACTTCGTCGTTCGCCAGCGCCTCGGCGACGGTTTCGGCGAGGTCGTCCGGCCGTTCGTACGGCAGCTTCGCCTTGACGAGGATTTCCTCGAGTTCCTCGTCGGTCCACCCGCGACCCAAACCGGCGTCGCCCATGGGTGACCCGCGTTCCCCGGCTTCGGCGGCCAGCTGCAGGGCGGCGCCGAGCGCGGTGCCCGCGTCCCCGGCGGCGGGCTGCACCCAGATCCGGTCGAACGGGCCTTCGGCGTGCAGCCGGCTGTTGGCGACGCAGTTGAGCGCGATCCCGCCCGCCAGCGCCAGGTCGCGCTGGCCGGTGGCCTCGTGCAGCCAGTCGGCCAGTTCCAGCAGGATGTCCTCGAGGACCTTCTGGACACTCGCGGCGAGATCGGCGTGGCGCCGGGTGAGTTCTTCGCCCGGTCCGCGGCGCGGGGCCAGTGCGGCCAGGTCGACGCCGGAGGCGTGGAAGCCGCCGTCGCCGGTCACGTGGACGTGCTCGCAGAGTGCGTCGAGGAACTCCGGCGTGCCGTAGGAAGCGAGCGCCATGACCTTGTACTCGTCGCTGGAGCGCGCGAACCCGCAGTGCTCGGTGAGGTCCTCGTAGAGCAGCCCGAGCGAGTCCGGAAGCCGTTGTGCCGCCAGCTCTTTGAAGCGTCCGTCGCGGTACTCGCCGGCCAGGTGGGACGTGCTCTCGCCGCGTCCGTCGGCGACGAGCACGGCGCAGTCGCCGAACGGCGCGGCCAGCGCGGCCGACGCGGCGTGCGCGACGTGGTGCCGGACGAACTTGACGATGCCCGGGTCGAGACCGGGCAAAGCGGACTTCAGGAACAGTGGCGCCCGTTTCGCGAACTCCGTCCGCAGTTCCTCGCCGCTCGGGTCGTGGCCGGGCAGGCCCGGCTCGACGAGCGCGGGATCGTAGGAGTAGCCGACGGCGTCGAGGTCCTTCGCGGACAGTCCCGCCTGGGCCAGGCACCAGGCGGCGGCCTGCGCGGGCTGTTCCCACGTGGAGAACGGCACCGCCTGCTTGCCGTGCTTGCGGCGGCTGAACCGCTCTTCCTCCGCCGCGGCGACGATCTCCCCGTCCACCACCAGCGCAGCGGCGGGGTCGTGGAAGACGGCGTTGATCCCGAGTATGCGCATCGACCTGCCTCTGGCGTTTCGGTGCGGACTCGCAGGGCCCGCTCTCGCCTATAGCGCTACCCGGCGAAGTCGTTGATAAACGATGGCGCGCATAAGCCCTGGGCGTCGCTACTCAGCGCGACGGCGCCCGCCGGAACCACGCCGCAGTGCGACGGAGGCCGTCGTCGGCGTCGACCTTCGGTTCCCAGCCGAGGGCGTCGCGGGCGAGGGTGATGTCGGGGCAGCGGCGCTGCGGGTCGTCGACGACGGCGTCGATGTACTCCACCGGCGAGTCCGACCCGGTGATCTCCTTGATCCGTTCCGCCACTTGACGGACCGTCAGCTCGTGCGGGTTGCCGATGTTCACCGGTCCGGAGTGGCCGGACCGCGCGAGGGCGAGGAGACCGCGGACGGTGTCCTCGACGTAGCAGAGGGACCGGGTCTGCTCACCGGTGCCGGTGACGGTGATCGGCGCGTTCTCGAGGGCCTGGTCGAGGAAGGCGGGGATCATCCGGCCGTCGTGGGCGCGCATGCCGGGGCCGTAGGTGTTGAAGATCCGCGCGATGCCCGTGTCGACCCCGAATTCGCGGCGGTAGGCCGACGTCAGCGCTTCGGCGTAGCGCTTGGCTTCGTCGTAGACGCTGCGCGGCCCGATCGGGTTGACGTTGCCCCAATACCCTTCGCGCTGCGGGTGTTCCAGCGGATCGCCGTAGACCTCGCTGGTCGAAGCGAGGACGAACCGGGCACGAGCGCGGCGGGCCAGTTCCAGGGCGTTCTCGGTGCCGTGCGAGCCCGCCCGCAGCGTCTCGATCGGCAGGGCCAGGTAGTCGCGCGGCGACGCGGCCGAAGCCAGGTGGAACACGACGTCGGCCTCGCAGTCCGGCGGCAGCGGCCGGGTGACGTCGTGGCGCACGAACCGGAACCGCTCGTGGCGGCGCAGGTGGTCCAGGGTGTCCGCCGAGGACGTCGCGAGGTTGTCGACGGCGACGACTTCGAGGCCTTCCTCGAGCAGCAGCTCGCACAGGTGCGCGCCGACGAAACCGGCACCCCCGGTCACCAGCGCACGTTCGAACCGCCTGCTCACTCCCGGATCCGTCATGCCGTGGCGGCTACCCGGCGCCGGCGGCGGCAAAACCGTGTAAGGGGGTGGAGAGCGGGTAAGCGTCCGGACCATGCGAGTTCTGCTCACCGGCTGGGCCAGTTTTCTGCACGGGGAAGCCACGGCGGGGGACGTCCTGAGCCTGCGCGCGGCGGCGGAAGCGCTGACGGAGGCGGGGATCGACCACCGGATCGCGTGGAGCCCGGGCTTCCGGCCCGGCACCCTGCACCTGCCCGACGCGCCACCCGGGGACTACACGCACGTCGTGTTCGCCTGCGGCCCGGTGCACGGGCCGCAGGTGCGTTCGCTGCACGAACGCTACGCCGGGTGCCGCCGGATCGCGGTCGGCGTGTCCGTGCCCGACCCGGGAGACCCGGCGGTGACGGGATTTCACCGGGTGCTTCCCCGCGACGACGGCGTGACCGCCGAACTCGACCTGTCGCTGGGAGCCGCGGTGTCGCCCACGCCGGTGCTCGGCGTGATCCTGGCGCCGCGCCAGCCGGAGTACGGCAGCGCGGGGCGGCACGCCGACGTCCACGAAGCACTGACCGGCTGGCTCGCCGGCCTGGACTGCGCCCGCGTGCCGCTGGACACCCGGCTCGCGCACGCGGACTGGGAGCGGTGCGCGACGCCGGACCAGTTCGCCGCCCTGGTGTCCAAAATGGACGTCGTGGTGACGACCCGGCTGCACGGGCTGGTCTTCGGGCTCAAGGCCGGGGTGCCGGTGCTCGCCGTCGACCCGGTCGCCGGCGGCGGGAAGGTGACCGCGCAGGGGAAGGCACTGGACTGGCCGGTGGTGGCCGCCGAGGACGCCCGCGACCCCGCGCTGCTCGACGCCCGGCTGAAGTGGTGCGGGGCGGCCTCCGTGCGGCCGCCCGCGCACCCGGCGTCCCTGGCCGCGCTGGTGGCCGAGCTGGTGGGGGCGCGGTGAGCGCGCGCACGACCGTCGTCATCGCCACCCGCAACCGCGCCACCGAACTGGGGCGCACCCTGGCCCAGTTGTCCTCTTTGGACCCGCGGCCGCCGGTCATCGTGCTGGACAACGCGTCCGAGGACGACACGGCCGAGGTCGCCGGGAGGCACGCGAACGTCCGGGTGATCCGGCTGCCGCAGAACCTCGGCGCCGCGGCGCGCACGCTCGGCGTCGTCGCGGCCGACACGCCGTACGTCGCCTTCAGCGACGACGACTCGTGGTGGGCACCGGACGCCCTGGCCGAGGCGGAACGGATCTTCGACGAGCACCCCCGGACCGGCCTGCTCGCCGCGCGCACCCTCGTCGGCCCGGAATGCCGGGACGACCCGGTGACGCCCGAGATGGAACGCAGCCCGCTCGGGCACCCGGACGGCGCGCCCGGGCCGCTGGTGCTCGGCTTCCTCGCCTGCTCCGCGATCGTGCGCCGGACGGCGTACCTGCAGGTCGGCGGGTTCAGCCCGCTGCTGCACTTCGGCGCGGAAGAACAACTGCTGGCCTACGACCTGGCCGCGCGCGGCTGGGAGGTCTGCTACGTCGGGCGCCTGCGCGCCCACCACCACCCGTCGCGGGCGCGGCCGCCGTCGTCGTGGCGCCGCCGGGCCGAACTGCGCAACCGGCTGCTCATCGCCGTGCTGCGCCGCCCGCCGCGGGTGTGCCGCCGCGAGGTGGCGCGGACGCTGGTCCGGGCACCCGGCGCCGTCCTCGGCGCGGTGCCGCGGCTGCCGCGCGCGCTGAGCTCCCGGCGAGTCCTGCCCGCCCACGTCGAACACCAGGCCCGGACTCTGGAAAGGACCGCCGAATGGCGCGAATCTCGGTCGTGATCATCACCTGCAACCGCCGCGCGCAGCTGCGGGAGACCCTGGCGCACATGACGTCCTTGCCGGACGCGGCGCCGATCTTCGTCGCGGACAACGGTTCGGCGGACGGCACGGCCGACATGGTCGCCCGGGAGTTCCCCGGCGTCCGCCTGTTCCGGCTCGCGGACAACCTCGGTGCGGTGGCCCGCAACGTCGCCGTCGAAGAGGTGACGACACCGTACGTCGCCTTCTGCGACGACGACACCACGTGGCAGCCGGGCGCGCTCACCCGGGCCGCGGGCCTGCTGGACGCGTATCCGGCCCTGGGGTCGGTGACCGGGCGCTGCCTGGTCGAGCCCGGCCTGGCCGAGGACCCGATCACGCCGGAGCTGCGCGAGTCGCCGGTACCCGGCCCGGACTGGCTGCCGGGGCCGGCGCTGCTCGGCGTCATGGCGGGCCTGACGGCGGTGCGCGTCAGCGCGTTCCGCGAGGTCGGGGGCTTCTCGACGCGGATGTGGCTCGGCGGCGAGGAGGAGCTGTTCGCCCTGGACCTCGCCGCGCGCGGGTGGTGGATGTGCTGGGCCGAGGACGTCGTGATCCACCACGCGCCCTCGAAGCTGCGCGACCCGCGCCACCGCCGTCGCCTGGGCATCCGCAACACACTGTGGACACTCCTGCTGCGCCGCCCCTGGCCGGCGGTCTTCCGCCGCGGCCGCGACGTGCTGCGCACCGCGCCCCGCGACGCCGCCACCGCTGCGGCGCTGCTGGACGTCGTCCGCGGCCTGCCGTGGGTGCTACGGGACCGCCGCGTGGTTCCGCAGCACGTCGAACACGGCCTCCGCCTGCTGGAAGCGCCCCAGCGTGAGTCGAAGGCCCGCCGCTACGTGGGCTGAACGGGCCGGTTCACGTACCCAGAGGGTCGGCCCGCGTACCCAGGGAGTCGGATGGCGTACCCAGGGAGTCGGATGGCGTACCCGGAGGGTCGGCTCGGCAACCGACCCTCCGGGTACGCCAGCCGACCTTCCAGGTACGCGGGCCGACCCTTGCAGTCAGCGGGCCTCGGCGGTGGCGGCGGTCTGGGGGGCCAGCTTGTGGTAGGCGCGCAGGGTGTCGGCGGCGACGCGGTCCCAGGAGTAGCGGGCCACCGCGCGGTCGTGGCCCGCGGTGCCGTAGGCGTGGCAGAGCGCCGGGTCGTCGATCAGCCGGCGAGCCCGGGACGCGAGCTCCTTCGGCTGGTGGGGGCGGACCAGCAGCCCGGTGACGCCGTCGACGACGGTGTCGGTCAGGCCGCCGACCGCGGCCGCGATCACCGGGACGCCGCAGGCCATCGCCTCCAGAGGCACGATCCCGAACGGTTCGTACCACGGCGTGCACACGACGGCGTCGGCCGAGCGCAGCAGCGCCGGCATGCTCTCCCGGGACACCTGGCCGGGCCAGCGGACGCGGTCGCCGACGCCGAGCCGGTCGGCCAGCTGCCGCAGCCGCCCCGCCTCGGGGTCCTGGGACAGCCGGCCCCGCTCCGGGCCGCCCGCGATGACGAGCTCGGTCTCCGGCAGCTGCGCCAGCGCGGTGATCGCGATGTCGAACCCCTTGCGGGGGACGAGCCGGCCGACGGCGACCAGGCGGTGCGGCCGCCGGCGGCGGGCGATCGGGCCGTCGGGGGAGAACCGGCCGAGGTCGACACCGCAGGGGACGATCGAGATCCGCGAGCGGGGCACGCCGAGGCGGGACAGCTCGAAGACCTCGTCGGAGCAGGTGGCGATCACCCGCCCGGCCTGGCGGCCGATGATCCGCTCCAGCCGGATGCGGTCGGCCGGGCTGGTGTCCTTGTCGCCCTGGTAGCGCTTCTTCACCACACCCAGGGCGTGGAAGGTCTGGGCCACCGGCGTCCCGGTCGCGCTCGCCGCCAGGGAGGTCGCCAGCCCGGACATCCAGAAGTGCGCGTGCGCGACGTCCGGCCGATCGAGCGCCCACCGGTCCCGCAGGAAGGTGCCGAACTCGCCCATGTACGGCAGCAGGTGGTCCTTCGGCTCCTTGCGGGGCGGCCCGGCCGGCACGTGCACGACGCGGTACCCCTGCGCGGTCCGGACCTCCGGCGGCTCGTCGCGGCTCTCGCGGCGCGTGTAGACGGTGACCTCGTGCCCGGCGCGCGTCAGCGCGGCCGACAGCTCGGCGACGTGCACGTTCTGCCCGCCCGCGTCGGCTTCGCCCAGCGCGGCGAGGGGGTTGGCGTGCTCGGACACCATCGCGATCTTCATCGGTGAGGCGTTCCCTTCACAGTTCAACGGGCCGTCTCGGCGAGGAGGTGGTCCCAAGCGGTCAGGAAGGCGTCCAGCCCGTGGTGCTTCAGGGCGTGTTCGCGGGCGTTCTTGCCGGCGAGCGCGGCGAAGTCGGGCTCGTGCAGCAGCTCGCGGAAACCCCGCGCCAGCACGGAGACGTCGGTGGAGAGCACGCCCGCGTCGGCCGGCACCGCCTCGACCGCCTCGGTGGCGGCGAAGACGACGACCGGCATGGCCAGGTGCATGGCCTCCACAAGGGACAGTCCCAGCGACGTCCACCGGGCGGTGTGCAGGTAGACGCGGCGGCGGGCGATCTCGTCGTGCAGCCGCGGCGCCGGGACGTCGCCCAGCCCGCGCAGCGGCGCGCCGAGCTCCTCGGTCCCCATGCCGAAGACGTCGACGGGGGCGGCCTCGGCGAGCGTGCCGAGCAGGTCGGCGCCGGTGACGCGCTCGCGGCGGACCGGCTCGTTGATCATCGACACGCCGGCCGCCAGCTCGCCGGTGTAGCGCGGTCCCGGGTCGGGGATGCCGTGCGGCACGACGGTCACCGGCGCGCGGCCGCAGTCCCACATCGCCGCGTTGAAGTGCGTCACGTGCGCGACGGTGATGTCGGACCGGCCGGCGAGGGGGTGTTCGCTGGCCGCGGCGTAGGGCCGGGGCGCGTTGTGTTCCACGTAGACGTACGGCACGCCCAGGTGGGCGGCGAAGTCCAGCTCCTCCGGACGCTGCAGCACCACGACGTCGGGCTCGGCCTCGGCCAGCCGGTCGAGCGGTACCTCGGTCACCGACGGCCAGCTCCGCCCCGCCTTGCCGAGGCCCCAGGGCGCACCCTCGGGGGACACCGGAACCAGGTAGTCGTGGCGGCCGCGGACGAAAGCGCCGGTCCATGAGCCGTGCACGTGCCAGAGCAGTACTCTCAGGCGCCGGGTTCCGGGATCGGTCATGACTCCTGGTTTCCCGGAGATCGGCCGTTAAACGTACGGCCGGACGGGGTACCCGGCCCCGGACGGGCGTGCGCGACGAAGGGACATCCAGACAATGCGCTTCACCCCACGGGGCACCCGGTTCTTCGACCTGCTCGCCGACGCGGCGAAGAACCTCGTCGTCGCGAGCGCGCTGCTCAGAGAGCTCGTCGCCGCCGATCCGGCCGCGCGGGAACCGATCGCGAAGCGCCTGCACGAGGTCGAACACCAGGGCGACGAGCTGACGCACACGATCATGGTGGAGCTCAACAGCTCGTTCGTGACCCCGTTCGACCGCGAGGACATCCAGGCTCTCGCGGCCAAGATCGACGACGTCCTGGACTTCATGGACACCGCGGCGGACCTGGCCGTGCTCTACCGCATCGGCACCTTCCCGCCGGGCACCGACGTGCTGATGCGGGTGCTCTGCCGGGCCGCCGAGCTGACGGCGTCGTCGATGCCCGGGCTGGCCAAGGTGGGTGACCTCGAGCCGTTCTGGATCGAGATCAACGAGCTGGAGAACGAGGCGGACCGCGTCTACCGGCGGGTCCTGGCCCACCTGTTCGAGCCGGGCGGGGACGCCCTCGAGGTGCTGAAGACCAAGGAGGTCGTCGAGCAGTTCGAGCTGGCCGCCGACGCCTTCGAGCACCTGGCCGACGTGGTGCAGACCATCGCCGTCAAGGAGTCCTGAGTGACGGGGACCGCCGCCCTGGTCACCGTGATCGTGCTGACGCTGGTCTTCGACTACACCAACGGGTTCCACGACGCGGCCAACGCCATCGCCAGCGCGGTGTCGACCCGGGCGCTGACCCTGCGCGCCGCGCTCGTGCTGGCGGCGGTGATGAACCTGGTGGGCGCGCTGCTGTCCACCGGCATCGCCGCGACGGTGGCCAAGGGGATCATCGACGTCCCGGCCGGCCCGGACGCGCTCACCGTGGTCTTCGCGGCGTTGCTCGGGGCGATCACCTGGAACCTGATCACCTGGTACTTCGGGCTGCCGTCGTCGTCCTCGCACTCGCTGATCGGCGGGATGGTCGGCGCGGCGCTGGCCGCCGCGAGCACGGTGCACTGGTCGGGGATCGCCGAGAAGGTGCTGATCCCGATGGTGGCGTCGCCGCTGATCGGGCTGGTGCTGGGGTACTTCGCGATGGTCGCCGCGCTGTGGCTGCTGCGGCGGGCGAACCCGCACCGCAGCGGCCGGGTGTTCCGCCGGTTCCAGATCGTCTCCGCGTCGGCGCTCGCGCTCGGCCACGGCCTGCAGGACGCCCAGAAGGGCATGGGCATCATCGTGCTGGCGCTGGTGGCGGCCGGGCAGCAGTCGACGTTCGCCGTCCCGCTCTGGGTGACGCTGGCGTGCGCCGGGGCCTTGTCGCTGGGCACCTATTCGGGCGGCCTGCGGATCATGCGGACGCTCGGCAGGCGGGTCTTCCCGCTCGACCCGCCGCACGGGTTCGTCGCGGAGTCGGTGGCGTCGTCGGTGTTGTACGTGACGGCGTTCGCGGTGAAGGCGCCGATCTCGACCACGCACGTCATCACGGCGGCGATCATGGGGGTGGGTGCGACCAAGCGGCTTTCGGCGGTCCGCTGGGGCATCGCCCGCGACATCGTCATGGGCTGGGTGCTGACCTTCCCGGCCGCCGCCGCGGTGGCCGCGGCCGTGTACCTGGTGGCCGACCTGCTCACCTGAGCCCGGGCTGAAGGGCACCTTCCGCTCATCTCGTGCGCTGAAGGGCACCTTCCTCGCAGCTGATGCCAGGAAGGTGCCCTTCAGCGCACGTGGGTTTGTCCGCCCCCGCCTGCGGGAAGCCGGGGCGGAGACACCCCGTCCGCGGAAAGGGAGAGCCATGAAGGCAGTGACCTGGCACGGCAAACGCGACGTCCGCGTCGAGGAGGTGCCGGACCCGAAGATCGAGGAGGCGACCGACGCGGTCGTGCGGATCACCTCGACCGGGATCTGCGGCTCCGACCTGCACCTGTACGAGGTGCTGGGCGCGTTCATGACCGAGGGCGACATCCTCGGCCACGAGCCGATGGGCGTGGTCGAGGAGGTCGGCCCGGAGGTCACGAACCTCAAGCCGGGCGACCGCGTGGTGGTGCCGTTCAACATCTCCTGCGGCCACTGCTGGATGTGCGAGCGCGGCCTGCAGTCGCAGTGCGAGACGACGCAGGTCAGAGAGCAGGGCAAGGGCGCGTCGCTGTTCGGCTACACCAAGCTCTACGGCCAGGTCCCCGGCGGCCAGGCCGAGTACCTGCGCGTCCCGCAGGCCCACTACGGGCCGATCAAGGTCCCGGACGGCCCGCCGGACGAGCGGTTCGTCTACCTCTCCGACGTCGTCCCGACCGCTTGGCAGGCCGTCGAGTACGCCAACGTCCCCGACGGCGGCACGGTCGTCGTCTTCGGGCTCGGCCCGATCGGGCAGATGTGCTGCCGGATCGCCCGGCACCGCGGCGCCGGCCAGGTGATCGGCGTCGACCTGGTGCCCGAGCGCCTCGCCCGGGCCCGCGAACACGGCGCCACCGCGCTCGACACGCGTGACCACAAGGAAATCGGCGACGCCATCCGCCAGCTGACCAACGGGCGCGGCGCGGACTCGGTGATCGACGCGGTCGGCATGGAGGCGCACGGCGCCCCGGTCGGCAAGCTCGCGCACACCCTCGTCGGGCTGCTCCCGCAGCCGCTCGGGGAGAAGATCACCGAGAAGGCCGGGATCGACCGGCTGAGCGTGCTGTACGCCGCCATCGACAGCGTCCGCCGCGGCGGCACGATCTCGCTGTCCGGCGTCTACGGCGGCATGGTCGACCCGATGCCGATGATGGAGCTGTTCGACAAGCAGGTCCAGCTGCGGATGGGCCAGGCCAACGTCCGGCACTGGCTCGACGACGTCATGCCGGTGCTCATCGGCGACGGCGACCCGCTCGGCGTCGAAGGCTTCGCCACCCACAAGCTGCCCTTGGAAGAGGCGCCCCGCGCGTACGAGATCTTCCAGAAGAAGCTCGACGGCGCCCAGAAGATCCTGCTGCAGCCGTAACCCCCGGGAGGGATCCGACTCTTGCGAGCCGTCACCTCGCTGCCGTACGAAATCACCGAATCCGACCACGTCCGGATCCCGATGTCCGACGGGACCGTGCTGTCCGCCCGCATCTGGCGGCCGGTCTCGTCGGACACCGATCCGGTGCCGGCGATCCTCGAATACATCCCCTACCGCAAGCGGGACCTCACCGCGCCCCGCGACTCCGTCCACCACCCCTACCTCGCCGGGCACGGGTACGCCTGCGTGCGCGTGGACATCCGCGGCACCGGCGAGTCCGAGGGCGTCCTGGCCGACGAGTACCTCGAACGCGAGCAGCTCGACGCCGAGGAAGTTCTCGAATGGATCGCCGGTCAGCCGTGGTGCACCGGCGACACCGGGATGATGGGCATCTCCTGGGGCGCGTTCGCCGCGCTGCAGGTCGCGGCCCGGAAACCGCCCAGCCTGCGTGCCATCGTGATCTCGTCGTTCACCGACGACCGCTTCGCCGACGACATGCACTACATGGGCGGCTGCCTGCTCTCGGACAACGTCGCCGAGTCCGGCACGATGTTCGCCTACGCCACGCTGCCGCCCGACCCGGCGGTCGTCGGGGAGCGCTGGCACGAGATGTGGCGGGAGCGCCTCGACAACTGCAGCCTGTGGATCGAGAACTGGCTCGGCCACCAGCGCCGCGACGACTACTGGCGGCACGCGTCGGTGTCGGAGAACTACACCGACGTCCAGGTGCCGGTGCTGGCCTCCAGCGGCTGGGCCGACGGCTACTCCAACGCCGTGATCCGGCTGCTGGCCCACCTCGACGTCCCGCGCCGCGGGTTGATCGGCCCGTGGTCGCACAAGTACCCGCACCTCGGCCAGCCGGGCCCGGCGATCGGCTACCTCCAGGAGGTCGTGCAGTGGTGGGACCACTGGCTGCGCGGTGAGGAGAACGGGGCGATGGACGGGCCGATGCTGCGCACCTGGATGCAGGAGAGCGTGCCGCCGTCGACCTCCTACGAGGACCGCCCCGGCCGGTGGGTGGGGGAGGCCACCTGGCCGTCGCCGCACGTCGAGCCGCAGGAGCTGCCGCTGGCCCGGCACCGCCTCGCGCGGCCCGGCGAGGACGTCGCCGACGAAGCCCTGACCGTGTCGTCGCCGCTGTCGGTCGGGCAGTTCTCCGGGAAGTGGGCGTCCTACAGCGCCCCGCCGGACCTGCCCTACGACCAGCGTGAAGAGGACGGCGGGTCGCTGGTCTTCGACACCGACGTGCTGACCGAGCGCTGCGAGATCCTCGGCTCGCCGAAGGTGCGGCTGGAGGTCTCGGCCGACCAGCCGGTCGCGATGGTGGCGGCGCGGATCTCCGACGTCGCGCCGGACGGGCGCGCCACCCGCGTCACCTACGGGCTGCTCAACCTGACCCACCGCAACGGCCACGACGAGCCCGCGCCGATGGAGCCCGGTGAGCGCTGCCCGGTCGAGATCGAGCTGAACGCCGTGGCGCAGGCCTTCCCGGCCGGGCACCGGATCCGGCTTTCGCTGTCCACGTCGTACTGGCCGCTGGCCTGGCCACCGCCGACACCGGTGCTGCTGAGTGTCCACACCGGACACAGCGCCCTGGAGCTCCCGGTGCGCCCGGTCGCCGAGCCGGACGAGCTGCCGGCCCGGCCGTTCGGCGAACCCGAGGGCGCGCCGCCGATGTCGGTGACGGCGCTGACGCCGGGGGAGCAGCGGTGGACCGTCTCGCGGGACCTCGTCGACTACCAGTCGGCGCTGGACATCGTGAAGGACGCGGGGACGGTCCGGTACGACGACCTCGACCTGGAGGTCACCCGGGAGGTCCGGGAGCGGTACAGCTGGGTAGCCGACGACTTCTGCTCGCCGGTGGCGGAAACCGCGTGGGACGTCACCTTCGCGCGCGGAGACTGGGTGGCGCGCAGCGAGACGCGCACCCGCGTGTCGTGCACGGACACCGAGTTCGTCATCGACGCGCAGCTCGACGGGTACGACGGCGCGCGCCGGATAGTCTCCCGGAACTGGCACCGGCGGATTCCGCGTGACTTGGTCTGAGTTTCGCGATCGCGACACCGGGTAAGCCTTCCGGGTGCGCATGGTGATCACCGGGGCGACCGGGAACGTCGGAACGGCACTGCTCGCCGCGCTGGAGCCCGGCCACGACGTGGCCGGGCTCGCGCGGCGGCTGCCCGATACGACGGCGGAGCCGTACCGCCGGGCGGGCTGGCGGGCCGTCGACGTCGGTCTCCCGGGTGCGGAAGAGGAGCTGGCGGAGGTGTTCGCGGGCGCGGACGCCGTCGTGCACCTGGCGTGGGCGATCTCACCGGTGCGCGGCGACCCGCCGATGTGGCGCACGAACGACCACGGCACCCGGAACGTGCTCGCCGCGGCGGCCGCCGCCGGGGTGCCGCACCTGGTCGTCGCGTCTTCCGTGGCCGCCTACGGGCCGGCCCCGCGCTGGGAGAAGGTCGCCGAGGACTTCCCGTGCGACGGCATCGCCGGCAGTGCCTACAGCCGGGGCAAGGCCGCGCTGGAAGCGCTGCTGGACCGGTTCGAGGAGAAGTACCCGCAGGTCAGGGTCGCGCGGATCCGGCCGTGCGCGATCCTGCACCGGAGTGCGGCGGGGGAGTTCGCGCGCTGGCTGCTCGGCCCGGCGGTGCCCGCCCACCTCGTCGGCGGCCGGCGGCTGCCGGTTCCGCTGTGGACGGACCTGCGGGCGCAGGTGGTGCACACGACCGACGTCGCCGAAGCCATCCGGCTGATCCTGGACCGGGGCTTCACCGGCGCGGTCAACCTGGCCGCGCCGGAGGTGCTGAACGCCGACGCGCTGGCCGGTGTCCTGGGCGGGATCCGCGTCCCGGTGCCGAAGCCGGTGGTGCAGCTCGCGACCCGGGCGGCCTGGCTGGGCGGGGTCCTGCCGGTGCACCCCGGCTGGCTCGAGCTGGCCGACCGGGCGGCGCTCGCGGACACCGGCCTGGCGAAGACCGCGCTGGGCTGGCAACCTCGGTATGACGCCGCGTCCGCGCTCGCCGACCTGGTCACCGGGCTCCGGGCGGGCGCGGGAGCGGCGAGCCCGCCCCTGGCTCCGCCGCGCCGCGACGGGGCCCTGGCCCGGCTCCGCTCGCTCACCCGGGTCGGGCCGAGCCACCAGTCGCAAGCCTGAGGCAGCCGGGAGGCCGCAGTGAGTACGGAAGCCGTCGACGCGGTGGTGATCGGCGCCGGGCACAACGGCCTGGTGGCGGCGAACCTCCTGGCCGACGCGGGCTGGTCGGTGCTGGTCATGGAGGCGACCGAGCACGCCGGCGGCGCGGTCCGGACCGCCGAGGTCACCGAGCCGGGCTTCCGCAACGACCTCTTCAGCGCGTTCTACCCGCTCTCGGCGGTGTCGCCGGTGATCCGCGGCCTGCGGCTGGACGAGCACGGCCTGCGCTGGCGGCACGCGCCCGAGGTCCTGGCCCACATCCTGCCCGACGACCGCTGCGCGGTGCTGTCCCGCGACATCGACCGCACGGCGGCGTCGGCCGACGAGTTCGCCCCGGGCGACGGCGACGCGTGGCGGGAGCTGTTCTCCCAGTGGCGCGAAATCCGCGAGCCGCTGCTGAACGCGTTGTTCACGCCGTTCCCGCCGGTGCGTCCGGCGCTGAAGCTGCTGCGCCGCACGGGAACCGGCGACGCGCTGCGCCTGGCGCGGATGCTGACGCTGCCCGCGCGCCGCTTCGGCGACGAGCTGTTCGGCGGCGAAGGCGCGAAGCTGCTGGTGGCCGGGAACTCCGCGCACAGCGACCTGTCCGTGGACAACGCGGGCAGCGCGGTGTTCGGCTGGCTGCTCGCGATGATCGGCCAGGACGAGGGATTCCCGGTCCCCGAAGGCGGCGCCGGGGAACTGGCCGCGGCGCTGGTCCGCCGGCTCGAGTCCCGGGGCGGGCGAATCCACTGTGGACGGCCGGTGCGGTCGGTGCTCGTCGGGGACGGGCGGGCGCTGGGCGTCCGGGACGCTTCCGGCGAGCCGGTCCGGGCGCGCCGGGCCGTGCTCGCCGACGTGCCGGCGCCGGTGCTGTACCGCGAGCTGGTGGGGGAGGAGTGGCTGCCGTCCCGGCTGGTCGCCGACCTCGGCAAGTTCGAATGGGACAGCGGGACGGTCAAGGTGGACTGGGCGTTGTCCGGCCCGATCCCGTGGACGGCGGAGGCGGCCCGCGGCGCGGGCACGATCCACCTCGGAACGGACCTCGACGGGCTGTCGGCGTTCGGGGGCGAGCTGGCCCGCGGCCGCACCCCGCGCCGTCCGTTCCTGCTGCTGGGGCAGATGACCACGAGCGACCCGTCGCGGTCCCCGGCGGGCACGGAGGCGGCGTGGGCGTACACGCACGTCCCGCGGGGCACGATGGAGAACCGGGCGGCGCTGGAGCGGCGGGTCAAGCGGATCGAAGAGACGGTGGAGGCCAATGCGCCGGGCTTCACCGGGCTGATCAAGGCCCGGTACGCCCAGGGGCCGGCGGAGCTGGAGGGCCACAACCCGGGCCTGGTCGGCGGCGCGATCAACGCGGGGACGACGGCGATCCACCAGCAGCTGTTCTTCCGCCCGGTGCCCGGGACGGGGCGCGCGGACACGCCGGTCGACCGGCTGTACCTGGCGGGCGCGTCGGCCCACCCGGGCGGAGCGGTCCACGGCGGCCCGGGAGCCAACGCGGCCCGCGCGGCCCTGGCCCGGGCGGGGATGCTGGGTGGCGGGTACGCGGCGGTGATCCGGGCGGCCCACCGGGCGATCTACGGCTGAGCCGGGCCGGCCGCACCGAGCCGACCCTCTCGGTACGCAAGCTGACCCTCTGAGTACGCGAGTCGACCGTCCCGGTACGCGAGCCGGCCCTTCGGTCGCGTGAGCCGACCGTCCCGGTACGCGAGTCGACCGCCCCGGTACGCGAGTCGACCGCCCCGGTACGCGAGTCGACCGCCCCGGTACGCGAGTCGACCGTCCGGGTACGCGAGCCGGCCCTTCGGTCGCGTGAGTCGACCGCCCCGGCACGCGAGCCGACCGTCCGGGTACGCGAGCCGGCCCTTCGGTCGCGTGAGTCGACCGTCCCGGCACGCGAGTCGACCGTCCGGGTACGCGAGTCGACCGTCCGGGTACGCGAGTCGACCGTCCGGGTACGCGAGTCGACCGTCCCGGCACGCGAGTCGACCGCCCGGGGCGTCCGGTTCGAGCGGCCTGGCTAGGGGCTGGGGTGACCGTGCCGGGCGCGGGCGTGCTTGCCCGTCACCAGGTCGGCCAGCCGGGCCAGGGACTCCGTGTTGCGCGGCTTCGCCACCAGCGCCTGCAGCACCTCCGGGAGCACCTTGCCGGGACCGCGGATGATGTGCTCGGTCATCCGGACCAGCGTCTGCCCTTGGCCGTGGGGGACCAGCGTCAGGCCCACCGCCGCCGCGCCCAGTGGCCAGCCGCGGGCTTCGAGGGACAGGGACAGGCCCGGCTCGGCCGCGCGGACCACCGTCACGTCCTGGATGTGCAGCGGCCACGGGCCCACGCTGTGGTGGATGCGGGCACCCACCGCGGGCCAGTCCTCGTCGACGTCTCGGATGTGCGAGCTGCCCACCACCCAGCCGGCGTAGAGCCAGCCGTCGGCGAGGACGGCGTACACGGCGTCGGGCGGGGCGTCGATCACGCGGCTTACCTCGGGCACGGCTTCCTCCTGGCTCGGGTGACGAAACAGGCATACCCACTCCCGGACGGGGTATGCCCGTCGCGACGGAGCAGGAGGTGGCGCGGTGGCCAGATACGGGAAAGAACCCGAAGGACCGGGAGAGCTGTCGAAGCGGTCGTGGGGTGCGGCGCTCAAACGGACCTTCAAGCAGTTCAACCGGGACAACCTCGCCGACTGGGCCGCGGCGCTCACCTACTACGGCGTGCTGTCGCTGTTCCCGGGCATCATCGTGCTCACCGCGATCCTCGGCCTGCTCGGCCCGGACAAGATCCAGACGGTGATCGACAACGTCAACCAGATCGTCCCCGGCCAGGGCAAGGACATCCTCGTCGGCGCGATCCGGGAGCTGGCCGGCTCGCGCGGCCTGGCCGGCCCGCTGGCGATCCTGGGCCTGCTGGGCGCGCTGTGGTCGGCGTCGGGCTACATCGGCGCGTTCATGCGGGCGTCGAACGCGATCTACGGCATGCCGGAGGGGCGGCCGGTGTGGAAGACGATCCCGCTGCGGGTCGCGCTGACGATCGGGATCGTGGTGCTGCTGGCGGCGTGCGCGCTCGGCGTGGTGGCGACGGGTTCGGTGGCCCGCCGGATCGGGGACCTGATCGGCCTCGGCTCGACCGGTGTGCTGGTGTGGGAGATCGCGAAGTGGCCGGTGATCGCGCTGCTCGTCAGCCTGGCGTTCGCGTTGCTGTACTGGGTGGGCCCGAACGTGCGGCTGCCGGGGTTCAAGTGGCTGACGCCGGGCGGCGTGCTGGCGGTGGTGCTGTGGGTGCTGGCGTCGGCCGGTTTTGCCTTGTACGTCGCGAATTTCGGTTCCTACAACAAGACCTACGGTTCGCTGGCCGGGGTGATCGCGTTCCTTGTATGGTTGTGGATCTCCAACCTCGCGATCCTGCTGGGCGCGGAGCTGGACGCCGAGCTGGCCCGCGGCCGCACGATCGAGGCGGGCCGCGCGGACGACCAGCAGGAGCCGTTCCTGCCGCCGCGGGACACGAAGGCGATGGACGACGACGAGGCCGCGGCGGTGGCGGAGTCCGAACGGAAGTGAGCGGATGGCCTGCCGGATCACCGAACTGGTGCTGGACTGCCGCGACCCCGACCGCCTGGCGGAGTTCTGGTGCGCGGTCCTCGGCTACGAGGTGATCGGCCACGAGCCGGACGGCCTGGCCCTGGGCCCGCCGGGCGCCCGGTTCGGCGAAGGGCCGGTGACGCTGATCCTGGCCCGGACGGACCACCCTCGCCGGGGCAAGCTCCCCCTGCACCTCGACGTGAGCCCGGCGGGGGTGGACCAGGAGACGGAACTGGCGCGCCTGACAGCGTTGGGCGCCCGGCCGGCGGACGTGGGGCAGACGGGCGAGGAGTCGTGGGTGGTCCTGCAGGACCCGGAGGGCAACGAGTTCTGCCTGCTGCGCAAGGACGTGGGCGAGGCCTGACCGCCGCGGGGCGGCGGGTGCGGCCGCCGCGCTACCCAGGCGGTCGGCTTGCGTGCCCGGATGGTGGGCTTGCGTGCCCAGCGGGTCGGTTCGCGTACCTGGGCGGTCGGTTTGCGTACCCGGGTGGTCGGCTTGCGTACTCAGCGGGTCGGTTTGCGTACCCAGGCGGTCGGCTTGCGTACTCAGCGGGTCGGTTTGCGTGCCCAGACGGTCGGCTTGCGTGCCCAGCGGGTCGGTTCGCGTACCTGGGCAGTCGGTTGGCGTAGCTGGACCGCCGGTCAGCCTTCCCCGGCCGCGCAGCGACGCCACTGCACCGCGTCACCGGCCCGGTCGGCGTGCCACACCGGCGCCGCCTCGGGTTCCCAGGTCGGCAGGAGCCGGCCCGTGACGATCCGGCCTCGCGCCACGCGGCCGAACAGCTCCACGCCGTCCCGCCGCCGGGCCGCCGGGATCCACGCCGGGAACCGCGTGCGGGGCAGCTTCCGTTCGATCCACTCCCGCGCCGAGCCCTCACTCCCGTGGTCGGACTCGACGATGCTCGATACCGGCCCGTCGCCGCCCACGGCGAGGGCGATCGACGCGCGCCAGCGCACCGGGGAAGCTTCGGGATCCATCCCCTCCAGGTTCCCCGACGATGGCATCGGGCGGCCAGTACACGTTCGGATGGATCCCACCGTTCCTCCCACTCCACACCGTCACGACGCGTTCAGCAGCCGCGCGCACGCCCGCTCCAGCACCGCCCGCGCGTCGTCGCCGTCCAACCGCGCGGCTCGCTTCAACGCCGGCGCGATCGTCTTCTCCGCGCGGTACGCCTCGACCAACCTGGGGTCCACATAGGACGACCGGCAGACCGCCGGCGTGTTGCCCAGTGCCGTCGAGACCTCCTTCATCACCTTCGCCTCGGCGCGCTTGCGCGCCGTCTCGGACGTCGGGGGATCGGCGGCCGCGAAGGCCGCGGCCGCCAGGACCGTCGCGTTCCACGTCCGCATGTCCTTCGCCGTGCAGTCCTCGCCCGCCAGCTCCTTGAACCGCTCGTTGATGTCGGCCGCGTGCACCTCGTGCCACGTGCCGCCCTCGCGGTAGACCAGCAGCCGGTCGCTGCCGGAGCGGCTGCGCAGCAGCGCCTTCACCACCGCCGCCAGCTCGGCGTCGCAGATGGCCACCTCGCGGTCCAGCCCGCCCTTGGCCACGTAGCAGAACCGGCATTCGTCGCCGTGGACGGCCGCGTGCGAACGCAGCAGCGTCGCGACGCCGTGGGTGCCGTTCTCCTCCGCGTACTCCTCGCCGCCGGTCCGGAAGATGCCCCGGTCGAGCATGCGCAACGCCGCCGCGAGCACCCGCTTCCGGGTGAGCCCGGAACCGGTCAGATCGGCCGAAACGGACGAGCGCCACGCCGGCAGCCGGCGGGCCATCTGCAGGACGCGGTCGTGCTTCTCCTCGTCGCGGTCGCGCCGCCACTGCTCGTGGTAGAGGTACTGGCGCCGCCCGGCGTCGTCGGTGCCGACCGCCTGGACGTGCCCGTTCGGGTACGGGCAGATCCACACGTTGCGCCACGCCGGCGGGATGACGAGGTCCTTGATCCGGGCCAGGAGCTCGTCGTCGGTCACCGGCGAGCCGTCGGGCATGGCATAGGAGAACCCACGGCCGCGGCGGATCCGCTTGATGCCCGGGCCGCGCAGGTCACTGCGCCGGAGTCTGGTGCGTCCCACCGCCGCGAAATACCCGCCCCGCGTACCGGGAAACCATGATTGCCCCTCGCGGCGGCGGGTAGCCGACGACCGGAGTACCGGAAGGAGCACGGATGACCACCGCAACCAAGCCGCTGGCCGTCGTCACCGGCGCGTCGAGCGGGATCGGGCTGGAGCTGGCCAAGCAGTTCGCCCGGCACGACTTCGACCTCGTGCTGGCCGCCGAAGACGCCGGGCTGGCCACGGCCGCCGACGAGATCCGCGCGTGCGGCGCGCAGGTCGAGGCGGTCCGCACCGACCTCGCCGCCCCGGACGGGGTGGAAGAGCTCGTCCGCCACCTCGCGGACCGGCCGGTCGAGGCGCTGGCCGTCAACGCCGGCGTCGGCATCAACGGTGAGTTCGCCGGGGCCACCCGGCTGGAGGACCAGCTGACCGTCGTCGACCTGAACGTCCGCTCGGCCGTGCACCTGACCAAGCGGGTCGTGCCCGGCATGGTCGGCCGCGGTCACGGCCGGGTGCTGTTCACCTCGTCGATCGCCGGCACATCACCCGCGCCCTACCAGGCCGTCTACGCCGCTTCGAAGGCGTTCCTGACGTCGTTCTCCGAGGGGCTGCGGGCCGAGGTGAAGGACAAGGGCGTCACCGTCACGGCGATGCTGCCCGGCCCGGTCGACACCGAGTTCTTCGAGCGCGCCGACATGGAAGGCACCAAGATCGCCGCCGGGCCCAAGGACACCCCGGCCGAAATCGCCGAAGCCGGCTACGAAGCCCTGATGGCCGGCAAGGACAAGATCGTCCCCGGCGCGGTGAAGAACAAGCTGCAGGCGGCCGGTTCCCGCGTCCTGCCGGACCAGGCCAAGGCGAAGCAGCAGGGCAGGATGATGGAACCCGGATCGGCGGACGAATGAGCGTCGTCGAAGAGGTCACGAAGAGGGCGAAGCAGGTCCAGCGCGGCTACGCCGGGGACGAGGACCGGCCGCTGGCCGGGTACGTCGGCGCGATGGGTGCCTACAGCGCGCTGGTCGGCGGGCTGACGCTGCTCGGCCGCGCCGTCGGGGCGAAGGTGCCGCAGCGGTTCGGCCTCGGCGACACGGTCCTGCTGGGTGCGGCGACCTTCAAGGCCGGCCGCCTGCTGGCGAAGGACGCCGTCACCAGCCCGCTGCGCGCCCCGTTCACGCGGTACGAAGAGCCGGCCGGGGACGGCGAGCTGAACGAGTCCGTGCCCGCCGAGGGCCACGTCGAGCACGCGGTCGGCGAGCTCGTGTCGTGCCCGTTCTGCCTGAACGTCTGGGTCGGCACCGGGCTGGCCGCCGGCCTGGTGATCGCCCCGCGGGCGACCCGGCTGGCGGCCACCGTGCTGACGGCCGTGGGCGTGGCGGACGCCCTGCACCTGCTCTACGACGCGGGCAAGAAACTGGCGTCCGGATGAGAGCCCGGTGGGGGACGGTCCGCACAGCAGAGGGGCGGACCGTCCCCCACCGCCTCATTCCGGGCCGCGGCGCAGCGGGCGGACCGCCGGGCCCTGCACCACTTCGCCGTCGACGCCGAAGCGCGAGCCGTGGCAGGGGCAGTCCCAGGTCTTCTCCGCGTCGTTGAAGGAAACCAGGCACCCGAGGTGGGTGCAGTGCGCACCGACGGTGTGCAGCTTCCCGGCGTCGTCGCGGTGGGCCGCGACCAGCTCGCCGCCGACGCGGACGACCTCGGCTTCACCGGGCCGGAGGTCGTCGAGCTTCTCGGACCGCCACAGCGCGGCGACGTGGTCGCCGACGAGGTACTTCGCGACGGTCAGGTTGTCCTGGGCCACTTCGAGCACGGAACGCGCGTCGAAGCGGTTGGGGTCGAACAGGTCCGCGGCGGGGTGCGGCTCACCGAGGATCCGCGCCGCGAGCACGTGGCCCGCGGCCGTGCCGCCGGTCATGCCCCACTGGCCGAACCCGGTGGCCACCCACAGGTTCTTCGTCCCCGGCAGGTAGCGGCCGACGTAGGGCAGCAGGTCGGGCGTGGACATGTCGTGCGCCGACCAGCGGTGGGTCACCCGGGGCAGGCCGGCGTGCGCCTCCGCCCACTCCGCGAGCCGCCGGTACCGGCGTTCGACGTTGACGTGCGCGCCCACGCGGTAGTGCTCGCCGCCGGCGATCACCATCGGGGTGCCCTCTTCGGTGTACCCGCGCACGGAGTGGTGCGTGTCGGCGTCGAGGAACATCCCCTCCGGCGCGGTGCCGCCGGCCGCCGGGCCCGCGACGACGAGGTCGCGCACCGGGTCGAGCCGGGCGAAGTACAGGCCGCGGTCGAGCACCGGGTAGTGGGTCGCGACGACGACTTCGCCGGCCACGACGTCGCCCCGCGAAGTGCGGACGGTCTGCCCGTTGAGCGCGGTCGCCCTGGCGTGCTCGACGATCGTGCCGCCCGCCCGCTCGATCTCGGCGGCCAGGCCGAGCAGCCACCGGCGCGGGTGGAAGTGCGCCTGGCCGGTCGTCCGCACGGCCCCGAGTGCGGGCACGCCGAGCGGGACGTCCTGGGTGAACGACGCCGGCAGGCCCGCCGCCGCGGCCGCGTCCGCTTCCCGCTCGAGGGAGTCCACGGTGCTTTCCCGGGTCGTGTAGACGTAGCTGTCCGCGCGGGTGAAGCCGCAGTCGATGCCGAGCTCGGCCGCGGTGGCCGCGATCCACTCGCCCGCCGCCGTCTGCGTCCCGGCGTACGCCTTCGCGGCGAGGGCGCCGTGGCGGGACGTCAGGTCCGCGTACTTGGCCCCGTGCTGGGCGCTGACCTTCGCGGTGGTGTGGCCGGACACCCCGGCCGCGACCCGCTCGGCCTCGAGCACGACGACCGACCGGCCGGCGCGCGCGAGCAGCAGCGCGGTGGTGAGTCCGGCGATGCCCGCGCCGAGCACGGCGACGTCGGCGGACTCCGGCACGGGGACGCCGGTGCGATCGGGGGAGGGGGCGGTTTCCACCCAGAGCGAAAGCGGTTCGGGCAGAGCGGTCATTCCTGCGAATGCCCGCTGCCGGCCTCGTCAAACCGGCCATCCGGCCCCGTTTGGCCCGTTCGAAGGCACGGGTAGCCCTTTCGCATGAGTACCGACATCTTCGTGATCGGCCTGGACGAGGAGAACCGGCGGGTGCTGGAGCGCCTGCCGTGGGCCTCCGGCTACCGGTTCCACGGCCTGCTGACCCCCGAAGAGCTGCAGCACGGCGAAATCGACTTCGAAGCGCTGGTGAAGACGGCGCAGCACGAACTGGACGCGTTCGACGGCGAAATCGGCGCGATCGTCAGCTACTGGGACTTCCCCGCCGCGTCGCTGGTGCCCATCCTGTGCGCCCGCCACGACCTGCCCAGCGTGTCGCTGGAAGCGGTGCTGAAGTGCGAGCACAAGTACTGGAGCAGGCTGGAGCAGAGAAAGGTGATCGACGAGCTGCCGAACTTCGGCATCGTCGACCTCGACGACGAGCACCCCGCCCCGCCGGCGGACGTCGGCTACCCGATGTGGCTCAAGCCGGTGAAGTCGTTCTCCTCCGAACTCGCCTTCAAGGCCGGGAACGACACCGAATTCGCCGACGCCGTGGCCGAGATCAAGGCGGGGGTCGGCCGGGTGGGGGAGCCGTTCGGGTACGTGCTCGGCCAGGTCGACCTCCCGCCGGAGATCGCCCGGGTGGGTGGCGCGGCCTGCCTGGCCGAAGGGGCGCTGCACGGCGTCCAGGCGGCCATCGAAGGATACGTCCACCAGGGCGAAGTCACCGTCTACGGCGCCCTCGACTCGATCAACTACCCGGACAGCTCGTCCTTCCTGCGCCACCAGTACCCGTCGCAACTGGGGGAGGAGGTCGTCCAGCGGATGCGGGACGTCGCCGAGCGGGTGATGAAGCAGATCGGCTTCGACAACGCCACGTTCAGCATCGAGTTCTTCTGTGACACCGAGTCCGGTCAGGTGTGCCTGCTGGAGATCAACCCGCGGCACTCGCAGTCGCACGCCGAGCTGTTCGAGTTCGTCGACGGGGTGGCCAACCACGAGATCATGGTGCGTCTCGGCCTGGGGCAGGACCCCGCCCGCCGGCCCACCAAGGGCACCTACCAGATCGCCGGCAAGTGGTACCTGCGCCGGTTCGAGGACGGCGTCGTGACGCGCGTGCCGACGCCCGAGGAGATCGCGACGGTGCAAAACCGCATCGACGGCACCCAGATCGCGATCGTGCCGGAGGCAGGGCAGCGGCTCTCGGACCTGCCGGAGCAGGACAGCTACAGCTTCGAGCTGGCACACCTGTTCGTCGCGGCCCACACCGAGCACGAGATGGTGCAGAAGTACCAGGCCTGCGTGGACGCGTTGCCTTTCGAATTCGAGTGAGCACGAAAAGCGGGGGTCGCGTTCGGACAGTCCGAACGCGACCCCCGCTTTTCCGCTGGGCCGCTCAGCCCGACTGGGGGTCGCTGTCGTCGTGCTCGTCCCCGCCGGACGTGCCCTGCTCGCCGCGGAGGGTTTCGCGCTGCGCCTCCGGCGTGTCGCCGTGCGGGTCGTCGCCGCGGGCGCCTTCGGCGGGATCGGTCGGGTGCTGCGTGCGCTCTTCGGACGTCATCTCGTACCTCCTTCACGGTCCTTTCCGCACCGGGTACCCGGCTGCGCCCGGCTCAACCCCCGGCGTTTGCGGTGATGATCGCCGGGTAAGCCGCAGCGACGCGGTTGTCCGCCGGCGATCGCGCCGGGACCGCGGCGAGTGAAGGAGACCCAGATGACCACGTCGGCGGAACCCGTCCGCCCGGGCCCCTTGGCCGCCCGGTCCGTCGTCCACCAGCCCGTGCCGGCGGCCCCGCGGATGCTGCGGCTGCCCGGCGTCTACCGTCCCCAGGAAGACACCGCGCTGCTCGCCTCGGCGATCGCCGAGCTGGCGATCCCGGCCGGTGCGCGTGCGCTCGACCTGTGCACGGGCACCGGCGCGCAGGCGATCACCCTGGCCCGCCGCGGCGCGGGAACCGTGCTGGCGGTGGACCTTTCGCGCCGGGCGCTGGCTTCGGCGCGGCTCAACGCGCTGGTCCGGCAGCTCGCCGTGCGCCCGTGCCGGGGCGGCCTCGCCAGAGCGCTGCGCGAAGGACCGTTCGACGTCGTCGTCGCGAACCCGCCGTACGTGCCGTCCCCGGCACCGGCGGTGCGGTCCACCCGGGGCTGGGACGCGGGCCCGGACGGCCGGGCGCTGCTGGACCCGCTGTGCGCCGCCGCGGGCACCCTCCTGCGTCCGGGCGGGACCATGCTGCTCGTCCATTCGGTACTGTCCGATGTGGACAAGTCGCGCGAAATGCTGATCGCGCAGGGATTGCGGGCCACGGTGGCCCGGCGGGCCTGGATCCCGTTCGGTCCGGTCCTGTCCGGACGGACGGAGTTCCTCGAGGCGGCCGGGCTGATCGAGCCGGGCCAGCGGGTGGAAGAGCTGGTGGTGCTCCGTGCCGACCGGTGAGCGCCGGCCCCGCCGCGTGACCGTCGTCCCGGGCGGCCCGGTACTGGTGGAGGGGCCGGTCGAGCTGTCCACGCCGGACGGCGAGCTCGTGCGGTCCGACCGGTTCCTGGTCGCGGTGTGCGCGTGCCGGCGCAGCAAGCGGTTCCCGTTCTGCGACACCAGCCACCGCAAACGGGTCCGCACCCAGGGCGACGACTGACCGAGGTGGCCTCCCGGGTGCGCCGGGAGGCCATCGGCGTCAGCTCCGCAGGGACGGCTTCCCGGCCTTCCAGCGGCTCAGCACCTGCTCGCCGAAGCGGCCCTCGAGAAACTCGGTCGCCTGGATGCCGAACACCACGTCGGCGGCCAGGTCGGGCTCCTGCTCCAGCAGGTCGCCGAGCACGTCGTGGCGCATGACCTGCTCGTGAACCGCGTCCGCTTCGATGTGCTCGGTGTAGAAGAACCGGCACGCTTCCGGGGCGCCCAGGCGGCGCAGCGCCTGGTCCATCCGCTGTGCGGAGGGCGCCGTCGTGATCTCCGCCGCGGCGAAGTGCCCGCACAGCGCGCCGCGCAGCGACCGGTGCAGGCCGAACAGCGACATCATGTTGACCACCGCCAGCATCGTCCCGGGGACCTGGTCGATGAGCTCGAGGTAGCCGTCGGGCAGGCCGGCCGCGCGCAGCAGGTCGGCGTAGAGGCGGGCGTGCACGAGCTCCTCGCGGCCGCCGCCGAACTCGTCGAACTCCACCGCCACCAGCGCGGCCTTGGCGCGGCCGCGCAGCCGCGGGATCACCCACGCGTGCGGGTCCGCTTCCTTGTGGTGGTAGATCGAGCGGTGCGTGAAGTACTCCCGCACCTGCGTCCAGTCGCCGTGGTCGCGCAGGTGGTGCGAGACGCCTTCGACGTCGATCGGCTCGACCAGCAGGGCGTCGAGCGCGGCGGTGACGTCGTCGCCGCCCGGCACGTTGTCGCGCAGCGCGGTGAGGAACCGCGTCTCGAGCGCGCCGCGCAGGCGCAGCAGTTCCGGGTCCCACTCCCAGTCGGGGGAGACGCCGGGCAGGCCCTGGTAGTGCAGCTCGTAGCACAGGTGCAGGGCGAGCTGGAGGTCGTCGCCGAGCGGGTCGGCGTCGGCGAGACCGTCGAAGGCCAGGTCCGCCCGCGGCTGCTCGCGGAGCAGCGTGCCCAGCACCGAACCCGACAGCGGACCCCGCGCGGCCGGCAGGGTGAGCGCCCCGGTGGTGGAAGTCGTCATGGTCCCGGCTACCCCGTCAGCAGCGATCCATGCCCCACGGGGACGGTCGCCGCGGTGAGCCACCGCACCGCCTCCGCCGCCCCGCGGTCGGCGATCGCGCGCTGCTGCGCCGCTCCGGTGCCGTCGGCGCGCACCGCGTCGACCAGCTTCCGGACCTCGGCCAGGTCACCGCTTTCCTCGAGTGGGGCGCGGACGTGCTCCAGGAGTTCCCCGACGAGGGTCCACGCGGGCCGCCGCGTCTGTTCGACGGCGTCGACCAGGTCTCCGGACAGGCCGTGGCGCGCCGCGGCCCAGACCGCCGCCGCGGCCACCTGGGAGTTCAGCGGCGCGGCTTCGCGGCCGGCGTCGAGGTCGGTCAGCGCCTGCCGCACCAGCGCCCGGCTCAGCAGGGCCTGCAGCACGGCGTGGTCGACGGTCAGTGCGGTGTCCGCGACCCGGAACTCGACCGTCGGGAACCGGCCGGACGGGCGGGCCAGCCAGAACGTCTGGTCCGGGTCGACGAGCGCGCCGCAGTCGACCAGCGTCTCGACGGTCCGGCGGTACTCGGCGTGCCCTCGCAGGTGCGGCGCGATGCCGGAGCCGGGGAAGCGGGACTGCAACACCATCCGCCAGCTGGCGTAACCGGTGTCGCGCCCGTGGTCGAACGGCGAATTGGCCGACAGGGCGAGCAGCGTGGGCAGCCACCGGCCGACGTGGTTGACGACGGCGACCGCGGTGTCGGGATCGGGTACCCCGACGTGGACGTGACACCCGCAGGCCTCGTAGTCGGCGACGACCGCGCCATAGGCGGCGTCGATCTCGGCGTACCGGCCGGTGCTCGCGGGCTCCTGCGCGGCCGGCCCGGGCCCGACCGGCGTGCCGGTGGCCAGCAGCGCGCAGTCCTCGGCCGCCGCGGCCCCGGCCAGCACCCGGCGCGCGACGGTCAGCTGGTCGCGGAGTTCGTCGGCGCCTGTGCAGACGCCGCTGGCGGCTTCGAGCTGCGTGAGCCGCAGTTCCCGGTGCACCCGCACGCCGTCGGGCAGCGGGCCGTGGTGGCGGTACCGGGCGAGCACCGGTTCGGCGCACGGCGAAACGTGCCCGGTGCGGGGGTTCACGAGGAGGAACTCCTCTTCGACACCCATCGTGGGCGGGCCGTCGGACATGGGCGAGCTCCTTCCGGACCGGCTGGGGTTACCCGCTCCCGCCGCGGAAATGCGCCCGGACCGTGGGCTTGTTTCGCCGTTCGTCCCCGGCGGGTACCTCGCACCCATGACAACTCACGAGCGGCTGCGGGTGGTCGGCGCTCCGCCGTCGCACGGCCTGCCCTCGCCCCGCGCCCCGTCCGACGACGACGCGGGAAGCCGCATCCGCTGGAAGAGCCCCGACGCGGTCGTCGTGGAGGTCACCGGCGAAGTGGACCTGTGCACGGTAACCCGGCTGGCGGCGATGCTGGACGAGCACGTCCGCGCCCGGCCCGGCGTGCTGAGGGTGGACCTGGGGCAGGTCCGGTTCCTCGGCGCCGCGGGCATCCGGGTGCTGCTGCGCGCCCACCGGCACGCCGAGGCGGTGGGTGTGCACCTGGTGGTCGACCCCGGCGGGTCGCGGGCTGCGGTGCGGGCGCTGGAACTGCTGGATCGCCTGCAGGGCCGGGGCGCCGACAGGGAGATCACTTTGTGATGGACATCCATGAGGCGACCTCGGCCAGCGCGTCGAGCGTCTCGCCATCGAAGTGACCGGTGGCGTTGTCGGCTTCGGCCACGACCATGCCGTAGCCCTCCGGGCGAGAGGCGTAGTGCAGCCCGGTCATCTTCACCCCGGCCACCCCGAGCACCAGCGCGACGTCCAGCGGCCGCACATCTCCGCTGCCCTGCACCCGCTCGACCTTTTCGAACGCGGTGGCCTGCTTCTTGCTGCGGAATCCGACGCGCACCACCGAAACGACCGCGGCGTTGCGATGCCCGTCACCGACCGCCAGCAGCATCCGATGCAGGGACGAGCACGGCGTTTTCACCAGGAATTCCCGGACTTTGCCCGTGGCCGACGCGACGCACTCGGCCGCGTGCTCGAGGTCGTGGACTTCGCGCCGCAGTTGTTTGACCTTCAACTTGCTCCAGGCCTCGTCCGGCTTGCCTTTCTTCGCCGACTCGCGGCCTTCGGCCCGGCGCGTCTTGATCGACCGTCCCGGAAGTGAGTCGACGACGTCGCCTGCGGCATTGCCGGCGAAAGCCTCCGACGCTGCTCCCGTTCCGACGCCGCCACCACCCGCGAACAGGCCGCCCCCCGCCCCGGCTACGCCGCCTCCGGCGAGGACGGCCGCAACCGCGATCGCCACCACGGGACCCGCGCCGCCCTTGCCGTCCTCGATGTAGATCCGGTTTCCGTTCTTGGTGATCCAGCGGCCCACGTGTGCGCTTCCCCTCGCATCTGTTCCGTGCGTCTCGCGAGCGACGTGACTGAACATTTACGCATCGCACCGGTAGGTGGTTGCCCACCATCCGAGTGAACGTGTGCGCCGGAGGGAGAAAGTCGACACGTGAGAGCCCTGAATTACCCGGGCTGCCGCGCGTTTGGAGCTAGCTGCCCGTCAACAGATCGACCACGTCTTCGGCGCGGTTCCGCTCGGCGAACCGCCGCCGTTGCCGGTCCGCGCCGCCGCCTTCGGCGGCCAGCCGGGCGGTCCCCTCCCGCGCGAAGTCCAGGTCGCCGGCGGCCTCGAGGGCGGGCGCGGTCAGCTCGACCAGGTCCTCCAGCACCGCCTTCGCCGGCTCCAGGTCCCCGCTCTTCGGGTGCGGGCAGCAGCCGGTGACGCCCTCGCGCGACGCCCGCCAGAGCTGGGCGCGCAGCACCTCGTTCGACAGGTGCGGTGCCGGCTTGTCGTCGGCCAGCGCGGTGGCGACCAGGCCGCGGGCCAGGACACCCAGCAGCACCGCGTCCTCCGGGACCGCCGCGACGTCGGCGATGCGGAACTCCAGCGTCGGCTGCTTGTCCGAAAGCCGGACGTCCCAGTAGATCATCCCGCGGTCGAGGATCGAGCCCGCGCGCAGCCAGCCGTCGACGATGCTCTCGTACTCGTCGAGCGACGCGAACCGCGGCGGCGGCCCGGCGGACGGCCAGCGGCTCCACTGCTGGTACCGCCAGCTGCAGTAGCCCGTGTCGTAGCCGTCGGAGATCGCCGAGTTCGCCGTCACCGCGAGCAACGCCGGCAGCCACGGCCGGATCCGGTTCAGCACCTGGACCCCGGCTTCCTTGTCCGGGATCGCCACGTGCACGTGGCAGCCGCAGGTGAGGGACGTCCGGGCGGTGGCGCCGAAGTGCTCGGCCATCCGCTCGTAGCGCGGGTTCGGCGTGATGACCGGCGGGTCCGCTTCGAACAGCAGCGGGGAGCCCGCGGGCAGCACGCGGTAGCCGCGGCGCCGGGCGGCCCCGGCGAGATCGTCGCGCAGGGAGCGCAGCTGGCGCAGGGCTTCGGTGTGCGTCCGGCAGACGTCGGTGGCCGCCTCGGCCTGGGACCGCGTCAGCTCGTGCTGCAGCTCGCCCTGGTCGTCGCCGGCGGCTTCGGCCGCGTCGACGACGTCGTCGCCGGCGTGGGACAGGTGGCCACGGCGGTCGACGACGAAGAACTCCTCTTCGATGCCGAACGTCAGCGGTTGGTTCACCGGTGTACTCCTGGAGGTCGGGGACCGGTCGGATACCCGGCCACCCGTTCGGGCAAACGGCGTTTTCCGGGCCACCCAGCGGGTATTCGCCCGGTCATGTCGACCGATGCGATCGTGCTGCTCAAGAACGACCACAAGACCGTGGAGAAGCTGTTCAAGCAATTCGAGAAGGCGGGGGAGGACGCGTACGACGAGAAGCGCCGGATCGCGGACTCGATCATCGAGGAGCTGACCGTCCACGCCTACATCGAGGAGGAGATCTTCTACCCCGCGGCGCGGGAAGCCGTCCCGGAGACGAAGGACCACGTCCTGGAAAGCGTGGAGGAGCACCACGTCGTGGTGTGGATGCTGTCCGAGCTGCTCGGCATGGACCCGAAGGAGGAGACCTTCGACGCGAAGGTCACCGTGCTCACCGAGAACGTCCGCCACCACGTCGAAGAGGAAGAGGACGAGTGGTTCCCCGAGGTCCGCTCGGCGATGGGCCGCAAGCAGCTGCAGGAGCTGGGACAGCGGATGATCGACGCCCGCTCCGCCGCACCGAAGAACCCCTTGGACCTCAAGAGCGCCAAAGCCTGACCCTCCGCGGTCGTGAGTGGTGAGGCGGGTCAGAACCCGCCTCACCACTCACGACCGCTTGGCGACCACCCGGATCGACTTGAGTTCCGCATCGGCCGGGTCGGGCAGCTGCATCCCCGCGCCGAGGCCGCTGCGCAGGTAGTCGAGCATCGGCTGCGTGATCACCTCGCCGGGGAGCACACCCGGGGCGCCGGGCGGGTACGGCGTGATCATCTCGGCCGCGATCCGGCCCGCCGCCTCCGCCACGGGTACCTGCTCGGCCTCGCCGAAGAACGCGTCGCGGGGCAGCATCGCCGTCTCCAGCTCCATTTCCCGCGGCGACGGCAGGTCCACCCTCGGCGGCTTCTCGAACGAAGGCGCGACCTTCAGCAGGGCGTCCGCCGCGTCGATCAGCGTGCCGGCCGTCTTCGCGTCGTCGGAGTGGTTGAACTGGGCCACGATCCGGCGGTGGTCGGACAGGCCGACGGTGACGCGCCGGTGTTCGCGCAGCCAGTCGGCCGCCTGGTAGCCGCTGATGCCCAGCGGGTCGAGGTCGAGCACGACCTTGAGGGGGTCGACCGAGTCGGCGAGGTCCGGTCCGAGGAACTCGTCGTGCATCACCGTCAGTCCCAGCTCGGTCAGCCGGCCGCGGACCGACTCCACGAGCGTCAGCGCGCCGTCGATCAGCTCCCGGCCCTGTTCGGCCATCTGCCGTCGCCAGCCGTCGAGAGCCGCGTAGACCAGGGAGCTCGCGCTGGTCGTGCCGAGCAGGTCTTCGCGGGCCTTCAGCACGTTCGGGTCGACGCGGTCGCCCCGCAGGTGGAAGACCGAGCTCTGCTCGACCGCGGCACCCATCTTGTGCACGCTCGTCACGCACAGGTCCGCGCCCGCGTCCATGCCCCACGGCGGCAGCCCGTCGTGGAACGGCAGGTGCGCGCCCCACGCCTCGTCGACGATCAGCGGCAGCCCGTGCCCGTGGCACCACTCGGCGATCGCGCGCAGGTCACCGCACGTGCCGTAGTCGGTCGGGGTCACCACGAGCGCGCCCTTGACCTCGGGGTCGCTCTCGTAGGCCTCCGCGAACTCCCGCACGCCCGGCGGGTGGCTCAGGTGCCGTTCGGCGTCCCAGTGCGGCCGCACCCACACCGGCCGGACCCCGCTGACGATCAGTCCCGAGATCACCGACTTGTGGACGTGCCGTGGCACCAGGAGCTTCTCGTGCGGGCCGGCGACGGCGAGCATCGCGCTCTTCACCGAAAGGGAGCTGCCGCACGTCGAGAAGAACGTGTGCTCGGCGCCGACCGCGTCGGCCATCAGCGCCTGCGCTTCGGCGAGCACGCCCTGGCGCATCAGCCGGTCGTCGAGGCCGTTGAGCGCGATGACGTCGGACTTGAAGACGTCCGCGCCGACGACCTCGAGCACCCGCGGGTCGATGCCGCGGCCCTGCTTGTGGCCGGGCGCGTTGAACGGAACGTAGCCGGCGCTGTGGTATTCGCGCAGCGCGTCGAGCACCGGTGCCTTGCTGTGGTCCATTCCGCCGGAGTAGCCGGGGCCGGCGCGCGCGAAACACCCGGTGGCATGACGGTGCCCGGGTGGGGTATTCCGGAGGGCATGGAGTGGCACGAGGATCTGCACGAGCGGGCCGACGAGCGCATCGAGCACCTGGACGAGCGGCTGTGGGCCGTCGCCACCGCGCTGCACGAGCGGCCGGAACTGTCCTATGAGGAGCACGCGGCCGCCGAGCGGCTCACCGGTGAGCTGGCCGCGGACGGCTTCGAGGTGGAAACCGGGATCGCCGGGCTCCCCACGGCGTTCGTCGCGCGCGTCGGCGAAGGGCGGCCGTGCGTCGCGCTGCTGCTCGAATACGACGCCCTGCCCGGCCTGGGGCACGCCTGCGGGCACAATCTGATCGCCGCCGCGGGCCTGGGGGCCGCGCTGGCCGCCAACGACGTCCTGGGGGACGCGCCGGGCTCGCTGCTCGCGGTCGGCACCCCCGCCGAGGAACGCGGCGGCGGCAAGGTCGCCATGGCCGAGGCGGGCGTGTTCGACGACGTCGACGCGGCCCTGATGGTCCACCCCGGCGTGCACTCGTGGTCGTGGGCGCCGCTGACCGCCCAGGTCGAGCTCAAGGTGACCTTCCACGGCCGGGCCGCGCACCCGACCGGCGACCCCGAGCACGGCATCGACGCCCTCGCCGCGCTGATCCAGGCGTTCGGCGCCATCTCGGCCCTGCGCCAGCGGCTGCCCGCCGGGTCGCACGTCCAGGGGATCATCACCCAGGGCGGCGAGGCGACGAACATCGTCCCCGACCGGGCGGAAGGCCGGTTCGGCCTGCGCGCCGTGACGACCGACGCCCTCGACCGCCTCGTCGAAGACGTGACGACGTGCGCGGAAGGCGCGGCACTGGCGACCGGGGCCAAGGTCGACGTCGAACGCCTCGGGCGCGGGTACGCGCACTTCCGCGACAACCCGGTGCTCTCCGAGCGGTTCACCGAGCACCTGGCGGCGTGCGGGATCCACGCGACGCCGCCGACGCCGGGCGTCTTCCTGGGTTCGTCGGACATCGGCGACGTCAGCGTCCGCGTCCCGGCGATCCACCCGTTCGTGGCGATCACGGCGGAGGAGAAGTCGGACCACACGCCGGAGTTCGCCGCCGCGGCGGCCAGTCCGCGCGGCCGGGCGGCGATGCTGGCCTCGGCGGCGGCGCTGGCCCGCACGGTGATCGACCTGCGGACGCACCCGGCGCTGGTCAGCCGCGTGTGGGACTGCTTCCGGGACTCGGCGCGGAACGGGGGCTGACCCGGTCGGCGCGCCGGTGCGGGCTTCGACATCGGCGCGCTCCGGTTCAGGCCACCGGCGTGTAGTGCGAGGCGTCCCCTTCGAGCGTGCAGCGCACCGGCGACGAGCCGGTCCGTGTCGAGGTCGACCGGAACGTGTGGCCGTCCGACGCCGCCGCGTGATTCCGCCTCCGGGAGTTCGCGCAGCAGGCCTCGCTGCAGCAGCTCGGGGGTGTGCCCGGTGACGGCGGCCGCGGACAGCCCGGTGCGCCGCGCGATCGTGCTGCGCGCGATCGGCCCGTCGTCGAGCACCGCCCGCAGGATCGCGCTCGCGCCGGCGCTGCGCCGGGCACCGCGCGCATCCGTCCTCTGTGGACTCCCGGCCCGGCTGGTCATTTCCCGATCGTCGCAGCTGGAGCGACGCCGGCCCAGCTTGCCCGGGATACGGGCTTGACGCATACCCATATGGGAATATGATGGCCGCGTGGCCCGAGCAGCGACGACAACCGACACCTTCAACGCGGTCGCCGAGCCCCGGCGTCGGCAGATCCTCGACATCCTGATGGACGGCGAACGGTCGGTCGGCGATCTCGTCGACCTGCTCGGCCTGGCCCAGCCGCAGGTGTCGAAGCACCTGCGCGTGCTGCGCGAGGTCGGCGCGGTGGACGTGCGCGGCGACGGCCGGCAGCGGCTCTACCGGCTCAACGGTGCCGCGCTCAAGCCCATCCACGACTGGGTCAAGCGCTACGAACGGACCTGGGCGGCGCGGTTCGACCTGATGGACGACGTCCTCGCGGAACTCAAGGAACAGGAGCATTGACATGGAGATCACCACCCCTGCCGACGACCGGATCCTCATCACGCGCGAGTTCGACGCGCCGAGACACCTGGTCTACCGCGTGTGGACCACGCCGGAGCTGGTGAGCCGCTGGTGGAGCGGGCACCGCGGGACCACCACCGAGGTCGAGCTGGACCTGCGGCCCGGCGGCCGCTGGCGGTACGTGCTGAAGACCGGCGACGGCGCCGAGGTCGGCTTCCACGGCGAATACCGCGAGATCGTGCCGGACGAGCGGATCGTCTACACCGAGGTGTTCGAACTGCCGGGTGTCGACCCGGACGACGTGGACGGGCCGCTCAACACCGTCACCTTCACCGCCCTCGACGGCGACCGCACCCGCCTGGAGCTGCTGACCGAGACCGGCAGCACGGAACTGCGCGACACGATCCTGCAGTCCGGCATGGAGGTCGGCGCGCGGGGGCAGATGGAGCTCATCCAGGAGCTGGCGGACTCCCTGCGTTAGCCGCGCGCAGGAACCGCTCGCCCGTCTTCGCCAGCGCCTCGGCCAGCTCCGGCGCGTCGAGCACCTCGAAGTCCACGTCGAGCAGGCCCAGGTACAGCCCGAGCATCTGCGCGTGGTCGGACCCGATCTCGGCCACGCAGACCTCCGGCCCCTCGGGCGTCACGTCGACCGCGATCGGCAGCCGGGCCCGCACGTACTCCACCGAAGCGTGCAGCCGCACCCGGGCGTGGAACCGCCAGGTCGCCGCGCCCACGCTGCGCTGGACGAACTGGGCGACGTCGCCTTCCGGCGGCTCGCGCGGGGCGAAGCGCGGGCCGTTCGGCACCTTCGGCGTCATCCGGTCGACGCGGAAGGTGCGCCAGTCGTCGCGGGCGGTGTCCCAGGCGACCAGGTACCAGCGGCGCCCCCAGCTGACCAGCCGGTGGGGCTCGACGTCGCGGCGGGTCGGCGTCCGCTGGTGGCTGGTGTAGTCGAAGCGCAGCCGCTCGCTCGCCCGGATCGCCGCGGCGATGGCGGTGAGCACGTCGGCGTCGACGGCCGGGCCGGCGCCGGGCACCGCGACCGTCGCCGTCTGCAGCGCCCGCACCCGGTGGCGCAGCCGGGACGGCAGCACCTGCTCCAGCTTGGCCAGCGCCCGCACCGACGTCTCGCCGATGCCGGCGACACCCGCCGCCGTCCGCAGCCCGACCGCGACGGCCACGGCTTCGTCGTCGTCCAGCAGCAGCGGCGGGAGCTGGGCACCCGCCCCCAGGCGGTAGCCGCCCTGGACGCCGGGGGCGGCTTCGACCGGATAGCCCAGTTCCCGCAGCTTGCCGATGTCGGTGCGGACGGTGCGCGCGGTGACGCCGAGCCGGCCGGCCAGGTCGGCGCCGGTCCAGTCGCGCCGCGCTTCGAGCAGCGACAGCAGCCGCAGGAGGCGGGCGGAGGTCTGCAACATCTTTCGAGGATCGCACGAATCGCGGAAGGAAGCCTTCCGCAATGGCTCCTACCGTGCTTCTCATGACGAACGAAATCCGCCCCTTCCGCATCGACATCCCGCAGGCCGAGCTGGACGACCTCCACCGACGCCTCACCGACGCCCGGTTCGCCGACCCGGTCCCCGGCGACGAGCCGGACTGGTCCCGCGGCATCCCGACGTCCGCGGTCCGGGAGCTGGCCGAGTACTGGCGCGACGGCTTCGACTGGCGCGCCAGGGAAGCGGCGATCAACGCGTTCCCGCAGTTCACCACCGAGATCGACGGCCAGACCATCCACTTCCTGCACGTCCGCTCGTCCCGGGCCGACGCGGTGCCGCTGCTGCTCACCCACGGCTACCCGAGCTCGATCGCGGAGTTCCTCGACGTCATCGGCCCGCTGACCGAGCCGGGCCCGGACAGTTTCCACGTCGTCGTCCCGTCGGTGCCCGGCTTCGGGTTCTCGACGCCGCTGAGCGGCCCCGGCTGGGAGCTGGCGCGCACGACCGACGCGTTCGCCGAGCTGATGACCCGCCTCGGCTACGACCGGTTCGCCGCGCAGGGCGGCGACCTCGGCGCCGGCGTCACCGGCCGGCTCGCGGCGCTGTACCCGGACCGCGTCATCGGCACCCACGTCAACAGCGACCGCGGCACCATCGCCCTGGCCGGCGAGCAGCTGCCGATGCCGGAGAACCTGTCCGGGGCCGAACAGTCCGAATTGGACGCCGCCCGCGAAGCGTGGAAGGCGGGCCGGGGCTACCTCGACCTCCAGTCGCACAAGCCCGAGACGATCTCGGCCGCGCTCACCGACTCCCCGGTGGGGCAGCTGGCCTGGATCGCGGAGAAGTTCGAGGCGTGGACCGGCACGGACGGCGTCGATCGCGACCGGCTGCTGACCAACGTCAGCCTCTACTGGTTCACCCGCAGCGGCGCGAGCGCGGCCCGGTTCCTGTACGAGCCGCCCACGCGGCCCACGGCTGGCTGGCGCCGTCGGAGGTGCCGGCGGGCTGGGCGGTGTTCAACTCTTCACCGATCGTCCGGCGGATCATGGACCCCGACGAGAAGATCACGCACTGGTCGGACTTCACCGAGGGCGGCCACTTCGCGGCGATGGAGGAGCCCGAGCTGCTCGTCGCCGACATCCGCGCGTTCTTCCGCGGCCTGCGCCCGTGAACGTCCGCGCGCTGAACCGGGCACTGCTCGCGCGGCAGCACCTGCTCGAGCGGACGTCGTTGCCGGTCACGGCGATGCTCGGGCATCTGGTCGGGATGCAGGCGCAGGCGCCGCTCGCGCCCTACGTCGGGCTGTGGACGCGGCTCGCCCGGTTCCGGCCGGACACCCTCGCGTCCCTGCTCACCGGCCGCGAGGCCGTCCGCGGGCTGCTGATGCGGGGGACCGTCCACCTGGTCCTCGCCGAGGACGCCCGGATACTGCGACCGCTGGTCCAGCGGGTCGTGGCGGGCGGCTACACCGGCCACTTCGGACGCCGCGTCGGCGACGCCGACCTCGCCGCGGTGGCCCGGTTCGGCCGTGCGCTGCTGGAGGAGCGGCCCCGCTCCCGGCGGCAGCTGCAGGACGCGCTGGCGGTGCGGTGGCCCGAGCACGATGCCGAAGCGGTGTCCTACGCGGTCGGCTACCTGGTGCCGACCGCGCAGGTGACGCCGCGCGGGGTGTGGGGTTCGACGGGCCCGGCCACGCTGACCACCCTGGACGGCTGGCTCGGTGTTCCGCTGGCGGAGGGGCCGTCGCTGGAGGACGTGGTGCGGCGGTACCTGCGGGCGTTCGGCCCGGCTTCGGTCGCGGACGTCCAGGCGTGGTCGGGGCTGACGAAGCTGCGGGAGGTCGTGGAGCCGATGGACCTGCGCACGGTCCGCGCGGAGTCCGGCGAGGTCCTGTACGACGTCGAGGACGGCGTCCTGCCGGACCCTTCGACGCCGGCGCCGGTGCGGTTCCTGCCGGAATACGACAACGTCCTGCTCTCGCACGCCGACCGGGCGCGGGTCCTCCCGCCCGGCCGGCGGGTCCCGCTGCCGCCGGGCACCGGCGCCTCGCGCGGGACGCTGCTGGTGGACGGCTTCTACCGCGCCGACTGGCGCCTGTCGGGGACGGCGCTGGAAGTGACGGCCCACGACCGGCTCACGGCAGGGGAGCGGGCGGAGATCGAAGAGGAAGCCGGACGGCTGCTGGAGTTCCTCGACGCGGGGGACCGGTCGGTCCGGATCACGGCGAGCAGTCTGCCGCGGCTGTCGTGAGTGGGAAACAGGGTTAGAACACTGTTTCCCACTCACGACCGGGGTGGGTGGGCCAGAATCGGCGGCGTGCAGTTCGCCATCCTCGGGCCGGTCGAAGCCCGCAGTCCCGACGGGACCCCGGTCGCCCTCGGCGGGCCGCAGCTGCGCGGGCTGCTGGCGCTGCTCGCCCTCGATGCGGGCCGGTTCGTCAGCGCCGAACGGCTGATCGACGGCCTGCACGGCGAGCACCCGCCCGAGGGCGCGGCCGAAGCCCTGCAGTCCCAGGTCTCGCGGCTCCGGCGGCGGCTGCGGGACGGCGGCGCCCCCGACGGCCTGGTCGAGTTCACCGCGGCCGGGTACCGGCTGGCCGTCGTCCCCGAGGACGTCGACGTCCACCGCTTCGAACGCCTCACCGCGCAAGCGCGGGAAACCACCGACCCCGCCGCGAAACTCGCGCTGTTCACCGAAGCACTCGCGCTGTGGCGCGGCCCCGCACTGGACGGGCTCGCCGACCCGCCGCGCGCGGCCCGGCTGGCCGAACTGCGGCTGGCCGCGACCGAGGATCGCGTCGACGCCGGGCTCGCGCTCGGCCACCACGACCGGCTCGTCGCCGAGCTGCGAGAACTCGCCCGGGAGCACCCGCTGCGCGAGCGCCTCACCGCCCAGCTCATGCGCGCACTGCACGGCGGCGGCCGGTCGGCCGAAGCCCTGGCGGTGTTCGCCGAGACACGGGAACGCCTCGCCGACGAACTCGGCGCCGACCCGTCGGCCGAACTCGCCGACACACACCTCGCGGTGCTCCAGGCCGCTCCGGCCCGCCGGGTGCCCGTGCCGCTCACCGGGTTCGTCGGCCGCGCCGAGCTGGACCGGCTCGCCGCGGCCCTGAGCGACCACCGGCTCGTCACGCTCACCGGACCGGGCGGTGCGGGCAAGACCCGGCTCGCCGTCGAAGCCGCGGCCCGGGCGGCGGGCGAAGTGTGCTTCGTCGAACTCGCGACGACCACCGACGTCCCGCGCGCCGTTCTCGCCGCGCTGGGCCTGCGGGAACAAGGGGTGCTGACGCCGGGCGCGGCCGCGGACCCGGCCGACCGCCTGGCCGCCGGGCTCGCCGACCGGCCGGTGCTGCTCGTCCTGGACAACTGCGAACACGTCGTCGCCGAGGCCGCGCGGCTGGTGCGGCGCCTGCTGGGCGAGTGCGTCGGCCTGCGTGTCCTGGCCACCAGCCGGGAAGCACTGGGCCTGACCGGCGAGGCCCTGGTCCCGGTCGGCGTGCTGCCCGCCGAGGCCGCGGCCCGCCTGTTCACCGACCGCGCCGCGGCGGTCGCGCCCGGTGCGGCGCCCGACCCGGCTGCCGTCACCCGCATCTGCACCGCCCTCGACGGCCTTCCGCTGGCCATCGAGCTCGCCGCCGCCCGAATGCGGTCGCTGTCTGCGGACGACGTCGCCGCCCGGCTCGACGACCGGTTCGGCCTGCTGTCCCGCGGCGACCGGACCGCCGAACCACGGCACCGGACCCTGCGCGGCGTCGTCGAGTGGAGCTGGGACCTGCTGGACCCGGACGAACGGCTCCTGGCGGGCCGGTTCGCGGTGTTCGCCGGCGGCGCGCGACCGGCCGCCGTCGAGCGTGTCTGCGCGGCCTCCGACGCCGTGCTCACCGGTCTCGTCGAGAAGTCCTTCGTCGAGTTCGACGGCCGCCGGTACCGGATGCTGGAGACCATCCGCGCGTTCTGCGCCGAGCAAGCCGAGCAGGGCGATGACCGGCGTGCACTGCACGCGCAGTACTTCCTGGACTTCGCGCGCGCCCACGAGCCGAAACTGCGCGGCGCGGACCAGCTGACGGCACTGGCCGAGCTGACCGCCGAGCACGCCGACCTGCACGCGGCCCTGCGCTGGAGCGCCGCCGAAGACCCGGAAACCGCGTTGCGGCTCGTCGCGGCGCTGTCCTGGTACTGGTGGCTGCGCGGCCTGCGCAGCGAGGCGACGCCGATCGCGGACGCCGTCCTGGCGGCGATCGGTCCCGAGCCGCCGCCGGGCCTGGCCGAGGACTACGTCCTGTGCGTGATCCAGGCGTCGGACACCGACCTCGCGATCGAGCCGATCCTGCGTCGGCTCGACGGGCTGCTGCGCTACCCGTACCTCTTCCTGCTGTGGGCGTTCTCCCCGCGCACCAAAGCGGAAGACGGCGAACGGCTGGCCGCGCTGATCGGCCCGGACGCGTGGTCCCGGGCGTTCGCCCGGATCGGCGACGGCCTCGGCGCCCAGTACGGCGGCCGGATCGCCGAGGCCGAAGCGCACTTTTCGGCGTCATTGGCGGCTTTTCGCACCTTGGGCGACCGCTGGGGCGAGGCGAGCGCGCTGGAGAAGCTGGCGGAGTTCGCGGACTGGCGCGGCGACCACGCGCTCTTCCGCGAGCTGATGGACGAGTCCGTCCGGCTGGCCGGCGAGCTCGGCGCGGCCGAAGACGCCGCCGACCTGCTCTGCCGCCGGGCCGACGGCGTCCTGCGCCAGGGTGACGCCGAAGCCGCGAAGGCCGACTACGAAGCCGCCGCCGAGCAGGCGCGCGCCGCGGGCACGCCGGTGACGCTCGCCCGCGCCCGCGGAGGGTTGGGCGAGATCGCGCGCCGCGCGGGCGACCTGGCCGCGGCCCGGCGCTGGTACACCTCGGCGCTCGGCCTGGCCGCCGACCCGGTGACCGGCGGCGAGACGCGGATCCGCCTCCACACCGGCTTAGGCTGGACGGCGGCCGCCGAAGGTCGCCTGGACGAGGCCACCGAGCTGCACCAGGAAGCCCTCGCCACGGCGCTGGAACACGCGAACCTGCCCGGCGCGGCCCAGGCGATCGAAGGGCTGGCCGGGGTCCTCGCCGGCCGCGAGGAGGACGAGCGGGCCGCGTTCCTGCTCGGCGTGGCGGTCGGGCTGCGCGGTGCGCCGGTCACCGGGGACGCCGACGTCGAGCGCGTGGCCGGCGGCGTCCGGGCGCGCATCGGCGCCCCGGCCTACGCCGAGGCGTTCGAGCGAGGCCGGGAAATGCCGCCCGAGCAGGCGGTGGCGGAGGCCGGTCAGCGGCGGTTCGCGCTCGGTTCGTGAGCGGTCAGCGGCGGCCTCGATCCTTCGGGGCATGACGAAGCACATCCTGATCTCCGGGGCCGGCATCGCCGGTCCCGCCCTCGCCTGGTGGCTGCACCACCACGGCTTCCAGGCCACCGTCGTCGAGCGTGCGCCGAGCCTGCGCGAAGGCGGCTACAAGGTCGACATCCGCGGCGTCGCGGTCGACGTCGTCCGCCGGATGGGCCTGCTGGAGCAGGTGCACGCGGCGAGCACCGACATGCGCGGCGCGGCGTTCGTGGACAAGCGCGGCAAGCAGCTCGCGACCCTCGACGCGGACACGTTCGGCTTCCGCCACGGCGACGACACCGAAATCCTCCGCGGCGACCTGGCCCGCATCCTGTACGACGCCACCCGCGCGGACACCGAGTACGTCTTCGGCGACTGGATCACCGGCCTCGACCAGCACCCGGACGGCGTCGACGTGACGTTCGCCCACGGCGCGCCCCGCCGCTTCGACCTGGTCGTCGGCGCCGACGGCCTGCACTCCGGCGTCCGCGCGCTGGCGTTCGGCCCGGAGGAGGACCACCTGCGCCGGTTCGACGCCTACATCTCGATCTCGACGGTGCCGAACAGCTTCGAGCTGGACCGCTGGGAGCTGCTGCACTCGGCGGCGCCGGGCAGGATGGTCAACGTCTACAGCACCGCGCGGGCGGCCGACGCGAAGGCGGCGTTCTGGTTCACCGCACCACAGCTGACCTACGACCGCCGGGACGTCGACGGCCAGAAGGCGCTGGTGGCGGACCGGTTCGCGGGACTGGGCTGGGAGATCCCCGCGCTGCTGGAGGCCATGCGCTCGGCCGGCGACTTCTACTTCGACCCGGTGTGCCAGGTCGTCATGGACGAGTTGTCGACCGGCCGGGTGACCTTGCTGGGCGACGCGGGCTACTGCCCGTCCCCGGCGTCGGGCCAGGGCACGAGCCTGGCCTTGGCGGGCGCGTACGTCCTGGCGGGCGAGCTGGCTTCGGGCTTCCCGGAGGCGCTGCCCCGGTACGAAGCGTTGATGCGGCCGTTCATCGAGAAGAACCAGGCGCTGGCGAAGACGGCGTTGCGCGGGATCATCCCGCAGTCCCGGGCCTTCGCCTGGTTCAACACCCGGATGATCAAGCTGATGCCGTACCTGCCGGGCCGCAACCGCGTCCTGGAGCAGATGGCCCGCCCGATCCGCGAGGCGGCGAACGCCCTGGAGCTGAAGGAGTACCCCGCGCACCGGCCTGCTCGACCGGGGCGCTCACGGGTGCCCGCGAAGACCGCCGTGCGCCACCCGGACAAGCCGCACCAGTCCTAAAGCGCCGCCCGGACCTTGTCCGCGACCTCGGTGAGCTCCTCGCGCGAGCGCACCCGCCAGTCCGCCTTCAGCACGAAGCCGTCACCGGCGAACCGGGGGATCACGTGCAGGTGGACGTGGGGGATCTCCTGGCCCGCGGCCTTCCCGTCGGCCAGGAACAGGTTGATCGCCTCGCACTGCAGGTCCGTGCGGCGCACTGCCGCCGCGAGTTCCTGCGCGATCGTGAACATCCGGGTGCCTGCCGAAGGAGGCAGCGAAGCCAGGTCCGCGTGGTGGGCCCGGGGGAGCACCAGCAGGTGGCCCGTGGTCACCGGGCGCAGGTCGGCGACCGCCACGAATTCGTCGTCCTCGTACACGAAAGCCGCGGGCGCCCGGCCCGAGCCGATCGCGCAGAAAACGCATTCTCCGGTCGGCGTCGTGGCCGGCATGCGGTGCAGTTCTGCCATGGGGCTGACCCTATCGGCCGCCGAGCCAGTGGTGCAGGGCCCACCACGACCGCACGGCGTCGAGGACACGGCCGCCGCCGTTCTCCGCCGGCACCAGCGGGGTGAGCTCGGCCAGCCGGTCGAGGCGGTACCGGACCGTGTTGGGGTGCAGGTGCAGGGCGTCGGCCGTGGGGCGCAGCCGCTGGCCGTGGTCGAGGTAGGCCAGTGCCGTCGCGGCCAGCTCGCGGTGGAACGCGTTGCCCGGGTCGAGCGCCCCGAGCAGGCCCGCCGTCAGCAGGTTCGCCAACATCGGCTGGGCCGTCAACGCGACTTCGCCCGCCAGCGACGTCAGGTCGTGGTGGCCGGGCCCGGCGATCCGCACCGCCGCCGTGCAGAGCCGGTGCACCTCCCGCAGCTCGGGCAGGGCGACCGGGGGCGCGACGACCACCACGACGCCCTCGGCGAGCGCGACACGGGCCGGCGGGCGCGCCGCGAGGCCGGTCAGCCGGCCCTCGACCAGCCCGTACACCCCGCCGAACTCCAGCAGCGCCTGTTCGAGCGTGCGCGCCCGCGCCGGGTCGCTGACGTCGGACACCACGCACGAGTACCGGCCTTCGGGACGCAGCCCGGCCTGCTGCAGCTCTTCCGGCGTGGGCGCAGGGCCGGCGAGCAGCAGGGTGCGCAGCAGCTGGGTCCGCGCGTCGCGCACCGTCCGTGACAGCTGCAGCTCGGCGGCGTGGTAGCCCTTGACGATGTGGCGTTCCAGCGCCCCGGTGTAGCGCTCGGCTTCGAGCACGGTTTCGAGGATGACGTCGTCGGCCAGGCCCGCGGCGCGGGCGCGTTCGACGGCGAAGCGAGCCGCGAGGGTGCGCCCGGCCTGGACCCCGCGCAGCAGGTCGGCGAGCGGGACGCCCTGCGCGGCCCGGTCGGCGCCCAGCGCCTCCGCGGTGGTGTAGTCGGCGCTGTCGGGGTTCGTCGTGGCGCGCAGCGCGGCCGAGAGCAGGAACCGGACGTGCCGCCGGTTCTCGGCCTCCGGCAGCCGCGCGACCTCGGGTGACTGGCTCCGGGCGGCCTTCACCAGCTCGTTCACGACCGTGTCGTCGGCCGCCATCGCGTCCAGCACCTGCCGGAGGAGCGGTGAGGCCGGCACGGCACCTCCCGTTGTGGCAGGGCCACAACTCCGTGGCCGCGATGTTGGGCGAGCGGCCCTACCGGAGCGGCTCCGGTGGCCGGTTATCGTGACAATACCGGACAGTAACCCCGTTCCTTCGCGAAATCCATCGACCGAAGGTCACCACACCTCTTCAATGCCGAAAGGTGTTTCCCGTGCCGAATTCCCGCCGGAAACGGTCGTACCTGTCGCACCTGGCCTGCCTCACGGCCTCCGTCGCCCTGCTGGCCACCGGCGCCGCGGTGCCGGCCACCGGGGCCGCGGCAGCCCTGCGGGAGGTGATGTTCGTCGGCAACAACTGGGAAGGCACGGCGGACGTCATCCAGTCCCGCGGCTCGTTCGCCAAGATCGGCCGGGTCAACATCATCCCGGACAAGGACCAGCGCCTCCAGGAGATCTACCTCAACCCGATCAAGCTGGCCTTCTTCCTCGGCATCCGCAACGGGCCCGGCGAGGGGCACGACCAGTTCGTCGACGACATGTACACCACCCCGGACGGCGGCTCGGTGGTGGCGTCGCGGCCGAGCTTCGCCGACGTCGTTTCGATCAACCTGACGACCGGCCGGATCAACTGGCGCTTCCCGGTGTCGGGGTTCCGCTCCGACCACATGGCGGTCTCGCCGGACGGCCGCCGCGTCGCCGTCTCCGCCTCGACGTCCAACACCGTGCACGTGCTGGACATCGTCACCGGGCAGCAGGTGGGCTCCTTCGCCACCGGCGACAAGCCGCACGAGAACGTGTTCACCGACGGCGGCCGGTACCTGTGGAACATGTCGATCGGCGAGGTCAACACCGACCTCGACGACCCGGGCTGGGACTTCACCAAGGGGGACCGGCGCATCACCGTGGTCGACGCCGCGACCTTCCGGCAGGTCAAGGTGATCGACATGCGCCAGCGCCTCGACGCCTTCGGCCGCAGTGACCTCTCCGACGCCGTGCGCCCGGTCGCCTTCACCCCCGACGAGTCGAAGCTGTACTTCCAGGTGTCGTTCTTCAACGGCTTCGCCGAGTACGACGTCGCCACCGACAAGATCACCCGCGTCAAGGAGCTGCCGAAGAACCCGGCCACCAGCGACGACCGCAAGACCTTCGTCAACGACTCGCGCCACCACGGCATGTCGATGAACCCGGCGGGCACCAAGCTCTGCGTCGCCGGGACGATGGACGACTACGCCACGGTCGTCGACCGCGCCTCCCTGCAGCAGGGGACGCTGGTGCCCGCGGTGAAGCCGTACTGGGCGACGGTGAGCGGGGACGGCAAGGCCTGCGTCATCTCGGAGGCCGGCGCGGACCAGGTCACCGCCATCGACTTCGCGACCGGGCAGAAGCTCCTCTCGGTGCCGGTCGGCGATCACCCCCAGCGGGTCCGCATCGGCCACGTGCCGGACGGCTGGACGGGACCCACGGGTTCCTGAGCTTCAGGAGACGGCGAAGGCCGCGGTCAGCCAGCCGCGGACTTCGTCGTCCACATCGGACACCGCACGCAGGCTCAAGCGGTGCCCGACGCGCGGCCCGCTCGCCCAGCTCGCCGGGGCGATGCGGGCCGTTTCCACCGGGCTGGGCAGCCACAGGTACACCAGCACGTCCCGCGACCGCGGGCGCAGCTCGGCCAGCTTCCGGTCCCGCTTGAGGAACACCCCGACCTTGACGGCGTCTTCGTGGACGTCGCCGAGGGTGCGCAGGTGGCCGAGCACCGCGTCGTAGACCTCGCGCTGCCACGGCGCCTTGCCGGCGAAGGTCTCCTCGACCGTGCAGCCGGGGACGCACGTGTGCCCCTGGCCGGCGCGCGCGAACTCGCGGTCGCAGCGGGGGCACGTCCACCGGGTCGCCATGCCGTCCAGGATGGCACTCACAGCGCGGCCGGGCCGAGCGCCGGGAGGGCGGCGGCCGCGTGCAGCAGCTGCCGGGCCGCCTCGCCCGCGGCCGTCCGCTGCGACGGCGGCAGCTTGTCCAGCAACGCGCCGAGCGCGGCGTGCCGCCGTTCGAGCATCCGCGCCACGATCTCGTGCCCGGTCCCGGTCACCTCCAGCGTGACGACGCTGCGGTTGCCGGGGCTGCGGCCGCGGGCGACGTAACCGAGGGCTTCGAGCCGATCCGCCAGCCGCGTCACCGAGGACGCGTTGACGCCCATCGCCGCGGCCAGCTGCGAGCTCGGGACCCGGCCGAGGCGGTCGAGGACGAGCAGCAGCCGCGTCTGCGGGAAGGACACCTCGGGCGGGGCCGCGTGCGCGCACTCCCACGCGATCCCGACCAGGACCACGGTGAGGCTGTCGAGGGCAGCCACGTCCGGGTCGGCGCCCGGGGCCGCGTTTTCGAGAGGTTGCATGGCGCAATACTTGCCAACCGCAAGAGCATCGGTCAAGATGGACATCCCCGGCGCTCGCCGGCGGTGTCCGGCCGGCTCGGCCGCCCCTTCTCTTTTCGCTGTCTTCAGCGTGCCTGTGCGCTGTTTCCGTTGGCGTGCAAGGAAATTTCTTCGGATTTCGTTGAACCTACCCGCGGCGGCGTCCGTGTACCGCGTACCCGCACTGTCGTCTGAAGGAGGAATCATGCCGGATCACCGTGGCATGACAGGCCAAGCCAAGATCCGGACCGCGCTGGTCGTCGTGGCCACGCTCGCCGTGGTCGGCGTGGGCTCGGTCATGGTGTTCAACGCCAACGCCCAGACCGCGCCCGGCTCGACGCAGGCGCAGGTCCCCGCCTACGGCCACGACATGGCCGGCATGCAGATGGGCTCGGCCGCCCAAGGTACGGACGCAGACGCGGTGAGCGGCGCCGGGCCGGTCACCGAGCTCGACAAGACGTTCCTGGTCAAGGTCCGCCAGGCCGGGCTGTGGGAGATCCCCGCCGGCTCCTTGGCGCAGACCCATGCCAGCAGCGAGCAGGTGAAGCGGGCCGGGCTGCACCTGCTGGACGGTCATTCGCGTCTCGACCAGCTCGTCCGCGAAGACGCGAAGATGCTGGGGGTGACGCTCCCGGACCAGGCCACCGCCGAACAGCAGGGCTGGGTCCGTCAGCTCACCGCCGCCCAGGGGCTCGAGTTCGACAAGCTGTTCGCGAACCTGCTCCGCTCGTCGCACGGCAAGATCTTCGCGACCATCGCCGAAGTCCGCGCGGGCACGCAGAACGACGTGATCCGGCGGCACGCGAAGCAGGCGAACCAGACCGTCATGGATCACATGGAGGTGCTGGAGGACACCGGGCTGGTCGACGCGCAGACGATCGCCGACGTCGCCAAGGCGGTGAACCCGCCCGCGAAGTGACGCACTGGGGAGGGACGGCAGCCGCCCGCCGGGGATCCGGGCGGCTACCGGGCCGGGGGCACGATGCCGTACTCGTGGATCTTGCGGTAGATCGTCGCCCGTGAGATGCCCAGCAGCTTCGCCGCGCGGACCTTGTTGCCGTCCGCGTCCTCCAGGCACCGCACGATGGCGTCCCGCTCGATCGACTCGAAGCGGTTCAGCGGCCGCCGGGTGACCGCGTGGAACTCCGCCGGGAGGTCGCCGGGGCGGATGGTGCCCGCGCGGCGGCGCTGGGCCACCTTGCGCAGCACCTGGTGGAGCTGGCCGGTGTTGCCCGGCCACTCCGCCCGCATCAGCAGGTGCAGCGCCGCGGCCGAACACGTCAGCCGTCCGCCGTAGCCGAGCTTGCTCAGCACCAGCGGGACGATCTCCGCGAGGTCTTCGACGTGGTGGCGCAGCGGCGGCACGCGCACGGTCCGGGGGAAGGACTTCAGCAGCTCGGCCAGCGCCGGTTCGGTCTCGGCCTCCGGCACGAGGGTGACCACCACCCACGGCGCCCCGGGGCTTTCGCGCAGGGCACGCAGGACCGCGGCCAGCGCGGTCGCGGCCGGCGCCGTCAGCCGGTCGGCGTGGCGGATCACCAGCGTCCGGATCGGGGCTTCGGCGTGTTCGCGCGGCAGCGCGTCCCAGTCCGTGCCGGGCGCGGCGTCGACGGTCAGCAGCCGGGCCGCCGGGTGGTGACGCTGGTGCAGGCCCTTGGCCAGGGTCAGCTTGCCGGTCCCGGGCTCGCCTTCGAGCGCGACCCACTCGCCGCGCTGGTGGCCCGTGTCGAGCTCGTGCGCGCAGCGCAGCCACAGCGGCGCCGAGCCGACGACGCCGGGGAGGTACAGCGGCAGCATCGGCGTCGGGCCGGCCAGGGTCTCCTCGGCCTCGATCAGCTTCACCGAGAGCACGCCGCCCGCGGTCTCGGCCTCGCGCCGTCCCGTGACGCGGCGGCACAGCACGCGGACCCGCAGCCCGCTGGACAGCGACAGCGTCGCCGGGGTCCGCCGGCCCTCGGCCAGCGCTTCGGTGGCGTGACCGAGCAGCACCGACTGGTCGGCGGGGTCGAGCAGCTGCCGGGCCCGGTCGTTCATCATCACGATGTCCTCGTTGAACGCCAGCACGATGCCCGTCCACCGGCGGCAGGTCTGCAGGTAGGCCTGGAAGAGCAGCATCTCGCGCAGGTCGCTGTGCCGCAGCAGGGCCTGGCGGATCTGCTCGGCCGTCGAGCGGGCCAGCGCGACGAGCAGGCCGCCCGCGTCCTTGTACCAGCAGGTGAGGTCGACGGCGCCGACCTTCTTGCCCGAGATCGGGTGGTGGATCGGCACGCCCGCGCAGGCCAGGTTCTCCAGGTGCTCGGCGTAGTGCTCGTGGCCGAACACCGTCGTCGGGCGGCCGTCCTCCAGCGCGGTGCCGATCCCGTTCGTGCCGACGGACTGCTCGCCGTAGCTGAACCCGGGCACCAGTTCGACGCGCTCGAGGTGCCGGGCCAGGTCGGCGTCGCCGGTCCGCTGGGTGAGCACGACGCCGCCGGGGTCGGTGAGGATGAGGCTGATCGGCTGGCCCTCGAACTGCTCACCCAGCTTGTCCAGCACCGGTTCGGCGCCGCGCATGAGCGGGATGTCGAGGTTCTGGTCGCCGAGGTAGAGCGGGTCGATCCGGTCGGCGTCGACCTGGAACTCCCGAGACCGCCGCCACGAGGCCAGGATCGTCGGCCGGACCGTGTCCGCGGGGACCGCTTCGGAGGTCAGGAACCGCACCCGGGTGCGGGCGAGCGCGTCGTCGGCGAGCAGTGTGCCGGGCGCGATCTCGTCCACGTGACCTCCCGTAGTGACGCCCGTCCAGCGTAAGCGCACGGTGGCGGCGGCGGTGTCTCAAATTGAGACGCTCCCGGCCGCGCGGCAGCGGTGCGATGGAGGCATGGCCGCCGAGACGTACAACCCGTGGACGATTGTGCACCTGGTCTTCACCCACCTGGCGGAGCAGGAGCTGCACCCGACGCTGGGCGCCTCGGGCGACCCCGGCGAGCCCGCCGCCGCGCTGCTGCGCGCGTTCGGGATCGTCCCGGCCGCCGAAGGGGACGCACGGGTGCGGGCCGGGATCCACGACGAGCTCGCCGAGCTGCGGGCGCGCCTGCTCGACAGGCCGTCGGGCAGCGGTGCTGTCTCAGATTGAGACCCGCGTCCGCCACGCGGGCCCGCCTAATGGTCAAGCCGGGCCGGTGAGCCGCGAGTAAGGAGTGATCCATGAGTCGCCAGAGTGTGGCGAAAGCCCACCAGAAGATCCAGGAACTGTCGTGGGAACCGGCGTACCACACCCCGGTCTCGCACTACGGCACCGACTACACCTTCCGGAAGGCCAAGAAGAAGGACCCGTTGAAGCAGGTCCTCCGCTCGTACTTCCCGATGCAGGAGGAAAAGGACCACCGGGTCTACGGCGCCGAGGACGGCGCGATCCGCGGCAACATGTTCCGCCAGGTGCAGGAACGCTGGCTGGAGTGGCAGAAGCTGTTCCTGTCGATCATCCCGCTGCCGGAGATCTCGGCCGCGCGGGCGATGCCGCTGCTGTTCCGCACGGTCCCCAACCCGGAACTGCACAACGGCCAGGCGATCCAGATGATCGACGAGGTCCGCCACTCGACGATCCAGCAGAACCTCAAGCGCCTGTACATGCAGAACTACATCGACCCGGCGGGTTTCAACTCGAGCCTCCGGAACTTCCAGAACGACTACTGCGGCACCATCGGCCGCCAGTTCGCCGAAGGTTTCATCACCGGGGACGCGATCACCGCGGCGAGCATCTACCTCACGATCGTCGCCGAAACGGCGTTCACGAACACGCTGTTCGTGGCCATGCCTGCCGAGGCCGCCGCGAACGGCGACTACCTGCTGCCGACGGTGTTCCACTCGGTCCAGTCCGACGAATCCCGGCACATCAGCAACGGCTACGCGACCCTGCTGATGGCGTTGTCCGACGAAAGCAACCACCAGCTGCTCGAACGCGACCTGCGCTACGCGTGGTGGAACAACCACGCCGTCGTCGACGCCGCGATCGGCACGTTCATCGAGTACGGCACCAAGGACCGCCGCAAGGACCGCGAAAGCTACGCGGAGATGTGGCGCCGCTGGATCTACGACGACTACTACCGCTCCTACCTCGTCCCGCTGGAGAAGTACGGCCTGGTGATCCCGCACGACCTCATCGAAGAAGCCTGGAACCGGATCTGGAACAAGGGCTACGTCCACGAGGTCGCGCAGTTCTTCGCCACCGGGTGGCTCGCCAACTACTGGCGCATCGACCCGATGACCGACGAAGACTTCGAGTGGTTCGAGTACAAGTACCCGGGCTGGTACGACAAGTACGGCAAGTGGTGGGAGAACTACGCCCGCCTCGCGACGCCGAACGGGCACCACCCGATCGTCGCCGAGGACGTCGACTACGTGTACCCGCACCGCTGCTGGACCTGCATGGTCCCGTGCCTCATCCGCGAGGACATGGTGGTCGACGAGGTCGACGGCCAGCACCGCACGTACTGCTCGGAGACGTGCCGCTGGACCGACGCCGAGGCGTTCCGGCCGACCTACCAGGGCCGCAACACCCCGAACATGGGCCAGCTGGTCGGCGCCCGCGAGTGGGAGACGCTCTACCACGGCTGGAACTGGGCCGACGTCGTCTCCGACATGGGCTTCGTCCGCGACGACGGCAAGACCATGGTCGCGCAGCCGCACCTGAACCTCGACCCGAAGAAGATGTGGACGCTCGACCACCTGCGCCGGATGCCGGAGGTGCAGTCGCCGAACGTGCTGCTGAACCAGATGACCGACGAGCAGCGCGCGGCCTTCGTGGCCGACTACAACCGCCAGGGCCCGGCCGGGCGCCCGGCACCGCAGGCCTGACGAGGAAGGGCCTGGCATGGCGGAAAAGCACCGCGTCCGGTTCGAGCCGGTCGGGATCGAGATCGACGTCGCCGAGGACCAGACGATCCTGCGCGCCGCCGCCGAGCAGGGCGTCATGCTCATGCACGGCTGCAAGGAAGGGCAGTGCGCGGCCTGCAAGTCGTTCCTCCTCGACGGCGACGACGTCGAACACGACCGGTACTCGACCTTCGCGCTCCCCGACTACGAAAAGGAGGAAGGCTTCACGCTGCTGTGCCGGGCCCACGCCTACGAAGACCTGACGATCGAGCTGCTCAACTACGACGAGGAGATGATCCAGTCCGGCCTGCCGATCCAGGAGGCCGACGTCGAGGTCGTCGCCAACGACCCGGTCACGCACGACCTCCGGCGCCTGGTCGTCCGGCTGGACGGGGACCTGAAGTTCTTCCCGGGCCAGTACCTGGATTTCGCCGTCCCGGGCACCGGGGAGACGCGGTCGTTCTCGATGGCCAACACCTCGGCGCGTGACGGCTTCCTGGAGTTCGTCGTCAAGATCTACCCCGACGGGCTGTTCTCCCGGTTCTTGGCCGCCGGAGTCGCGGTCGGCGACCGGCTCCGGGTGACCGGCCCGTTCGGGGTGTTCACCCTCCGGGACAACCCGGGCGCGGACCTCGTCTTCGTCGGCGGTGGGGCCGGGATGGCGCCCATCCTGTCCCTGCTGCGGTCGATGGCCGAGCGCGGGATCGACCGGAAGGCGACCTTCTACTACGGCGCCCGCCGCCGCCGCGACCTCTGCTTCGAGGACGAACTGCGGGCTCTGGAAGAGAAGCTGCCGAACTTCCGGTACGTGCCGGCGCTTTCCGAGCCGGGCGATGCCGACTGGACGGGCGAAACCGGCTTCGTCACCGACGTCCTGCGCCGCGCCGGCGCCGACCTCACCGGCGCCGACGCCTACGTCTGCGGGCCGCCGCCGATGGTCGAAGCGGCGCTGGAGCTGCTGCCCGCGCTGGGCGTCGACGGCAAGCGCGTCTTCTACGACAAGTTCACCACCACGGGCGAAGGGTAAGAAACCCATGACAGCCACCTCCGAACGCAGCGTGCCGAAGCCGGCGTTCACCGATGCCGAAGCGGGTGCGAAGGTCTTCCCGGACTCCACGGCCCGCCAGTACAACTACTTCACCCCGGCCAAACGCAAGCAGAGCCACTACGAGGACGTCACCGTCGAGGTCCAGCCCGACCCGCGGCACTACCTGTCCCAGGGCTGGCTCTACGCCTTCGCCGACGGCCAGGGCGGCTACCCGCTGGAGTGGACCGCGCTGAAGGCCTGGGGTTCCGACCGGCCGCTGCCCGAGCGTGGCCCGGGCTCCGGCGGCAAGGGCTACGACTGGCCGGCGCACGGCTGGCACGAGTTCCGCGACCCCAACGAGGAGTGGGAGCTCACCCTCTACCGGTACAACGCGAACGTCGTCCGCCAGCTGAACCAGAACATCGACGCCGCACGCCAGGCGAAGGCGTTCGAGCAGTGGAACCGCAACTGGGTCGACTTCGTCGCCAAGCACGTCGGCGCGTGGATGCACGTCGACCACGGCCTCGGCCTGTACCTGTTCGCCAACGCCAACCGCCGCGCGCCGACGAACATGCACAACAACGCGATCTCGGTGAACAGCATGCACCGGATCCGCGCGGCGCAGGACCTGGCGCTGTACAACCTGACGCTCACCGAGGAGATCGAGGGCTTCGACGGCACCGCCCACCTGTCCACCTGGAACGAGGACGCGGCGTGGCAGGGCGTGCGGGAGACCGCCGAGCAGCTGACCGGGATCTGGGACTGGGGCGAGGCGATCTTCGCCGCGAACGTCGTCTTCGAGCCCCTCGTCGGTGAGCTGTTCCGCAGCAACCTGGTCCAGCAGGCCGCGCCGGCCAACGGCGACTTCGTCACCCCGACGCTGATCGGCGCCGAGGAGTTCGACTTCTCCGAACGCGACCTCCGCTACACGAAGTCGCTGTTCCACCTGCTGATCAACGACAAGGAGTTCGCCGACCACAACAAGGCGCTGCTGCAGAAGTGGCTCGAGGACTGGGTGCCGAAGAGCATCGCGGCCGCCCGTGCGCTGCAGCCGCTGTGGTCGCAGCCCGACGCCAAGCCGATCCGGTTCGAGGACGGCCTCGACCGCGTGAAGAGCCGGTTCGCCGGCATCCTGTCCGAACTGGGCCTCAAGGCACCCGAGGAGCTGGGCCAGTGACTGTCTTCAAGACCGCGGAAAGCCCGTTCAAGGCCGACAACACCGCGTCCAACATGTGCGGGTTCACCCTGATGAACAACCAGGTGGGCGCGATCATCGCGGAAGTCATGGGCGCCAAGGAGAACGTGACCGTGACCCCGCTGCCGTCGATGATCCGCGTCGACGCCCGGGGCCGGACGGACCTGGTCTACGCCGAGGTCGACGAGGCCGCCGGCGAAGAAGAGGGCTGGTTCAACGCGGCCGAGTTCGAGGAGAGCATGTCCACCCACTACGGGCGGATGATCCACGAAGACGACCGCACGATCATGTTCGCCAACCCCGAAGACGCGGCCGAGTACCTCGACTTCGACCTCAAGCCGATCAAGTAAGCGAAGCACTCGATCCCGCTCAGGAGGATCAACCAATGTACGAAAAAGACGGCGAAAAATACTTCGTGGTGGACGCCCACACCCACTTCTGGGACGCGAGCCCGGACAACTGGGTCGAGGGCCAGGAGGAATACGCCAAGGGCTGGATCGAGTGCTTCCACGCCTACCAGGGACTCGGCCCGAAGGAGACGCACTGGCCGATCGACCGGTTCCAGAAGTACTCCGAGGAACTGATGATGCACGACCTGTTCGAGGTCGGGCACGTCGACACCGCCATCTTCCAGCCGACCAACCTGCGGCAGTGGTACAAGAACGGTTTCAACACCACCGAAGCCGACGCGGCGCTGGCCGAGAAGCACCCCGGCAAGTTCCTCGTCAACACGACCTTCGACCCGCGTGAGGGCGACGAAGGCTTGAAGGCCCTGGAAGAACGCGTCAAGCGTTACGGCTGCAAGGGCGTCAAGCTCTACACGGCTGAGTGGCGTGGTGACTCACGCGGCTGGAGCCTGAAAGACCCCTCGACGGCTCGCTACCTCGAAAAGTGCGAGGAGCTGGGCGTCAAGAACATCCACATCCACAAGGGACCGACGATCTGGCCCCTCGACAAGGACGCCTTCGACGTGTCCGATGTGGACTACGCGGCGACGAACTTCCAGGGGCTCAACTTCATCGTCGAGCACGTCGGCCTGCCGCGCATCGAGGACTTCTGCTTCATGGCCACCCAGGAGCGGAACGTCTACGCGGGCCTGGCCGTCGTCGTCGGCGGCCTGATGCACGCCCGCCCGAAGTTCTTCGCCAAGGTGATGGGCGAGCTGATGTTCTGGCTCGGCGAGGACAAGCTGATCTTCGGCGCGGACTACGCGATCTGGGAACCGAAGTGGCAGGTCGAGGGCTTCGTCGACTGGAACATGCCGTCCGACGACGAGCTGTCGGACTTCCCACCGCTGACCGTGGACCAGAAGAAGAAGATCCTCGGGCTGAACGCCGCCCGCCTCTACGACATCGACGTTCCCGAGGAGCTGAAACTCGCGGATCCGAAGAACGTCGAGCCGGTCGGCGTGCCGAACTCATGACCGCCGTGGTGACCGGGGCCCGCGCCGCCGTGTGGGCGGCGCTGGGCACCGTCCGGGATCCCGAACTGGACGAACCCCTCACCGACCTCGGGTTCGTGGCCCGCTGCGAGGTGAGCGACGCGGGCCACGCCGTCGTCCGGCTGCGGCTGCCGACGTACTTCTGCGCGCCGAACTTCGCGTTCCTGATGGTGGCGGACGCCTACGACGCCGTGGCCGGCGTGCCGGGCCTGACCGGGCTCGACATCCGCCTCGACGACCACTTCGCCTCCGACGTCATCAACCGCGGGGTGGCCGCGCGGCAGGGGTTCGTCGCGTCGTTCGAGGGCGAGGCCGCCGACGAGCTCGACACGCTGCGGTACGACTTCGTCCGCAAGGCCGTGCTGGCCGGCACCGATCGCGTCTGCCGGTCACTGGGCCGGGACCCGGCGTCGCTGACCCTCGGCGAGGTCCCGCCGGGTCCCGACCTGGACCGGCTGCGGGCCCGTCGCCGTGAGCTGGGCCTGCCCGCCGAGGACGGCGACCCGCTGCTGCTGGACCCGGCTACCGGAACGACTCCGGTCGACGCGAAGCGCCACCTGGCCTTCGCGCGGCTGACCCGCACGAGCATGGAGGCCAACTCGGGCGTCTGCCGCGGCATGCTGCGCGCGCGGTACTCGCTCGACGCAGAAGAGGAGGGCATGGGATGAAGGCCGTGCGGCTGCAGAAGTACCACCAGCACCCGGTGCTCGAAGACGTCCCGGAGCCGCACGCCACCGGGCCCTTCGACGTCGTGGTCAAGATCGGCGGCGCCGGCGTGTGCCGCACCGACCTGCACATCATCGAGGAGCAGTGGGCCGAGAAGTCCGGCGTCGAGCTGCCTTACACGATCGGGCACGAGAACGCGGGCTGGGTGCACGAGGTCGGCCCGGCGGTGTCCAATGTGGCGGTCGGCGACACCGTCATCCTGCACCCGACGCCGACGTGCGGGCTGTGCCACGCCTGCCGCGCGGGTGACGACATGCACTGCCCGAACGGCAGCTTCCCGGGCATCAGCAGCGACGGCGGGATGGCCGAGTACCTGCTGACGTCGGCGCGGGCGTGCATCAAGCTCGATCCCTCGACGCAACCGGAAGACGTCGCCGCGCTGGCCGACGCGGGCATCACCGCCTACCACGCGGTGCGCAAGGCCGTGCCGCACCTGTACCCGGGCACCACCTGCGTCGTCAACGGCGCCGGCGGCCTCGGGCACATCGGCATCCAGTCGCTGCGCGCGTTGACCGCGGCCCGCGTGATCGTGGTCGACCGCAACGCCGATGCCTTGGAACTGGCGGCCACCCTGGGCGCGGATGAGACCGTGCTCGCCGACGGCAAGCAGGTCGAAGCCGTGCTCGACCTGACCGGCGGCCACGGCGCCGAGGTCGTCCTCGACTTCGTCGCCGAGCAGGGCGCCCAGCAGGACGCCTTCGCGATGACCCGGCGGGCCGGATCGCACTTCGTCATCGGCTACGGCTCGAACATCGAGATCCCGACGATCGACATCATCTCCACCGAACGCAACATCATCGGCAACCTCGTCGGCACCTACAACGACCTGGCCGAGCTGATGGTGCTGGCCCAGGCCGGGAAGGTCACCCTCCACACGAAGAAGTACCCCCTGGACGCGGCACTCGACGCGCTGGCCGACCTCGACGCCGGGCGCGTGCGCGGCCGCGCGATCCTCACCCCCTAGGAGCAGGCATGGCGAAGGAACTGCGGTTCGGCCCGGACGCCCGCGACCTGCTGCTGGCGGGTGTGGACAAGCTGGCCGAAGCGGTCAAGTCCACGCTGGGGCCCAAGGGCCGCAACGTGATCATCGAGAAGATCACCGGCTCGCCGGTGGTCACCAACGACGGCGTCACGATCGCCCGCGAGATCCACCTGAAGAACCAGTTCGAGAACATGGGCGCGCAGCTGGTCAAGGAAGCGGCGATCAAGACCAACGACGTCGTCGGCGACGGCACCACCACGGCCACCGTGCTCGCCCAGGCGATCGTCCGCGAAGGCATGCGGGCCATCTCGGCGGGCGGCAATCCGGTGCTGGTCAAGCGCGGCATCGACCACGCCGTCGGGTTGCTGGTGGCGCACCTGGAGAAGCAGGCCCACCCGGTGGTGTCCGAACAGGACTACGCGCGGGTCGCGGCGATCTCGGCCAACGACGACGACGCCGTCGGCGCGGTGATCGCCAAGGCCCTGCACACCGTCGGCGACGGCGGCGTGGTGACGGTCGAGGAGTCGCCGTCGATCGGCATGAGCGTCGAGTTCGTCGAAGGGTTCGAGTTCGACAACGGCTACCTCTCGCCGTACCTGGTCACCGACCCGGGCCGGCTGGAAGCGGTGCTCGACGACCCCTACATCCTGATGTGCGCGGAGAAGATCACCAAGGTGCAGCAGCTGATGCCGTTGCTGGACAAGGTGATGCGGGCGCCGAGGCCGCTGGTCGTCATCGGCGAGACGGTCGAGGGCACGGCGTTGTCCATGCTGGTGCACAACCACATGAACGGCACGTTCCAGTCGGTGGCCGTCCGCGCGCCCGGCTTCGGCGACCGGCGGCTGCACAAGCTGGAAGACCTCGCCGCCATCGTCGGCGGCGCGGTGCTCTCGCGGCAGTCCGGGTTCACCATGGAGACGATGACCCTCGACCACCTCGGCCGGGCCAAGCAGGTCCGGGTCACCGAGAACCGCACGACGATCGTCGGTGGGGCGGGTTCTTCGTCCGATGTGGACTTCCGGGTCGGGCAGCTGCGGGCGGAGCTGGAGCGTGCGCAGTTCGGCGTCGACGAAGACGTGCTCACCGAGCGGATCGGGGCGTTGACCGGCAAAGTCGCGGTCGTGCGGGTCGGCGCGGCCACCCCGGCGGAGCTGAAGGAACTGCAGCACCGGGTCGAGGACGCCCTGTCGGCGACCCGGGCGGCGATGGCCGAGGGCATCGTGGCCGGCGGGGGTGCGGCGCTCCTGCACGCCGAGAAGGCCCTGGAAGGCCTCGGGTTGGAAGGTGACCAGGCGATCGGCGTCGAAATCGTCCGGCGCGCGCTGGCCGAACCGGCGTTCCTCATCGCGCACAATGCGGGCCACCCGGCCCACGAGATCGTCGCGCGGACCCGCGAACTGGGCGACGACGAGGGCTTCGACGCCCTGCACGACCGTTATGGGGACATGATCGCCCTCGGTGTGGTCGACCCGCTGCGGGTGTGCCGCTCCGCCGTGCAGAACGGCGCGTCGGTCGCGGGTCTGCTGCTCACGACGAACTCGCTGATCGCCGAGGAACAGACCCCGTGGGGCGGCAGCCCGGCCCTGATGACCGAGTTCGGCCCGCTGGACGAGGGCCTGCACCAGCCCTCGCCCGACGCCAGCACCCCGCAGTCCCTCGGGATGGGCCCCTCCGTCGGCTGAGTCCCACGTCCGGCAGCCCACGGAGTGAGGAGGTCTCCCCGCCGGTGTCCTGAGCCTCGGCGGGGAGTCCTCCGGCTCAGGGAGCGAGCCCGTGCCGCGCCAGCTCGTGCCCGGCGAGCTTCTCGATGACGTCCCGGTCGCGCTCCCGCCAGCCGGTCGCCGCCTGGTCCACCGAAGCCAGGCGCCGCAACGGCTGCGTCGCCAGCGCCCGCAGCGCGAGCAGGTCCCGCCCCTCGTCGCCCAGGGTGCGCAGGTGCGCGGCCGCCGTGGCGCGGCGGGTGAAGTTCCAGCGCAGCGGCAGCCAGGTGACCACGAGGGCGAGCACCGGCAGGGCGATGATGATCGCCGCCAGCCACCAGGCCAGGTTCTCGACGGCCTCGATCTGCCAGTGGCCCGCGTCCGTGAGCTTGGTCCCGACGTCCGAGCCGCCGTGCAGGGCCTTGGCCAGGGCGTCGCCGACGAGCGGGATGCCGTCGGCGGAGTTCGCCGCCGAGTCGAAAGTGCCGCGCAGGCCGGTGCCGGCGTCGACGAGGCCGTCCCCGGGCGCGCGCAGCTTCATCACCTGGTCGTACACCGAGGTCCCCAGCCACACCGCGAAGACGACGAGCAGCACGGCCAGGAGATCGCTGACGAGCTGGGCGGTACGGCGCATCGGCCGTTCGGCGTAGAGCTGCATCGAGGGCGCCTTTCGCGGTGGGGGAGCGCGGCCACGGCAACGTACCCGGGGCCTCGCCGGGCGAACCGCGGCGGTGGCCTATGACGGCGGTCATGGTTTTTTCCGTGTCGCTGTGGTCTCATGGGACTATGACCACTGTCATAGAGGTTGCGGATCGCGATGGCGTCGCCGCTGTGGTCGCGGCCTGCTCGCCGGACAGCCTCCGGAGCCGGTTCATGATGGGCGGACCCGCCCGGCCGGCCGAGGTCTTCCGGCGGTACCAGCGGTTCCTGCTCGCCGGGCCACCGGACGGCGTCGCTCTGCTCGCCGTGTGCGGCGGGGTTCCGGTGGGGCTGCTCAACCTCGTCTCGGCGACGCCGGGGGAGGCGGAGATCGGGATCCTCGTCGCCGACGCGTGGCAGCGGCAGGGGATCGGCAGCGCGCTGAGCCGGTGGCTGTGGGCGTCGGGACGCTGGGCGGGCTGGACCGTGCGGGCCACCGTCCAGGCCGGGAACACCGGCGCCGAAGCGCTGCTGCGGGGCCAGGGCTTCCGGCCGGTGCCGTCGTACGAACGCGGCGAACGTGACTTCGCGCTGGTCGTTCCGGCCTGGGCTACCATGACGGACGTCATGAAGGAGGCGGTCGATGACCAGGACACCGCGGGAGCGGATGGTGCTCAGCGCCGCGCAGCTGGTGCGGATCCACGGTGTCGGGGCGACCGGCATGCGGGACGTGGTCGCCCACGCCGAAGCGCCGCGGGGCTCCCTGCAGCACTACTTCCCCGGCGGTAAGGACCAACTGATCGCCGAAGCCGTCACCTGGGCCGGCGACTACGCCGCCCGGCGCGTGGCGCGCGTCGCGGAGAAGCTCGAGGACCCGACACCGGGGAAGCTGTTCGCGGCCATGGCCGCCCAGTGGACCGCCGAGTTCACGACGGCGGGCTTCGACGCGGGCTGCCCGCTGGTGGCGACGGTCGCCGACGCGGCCGCGACCAGCGACAGCCTGCGCGAAGCGGTCGGCAAGGCGTTCGAAGGCTGGCAGCGCCCGGTCGCCACCACCCTGGAGCAGCTGGGCGTGTCCCCGGCGCGCAGCGCCTCCCTGGCGGTGCTGATGCTCAGCGCGCTGGAGGGCGCGATCGTCCTGGCGCGGGCGCACCAGGACGTCGCACCACTCGAGACGGTGGTCGCGGAGCTGCGGCCGTTGCTCGACGGCGCTGTGGACAAGCGCCGCCGGCGGGCCTAGAGACCGCGGAAGAACTCCCGGATGTCCTGGACGAGCACGTCGGGCGCCTGCAGGGACGCGAAGTGCCCGCCGGTGTCGTACACCGACCAGCGCGTGACCGTGTTGGACAGTTCGGCCAGGCCGCGGATCGCGTGGTCGCCCCGGAAGTTCGCCACGGCGGTCGGGACGCCGGAGGGCGCGGGCCGCTCACCCCAGCCGTCCTGGCCGGCCTCCAGGTAGAGGCGCGCGGCCGAGCCGGCGGTGCCGGTGAGCCAGAAGATCGTGACGTTGGTCAGGATGGCGTCCCGGTCGACCGGGGTCTGGCCGGTGGTGGTGGGATCCCAGTCGACGAACCACTCGAGGTTCCAGGCGAGCTGCCCGGCGGGGGAGTCGTTGAGGGCGTAGGCGAGGGTCTGCGGGCGGGTGGCCATCTGCGTGGCGTAGCCGGAATGGGCGTACCACCAGGCTTCGTTCTCTCGTGCCTTCTTCCGGTCCTCTTCGGACAGTCGTTCCAGGTCGCCGGGCGCGGTCGGCACCCCGGCGTTGGCGACGGCGTTGATGTGCACGCCTCGGACTTTTTCCGGGGCCGTTCTGCCGAGTTCGGGGGAGACGATGCTGCCGAAGTCGCCGCCGTGAGCGCCGTAGCGGTCGTAACCGAGCCTTCGCATCAGCTCGGCCCAGGCCCGCGCGGTCCGGCGGGTGTTCCAGCCGCGATCGTTCGTCGGCCCGGAGAAGGCGAACCCGGGCACCGACGGCGCGACGACGTGGAAGGCGTCTTTCCGGTCGCCGCCGTGGGCTTCGGGGTCGGTGAGAGGGCCGAGGAGGTCCAGGAAGTCGGCGACGGTGCTGGGCCAGCCGTGGGTGATGATCAGCGGGGTGGCGTCCGGCTCGGGGGACCTCGCGTGGACGAAGTGGATCCGCTGGCCGTCGATGGTCGTCGTGTACTGGGGGTATTCGTTGAGGCGGGCTTCCTGGGCCCGCCAGTCGAAGCCGTGCTGCCAGTAGTCGACGAGCTCGGCCAGGTAGGGCTGGCTGACGCCGTAGTCCCAGCCGGCGTCGGGGAGTTCGCCGGGCCAGCGGGTCACGGCCAGGCGGCGGTGGAGCACGTCGAGGTCGGCCTGGGGGATGTCGATGTGGAAGGGATCCATGGGGTCGACGGTCCCGCGGATATAGGACAGTCCGAGTCCTTTTTCGACCTCGTGGTGTCCGTCGCGGCGAGGTCCGACGGGCCGTTCGGGAAAGCGACGAGCACACTCGTCGGCACCACGACCACCACCAGCGCCGCCGCCACCGCGGCGGCCCAGCTCCGGGCCTGGATCCGGGACCGGCTCTCCGGCCGTCCCAGCTGCTCCAGCGCGCGGTGCGTGGCGGCCTCGACCGCGTGCGGCGAAAGGGCGAGCGTCTCGGCGAGGTCCGTCGTGCCGATGTCGAGGCCGTAGCGCAGTACGAGGACCTCGCGGTGCCGGCGGGCCAGCCCGGCCAACGGCCGGTCGGGCCGCGCGGGCCGTTTCCGCGTCAGCCGCACCACGGTCGCGCGGAGCCGGCGGATCACCGGGGGATCGCCGGTCAGCGGGACCCGGAGCCGGTGCAGCCGGACGAAGGCTTCTTGTGCGACATCCTCCGCGTCGTCCGCACCGAGCAGGCGGGCCAGCCGGGTCAGCTCACCGAGGTACTGCTCGAACAGCGCCCGGAACACGATTTCCCGTTCGGCTTCCGCCATGTCCGCAGTCACGGGTGGACCACGCCCGGGCCGCCTCGCCGGTTTAGCCGGCTCAGGTGTGCGTGCCGCCGTCGATGCGGATCTCCGTGCCCGTGATGAACTTGCCGTCCTCCGACGCCAGCATCGCCACCACTCCCGCCACCGTCTCCGGGCCCGCCACCGCGTTGCCCACCTCCGTCTTGTGGTCCGTCGGCAGGATCGGCAGCAAGCGCCCGAACAAGGTGAAGTCCACGTTCTGCGGGAGCCAGCTCGCCGCCGAGTCGGTGATGCCGCTCTTGACGCTCCCCGGGGCGATGCTGACCGCGCGCAGGCCCTGCTTCCCGTACTCCAGCGCCAGCGCGTGCGTGAACGCCTGGATCCCGCCCTTGCTCGCGCTGTACGCCGCCATGTACGGGTGGGCGAACGACGCCGATGTCGAACTGAAGTTGATCACCACTCCGTTCGAGGACTCCAGCAGTGACGGCAGGGCCGCGCGCGTCACCAGGAACGTGCCCGTCAGGTTGACCGCCAGCACCCGGTTCCACAGCTCCAGTGACGTCTCGTGCGTGTGCGACGCCAGCAGGATCCCCGCCGCGTTGACGACCACGTCGAGGCCGCCCATGATGTCGACCGCCGACTTCACCCCGGTGGCCACCGAGGCTTCGTCGGCCACGTCCATCACGTACGTCGTCAAGCCCCCGAGACGGGCCGCCTCCTGGGTGCCGAACAGCCCCTCTTCGGCGACGTCGGTGCCGATGACCTGGGCGCCCTCCTCCATCAGGCGGAGCGTGGTGGCCCGGCCGATGCCGGAGCCGGCGCCGGTGACCAGGACCCGGCGATCGCGCAGACGTTCCATGGCGATCACCGTAGCCAAGATCTCAGAGCGACGGCACCCTCTCACCGGACGGCGGCGGGCCCGGCGGTGTCCCGTCGCCGAAGGGGCGCCCGCCCAGGTCCTCCCGGCCGTGCGGGGTGAGCCAGCCGGACGGGTCCGGCCCGAGCGGGACGATCCCGGTCGGGTTCACGTTCTTGTGCACCACGTAGTAGTGCTCCTTGATCTGGGCGAAGTCGATCGTGTCGCCGAACCCCGGCGTCTGGAACAGGTCGCGCGTGTACGCCCACAGCACCGGCAGCTCGGTGAGCTTCTGCCGGTTGCACTTGAAGTGGCCGTGGTACACCGCGTCGAAGCGCACCAGCGTGGTGAACAACCGGATGTCCGCTTCGGTGATCGTGTCGCCGACCAGGTACCGCTGGTCCGCCAGCCTCTCCGACAGCCAGTCGAGGCGGGAGAACAGCTTGCGGTAGGAGTGCTCGTACGCCTCCTGGGACCGGGCGAACCCGCACTGGTACACCGCGTTGTTCACGTCGGTGAACACCTTCTGCGCGACGTCGTCGATCTCGTCGCGCAGCTTCTCCGGGTACAGCTCGGGCGCGCCGGAACGGTGGTACGCCGTCCACTCGGTCGACATGTCCAGCGTCATCTGCGCGAAGTCGTTGGTGACGACCTTGCCGCTCGGGACGTCGACGAACGCCGGCACCGTGATGCCGCGCGGGTAGTCGGGGTCGCGCTTGAAGAACGCCTCCTGCAGGCGCTCGATGCCGAGGACCGGGTCCTTCGAATCTTTGTCCAGGTCGAAGCTCCAGCTGCGCTCGTCGTGCACCGGCCCGGCGATGCCCATCGACAGCACCGGCTCGAGACCCAGCAGGCGCCGCACGATCACCGCGCGGTTGGCCCACGGGCACGCCCGCGCCACCACCAGCCGGTAGCGGTCCGGCTCGACCGGCCAGCCGTCGCGGCCGTCGGCGGTGATGCGGTCCGTGAGGTAGTTCAGGTCCCGCTTGTACTCGCCCTTGTCGCTCATCGGCGTCCTCAGCAGTCGTCGGTCGGGGGAGTGGTGTCCAGTGCCGCGGCCAGCCGGGCCAGCACCGGCCCGGCCGTGCGGAGGTCCTCGGCGCTCAGGTGGTCGAACACCGCGGCCCGCACGCGGGCGAGGTGGCTCGGGTAGGCCGCCTCCAGTTTGGCCAATCCGGCCTCGGTCAGCACGGCGTTGGACGCGCGGCCGTCTTCGGCGCACCGGCGCTTCTCGACCAGGCCGCGGCGGGTCAGGTCGTCGACGACCCGGCTGATCCGGCTCAGCGACAGCCCGGTGGTCGCGGCCAGCGCCGAGATGCGGAGCAGGCGGTCCGGGGCTTCGGACAGCGCGACCAGCACCCCGTAGTCGGTGATCGCGAGGCCGGTCTCGGGCAGGAAGTGGTCTTCGAGGGTTCGCGGCAGCGCCGTCATGATGCGCATCAGCGGTCGCCAGAAGGCGGCTTCGTCGTGGTCGAGCGCGGACAGATCACCCATGCCGGCGACTCTACCGAAAGCTTGCTTGCGCAACCAGTAAAAGTGAGTAGAGTGTCGTTGAACCCTCAATCACCGGGGGGCGCCACCACGAGGAGAGAAGAACAGCGATGACCAGCGCGACCACCTACCCCCAGCTGACCGGCGAATACACCCTCGACGCCGCCCACTCGCGGATCGGGTTCGTCGCCCGGCACGCCATGGTGACCAAGGTGCGCGGCAGCTTCAACGAGTTCACCGGCGCCGCGACCATCGACGGCGACGCGCCGGAGAAGTCGAGCGTCCAGGTGACCATCCAGGCCCACAGCATCGACACCCGCAACGCCGACCGCGACGGGCACCTCAAGGGCAACGACTTCCTGTCGATGGACGAGTACCCCCAGATCACCTTCGCCTCGACCGAGATCAAGCAGACCGGCGACGCGAGCTTCGACGTCACCGGTGACCTGACCATCAAGGGCGTCACCCGTTCGGTGACCGTCCCGTTCGAGTTCGAGGGCGCCGCGAAGGACCCGTTCGGCAACGACCGGATCGGCTTCGAGGGCTCCACCACGATCAGCCGCAAGGACTACGGCATCACCTGGAACGCCGCGCTCGAGACCGGCGGCGTGCTGGTGAGCGACAAGGTCACGCTGGAGTTCGAGATCTCCGCGATCAAGTCCGCCTGATCCCGGGAGCGGGAACCGGCCTGCCGGTTCCCGCTCGCCCGCAGGTCCGCTTAATCCGGTATCGCGAAGCCTCGCCCGGACGCGACAATCCCGGCATGTCCACGATCACGCCGTTCGCGATCCTCGCGGTGATCGGTGCCGTCTCCGGCGCGGTCACGGCCTGGCTGCTCCTCGGCCGCGAGCAGTACGCCGAGGTGATCCACCCAACCGCCGGGCCCGAGTCCTTCGACCCCGAGATCGAGCGGAAGATCTTCGCCGACGAGCGCGACGTGCGGCTGGCCGGGGTGCACGAGTTCGCCGAGCTCGCGGACCGCGATCCCTCGTTGCGGCAGGACTTCGTCGACCAGTTCTTCGTCCAGCTGGGCCACGGGTGGCCCCAGTCCGCCGAGTGGCAGGCGAAGCTCTGGCCGGTGCTGCTGCCGCGCCTGCGGCGCGGGTCACCGCAGTTCTGGCCGGGGATCGACCTCGCCCCGAAGGGGATGGTGCTCCACGATGTGGATCTGCGGGGCTGCGAAGTCGACAACGCCGTCTTTCGCTACGTGCGTTTCGCCGGAGACGCCCGCTTCGACGACGCGGTCTTCACCGGGCTCGTGAGTTTCGAAGGAACCTGCTTCGCCCGCCACGCCTTCTTCGCCGGCACGCGGTTCGGGGCGGACACCGACTTCGGGCGCACGACGTTCACCGGCACGGCGGCCTTTCCCCGGATCACCACGCACGGGCAGCTGTGGTTCGACGACGCCCGGTTCTCGGCTCGCACGGACTTCACCGGTGCCGCTTTCGGTGCCGAGGTGTCGTTCCAGCACGCCGGGTTCGCGGGACCGACGACGTTCCGGGACACCCGGTGCGCCGCGGACGTCGTGCTCGCCCGCGCGCGCTTCAGCGGTCACGCGGACTTCACGGGAGCGGCGGCTCCGGCGTTCCTCCTCACCGACGCGCTCGCCCGGACGGACGTGCACGTGCGGCGGACCTGGCCCCCGGGCTGGGGGCTCGGCGCGCCCCGGCCGCGCAAGCCGGGGCGCTGGGCCGAGCTCACTCGGGCTTGATCGGCAGGTCCTTCCCGTCGCGGAGGAACACCGGGATGCGCTCCGCCGGAGCTGCGGCCTCGACCCACCGGCCACCGTCGTACCGCTCGCCGGTCACCGCGTCCGTCCAGGTCGCCCCGGCGGGCAGGTACACCCGCCGCGACGTGACCCCGGCTTCGAGCACCGGGGCCACCAGCACGTCCGGGCCGAGCAGGAACTGGTCGTCGACGTCCCAGGCCGCCGGGTCCGCCGGGAAGTCGACGAACACCGGCCGCATCGGCGGGACGCCCTGCTCGTGGGCCACCCGCATCTGCTCCATCAGGTACGGCCGCAGCCGTTCGCGCAACCGCAGCGACCCGGTGATCGACTCGTACGCGGGCTCGCCGAACGACCAGACCTCGTTGGGGCCGCCGGTCATCTCCGGGCCGAACGCCGGGCGCGGGTCGCGGTAGCCGTGCAGGCGGAACAGCGGGCAGAACACGCCGTACTGGAACCACCGCACCATCAGCTCGCGGTATTCGGGCGACGAAGGGTCGCCGCCGTGGAAACCGCCGATGTCCGTGGTCCACCACGGGATGCCGGCCAGCGCCACGTTCAGCCCGGCGCGCACCTGCGTCCGCAGCGATTCCCACGTCGCGCCGATGTCACCGGACCAGAGCGCCGCCCCGTAGCGCTGGCTGCCCGCCCAGGCCGAGCGGGACAGCAGCACCACCTCGTCGTCGCCCTCGGCCCGGATGCCGTCGTGGAACGTCTGCGCGTTGGCCTGCGGGTAGAGGTTGAACACCTCCGCGCCCGGGCCGGCGTGGAAGCCGAGGTTGTGCGGGTGGCCGGGCTGGATCTCCGGCTCGTCGCCGTCCAGCCACCACGCGCGCACGCCCAGGTCGTAGTAGTTCTCCTTGACCTTGCTCCAGACGAACCGCCGCGCCTGCGGGTTGGTCGCGTCGTAGAACGCCACCGGCATCTCGACGTCGAAGCCCTTGTCCTTCCACGGCGCGTGGGCCGGGACGCCGCTCTCGGCGGCCACGAGCAGCCCCTGCTCGTGCAGCTCCCGGTAGTTCTCCGACATCGGGTTCACCGACGGCCACACCGAGACCATGAGCTTGACGCCGAGTTCGCCGAGCTCGCGCACCAGCCCGGCCGGGTCGGGCCACTCGGCCGGGTCGAACTTCCAGTCGCCGAGGTGCGTCCAGTGGAAGAAGTCCGCCACGATCACCGACAGCGGCAACCCGCGTTCGTGGTACTCCCGCGCGACGGACAGGAGCTCTTCCTGCGTCCGGTAGCGCAGCTTCGACTGCCAGAACCCGGCCGCCCACTCCGGCAGCATGGGCGCGTGGCCGGTCGCGTCGGCGTAGTGGCCGAGGATCTGCCGTGGCCCGTCGCCGGTGGTGACCCAGTAGTCGAGCTGACGCGCGTCGTCGGCGACCCAGCGAGTGCCGTTGGTGGCCAGCTCGACCCGGCCGACGGCCGGGCTGTTCCACAGGAACCCGTACCCGCGGCTGGACAGCAGGAACGGCACCGACACCTCGGCGTTGCGCTGCACCAGGTCGAGCACGAGACCCTTCTGGTCGAGGCGGCCGTGCGTGTGCTGCCCGAGCCCGTAGATCCGCTCGTCGTCGTAGGCGCTGAAGCGCTGCTCCAGCCGGCCGTAGCCGTTGCGCGAGGGCATGAACAGCCGCGCGCCGGGCCACCAGAAGTGCGCGCGCTGCTCGGAAAGCAGCTCCTCGCCGGTGTCGGTGCGGACGAACCGCAGCTGGGCGTCGATCCCGGTGTCGGTGTCGGCGATCTCGACGATCGCGGTGAGCGGGCCGTTGACGACCCGGCCGGTGCGCCCCTCCACCGATGCGGTGGCAGCGGACGGCTTCGCGGGCAGCAGCGCGCCCGGGACGTCGTCGAGGATGCGGTGCCGTCCGGCGCGCACGCGGAGGCTGCCGTCGCCCCACGGCTCGATGCGCAGCACCTCGTGCCGCACGCGGACTTCGAGCGAGCGGCCGTCTTCGGTCGTGGCGATCACGAGGGTCTCCTTGAGAAAGAAAGTCAGTCTTTGACGGCGCCGCTGGTCAGCCCGGCGACGACGTAGCGCTGGGCGACGACCAGCAGCACGGCCGCGGGGATCGCGGCGAGGACGGCGGTGGCCATGATCCCGTTCCAGTCGGCGGACTGGTTGCCGACGAACCGGTAGATGCCCACGGTGATGGGCTCGAACGACTGGCCGGTGGTCAGGGTGACGGCGAACAGGAAGTCCGCCCAGGCGAACAGGAACGAGAACAGCCCGGCGGTGACCAGCGCGTTGCGGCTGACCGGCAGGATGATCAGGGCGAAGGTGCGCCAGTACCCGGCACCGTCCACGCGGGACGCTTCGGTGAGCTCCTTCGGCACGGAGATCATGAACGCCCGCAGCAGCAGGATGGCGAACGGGATCGTCGCGGTGGAGTCGGCGAGCACCAGCCCGAGGTAGCTGTCGATCAGGCCGAGGTTGCTGAACACCGTGTAGAGCGCGTTGGCCATCACGATGCCGGGGATCATCTGCACGATGAGCAGCACGAACACCATGACCGGGCCGCCGCGCACCTTGAGCTGGGCCAGCGCGTACGACGCGGGTGCCGCCACCAGCAGCGACACGAGCACCGTGCCGAGCGCGACGACGACGCTGGAGAGCAGGTTCGGCCCCTGCGTCGCGACGGCCTTGCGGTAGCCGTCCAGCGTGCCGCCGACGGGGAAGAACGCCGGGTCGGGGCGCAGCAGCGCGCCGCTGGGCTGCAGCGAGGCGTTGACCATCCAGTACAGCGGGAACAGCAGCACCGCGACGATCAGCACGCCGAGGACGGTCCGCGGCCAGTTCGCCGTCTTCATGCCGCCTCCTTTTCGGACGCGGCAAGCCGCGGCTGTGTCTTCGCGTCGGCAGGCTTGGTGTCTGGTGATTCGGACCTGCAAGCAGTCCTCATGCCGCCTCCTTTTCGGACGCGGCAAGCCGCGGCTGTGTCTTCGCGTCGGCAGGCATGGTGTCTGATGATTCGGACCTGCGAGCAGTCCTCATGCCGCCTCCGCCAGGGTCGCCTTGGCCGAACGGAGGTACAGCAGCCCGAAGAGCGTCGCGACCACGATGAGGACGTTGCCGACCGCCGCGCCCTGCCCGAACGCGAAGTCCTGGAAGGACAGCCGGTAGGACCACGTCGTGAGCGTCTGGGTCGAGCCGGCCGGGCCGCCGCCGGTGACCACCATGATCACGTCGAACACCTTGATCGTGTAGACCAGCCCGAGCATGAGCACGATCCCGGTCACCGGCCGCAGCAGCGGCCAGGTGACGTGCCGGAACCGCTGCCACGCCCCGGCGCCGTCCAGCGCCGCGGCCTCGTAGAGCGACGCCGGGATCGCGCGCAGCCCGCCGTGCAGGATCACCAGGTTGAACGGGATGCCGATCCAGATGTTGGTGAGGATCACCGCCGGCAGCGCCCAGCTCGTGCTGCTCAGCCACGGCACCGCGTCGAGACCCACCGCACGCAGGAAGGCGTTGAGCACGCCGTGGTCCTGGTCGAACATCCACCGCCAGACCGCGCCGCTGACCACCAGCGGCAGCAGCCACGGCAGCAGGAGCAGCGACCGCAGCAGCGCGCTGCCGAGGAAGCGGCCGTTGAAGAACACCGCGAGCGCCAGGCCGATGCCGAACTGGAAGACGATCGACCCGGCGGTGAACAGCACCGTGTTGAGCGCCGCCGTCGAGAACAGCGGGTTGTGCAGCACGGCGGAGTAGTTCGCGATGCCGACGAAGGGCGCTTCGCCGGTGTAGAACGACTTCACCGTGTAGTTCTGGGTGCTCATCACCAGGTTCGCGACCAGGGGATAGCCGAAGAACACGATGATGTAGGCCAGTGCGGGCAGCAGGAACGCCCACGCGGCGAACCGGTTGTCCCGGCGGGACTTCCGGTTCGCGCGGGGTGCCGCCGAAACCGTCGGGGCGGCGGCGACCGTCACGAGCCGCTCGCCTGCTGCGCGGCCTTGAGGGCCTGGTCGACGGGGGTCTTCCCGGTCAGCGCCGCCTGGAGGGCGTCGGCCAGCGCCTGCGAGACCTTCGGGTACTTCTCGCCGAGCTCGGCGGTGCGGGAGCGCGCCGTGCCGACCTCGTCGACGAACGCCTGCATCGCGGGCTGGTCCTTGCCGAACTTCTCCGCCACGGCGGTCTTCGACGGGATGTAGGCGTGGGCCTTGCTCCACTCGACCATCGTCGGCTCGGAGAGGATGCACGAGAGCACCTTGCCGGCGGCCTGCTGGGCCGGCGCGCTGGTCACGGGCACGGTGCCGACCTCGCCGCCGAGGGCGACCACCGGCTTGCCGCCGGCCTGCGGGACCGGCATCGGCACGACGCCGTAGTGCAGCGACTTCTGCTCGTCGAGCCGGGCGATGTTCCACGACCCGTTGATCATCATCGCCGCGTTGCCGCTGACGAACTGGTCGGCGACGTCGTTCTGGCTCCAGGTCACCACGGACTTCGACGCCGAGCCGGAGTTCACCAGGTCGGTGACGTACTGCAGCGCCTGCGTCGCCTGCGGCGAGTCCAGCCGGGACAGTTCGGCGCCGTTGCTCCAGAAGAACGGCAGGAACTGCCAGGTGCCCTCCTCCGACGAGATGGCGGAGAAGGAGAGGCCGTACTTGCCGTCCTTGGTCAGCTTCGCCGCGGCGGTCTTCAGCTCGTCCCACGTCTTCGGCGGCTCGAGACCCGCGGCCTGCAGGAGGTCCTTGTTGTAGATCAGCGCGAGGCCGTTGACACCGGGAGCGACGCCGTACAGCTTGTCCTGGTAGGTGCCGGCCTTGGCGATGCTCGGGTAGTAGCCGTCGGTGGTGATGCCGTAGTCGGTCAGCGGGGTCAGCGCGCCGGTGGCGGCGACCTGCTGCAGCGTCGGGTTGTCGGTGAAGAGCAGGTTCGGCAGCGTCTTCGAGCTGGCCCCCTGCAGCACCTTCGGCAGCATCTGGCTGGTCGGGATCTTCTGGCGCTCGATCTTGATCCCGGTCTGCGTGGCGCAGGTGTCGAGGATCTTCTGCCACGCGGCCGACCCCTGCTCGTCGGCGTAGTAGTCGAGCTCGGTGATCGACGTGGCGGCCGGGGCGCCGGTGCCGCCGGGCGCCGACGGGGCCGGGCTGGGGCTGCAGGCGGCCAGCAGCGCGGCACTCGTGGCACTCGCGGTCAGGACGAGGGCGCGACGGGCTACGGACATGGTGATTCTCCTTCGGCGGCGGAGCAGAACCGGGCTAGGCACGGGGCGCGGCGGTGCTTTCGCGCCGGGTGAGGCGGGGCCCGAGCAACCGGACCTCCGGGGTGGTGTGGCCGGCGAGCCGGCGCATGGTCATTTCGACGGCCTGGGTGCCGACCTCCTCGGCCGGGATGGCCACGTTGGTCAGCGAGACGACGTGCTGCTCGGCCATGCTGTCCGGGCACACGGCGATGACCGAGATGTCCTCGGGCACCCGCAGGCCGCGGTGGCGCAGGTCCGACAGCAGCCCGGGCAGCACGGCCTCGTTGTGCACGACCAGGCCGGTCAGGCCGGGATCGGCGGCGAGCAGCTCGTCCAGGCAGGCGCTCACCGCTTCGTAGGAATGGGCGCACGCGTGGGAGGCCGCACGCAGGTCACGGCTCTTCGTGGCTTCGTCGAAGCCGCGCAGGAACCGCGTCGCGTAGCTCGTGCCGCGCCGGTAGACGGCCGGGGACGGGCCGATCAGCGCGATCGAGCGGTGGCCGAGCTCGGCCAGGTGCGCGACGCACGCCGAGGCCGCCGCGGTGAAGTCGAGGTCGACGCAGCTGAGCCCGGCCGGGTGGTCGGGCACGCCGATGAGCACCACCGGCAGGTCGAGGGCCAGGAGCATCGGCACCCGCGGGTCGGCGGTTTCGACGTCCATCACCATCAGCGCGTCGGCGATCGCCGAGGACGCCACCCGCTGCAGCGCGGCGGGCCCCTCGTCCTTGGTGAGCAGCAGCAGGTCGTGGTCGTGCGCGCGGGCCGCGGTGACCGCCGAGGCGACGAACTCCATCACGACGGCGACGTTGAGGTCCGTGCGCAACGGCACGACCAGGGCCAGCACGTTGGTCTTGCTGCTGGCCAGCGCCCGCGCCCCGGCGTGCGGGTGGTAGCCGAGCTTGCGGATGCTGTCCTCGACCAGCCGCCGGGTCTTCGGCGAGATCGAGCGCTTGCCGCTGATCACGTACGACACCGTGCTGGGGGCGACCCCGGCCGCGTTCGCGACGTCGTTGATCGTGACCACGGGCGGCCTCCTGAGGGCGGTCTGGGCGATGCGGTGTCGAAGCGCATCGACGATGGCACGAAGGTAAGTGACACGGGTCCGAAACACAAGCGTCATTCGGCGTTCGCCCGCATTCGATTCGAATTCGACGACGACAGTCTGCGTCGAAATGATCGAAACCGCCTGTTGGCGGCTCTTATCGCAGCTCAGAGGGGGAGTGCCGCCATTCGGCCGCGGCGTCTGGGAGCGTTCCCAGAGGCTCTTGACCTGACGCTCACCCGGCTGTAATAGTCGTGCCGATCCTCATCGTTCGACGCGAATGTTCCGCACACCGTCGTCGAAACGATTCGACGATTCGGAGGCTGTCCGTGCGCCTGTCCCTGTTCCGCCGCGCTCTCGTCCCGGTGGCGGCCGCGACCCTGTTGCTGGCTCCGACGCCGGCGCTCGCGGCACCGCCACCCCCGTTCCGCGATCCGTCGCTGCCCCTGGCGACCCGGATCGACGACCTCCTGTCCCGGTTGACGGCGGACGAGAAGATCTCGCTGCTGCACCAGTACGAACCGGCCATCCCGCGGCTGGGCATCGGGGTCTTCAAGACCGGCACCGAAGCCCTGCACGGCGTCGCCTGGTCGACCGACTACGACAACAAGGGTGCCGTGGTCAAAGCCGACGGCACGGTGTTCCCGCAGGCCATCGGCCTGGCCACCACCTGGGACCCGGCGCTGGTCAAGCAGGTCGGCGCGGCGGTCGGACAGGAGGCGCGCGGCTTCAACGCCCGCAACCCGACGCTGTGGGGCCTCAACCTGTGGGCCCCGGTGGTGAACCTGCTGCGCGACCCGCGGTGGGGCCGCAACGAAGAGGGCTACTCCGAAGACCCCTACCTGACCGGCGAGTTCGCGACCGCCTACGGCCACGGCATGCAGGGTGACGACCCGCGCTACCTGCAGGCCGCGCCGACGCTGAAGCACTTCCTCGCCTACAACAACGAGGTCAACCGCGACACCAGCAACTCGTCGGTGCCGCCGAAGATCCTGCACGACTACGACGAGCAGGCGTTCAAGATCCCGCTGCAGGCGGGCGCGGCCAACGCCGTGATGCCGTCGTACAACCTGGTCAACGGACGGCCCAACCACGTGAGCCCGGACCTCGACGGCAAGCTGCGGAAGTGGGCGCCGCAGGACATCGCCGTCGTCAGCGACGCCGGTGCACCGTCCAACCTGGTCAACTCCGAGAAGTACTACGCCACCAAGGCCGAAGGCGACGCGGCGGCGATCAAGGCGGGACTCGACAGCTTCACCGACAACGACACCGACGGCTCGATCACCACCGCCGCCGTCAAGGAAGCCATCGCCAAGGGTTTCCTGACCATGGCCGACGTCGAGAACGCCGACCGCCACCTGCTGTCGCTGCGGTTCCGGCTGGGCGAGTTCGACCCGCCGGGCCGCAACCCGTACGCGAAGATCACCCCGGCCGTCATCGGCTCGCCCGAGCACCAGGCGCTGGCGCGCAAGACCGCCGACGAGCAGATGGTGCTGCTGCGCAACAACGGCGGCGCGTTGCCGCTGAACGCCGCGCAGAACAAGAAGATCGCGGTCGTCGGCCCGCTGTCGAACACGCTGTACGAAGACTGGTACAGCGGCGCGATGCAGTACAAGGTCACGCCGGTGCAGGGCATCAAGGAGCGGCTCGGCTCGGCGGGCACGGTGGCCTCGTCCGAAGGCGTCGACCGGATCGCCCTGAAGGACCTCTCCACCGGCCGGTACCTGACGGCGCCGTCGACCACCGGCAAGGTGACCGCCGGCGGCACCGTCGCGGGCACCGCCGAGTCCTTCGACGTCTACGACTGGGGCGCGGGCAAGAACACCCTGCGCGCGGCCGCGAACGGCAAGTTCCTCAGCTACTCCGGCGGCGGGCTGGTGAACGACGCCGACCAGCCGACCGGCTGGTACGTGCAGCAGCAGCTGAAGCTGGACGCCCAGCCCGACGGCAGCTACGTGCTCGAATACGCCGGCAACGAGGTGAACGAGCCGTGGTTCGGCCCGAACAGGTTCGCCGTCGTCGGCGCCGACGGCGTCCTGACGATCTCCTCGCCGGACGCCGCGCACGCGACCAAGTTCGGCCGTGACGTGCTGAGCAGCGGCGTCGGCAGCGCGGTCGCCGCCGCCAAGGACGCGGACACCGCGGTCGTCGTGGTCGGCAGCATGCCGTTCATCAACGGCCGCGAGGCCAACGACCGCACGAGCACCGAGCTCGCCCCGGCGCAGCGCGCGCTGATCGAGGCGGTGCAGAAGGCGAACCCGCACACGATCGTCGTGGTGGAGAACAGCTACCCGACGACCGGCTGGGACACCCTCTCGGTGCCGGGCATCCTGTGGACCAGCCACGCCGGGCAGGAAACCGGGCACGCCGTCGCCGACGTGCTCTTCGGCGACAAGGACCCGGGCGGGCGGCTGACGCAGACCTGGTACGCCTCCGACGCGGGGCTGCCGGGCATCCTGGACTACGACATCGCCAAGACCGGGATGACCTACCAGTACTACCGCGGGAAGCCGCTGTTCCCGTTCGGCTACGGGCTCAGCTACACCAGCTTCCGCTACGCCAACATCCGCACCTCGCAGGCGAACGGGAAGGTCCGGGTGAGCGTCGACGTGACGAACACCGGCGCCCGCTCCGGCACCGACGTCGTCCAGCTCTACTCGAGCGCGCGGCAGTCGCGCGTCCAGCAGCCGCTGAAGCAGCTGCGTGACTTCGAGAAGGTGACGCTGGCGCCGAAGGAGACCCGCACGGTGCAGTTCGAGGTGCCGGTGTCGAGCCTGGCCTTCTGGGACGTCACGCGCGGGAAGTCCGTGGTGGAGAGCGGGGTCTACGACTTCTCGGTCGGCCGCAACGCCACCGACGTCGCCGGTTCGCAGCCGGTGTACGTCGCGGGGGAGCGGATCCCCGCCCGCGACCTGACCCGCCCGACGCAGGCGGAGAACTTCGACGCCTACCAGGGCACGACGCTGACGGACACGGCGAAGGCGGCGGGCACGTCCGTCGCGGCCACCGCCGGCAGCTGGCTGGCGTTCAAGGACGTCGCGCTGAACGGCCCCGCGAAGTTCACGGGGTCGGTGTCCGCGACGGCTCCGTCGCACGTCACGATCCGCCTGGACTCGCCGACCGGCCGCGTGCTGGGCACGGTGCCGGTGTCCGCCACCGGTGACCACTACGCGTACGCGACGGTGACGGCGGCGCTGGCGAAGGCGAGCGGACGCCACGACGTGTACCTGACGTTCGACGGCCCGGTGAACCTGGCGACGTTCTCGCTGAAGTGACCTAGGGCTTGCGGCCGACCCCCGCGTAGGGGAGCGAGTTGACCGAGGGGTGGGTGGCGGACATGTCGCCCACCCCTTCGGGGTTCCACATCGCGCAGCCGACCAGGCCCGGCTCGACCAGGTCGAAGCCCTGGAAGAACCGGAGCACCTGGTCGTGCGTGCGCGGGAACGGCCGGTTCTGCTGGTTCTGCTTGCTCGTGTACACCTCGATCGCCTCGTCGAGGCCCGCCGAGCCGGAGTCGGCCGCGACGTGCGTCAGGGCGAGGAAGCTGCCCGGCGCGAGCCGGTCGCGGTAGCGGGCCAGGATGCCGGCCGGGTCCCACGAGTCGGGGACGAAGTGCAGCAGCAGCAACATGAACACGCCGGTCGGCTGGTCCGGGTCGAGCAGCCGGCGGGCCGGCTCGGCGTCGAAGATGTCGTTGACGTCGCGCAGGTCGGCCTGGAGCACCGCGCAGTTGTCGTTGTCCTGCAGCAGCAGCTCGCTGTGCGCGACGGCGACCGGCTCGCGGTCGACGTACACCACCCGGCACGCGGGGTCGGCCTGCTGGACGATCTCGTGCAGGTTCCCGACGGTCGGGATGCCGGAGCCGACGTCGAGGAACTGCCGGACCCCGGCGTCCACCATGTACCGCGCCGCGCGGCGCAGGAACGCCCGGTTGAGCCGGGCGGCGTCGCGGATCCCGGGCATGATCTGCAGGATCTGCTCGCCGAGCGCGCGGTCGGCGGCGAAGTTGTGGTCGCCGTCGAGCCAGAAGTCGTACACCCGCGCCGGGTTCGGCACCGTGGTGTCGATCTCCGGTGGCACCCAGCTCAGTTCTCCGGTCACGGGACCTCCCACCCTCGTGGACTGCGAAGGGCCGAAGCTTAGTCCCTCATCCGTTCGTGTGGACTCGCGCTCCGGTGGCCCGTGGCCCGGCTAAGGTGGCCCGGTCACGAGGAGACGAGGCCATGCCGAACCCGCGTCCCGTGCCCGGCCGGGTGCCCCTGCTCGGGCACACCGTGCCCCTGCTGCGCGACCCGCTCAAGTTCTTCACGTCCCTGCCCGCGCACGGAGAAGTCGTCGAAATCCGCCTCGGCCCGTTGCCGGTGCACGTGGTCACCACCCCGGAGCTGGCCTGGCAGGTGCTGGCCACCGACGCCGGCAAGTTCGACAAGGGCCTGGTCTTCGACAAGATGCGCCCGCTCTTCGGCGACGGCCTGGCCACCTCGAACGGCGACCTCAACCGCCGCCAGCGCCGCCTGGTGATGCCCGCCTTCGGCCGCACGCGGATCGCCGGCTACGCCGAAAGCACCATGACGAAGCTGGCCGGCGAGCTGGTGGACTCGTGGCGGCCCGGCGAAGTCGTCGAGTTCGACCGGCGGATGCAGGACCTGGTGCTGACCATCGCCGGGCAGACACTGTTCTCCACCGCGCTCGGCGACGACGCGCTGGCGGAGATCCGGCACTCGATCCCGGTCATGCTCAAGTACGTGCTGGTCCGGGCGTTCTCCCCGAGGTTCGTCGAGAAGCTCCCGATCCCGCCGAACCGGCGGTTCGACGCCGCGGTCGCGCGCCTGCGCGAGGTGATCGGCGAAACCGTCGTCGCGGCCCGCGAGGACGGCGCCGACCACGGCGACCTGCTCTCGATGCTGCTGCTGGCCCGCGACGAGGACACCGGCGAAGGCATGTCCGACCGCCAGGTGCACGACGAGGTCATCACGATCCTCACCACCGGCGCGGAGACCACCGCCGTCGCGCTGGCCTGGTTCTTCCACGAGCTGGGGCAGCACCCCGACGTCGAAAAGCGGTTCCACGCCGAGGTCGACGAAGTCCTCCACGGCCGTGCCGCGCGTTTCGAGGACCTGCCTGATCTCGTTTACACGCACCAGATCGTCAGCGAGATCGTCCGCCGCACCCCGCCGCTGATCCTCATGCGCCGCGCGCGGGAGGACGTCGAGCTGGGCGGCGTGGCGATCCCGGCGGGCAGCGAGGTCGCCGTCAGCCAGCACACCCTGCATCGCGATCCGCGCTGGTTCCCCGATCCGGACCGGTTCGACCCGGACCGCTGGACACCCGGTCACACGCCCGAACTGCCGAAGGGTGCCTACATCCCGTTCGGCGCGGGCGCGCGGCTGTGCCCCGGGCACGTGTTCGCCCCGGCCGAGATCGGCATCGTGGCCGCGACCATCGGCGCGCGGTGGCGCCTGGTCCCGGTGCCGGGCAAGAAGGTGTACGCGCAGATCAAGGCCACGATGCAGCCGAACCGGCTGCCGATGACCGTGGTGCCCCGCCGGACCTGACGGTGCCGGTTTCGCTACCGGGTGTAGTGTTCCCGGGTCCCGCAGCTCGCTGTTCCGGAAGGGGAATGCGGTTTGAGACGGCCGCTCAAGCTGACGTCGGCGTTGCTCGCCTGCGGTGTCCTGTTCGCGTCGCTGACCGCGGCGGTGCCCGCCGAGGCCGCCGCGATCTCCTGCGGCGACACGGATCTCCCGGTCACCGGTCCCGGCCTCCCGCCGCTGGTGCCGGGGGCGCCCGCGATCGTGCACGGCCGGCTGTGCCTGCCCGCCGGGGCGGTCCCGGACACCGTCCAGCTGCTCGTGCACGGCGGGACCTACAACAGCGCGTACTGGGACCTGCCCTACGAGCCGGCGCGCTACTCCTACCAGCGGGACATGGCCGCGCACGGTTACGCGACCTTCGCCGCCGACCAGCTCGGCGCCGGGCGTAGCAGCCGCCCGCTGAGCCTGCCGCTGTCGGTCTGGGCCGCGGCCGAGTCGATGCACGAGGTGGTCGGCCGGCTGCGGGCCGGCCGCGTCGGCGGGGTGCCGTTCGCGAAGGTGGTCATCGTCGGGCACTCGGTCGGGTCGGGGATCGTCGCGGCGGAGGCGTCGACCTACCACGACGTCGACGGCGTCGTGCTCACCGGCATCACGCACCTGCCCGCGCTGCCCGTGCTCGCCCTCGGCGCGGCGCTCGGCCTGCAGCCCGCCCTGCTCGACGACCAGCTGTCCACGCTGGGCAGCGATCCGCTGTACTTCACGACCAGACCGGGTGCGCGGGCCGGGTTGTTCTACGCCGCGGGCGACGCCGACCCGGCGGTGATCGCCGCCGACGAGGCGACGAAGGACCAGGTTTCGGTGCCCGGGATGGGCACGGTCGCGGTGTTCGGGATCGTGCTGCCCGCGACGTGGGGAATCACCGCACCGGTTTTGCAGGTGGTCGGTGAAAAGGACGTCCTTTTCTGCGGGGTGCTCGCGTTGCGTGACTGTTCCGACCCGGCCGTGTTGCGGGCGCAGGAAGCGCCCTATTACGCCGACCCGTCGAAGTTGTCGATGTTCGTGCTGCCCGGAGCGGGCCATTCCGTGGCGCTGCACGAAAACGCCGGCGAATACCGCAGTGCCACCCGGTCCTGGCTGCAGGACCGCCTGGGGATCGCTCCGCAGGGTTATCACTCGATCGGACGAAACTGAACCCGTGCGCGTCGCACAATTCCGAGCCAAGATATATCGATCGAGTCGGATCCGGTGTTGTGCACTGAACCCTTGGACAGCCTGAGGTGACTGCTCCCCATCCCCGTGGTGGCGAACCGCGGAAGAAGCCGTCCGCCGAACGCGCGGCGAGACGGCTCGGTCTGCTCGCCCGCAAGTGGGGCTACCTGATCAGCACGACGGCCTACCTGCCGCACACGCCCGAAGAGATCGAGCGCGAGCTGGCCGGCCTGGCCGGGCGGCTGTTCGAGGCCGTGGTGAGCGATCCGCCGGGTCTCGAGGCGGCCGCGGCCGCGGGCGGCCGGCTCGTCGAGCTGCGGTGCGTCGGTCCCGACAGCCTGCGCCGCAGCCTGGAGGTGCTGGGCAAGGCCTTGCTGCGCGAACCGGAACTGCGCGGGGTCGACGGGCCGGCCGAGCGGATCGTGCTGGTGCTCGGCGCGTTCAGCTCGGGCTACGGCGAGATGCTGCGCGAGGACATCCAGAAGCGGCAGGAGGGCCTGAGCCGCGCGCTGCTGAAGGTCGAGCAGGAGACGCGGCAGAAGCACGTCATCACCCGCGCGCAGTTCGAGGAGGTGTTCGCCGGCTCGGCCAGCGGCGTGGCCCTCACCGAGCTGGACGGCCGGGTGCTGCGGGCCAACGCGGCGCTCGCCAAGACGCTCAACCGGACGCCGGCGGAGATCGCCGCGATGACGCTGTTCGACCTGGTCCACCCCGAGGACGTCGAGCAGCTGCGGGAGAGCTACGGCGAGCTGGCGGCCGGGCGGCTGCACCGGCTGCGCGCCGGCCGCCGCCTGGTCGGCAAGGACGGCGAGCCGATGTGGGCGACGTTCGCCGCGTCGGTGATCCGGGACTCGGTCGGCGCGCCCCGGCAGCTGCTCACGATCGTCGACGACGACACCGAGGTGTCGCTGCTGCAGCGGCGGCTGAGCCACCAGGCCCTGCACGACGTCCTCACCGGGCTGCCGAACCGGCAGTTCTTCAGCACCCGCCTGGAGACCCTGCTGCGCGACGCCGACCCGGCCCGCGGGGTCACGCTGTTCCACCTCGACCTCGACGGCTTCTCGCAGATCAACGGCGCGCTCGGCCAGGAGCTCGGTGACCGGGTGCTGCGTGGGGTCGCCGCCAAGCTGAAGACGGTCTTCGAAGCGGAGACGGCCCTCGTGGCCCGCCTCGGCGGCGACGAATTCGGCGTGCTCGTCCAGAACACGACGGAGACGCCGGGTGTCGTACCGCTCGTCCGCCGGATCACCCGCGAGCTCGCCGAAGCGGAGTACGTCGACGGGCGGCACGGGGTCGCGGTGTCGGCCGCCATCGGTGTCGTCCACCGCCCGCCCCGCGACATCACCCCCGCGGAGCTGCTCCAGGCGTCGGACCTGACCCTGCGGCGCGCCCAGCGGACGGGCAGCCAGTGGGGCCTGTTCGACCGCGAGCTGGACCGGCGCGACCGGCACGACTTCGGCCTGGCCGCGTCGATGGCGGGTGCGTGGGAGACCGGTGAGATCGAAGCCGGCTACCGCGTGCTGGTGTCCGCGACGGGCGGTTCGGTCGAGGGCATCGAGGCACGGCTGCGCTGGAACCACCCGGTCGAAGGGGTGCTGCCGCACGAGAGGTGTGTGCAGCTGGCTTCGGAAACCGGGCTGGCGCTGCCGCTGGGTACCTGGCTGCTGCGCACCGCGGCCGAGCGGCTGGCGGCGTCCGGGATCGGCGTGCCGCTGGTCGTCGAGCTGACGGCGCAGCAGGCGGCGGACCCGGAGCTGGTCGGCGAGATCCGCCGCGTCATGGGCGACACCGGCCTGGCCCCGGACCGCCTGCGTCCCGGCTTCCCGGCCGCGACCCTGACCGCGGAGACCGGGGACGCGGCGGACAACTTCAGGGTCCTGGGCGAGATCGGCGTCTGGGCGGAGATCCACGGCCTCGGCGACGTCACCTGCCTGACGGAGTTCCCGGCCCACGCGGTCCGGATCGCGGCGGGCCTGGCCGCCAGGCGGGAACACCCGCTGGTGACCGGGCCGCTGTCGGCGCTGATCGACGCGGCGCACACGGCCGGGGCGTCGGTGTCGGTCGCCGGGGTCACGACTCCGGACGAGGCGGCGTGGTGGCAGGACCGGGGTGCGGACCTGCTGGCGGGCCCGGCGTTCCCCGACCTGCCGGACGGCCTGCCCACCTGAGGGATCAGATCCGCACGAGGACTTCGTCGAGGGGCTTGCGCCGCAGGTCCGGCACGACGCAGTCGGCGGCCGGGTAGCCGACCGGGATCACCGCGAACGCCTTTTCGTTGCGCGGCCGGCCGAGCAGCTCGCCGAGGAACCGCATCGGCGACGGCGTGTGCGTCAGCGCGGCGAGCCCCGCGACCTGCAACGCCGTGAGCAACATGCCGACCGCGATGCCGACCGACTCGTCGACGTAGTAGTGCTTGCGGACCCCGCCGTCGGAGTCGAGGGCGAACCGCTGCTGGAACACGACGATCAGGTACGGCGCGTCCGTCAGGTGCGGCTTGTCGGCGTCGGTCCCGAGCGGCCGGAGCGCGGCGAGCCATTCGTCGCCGAGCCTGCCGTCGTAGGAAAGGCGTTCCTCGGCCTCGGCGGCTTCCCGGATGCGCCGGCGCACGTCCGGGTCCGAGACGAGGACGAACGTCCACGGCTGCTGGTGCGCCCCGCTCGGCGCGGTGGAGGCCACCGCGATCGCGTCGAGCACCGCGCGTTCGGGGACCGGGTCGGGGGAGAACATGCGCACCGAGCGCCGGGCTTCCATCCGCCGGCGCAACGCGGCCGCCTGGGCGATCGCTTCGTCGTCGGGCAGCCGGGCGGGCCGGTAGGGGACCGGGTGATACGTCATGCCCGGATTGTGGCGGGGAACACGGATGCCACAGCAGGGCCGAACGTACGATTCGCGGTGTTAAGCGTCCGTTCTGCGGACACTAAGGTGATCCTTGCTTCGGAAATTACGGCGAACGGCGCAGGGCAACTAGGCCGATCGGACCTGTCTGTCAAGTGATCTCCTCATTACCCTCCAGTAGCAGACAGTGGTGCCGATCACAGTCGTTCCGGGAGGCTTCATGGCGTCGCGCGTCCGAGGACCCGGCTCCGAAGACCGGCGCGAACTGCGGATCCGGCACCTCACCGGCTGCCTTCCCTGCACGCTCAAATGCGCGTACTGCGGGCTGCCGGTGCGGCTGGCCGGGCCGGGTGACCACCCCGGCTACGGCGTGGTCGAAGAAGTGACCGGCGACCTCGTGCTGCTGCACCGGTTCTGCCGCGCCGCGCTCGGCCGGTGCCGGACCCGGGGGTGCGTGCTGCGGCGCGCCCACCTCGGCCGCGCCACCGAGCAGTACGAAACCGGTCGGCGGCCCGGGCGTTACCAGCGCCTCGGCGTCCGGCGCTCGCCCGACCTCGATCTGTACCGGAAGCACTGGCGGATCGCGAAGATGCGGTACGCGTGCAAAGCGTGCCGGTACTACACCGGCTCGCACTGAGCCGGTCCTTCCATCACGACGCGGAGGACTCGTGCTCGTTCGTCTCATCCTCGGCCTGCTCATGACGGTCGTCGGCCTCGCCGTCGCCGGCAAGCGGGTGGCCTTCCTCTACCGGCTGATCAAGGCCGGCCAGCCCGACACCAAGCGGTCCGACGACCTGGGTGCCCGGCTCTTCGCCCAGGTGCGCGAGGTGTTCGGCCAGCGGAAGCTGCTGAAGTGGTCGGTGCCCGGCCTGGCGCACTTCTTCACGTTCTGGGGCTTCGTGATCCTCGCTTCGGTGTACCTCGAGGCCTACGGCGCGCTGTTCGACGAAAAGTTCGCCATCCCGTGGATCGGCCACTGGGCGGTGCTCGGGTTCCTGCAGGACTTCATCGCCGTCGCGGTGGCCGTCTCTCTCGGCGTCTTCACGATCATCCGGATCAAGAACGCCCCCGAGCGCAAGGACCGCGCGTCCCGGTTCTACGGCTCGCACACCAGCGGTGCGTGGTTGATCCTGATCATGATCTTCAACGTCGTCTGGACGATGTTCTTCTTCCGCGGCGCCTCCTCGGCGTCCGGCAACTTCCCGTACGACTCCGGCGCGTACGTCTCCCTCGGCGTCGGGAACCTCCTGGAGCCGCTCGGGCACTCGACGACCGAGGTCCTGGAAACCGTCGGCCTGCTCCTGCACATCGGCGTCATGCTGGTGTTCCTGTCGATCGTGCTCTACTCCAAGCACCTGCACATCTTCGTGGCGCCGATCAACGTCTCGGCGAAGCGGCTGCCGGACGCGCTCGGCCCGCTGCTGCCGATGGAGTCCGGCGGCAAGCCGATCGACTTCGAGGATCCGGGCGAGGACGACACGTTCGGCCGCGGCAAGATCGGCGACTTCACCTGGAAGGGCATGCTGGACTTCGCCACGTGCACCGAGTGCGGCCGCTGCCAGTCGCAGTGCCCGGCGTGGAACACCGGGAAGCCGCTGTCGCCCAAGCTCGTCATCATGAACCTGCGCGACAACCTGTTCGAGGAGGCGCCCTACATCCTGGCGGGCACCGAGCACGAGGGCGCGCGCCCGCTGGTCGGCCCGGCGGACGACGGCGGCGTCATCGACCCGGACGTGCTCTGGTCGTGCACCACCTGCGGCGCGTGCGTCGAGCAGTGCCCGGTGGACATCGAGCACGTCGACCACATCGTCGACATGCGCCGCTACCAGGTGATGATCGAGTCGGCGTTCCCGACCGAGCTGGGCGGGCTGTTCAAGAACCTGGAGACCAAGGGCAACCCGTGGGGCCAGAACAACGCCGAGCGCCTCGCCTGGACCAAGGACCTCGGCTTCGACGTCCCGGTGTTCGACGGCGAACTGGCCGAGGACGTCGAGTACGTCTACTGGGTCGGCTGCGCCGGCGCGTTCGACGACCAGGCCCGCAAGACCGTCCGCGCCACGGCCGAGCTGCTGCACATCGCCGGGGTGAAGTACGTGGTGCTGGGCAAGGAGGAGTCCTGCACCGGCGACCCGGCGCGCCGCGCGGGCAACGAGTTCCTCTTCCAGATGATGGCGCAGCAGACGGCCGAGACGCTCAACGCCGTGTTCGAGGGCCGCGAGCCGCGGCTGCGCAAGATCGTCACGACCTGCCCGCACTGCCTGAACACGCTGAGCCGCGAGTACCCGGACCTGGACGGGCACTACGAGGTCGTCCACCACACCCAGCTGCTCAACCGCCTGGTCCGCGGCGGGCAGCTGACCCCGGTCAAGCCGGTGGAGGAGGGCCCGAAGGTCACCTACCACGACCCCTGCTACCTCGGGCGGCACAACAAGGTCTACACCCCGCCGCGCGAGCTGGTCGGCGCCACGGGAGCCTCCCTGGCCGAGATGCCCCGCCACGCCGACCGCGCGCTGTGCTGCGGCGCGGGTGGCGCGCGCATGTGGATGGAAGAGCAGATCGGCAAGCGCATCAACCTGGAGCGGGTCGACGAAGCGATCGCCACGGACGCCGAGACGATCGTGACCGGCTGCCCGTTCTGCCGGGTGATGCTGACCGACGGCCTGGTCCAGCGGCAGAGCGAGCAGAAGGCGGAGAACGTCGACGTCCGCGACGTCGCCCAGCTGCTGCTGGAGCGGGTCAAGGCCGTGGACACCCCGGCACCGAAGGTCTGACGAGCCCGCTAGCCGTCCACTGTGGATGCGACCACAGTGGACGGTTCGGCGGCCGCCCCGCCGCCCAGCTGCGCGGTCGGCACCCGGTAGGTCTCGCGGGCCGTCGCCGCGGCGCCCGCCGCCACCACGCACACCGCGGCCGTGAAGACCGCGACGCCGAGCCAGTCGCCCTTGCCCGAGCCGATCGCCGCGACCACGCTGGGCGCGAAGCCCGCCACCGCGAAGCCGATCTGGGTGCCGATCGCCATGCCGGACAGCCGGACCCGAGCACTGAACATCTCGCCGTAGAGCGCCGGCCAGACCCCGTTGACCCCGGAGTACGCCACCCCGAACAGCGCGATGCCGAGCACGAACAGCAGCGCGTACGAGCCGATCGAAATCGACCACAGGTACGGGAAGATCAGCACGCCGCAGGCCAGGCAGCCGGCGATGAACACCGGACGGCGCCCGACGCGGTCGGCGAACCGGGCCAGCAGCGGGATCGCCGCCAGCGCGACGACGTTCGCGAGCACGCCCACCCAGAGCATCGGGGTGCGGGCCAGGCCGATCGTGTTGACCGCGTAGCTCAGCGCGTAGACGGTGAAGATCGTGCTCACCGAGGCGATCGTCGCCGCGACGATCACCCGCAGGACGTCCGCCCAGTGGTCGCGGAACAGGACGGCGACCGGCAGCTTCGCGACCTCGGTGCGCGCGAACACCGGTGTCTCGTCGAGCTTCCGGCGGATCACGAAGCCGACGACCACGACGAGCGCGCTGCCCCAGAACGGCAGCCGCCAGCCCCAGGTCAGCAGGTCCTGCGCCGGGAGCGCGGCGACGGGGAGGAAGATCGCGGTGGCCAGGATCTGCCCGGCCTGCGTGCCGCTCAAGGTGAAGCTGGTGAAGTAGGCGCGCCGGTGCTCCGGGGCGTGTTCCAGTGACATGGAGTTCGCGCCCGCCTGCTCGCCGGCCGCGGAAAGTCCTTGCAGCAGGCGAAGAACGACCAGCAGGACCGGCGCGAGGACGCCGACGCTGGCGTACGTCGGCAGGCAGCCGACGCAGAACGTCGTGAAACCCATGAGCAGCAGGGTGAAGACGAGCACGCGCTTGCGGCCGAACCGGTCGCCGACGTGGCCGAGGACGAACGCGCCGACCGGCCGGGCGAGGTACCCGACGCCGAAGGTGGCCAGGGCCAGCAGGGTGCCGGGGCTAAACAACACGCCAGAGTCAA
>JARAWT010000014.1:0-163715 GCA_033793495.1 Streptomyces sp. MN03-5084-2B | reverse complement strand
CCCCAAGCCCCCCGAAACCCACGAAGGACCGACCCTGGCCAGGCTGAACCGACCCTCCCTGGACTGGCCCGAGCCCGGCGCGGCAGGATCAACGCCGGACGTGGACGTGTGGAGGAGGAGATCGTGGCCCGGCGTGAGAAGGGCGGCTTTTGGGTGGGGCTCGCCGCCGTACTGTTCTACCCGCTCACCCGGATCGGGCGGCGGGTCTACGTCGGGGCGGAAAAGATTCCGCGGCAGGGGCCCGCTCTGCTCGTCATGAACCACATCTCGCACTTCGACCCCGTCGTCGACGCCGTCTTCGTGCACCGGCAGAAGCGCGTCCCGCGGTTCCTCTTCAAGGAGAGCCTGACGCGCGCGCCGATCCTCGGGCCGATCGTCTCCGGGTCCGGGCAGATCCCCGTCTCGCGGGGGTCGGCCGCCGCCGGGGACAGTCTCAAGGCCGCTCACCAGGCTCTCGAAGAGGGCAAGCTCGTCGTCATCTACCCCGAAGGCACCATCACCAAGGATCCCGCGGGCTGGCCGAAGGAGTCCTTCACCGGCGCCGCGCGGCTCGCGCTGCAGAACGACGTCCCCATCATCCCCGTCGCGCGGTGGGGCACCAGCCAGATCTTCAACGGCTACACGAAGAAGTTCACGCCGTTCCCGCGCAAGACGATCACCCACTCCGTCGGCGACCCGCTCGACCTGTCCGCCTACCGCGGCGGCAACGCCCGGAGCGCGACGAAACTGCGTGAAGTCACCAAGGTCATGATGGACGAGGTGACCCGGCTCCTCGCCGAGATCCGGCACGAGGAACCGCCCGCGGCGAAGCCGGAGGACCCCTCCTGATGCGCGCCGACGTGCAGCGGGTCACCGTGCTCGGGGCCGGTTCGTGGGGCACCGCCTTCGCCAAGGTGCTCGGCGACGCCGGGCGGGACGTCACGATGTGGGCGCGCCGCGAGCAGGTCGCCGAGGACATCCGGGACCGGCACACCAACAGCGCCTACCTGCCCGGGGTGGCCCTGCCGGAGAACATCACCGCCACCAGCGACCCCGCGAAGGCCCTCGAAGGCGCCGAAGCCGTCGTCCTGGCCGTGCCCAGCCAGAGCCTGCGGGCCAACCTGACCGCGTGGCGCGGCCTGCTGCCGCCCGACGCCGTCCTCGTCAGCCTCGCCAAGGGCGTCGAGCTCGGCACGCTCAAGCGGATGAGCGAGGTGATCGGCGAGATCGTCGGGATCGATCCGAACGAGGTCGTCGTCGTCACCGGGCCGAACCTGGCCGAGGAGATCGCCGCCGGGCAGCCGTCCGCCTCCGTGCTGGCCTGCGCCGACCACGAACGCGCCGTCGCGATCCAGCGGGCCTGCGGCAACTCCTACTTCCGCCCGTACACGAACACCGACGTCGTCGGCTGCGAGCTCGGCGGTGCCTGCAAGAACGTCATCGCGCTCAGCACCGGGATGGCGGCGGGTCTGGGCCTCGGTACCAACACGATGGCGATGCTCATCACCCGCGGGCTGGCCGAGATGGCCCGGCTCGGCGCGAAGCTGGGCGCCGACCCGCTCACCTTCGCCGGGCTCGCCGGCGTCGGCGACCTGGTCGCGACCTGCTCTTCGCCGCTTTCGCGCAACCGCACCTTCGGGGAACGCCTCGGCCGCGGGGAGACCCTGGAGCAGGCACAGGCGGCAGCCGGCGGGCAGGTCGCCGAGGGTGTCATGTCGTGCTCGTCGATCCGGGCGCTGGCCCAGAGCGTCGGGGTCGACATGCCGATCACCGACGCCATGCACCGCGTCTGCCACGAGGGCGTCGACCCCCGCCAGGCCGGCGCCGAGCTGCTCGGCCGGTCCCGGAAACACGAATGGTCCTGATCCGTGGGACGGCTTGACCGGGAAGGACGCGGCTGGGACTCTGGTCGCATGTTCGCGCACACCATGTCCGAGTCGCGGGGCCGCATGGGCCTCCGCTCCGACGTGCGCGCGTGTCGCTGTTGTCGGTGAACCCAGCCCCGGCCCAGCTCGACACTTTCTTCCCGTGAGGACCCTCATGTTCGCCGTTCCGGACAACACCCTGCTGCGTCCCGAAAACCCCGCCCTGCGCCACCCGGTGCGCGTCGCCCTCGAGGTCGCCGCCGACCGCGACCGCTGGAAGCACCTCCTGCGCTACGACCCCGACGAGCGCTTCGCGGCGCTGGTGTCGAGCGACGAGCGGGAGGAGGTGTGGCTGATGAGCTGGCTGCCCGGCCAGCGCACCGACCTGCACGACCACGCGTTCGCCAGCGGCGCGTTCACCGTGGTCGGCGGCCACCTCACCGAAGCCGTGGCGCGCCGTGCGCCGGACGGCCGCGCGGTCACCGAGCTGCACGCCCTCGCCGCCGGGCAGTCCCGGGTGTTCGGGCCGGGGTACGTGCACGAGGTCCGCAACGACGGCCCGGACCCGGCGATCTCCCTCCACGTCTACCGCGACGCGGGCCGCGCGATGCGCCCGTACCACCTCGACCCGGTCAGCGGCCCGATCCGGGACTGAACGACTCAGTCCAGGTCGCCGCGCGCGCGGAACTCCCGCTCGATCCGGGGCCGATCCGCGCCGGCGGCCAGCAGCGCGTGCAGCAGGATCCGCGCCTTGCGCGCGTCCAGCCAGCCCGCCATCGTCGCGCCCATCGCGATCAGGCTCGACTCCGAGCCGTGGAAACCGTACGTCGAGCGCAGCGTCGGGCCCGCCCCCGTCCGCGAGGCGACGACCACCGGCAGCGAGGGCACCAGGCGTGCGATCACGTCGGCCGTGCCGGCCGAGACGTGCCCCACGCCCGGCGCGGCGATCACCACGCCCCGCACGCCGGGCTGCGAAGCCACGTGCGACAGCACCGCGCCCGAGTCGTCGAGACCGGCTTCCACCACCGGGACCAGGCCGCCGAAGTCGTCGCCGGCCAGGGCGGGCAGCCGCGGCGGCGACGGGTGGAACCAGTGCACGGCGTGCTCGACGACCATGCCCAGCGGCCCGGCTGGCGCGGAGGAGAAGGCCTCGAGGTGGCTCGAATGCGCCTTCCGCACCCAGCGAGCCGCGTGGACGTCGTCGTTTAGCGTGACGAGCACGCCCCGGCCGCGGCTGCGCGGATCGGCCGCGACGGTCAGCGCGTTGCGCAGGTTCGCCGGGCCGTCCGGGCTGAACAGGCCGGCGTTGCGCATCGCCCCGGTGATCACCACCGGGACCTCCGACGGCCAGTGCAGGTCCAGGAAGTACGCCGTTTCCTCGAGCGTGTCGGTGCCCTGGACGACGACGAAGCCGTCGGCGTCCTGGCGCAGGCCCCATTCGCGGCAGCGCAGCAGCGTCGCGAAGTCCAGTGACGCGCTGCCGATCCCGGCCAGGGTTTCGGCCAGGACGTCCATCGGCACGTCGCCGAGCCCGCCGAGCAGCTCGGCCGCGCCGAACCGCGGAACGGCGCCGCCGTCGCCGTCGACCGGGGCCATGGAGATGGTGCCGCCCAGCGTGGCGACGGCGATCAGGGGACGTGCCATGCCGCCACCCTATTCAGCCGGTCACGACGTCGCCGCGCGCTCGGCCGCGCTCCTCAGCACGCAGAACTCGTTGCCCTCGGGGTCGGCGAGGACCGCCCACCCCGTGCCGTCCGGCTTGCGAAGGTCGTTCACCAGCGTCGCGCCGAGGCCGAGGAGCCGCGAGACCTCCTCGTCGCGCGGGATGTCGGGCTGCAGGCACAGGTGGAGGCGGTTCTTCACCGTCTTCGGCTCCGGCACGCGCAGGAAGAGCAACGCCGTGTCGTCGTTCAGCTGGAAGCCGACCTCGTCGTCGCCCGGCTGGTCTTCGTCCGGGACCGGCTTCCCGGTGACCTGGCTCCAGAACTGGCACAGCGTGTACGGGTCGGCACAGTCGACGGACACGTTCAGCACGGACGACGGCATGGTTCTCCTCGAGGTCGGGTGCCGCCGAGTCTGGCCGAGCCGTCCGGGGAGGGCGAACCGATTTACGACGCCAGCGCCAGGCCCGCCGTCCGGTGCACGCGGCGGCTGTCGTCGACGATGAGGATCTCGCAGTCCGGCCGGTCGGCCGCCCAGGTGATGCCCTCCGCGCCCATCGCGAACGCCGCTGTGGCCAGCGCGTCCGCCGTCACCAGGTCGCCGGCCACGACCGTGACGCTCATCAGCCCCGTCGCCGGGGTGCCGGAGCGGCCGTCGAGGATGTGGGAGCCGCGCTCGTACGCCGCCGACGTCGCGATCGCGCCGTTGCGGGACTCCAGGACCGCGCACACCGCGAGGGGCTGCTCGGGGTGGCGCACCCCGACCCGCCAGGGACGGCCCGGCTCCGGTTCGCCGGCGGTGACGACGTCGCCGCCGGCGTTGAGGCAGAACGTCGCCGCGCCCTCGGCCTTCAGCATGTCGGCCGCGCGCTGCACCGCCCAGCCCTTGACGACCGCGCACGGGTCGAGACCGCGGCCGGGCAGCCGCGCGCGGAACGCGCCGCCGGAGAGCTGCTCGTAGTACGCGCAGAGCTCCAGCACCTCCAGCAGGTCGTCACTCAGCTCGGCCGCGGTCAGCTCGCCGCGGTCGTACCGGCTGACCTCGCTGTCCTCCTTGAACGGGCTGAACCGGGCGTCGACGTCCCGGAACCACGCGAAGACGTCGTCGACGACCTCGGCGAAGTCGCCTTCGTCACGCAGGTCGAGCGAGATCGGCAGGCCCATCACCTGTTCGACGCGGGTGGTCATCGCTGTTTCCCTCTCGCGTCGATCGCGGCCTGCAGCGACGTCTTGTACGACTCGCTCGTCTCGGTGGCACCGGTCACCGTGTCGATGTCGGCGCTCTGCGCCTTGATCGCTTCTGCCTGGAGCTTCGGGAGCGCGGTGAGCGACCGGCCGCTGTCGGGGGCCTGCAGCAGGGTGATGACGGCGATCCGCGAGCCGGTGAACGTCACCTGCACCTGCACGGTGCCGTACCGGCTCGACTCGGCGCTGCCCTGCTTGGTCACCGTCTCGTCCGCCCTGTCCCTGGTGGCCGGAGCCTCCGAAGTGGACGGAGCGGGCGCGGCGGACGACGACGTCGGCGGCGTGGCCGATGTGGACGGTGCCGTCGAAGTGTCCGGTGTGGACGGTGCCGTGACAGCGGGCGGTGGTGGTGCCTGCGCGATGGCGGAGGTGTTCTGCACCGGTCCCGGCTCGAACCGCCAGACCGAGATGAACCCGGCTATGGACAGCGCGACGACGAAAATGGTCTTCTTCATCAACTTCCCCTAGGCCGCAAGGCTGAAACGTTCGGCGTGGACCTGGGAGTTCGGCACCTTCAGCTCGCGCAAGCTGCGCAACACCGCGGAAGTCATCCCCGGCGGGCCGCAGACGAACACGTCCCGCTCGTGCACGTCCGGCACCATCATGTGCAGGTTCGCCGGCCCGAGCATCACCCCGCGCGGCCCGACCGCCTGGTCCGGTCCGGTGAGGACACTGACGCTGGCGCCGCGTGCCTTGGCCAGCTCGTTCAGCTCCGGCAGCAGCACCGCGTCCGCCTGCGAGCGCACCCGGTAGAGCACGACGACGTGGCCGTCGATGTCCTCCAGCAGCGCGCGGATCGGCGTGATCCCGACGCCGCCCGCCACGAGCAGCGCGTTGGGCCGCCGCTGGTGGATCGTCGTGAACGCGCCGTACGGGCCTTCGGCGAACACCCGCGTCCCGACGCGCAGGGTGCGCAGGCCGGCGCTGGAGTCGCCGAGCGCCTTCGCGGTCAGCCGCAGGGAACGGCCGTCGGGTGCGGCCGACAGCGAGAAGGGATTGGCCTGCCACCACCGGTCCTTGGTCAGGAACCGCCACAGGAAGAACTGCCCGGCCCTGGCCGGCAGCTTGTCCAGGTGCTTGCCGGACATGTACACCGAAACGACGTCCGCGGACTCGGAAACCACGGCCGTGACCCGCAGCTGGTGACGCAGGTTCCGCCACATCGGCAGCACGACCCGCCCGGCGAGCACGGCGGCGCCGGCCCCGAGCCAGAGCGTCCACCAGTACGCCTTCGCCGGCTCCGAGCCGGCGAACGACTGGCCCAGCGCGATCTGGTGCGTGAAGGCCAGCACGATCGCGGCGTAGGTGTAGAGGTGGATGAAGTGCCACGTCTCGTAGGCGAGCCGCTTGCGGGCGAACTTCGCCGAGGCGGCGCCGACGATGAGGATCACGGCGAAGGCGACCAGCGCCCGCAGGATCCCTTCGAGGGTGTCGGCCATCTCGACCAGCTCGTCGACGACACCCTTGTTCGAGACCTCCGCGTAGCCCATGGTGATGAACACCAGGTGGGCCAGCAGGGTCCAGAGGATCGTGAAGCCGGTCCAGCGGTGCCAGGTGGTCAGCCGGTCCATCCCGAGCCGGCGGTCCAGCCAGGGCAGCCGGGCCACCAGCAGCAGCTGGAACGCCATCGCCAGCGCGCCGTACAGCCCGGCGAGCCTGCCGATCGTGATCAGCACGTTCTGCGATACCCCGGCCTGCGCGAACAGGACGGTGACGGCGGCCACGTTGGCGCCGAGGAAGAGGAAGAGGCCGGATTTCGCGGCGATCCGGGGGCGGATCGCCGGGCGCGCGGCCTCGGCGGTCTGCGTCATGGTCCTCACACGGATCCCCCTTCGGTTCGGTTCACGAAGGCCAGCCTCGCCGTCCGTCCTGTGGCGAGTCTGGGTGCCGGCTGTCGGAATGCTGTCGGCCGCGGCCGCCGCCTCGCCCGGGTGTCCGCGGCGGGAGAAGATGCAGGGGTGCAGACTTCCGAACCCGTGCGCCTGCTCGTCGTCGACGACGAGCCGCACATCGCCGACCTCGTCGCCACCGTGGCCCGGTACGAGGGCTGGCAGGCGGTCACGGCCGGCACCGGGCAGGCCGCGCTGAGCCGGGCCGCGGAGTTCGGGCCGGACATCGTCGTGCTCGACCTGATGCTGCCCGACCTCGACGGCTTCACCGTGCTCGACCGGCTGCGGGCGGGCGGCAACGCGGTGCCCGTGGTGTTCCTCACGGCCAAGGACGCGACGGCCGACCGGATCGCCGGGCTCACCCGCGGGGGTGACGACTACCTCGTGAAGCCGTTTGCGGTCGAGGAGCTGATGGCGCGGCTGCGGGCGGTCCTGCGGCGCAGCACCGGCGCCGCGCACCAGCCCGAGGCACGCGGCGCCGTCCTGCGGGTCGGCGACCTGACCCTGGACGAAGACACCCGCGAGGTCCGCCGCGGCGACCTCCTGGCCGAGCTGACGCCGACCGAGTACGAGCTGCTGCGCTACCTCATGCGCCGCTCGCCCGCGGTGCTGACCAAGGCGCAGATCCTCGACCACGTCTGGGAGTACGACTTCGGCGGCCGGTCCAATGTGGTCGAACTGGTCATCTCGCACCTGCGGCGCAAGCTCGACGCGGGCGACGGCGAGCCGCTGATCCACACCGTCCGCGGCGTCGGGTACGTCGTGCGGCAGGCGCACCGGTGAAGCGCTTCTTCGTCCGGTGGTACGGGGCCTGGCAGCGCACCCGGCTGGGCACCCGGATCGCCCTCGGCCTCGGCGCGCTCGCCCTGGTCGTGTTCGCGGCCGTCGGCGTCACGACGGTCGGGATCATGCACGGTTACCTCGACCGGCGGCTCGACGAGCAGCTGTCCAAGAGCCAGGACACGCAACTGCCGCTGCTGCGCGAGACACACGGCTCGCCGGAGTCGGTGTACTCCTGGTACTCGGCGCTGTACACGGTGCGGAACGGCGTCGCCACTCCCGCGTCCGGCGGCAAGCCGCCCAAGGACGCCCCGCAGCTGGCGAAGATCGCCGCGGAAGGGGTGAACGGCGACGTCACCCGCACCCTGTACCTGCGCGGCGACGAGCCGTACCGGGTGCGCGCCTGCCCGGTGGACACCGGTTTGGTGCTGGTGAGCGCGGCACCGCAGCGGGATCTCGACAACACCGTCCGGCAGCTGGTCTGGGTGGAGGTCGGCGCGTTCGCGCTCGCGCTCGGCGCGCTGGTGATCGTGGGACGGCTGGTTCTGCGCCGCGGGCTGCGTCCGCTGGCCGACATGGCCGGCACCGCGCACGACATCGCCTCCCACGACCTCACCGCGAACCCGGACCTGCCGGTGCGCGCGGCCGGTACCGGCGGCGGCGCCGAAGTCGAGGAGCTGCGGACGGCGTTCAACGTGATGCTGGCCCACATCGACACGTCACTGGCCGCGAAGACCGAGGCCACCGAGCGGCTGCGCCGGTTCGTCGCGGACGCCTCGCACGAGCTGCGGACGCCGCTGACGTCGATCCGCGGGTACGCCGACCTCTTCCGCTACGCGGCGGCGAACGAGCCGGCCGAGCGCGAAGCCCACCTGGCGAAGATCCGCGAGGAGACCGCGCGGATGACCGTGCTCGTCGACGACCTCCTGCTGCTGGCGCGGCTCGACGCGCGAGCCGCCGAGACGCCGCTGCGGCCCGAGCGCGTCGACCTGGCCGAGCTGGCCGGGGACGCGGCCGACGCGTTCGCCGCGGGCCGGGCGGACCACCCGCTGACCACGTCGTTCTCGACCGCTTTCGTGGACGCCGACCCGGTGCGGCTGCGGCAGGTGCTGGACAACCTGCTGGCCAACGCGGCCGTGCACACCCCGCCCGGGACGTCGGTGCACGTCTCGGTGGCGGCTTCGGACGGTTCCGCCGTGGTGCAGGTGACCGACACCGGGCCCGGGATCGCCGCGGCGGACCAGGAGCGGATCTTCGACCGGTTCTTCCGCGTCGACGACTCCCGCACCCGCGGCAACGGCGGCACCGGGCTCGGGCTCTCGGTGGTCCAGTCCTTGGTGACCGCGCACGGCGGCACCGTGTCGGTGGCTTCGTCGCCGGGCCGGACGACCTTCAGCGTGCGGCTGCCGCTCGCGCGGTGACGTGCTCCGGCGCGGTCCAGCCGGAGGAGAGGTCTTCCGACGGCTCGGGTTCGCCGTACACGGTCCGGACCGGCAGGACGCCCGCCCAGGCGGTGTCGGCCTCGACGTCCTCGGGCTCGTCGTCGGGGCCTTCGGCGCGCATCTTCACCGACGCCTCGGCGAGGTCCAGCGCGAGGACGGACACCGCGGCGAACTCCTTGGCGTTGACCTCGCGCGCGTGCTCCCACGACCCGGGGGCGAGGTGGTCGGTGAGCACCTTCAGGCCGTGCAGCTTCGCTTCGGCGTCGACGACCGGCTTCGCCTGGCCGAGGATGACGGCGCTGCGGTAGTTCATCGAGTGGTTGTTGACCGAGCGCGAGTAGACGATGCCGTCGAGGAGCGTCACCGTCACGCAGACGTCGAGGCCGTGCGCGGCGGTGCGGAGGCTGGCCGCGCCGGTCGAGCCGTGCAGGTAGAGCGTGTCGCCGTCGCGGCCGTAGCCGGTGGGGAGGACCAGCGGCACGCCGTCGCGGACGATCCCGAGGTGGCAGATCAGGCCTTCGTCGAGGACGGCGTGCAGCGCGGAGCGGTCGGTCACGGCGCGGTGCTTCTTGCGGCCGAGCGTGGTGCGGGGCGTGGTCGACAACATGCGACCAGCGTCTCCCGCCGCAGTGGCCTCGGAAAACGGCCACTTCTCGTACACTTGGGAAGTCCACTCTGTTCGAGGAGGTCCCGTGTCCGACACCGCGCTCCCGGTGCGCCTCGACCGCTCGGCGGTGACCCCGCTGGCGGTGCAGCTGGCCGACGCGCTGCGCGAAGCCGCGGCGAGCGGGCACCTCCGCGGCGGCGACCGCCTGCCCTCGACGCGCGCGCTGGCGGGACGCCTCGGCGTCAGCCGCACGGTGACGTCGGCGGCGTACGAACAGCTGCACGCCGAGGGCTGGATCGCGGGGCGGCACGGCTCCGGCACGTACGTGACGACGCCGCCGTCGTTTTCGGCTTCCTCGGTCCCGGCGCCCGCTGTCCCGGCGGTCGAGGCCGCTCCGCCGCCGCTGCTGGACCTCGGCCCGGGCACGCCGTGGGCGGCGGGCCTGGACCGCGCGGCCTGGCGCCGGGCCTGGCGGGCGGCGGCCGACCCGGAACCCTTGGTGCGCGCCCACCGCGCGGGGTTGCCGGAGTACCGCGCGGCGGTGTCGGAGCACCTGCTGCGCCACCGCGGTCTCGCGGCGGGATCGGTCCTGGCGACCGGCGGCACGACGGCGGCGGTGGTCGAGCTGGCCGCGGCGGTGCTGGAACGCGGGGACGTCGTCGCCGTCGAAGAGCCGGGCTACCAACGGGCGGTGCAGGCGTTCCTCCGCGCGGGGATGCGGGTCGTGGGCGTGCCGGTGGACGGCGAAGGGTTGCGGCCTTCCGAGATTCCGGCGGGAGCGCGGGCGGTGTACTGCTCGCCGGCCCACCAGTACCCGATGGGCAGCAGGCTGAGCGCGGCGCGGCGGGTGTCGCTGGTGGAGCGGGCGCGTTCGTCGGGCATGTTGGTCATCGAGGACGACTACGACGGCGAGCTGCGGTTCGACGTGGCCCCGTTGCCGATGCTGGCTTCGCTGGCCCCCGACGTCGTGGTGCACCTGGGGACCACGTCGAAGATCCTGACGCCGACGTTGGGCGCGGGCTGGATGGTGGCGCCCGAGGCGATCACTTCGGCGGTGCTGGCTTATCGGGACCTGACGGGCACCCGGCCGTCGCCGGCGGGGCAGCGGGTGCTGCACGAGTTCGCGCGGAACGGGGACCTGGGGCGCCACCTGCGCAAACTGCGCCGGGAGATGGCGGAGCGGCGGACGTTGCTGGCGGGGGCGTTGTCGGCGGCCGGGATCCCGGTGCGCGGGGACGACGCGGGGGCGCACCTGGTGGTGCCGTTTTCCTCGGCCTCGGTGGAGGCATCGGTGCTTTCGGCGGCCGAGCGGCGGGGGATCCGGTTGGACGGGCTGGCCCGCCATTTTGCCGGGCCGCCTTCCGCGCACGGGGTGGCGATCGGGTACGCCGGGTGTGCGCGGGAGGCATTGGTGGCGGCTTTGCCGGTGCTGGTCGCTTTGCTTCGCTGAGGCTTCGGTTCGCCGGCCGGTGTGCTGGTGTTGTCCACAATTCGGCCGTGCTGTGGGCAACTCGGCTCGGCGGGGGTTTTCCGGGCTCTTTCTGTCGGTGAGGGGGGATACGCTCAATTCGGTTGGGGGTTCCCCCTGGGAGGGCGGGCGCTGCCCGGGAGTGTGAAGCTGGCCGAGGCCTCGTTCTCGGGAGTGGAGCCCAGTTGGTCAGGGGAGAGGCGGCTGCTACCGGCTCGGGGGCCCTGGGGTGCGGAGCCTCGCGAAAGACTCGTTCTCGGCGCCGGATGTCATGAACGACCCTTTCCTGGCGCTGGATGTCATGAACGAGTCGTTCATGACGTCCCCGTCCGGCCCCGTGGCCAAAGCCGGGACCAGGCGAACCAGACTTCGCCGGAAGGCGGGCCGGGAGCGGCGGGGGCCGAGCCGGGGTGAGCGCGGCTGTGGCCGGTGTCTTGAATGAGTCATTCAAGACGCGGCGGCTCCGGGGCGGCCAGCGCCGGGGCCGCGGAGTGGCGACCGAGCGCACGGGGAGCGCCGAACAGCTCGTTCGAGACCGGGACAGCCCTCGATGTACCGGACGTGCCAAAGTCATCACGGGTTGCGTTCACCGCTCCGAAGCCGCCGCCCGTCGGACCGGGCTCGGCTGTTCCGCGAGGTCACCGGGTACGGTGGCTCACCATGAGCGAGAAGATCCGGGTGGCCGTCGTGTTCGGTGGGCGCAGCAGCGAGCACACCATCTCGTGCCTGTCCGCCGGCAGTGTGCTCGGCCACCTCGACCCCGAACGCTTCGAGGCCGTCCCGGTCGGGATCACCCGGGAAGGCCGGTGGGTGCTCGGCACCGGGGACTCCGCCCAGCTCGCCATCCGCGGCCGCGAACTGCCGTCCGTCGACGACGGCAAGGGGCTCGTCCTCGCCGGGGATCCCTCCAGCCAGGGCCTGGTCGCCGTGGAACCCGGGCGGGAAAGCGAAATGCTGTCCCGGGTCGACGTCGTCTTCCCCGTCCTGCACGGTGCCTTCGGCGAAGACGGCACCATCCAGGGCCTCCTGGAGCTCGCCGGCATCCCGTACGTCGGGCCCGGGGTGCTCGCCAGCGCCGCCGCCATGGACAAGGAAACCGCCAAGAAACTCCTTGCCGCCGAAGGACTTCCGGTCGGGACCTACTCCGCGCTCAAGCGGGGACAGTCTACTTTGGACGAAGAAGCGAAGGAAACCCTCGGGCTGCCCGTCTTCGTGAAGCCCTCCCGGGCCGGCAGCTCCGTCGGCATCTCGCGCGTCGCCGGCTGGGACGAGCTGGACGCCGCCATCGAACTCGCGCGGGCCACCGATCCGAAGGTGCTCGTGGAGGCCGCCGTCGTCGGGCGGGAGGTCGAGTGCGGGGTCCTCGAGTTCCCCGACGGCCACGTCGAGGCCTCGCTGCCCGCCGAGATCCGGGTGCTGTCCGAAGACGAGAACGCCTGGTACGACTTCGAAACCAAGTACCTCGGCGACGACGCCGAACTCGACATCCCGGCCAAGCTCGACGACGCCCTCACCGAGAAGCTCCGCGCGATGGCCGTCGAAGCCTTCCGGGCGCTGGACTGCCAGGGCCTCGCCCGGGTCGACTTCTTCGTCACCGAAGACCACGAGCTGATCATCAACGAGGTCAACACCATGCCGGGCTTCACGACGAAGTCCGCCTACCCGAAGATGTGGGAGGTCACCGGCATGGACTACGCGACGCTGCTGACCACCCTCGTCGAGACGGCCATCGCCCGCGGCACGGGGCTGCGCTAGGAGAACCGCAGGGGGCGCGGCGCCAGCTTCGCGGCCACTGTGTCCGAGATCTCCTGCAGCGGGCCCGTTCCGGCGCTGTCCGGCACGGTCAGCGCCGCGTAGACCTCGCGGTCCACCACGTACCACGTCGAGACGCCCTCGCCCGGCACCTGCAGCCACTGCACCTTGTTCACCAGCCGCAGCTGCGCCGTCGGCGTCAGCTCCGGGGGACGGTCGAGGCCGCAACGCAACACGACCGGATCACCGGAACCCCAGGCCACCGTGGCGGGCGGCGCCGGGGACGCCAGCTCCCGCAGCTTCAGCTGGGTGCCGTTCGAGGTCAGCTCGGCCGGGATCGCGCCCAGCAGCGTGGTGCAGCCCGGCGAGCCCGACGCGGGAGCGGGAACCGGGACCAGCGGCAGCGGCCCCGCGGTGTCCGCGGGGGACGGCCGGGTCAGCGCGAACACGGCGACGGCGACCGCCAAGGCAACGGCGAGCGCGGCCGCGGTGACGAGCACCACTCGAGGCGGCGCACCGGTGTCAGAGTCAGGCACCCGACCACTACACCACTGCTCAGAGGTGCACGACCGGGCAGGTCAGCGTCCGCGTGATGCCTTCCACGTTCTGCACCTTCGCGACCACGAGCTGGCCCAGCTGGTCGACGTTGTCGGCGGCCGCGCGGACGATCACGTCGTACGGTCCGGTGACATCCTCCGAACTGGTGACACCCGGGATGCTGGAGATCTCGGCAGCCACCGCGGCCGCCTTGCCGACCTCGGTCTGGATGAGGATGTATGCGTGGACCACGGCGCGCCCTTTCGTCGGGATCGATCGGCTCAAGGTAGGAACGTCATCAGCAACGTATCGCCAGCTCACGGAAAAACATAGGGCATCCGACTATCGGTGATCGATCTTTGTCCCGGTAGAGAAAGACAGAGGTGACCGGTGTCACCGAACGACGGAACGGTCGCCGAGACCGGCGAGTTCGCGCTCATCCGAGCCGTCACCGAAGGACGGCGCCAGCCGCCGGGCACGCTGCTCGGCCCGGGTGACGACGCCGCCGTCGTCGCGGCCCCCGACGGGCGGGTGGTCGCCAGCACCGACGTCCTCGTCCAGGGCGTCCACTTCCGGCTCGACTGGTCCTCGCCCGAGCACGTCGGGCGCAAGGCCGTCGCGGTCAACTTGGCCGACATTGCCGCCATGGGCGCCACCCCGACCACCGTCCTGGTCGGGCTCGCCTGCCCGCCGGACACCCCGAGCGAGGTGGTGAAGGCGCTCACCGACGGCATGTGGGCCGAGGCCGAGCGCGCCGGCGTCGGCGTCTCCGGCGGCGACATGGTCCGCGCCGACCAGCTGGTGATCAGCGTCACGGCCCTCGGCGACCTCGGCGACCGCGAGCCGGTGACGCGCTCGGGCGCCCGGCCCGGTGACGTCGTCGCCGTGAACGGGCGGCTCGGCTGGGCCGCGGCGGGCCTGGCCGTGCTCGGCCGCGGCTTCCGGTCGCCGGTCGGCGTCGTCAACGCCCAGCGCTGTCCCGAACCGCCCTACGAGGCCGGTCCGCGGGCCGCCCTCGCCGGGGCCACGGCGATGATCGACGTCTCCGACGGCCTGCTCGCCGACCTGGGCCACATCGGCGAGGCGTCCGGCGTCGGCATCGACGTCCGCACCGCCGACCTCGACATCCCCGCCCGGCTCACCGAGGTCGGCGCCGCTCTCGGCGCGGACCCCCTGGACTGGGTCCTCACCGGCGGTGAAGACCACGCTCTGGTGGCCGCGTTCCCGCCGTTCACCGAGCTTCCGGAGGGCTGGCGGACGATCGGCGTCGTCACCATGGCCGGCTCCGGGATCACCGTCGACGGGAAACCGTTTTCGCGAGACGGCGGATGGACGCACTGGCGCTGATCTAGGCTCCGGAAGCGTGAGAATCGTTCCAGTCCCCTACGACCACCCTGACGCGGCCAAGCTCATGGCCTCGGTGCAGCAGGTGTACGTCGAGCGCTACGGCAGCGAGGACGCCACCCCGATGAGCCCCGCGGACTTCGACCCGCCGCAGGGCGTGTTCCTCGTCGGCTACCAGGGTGAGGAGGCGGTCGCCTGCGGGGCGTGGCGCGCCCACGACGGCCCGGAGCCCGACTTCCGGCCCGGTGACGCCGAGTTCAAGCGGATGTACGTCGCCGATTCGGCCCGCGGCCGCGGGTTCGCGCGGATGATCCTGTCCGAGCTGGAACGCACGGCGGCGCTGTGCGGGCGCAAGCGCGCGGTCCTCGAGACCGGGACGAAGCAGCCGGAAGCGATCGCGCTCTACACGTCGTCGGGCTACACCGAGATCCCGCACTTCGGCGTCTACAAGAACGAGCCGGAAAGCCGCTGCTTCGGCAAGGAGCTCACCTCGGTGTGAGCTTCAGCAGGGCCGCCGCGTGCGGCCTTAGGGTCGCCGACACCGCGGTTCCGATGTCCTGGTGGGCCCAGAGGTCGCGGACGTTCCACGACCCCGGGATCGCGGCGGAGACGGTCGCGGTGGTGGTGCCGGTGTTGAGCAGCACCACCGCGAACCCGCCGCCGCTCAGCGGTTTTCCCCACACCTGGTGGCCGGGGCCCGCGTCGAGCTGCCGCCCCTGGCTGCCCGCGAAGTCCTGGTCGACGGCGATCGCTTCGGCGTTGCCGAGCGTCGCGAGGTCGGCGTCGCTCAGCTTCGCCGGGTCGGTGCCGGCGAACAGCGGCGCGTTCAGCACGGCCCAGACGCTGAAGTGCGCGCGCGACTCGTCGGCGGTCAGCGTGCCGTTGCCGACCTGGAGCATGTCCGGGTCGTTCCAGCCGCCGGGCGAGCCGCTGTGGACCGCGACGGCGGCCTGCTGGTCGATCGTCGTGAGCACGGAGTCCCAGGTCGGGACCAGGTCGTAGGTGGTGCGCCAGAGGTTCGCCACCGGCCGGGCCCAGGTCCACGGGCTGGAGACGCCGTACTCGGAGATCGCGTAGGCGATCGGGCGGGGCAGCGCGGCCAGTTCGTCGCGCATCTTCTCGAACGCGGCCTTCCGGTCGAGGCCGTCGACGGTGTCGGCGTTGCACCAGTCGTACTTGAGGTAGTCGACGCCCCAGCGGTCGAACGTCTCGGCGTCCTGGCGCTCGTGGCCCAGCGAGCCGATGCCGGACGCCGGGTAGGCGTCGTTCGCCATGGCGCAGGTCCGGCTGCCGGGCACCGCGTAGATGCCGAACAGCAGGCCGCGGGAGTGCACGTAGTCGGCGAGGTCGGCGATCCCGTGCGGGAACCGCTGCGGGTCCGCCTGCAGCGACCCGTCGGCGGCCCGGGTGGGTGCCTGCCAGCAGTCGTCGACGACGACGTACTGGTAACCCGCGTCACGCAGGCCGGTGTCGGCGAGCGCGTCGGCGGCCTTGCGGACGACGTCCTCGGTGAGGTCGTAGCAGCGGACCTGGTTCCAGCTGTTCCAGCCCATCGGCGGCGTCCCGGCCAGGCCGTTCGCGAGCGCCGGGGTCGGCGTGGGCAGGCTGAGCAGCCACGTCAGCACGACGAGGAGGAGCACGAGCAGGCTGGTTTTCGGCTTGGCAGCGATGCCGTGATCCAATCGCACCGGAAGTGAAACCGCGGTCACCCGGAGGCGGCATGCCGATCTACGCACTCGGTTCGCTCGAGCCGACGATCCACCCCGACGCCTACGTCCACCCGGACGCGACGGTGATCGGCGACGTCCGGATCGGCGCGCACGCGTCGGTGTGGCCGCAGACGGTCCTGCGTGGCGACCACGGGTACATCGAGATCGGCGAGCGGTCGAACGTCCAGGACGGCTGCGTCCTGCACTGCACCGAGCGGCACCCGACGATCCTTGGGCCCTCGTCGGCCATCGGGCACGCCGTGCACGTCGAAGGCGCGACGATCGGCACCGGCTGCCTGGTCGCGTCCGGTTCGGTGGTGCTGAACGGCTCGGTGATCGAGGACGGCGGCATGGTCGGCGCGGGCGCGGTGCTTTCGTACGGCTCCCACGTCAAGACCGGCGAGATCGCCTTGGGCGTCCCGGCGAAGGTGCGGGAGAACAAGTCGTTCAGCGCCGAGAACATCGCGATGGTGGTGGACTCCTACGTCGAACGCGCGAAGCGGTTCCGGGCGGAGCTGAGGCGGCTCGACCCGCTGGGGTGACGCCGGCCACGCCCGGTAGGCTTGCGCGCCGTGACCGCACGACCGCTGCAGGACATCGTCGAGGCAGGCTGGGCGAAAGCCCTCGAACCGGTGGCGCCGCAGGTCGCCGCGATGGGGGAGTTCCTCCGCGCGGAGATCGCCGCGGGCCGGACCTACCTGCCGGCGGGTGAACACGTGCTGCGGGCGTTCCAGCAGCCGTTCCACGACGTCCGCGTGCTGATCGTCGGCCAGGACCCGTACCCGACGCCGGGGCACGCGGTGGGCCTGAGCTTCTCGGTGGCGCCCGACGTCCGGCCCATCCCGAAGAGCCTGATCAACATCTACAAGGAGTACACCGAGGACCTCGGCCACCCGCTGCCCTCCAACGGCGACCTGACGCCGTGGGCCGAGCAGGGCGTGCTGCTGCTCAACCGGTCGCTGACCGTCCAGCCCGGGAAGTCCAACTCCCACCAGGGCAAGGGCTGGGAAGCGGTCACCGAGCAGGCGATCAAGGCCCTCGCGGCCCGGTCCGAGCCGATGGTGGCGATCCTGTGGGGCCGCAACGCGCGCAACCTGCGGCCGATGCTGGGCGAGGTGCCGTGCATCGAGTCGGCGCACCCGAGCCCGCTCTCGGCGCACAACGGCTTCTTCGGGTCCCGGCCGTTCAGCCGGGCGAACCAGCTGCTGGAGCAGCAGGGCGCGGCGCCGGTCGACTGGAAACTGCCGTAGGTTCGGTGTCCGGATCCGCGTGACGGCTCCGACCAAGGGGTAAACAGACCTTGGAGGCCCCCATGAACGTCACTTCGGCCGACGGCACGTCGATCTTCTTCGAACAGCGCGGCGACGGGCCGCCGGTGATCCTGGTCGGCGGCGCCTTCAACGACCGCACGACCACGGTGGGCCTGGCCGACGTCCTGGCCGGCGACTTCACGACGATCGTCTACGACCGGCGGGGCCGCGGTGACTCCGGCGACTCGGCCGAGTACGCGGTGGAGCGGGAGATCGAAGACCTCGCGGCGCTGATCGCCCAGGTGGGCGGGACGGCGTCGGTGTTCGGTCACTCGTCGGGCGCGATCCTGGCCCTGGAGGCGGCCGCGGCGGGCATCGGCATCGATCGCGTCGTGGCGTACGAGCCGCCGTACGCGACGGACGAGCACCCGCGGGCCGATGTCGTGGCCGAGGTGCGTACCCGGCTGGCGGCGGGGGACCGCGACGGCGCGGTGGCGACGTTCCTGCAGGTCGCGGGTACCCCGGCGGAGATGATCGAGGGGATGAAGCAGGCCCCGGTGTGGGGCTGGTTCACGGCGCTGGCGCACACGCTCCCGTACGACCTGACGATCTGCGGCCCGGACGCCCGCCCACGCGACTCGCTGGCCCGCATCGCGATCCCGACGCTGGTGATCGGCGGCGGCGCGAGCGACGAGGCACTCCAGTCAGGCGCCCGCGCGGCGGCCGCGGCGGTGCCGGGAGCGCGTCACGAGACCCTCGAAGGCCAGGACCACGGGGTGCTCCAGTACCCGGAGACCCTCAAGGACCTGCTGACCGATTTCCTCAAGTAGACATGAAAATGGCGGGTGCTCCGAGGAGCACCCGCCATCCCAAACTTCTCGCCTCAGCCGCGAACGACCTTGCCCGCCTTGATGCACGAGGTGCACACGTTCAGGCGCTTGCGCTGGGACACACCCACCTTGGCGTGGACGGTCTGGATGTTCGGGTTCCACCGGCGGTTGGTACGGCGGTGGGAGTGCGAGACCGACTTGCCGAAGCCGGGTCCCTTGCCACAGACGTCGCACACGGCAGCCACGTCGAACTCCTTTGGATCTGGGTCATAGAGATGAGCCCAGACGGACTGGGCAACTCGACCATAGTAACTACTGCTTTCCCAGGCCCCGGCACCGGGTCGATACGCTGCCCGAAGACCGGTCAGGAGGTTACGGGGTGCGGGTGCTGGACGCGGCGGCGGTGTCCGCCTGGGCTGCGGGTTGCGTGCGCAGTCTCGCGAGCCTGCGACCGGCCATCGACGAGATCAACGTCTACCCCGTCGCCGACTCCGACACCGGCTCCAACATGCTCTTCACGATGACCGGCGCGGCCCGGGAACTCTCCGGAGCGACCCCGGAAACCGCGGCCGACGCGCTGAAGATCCTCGCGCGCGGTGCGGTCGCCTCCGCCAAGGGCAACTCCGGCGTGATCCTCTCCCAGGTCGTGCGCGGGCTGGCCGACCGCGCCGAAGGTGACCTGGACGGTCCCTGGCTGGCCCAGGCCCTCGGCCACGCCGACGAGGCCGCCACCGGTGCTGTGAGCCGCCCGGTCGCCGGGACCATCCTCACCGTCCTGCACGCCGTCGCCCTTGCCGTGCGCGGCGACACGAGCCCGCTGCCCGAAATCGCCGCAAAAGCCGCGGAAGAGGCCGCGCGCGCCCTCGAAAAGACGCCCGAGCAGCTGCCCGCGCTGGCCAGGGCCGGTGTCGTCGACGCCGGGGCGCGCGGCCTGGTCGCGGTGCTCGACGCCCTGGTCGGCGTGCTCACCGGGGCCCCCGTCGAGCAGGAACACCCCCTCGAAGTGCACGCGCACGCCCATGACGAGATCTACGCGTGGGAGGTCATGTACCTCCTGGACGGCGTCGACGAGGCGAGCCTGCCGACCCTGCGCAAGGAGCTGAGCGGCCTCGGCGACAGCGTCACCGTGGCCGGCGACGGCTCGGGCAGCCACGCCGTGCACGTCCACTGCGCCGACATCGGCGCCGCCATCGAGGCCGGGCTCGCGCTCGGCCGCCCCCGCAGGATCCGCGTCGAGCCGCTGCTCACGCCGACGCCGATCGAGCCGGGGGGCGGGATCGACCGCACGGTCGTCGCCGTCGTCCACGGCGGGGCGCTGGCCGAGCTGCTGCGCGCCGAAAGCATCCCGGTGCTGGCCGTGCCCGAGGGCGGGACGCCGAGCGTCGAGGACATGATCGGCCTGCTCAACGAGGCCGCCGGGCAGCAGGTGACTGTGCTGCCGGGCAGCGTCGCCCTCACCGCCGCGGCCGACACCGCGGCCGGGCACGCGATGGCCGCAGACCGGGACGTCGTGGTCATCCCGTGCGCCTCCCCGGTGCAGGTGCTGGCCGCCCTCGCCGTGCACGACGCCGGCCGCCGCACCAACGACGACGTCGTCGCGATGGCCGAAGCGGCCGCCGCGACCAGGCGTGGCGAACTGCGGATCGCCCAGGAAGAGTCGCTAACCTGGGTGGGCCGGGCCCAGTCCGGCGACGTGGTCGGCCTGGTCGACGACGAGGTGGTGCTGATCGAGCCCGCGCCCGCGTCCGAGACGAACCTGGTCGCGGCCGCGATGAAGGTGCTGAACCGGATGCTGGCGCTCGGCGGCGAGCTGGTGACGGTGCTGAGCGGGGCGGCGGCCCCGCCGGGGGTCGCCGGGGAGCTCGCAGAGCAGCTGCGGGTGGAGCACCCGGAGGTGGAACTGACCAGCTACGCCAGCGGCCAGGCGGACGCCGTGCTGCTGATGGGAGTCGAATAGCCGATGGCCGGACTGCGCGACAAGCTGCCGTTGCTGCTGGGCGCCAAGACGGCGAAGGCGCTCGCCACGTCGTTGGACATCGAGACGGTCAGCGACCTGCTGCGCCACTACCCGCGCCGCTACGCCGAGCGCGGCGAGCTCACCGACATCCACGGCCTCGAGCTGGGCGAGCACGCCACCGTGCTGGCGCGCATCGAAAAGGTGAGCAAGCGGCGGATGAAGGCCCGCAACGGGACCATCCTCGACATGGTCATCACCGACGGGAAACGCCGCCTGACCTGTGCGTTCTTCAACCAGGCGTGGCGCGAGAAGGACCTCGTCCCCGGCAAGACCGGCCTGTTCGCCGGCAAGGTGTCCGCCTTCCGCGACACGCTGCAGCTGACCAACCCCGAGTACGAGCTGTTCGACGCCGAGAACGAAGCCGAGGCGATGGACAACTTCCTCGCCGCGATCATCCCGGTGTACCCGGCGGCGCAGGGCATGCCGACCTGGTCGATCGCCAAGTGCGTGCGGCAGGTCCTGGATGTCCTCGAGGTCGACGACGACCCGATGCCCGCCGAGCTGCGGCGGCTGCACAAGCTGGCCGACCTCGACAACGCGCTGCGCGGCATCCACCGCCCGGAGAACTGGGCGCACCTGGAGGCGTCGAAGAAGCGCCTGAAGTGGGACGAAGCCATGGCCGTCCAGCTGATCTTCGCGCAGCGGCGTCACTCGGCCATCTCGCGTCCGGCGAAGGCGAACCCGCACGTCAGCGGCGGGTTGATGGACGCCTTCGACAAGCGGCTGCCGTTCGACCTCACCGCGGGCCAGCGGGGGATCGGCGACGAGATCGCCGCGGACCTGGCCTCCGAGCACCCGATGAACCGGCTGCTGCAGGGCGAGGTCGGCTCGGGCAAGACCGTCGTCGCGCTGCGGGCGATGCTGCAGGTCGTGGACAACGGGCGCCAGGCGGCGATGCTGGCGCCGACAGAGGTCCTGGCCGCGCAGCACGCGCGGTCGCTGCGGGAGATGCTCGGCGACCTCGGCCAGGCGGGCGAGCTGGGCGCGGCGGAGAACGCGACGAAGGTCACCCTGCTCACCGGGTCGATGGGGGCCAAGGAACGCAAGAAGTCGCTGCTGGAGATCGTCAGCGGCGAGGCGGGCATCGTCGTCGGCACGCACGCGCTGATCCAGGACCACGTCGAGTTCGCCGACCTCGGCCTGGCCGTCGTCGACGAGCAGCACCGCTTCGGCGTCGAGCAGCGGGACGCGCTGCGCACCCGCGGGGCCGGCGACACCAGCCCGCACGTGCTCGTCATGACCGCGACGCCGATCCCGCGCACGGTCGCGATGACCGTGTACGGCGACCTGGAGGTGTCCGCGCTGCGCGAGATGCCGGTCGGGCGGTCGCCGATCGCCACCACCGTCGTGCCGGTCGCCGAGAAGCCCGCCTGGTTCGAGCGGATCTGGCAGCGCGTGCGCGAAGAGGTCGGCAAGGGGCACCAGGCGTACGTCGTGTGCCCGCGGATCGGCGACGAGCCGCCGTCGGACAAGAGCGACAAGCGGCCGCCGCTCGCGGTCCTCGAAGTCGCGCCCGAGCTGGAGCACGGCCCGCTGCAGGGCCTGAAGATCGGCGTGCTGCACGGCCGGATGCCCCCCGACGACAAGGACGCCGTGATGCGCGCCTTCTCGGCGGCCCAGCTGGACGTCCTGGTGGCCACCACGGTGATCGAGGTCGGCGTGAACGTGCCGAACGCCACCGCGATGGTGATCATGGACGCCGACCGGTTCGGCGTCAGCCAGCTGCACCAGCTGCGCGGCCGCGTCGGCCGGGGCAGCGTGCCCGGGCTGTGCCTGCTGGTCACCGAAACCCTCGACGGCACGGCGACCCGCGAACGGCTGGCGGCTGTCGAATCGACCACCGACGGCTTCGAGCTGTCCCGTTTGGACCTCGAACTGCGCCGCGAAGGTGACATCCTCGGCGCCGCGCAGTCCGGGAAGCGGTCCACGCTCAAGCTGCTGTCGCTGCTGCGGGACGAGGACGTGATCGCCGCGTCCCGGGCGCTGGCGCAGGAGCTCGTCACGCAGGACCCGGAGCTGGCGAAGTACCGCGGCCTGGCGCAGATGGTCGCCGACGTCGTCGACGTCGAGCGCGCGGAGTACCTGGAGAAGACCTGATCCGCGCGGCCACGGTCGCCGACGCCGACGCGATCGGCGAGGTCCACGTGCGGTCGTGGCAGGCGGCGTACGAGGGCCTGATCCCGGCGGACTTCCTCGCCCGGCTGTCGGCTTCCTCGCGGGCGGCGGCTTGGGCCCGCCGCATCGGCGACGGCGGCGGCGTGCTGGTCGCCGAGGAAGACGGCGTCATCGCAGGCTTCGCCGCCTTCGGGCCTTCGCAGCTTTACGCGCTCTACCTGCTGCCGGAGTTCTGGGGGCGTGGTCTCGGCCGGGCGCTGCACGACCGGGTCGTCGAAGAGATGTCCGGCGAGAGCGCGGTCCTGTGGGTGCTGGCGACCAACGAGCGCGCGAAGGCGTTCTACGTCCGGCAGGGCTGGGTGGACGACGACGCCCGCCAGACCGAGACGGTCGACGAAGGCCGCGTCACGCTGGAGGAGATGCGGTTCCGCCGCCCGTTGCCGTGAACACCCCGGCGGCCGCGGCGGCCGCGGCGGCTTTCGCGGCGACGTCGGCGTCCCGGGGCGTCACGCCTTCCCGGGAGACGAACAGGCGGTAGAAGACCGGCCCGCAGGCCACCCGGACCACCTCGACGGCGTCCGTGCCGGGCGGGACCTCGCCGCGCTCGATCGCCCGGTGCACGGCGGCGGCCGAGCGGGCGTGGCGGTCGACGTAGAACTCCTGCAGGGCGTCGGCGGCGCGCGCGGAGAGGAACGCGGCCGAGATCGACGCCGTGGGGAGCTCGCGTTCGCCCGGCGTGGTGAAGTAGCGCACCAGCTCGAGGTTGATCCCGCGCAGGTCGCCCTCCAGGGAACCGGTGTCCGGCGCGGTCCACTCCTGCTCGGTGCCCATCAGCAGGGCGGCCGCGACCAGGCCCTCGGCGGACTCCCAGCGGCGGTACAGCGTCGTCTTGTGCACGCCGGAGCGTTCGGCGACCGCCTCGACCGTCAGCTCCGCGTACCCGCGTTCGCCGAGCAGCTCGAGGGTGGCCTCGAGCGCGGCGAGGCGGGTCCGCTCGGTGCGCCCGCCCGGGCGCTTCGTCCCGGAAATCTCGGTTGCCAACTGCTACTCCTGTTGCGTTAGTGTGCTCAGTATGACAGGAACCGTCGCCGTTGCCGAGATCGCCGACCTGATCGGCGACGCCGAAGTCGTCGCCATCGGCGAGAACAACCATCACATCCGCGAGTTCGGCGTGCTGCGCGACCGTCTCCTGCGCCACCTCGTCACCGAACGCGGGTTCACCGTGCTCGGGTTCGAGGGCGGCTTCGCGGAGGGACACCTGGTCGACGCGTGGTTGCAGGGTGGCCCGGGCGAGGTCGCCGACATCGCGCGGGACGGCTTCACGTTCGGCCTCGGCGACTCGGCCGAGATGCACGAGATGCTGACCTGGCTGCGCGGCCGCGGTGTCCGGTTCGCCGGGCTCGACGTGCCGAGCTCGGCGGGATCACCGGTGCCGTCGCTGCAGGCGCTGCGCGCGGAGGTCCTGCGGGTGGACCCGGCCAACGTGTCCCTTGTGGACAACGCGCTGGCCGCGTGCGAGCCGTACGCCTCGGTGAGCAGCGCGGTCGCGCCGGGGCGCTATGCGGCGATGGGCCCCGAAGCGCGGGACGCGGCGACGACGGCCTTGACCGTCCTCAAAGGACACGTCGAGTCTCTCGGTTACGGTGCCGTCGCCGCCCACCACGCGGAGGGTGCCCTGCGCGTCGACCTCTACCTGAGGGAACTGGACGCGCTGATGGCGGGCCGGGCGCCCGAGCCGCAGAGCTCGTCGCGGGACACGTACATGGCGGCCACCGTGCGGCTGCTGCGGCGGCAGTTCCCCGGCGAGAAGATCGTGCTGATGCTCCACAACGGGCACCTCCAGCGCATCCCGTTCTCGCCGATGCCGGGCATGACGGCGCCGTCGGCGGGCACGCACCTGGCCGCGGAGCTGGGAGATCGCTATTTCGCGCTGGCGTTGACCGCTGTCTCCGGGACGACGACCGGGCTCGTGCCCGACCCGGCTTTCCCGCTGGGCTTCCGGATGTTCGAGCAGGCATTGCCGGAGCCGGCCGAGGGCAGTGTCGAGGCGGTGCTGGCTCCGCGGGCGCCGTGCGTGGTCGCGCACCCGGCGGCGTCGGCCATCCGGCACGCGCACATGACGCCCGCGGTGGACGTCGCGGCCGCGTGGGACGCCGTCGTCTGCCTCGAGAAGCAGGAAACGATTTTCACCGGCAGCGCCGAGTAGGTGTCCCCGTTCGGCTGATTGCCGCAATGCCCGCGGTGGGCGTTTCCTACCGGTATGGCCGGGCGGAGGCGGGCGCTGATCGTCGCCAACGGCGAGTACGACAACGCGGGGCTGCAGCGGCTGGGCTCTCCCGCGGCGGACGCGGACGCCCTGGCCGGGGTGCTCGCCGACCGGGCGATCAGCGACTTCGAGGTCTGCGTCGTGCGGAACGAGACCGCGCACGTGGTGCAGGCGGAGATCGAGGACCTCTGCCTGGAGGGCAAGCCGGACGACGTCCTCCTGATGCATTTTTCGTGCCACGGTCTGAAGGACGATTCGGGCGGCCTGTACTTCGCGGCGCGCAACACGCGGCCGGACCGCCTGCGGTCGACGGCGGTGTCGGCGGAGTTCGTGCAGCAGTGCATCCGGCAGAGCCGCTCGCGCAGCATCGTCCTGCTGCTGGACTGCTGTTACGGAGGGGCGTTCGGCCAGGGCGTGGCGGTCCGGGCGTCGGGCGACGCGAACGTGCTCGACAGCTTCCGCGGCGGCCGCGGCCGGGCGGTCATCACGGCGTCCAACTCGATCGAGTACGCCTTCGAGGGAGCGACGCTGGCCTCGGACCAGCCGGCCCGGCCGTCGGTGTTCACGTCGGCGCTGGTCGAGGGGCTGCGCACGGGCGAAGCCGACCGCGACGAGGACGGCTGGATCGCGCTGGGCGAGCTGTACGAGTACCTGTTCGACCGCGTCCGCGAGCGCAACCCGAAGCAGACGCCGAGCCGCGACATCGAGATGCAGGGCGAGCTGTACCTGGCGAAGAGCCGGCGCCGCCGCATCAAGCCGTCCCCGATCCCGCCGGACCTGGCGGCGGCGATCGGCGCGGAGAACCCGTTCACCAGGCTGGGCGCGGTGGCGGAGCTGCGGCGGAGGCTGTCGAGCTCGAACCTGCCGGTGGCGATGGGAGCGTTCGAGGCGCTGCGGGCGATGGCCTCGACGGACATCGAGCACGTGGCGGCGGCGGCTTCGGACGCGCTGTCGTCCGCGGTGGTGCGGGTGGACGTTTCGTCGGTGCGCTTGTCGGCTCCGGCGGGCTCGCGGGCTTCGGCGGCGCTCCGGGTGCCGGGGCCACCGGTGGCGCGGGAGGTGCGGTTCGAGGCTTCGCACCCGTGGATCGCGGTGACCGAGGTGCCGGGTGGGGCGGAGCTTTCGGTCACGGCGGGGGCAGCGGGGACGCGGCACGGGAAGGTCGTGGTGAGCGGGCCGACCGGGGACGTGGTCGTCGCGGTGGAGATCGAGGCCCAGCCGGTCGCGGAAGCGGCGGTTGTGGAGGCCGAGCCGGATCCCGCGGCCCCGGAACCGGAAGCGGTGGTGGCAGAGGCTGAGCCGGAACCGGCGGCCCCGGAACCGGCGGCCGAGCCCGAGCCCGCAGCGACGGCCGAGCCCGAGCCCGCAACGACGGCTGTGCCCGAGTCGGCAACGACGGCTGTGCTCGAGCCGGCAACGGCGGCCGAGCCCGAGCCCGCAACGACCGCTGTGCCCGAGCCGGCGGTGGCGGCTGCGCCCGGCTCGGTGGCCGCCGAGCGGACCGGGCGGTTCGCGGCGGATTCCCGGTCCGAGCCGGCCGTCGCGGCGGAAGCGCAGGCTGCGGCGGCTGCTCCGGTACCCGTCGCCCGGCCGGGCACGGAACCGGCCGGTGCCATGGACCCGGTCGGCGGGTTCGCCGGGGTCGTCGCCATCGCCGGCGCGGTGTTCGCGGTGGCCGGGCTGCCGCTGAACTACCGCTACGACTACTCCTTGACCCAGTACCGGCCCGGCATGGAGTCCGCCGTCCTGATCGTGGCCGCGTGCGCCCTGCTCGCCGGAATTCTGACGCTGACCCCGCGGACGAGATCGTCGACCGGCCCCGCGCTGCTGTCCGGAACCGGCCTCGCCGCGCTCTTCGGGCTGCTGCGCTTCCTCGGCGAAGCGATCGCGCTCTCCCAGAACGGCGACACCGAGCTGAAAACCGGCTATACGTTCGAACTGCTCGCCCACATCGCCTGGCTGGTCGCGGGGGCGAGCGCGTTCGGGGCGCTCCGGCGGAGCCCCGCGGTCGCACTGGGCGCCGGGCCGGTGCGCGGCTGGCCGGCGTGGGCGGCGATCGGGCTCGGCGTCACGGCCGCGATCGGCTGGATCGTCCAGCTCGTCGACCTGAACACCTACGACTCCAGTGACGCCGGCCGGGCGACCGCGTACTTCCTGCTCGGCGCTCTGCTGGCCGTGTCCGTGCCGGTCGTCGCCATGGCACTTCGCCCGAGCCCGGTCGGCTGCGCCGTGCTGGCCACGGGAACCGCCGGGCTGTTCGGCGTGCTGGCACCGACGTTCGCCGCCGTCGCCGAGGCGAGTTCCCTGGCGCTGGGCGGGCAGCTGATCGCCGTGGTGGCCCTCGCGCTGCTGGCCGCCGACACCATCGTCCTGGCCGTCCGGGCCCGGAATCAGCCGAACGGGCGACAGTCCTGAGTTGTCGTCCGGGCAGCGCCGGGGTACCACGACGATCATGAGGATGCTTCTCGCGGCGGTGGCCGTGCTCGCCGGGCAGGTCCCGGGCGCTGGGGTGCAGCCCGATCCGCCCAGCTGGGGGCTGGACCGGATCGACCAGCGGACCGGCCTCGACCACGCGTACCACTACGCGGGCGACGGCTCGGGCGTCACGATCTACGTGATCGACAGCGGCGTCGACGCGAGGCACCCCGACTTCCAGGGCCGGGTCGCGCCCGGGCGCGACTTCCTCGACGGCGGCTCCGACACCTCCGACGCCAACGGCCACGGAACCCGCCTCGCCGGCATCGCCGCGGGCAAGGACTACGGCGTCGCGAAGGGCGCGCAGATCGTGCCGGTGCGGGTGCTCGACAAGGACGGCGGCGGCGCCACCGACCAGATCATCGCGGGGATCGACTGGGTCGCGCAGAACGCCGAGCAGCCGGCGGTCGCCGTCCTCGGCATCGGCGGGGTGCCGAACGACCAGCTCGACGCCGCGGTCAAGCGGCTGGCGACGGTGGTGCCGATCGCGGTGCCCGCGGGCAGCGAGACGGCCGACGCGAGCGGCTTCTCACCGGGCCGGGTGCCGGAGGCGCTGACGGTCGCGGCGTCCGACGCGCAGGACCGCCCGGACAAGACGTCGAACTCGGGCCAGGACGTCGACCTGTACGCCCCGGGCACCGACATCCCGGCCCCGGTCGCGGGCGGCACGGGCGCGAGCCCGCAGTCGGGCACCTCGATGGCGGCGGCCTTCGCGGCCGGCGCGGCGGCGCTGTACCGCGCCCAGCACCCCGCCGACACTCCGGCCCAGGTGGCCGAGGCCCTGATCCGCGCGGCGACGCCGGACGTGCTCAAGGGGGTGCCGGAGGGGACGGCGAACCGGCTGCTCTACACCCCGCCGACCAGCTGAGCCGCTCGTTGTGCGCGAAGGGGTGCCACCTCCGGGCAGCCGGCGCCGCCCGCTCCGGGAGGGCAGGGTTCCGGCAAAGTCATTCCTCGCGAGCCGAGCCCGGGTCGAGCCCGGTGAGGGCGGCAGTTACCCGCTCGGGCGCCGTGGGGAGCTTCGGAGCCGCGAAGACTCGTCTCCGAGGCCGGATGTCATGAACGACCCTTTCCTGACGCCAGACGTCATGAACGACTCGTTCATGACATCGCCCCGGCGCTGCCCCACCGTCCCGTCAAGGCCAAACCCGGACCCGCCGAACCCGACTTTGCCGGAACCCTGTCCCGGGAGGGGGCGGCGACAAGGGGGTGCCGGAGGGGCTGCTCTACACCCGCCGACCAGCTGAGACGCTGGTTGTCCACAATGCGGTGGGGGTGTGGACACCGAGTCCGATCCGCGGCTTTTCCGGGTGGTTTGTCGGCCGGTCCCGATAGGATGGAACTGGGACCGGCCCCCTTGGGAGGGTGGGCGCTGCGGTCGGGGCTGTCGGTGCGGCAGGGGCCCACGGTGGCCGAGGCCTGACTCCGGAAGCCGGCCCACGAGGAGGTGCACGCCGTGCAGCGACGGCAACCCTCGTTCGACCTGGCCGAGCTGGTCGGCCGCAAGACCGAAGACGCCAAGGCCCGCTGCGAACGCGAAGGCTTCCTCGTGCAGGTCGTCGACCGGGACCACCACCCGGCGGTCACCCTGGACCGGCGCCCGGACCGGATCAGGCTCTTCACGCGCCGAGGCGTTGTCGAAGACTGCCACCAGGGGTGACCACCGAACCTCCTGGTCCGCATGATGTCCATCACCCGGGACTGAACTCCCGCAGAGCGGGAAGAACCGGGTAACGTGCGTTGACTTACCGATCCAAATGGGAAGGACCGGGCATGTTCCGCAAGGTGCTGGTGGCCAACCGCGGGGAGATCGCGATCCGAGCGTTCCGCGCCGGCTACGAACTGGGCGCGGGGACCGTCGCCGTGTTTCCGCACGAAGACCGCAACTCCCTGCACCGGCTGAAGGCCGACGAGGCGTACGAGATCGGCGAACCCGGTCACCCCGTGCGCGCCTACCTCTCGGTCGACGAGATCGTCGCCGCCGCGAAGAAGGCGAAGGCCGACGCCGTCTACCCCGGCTACGGCTTCCTCTCGGAGAACCCCGACCTCGCGCGCGCGTGCGAAGAAGCGGGCATCACCTTCGTCGGGCCGAGCGCCGACATCCTCGAACTCACCGGTAACAAGGCGCGCGCGGTCAAGGCCGCGCGCGAGGCCGGCGTGCCCGTCCTCGGGTCGTCCGAACCCTCGAGTGACGTCGACGCCCTGGTCGCGGCGGCCGAGGACCTGGGCTTCCCGGTGTTCGTCAAGGCCGTCGCCGGGGGTGGCGGGCGTGGCATGCGCCGGGTCGAGGACCCCGCCCTGCTGCGCGAGTCCATCGAGGCCGCCGCGCGGGAGGCCGAGTCCGCCTTCGGCGATCCGACCGTCTTCCTCGAGAAGGCCGTCGTCGAGCCACGGCACATCGAGGTGCAGATCCTCGCCGACGGCGAGGGCAACGTCATCCACCTCTACGAGCGCGACTGCTCGGTGCAGCGGCGCCACCAGAAGGTCGTCGAGCTCGCCCCGGCGCCGAACCTCGACCCGGACCTGCGTGACCGCATCTGCGCCGACGCCGTCAAGTTCGCCCGGCAGATCGGCTACCGCAACGCCGGCACCGTCGAGTTCCTGCTCGACAAGCAGGGCAAGCACGTCTTCATCGAGATGAACCCGCGCATCCAGGTCGAGCACACGGTCACCGAAGAGGTCACCGACGTCGACCTCGTGCAGTCCCAGCTGCGGATCGCCTCCGGCGAGACCCTCGCCGACCTCGGCCTGAGCCAGGACAAGATCTACCTGCGCGGCGCCGCCCTGCAGTGCCGCATCACCACCGAAGACCCGGCCAACGGCTTCCGCCCCGACACCGGGATGATCTCCGCCTACCGCTCGCCGGGCGGCTCCGGCATCCGGCTCGACGGCGGCACCGCCTTCTCCGGCACCGAGATCAGCGCCCACTTCGATTCGCTGCTGGTCAAGCTCACCTGCCGCGGCCGCGACTTCAAGACCGCCGTCGGGCGCGCGCGCCGCGCCGTCGCCGAGTTCCGGATCCGCGGGGTGGCCACGAACATCCCGTTCCTGCAGGCCGTCCTCGACGACCCGGACTTCCGGGCCGGCCGCGTGACGACGTCGTTCATCGAGGAGCGCCCGCACCTGCTCACCGCGCGGCACTCCGCCGACCGCGGCACCCGGCTGCTGACCTACCTCGCCGACCAGACGGTCAACAAGCCGCACGGCGAGCGCCCGAAGACGCCGGACGCCACGCTCAAGCTGCCGAAGCTCGCGAAGGACGCCCAGCCGGCGCCGGGCTCGAAGCAGAAGCTCGTCGAGCTGGGCCCGGCCGGGTTCGCGCGCTGGCTGCGGGAGTCGCCGCACATCGGCGTCACCGACACGACCTTCCGCGACGCGCACCAGTCGCTGCTCGCCACCCGGGTCCGGTCGAAGGACCTCCTCGCGGTGGCGCCGGTCGTCGCGAACACGCTCCCCGAACTGCTGTCGCTGGAGTGCTGGGGCGGCGCGACCTACGACGTCGCGCTGCGGTTCCTCGCCGAAGACCCGTGGGAGCGGCTCGCGGCGCTGCGCGAGGCCGTGCCGAACATCTGCCTGCAGATGCTGCTGCGCGGGCGCAACACCGTCGGGTACACGCCGTACCCGACCGAGGTGACCACCGCCTTCGTCCAGGAGGCCACGAAGACCGGCATCGACATCTTCCGGATCTTCGACGCGCTCAACGACGTCGAGCAGATGCGCCCGGCCATCGAGGCCGTGCGCGAGACCGGCTCCGCCGTCGCCGAGGTGGCGCTCTGCTACACGTCGGACCTGTCGGACCCGGCCGAGAAGCTCTACACGCTCGACTACTACCTCAAGCTGGCCGAGCAGATCGTCGGCGCCGGGGCGCACGTCCTGGCGATCAAGGACATGGCCGGGCTGCTGCGCGCGCCCGCGGCGACCAAGCTGGTCACCGCGCTGCGCAAGGAGTTCGACCTGCCGGTGCACATCCACACCCACGACACCGCGGGCGGCCAGCTGGCCACCTACCTCGCGGCGATCAACGCGGGCGCGGACGCCGTCGACGGCGCGGTCTCGTCGATGGCGGGCACGACGTCGCAGCCGTCGCTGTCCTCGATCGTGGCGGCCACCGACCACTCCGCCCGCACCACCGGGCTCGACCTGCGGGCCATCGGGGACCTGGAGCCGTACTGGGAGAGCGTGCGCAAGATCTACGCGCCCTTCGAGGCCGGGCTCGCGTCGCCGACCGGGCGCGTCTACGACCACGAAATCCCCGGCGGGCAGCTGTCGAACCTGCGCACCCAGGCCATCGCGCTCGGCCTGGGCGACCGGTTCGAGGACATCGAGGCGATGTACGCCGCCGCGGACAAGATCCTCGGCCACCTGGTGAAGGTGACGCCGTCGTCCAAGGTCGTCGGCGACCTCGCGCTGCACCTGGTCGGCGCGGGCGTCTCGCCGGCCGACTTCGAGGCGGAGCCGAACAAGTTCGACATCCCCGACTCGGTGATCGGCTTCCTGCGCGGCGAGCTGGGCGACCCGCCCGGCGGCTGGCCGGAGCCGTTCCGCACCAAGGCCCTGGAGGGCCGGGCCGCCGCGAAGCCGGTCGTCGAACTGTCCGAAGAGGACCGGTCCGCGCTCGCCGAGCACCCGCGCCGGACGCTCAACCGGCTGCTGTTCCCCGGGCCGACGAAGGAGTTCGAGGCGCACCGCGAGGCCTACGGCGACACGTCGGTGCTGCCCAGCAAGGACTTCTTCTACGGGCTGCGGCCGGGGGAGGAGTACCCGGTCGACCTGGAGCCGGGCGTGCGGCTGCTCATCGAGCTGGAGGCGATCGGCGAGGCCGACGAGCGCGGCGTGCGCACGGTGATGTCGACGCTGAACGGCCAGCTGCGCCCGATCCAGATCCGCGACCGCTCGATCGCCTCGGACATCCCGGCGACGGAGAAGGCCGAGAAGGGCAACCCGAAGCAGGTCGCGGCGCCGTTCGCGGGCGTGGTGACGCTGCAGGTCGCCGAGGGCGACACGGTCGAAGCCGGGGCGACGGTCGCGACCATCGAGGCGATGAAGATGGAGGCCTCGATCACGGCGTCCACCGGCGGCAAGGTGGCCAGGCGGGCGATCACGTCGGTGCAGCAGGTCGAGGGCGGCGACCTCCTGCTGGTCCTCGAGTGAGCGTTGCGGCCCGCGCTACGCTCGGCGGATGCTGATCAACGCGGTACCGCAACGGCAGGGCGCGGTGGGACCCCGCGCGGCGGAGCTGCCGGACGGCTGTGTGGCGCTGGCGGAGCTGGCCGGGCACGTGCTCGGCCGGCCGGTGCACCACGTCCGGCAGACCCGTGAAGTGTCCGAAGTGGACTGTGGGATCGCGTCCCGGACGGTGCTGACCGGCGCGAACCGGGCGGCCCAGCTGGCGGCCCTGGAGGCGCCGGGCGGCCCGGTCCTGACGATCGGCGGCGACTGCGGCGTCGAGCTGGTGCCGATCGGCGTCGCGCGGTTCCGGCACGGGCCCGGGCTCGGCGTCGCGTGGTTCGACGCCCACGCGGACCTGAACACGGCGGAATCGTCGCCGTCGGGAGCCTTCCACGGGATGGTGCTGCGGTCGCTGTTCGGCGAGGGCGACCCGGAGTTCGCGGCGGACCCGGCGTTGACGCCCGGGAACGTGGCTCTCCCCGGGACGCGCGTGTTCGACCCGGAGGAAGAGGCGGCGGTCTCGCGAGGCCTGGCGGCGACGTCCGTCGACGCCTTGACAGGCGTGGAGAAGCTGTACGTGCACGTGGACCTGGACGTGCTGGACCCGGACGAGTTCGCGGGCTTGAACTACCCGGAGCCCGGCGGCTGGACGATCGCGCAGCTGGTTTCCGAACTGGATGCCCTGGCCCGGTTCGAGGTGGTCGGCGCGGGGATCACGGAGTGCGTGGGCACCCCGCGCGAGGTCGAGGTCCTGGAGCCGGTGGTGGCGGCGATCGGCCGTCTGCTCGGGTGCGCCTGAGCGGCGGGGCTCAGCCCGGCCAGGCCGCGCGGACCGCGTCGAGGGTCTTGTCGAGGTTGGCGCCCAGGTCGCGGGCCTGGGCCGCGAACTCGGTAGCCGCGGCGCGCAGGAGGGCGTCGCGGTCCGGGGGCCCCGACGGGAGCGTCACCACCGTTCCGCGGGCGCGGGCCGTCGCCACCCAGCCCGCCGCCTCCAGCTCGCGGTACGCCCGGGCCACCGTGCCCGACGCCAACCCCAGGTCCCTCGCCAGCTGGCGGATCGGCGGCAGCCTGGTCCCCTCCGGCAACGCTCCCGCCGTCACCGCGCGGACCACCTGGTCGTGCACCTGCCGCCACGGCGGCACGCCGTTCTCGGTGTCGACGACGATCTTCACGCCGCCGCCGGCCGCGGTTTCGCCGGGGCCGTCACCGCCAGGAACGCCGCCAGGCCGGCCACGACCGCCAGGAACGACACGAAGTCGCCCGCCGGCCAGCCGACCGCCGTGCACGCGCCGATGCCCAGGCCGACCGCCACCCGCGCGCTGCGGCACCGCAGGGCCAGGTCGGCGCGCGCGGCGCCGATCGCCGGGCGGCGCACCGCCAGCAGCGTGATCGCCGCGCTGACCAGCACCGTGCCCGCGGCCACCGCCAGCAGCTTCCACTGCGCGGTGAGCCCCAGGTGCAGCAGTGATCCCGCGGCCGCCAGCCCGCCCAGCACCAGGATCCACGCCGGGACGACCCCCAGCAGCGTCCGCGGCGCCAGTTCGGCTTCGCGACGCGGGCCGCGGGACGGGCGCTGCGCCAGCAGCTCGGCGATCAGGGCGCCCAGCAGCAGCGTGGCGAGGATCGAGCCCACCCCGCCGTCGTCGAGCAGTGGCGGGATCGCGAGGAACAGCCACGGGTACCAGAGCCGGCGCCGCTTGAGGTAGCGGACGGCGAGGGCCACTTCCCCGGCGTCGGGCTCGGCCACGCCCCAGCGGGTGAGCAAGCGCTTTCCGTGCTTCTCACCCGGCCAGAGCACGATCAGGATCACCAGCCCGAACAGGCCCATGACGACCGCGATCCAGAACAGGTTGTCGAGCTGCAGCATCACCGCTCCTCTCGCTTGTATCAACCACACGATACAAGATGCGGGCGTAACCGCAGCGCGGGAGGCTCGTTGGAGGTTCGCCCGTTCGTACGCACGTGAAGGTGCAGTCGGCGGGACGGTTGTCAGCTGATCGCAGCTGCGACCCGGAAATTTGTCACACAGATGACAATAAATCGGTTTTCCTTCACGGGTGTGACACGTTTGGCGTTAGTTTTTCGATGTGCCGGTTGTCACCCCGCAACAGGCGCGGGGTGCCCGGCCGCGGGGTGTCCGCGACCGGAGTCCCGTGGCGGAGCGAAGGAGCTGCGATGTCGGTGGAGCGCGGATTCGACCAGGCTGCGCCGCCGCCACCCGCCGCACTACCGCGCAAGCTGGCCGACATCCTGCGGCCGGAACTGGCCAGCCTCGCCGCTGAAATCGTCGAAGAAATCCGGGCGACCATCCCGGCCTACGCCCGTCCGCTCGACGGGCCCTACGGCAAGTCGATCCGGGCCGGCGTCGAATACGCGATCACGCTGTTCGTGGCGCAGATCGCCGATCCGACGGTGTCGAAGGAGCAGTCCCACGAGGTGCACCACCGGCTGGGGCAGAACGAAATGCGCGAGGGCCGCAGCCTCGACACGCTGCAGTCGGCCTACCGCGTGGGCGCGCGGGTGTCGTGGCGGCGCATCATGCGCGTCGGGCGGCGCAGCGGCCTTTCGTCGGCGGTGATGTCCCAGCTGGCCGACGCGATGCTGGCGTTCATGGACGAGCTCGCCTCCGTCGCGCTCGACGGTTACCTGGAGGCGAAGGCGCGCACGGCGGGGGCGCTGGACACCTGGCGCCGCAAGCTGCTCCACCTGATCCTCGAGACGCCGCCGGCGTCCCCGAAAGCGATTGCCGAGCTGGCCCAGCTGATCGGCTGGCCGGTGCCGTCCGACGCGACGCCGGTGGCGATCTGCCCGGCGAGCGGCGTCGCCCCGGCCCGCCGCCACGCCGGACTGGACGCCGACGTCCTCGCCGAACTCGACACGCCGGACCCGAAGCTGGTCGTCCCGGGCGAGCTGAGCGGCGCCCGCCTGGCGGCGCTGCAGGTGGCGCTGCCGGACTGCCGCCTGGCGATCGGCCCGTGCGTCCCGCTGGCTTCGGTCGCGGATTCCCTGCGCTGGGCCCGGAACGCGCTCCAGCTGGCCGAGCGCGGCGTCCTGGCGGCCCGCCCGGTGCTGCGCGCGGAGGAGCACCTGGCGACGCTGCTGGTCAACTCCGACACGGGCCTGGTCGGCACGCTGCGGCACCGCCTGTTCGCGCCGCTGGCGGAGATGACGGGCAAGCAGCAGGAGCGGCTCCTGGAGACGTTGCGCGCGTGGCTGGACAGCCAGGGCAACGTGGTGGAGATCGCGGAGCGCCTGGGCGTCCACCCGCAGACGGTCCGCTACCGCATGCGCCAGCTGCAGGCCACGTTCGGCGACAGCCTGAAGAACCCGGCGGCGCGGTTCGAGATGGAGCTGGCGTTGCGGGCGGGGGCGGCGCCGCTGCCGTTGCGGTACCCGGTGAGCGAGCTGCTGCCCTCGCCGCGATCGGGCGGCAGCCATCCACAGTGGACGCCGCGGTAGCCGGGACCGCACGAGCCGCCGCCACCGCGGGCGGTCACGGACCGTCGGCCTGCGGCCGCTCCGAAGTCGCCGCCTTCCCCGTGCTCCAGCAGTTTCGGGCGGGTACCGCCGGATCGACGTGCCGGTCGAGGTGGACCGGGCGCGCCGAGGAGGTTGTCGACCTCGGCGCCGCCCCGGTCTCCCGTGGCGAACAGCCGCGCGGGTCACCCGATCGGCAGCGCCGGGCTGAACGTGGTGTCCTGGCCCTCCTGTGGTTGGCAGACCAACGGGTAGAACGAGGGCTCGCCGGTCGTCGAGTGGAGCGACAGCAGCAGGACGAGCTGACCCGTGGTGAACGTGATGGTGCCCGAGGAGCCGGCGGTGTGCGACGACCGCCCACCGGTGAACTCGACCACGACCGGGCCGGGACCCCAGGTCGCCGGCTTGTTCGTCGCGGCGGGCGGGTTGTTGTTCGCCCGGGGCCCGTTCGCCGCGTCGATGAAGACCGTGGCCCGCCCGCCCAGCAGGCCGTCGTTCCCCCGGCTGGTCAACCACGCCGACGCGGCCGGGGACAGCGTGACGCTTCCCGAAACGTCCGAGAGGCCGAAGCCGGCTCCGGGAGCGACGGTGTCCGGACCGGTGGCCCCGACCGCCAAGGTTGCCGTCTGCGACGATCCGTCGGGGAACGGACAGGTGTAGCCGACGGGACCGGTGTGGAACGTGGTGCTCGCGTGGGCCGGGGCGGCCGTCCCGGCGAGGACGGCTGTCGTGACGAGGGCCAGGGAAAGACTGCGGAAGATGGGCATGATTTCCTTCCTGCGTCAGAAGATCGCACTGTCCGGCTGGAAGCCGGGTGCTGAGCCGGACTTCGCAGTACCCCGTCAGGTCACCGGGATCGACGGGCTGAACGCCGGGTTCTGCGGCGGGTTCGTCACCTTGATGTTGCACGTCATGGTCCGCGGCTTCCAAACACCGGTCGCCTTCTGATGCACCTCGAGGGTGAAGGTGGCCGGGGTGGTGACCCTGACCGTGGCCGCGCCGGGCGCGCCCGCGGTCAGCGACGGCACGACCGCGCCCGGCTCCTGGCCGAACTGCACCGGGAGGACACCACCGGCGGGAAAGATCTGCTCGGGCACGGTCAGCCCGCCGGCGACCGGCCCGGAGAGCGTCGCGCCGGTCGCCGCCAGGCCCAAGTCGACGTGGCCGCGGAAGCCGTCGTAGCCGAAGGCGGTCAGGTACGCGTGCGGGCCCTCGCTGAACTGCAGGACGCCACTCACACCGGCCGGGGTGACGGTGGTGCCCGCGGCGAGGGAATCCGGAGCGTCGAACCGGGTTTCGAGGGTCGCGGGTTGCGGGGTGATCCCCGCGAACAGGTCGCAGGTGGTGAGCACGGCACCCGTCTGGTACGTGACGGTCGCGGCGGATGCCGGACCGGCCGTGGAGACCGCCATCGCGGCGGCGCACGAAACCGTGGTGAGAACGCGCAGGATCATTCGACTCCCCTTCGAAATGTCCACAATGGATATCTTCCGGCCGGCGTCAGCCGATCACGATGGTCGGCTGGAACGCCGGGTTCTGCGCCGGGTTGGTCACCTTCAGCGCGCAGCTCACCGACCAGGCGACCCAGGCTCCGGTCGACGCCCGGTGGAGCTGGAGCCCGTCGGAGAGTCCCGGGCCCATCGCGAACGCGAGCGTGCCGGCGGGCTCGGCCGTGAACGTCTGGATCGGCCCGGCCACGTGGAGCGTGATCGAGCCCGTCGTGCCGATCGGCTGCTCCGGGAACTCACCGGCGACCGATCCGGATTCCGGAGCCGCGCCCGAGACGGTGAACGACCCGCCGAGCGAGCCGCGGACCGCGTCGTAGCCGGCGCCGCGCAGCAACGCGCGCACGTTGCTCGGGATGACCTGCGTCGCGGCGGGTACCACCGTGAACGGCTGCCGGGGGGCGAGATCGGTGACGTCCAGCTGGGCGGTCAGCATCGTGGGTTGCGGTGTGAAGCCCGGGAACGCGCAGGTGTAGGTCAGCGTGCCCGATTGCACGGTGATCGTGCTCGCGTAGGCCGTTCCCGCTGTCAGGCCCGTGACGAGCAACGCTGCTGCGAGCGCCGTTCCGATCCTCATGGTTCCCCCTCGCGTCGGTTTACCTCGGTTTCGCGGCCGCCTTCTGCGCCGCCGCAGCCTGCGAGCCCTGCGTCGGCGGAAGGGTGTCGGGCGGGCACTTGGTGTGGTCGGGCTCCATGCACCCGTTCAGGTTGTAGGTGTCGATGAAGGCCTGGTTGCCCCAGCCCGAGCTCATGCCGGTGAGCAGCGGGGTCAGGTCCTGGCCGCCGGAGCCGCAGTCACGGAATTCGGGCAGCTTGAAGTTCGGGTCCTGGATGTGGCCGGTGGTGAAGGGGTCGTAGTGACCGCTGACATTGAGGGTGATGAAGTCTTTCGTCACGCAGTCGGGGCCGACGTCGAACGGGACGCCGTTGATCTTCACGCCACTCACCCGGCCCATCACGTTCAGCTTGGTGGTCAGCCAGATCTCGCCGTCGTCGCCGGTGTACAGCCCGCCGCCGATTTCGATCATCTTGCTGTTGCGGTAGTCCTCCGGCAGGAACTCGACGGTCGCGGACACCGGCACGAACCCGAAGCCGAGGAACGTGGCGGTCGTCGGCTTGAACACCGCCGACCCGGAGACCCGCGTCGCGCCGGTGTCCTGGTCCACCGTGAAGAACCCGTTGATCACGAAGGAGGGATCGGACACGACGTTCGCGCCCAGCTTCTTGATGGTCGACTTCGTGAAGACGGTGATGAGGCCGAGTGCCACGGTGAATTCGTTCGCGGGCGGTGGGTCGTCTTCCAGCGCGGCAGCCGCACCGAGCGCGGCCTTCTGCTCGGAACCCGGCGTCGCCGCCGGCTGGACGAGGACCGTGCCCAGCGTCGCCTGCTGATCGGGGTCGAGGGTGCACGCGATCGGCGGCGCCGGCGGGGCGGCGGCGGGCGTGGCGGGCGCGTCGGGAGTGGCGGCCGCGTCGGGCGCGGGGACGGCGGTCAACGCGAGCGTCGGCGCGGTGACGTCGAAGACGACGGCCCCGATGGTGTTGATCGCGATCTCCGGCACGTCGCCGGTGGCGGTGAGGGCTACGTCGCCGGTTTCCGGCAGGGGCGTCGGCGCCACGGTGAGGGGGACCGGGAGCTTGTCCGAGCGGTCGCCCTGGTGCACCGTGAGGTCGAGCTGCACCGCACCCTGCACCGAGCCGGCGGTGGCGCCGGCGGGCAGGAGCGCCAGCGCGACGTCGCGGGGGAGGCTGAACTGCGCGGAGTACTTGCCGATCGTCGCCGAAGCGCCGTTCTTCGCCTGGGTGGGCAGGGTCGCCGACGTGGCGACGGTGAGCTTGCGCGAGCCGAGCGGGTCGGCGAAAGGACAGGTCACCGAGACCGACGTCGTCGCCGTCTTCTCCGGCGGGGCCGCGGGGGCGGGGGCGGCCGAACCGACCCCGGTCAGCGCGCCGTTCACCGCGGACAGCAGGCCGGCGGCCGCCAGCGCGGTCACCGTGACGGAACGGGGCCGGACTCGACGTGGCATCGGTTTCCCTGGGTGTGTTCGGTGGTACGGAAGACGGAAACCCGGTGCGGGTCCCTCGCGAGGGACCCGCACCGGGAACCGGTGTCAGCTGACGGTGATGCTCGGGCTGAACGCGGTGTTCTGCGGCGGGTTGATGACCTTCAGGTTGCAGGTCATCGTCCACGGCGTCCAGGTGTTGTTCGACTTCTTGTGGAACTGCACGCTCGCCGTGACGGTGTTGCCCATCGACAGCGTGTCGGTGCCCGCCTCCGCCGGGGCGGTGTAGGTCGGGACGGTGGAGGTCGCGACCTGCGAGATGTTCACCGTGATCGGGCCGCCGGCCGGGTAGATGGTCTCCGGGATGTCGAGCCCGGTGGCCGCCGACTGCGACAGGGTGCCCGCCGCCGCCGTCACCGACACGTCGGCGGTGCCGCGGATGCCGTCGTAGCCGACCGCGGTGAGCAGCGCGTGGACACCGGCGCTGATCGTCGCGGAGCCGCCCACGTTGGCCGGGGTGACGGTGCCCCCGGCCGCCACGGAGTCGTCCGCGTCGAGGTGCGAGGTGACGAGGACCGGCTGCGGCGAGACACCGGGGAAGGTGCAGGTGTAGGTCAGGGGCGTGGTGCCACCGGCGGTGTAGGTGACCGTGGCGGCGGCCGCGGTGCCCGCGGTCAGCACCGCGATGGCGCCGACGGCGGTAGCGGTGGTCGCGATTCCGGCGGACAGCCTGCTGAGTCGGGACATACCCATCTCCTTTGATTCAGTACAGTCTCGGCTTTGGCTGATCGATTGCTCGCCGTCGTTGCTCTCCGATCACGTTCGCCCGCCCCCATTGCCCCGAGCGGCGGGACGTGAATTCACCGACGTGCGAGGTGGAGGTCCATCTGCCGGGAATGAGGCTACTCGTGAGTTCATTACGGAACAAGACTTTGTGGCATCGTCAGTGCGCCGCACCGGGGCGGCTCGGGTTTCTTGTTCGCACCCGCGCAGGACCGGCGGCGGTTTTATCGGATCTTGACAAAGAACCACCGCGCGGCCGAACGGCCTCGGGAACGGTCTACCATTCACGATCTTGCCGAAGCAATCGGGGATAACGAAACGGGAGAAAGGAGACTACCGTGCCACTTACTTCACGTTGTGAACGGGTATCGCTCAGGGGAGCCGCATTGACGGTCTCGGCGGCGATGGCCCTGTCGCTCTGTGCGTCGCCGGCGTCCGCGGCCACCGTGGGCGGGGTGATCGCCTGGGGGAAGACGGACTTCGGCGTCACCGCTCCCCCGGCGGAGACGCTGACCGGGGTCACCGCCGTGTCGGCGGGCACCACGACCGTCCTCGCGTTGAAGGGCGGGACGGTCCTCGCGTGGGGCGCGAACAACTGGGGCGCCAACGAGGTGCCGGCCGCGGCGCTGTCCGGGGTCAGCCAGATCGCGTCCGGCTGGGGCCACGAGCTCGCGCTCAAGAACGGCGCGGTTCTGGCCTGGGGCAACGACTGGTACGGCCAGACCGACCTGCCCGCTTCGGTGACCGCTGGCGTCACGGCGATCTCGACGTCCTACATGCACAGCTTGGCGCTCAAGCAGAGCGGCCAGGTGGTGAGCTGGGGCGTCCGGACCGACGTGCCGGCGGCCGCGCAGTCCGGCGTGACCGCGATCGCCGCCGGCGGCGACCACAACCTGGCGATCAAGAACGGCGGCGTGCTGGCCTGGGGGAGCAACGTCTACGGGCAGGCGACCGTGCCGGCGGCCCTGTCGTCGGGGGTCACCGCGGTGTCCGCCGGGTTCCAGCACAGCATCGCCCTGAAGGACGGCCGCGTCTACGCGTGGGGCCGCAACAACTTCGGTCAGGTGACCGTTCCCGATGCGGCCTTGTCGGACATCGTGGGCATCGATGCCGGGGGCAACCACAACCTGGCCTTCAAGTCCAATGGCGACATCGTCGCCTGGGGTTCGAACGTGGCCGGCGAGACTCTCCCGGACCCGCTCCCGTGCGGGCCGGTCTTCGCGGTCTCGGCCGGGGACAGCGACAGCTTCGGGCTGAAGGAAAATCCCAACGCGCCGTGCTGAGCGGACGGGTGGCGGGCGCACCGCCCGCCACCCGTCGAGTCAGCTGACGTCGCTGGTCAGGTCGAGCGAAATCGTGTTGCCCGGCCCGGAAACCAGGGCGCCGAGCGCGAGGTCGGCGAGGAAGCAGTTGTTGAAGTCGGGGATGGTGTAGGTCGAGCTGAGCGTGATGGTCGGCGAGGTGATGTCGATGTTCGGCGCGACCAGGTCCATTTCGATCGGCGTCTTCGTCTTGCAGGCGCCCGGCAGGGTCGGCAGCGGGATGGTCGGTTCGCTGAGGATGCCGAAGTAGATGTTGGAGATCTCCATGTTGGACTTGGCGTGCGCGGTCAGCGTGCCGTCGGCGAGGGTGCCGGTGGACGGCCCGAGCGGGACCACCTTCACCGTCGCCTTGATCCGGAACAGGCCGGCGACCAGGGAGATGTTGGCCTGGGCGGGCGGCAGCGACAGGTCCGCGCTGAGGCCGACCGAGCCGGTCTGGTCGTCGATGATGAGGTTGCCCTTGAGGGTGCCGGGGCCGAGGGTCATGGCGCTGCCGGTCTTCTTGACCGTGGTGGAGCCGGACACCTTGTAGGACACGGGGATCTCGATGACGTCGGCCGAAGCCGGCGTCACCGCCACCCCTCCGAGTACGACGGCCGTCGCCGACGTGAGCACGGCCAGTCTCTTCAGCTTCGTTGCCACGGACATGGTTGTCCTCCTTGTGCGTTTTCCCGGCCGTTTCCGGGTGCTCCCGGAAACGGTTACGTGCGGTGTTGCGAAAGGCCGGGGTCAGCGGGCTTCGAGCTCGGTGATGACCCAGCCGCCGGTGGTGTGCTCCGCGGTCACGGAAAGCTGCGCGGCGGCACTGTCGGTCGCATTGTTGTCGGCACGTACGGCCGATTGGTCGAGAAAGACGAGTAACCTCGCGTGACCATTCTTGAGTTCCTGCACCGCGCTGGCCGAAACGCGCGAAGTGAGCACGAGCTTCTGTTGCGGTGCCTTTTTCCTGACTTCGGCGAAGAGCTTGTCGTAGGAATCCTTGGCCGACCCGCGCAGCACGGCGGCGGCGGCCTTTTCGGTGACGTCGGTCCGGTCGTAGGAATAGGAGAAGATCCGGTTGACGGCCAGGGTGACGGCGGAGGTGACATCGGCGGTGGCGCCGACATCGGTGAGCGCCGCGTTCGCGGCAGCGGGGTCGGCCGCGGCGGAACGGGCTTCGAGGGTGAACCAGACGCCGGCCCCGGTGAGGACGACGGCGGCGGCGAGGAGGAGGACGGGGAGACGGCGCCAGACGGGCCGGGGCTTGGCGGGGGTGACTTCGGCTTCGGCCGGGCCGGTTTCGGCGGCTTCGGAGTCGGCCGCTTCGCCCTCGGCGGCCGCGCGGTCGGCTTCGGTGGCCGGCTCACCCGCGGCGGCGGTGTCGGTGGCCTGGTCCGCTTCGGCGGTGGGTGCGCTTTCGGCGGTCGGTGCGTGGCCGGCTTCGGTGGCCGGCTCGGCGGTCGCCGAACCCGTGGCCCGGTCCGCCTCGGCGGCGGGTTCGCCCCCGGCCGAGGCGGCGGCGTCGGAGGCAGCGCCGCCGCCGACGCCGCGCTCGGTCTTGCCCTCGGAGCTGTTCGCGTTAACGGCCTGGGTCTCCGCCGCGTCCTCGTCCACCGGCGTCACCGTCTTCGCGCGGCTCATCGGGCCCCCACCGGCAGCTGGTCGAGCGCGCTGAGCTTCCACCCGTCGGGCGTCCGGCTCAGCGCCGCCGCGAAGCGGTTGCGCTTGACCGCCGGGGCCGTTCCCTGCTTGGCCATCGTGATCTCCACCGAGGCCAGCAGCTTCGCCGTGCCCGCGTGCTCGTCCAGCTCGCTCAGGCCGGCGTCCACCACGCGGCCCGTCGCCACCGTGGCGTTCGCCGCCAGGGTCTTCTTCGTCGTCTCGTCCGTGCTGGCCAGCTGGTCGTGCAGCGGGCCCGTCGAGGCCGACAGCCACTTGCCAAGGCCGCCGTTCACGTCGTGGTAGTCCAGCGTGGTCAGTTCGGTCACCAGCGTGCGGCCGGCGGTCAGCGCCTCGTCGCGGGCGGTCCCGTACGTCACGGTCGTGGCGTGGGCCGCCGCGTACCACGAATAGCCCGACCAGCCCGCGAACACGGCCGCCGCCGCGGCCAGCGCCGCCACCGGCGCGAGCTTCAGCGCAGCCACAGCACCTCCCCGAGGGTCGTCGCCGTCGCCTGCGTCCCGAGTGACAGCGGGTTCGTCAGCGCGCCCGGCAGCACCGCGCCCGGGACCGGCGGGTGCGACCCGTTCTGCGAGCCACGCACCGAGCTGGGGTTCCCGTACGGCAGCGTGCAGGCCGCGTCGGTGTTGAACGGCATCGGCGAGAGGTCGTTGCTCGGCCGGTCCGGCGTCTTCTCGTAGCCCTGGCGGCACGGCGGCGGGTCGTTGAAGTTCAGCACCAGGCCCATCCGCAGCCGGTCGCCCTGGTCGTTCAACGCCGACCCGACCGTCGCGACCGCGCGTGGCACGTCCGAGAGCAGCTGCTCCTCCGCCGCGGTGCGGGTGCCGAACACGCGAGCCGTCGTCAGCAGGTTGGCCAGCAGGATCGGCAGGCCCGGGTCGTTCTCCTTCAACAGGCCGCCGAGCTCGGACGCCGCCGGCGGGGCGGCCGCGATCAGCCGCCGCAGGTCGCCGTCGGAGTTCGCCAGCTGCTGGGCGAAGACGCGGGCGTTGCTGCTGAACGAACGCCACTCCCCGGAAGAGTCGATCTGGGTGCGCAGCACCGTCGCGCCGTCGCCGATCAGCTTGGACGTCTGCGGCAGGTGGCTGCTCGCCTCCTGGGTGAACGTCGTCGCCGAGTCCATCAGCGTCTGCAGGTCCGGGCCCGCGCCGCGCAGGGCGTCGTCGAGCTCGTTCACCACCGTGCGCAGGTCCTGCGTCGGCACCGAGGCGGTGAACGAGTCCAGGTCGGTCAGCAGGCTGTTGACCGGCAGCGGCAGCGTCGTCGACTCGCGCCGGATGACCGAGCTGCCGTCGAGGTAGGGCGCGTCGGCCGTGCGCGGCTGCAGGTCGACGTACTGCTCGCCGACCGCGGAGCGGTTCGCCACCACGGCCCGCGAGTCCGCCGGGATCGGCGGGGCCGCGTCGTCGATCAGGAGGTCCGCCTCCATCCCGGTGACGGTGAGCCGCAGCTGGCCGACCCGGCCGACGGCGACGCCGCGGTAGGTCACCTCGCCGTTGGTGAAGAGGCCGCCGCCTTCGGCGAGTTCGAGCTTCACCGTGTAGCTGCCGGACCCGAACAGCCGGCCCAGCCCGGCGTAGTTCGCGCCGACGAACGCCGTCGTGGCCAGCGCGATCACGACGAACAGGACGACCTGGACGCGGACTCTGGTGCTCAGCATCAGCGGCCTCCGGAGGGAGCCGGCGCGGTCTTGCTCACCGACGGGAAGGTCGGCAGGCCGGTTTCCGGGACACCCTCGCCGAGCGGGGGCAGCGGTACGCCGGGTGCCGGGATCATCGAGACGAAGGCGTTGATGTAGTCGCCCTTCACCGCGCCGAGCACCGAGTCCGGGAACGGGAACGTCGGCAGCATCTGCAGCGACTGCGGCAGGTTCTCCCCGGCCGCGGCCAGCTGCTGCAGGATCGGCGCCAGCGCACGGAGGTCGGCCACCATGTCGGCGCGGCTGCGGTCGACGACGTCGGTGGCCACCGTGCCGAGCCGGTCCAGCGACTGCAGCATCGACACGAGCTGGGTCCGCTGGTCGGTGAGCGTCCGCAGGCCCGGCGTCAGGTCGGTCAGCGCGCCGGAGATCTGCTCGTGCCGGTTCGCCAGCGTCGCCGAGAGCCGGTTCAGCCCGTCGAGCGCTTCGGTGATGTCCGAGCGGTGCGCGTCCAGGTCGGTCATCAGGGTGTTCACCCCGGAGAGGAACGACCGGATCTGTTCTTCGTTGCCGTCCATCACCTTCGACAGCTCTTTGTTGATCGTCTGCAGCTGCCCGATCCCGCCGCCGTTGAGCAGCAGGGAAAGGGCACCGAAGATCTCTTCGAACTCGGGGTTGCGGTTGGTGCGGTCCAGGGTGATCGTGGCGCCGTTCGCCAGCCGCCCGTTCCCGGAGGCGTTCTGCGCTTCGCCGTCCGGGGGAGCCAGTTCGACGAACTTCTCGCCGAGCAGGCTGGACTGGCGCAGCCGCGCGACCGCGTTCGCGGGCAGCACGACGTCGCCGTTGACCTCCAGGACCGTTTCGGCGGTCCAGCCGTCCCCGCCCAGCCGGACTTCCCGCACCCGGCCCACCGGGACGTCGCCGACCTTCACCGCGGCCTGCGGCACCAGGTCGAGGACGTCGGCGAACTGCACGGTGACCGAGTACGGGTGGTCGCCGACATCGGCGCCGCCCGGCAGCGGCAGGTCGTAGACGCCCTTGAACTCGCCGGACGAACAACCCGCCAGCGTCAGGCAGCCGATCGTCACGGCAGCCAGTGCCCGTTTCATCGCCCGCCTCCGTTCGTGTAGGTGTCGCCGCTGACCGGCAGCGGGAGCGGTGGCTGGAGGTAGTAGTCGAAGTTGCCGCGGCCGAGCACCCGCCCGGTGGCCGGGTCGACCGACTGGAGCACGTTCGTCACCGCCAGCGGCGCGACGTCGAGCGTTTCGGCCAGCGACGCGCGCTGCTCGACGAGGGTCCGCGTGGTCGTCGCCAGGTTGTCCACATCGGCCTTGAGCGCACCGCGGTTGTCCCGGATGAACGCCTGGACGTCGCCGAGCGCGCGGCCGAGGCCGTCGAGGGCCCGCGCCAGCTCGCCGCTGTTGGCCGCGAGCGTGCCGGAGACCTGCGCCAGCTGCTGGTTCACGGTGCTTACCTGGCTGTCGTTGGTGGCCAGCATGGTGGTGAACTGCTGCAGCTCGGTGACGGTGCCGAACAGGTCGCTCGAGTTCCCGGCCAGGGTGCGGGCGAGCTGGGCGAAGTTGCGGACGCTGTCGTTGAACGCCTGGCCGTTGCCCTGCAGCGTCTGCGCGCCGGTCTTCAGCAGGTCGGACAGCGCGCCCTGGGAGTTGGCGCCGTTCGGGCCGAGTGCCTTCGAAATCGTGTCGAGGCTGGCGTAGAGCTGGTCGAGTTCCACCGGGGTGGCCGTGCGCTGGATGGGGATCGTCGCGCCGTCCGGCAGCCGGGGCCCGCCGCGGGCCGGCTTGCCGAACTGCAGGTAGCGGTCGGCGACGACGCTGGGGGCGATCACCAGGAGCGTGGTGTCCTCGGCCACGCCGACCGAGCCGTCGACGCTCATGTCCACCTGCACCTGGTCGCCGCGCGGGGTGACCTTGTCGACCTGGCCGATCCGGACGCCGAGCACGCGGACGTCCGATCCGGGGTAGACGCCGACCGCGCGGGTGAAGAACGCCGTGACGTGGTGCTGGCCGGAGCCGGAGAACACCCACCACATCGCCGCCGAGACGACGAGGGCGAGCAGCAGCGCGGCGGCGACGAAACGGCTCGCCAGGACGCCGGCGCGGGTCGTGGTCAGCGCGCTCACTTCGCCCCTCCCGGGTTCTTCGGCGGGGTGCAGGGGTCGTGGTTCTCGGGCAGCAGCCCGCACAGGTAGGCGTCGATCCAGTGGCCGTTGCCGGTCGTGTTGGTGAGCACCCGGAAGTACGGGCCGGCCAGCTGCAGGCCCTTGGAGAGGTTGTCGTTCTGCCGCTTGAGCAGGTCGGTGACCTGGTTGAGCGACTGCAGGGCCGGCTTGAGCGCGGCGGCGTTGTCCTGCACCAGCCCGCTGAGCTGGCCGGCCAGCCGCGCCGAGCCGTCGAGCAGGTCGCGGATCGCGTCGCGGCGGCTGTTCAGCTCGGTGAGCAGCAGGTTGCCGTCGCTGATCAGCTTCTCGAAGTCCTCGTTCGAGTTCGCCAGCGTCGTGGTCAGCTTCCGCGCGTTGGCCAGCAGCTCGGCGATCTGGCTGTCGCGGCTGGAGACCGTCTTGGACAGCTGGCTCAACCCGTCGAGGGCGCTGCGGACGTGCTCGGGGGAGTTGCGGAAGGTGTCCGACAACGTGGTGAAGCTGTCCGCGAGCTGCTTGGTGTCGATCGCGCCCACGGTGTCGGCGAGCCCGTTGAAGGCGTCGGTGACGTCGTAGGGCGTGACGGTCCGGCTCCGAGGGATCGGCCGGTCGGGGTCCTGGACGCCGTCGCCGGTGGGGTCGAGCGCGAGGAACTTGCGGCCCAGCAACGTCTTGATCTTGATCTGGGCCGACGTGCGGTCGCCGATCCAGGCGTTCTTGACCCGGAAGGAGATCAGGACGTGGTCGTCGGCCAGCGCGACCGTGCGGACCTCGCCGACCTTGATGCCGGCGATCCGGACCTCGTCCTCGGGCTGCAGGCCGGCGGCCTCGGAGAACTCGGCCGCATACGTCGTGCCGCCGCCGACGACCGGCAGGTTGTCGTAGTTGAGCGTGAGGGTGAGCAGCGCGGCCAGGCCGATGCTGCCCACGACGCCGAGGGCGATCGGGTTGCGTTCCTTGAAGGACTTCACGATCCGCACCTCGGCGTCTTCGTCAGCACCCCGCGCGGAGGCGCGGCTTCGAGCGTGGCACCGCAGAGGAAGAAGTTCATCCACGATCCGTAGGAGGCGGTCCGGCCGATTTCGTTGAACTTCACCGGCAGGTTGGTCAGGAAGCTGTCCACATCGGACTGGTTCTGGGCCAGCGTGCCCGCAACCTTCTGCAGGCCGTCGACGCTGTCCTTCAGCGGCGGGCGGGCCTGCTCGAACAGCCCGGCGGTGGACTCGGTCAGCGCGCCGATCCCGCTGATGGCGTCGCCGATCACGGCCCGGTCACCGGCCAGCCCGGAGACCAGCTGGCGCAGGGTGGACACGAGGTTCGCCAGCGCGTCGCCCTTGCCGTTGACCGTGCCCAGGACCGTGTTGAGGTTCCCGATCACCTCGCCGATCACCTTGTCGCGCCCGGCGAGGGTGGTGGTCAGCGAACCGGTGTGCTGCAGCAGGCTCTCGACGGTGCCGCCTTCGCCCTGCAGGACCTGGACGATCTCGCCGGAGAGCTCGTTGACGTCGTTCGGGGACAGTGCCTGGAACAGCGGCTTGAAGCCGTTGAAGAGGTCGGTGAGGTCCAGCGCGGGGGTCGTGCGGTCCAGCGGGATCTCGGCACCGATGGGCAGCTGCTCCCGGGTGGCGGTGTTGCCGCGCTGCAGGGCGACGTACCGCTGGCCGACCATGTTGCGGTACTTGATGATCGCGTGGACGTCGGCGGGCAGCCGCCGGCCCTGGTCGAGGGAGAACCCGACCACGGCCCGGTTGTGGTCGCCGATCTCCAGTGACTCGACCTGGCCGACGCGGACCCCGGAGATGCGCACGTCGTCGCCGACGTTGAGCGAGGTGGCGTCGAGGAACTTGGCCGTGTAGCGCTCGGTGGCGCCGACGCCGGAGTTCGTGATGGAGATGGCCAGCAGGGTCGTGGCCAGCGCCGTGACGGCGATGAAGATCAGGCTCTTGATCAGCGGGGCGGCGATGTTCCTCACTTGAGCGTCACCTCCGTGCCGCGGTAGAGCGGCCCGACGAGCACACTGCTCCAGGCCGGGACGTCGGCGGTGGGCACGCCGATCGACGGCGCGACCAAAGTGGACAGCAGCTGCTGCTCCTGCGGGGAGTTCGCGAGCCCGAGGTCGCCCTGGCCGCCGGTGAGCAGCGGGTGCCCGGTGGTGCCGGGGGCCGCCGCGGCGGTGCCGACCGTCGGGGAGACACCGGAGGGGTAGCACCGCGGCTCGCCGCCGCCGGTGAACCGCGGGTCGTCCCGGCCGGGCTGGTACTTGCCGCTGTCGGGGACGACCGCCACCTCGGCGTGCACGCCCGGTTCGTTCGTGCCCGCGCCGAGCACCTTGTCCATGGATTTCCTCAGTGCGTTGAGCGAGCCGAGCGTGCAGGCGAAGCTGGGGGAGTACTTCGCCGCGATCTCCAGCGGCGCGCGGCTGTCGGCGGCCAGGGAGATGAGGTTGTTCCGGTTCTTGGCCAGGAACTCGGCGACTTCCTCGGACGACGACGTCACCTGCTGGTAGACCCCGGCCAGGTCGGCCTGCTTCTCCTTGACCGTGTTGAGCGTGACCGCGGAGTCGGTGAGCGCGTCCAGGAGGTCGGGGGCGATGTCGCCGTAGAGCCGGGAGACCGTCGCGAGGTCCTTCAGGTCCGAGGTCAGCTGCGGGAGGTCGGGGTTGAACTCCTTCAGGTAGTCCGCGGCGGTGCCGATGGTCTTCCCGAGCTGCTCGCCGCGTCCCTGCAGGGCCGTCGAAACCGCGGTCAGCGTCGTCGCCAGCTTCTGCGGCTGGACGGCTTGCAGCAGCGGGAGCAGGTTGTCGAAGACCCGTTCCAGCTCGACCGCGTTGGCCGACCGGTCCTGCTCGATGACGTCGCCGGCGGCCAGGTGCGAGGCCCGCTCGCCGTCCGGGATGGACAGCTGGACGTACCGCTCGCCGAACAGCGTCTTCGGGACGAGCAGCGCGGAGACGTTGCGGGGCAGCATGTCCACCCGGTCCGGTTCGAGAGCAAGCGCTATCTCGGCGCCCTGTGGCGTCGCCCGGACTTCGCGGATCTCGCCGACCAGCACGCCCCGGGCCTTGACCTGGCCGCCCGGGGAGAGCTGGTTGCCGATCCGGCTCGCCTTGAGCGTCACCGGGACCGTGGTGACGAAGTCCTTGTCGTACACCTTGATGGACAGCGTCACGAGGACGCCCATCACGACCAGGAACAGCACGCCCGCGGTGCGGACCCCGGCCTTGTGGCGGGTTTCGCGTCTCATCCGGCCACCTGCACGGTCGTCGTCGCGCCCCAGATCGCGAGGGAGAGGAAGAAGTCGAGCACGCTGATCGCGACGATCGCGGTGCGCACCGCGCGGCCCACCGCGACACCGACGCCGGCCGGGCCGCCGCTCGCGCGGAAGCCGTAGTAGCAGTGCGCCAGGACCACCACGATGCTGAACACCAGGACCTTCCCGAACGACCACAGCACGTCGCCGGGTGGCAGGAACAGCAGGAAGTAGTGGTCGTAGGTGCCCGCGGACTGGCCGAAGAACAGCACGGTGACTTCCCGCGAGGCGAGGTAGCTCGACAGCAGGCCGATCGCGTAGAGCGGGATGACGGCGAGGAAGCCGGCGATCACCCGGGTCGTCACCAGGTACGGGACGCTGGGGATGCCCATGACCTCCAGCGCGTCGATCTCCTCGGAGATCCGCATCGCGCCGAGCTGCGCGGTGAAGCCGCAGCCGACGGTGGCGCTCAGGGCCAGGCCGGAGACCAGCGGCGCGATCTCGCGGGTGTTGAAGTAGGCGGAGACGAACCCGGCGAACGCCGACGTCCCGACCTGGTTCAGCGCCGAGTAGCCCTGGAGGCCGACGACCGTGCCGGTGGCCACGGTCATCCCGATCATCACGCCGATCGTGCCACCGATGACGGCCAGCGCGCCGCTGCCGAAGCTGACCTCGGCCAGCAGGCGGACGACCTCGCGCAGGTAGCGGTGCAGGGCCCGCGGGGTCCAGGCGATCGCGCGGATGAAGAAGAGGATCTGGTCGCCGAGGGTGTCGAGGAAGCCGAACCGGCGGTCGACGGCCTCGCGTACCCGAGCGGTTCTCGGGAGGTCCGTGGTCGTCACTTTCTAGCTCCCCTTGGGCGGGACGAGTTGCAGGTAGACGGTGGTGAGGATCAGGTTCAGCACGAACAGCAGCAGGAACGTGATGACCACGGACTGGTTGACCGCGTCGCCGACGCCCTTCGGGCCGCCCTTGGGGTTGAGGCCGCGGTAGGAGGCGACCACCCCGGCGACGAAGCCGAACATGAGGGCCTTGATCTCGCTGATCCAGAGGTCGGGCAGCTGGGCCAGAGCCGAGAAGCTCGCCAGGTAGGCGCCCGGGGTGCCGTGCTGCATGATCACGTTGAAGAAGTAGCCGCCGAGCACGCCGACGACGCTGACCATGCCGTTGAGGAAGACCGAGACACCCATCGCGGCGAGCACCCGCGGCACGATGAGGCGCTGGACCGGCGAGACGCCGAGCACCTCCATCGCGTCGATCTCTTCGCGGATGGTGCGGGAGCCGAGGTCGGCGCACATCGCGCTGCCGCCCGCGCCGGCGATCAGCAACGCCGTGACGATCGGGCTGGCCTGCTGGATGATCGCCAGCACGCTCGCCGCACCCGTGAACGACTGGGCGCCGATCTGCGTGGTCAGCGACCCGATGTGCAGCGCGATCACCGCGCCGAACGGGATCGAGACCAGCGCCGTCGGCAGGATCGACACGCTCGCGATGAACCAGAACTGCTGGATCAGCTCCCGTACCTGGAACGGGCGGCGGAAGGTCAGCCGGACGACGTCGAAGCCGAGTCCGTAGAGCCGGCCGGTCTGCCGCAGTGCGGCCGCCCCCGGGAACGACGCCGTCGTCGTCCGTTCGGCCATTCGTGTGCCTCCAGCGGTTTCGGCGGCACGACGAATACGCCCGAGAAGACTAAGGGGAAATGGTCCGAACGGGGTAACAAATTCCGGCCATTCACGGTCTCGGGGGCACCGTGCCGTTTCCTACTGGTCGGTACGCTAACGACGGCCTTGCTGGGAGACAAGAACTTGAGCAGGATCACGGGGTCACGGGCTGGTAACCGAGCATTTCTTGTCCAGGGCTGACAAACGGATCCGATCTTGTTGTCAGCGAAGGCGAAGAAACTTACCTGCCGGTCGTGCTCGAGCTTGACACGCTACCCCGTTTTGTCAATTCCCGCCGTCGCGCTGAAGGGCACCTTCCTCGCGTCGGATGCGAGGAAGGTGCCCTTCGGCGCGGCACGGTCAGGACTTGAGGGCGGCGAGGAGCTCGTAGGAGCGGACGCGGTCGGCGTGGCCGTGGACCATCGTGGTGACCATCAGCTCGTCCGCGCCGGTGTCGGCCAGCAGCTGCTCGAGTCCCTTTTGGACGGTTTCCGGCGAGCCGACGATGCTGGAGCCGAAGCGCTCGGCCAGGAACGCGCGGTCCATCTCGGTGTACGGGTACTCCGCGGCCTCTTCCGGTGTCGGCATGGCGATCGGGCGGCCGCGGCGGAGGCTGAGGAACGTCAGCCCGCTGGGGCCGGCCAGGAAGCGGGCGCGCTCGTCCGTTTCGGCGGCGACCACGGACACGCCGAGCATCACGTACGGCTCGTCGAGCACGCCCGGCCGGAAGTTCTCGCGGTACAGCTGCACGGCCGGGATGGTGTTCTCGGCGGCGAAGTGGTGCGCGAAGGAGAACGGCAGCCCGAGCCGGCCGGCGAGCTGGGCGCTGAAGCCGCTCGAACCGAGCAGCCACACCGGCGGCTGGTTGCCTTCGGCCACCACCGCGTTGACCCCGCGGGCTTCCGAGTGGGTGAAGTAGCCGATCAGCTCCTGCAGGTGCTCCGGGAAGTTCTCCGCGGCCAGCCCGCCCGGACCCCGCAGCGCCAGCGCCGTCCGCTGGTCGGTGCCGGGCGCGCGGCCGATGCCGAGGTCGATCCGGCCCGGGTGGAACGCCTCCAGGGTGCCGAACTGCTCGGCGACGACCAGCGGCGCGTGGTTGGGCAGCATGATGCCGCCCGACCCGACGCGGATCCGCTCGGTGGCGTCGGCGACGTGCCCGATCAGCACGACCGTGGCCGAGCTGGCGATGCCGGGCATGTTGTGGTGCTCGGCCAGCCAGTAGCGGTGGTAGCCCAGCCGTTCCGCGGCGCGGGCGAGGTCCAGGGTGTTGCGCAGCGTCTCGCCGACGGTGTTCCCCTCCGAAACGGGGGACAGGTCGAGCACGGACAGCGGCACGTCAGGCAGTGAGCTCACAACCGGGGTCAACGCCCCGGTGCCGCCATTGCTTCCCGAAGAGCGGCCGGATCACCGCCGCGGTACGTCACGACGCCGTCCGGACGCACGAGCAGCGCGTCGGCCGGGGCGTCCGGGCAGGCGGCTGTGACGATCTTCACGCCCGGTCCGGCGGCTTTCCGCAGGTCGGCGCGGTCGGCGAAGTCGAACGGCACGGTCCGTGCGGCGTGCATGATCTCCGCCACGCGGGTGGGCTCGCCGCCGACCGTCAGCGGCAGGTCGGGGACGTAGGGCAGCGTCCGCAGGGTGTCGCCGTCCTCACCGGTCAGGCGGTCGAGCACGCGTCCGCCGGGACGACGGTTCCAGCCGCGCCGGCCCGGGGCCGAACTGCGGAAGGTTGCCGCGGAAGTGCCCGGGCCGCATCGGTTCGCCGTCGGTGGCGCCGGGGAACCCGATGCCGGCCGGCTCGCGGACGCGGCTGTGCGCGCCGTCGCAGCCGACGACGTACTGCGGCTCCGCGTGGTACTCGCCGTCCGGGCCGCTGACGGTGAACGGGGCGAGGCTCACCAGCTCGTGCCCGCGCCGGATCTCGGCGCCGAGCTCGGCGGCGCGCTCCGGGGCGCGTGCGGTCGTCAACGAGGCGATCCGCGGGATGCCGCGGCCGCGTGATCCGGCGCAGCTGCTGCGGGTGCTCGTGAAGCTGACGCCGAAGCGGTTCGCCGGGAGCTGGATTCCCGCACCTGATCGCGCGCTATTGGCTACGGTGGGCGAACCGGAAAAAGAACAACAGGAGGACCGGGTGCCGCGTCCCGAGCGACCCCTGGATCCCAGGGACGATCTGCTGAACGAATTCGCCGCCGATCTGCGGCGGCTGCGCGAGAGCGCCGGGAATCCGACCTACCGCGAGCTCGGCCGGCGCGCGCACTACTCGGCCGGGACGCTGTCGGAAGCCGCCGGTGGGCGGAAACTCCCCAGCTTGGCGGTCACCCTGGCCTACGTCCGGGCCTGCGGCGGGGTGCCGGGGGAATGGGAGGAGCGCTGGCACGCCGTCGCCGAGGAGACGCGCGCCGGCGGTGCCGGTTCACCACCCGAGCCGGAACCCGGGGAAATCCCGCCGTACGTCGGGCTAAGCGCTTTCGGCCCCGACGACGCGGAACGTTTCTTCGGTCGCGAACGACTTGTCGAAAAACTTGTCGAAAGACTCGCGAGACAACGTTTTCTCGCTGTCCTCGGCGCGTCCGGTTCGGGGAAGTCGTCCCTGCTGCGGGCCGGTCTGCTGCCGTCGGTGAAGGGCCCGGTCGTGCTGCTCACCCCGGGGCACCGTCCGCTGCAGGAGTGCGCGGTCAAGTTCGCCGCCGCGCTCGGCGTCGCGCCCGGCGCCCTGCTCGACGACTTCGCCGCGCACCCCCGCAACCTCGGTCTTGCCGCCCGTCAGCTGGCCGAGGGCGGGGAAGAGGACTTCGTGCTGGTCGTCGACCAGTTCGAGGAGGTCTTCACCCTCTGCCAGGACGACCAGGAGCAGGCCCGGTTCCTCGACGCGCTCGTCACCGCGACCACCGAACCGGGCAGCCGCACCCGGGTCGTCCTCGGCATCCGCACCGACTTCTACACCCACTGTGCGCGGCACGCCGAGCTGGCCGAGGCCATGCAGGACGCCCAGGTCCTGGTCGGCCCGATGACGACCGAGGAGCTCCGGCAGGCGATCTCGCGGCCCGCCGTCGACACCGGGTACCGCGTCGAGAACGCCCTGGTCTCCCGGCTGGTCGCGGACGCCACCGGCCAGCCCGGCGTGCTGCCGCTGCTTTCCCACGCGCTGCTGGAGACGTGGCGCCGCCGCCGCGGTACCACGCTGACCCTCGCCGCGTACGAGTCGACCGGCGGTGTCGAGCGGGCCATCGCGCAGACGTCGGAGAGCACCTTCGCGAAGCTCTCCCAGCGTCAGCAGCGGCTGGCGCGGCAGATCTTCCTCCGGATGACCGCGCTCGGCGAAGGCACCGAAGACACGAAGCGGCGCATCGGCCGCGCCGAGCTCGACGCCGACGACGCCGACACCGCCGTGGTGCTCGCCGAGCTGGCCGCGGCCCGGCTGGTCACCCTCGACGACACCGGCATCGAGATCGCCCACGAAGCCCTCATCCGCGGCTGGCCGCGGCTGCGCGAGTGGCTCACCGAAGACCGCGAAGGCCTGCGCGTCCACCGGCAGCTCACCGAGGCGACCGGCGCCTGGGAGTCCGTCGACGAGGACCCCGGCTGGCTCTACCGCGGCACCCGGCTGGCCATCGCCCGGGAGTGGGCCGCCCGCCAGGACGCGGCGTTGTCACGCCGTGAACGGAGGTTCCTCGACGCGAGCCTCGCCGTCGAGCACGCCGAGGCGTCCCGCGCCGCCGCACAGACCAGGAAACTGCGTCAGCTGGTCGCCCTGCTCGCGGTGCTGCTGGTCTTCGCCGTGGCCGCCACCGTCTACGCCGTGCGCGCCGAGAGCACGGCCACCGAGCAGCGCAACAACGCGCTCGCCCAGAAGGTCGCCGGCCAGGCGCTGGCCATGCGCGCCACCAACCCCGCGCTGGCCGCGCAGCTCGGGCTCGCCGCGTACCGCCTCGATCCGGGGGCCGAGGAGCGCAGCGGCCTGCTCGGCATGTTCGGCTCGCCGTACGCGACGCGGCTGACCGGGCACACCGGCCGGGTGAACACCGTCGCCCTCCGCCCGGACGGGCAGGTCGTCGCCACGGCCAGCTGGGACGGCACGGCCCGGCTCTGGGACGTCCGCGACCCGCACCACCCGGCGCCGTTGGGCGTGCTCGCCGGGCACGAGGGCAACGTGAACAACGTCGCCTTCGCGGCCGACGGCCGGACCGTCGCCACCGCGGGCTTCGACGGCACCGTCCGCGTGTGGGACGTCTCCGACCCGGCGCGCCCGGGCCCCGGCACGACGATCGAGCGGCACGAGGGCAAGGCCTACGCCGTCGCCTTCAGCCCCGCCGGGCCGCTGCTGGCGACCGCCGACGTCAAGGGCACGATCCGGCTCTACGACACGACCGACCCCGCGCACCCGCGGCCGTCGGGGGAGCTGACCGGGCACACCTCCTACGTCAACAACCTCGCCTTCAGCGGTGACGGCCGGCTCCTCGCCTCGGCGTCGGCGGACAAGACCGCGCGCGTCTGGGACGTCGCTTCGCGGAGCCAGCTCGGCGTCGCGGAGGGGCACACCGACGTCGTGCACTCGGTCGCGTTCAGCCCCGGCGGGCCGGTCCTCGCCACGGCGAGCCAGGACCAGACCGCGCGGCTGTGGGACGTTGCCGACCCCGCCCACCCGGCGCAGCTGGCCTCGCTCACCACGCACAAGGCGATCGTGCGCTCGGTGGCGTTCACCGCCGACGGGCGCACGCTCGCCACCACCGGCTTCGACCGCACGGCCCGGCTGTGGGACGTCGCCGACCCGAAGCAGCCGCGTGAGCTGCAGTCGCTGCCCGGGCACACCGGCGCGGTCGTCTCCGCGGTGTTCACCCGGGACGGCCGCACCCTCGCCACGGCCAGCGACGACCAGTCCGCCCGGCTCTGGGACCTGCCCGGCCCCGGCATCCCCGCGCACACGGCCCAGGCGTGCCACGTCACCTTCGGCCCCGGGGGCAACCTGCTGGCCTCCGGCGGCTACGACAAGACCGTGCGGCTGCACGACCTCACCGACCCGCGCGCGCCACGGGCGCTGACCACGATCGGCGGCTTCGGCGAGCCGGTCTGCGGCGTCGCCGTCAGCCCGGACGGCCGCACCCTGGCCACCGGCAGCTGGGACCACACGATGACGCTGCGGGACATCACCGACCCGGCCCACCCCGGGCCGCCGGTGGTGTTCAGCCGGCTGCACGACGACATCGACGCGGTCGTGTTCAGCCCGGACGGCCGGCTGCTGGCCACCGCGGGCGACGGCCACACGGCCCGGCTCTGGGACCTCGCCGACCGCACCCGGCCGGTCGAGATCGCGAAGCTCGAGGGCCACGACGACGACGTCCACACGATCGCCTTCAGCCCCGACGGCCGGACGCTCGCCACGGCGGGCTGGGACCACACCGCGCGGCTCTGGGACATCTCGGTGCCCCGGGCCCCGCGGCCCCTGTCCAAGCTGGCAGGGCACACCGACACGATCTTCTCGGTCGCCTTCAGCCCCGACGGCAGGCACCTCGCCACGGCGAGCGCCGACCGCACGGTCCGCCTCTGGGCCGTGACGGACCCGGCGCACGTGCCGCCCCCCGCGGTGCTGGACGGTCACACGGACATCGCCATGTCGGTGTCCTTCAGCGGCGACGGCCGGACGCTGGCGTCCGGCAGCTACGACCGGACGATCCGGCTCTGGGACGTCGCCACGGCAGCGCCGTACGCGGTGCTGCCCGAGCAGCGCGACCGCGTCTACGTCGCGCAGTACGCCCCGGACGGCCACACCCTGGCCGGCGGGGGCGCGGACGGTACCGTGCGGTTCTGGGAGGCCGACCCCGGCCGGGCCGCCGAGCGGATCTGCGCGGCGGTGTCGCCGAAGATCAGCGAGACTGAGTGGAACGAGAGCTTCCCGGACCTCGACTACACCCCGCCCTGCCCCTGACCGGGTTGCCCGGCGTCGTTGTCCGGCGTTGTTGTTCGGCGTTGTTGTTCGGTGCGCGAGCGCGGACACCGAACAACCCGGATCGGCTAGACATGCCCTCGGACGATGTCGTCGTCCCACGACGTTCATTCACCGGGGGTCTGAAGGGCTCCTTCGAGGGCACGGGAACCCGCCTCCCCGCCCGCGAAGGGGCCCTTCAGCGTTTCCCGGGCTCAGGCCGCGGGGATCCAGTCCGGGTTCGAGGCCAGCACGATCAGCTGCTGCGTCGCCCGGGTCAGCGCCACGTACAGCACCCGCCGCCCGGTCGTCGACTCGGTGATCAGGTCGTTCGGCTCCACCAGGACCACCGCGTCGTACTCCAGGCCCTTCGAGTCCAGGCTGCCGACGACCTTCAGCCGCTCGTCCGCCTGCCCCGACACCCAGCCCGAGACCTCCGGCACCCGGTCCATCGCCGTGATGACGCCGACCGTGCCCTCGACCGCGCCCAGCAGCTCCTTCACCGCCGCCTGCGTCGCCGCGGCCAGGCCGGCCGCCTCCACCGGGCGGACCTCCGGCTCCAGCCCGGTGCGGCGGACCGCCACCGGCAGCTCGCCCGACTCCGCGTGCCCGGCCACCACCTTGGCCGCCAGGTCGAAGATCTCCGCCGAGTTCCGGTAGTTCGTGCGCAGCGTGTACCGCCGCCGGGCCGTCTTGACGCCGAACGCCTGGTCGCGCGCCGAAGCCGCCTCCGCCGGGTCCGGCCACGAGCTCTGCACCGGGTCGCCGACGACGGTCCAGCTCGCGTACTTGCCGCGCCGCCCCACCATCCGCCACTGCATCGGCGACAGGTCCTGCGACTCGTCGACGACCACGTGCGAGTACTCGTCGTAGTGCTCCGGCCGCGTCGGCGCCCCGCCCGAGCGCTGCGGCTCGACCTCGAGCACCTGGCGCCGCTTGCGCTTCGGCTCCGGCCCGACCAGGACGCGCAGCTCGTCCAGCAGCGCCACGTCCGCGATCGACCAGCCCCGCGACCGGTCCGCGAAGTCCGCGGCCAGCATCGAGATCTCGTGGCGGTTCAGGATGCCCTTGGCCGCCGCGGCCAGCCGCTTCTCGTCGGCCAGCCACTTGAGGATCTGCGCCGGGTACAGCACCGGCCACCACACCACCAGGAAGCGGTGGAAGTCGATCCGCTCGCCGAGATCGGTGATCAGCTCGGCCCGGTCGAGCTGCCTGCCGTCGTCCTTCGCGTGCTGGTCGGCCTTCGCGGCGAGGGCGTCCAGCAGCAGCTCGGCCGCCCGGATCCGGGACCGGTTCGGCGGCGCGCCCTGCGTGTGGGCCTTGCGGCGGACCTTCTCCAGCTCCCGCGCGTTCAGCTTCAGCACTTCGCCGCGGTAGACGATCCGCATCTCCTCCGGCGCCTCCGGCGGCGTGTCCCGCAGCGCCCGCAGCAGCACCTTCCGCATCCGCAGCGACCCCTTGACGGCGGCGAGGGGCGCCGCGTCCTGCCGCGTCGCCTCCAGCCCGTCGAGGACTTCGCCGAGCGCGCGCAGCTCGACGTTCGTCTCACCCATCGAGGGGAGAACGCGCGAAATGTAGCTGGTGAACACCCCGGACGGCCCGATGACCAGCACGCCGGCCCCGCCGAGCTGACGGCGGTAGCGGTAGAGCAGGTAGGCGGCGCGGTGCAGCGCGACGGCGGTCTTGCCGGTGCCCGGCCCGCCGGTGATCTCGGTGACGCCCCGCCAGGGCGCCCGGATGACCTCGTCCTGTTCCTTCTGGATGGTCGCGACGATGTCCCGCATCTTCTCGCCGCGTGAGCGGCCCAGCGCGGCCATCAGCGCGCCCTCGCCGACGATCTGCATGTCCTCGGGGACGGCGTCGGCGATCAGGACGTCGTCGTCGACGTCGAGGACGTTCTGGCCGGAGCACCGGATCACCCGCCGCCGCACGACGTCCATCGGTTCCTCGGCGGTGGCCTGGTAGAACGCCGCCGCGGCCGGCGCGCGCCAGTCCGTGACGAGGTTGTCGAACTCGGCGTCGCGGATGCCGAGCCTGCCGACGTAGGTGCGTTCCCCCTCGCGGTCGTCGAGGCGGCCGAAGACGAGACCCTCGTACTCGGCGTCGAGCGTCTGCAGCGTCTGGTTGGCGTGGTGGACCATCATGTCGCGCTCGAACAGCATCGACGCCTGCTCGAAGATCGCCTCGCGCTGCGCCCCCTGGCCGATCTCGTAGCCCTTCGTGCGCATCGCCTCGGCCTGGACCTTCAATTCGTCCAAACGGGTGTACACGCGATCGACGTGGGCTTGCTCGATGGCGATCTCGGCCCGTCTGACCCGAGGTTCGGACACGCATGGCTCCTTGACAGCTTTGGGGTCGCCTCCGAGGGCGAAGAACGACTCTACGCGGTGGCCCGGGCGGGGACACCCGTGTCCCGGTCATCCGCGCCGCGTGCCGTCGCGCACAATCGGGGGGTGACCAGGATCGTGGCCGGGACGGCGGGCGGACGGCGGCTCAAGGTGCCGCCGAAGGGCACCCGGCCGACGTCGGAACGCGTGCGGGAAGCCCTGTTCAACGCCCTGGAGACGGCGGGCGAGCTGGACGGCGCGCGCGTCCTCGACCTCTACGCCGGGTCCGGCGCGCTCGGCCTCGAAGCCCTTTCCCGCGGCGCCGCGGACGCCCTGTTCGTGGAGTCCGACCGGCGGGCGGTGGACGTCCTGCGCGGCAACGTCGCCGCACTGGGCCTGGGCGGCACGGTCCGGTCCGGGCCGGTCGAGGCGGTCGTCGCCGCGCCCGCGCCCGCCGCGTTCGACCTCGTGCTCGCCGACCCGCCGTACGCCGTGGGCGCGGCGGCGCTCGGGTCCGTGCTGGCGGCGCTGGCCGCGGGCGGCTGGCTGGGGTCCTCGGCCCTGGTGGTGATCGAGCGCGCCGCCCGCGACGGCGAGCCCGACTGGCCGGCGGCCTTCGAGCCGACCCGGGCGAAGAAGTACGGCGACACCGCGGTGTTCTGGGCGGAGTACACGGCTGTGTCGTGAACCACGCGGCGGAGACCGGGGCCGGCACGGTAGCGTCCGCGCCATGCGGCGTGCGGTCTGTCCCGGTTCCTACGATCCGGCCACCAACGGACACCTCGACATCATCGAGCGGGCCAGCCGGCTGTTCGACGAGGTCGTCGTCGCGGTGGGGATCAACCGGTCGAAGAAGGGGCTCTTCGAGGTCCCCGAGCGGCTCGACATCCTCCGCGAGATCACCGCGAAGCTGCCGAACGTGCTGGTCGACTCGTGGGAGGGCCTGCTGGTCGACTACTGCCGCGACAACGAGATCGTGGCGGTCGTCAAGGGCCTGCGCTCGGTCAGCGACTTCGACTACGAGCTGCAGATGGCGCAGATGAACCGCGAGCTCACCGGCGTCGAGACGCTGCTGATGGCGAATAACCCGGCGTACGGGTTCGTGTCCAGCTCGCTGGTCAAGGAGATCTCGGCGCTCGGCGGCGACATCGAGCGCTTCGTGCCGCCGGGGGTCTACGAACGGCTTTCGGAGAAGTTCCCCGCGCTCGGCCGCTGATCCCGCGCCGGTCCACATCGGACGCCGGGGTGTCCGGTTCCCGTCGTTCGGCCCCCTCCGTTCGTCGGGACTTCGGCCCGGTGGTGCGGGAGTTCACGTCGACGTCTCCTGACGATCATCCCATCGGGTTACGGTCCGAAAATGACCAACTACCGATCACGCCTGGTCGCGGTCCTTTTCGCGCTCCTGGCCATGCTGTTCGCCGGGGTCACCGCCGCCGCAGCGGCTTCCCCGGCTTCCCCCGCCGTCGTCGCGCAGAACGCTTGCGGGAACCTCTCCGGCTTCTCGCACACGACGCTTTCGGCACTGCCGCCCGAAGCGACGACGACGTACAACCTGATCCAGAAGGGGGGCCCGTTCCCGTACCCGAAGAACGACGGCGTCGTCTTCGACAACCGCGAAGGCGTCCTCCCGGCCTGCGCGTCGGGCTACTACCACGAGTACACGGTGCCCACGCCCGGCTCGAGCACCCGCGGCACGCGCCGCATCGTGACCGGCAGCGCCGGCGAGTACTTCTACACCGGCGACCACTACGCCACCTTCAAGGTCATCGACATCAGCGGCGGCGGCACGACGCACGCCTGCGGCGACCTGTCGGGCCTGGCGAAGATCGGCTACTCGCAGCTGTCCTCGGCGGCTCGCACGGTCGTGGACAACGTCCGGAACGGCACCTCGGCCGGCACGACCTACGAGAACCGCGAAGGCGTGCTGCCGGCCTGCGCGTCCGGCTACTACAAGCTGTTCGCCGTCGGCACGAACGACCGCGTGATCTCCGGCAAGGCGGGCGAGCTGGCCTACACGCCCGACCGCTACGCGACCTTCAAGCGGATCGACCTGAATTCCTGATTTCGTGCAACGCGCCGCGCCCCCTCGTCCGTGAGGTACACCAGGAGACGGTCGAGGAGGCGCGATGCGGGCTGCGGAGGACGCGGACTTCCGGGAGTTCGCCCGGGCGCGGGCGGCTGCGCTGAGACGGACGGCGTACCTGCTCTGCGGCGACTGGCACCTCGCGGAGGATCTCGTCCAGAACGCCCTGGTCAAGCTGTACCGGGTGTGGCCGAAAGTCGCCCGGCGGGGGCCCGTCGACAACTACGCCCGGCAGGTACTGCTGCGCTGCTGGCTCGACGAGCAGCGGCGGCCGTGGCGGCGTCGCGAACGCCGTGACGGCGTCGTGCCGGACCAGCCCTCCGCCACGTCCGAGGCCGGGCTTTCCGGCCCGCTCCTGCGCGCCCTCGCCGAGGTTCCGCCGAAGCAGCGCGCCGCCGTCGTCCTCCGCTACTGCGCCGATCTCCCGGCCGCCGAGGTCGCGGAGGTGCTGCGCTGCTCGGAAGGAACCGTGCGGAGCCAGGCCACCCGCGGGCTCGAGACCCTCCGCGGCGTGCTCGAGCACAGCTCGGAGAGGAGCGCGTGATGCACGAACTCGAAACCCGCCTGCGCGAGGTGGACGTCCCGGAACCGCCGCTCGGCTTCGACCCGGACGCGGTCGCCGACCGCGCGGCGCGCCACGTCCGTCGCCGCCGGGCGGGCGTCACCGGCACCCTCGCCGTGGCCTCGGTCATCGCGGCCGTGGTGGTGTTCGCCCCCGGTACGCCGCCGGTTTCCCCGGCCGCCCCGCCCACCCCGCCGTCGCTCGCCGACCAGGCGCGGATCCGGCAGGCCCTCACCGACGCCGTCACCCGGGTGCTGCCGGGGGTGCGGGGCCTGACGGTCGGCACGTCCCCGGCCGACGTCATCGGCCCCGGGCGGATGGCCGTGACCGCCATCTTCGCCGACGCGGCCGGACGGCCAGGGGACTTCCAGCTGACGGTGTACGGCCGCCGGGCGCCGGGCGACCGCGTGCCCGTGATCGGATCCTGCGCCGAGCCGAAGTCGGTCGACCTGCGCTGCGAGCGGATCCCGCAGCCCGGCGGGGCCGAGCTGCTGGTGTTCGAAACCGGCTACGCGAGCGCGGGGGGGATCACGAAGCTGCGCGGCTTCAACGGCGTCCTCCACCGGGCCGACGGCTCGACGGTGACCCTCACCGACGCCGCCGACGACGCCGCCGACTCGGCGCAGCTGACCGAGGAGCAGCTCGCGAACGTGATCACCGATCCGGCCTTCGCGCTGCCCGGGTGACTTCGGCGCCGGGCGTGGTCCAGGGGGACACGCCCGGCGCCGTGCGCTTTCACCGCTTCGGCGCCCGATGCGGGCAGACTGGGCACAGCGACAGGGGATTGGAGTTGCCGTGTACCGGGTTTTCGAGGCGCTCGACGAGCTCGTGACCATCGTCGAAGAGGCGCGCGGCGTCCCGATGACGGCCAGCTGCGTCGTGCCCCGGGGGGACGTGCTCGAACTCCTCGACGACGTCCGCGACGCACTGCCCGCGGAAATCGACGACGCCCAGGACGTCCTCGACAAGCGCGACGACCTGATCCACGCCGCCCGCAAGGAAGCGGGCGAGACGGTCGCCGGCGCGAACGCCGAGGCCGAGCGCGCGATCGCCGACGCGACCGACGAAGCGGAGCGCATCCTCGCCGACGCGCGCGCCCGGGCGGAGCAGATGCTCGCCGACGCGCACGACCAGGCCGACCGCACGGTGGCGGCGGGCCAGGCGGAGTACCAGAACCTCACCGACCGCTCCCGCGCGGAGTCCGAGCGCATGATCCAGGCCGGCCGCGACGCCTACGACCGCGCCATCGAGGACGGCCGGGCGGAGCAGGCCCGCCTGGTGGCCCAGACCGAGGTGGTCCAGGCGGCCCACGCGGAGTCGGCCCGGATCGTCGACGAGGCCCACGCGGAGGCCGACCGCCAGCGCGCGGACTGCGACGCGTACGTGGACGGCAAGCTGGCGGAGTTCTCCGAGCTGCTGGCCACGACGCTGCGGACGGTGGACTCCGGGCGGAACCACCTGCGCTCGCCGGCGAACCTGCCCAGCTCGGGCGGGCGGCCGACGCTGTACGACTACCAGGTGTGACGAGTCTCTCGAGCTGAGCCGGTGCTCTTTCCCGGCGCCGGACGTCATGAACGACCCTTTCGTGGCGCTGGACGTCATGAACGAGTCGTTCATGACGTCGCCGCACCCCGGACTTGCCGGAACCGCTGGCTCGGGAGGGCGAGCCGGGTCACGTAGGCGGCCCGCGTCCTGAAGTGTCGCGACAGCGCCCCTCGGCCACTCGAGCCGCTCCACCAGGGGGCTCGCACGTGACCACCGCGGTTGTCCACAGGCCGTGCGGGTTGTGGACAGAACGTCGCAGGCTGCGGCTTTCGCGGCTTTTCGTCAGCCGCCCTCGCTAGGCTGGACCCGGGGCCGGCCCCCTGGGAGGGTGGGCGCGCGCGACCCGCGGGGTGCCAGCTCAAAAGGGGTGGCGACCAGTGCGTACTCTGGACTGGATGTCCGAGAACAAGACCCCCCAGCTCGACGACCGCAGCCCGTGGGTGATCGACACCCGCGAGCTCGGCCGGCACGCCGGCCTGAGCCGCCCCGTCCGGCGCAGCGTGCCGGTGGAGACGCCGCTCGGCGTCCCCGACGTCATCACCATCGAGGCCGGCTCCGAGCTGGACCTCGACCTGCTGCTCGAGTCCGTCGTCGAAGGCGTCCTCGTCAGCGGCACCGCCACGGCCACCGCGAAGGGCACCTGCGCCCGTTGCCTCGACCCGCTGACCGAAGAGGTCGAGGTCGAGGTCCAGGAGCTGTTCGCCTACCCCGGGTCGGCCACCGAGGAGACCACGGACGAGGACGAGATCCCCCGGCTGATCGACGACCGGATCGACCTCGAACCCATCGTCCGCGACGCCGTCGTGCTGGCCCTGCCGCTGGCTCCGCTGTGCACCGAGGACTGCGCCGGGCTCTGCACGGAGTGCGGCGTCAAGTGGGCCGATCTCGAGCCCGGACACGGGCATGAGAAGATAGACCCTCGGTGGGCCGCACTCGTCGAGCGCTTCGACGAGAACGCGGGCGAAAAGCCTGGGCCCAGCTGAGCAAGCCTGACGAGCGCCCCAGCTCGTTCCGGAGGAAAGTTCGCTCGCACGACCGCGAGCAGACCGTCATAAGGAGATCTACTCGTGGCCGTCCCGAAGCGGAAGATGTCGCGATCCAACACGCGCTCCCGCCGCAGCCAGTGGAAGGCGGCTCCGGTGCAGCTGGTGCCCTGCTCCAACCGCGCCTGCAAGCAGCCGAAGCTCCAGCACATCGCGTGCCCGTCGTGCGGCCAGCACAACGGCCGCCAGGTCGTCGAGCCCGCCTGATCGGGTAGCCGACATGGGGGGCAAGACGTCCGGAGGACCAGCTGCCGATCCGGCGCCGTTGCTCGAAGCGCTCGGGGTCACCATGGACCCCGAGCTGCTCCGGCTTTCGCTGACCCACCGTTCGTACGCGTACGAAAACGGGGGGCTGCCGCCGAACGAGCGGCTGGAGTTCCTCGGTGACGCGGTGCTCAGCCTCGTCGTCACCGACCACCTCTACACCACTCACCCCGACCTGCCCGAAGGTCAGCTCGCGAAGCTCCGCGCCAGCGTCGTCAACATGCACGCCCTGGCGCGGGTCGCCCGCGGGCTCGGCGAGGGCGGCCTCGGGGCACACCTGCTGCTCGGCAAGGGCGAAGAGCTCACCGGCGGGCGCGACAAGGCGAGCATCCTCGCCGACGGCCTGGAAGCGGTCATCGGCGCCGCCTACCTCGAGCACGGTGTCGAAATCGCGCGCAAGCTCGTGCACCACCTCTTCGACGGCCTGCTCGCCGAAGCCCCGTTGCGCGGCGCCGGGCTCGACTGGAAGACGAGCCTGCAGGAGCTGACCGCGTCGGCCGGTCTCGGCGTGCCCGAGTACAAGGTCGAGGACACCGGGCCGGACCACCGCAAGGAGTTCACGGCCACGGTGCTGATCGCCGGGCGTCCCCTCGGCCACGGCACCGGCTCGACGAAGAAGGAAGCCGAGCAGAAGGCCGCCGAGACGGCCTGGCGTTCGCTGTCCGCCGAACTCGAGGCGCAGAAGCAGGCCGAACCGGAGTCCTGATCAGCGGGAACCCCGGTTGACGCCGCCGCCCTCCTCTCCGTAGCGTGTTGATCATCCGCCGCGCGCTCGTACTCAATGGAGAGGTAGGGCGGATGCGCCTGTTCTTCGTACCCTTGGCCGTCGCGGCACTCGTCTTCGTCCCCGGACCGGCGGCGTCGGCCGCGCAGGTTCGCGTCACGTCGCTTTCGGCGCTGCAGTCCGCAATGGACAAAGCGAACCCCGGTGACACGATCGTCCTCGCCGACGGCAGTTACTCCGCGAGCTCGACGCTGTCGATCAAGCGGTCCGGCAGCGGCTCGGCACCCGTGACGATCGCCGCCGAGCACACCGGACAGGCCACCATCACCGGCTCGAAGACGTTCGCCTTCGCGAGCGGCGTCTCGAACGTGGTGCTGCGCGGCTTCAAGTTCCGGGGAAGCGCTTCCCTGTCGGTGCCGGCGGGCGCGCCGGCCAACCGCCTGACCCGCAACGACTTCCAGCTCACGACCGACGGCAACTGGGTCACGGTCAGCGGCGACGACACCGTCGTCGACCGCAACGTCTTCCAGAACCGCACCACCCAGGGCGTCTTCCTGCAGATCCTCGGGCCGTCGGGCGCCATGGCGAAGCGCGTCCACGTGCACCACAACTACTTCTACAACCACCAGTTCACCGGCTCGAACGGCGGCGAGTCGATCCGGCTGGGGCTGAGCGACCGCCAGTCGTACACCGCGAACGCGCTGATCGAGAACAACCTCTTCGAGAAGGCCGACGGCGACAGCGAGGCGATCTCCGTCAAGTCGTCCGACAACGTGGTGCGGTACAACACGATCCGGGACAGCAAGGGCTACATCGTGCTGCGCCACGGCAACCGCAGCACCGTCGAGGGCAACGTCCTCTTCGGCTCCGGCATCCGGTTCCACGGCAACGACCACAGGATCGTCGGCAACTACGTGGCGAACTCCGGCGACCGCGCGATCGTCTTCGGCTCCGGCGACGAGGCCGACAGCGGCCCGACGAGCAAGCTCCACGACCGGCCGGACCGCGTGACGGTGGCGTACAACACGGTGCTGGGCAGCTCGTCGGTGATCGACGGCGACGGCGGCGACTTCAAGCCGAAGGACTGCGTGGTCGCGGACAACATCGTCAAGGGCACCTCGGGGACGCTGGTCACGCTGCCCAGCGGGTCGGTCGTCAAGTACGAGGGCAACATCACCTCCGGCGGCGCGGCGGGGATCCCGTCGCGGAACGTCGATCCGAAGCTGGTCAAGGACGCCGCCGGGCTCTACCGGCTGTCGTCGGGCAGCCCGGCGATCGACACCGGGGTGGGGTCCTACCCGTATGCGGCGAAGGACTTCGACCTGCAGGCCCGCAGCGGCACCTTCGACGTCGGCGCCGACGAGTACTTCGCTTCCGGGACGACCCGGGTTCCGCTCACGAAGGCCGACGTCGGGCCCACCGCTCCGTAGGTGCCTTCTCAAGAATTGTCGTACCTGCCGGGCACAATGGCCGTATGCCCGAACTACCCGAGGTCGAAGTCGTCCGCCTGGGCCTGCAGGCGCACGTCGCGGGGCGGACCATCCGCGAGGCGGAGGTCCTGCACCCGCGCGCCATCCGCCGGCACGCGCTGGGCGCGGAGGACTTCACGCAGCGGCTGGCCGGCACCCGCGTCGAGGCGGCGCGGCGGCGCGGCAAGTACCTGTGGCTGGAGCTGTCCGGCAAGGAGGCGCTGCTGGCCCACCTGGGGATGAGCGGGCAGATGCTCGTCCAGCCGGAGGGCGCGCCGGACGAGAAGCACCTGCGGGTGCGGCTGCGCTTCGACGACGACGGGCCGGAGCTGCGGTTCGTCGACCAGCGGACGTTCGGCGGCCTGGCGCTGGACGACCTCGGTGACATCGGCGGCGACGTCCTGCTCCCGGACACGATCGCGCACATCGCGCGCGACCCGATGGACCCGGAGTTCGACCTGGACACGGCCGTGCGCGCGCTGCGGTCGCGGCGCACCGAGGTCAAGCGGGCACTGCTCGACCAGACGCTGGTGTCGGGCATCGGCAACATCTACGCGGACGAAGCGTTGTGGCGCGCTCGCCTGCACTGGGCCCGGCCGACCGAAAAGCTGACCATGGCGAAGGGCCGCGAGCTGCTGTCCGCGGCGTCGGACGTGATGAACGCGGCACTGGGCGCGGGCGGGACGTCGTTCGACGCGCTGTACGTGAACGTCAACGGGCAGTCGGGGTACTTCGACCGGTCGCTGGACGCGTACGGCCAGGAGGGGATGCCGTGCCACCGGTGCGGCACGGCGATCCGGCGGGAGCCGTTCATGAACCGTTCGTCGTTCTCGTGCCCGCGCTGCCAGCCGCGGCCGAGGCCGAACTCGGGTAGATAAAGGGGGTTCGCCTTTCAGCTAGGATGAATATGCCTGGTAGCCGAGGGAGGGCAGCGTGGTCAAGGAGCCCGGAAAGTCGTCGCTGGCCGACAAGGTCGACCGGCTGTTCCACGTCGTCCGCAGGCCCGATCGGGAGCCGTACAGCAACGAAGAGGTCGCCAAGGCCTGCCGCGAGGCCACGGGCGAGAGCTTTTCGACGACGTACCTGTGGCAGCTGCGCACGGGCCGGCGCGACAACCCGACCAAACGGCACCTCGAGGCACTCGCGCAGTTCTTCGGCGTGCCCCCGGCGTACTTCTTCGACGACGAGCAGAGCAGGAAGATCGCCGAGGAACTGGCCTTGCTGGGCGCGCTGCGCGACGCGGGGGTGCGGGATCTGGCGTTGCGCGCGGTGACGTTGTCCTCGGACGGCCTGGACACGATCAGCGACATGATCGACGCGATCGCCCGGAGGGAGGCCGGCCGCGGCGGCCCGAAGAAGGAGAGCTGAGGGTGGCAGCAGGTCGGCAGCCTGGTGTGGGCGGACCGGCCGGGGTTCGGTGCCGCGTCGCGGCGGTGGTCCGTCCGAGGGCGCAGGGAGCGTATTTTCGTTTCTCGGGGGTCCGGGTGGCGGAGCCCCCGGCCCGGGGCGAAGTCCCGGACGACACGGGAATTTTCGCTTCCGGTGCGTAACTCCGCCGGACCCGCCGCGTTGAACCAGCCATTCGGCCGCGGCGTGGTGAAGGGGGCTGAGGTGGCGCGACCATCGTGGCGGCGGCGACCGGCGCGCTCGCTCTGGCAGCGGGCCCGTCAGGTCGCCGACGGCGTGAGCCTGCCCGAACCGTTCGATGCGGGGGACTTCGTCGCGGGCCTCGCCGCCGAGCGCGGCCGCCCCATCGAGCTGATGCCGGTCAGCGCTCCCGAGGGCGCGCCGTGCGGGCTGCTGATGAGCACCGAACGCGCCGACTACATCCTCTACCCGACCAACACGACCGCCCTGCACCGGCGGCACATCCTGCTGCACGAGGTCGGGCACCTGCTGTGCGGCCACGTCGGTTCCGACGGCCACGCTGCCGGCGCCGACGGGGTCGCCCTCGACGACGCCGGGCGGCAGCTCATGCCGAACCTTTCCCCGGAGCTCGTCCGGCGCGTGCTCGGGCGCACCACCTACTCGGAGGTCGAGGAGCGCGAAGCCGAGCTGGTCGCGAGCCTGCTCGCGCAGCGCGTCGTGCGGCCCGCCGGGCCGCGCGGACCCGCGCCCGGCGTCCCGGACGGCGTGCGGCGCTTCGATTCCGTGTTCGGCCGCCGCACGCCGTGATCGAAACCCTCGCCTACTACCTCTGCGCGGCGGGCTTCGCCGGTTTCGGGTACAAGCTGATCGAGGCGCGCGGCAGCCAGCCGGTGCGCACGATGTGGTTCCTCGCCGGGTTCGGCATCTGCATCGCCACCGGCATCCTCGTGCTGACGCCGGCGATGTCGGCCCTCGCCGGGCCGGGCCCGGTGGCCGAGTGGGTCCTCAGCCTGGCCGGCGACGAGCTGAAGCTGGGCGCGATCGGGTTCGCGATGGCTTTCACGCAGTCGGTGTGGCGCGGCGAAGGCGCCCGCCTCGCGCCGCACGCGCTGTTCACCGCGGCGACGATGGTGCTGCTCGCGGTGAGCTTCGCGCTTTCCGAGCCCCGGCGCGTGGGCGACGACACCGTCTTTTCGGACGCGGGCCTCCCGTTCGCCTTGGCCGACAAGGTGGTGTTCCTGCTCTACAGCCTGATCAGCCTCGGCCTGCTGTTCGCGGTGTTCGTCCGCAGCGCGTGGCACGCGGAGCCGGGACCGCTGCGCACCGGGCTGTGGCTGCTGGCCGTCGGCGTGGGTGCGGCGGCCGCGTGGACGTTCTGGGACGTCGACGACGTCGTCCGGCTCGCGCGCACGGCCCGGATCGGCGCGCGCGAGGACCTCCCGTCCTCGATCCTGGCGGCGGTGACGGTCGGGTGCGTGGCCATCGGGGCCACGCTCAGCGCCTGGTCACCGGCGGTGTCGTCGGTGATCGGCCGGGTCCGCGCGTACCGGGCCTACCGCCGCATCGAGCCACTGTGGACGGCGCTGCGCACGGCGGTCCCGGGCATCGCCCTCGACCCGGGCCGCGAACTGGCGGGCGGCGCGGAGTTCGCGCTCTACCGCAGGGTCATCGAAATCCGCGACGGCCACCTGGCGCTGCGCGCCCACTTCGACCCGGACCTCCCGGCCCGCGCGGAGGCGGCGGCCCGCCGGGTGGGAGTCCGCGAAGCCGAGGTGGCGGCGACGGTGGAAGCGGTGACGCTGGCGGCGGCGATCGAGGCGGGCCGGGCGGGCCGCCGCTTCGATCGCGAACCCGACCACGTCGCGGAACCGGACACGGAAGCGGACGTGGCGGCCGAGGCGGCCTGGCTGGTCCAGGTGAGCCGGGCCTGGCGCCGCCGCGGGGCGGTGGCGGACCGGCTGGCCGCCGCGGGCTGAAGGGCCCCTTCGTCTCATGTGGTGCGTTGAAGGGCCCCTTCCTCCCGCAGGATGCGAGGAAGGTGCCCTTCAGCGGGGGTAGCGGGCCCCGTTCACCGTCACCCTCAGCGTGTACAGCGAACTCGAAGCCGTGATGAACAGTTCGTTCCCGCGCGCTCCGCCGAACGTGAAGTTCGAGCACACCTCCGGGATCCGCAGCTTCCCGATCCGCGTCCCGTCCGGAGCGAAACAGTGCAGCCCGTCGTGGGCCGCGGCCCAAACCTGGCCTTCGCTGTCCACCCGGACGCCGTCGAAGCCGCCGCTGTCGCTCGTGGCGAAGATCTCGCCGCCCGTCAGCTTGCCGTCCGGACCGACCGCGAACACCCTGAGGTGGCTCGGGTCCTGCCGCGTGTCCGCGATGTACAACCGCGACTCGTCCGCCGAAAACGCCAGCCCGTTCGGCCGGCAGAAGTCGTCCGCCACGATCGTCACCGAGCCGTCCGGGGCCGCGCGGTACACGTGGCACGCCCCGATCTCGCTCTCCGCGCGGTAGCCCTCGTAGTCGCTGTCGATGCCGTAGCTCGGGTCCGTGAACCAGATCGACCCGTCGGAGTGCTCGACGACGTCGTTCGGGCTGTTCAGCCGCTTGCCCCGGTACTCCGACGCCAGCACGGTGATCGAGCCGTCGTGCTCGGTGCGCGTCACCCGGCGGGGGCCCTGCTCGCAGCTGACCAACCGGCCCCGGCGGTCCACCGTGTGGCCGTTCGCGTACCCGGACGGCTGACGGAACACGCCGACCCGGCCGGTCGTCTCGTCCCAGCGCAGCGTGCGGTCGTTGGGGATGTCGCTGAACACCAGGTAGCGGCCCGCCGGGAAGTACGCCGGTCCCTCCGTCCAGCGGCAGCCGGTGTGCAGGCGCTGCGTCCACTCGTCGCCGTTCACGCGCGCGAACCGCTCGTCGAGCACCTGGAAGTCCGTCTTGATCAGGTCCATCGCTCACTCCTCATGAAATTCTGTTGAAAGCATGTATCGCCGAACCTGATACGGTCAAGCGGTGGATGAAGTAGATCGCATGCTGCTCGCCGAACTCCAGCGTGATGCGACCCAGGCCTACGCCGCCCTCGGCAAGGCGGTCGGGCTCTCCGCGGGCGCCACCCACGAACGCGTGCGCAAGCTCCGGGACCAGGAGGTCATCCGGCGGACCACCGTGGACGTCGACCCGGCCGCGGTCGGCCGCGGCGTCGCCGCCTTCGTCCTCGTCGAAGCGAACGCCTGGATGGGCGACCGCCCGGTGGGCGAGGCCCTCGAAGCGCTCCCGGAAGTGGTGGAGGCCCACGTCATCGCGGGCCCGGCGTCCCTGCTGGTGAAGGTGCGCACGGCGACGACCGAGGACCTCCAGGCGTCGCTGCGCCGCCTCTTCGCGATCGACGGCGTCACCGGCACGCAGACGATCGTGGTCCTCGAATCCTTCTTCGAACGACCGGTGGACACCCGCGGCTGACCCGGCGCGACACCGGATGGCCCTCCGCCGTGCACACTACTGCGCAATGCGTGGTACCTTCCCATGCGTAAGACTGGAGGGTGCAGTGGAGATCAGTCAGCTGCTCAAGGGCGTGCTCGATCTCGCCGTCCTCGCGGTGCTCCGTGAGGAAGACGGCTACGGGTACGACGTACTGAGAAGACTCCGGGCCGCCGGCCTGGACGAGGTGGGGGACGCGTCGGTGTACGGGACGTTGCGCAGGCTCTACAAGGCCGGCCTGCTGACCTCGTACGTGGTGCCCAGTGAAGAAGGCCCGCACCGCAAGTACTACAGCCTGAACGAGCCGGGCCGCGCGCGCCTCGCGGAGTCGGGCAAGACGTGGCAGAGCTTCGCATCGACGATGAACGTGCTTTTGGGAGAGGCAGCATGAGCGACAAGCCGACCGCCGTGCGGGTGTATCTGGCGCGGGTCCGGACCGCGCTCGCCGACCTGCCCGCGAGCGAGATCGAGGAGATCCTCGAGGACGTCCGCCCGCACCTGGCGGAGCTGGAGGCCGAGCTGGGCGAGGGTGCCCGCGTCGAAGCCCTGATCGAACGGCTCGGCTCGCCCGAGAGCTACGCCGCCGAGCTGCGCGCGTCCGGTGGCTACCCGCCGCCGGAAGAGGGGGCGACGCAGGTGCTCGCGACGACCGCCGCGCCCAGCCTGACGAAGCCGCGGATCGCGTTGTGGGGCCTGGTGTTCTGCGCGCTGGGGCTCGCCACGCTCGCCTTCGGCGCCACCGTCTCCCGCAGTCCCGACGCCTTCGTCGGCCTGTTCCTCTTCGCTCCGGTCTTCCTCGTCAGCCTCGTGCTGCTGCTGCGCGGCGGGGTCGAGCCGGTGCTGGCCCTGCCGGAGGTCGGGTGGCTGCGCACCACCGTGGCCAAGGGCCGGGAGCAGGAGGACACCGGCAAGTTCCTGCGCTACCTCGGTTCCCTCAAGCCGGCGTGGTGGGTGCTGTGCGCCGTTGCGCTGGTGGCGCTGGGGCTGCTGTTCATGCTGCAGCGCCGGAGTGGCGTGCTGTTGCTGCCGTTCCTGATCCTGGCGGCCGTCGCGGCCCTGTGGGCGGGCCCGCGGGTGCGCAACGACCGGCGGCTGCTGTGGGCGGCCGTGCCGATCTCGGCGTTCGTCATCGGCGGCGTACTGGGCGGCTTCGGCGCCGCGATCGACCTCTTCGCCCGCGGGAACTCCTACGGGGGTCCGCCGCCGTACTACTCGTCCACGGCGGACCACTACGGGAACGACCAGCTGACCTACGGCGGTCGCGAAGTCGAGAACGTCTACGCCTTCGACGCCGAGGGCAAGCCGCTGACCGAGGTCTACCTCTACGACGAGGAGGGGAGGCCGATCACCGTGACCCGCTACGGCTGCGAGCACGCGAGCGGCAGCAAGCAGAAGATCGGCCAGGACAACCGGTTCCCCCGGCCGAAGATCGAGCAGGGCGTCACCGACGACCAGGGCAACTACAACGGTTACAACGGCTACCGCGGGGCCTGCCGCGAGCTGGCGGGCGTGCCGTTCAGCGCGGCGATCCCGAAGGTGACGGTACCGCCCACGACCACCACGCCGTCGGCGTCGCCGACCGCCTCGCCGACGCCGACGAGGTAGGGGGAACGAACACCAGGAGCGGCGGTCGGGGGCCGCTCCTGGTGTTCACCCGTTCCGAACGCGCTGGAAACGCCGGGTGAACGTGAGCGTGCTGAGCTGGGCGGGTGACGCCACCCCCGGACAGCTTCGCCCCACGCACCCGGGTCGTCCACGGGTACGAGCGCGCGTACCGGATGGCCGGGCGCGGGCCGGCCCTGCTCTTCCTGCACGGCATCGGCGACGACTCGTCGACCTGGCTGGACCTGCTGGCGTCGCTGGCGGACGACTTCACGGTGATCGCGCCCGACCTGCTCGGCCACGGCTCCTCGGCCAAGCCGCGCGCGGACTACTCCGTCGCGGCCTACGCGTGCGGCATGCGCGACCTGCTGACCACCCTCGACGTCGACCGGGTGACGGTGGTCGGGCACTCGCTCGGCGGCGGTGTCGCGATGCAGTTCGCCTACCAGTTCCCGGAACGGTGCGAACGCCTCGTGCTGGTCGGCTCGGGTGGGGTCGGGGCGGGCGTCCACCCGCTGCTGCGCCTGGCCGCGGCGCCGGGAGCCGGGCTGGCGCTGCCGCTGCTGGGGACGCCGCCCGCGGTCGCGGCGCTGCGCGGGTTCGCCGGCTTGCTGCGGCTCTTCGACGACGCGGACCTCGACTACGTGCTGACCCGGTACGCGCGGCTGGTCGAGCCGGGCACGCGCTCGGCGTTCCTGCGGACGCTGCGCTCGGTCGTCGACTGGCGCGGGCAGGTGGTCAACATGCTGGATCGCTGCTACCTGACCGAGGGCATCCCGACGCTGCTGGTGTGGGGCACGGAAGACAGCGTCGTGCCGAGCGGCCACGCGCTGCGGGCGCACCGGGCGATGCCGGGCAGCAGGCTGGTCCTCTTCGAGGGGGCAGGCCACTTCCCGCACCGGTCGGATCCGGAGCGGTTCCTGGAGATCCTGCGGGAGTTCCTGGCTCAGACGCCGCCGGCGCGGTACGACCGCGCGCGCTGGGGGAAGCTGCTCCGCGCGGGCCGCCCGGCGGAAGCGCCCGAGGCGGCGGGGGCACCGGACGTGCCGACGGTCTCGTCGGGCACCTGAGCAGCCCCCGTTTTCCACGCTACCGGCGGGCACCGACAGGTTCCGGCCGCCGGTGGGCCGGTGTGGATGATCGGGGCGCCGGCTCGGCGTTGTGGACAACCCGGGCCGCGCTTGCCGAGGACGTTCGGAACTGTCGGACCCTCCCGGTAGCGTGGAAAACGGGGGCTGCTCAGGCACGGCGAAGGCCGCCTCCCTGGGGAGACGGCCTTCGTGTCGACGAGCGTCAGTGACCGAACGCGCTGCGCGCCGCGAGGTCCGCCAGCAGGGCGCGGCCCTTCTCGGCGTTGCGCGGCTGGGACAGGACGTCGTAGCGGCGGGCCACCAGCTGGCTCTGCGAGATGAAGCCGCGCTTGTTGCGGTTCACCGCGTAGCCCAGCGCGCCGAAGAGCAGGTTGAACCCGAGACCGGCGACGAGGCCGATCACGATCGGGATCATCCCGGCGCCGGGGTTCAGCAGGCTGAGCATCAGGCCGAGGAACAGGCCGAACAGCGCGCCGGACGTCGCCGCGCTGCCGAGGACCTTGCCCCACGACATCTTGCCCGCGACCCGCTCGACGAGCATCGGTTCCACGCCGACGATCGTGACGTCGGTGACCGGGAAGTCGGTGCCCGCGAGGTGGTCGACCGCCCGCTGTGCCTGCTCGTAGGACTCGTACGAACCGATCGGCCAGCCGGTGGGCAGGGTCGGCAGCTGGGGCCGGGCCTGCTGCTGTCCGATCGTGGTCTGCGTGAATGCTGTGGTCATCGATCTCACCTCTCTTGCCCCGTTCAACGTGCGAGGCCCCCGGTTTCCTCCCGGACGGGCGAATTCACAGACTCTTCTCAGCCGGGCAAGCCGGACAATCCGGCCGCCACTCCAATGGTACAAAAAGATACCTTATTTCGGGTTGACCCAGCCCCGGTGACCGGGTAGGAAGGACCGGCAAAGGATTCATACCAAACCTTTGGGGCGACGGATGGCACGCAGGCGAGGCATGCTCACGCTCGACGAACTCCGCGCGCGCGTGGACGCGGGCACGATCGACACCGTGCTCGTCGCGATCACGGACATGCAGGGCAGGCTGCAGGGCAAGCGCTGCTCGGCGGAGTACTTCCTGGACGAGGTCGTCGGGCACGCCACCGAGGCCTGCAACTACCTGCTCGCCGTCGACGTCGACATGAACACCGTCGACGGCTACGCGCTCTCCTCCTGGGACAGCGGCTACGGCGACTTCGTGCTGCGTCCCGACTTCGACACCCTGCGGGAGATCCCCTGGCAGGAGGGCACCGCGCTGGTGCTGGCCGACGTCGAGCGCGTGCAGGGCGGCGCCGTCAGCGTGTCGCCCCGGCAGATCCTGCGGCGGCAGCTCGACCGGCTCGCCGAACGGGGGCTCGCCGCCTACGTCGGCACCGAACTCGAGTTCATCGTCTTCGACGACACCTACGAGGCCGCCTGGGACAAGCGCTACCACGGCCTCAAGCCCGCCAACCAGTACAACGTCGACTACTCGATGCTCGGCACCGCGCGGCTGGAGCCGCTGCTGCGCCGCATCCGCAACGACATGGCCGGCGCCGGGCTCTACCCCGAGTCCGCCAAGGGGGAGTGCAACCCCGGTCAGCAGGAGATCGCCTTCCGCTACACCGACGCGCTCGCCACCTGCGACAACCACAGCGTCTACAAGAACGGCGCCAAGGAGATCGCCGCGCAGGAGGGCAAGAGCCTCACCTTCATGGCGAAGTACAACGAGCGCGAGGGCAACTCCTGCCACATCCACATCAGCCTGCGCTCGACCGAGGGCCGGGCCGTCCTGGCCGGTGACGGCGAGCACGGCTTCTCGAAGCTGATGGAACACTTCCTCGCCGGCCAGCTCGCCGGGCTGCACGAGCTGACCTACTTCTTCGCGCCGAACATCAACTCCTACAAGCGGTTCGTGCCCGGCAGCTTCGCGCCGACCGCGATCGCCTGGGGCACCGACAACCGCACCTGCGCGCTGCGCGTCGTCGGGCACGGCGAGTCGCTGCGCGTCGAGAACCGGGTGCCGGGCGGGGACGTCAACCCGTACCTCGCCGTCGCCGCGCTCATCGCCGCCGGCCTGCACGGCATCGAGAACGAGCTGGAGCTGGAAGAGCCGTTCACCGGCAACGCCTACCACTCCGGCCGGGACACCGTGACGACCACGCTGCCCGAGGCCGCAGCGGCCCTGGCCGGCAGCGACCTGGCGCGCGAGGCCTTCGGCGACGACGTCGTCGACCACTACCTGAACGCGGCGAAGATCGAGATCGACGCCTACAACGCCGCCGTCACCGACTGGGAGCTGGTCCGTGGCTTCGAACGGCTCTGACGACCGGCCCGTCATCGGGCTGACGTCCTACCTGGAGCCCGCGAAGTTCCTGGTCTGGGACACCGAAGCCGTGCTGCTGCACCGGGTCTACGTCGACTGCGTCGTCGCGGCGGGCGGCATCCCGGTGCTGCTGCCGCCGGTCTCCGACGCGTACGACCGGCTGGTGTCCACTGTGGACGGGCTGGTGCTCACCGGCGGCGCCGACGTCGAGCCCGCGCGCTACGGCCACGAGCCGCACCCGGCCACCTACGTCCGGCCGGAGCGGGACGCCTTCGAGTTCGGCCTGTTCGAAGCCGCGCGCAAGGCGGGCAAGCCGGTGCTCGGCGTGTGCCGCGGCCTGCAGGTGATGAGCGTCGCCCTCGGCGGCACGCTGGTCCAGCACCTGCCGGAGACCAAGGAAACGACCGAACACCAGCCCGCCCCGGCGACGTTCGGCCGCGGCACGGTCACGCTCGCCGGAGGCAGCCACGCGGCGGCGATCCTCGGGCCCGAGACCAAGACGCTGTGCTACCACCACCAGGCGATCGACCGGCTCGGCATCGGCATGGAGGCCGTCGGGTGGGCGGCCGACGGCACGATCGAGGCCGCGGAGATACCCGGCGAGTTCACCCTGGGCGTCCAGTGGCACCCCGAGCAGGACAGCGACGACGTCCGGCTGTTCCAGGCTCTCGTCGACGCGAGCAAGGAGAAGTAGATGACCACCTTCGACGTCCTGAACCCCGCCACCGAGGAGGTGGTGCGGAGCGTCCCGCTGACCAGCGCCGAAGAGACCGACGCGGCGATCGCCCGCGCGCAGGCGGCGTTCCCGGCCTGGCGCGACGTCACCCCCGGCGACCGCGCGCGGCTGCTGCGCCGCTTCGCCGACGCCGTCGAGGCCGACATCGAGCACCTCGCGCGGCTGGAGGTCGAGAACTCCGGGCACACCATCGGCAACGCGCGCTGGGAAGCAGGCAACGTCCGGGACGTCCTCAACTACTACTCCGCGGCCCCGGAACGCCTGATCGGCCAGCAGATCCCGGTCCCGGGCGGGGTCAACGTGACCTTCCGGGAACCCCTGGGCGTGGTCGGCGTGATCGTGCCGTGGAACTTCCCGATGCCGATCGCCGGCTGGGGTTTTGCCCCGGCGCTCGCCGCCGGGAACACCGTCGTCCTCAAGCCCGCCGAGCTGACGCCGCTCACCGCCATCAGGCTGGCCGAGCTGGCGCGCGAAGCAGGCATCCCGGAGGACGTCTTCCAGGTGCTGCCCGGCAAGGGGTCCGTGGTCGGGCAGCGGTTCGTCGACCATCCGGCCGTGCGCAAGGTCGTCTTCACCGGCTCCACCGAGGTCGGCAAGCAGATCATGGCGGGCTGCGCGGCGCAGGTGAAGCGCGTGACGCTGGAGCTGGGCGGCAAGAACGCGAACATCGTCTTCGCCGACTCCGACCTGGCGAAGGCCGCGGCGACCGCGCCCTACGGCGTCTTCGACAACGCGGGCCAGGACTGCTGCGCGCGCTCGCTGATCCTGGTGCAGGCGAGCGTGTACGAGAAGTTCATGGAGCTGCTCGAACCCGCGGTGCACGGCGTCGTCGTCGGCGACCCCGGCGACGAGAAGACCGAGATGGGACCGCTCATCTCCGCCGCCCACCGGGAGAAGGTCGCCTCCTACGTGCCGGACGACGCGCCCGTGGCGTTCCGCGGCACCGCGCCGTCCGGGCCCGGCTTCTGGTTCCCGCCGACCGTCGTCACCCCGCCGGACCTGCGCCACCCGCTCGCGGCGGAGGAGGTCTTCGGCCCGGTCGTCGCCGTCGTGCCGTTCGCCGAGGAGGCCGACGCGATCCGGATGGCCAACGCGACCGAGTACGGCCTGTCCGGGTCGATCTGGACCCGCGACGCCGGCCGCGCGTTCCGAGTTGCGCGCGGCGTCGAATCCGGCAACCTCTCGGTGAACTCGCACTCGTCGGTGCGCTACTGGACGCCGTTCGGCGGCTTCAAGCAGTCCGGCCTCGGCCGCGAGCTCGGCCCGGACGCCGCCGCGGCGTTCACCGAAACCAAGAACGTCTTTCTGAGCACGGAGGAGTAATGGTCCAGCGTTTCGAAGGCCGCGTCGCGGTCATCACCGGCGGCGCCAGCGGCATCGGGCTCGCCTCGGCCCGGCGCCTGGCGAGCGAAGGCGCGAAGGTCGTCATCGCGGACCTTTCGCCGGCCGAGGGCAAGGCGGCCGCCGACGAGATCGGCGGCGCGTTCATCCAGACCGACGTCACCGACGCCGAGCAGGTCGAGAACCTGTTCCACAGCACGGTGGAGCAGTTCGGCTCGGTCGACGTCGCCTTCAACAACGCCGGCATCTCGCCGCCGGAGGACGACTCGATCCTCACCACCGGCATCGAGGCGTGGGACCGCGTGCAGCGGGTCAACCTGACCTCGGTGTACCTGTGCTGCAAGGCCGTCCTGCCGCACATGCAGCGCCAGGGCCGCGGGTCCATCATCAACACCGCGTCGTTCGTGGCGGTGATGGGCGCGGCGACGTCGCAGATCTCCTACACCGCGTCCAAGGGCGGCGTGCTCGCGATGAGCCGTGAGCTGGGCGTGCAGTTCGCGCGGGAGAACATCCGCGTCAACGCGCTGTGCCCGGGCCCGGTGAACACCCCGCTGCTCAAGGAGCTGTTCGCCAAGGACCCGGAACGCGCGGCCCGGCGGCTGGTCCACGTCCCGGTCGGCCGGTTCGCCGAGCCGTCGGAGATCGCGGCGGCGGTGGCCTTCCTGGCCAGCGACGACGCCAGCTTCATCACGGCGTCGCAGTTCCTGGTCGACGGCGGCATCTCGGGCGCGTACGTCACCCCGCTCTAACGGCGCGTCTTGACGCCGTAGACGTCCTTCAGGAACTTCCAGGCGGCGTTGAGGCGTTTGCGCTCTTCGGAGATCGCCTTTTCCCGGCGGCGAAGGACGCGAGCGGCGACCTCGGAGGCGAGGAAGGCACCGGCGGCGAAGGTCAGCACGCCGACGATCAGGGTCAAGGCGATGACGGTGGTGGTCATGGTGACCAGCGTCGGAGCGTCGTGGGCGGGTTGTCCCTGCGCAAAGCTAGCGGGTTTCGTTAGCTTTGTGAGGTGACGCACTGGCGCGCCGACGAATGGGCGGATGCGGTCCGGGCCGGCATCCGCTCCCGCGGTCTGTCCCTGGACGAGGCCGCGCGGCGCATCGGCGTCCCGACGTCGACGTTGCGCAGCTGGATCGAGCACCGGCACGCGCCGAAGGTGACGGTGTTCGACCACTGGGCCCAGCTCGCCGAGGTCACCGGGCTGGGCGAAGCCGAGCTGCTGCGCGTCGCCGGGGTGCTGCCCGAGGCGCTGGCGTCGCCGGTGCACGTCGCTCAGGCGGCGAAGGCGCTGAGGGAGGGCATCGACCGGGCGGGGCAGTTCCTCCGGCAGGCCACCGCGCTGGTCTACTCCTCGCCCGGCACGCAGGTGGCCAACGCGATCGCGGCGTCGCCGATCGACTGGGAGATGCGGATCCGCTCGGCCACCCGCGGCGACGAGGTCCGCGTCACCTACCACCACTACGTCGGGATCGTGCCGCCGCGGGAGCTGCCCCACGACGACGCCGAGGTGCGGCGGATCATCGAGCACGACGTCCTCGGCGAGCTGTGGCGGCCGCTCGGGCTGTACTGGCGGGTCGCCGAGGTGCACGACTGGCACGAGCCGCCCCGGCTGGTGATCCAGGTGCCCGAGCAGGAGGCGACGCGCCCGCCCGCGCCCTCCCCGGTCGTCGCCGCGCCGCCGGTCGTCGTGCTGTCGCCGATCTGGGGTTACGGCGAGCTGCTCGCCTCCCTGGTCGCCGACGGGCTGGGGTTCGGCAACGTCGACTTCCGCTACTTCGGCCTCCCCGACACGATGGCCGACCGGGTCCGGCTCACCGCCCGCGAGCTGGCCGAACCCGCGCCGCGGCTGGTGCACTCGGTGCCGCCGATCATGCTGCTGCACGGCCTGGCCGTGCCCGACCTGACCGGACGGCTCCCGGTCGTCGTCCGCTACGGCCCCCGCATGCGCGCGCGGGCGGCCCGCATCTACCGGTCGGCGCTGCTCGAAGCGGGGTTCGACGACCCCCTCGACGGAGCGCGGGCGATCGAGGAGGCGATCGCGGTCCCGCCGGGCTGCGCGTACTTCGAGGTGACGCTGGCCGACGAGGACGTCTTCGACGGCGACCAGCCCTCGCTGGACCGGCTCAACGACTCGGTGGCGTGGCACGCGGAGCAGATCGTCGAGCAGGTCCTCCTGGGCGCGGGCCACCCGCCGGTCCCGCTCGGCGGCCCGCTGAAGCGCCTGGTCCTGCCCTCGGGCCGGGTCCGCCGTCCCCCGGCTTGGGCCGGCAGCGTGGTCCGCCGGGTCGCCGGGACGTCATGAACGAGTCGTTCATGACATCGGACGTCATGAACGACTCTTTCATGACGTCCGGGGGAGCGCTTGGGGGCCGGTCGAGGATCGGTGTGGTGTTGGCCGGGTGAAGTAGACGCCCGCGGGAAGTGCCGGGTACCGTGACCGTCACAACTGCAGATCGGGCCGTAGAGCCGAGGCGGGAGAGCCCTCACGAAGTCGGTGGGGCACCGAAGGAGCAAACTCCCCGGAATCTCTCAGGTACCTGCTACCGCTTCGCGCGAGGCCACTCTGGAAAGCAGGCGCACCCGCGCCTCACCCAAGGTGAAAGCCGTGTCGCCCACGGTGAAACTCTCAGGTGCCATGACAGAGGGGGAGTTCCCAGCGCACCGTTCTGTCCGGTGCCCGGCCCGAGGAGCTCCCCATCACATCTACGCAGTTCGACGCCCGCCACATCGGCCCGTCCGAGGCCGAACGCGCGAAGATGCTGGCCGAGTGCGGCTACGGCAGCCTGGACGCCCTCGTCGGCGCCGCCGTCCCCAGTGCCATCCGCGCCACCCGTGACCTGCGGCTCCCGCCCGCCGCGTCCGAAGAGGAAGCCACCGCGGAGCTGCGCGCCCTCGCCGCGCGCAACCGGCCGATGACGCAGATGATCGGCCTCGGCTACTCCGACACCGTGACGCCCGGCGTGATCCGCCGCAACGTCCTCGAGAACCCGGCCTGGTACACCGCGTACACGCCCTACCAGCCGGAAATCTCCCAGGGGCGGCTCGAAGCCCTCCTCAACTTCCAGACCATGGTCGCCGACCTGACCGGCCTGGCCACCGCGAACGCCTCGCTGCTCGACGAGTCGACCGCCGTCGCCGAGGCCGTCACGCTCATGCGGCGCGCGTCGAAGTCCAAGTCGAACAAGGTCGTCCTCGACGCCGAGTGCCTGCCGCAGACCATCGCCGTCGTGCGCACCCGTGTCGAGGCCCTCGGCATCGAGGTCGAGGTCCGCGACCTGCTCACCGGCCTGCCCGAGGACTTCTTCGGCGTCGTCGTCCAGTACCCCGGCGCGTCCGGTGTCCTGCGTGGCCGCGGCTTCTACCACGCGATTTCCGAGTCGGCGAAGGCCGCGGGCGCGCTGTTCACCGTCGCCGCCGACCTCCTCGCGCTCACCCTGATCACCGCGCCCGGCGAGTTCGGCGCCGACGTCGCCGCGGGTTCGACCCAGCGCTTCGGCGTCCCGCTCGGCTACGGCGGCCCGCACGCCGGGTACCTGTCCGTCCGCGCCGGCCTCGAGCGCTCGCTGCCCGGGCGCCTGGTCGGCGTCTCGGTCGACGCCGACGGAAACCCGGCCTACCGCCTCGCGCTGCAGACGCGTGAACAGCACATCCGCCGCGAAAAGGCGACGTCGAACATCTGCACCGCGCAGGTCCTCCCGGCCGTGCTCGCCGCGATGTACGCGGTCTACCACGGCCCGGACGGCCTGAAGAAGATCGCCCGGCGCGTCCACGGCCTCGCCGCGGGCTTCGCCGAAGCCCTGCGTGCCGGCGGCGTCGAGGTCGTGCACGAGTCCTTCTTCGACACGGTCGTCGCGCGCGTCCCGGGCCGGGCCGCCGAGGTCCACGCGGCCGCCCGTGAGGCCGGGATCAACCTCGGCCACGTCGACGCCGACCACGTCCGCGTCGCCTTCGACGAGGTCAGCACCCCCGCGATCACCGCGAAGGTGCTGCGTGCGTTCGGCATCGAAGCGGAGGTGAGCGACGGCGTCGCGCTGCCCAACGGCTTGGCCCGCGAGAGCGGCTTCATGGGCCACGAGGTTTTCGGCACCCACCGCTCCGAGACGGCGATGCTGCGCTACCTGCGCAAGCTGTCCGACCTGGACTACGCGCTCGACCGCGGCATGATCCCGCTCGGCTCCTGCACGATGAAGCTCAACGCCACCACCGAGATGGAGCCGATCAGCTGGCGGGAGTTCGCGGGCATCCACCCGTTCGCGCCCGCCGAGGACGCTGCCGGGTACCACACGCTGGTCGAGCAGCTGGCGGGCTGGCTGGCCGAGGTCACCGGCTACGACCGGGTGTCGCTCCAGCCGAACGCGGGCAGCCAGGGCGAGCTGGCCGGCCTGCTCGCGATCCGCGCGTACCACCGCGCCAACGGCGACGAGGCCCGTGACGTCTGCCTGATCCCGTCGTCCGCGCACGGCACCAACGCCGCGTCCGCGGTGCTCGCCGGGATGCGCGTGGTCGTCGTGAAGTGCACCGACGAGGGCAACGTCGACCTGGCCGACCTGCGGTCCAAGGTGGACAGCCACCGCGACACCCTCGCCGCGATCATGGTGACCTACCCGTCCACGCACGGCGTGTACGAGCACGACATCGACGAGCTGGCCAAGATCGTCCACGACGGCGGCGGCCAGGTGTACGTCGACGGCGCGAACCTCAACGCGCTGCTCGGGCTGGCCAAGCCGGGCGAGTTCGGCGGCGACGTTTCACACCTGAACCTGCACAAGACCTTCTGCATCCCGCACGGCGGTGGCGGACCCGGTGTCGGCCCGGTCGCGGTGCGCGCGCACCTCGCGCCGTACCTGCCGAACCACCCGCTGCTCGACGCCGCCGGCCCGGAGACCGGCGTCGGCCCGATCAGCGGCGCGCCCTACGGCTCGGCGTCGATCCTGCCGATCTCCTGGGCCTACGTCCGGATGATGGGCGCGCCCGGCCTGACCGCGGCCACGAAGGTCGCCGTGCTGGCCGCGAACTACGTCGCTTCGCGCCTGGCGCCGCACTACCCGGTGCTCTACACGGGCCAGGACGGCCTGGTCGCGCACGAATGCATCCTCGACCTGCGCCAGATCACCAAGGAGACCGGCGTGACGGTCGACGACGTCGCCAAGCGGCTCATCGACTACGGCTTCCACGCGCCGACGATGTCGTTCCCGGTCGCCGGCACGCTGATGGTCGAGCCGACCGAGTCCGAGGACCTGGGCGAGATCGACCGGTTCATCGCCGCGATGATCGCCATCCGCGCGGAGATCGACGAGGTCGCGAACGGCAAGTGGAGTGCCGAGGAGTCGCCGCTGCGCGGGGCGCCGCACACCGCCGAGACGCTGGTCGGCGAGTGGGACAGGCGCTACGACCGCGAGCTGGCCGTGTACCCGGCGGGTGTTTCGCGCAAGAACAAGTACTGGCCCCCGGTGCGTCGCATCGACGGCGCCCGCGGCGACCGTAACCTCGTGTGCTCCTGCCCGCCCCTCAACGCTTACGAAGGCTGAGCCCCAGTGTCGAAAGAGACCTCCCTGCACGGAGTCCACAAGGGACTCGGTGCGCTGTTCACCGACTTCGCCGGCTGGTCGATGCCGGTCCGCTACGCCAGCGAGCTGGCCGAGCACAAGGCCGTCCGCGAGGCGGCCGGGCTGTTCGACCTCTCGCACATGGCCGAAATCCACGTCACCGGCAAGCAGGCGGCCGACGTCCTGGACTTCGCGCTGGTCGGCAACCTGACCGGGGTCAAGCCGGGCCGGGCGCGGTACACGATGATCTGCAACGCATCCGGTGGGGTGCTCGACGACCTCGTTGTCTACCGGCTGGAAGACGACCACTACCTGGTCGTCGCGAACGCGGGCAACGCGAAGGTCGTCGCCGACGCCCTCGCCGAGCGGGTGACGGGCTTCGACGCCGTCGTCGACGACCGCAGCGAGACCACCGCGCTGATCGCCGTCCAGGGCCCGAAGGCCGTCGAGATCCTCGGCGCGGTCACCGACGCCGACCTGGACGCGCTGAAGTACTACGCCAGCGTCCCGGCGTCGGTGAAGGGCCACGACGTCCTGCTCGCCCGCACCGGCTACACCGGTGAGGACGGCTTCGAGCTGTTCGTCGACGCCGGCGAGGCACCGGCGCTGTGGCGCCTGCTGCTGGACGCCGGCGAGCCGCACGGCCTGGTCCCGGCGGGCCTCGCCTGCCGCGACACGCTGCGCCTGGAAGCCGGGATGCCGTTGTACGGCAACGAGCTCACCCTGGACCAGAGCCCGTTCGAGGCCGGGCTCGGCCGGGTCGTCAAGTTCGAGAAGCCGGGTGACTTCGTCGGCCGCGCCGCCCTCGAGGAGCGGTCCGGGCAGGACGTCCCGCGCGTGCGGGTGGGGCTCAAAGGCGCCGGTCGCCGCGCCCCGCGCCACGGCTACAAGCTGCTGGTGGACGGTACCGAGATCGGCGAGGTCACCAGCGGCGCGCTGTCGCCGACGCTGGGTTACCCGATCGCCATGGCGTACGTCGATCGGGCGTACGCCGAGCCCGGCACCGAGCTGTCCGTCGACATCCGGGGCAGGATCGAGCCCGTCGAGGTCGTCGCCCTGCCCTTCTACTCCCGCGCGTAAAGGACTCCCAGCTGTGAGCATCCCCGAGAACCTGAAGTACACCAAAGAACACGAGTGGCTGAGCGTCGAGGACGGCGTCGCGACCGTCGGCATCACCGCCTTCGCCGCCGAGTCGCTCGGTGACATCGTGTTCGTCCAGCTGCCCGACGCGGGCTCGGCCATCACCGCGGGCGAGGTGTTCGGCGAGGTCGAGTCGACCAAGTCGGTCAGCGAGCTGTACGCGCCGGTCTCCGGCGAGGTCGTCGAGGTGAACGGCACCACATCGGACACCCCCGAGGTCATCAACTCCGACCCGTACACCGAAGGATGGCTCCTGAAGGTGCGTCTGACCGGGGACGTGCCGGACCTGCTCGACGCCGCCGCCTACGCCGCGCACACCCAGGAGAACTGATGACGACTTTCGACGCCCACCTCGCCGACGTCGACCCCGAGGTCGCCGCGGCCGTCGCCGACGAGCTGACCCGCCAGCAGTCCACCCTGGAGATGATCGCCTCCGAGAACTTCGCCCCGGTGGGCGTGCTCGAGGCGCAGGGCTCGGTGCTGACCAACAAGTACGCCGAGGGCTACCCGGGCCGCCGCTACTACGGCGGCTGCGAGCACGTCGACGTCGTCGAGCAGCTCGCCATCGACCGCGCGAAGGCCCTCTTCGGCGCCGAGCACGCCAACGTCCAGCCGCACTCGGGCGCGCAGGCCAACGCGGCCGCGATGTTCGCCGTGCTCAAGCCGGGCGACACGATCCTGGGCCTCGACCTGGCCCACGGCGGTCACCTGACGCACGGGATGAAGATCAACTTCTCGGGCAAGCTCTACAACGTCGTCGCCTACCACGTCGACAAGGAGACCGGGATCGTCGACCTCGCCGAGATCGAGCGGCTGGCCGTCGAGCACGAGCCGAAGCTGATCATCGCCGGCTGGTCGGCCTACCCGCGTCAGCTCGACTTCGCCGAGTTCCGCCGGATCGCGGACCAGGTCGGCGCCAAGCTGATGGTGGACATGGCGCACTTCGCCGGGCTGGTCGCGGCCGGGCTGCACCCGTCGCCGGTGCCGCACGCCGACATCGTCACGACGACCACGCACAAGACCCTCGGCGGCCCGCGCGGCGGGTTGATCCTGTCGCGCGAGGAGCTGGCGAAGAAGATCAACTCGGCGGTGTTCCCCGGCCAGCAGGGCGGCCCGCTGGAGCACGTCATCGCGGCCAAGGCCGTTGCGCTGAAGATCGCCGCGAGCGAGGAGTTCAAGGAGCGCCAGCAGCGCACCCTCGAGGGTTCGCGGATCCTGGCCGCGCGGCTGTCGCAGCAGGACTGCGCCGAGGCGGGTGTCCGGGTGCTGACCGGCGGCACCGACGTCCACCTGGTGCTCGTCGACCTGGTGCAGTCCACTCTGGACGGTCAGCAGGCCGAGGACCGGCTGCACGAGGTCGGCATCACGGTCAACCGCAACGCCGTCCCGTTCGACCCGCGCCCGCCGATGATCACCTCCGGCCTGCGGATCGGCACGCCGGCGCTGGCCACCCGCGGCTTCCGGGCCGAGGACTTCACCGAGGTCGCCGACGTCATCGCCGAGGCGCTGAAGCCGGACTTCGACGACGCCGTGCGGGCGAAGCTGCGCGACCGCGTCGAAACCCTCGCCAAGAAGCACCCGCTGTACGCGGACCTTTCGCGATGAGCGCCCAGCCCGAAGGCCGGAAGCTGCTGCGTCTCGAGGTTCGCAACAGTGAGACGCCGATCGAGAAGAAGCCGCCGTGGATCAAGACCCGGGTGCGGATGGGCCCGGAGTTCACCGAGCTCAAGGGGCTCGTGCGTCGTGAGGGTTTGCACACGGTCTGCGAAGAGGCCGGTTGTCCCAACATTTACGAGTGCTGGGAAGACCGGGAGGCCACGTTCCTGATCGGTGGCGATCAGTGCACGCGCCGGTGTGATTTCTGCCAGATCGACACCGGGAAACCGGCGGCGTTGGACACCTCGGAGCCGCGGAAGGTCGCCGAGTCGGTGCAGGCCATGGGCCTGCGGTATTCGACGGTGACCGGGGTGGCCCGGGACGACCTGGAAGACGGCGGTGCCTGGCTGTACGCGGAGACCGTGCGCCAGATTCACGCGATGAACCCCGGTACCGGTGTCGAATTGCTGATTCCGGATTTCAACGCGGACGCGGATCAGTTGGCGGAGGTGTTCGGATCGCGGCCGGAGGTTCTTGCGCACAACGTGGAAACAGTTCCGCGGATTTTCAAGCGCATTCGCCCGGGATTCCGCTACGCTCGTTCCCTGGAAGTCATCACGGCGGCGCGTGAAGCCGGTTTGGTGACGAAGTCCAATCTGATCCTCGGGATGGGCGAAACCCCGGACGAGGTGGCTCCCGCGATGCAGGACCTGGTGGACGCCGGGTGCGAGATCTTGACGATCACGCAGTACCTGCGTCCGTCGCCGCGGCACCACCCGGTGGACCGGTGGGTGAAGCCGGAGGAGTTCGTCGAGCACTCGAAGGCCGCCGAGGCGATGGGCTTCGCCGGGGTGATGGCCGGGCCGCTGGTGCGTTCGTCGTACCGCGCGGGACGGCTGTACGCCCAGACCAAGCGTTACCGTGGAGAAGAGCTGCCGGAAAACCTGGCCCACCTCGCCGACCAGGGCCCGGCTTCGCAAGAGGCCAGCTCGCTGCTGGCCCGATAGGAAGGGGCGGATCAATGGCGATCAGCGTCTTCGACCTGTTTTCCATCGGCATCGGCCCGTCGAGCTCCCACACCGTCGGGCCGATGCGGGCAGCACTGACCTTTGTGGACGGACTCGGCGCGGACCTCGGTTCGGTGTCCCGCGTCCAGGCGGAGCTGTTCGGCTCGCTCGGCGCGACCGGGTTCGGCCACGGCAGCGACAAGGCCGTCCTGCTCGGGCTGTCGGGTGAGCGTCCCGAAGAGATCGACACGGACACGGTGCCCGGCCGCATCGCGGCGATCCGCGAGTCCGGACGGCTCGTGCTGGCCGGTACGCACGAGATCGCGTTCGACGAGGACACCGACCTCACCATGCACCGGCGCAAGTCGCTGCCCGCGCACCCGAACGGCATGGTCTTCCGCGCCTTCGACGCCTCGGGTGCGCTGCTGCGCGAGCGGACGTACTACTCGGTGGGCGGCGGCTTCGTCCGCGACGAGTCGTACGAGACGGACACGGTGTTCGTCGAGGACTCGACCCCGGTGCCGTACCCGTTCCGCACCGGCGCGGACCTCCTGGCGCACTGCGCGTCGACCGGCCTGCCGATCAGCGAGATCATGCTGGCGAACGAGCTGTCCTGGCGGACCGCCGAGGAAGTCCGGGACGGGCTGCTCGCGATCTGGGCGGTCATGGCGGAGTGCGTCCGCAACGGCTGCACCCACGAAGGCGTCCTGCCGGGCGGCCTGAAGGTACCCCGGCGGGCCCGCGCGCTGCACGAAAAGCTCCTGGCCGAGGACGGCGCGGACGACCCGCTGTACGCGATGGACTGGGTGAGCCTGTACGCCCTCGCCGTCAACGAGGAGAACGCCGCGGGCGGCCGGGTGGTGACGGCCCCGACCAACGGCGCGGCGGGGATCATCCCGGCGGTGCTGCACTACTACCAGCGGTTCATCCGGCACTCGTCGGACGACGGCATCGTGACGTTCCTGCTCACCGCGGGCGCGATCGGCTCGATCCTCAAGCAGACGGGCTCGATCTCGGGCGCGGAGGTCGGCTGCCAGGGCGAGGTCGGTTCGGCTTCGGCGATGGCGGCGGCGGGGCTGACCGAGGTGCTGGGCGGGACCCCGGCGCAGGTGGAGAACGCGGCGGAGATCGGCGTGGAGCACCACCTGGGCCTGACCTGCGACCCGGTCGGTGGCCTGGTCCAGATCCCGTGCATCGAGCGCAACGCGGTGGGAGCGTCGAAGGCGATCCACGCGGCGCGGATGGCCATGCGCGGCGACGGCAGTCACGTCGTGACGCTGGACAAGGCGATCAAGACGATGCGCGAGACGGGCGCGGACATGAGCGTGAAGTACAAGGAGACGGCCCGCGGCGGCCTGGCGGTGAACGTCATCGAGTGCTGACCGCTCGCCGCGGCCGGTGAGGCGGAAGCCGATCGACGGCAGTGGCGATCGGCCGCGGGCTCACGAATCCCGTTGCTCCGGCTCCACGGCGAGCTTCAGGCCCACCTCCACGAGCGTCCAGCCGAGCTGCTGTCTCCTCGTTCCCGTGCGGCGGCTCGGTGTCGCGCGGCCCGGTGGGCGGTTGCGCACGCCGCGGCGCAGCTCGCCCTCGCGTTCGTGGACCAGATCTTCGGCCATCAGGAAGTGCACCGGATCGCCCCCTGCGTCGATGTTCGGTGTCGGTGACTCCATCGTTGCGGACCGTGCCCGTCGCTTCCACCGGTTTTTCCCACCGCGAAACCCCAGTGTCACCGACAGCGACCGGGGTTGGCCACTTCGAAGGTGCCCCGCGGCCTAGACTCGCGGGATGGACTCGACCTCGGTGGTGAATGCCGGCGAAGCTTTGTTCCGGCCGGTCCGCACCGGCAACGCCTTCGAGGAGACCGTCGAGCGGCTGCTGCAGGCCATCCGGCTGGGTGTGGTCGGCGCGGGGGAGCGGCTCCCTTCCGAACGCGAACTCGCCGAGCGGCTCGGCGTCAGCCGGGTCACGCTGCGCGAGGCCATCCGGGCGCTCTCCGACGCCGGTTACGTCGAGTCACGCCGGGGGCGCTACGGCGGCACTTTCGTGCACGACACCCTGCCCGCCCCGCCCGAGCCCGGCGGCAAGGTCGACACCGTCGCGCTGGAAGACGCGCTGAGCCTCCGGTACGTCCTCGAGACCGGCGCCGCCGAGATGGCCGCCGCGCGGTCGCTGAGCCCGGCCGACCGGCAGCACCTCACCGGCACGCTCGCCGAGGCCGCCGGCGCGGACCTCGACGACTACCGCCGCCGGGACTCCCGGCTGCACCTGGCCATCGCCGAGGTGACCGCGTCCGGCTCGCTGACCACGGCGATGGCCGACGCCCGCACCCGCGTCAACCAGCTGCTCGACCGGATCCCCCTGCTCCCGCCCAACCTGGAGCACTCGAACGCCCAGCACGAGGCGATCGTGGACGCGATCCTGGCCGGCGACGCCCCCGCCGCGCGCCGGGCGATGGCCGAGCACATCGAGGGCACCGCCTCGCTGCTGCGCGCGTTCCTGTCCTGAGCGGCCGTCAACCGCCGTGCTGCCGGGCCGTGTCGTAGCGGCGGCGGTTGGTCGTGATCTGCCGCCGGTGCGTGGTGGCCCAGCCGGCGAGCCCGGTCACCGACTCCAGCAGCGTGGTACCGAGTCCGGTGAGGGTGTACTCGACGCGCGGCGGGACGCTGGGGTGGACGGTGCGGGTCAGCAGGCCGTCGCGTTCGAGCTGCCGCAGCGTCCGCGTGAGCATGCGCTGGGAGATCCCGGTGACAGCGCGGTGGAGCTCGCCGAAGCGGAGGGTGCGGTCGCGGAGCTGCCCGATCACCAGCACGGTCCACTTGTCGCCGATGAGCGCGAGGATCTGCAGGACCTGCCGGCAGACCTCCTCGGCCGGTTCGCCGCCGTCGGGCGCTGTCATCGGTTACCTCGGTGTGCGTAGCGGACGTGGATGTGCCGTCTTGATCATCGTCGCGGTGACAAGTCATTCTCCTACAGACAAAGAGTAACCAGCTTCGAGTGGGGAGGACGTGGGATGGGCAAGACGCTGGTGATCGTCGGTGCCGGACCGGGACTGGGGATGGGGGTCGCCCGTGCGTTCGGGCGCCGCGGGTTCCGGGTCGGGCTGGTCGCCCGCACCCCGGGCCGGCTGGACGCCCTGGTGGCGGACCTGACCGGGCTGGGTGTGGAAGCGGCGGCGTTCCCCGCGGACATCCGGGATCGCGGCGCGCTGACCGCGGCGCTGGCGGCGGCCAGGGACGTCCTGGGGCCGGTCGACGTCCTGGAGTACAGCCCCAGCCCGTCCGGCCCGATCACCACCGCCGTGCAGACCACGGCCGAGTCGGTGACCGCGCAGTTCGAGCTGCACGTGCTGGGTGCGGTGACCGCGGTGGGCCAGGTGCTGCCGGACATGCGCGCCCGGGGTGCCGGCACGCTGCTGCTGACGACCGGGGTGTCCTCGACGATCCCCGCGCCGTTCCTGGCCAATGTGGGGGCCGCCATGGCGGGTCTGCGCAACTGGGCGCACACGCTGCACGCCGAACTGAAGCCCGAAGGCATCCACGCGGCCACGGTGACGATCGCCTCGGGAGTCGTTCCCGGCGGCGGCGAAGCCGACCCCGATGCCCTCGGCGACTGCTACTTCCGCCTGTACCGGCAGCCCGGTCGCGTCGAGGAAGTCATCGGGGACCTCGACGCGTTCCGGGCGCTCGTCGCCGGTGCGCACTGAGTCCCCGGTCTTCATCGGATTCGAACAATTCGACGCAGAACCTTCTCGCCCGCCCGGCCGTCATGCGTTCGTGACCTCGCCGACCGATGACGATGACCAGCCCGCCCACCCGAAGTGGCGCCGCGCCCGGCGGATCGCCGGCTGGACGGCCGGCGTCTTCGTCGGCGGCCCGCTGATCGCCTTCTGGATCGCCTACCTCGTGCTCGACGTCCGCAGCCCCCAGGAGGTCCTGGCCGGGCTCGACAAGACCGTCGTCCTGAAGTACGCGGACGGGTCCGAGCTGCTCAAGGTGACCCCGGCCGACGGCGACCGGATGTTCGTCCCCTACTCCCAGGTGCCCGCGAAGCTGCGCGACGCGATCATCGCCACCGAGGACCCGACCTTCTGGGACAACCAGGGCTTCGACCCCACCGGCATCGGCCGCGCGTTCCTCACCGGCGTCGGCGGCGGGTCCGGGATCACCCAGCAGTACATCAAGAAGTCCACCGGCGACGAAGACGCGACGCTCGGGCGCAAGTTCGCCGAGCTCGTGCTGGCCACGAAGATCACCCAGGAACAAGGCAAGGAACAGATCTTCGAAAGCTACGTCAACATCATCTCCTTCGGCCGCGGCACCTTCGGGCCCGCCGCGGCGATGAACGCCTACTTCGGCAAGAAGCTCGACGACAACATCACGTGGAGCGAAGCCGCTTTCCTCGCCGGGATGATCCAGTCCCCGTCGGTGCACGACCCCGCCGCCTCGGGCGACGTCCACGCCACCCGGCGCTGGCAGTACGTGCGCGACAAGCTCGTCGGCCGCGGGTACGTCGAGAGCGACGAGCCGATGGCCTACCCCGGCACCGAGATCCAGCCGCCGTCGGAGACCCGCGCCGGCCGCCTCACCTACGAGGGGTTCCACGTCAAGCAGCAGGTCCTGGCCGAGCTGGAGCAGAACGGCTTTCCCCTCAGCCGGCTCCAGCAGGGCGACCTGACCGTCGAGACGACGCTGGACCGCGGGATGCAGGACGCCGCGAAGAAGGCGTTGCGGGACAAGCTGGACGGCGAGCCGAAGGAATTCCGCGGCGCCGTCGTCGCGGTCGACCCGAAGAGCGGGGCCGTCCGCGCCTACCAGGGCGGTGACCAGGGCGTCCGCGACTACGCGAGCACCCCGCACGCGCTCGGCACGGCGTTCCACCCGTTCACGTTCACCGCGGTGCTGCGCCACGGCTTCGGCCCGGACCAGCCGATCCCGGCGTTTTCGAAGGTCGAGTTCCTCGGCGAGAACTTCCAGTACCCGGAAGTCTGCGGCAAGAAGTGCACCCCGCGCCGGGCGGTGGAAACCCACGCCGACGGCACCCTCGTCGCGCTGGCGAAGAAGATCGGCCCGGAGGCGGTGAGCGAAGCCGCCCGGCAGGCCGGCATCCCGGACGCCGTGGACGGCGTCCCGGACGCTGCGGGAGAAGGACGGGTTCCTCATCGGGCCGGGCATCGCGGTCGGCCGGTACCCGGTGCGGCCGCTGGACGTCGCGGGCGCCTACGGGACCTTCGCCGCCCAAGGCCGGCGCAGCACCCCGCACCTGGTGGCGAAGGTCCGCGACGCAAGCGGCGCGGTCGTCTGGGCGCACCAGGACACCTCGAGCCCGGCGTTCGGCGACGAAGACACCAGCCGCCGGGTGGCCGCGGAGGTCACCGCGACCCTGCGCACCGACGGCGGCCCGGCGGCGCTGTACACCGGCGAGGCGGAGCACGGCAGCAGCCCGGACTACCAGGACGCGTGGGCCGTCGGCTACACCCCGCAGCTGGCGACGGCGGTCTGGATCGGCTCCGACGACGAGCGGCGGCTGAAGGACGCGAGCGGCCGGAAGCTGACCGGCGACGTCGTCCCGGCCGGCGTCTGGCGCGCGTTCACGACGGCCGTCCGGCCGGGGCGGTGAGTCAGCGGACCAGGGCCAGCACGAACCCGTCGTGGCCCTTGCCGCCGACGGTCTGGACCGCGGTCGCGTCGATCCGGTCCTCGGCGGCCAGCAGGGCGAACATCTCCCGGGCGCCGCGGACGTTCGGGTCGTCGCTGCCCGCGTCGGCGACCCGGCCCTGCCGGACGACGTTGTCGACGACGATCGCGGTGCCCGGCCGCGCCAGCTCCAGCGAGGCGCGGACGTAGTTCGCGAGGTTGACCTTGTCGGCGTCGACGAACACGAAGTCGAACGGCCCGGTCAGCGTGGGCAGCGTGTCGAGCGCGGCGCCGACGCGGATGTCCACGACGTCCTCGCCGAAGCCCGCCCGCGCCAGGTTGGCCTTCGCGACCTCGGCGTGCTTGAGTTCGTACTCGCAGGTCACCAGCCTGCCGCCGGCCGGCAGTGCGCGGGCGAGCCAGATGGTGCTGTACCCGCCGAGGGTGCCGATCTCCAGGATCGTGCGCGCCCCGGCGAGCCGGGCCAGCAGGTGGAGCAGCTTGCCCTGGTTGGGGGCGACGGCGATGGACGGCAGCCCGGCGGCGTCGGCGTCGGCCGATGCCGACTCGAGCACCGGGTCGGGGGCGAGCAGCGCGCCCGCGAGGTAGTCGTCGACTTCGGCCCAGGTGTGGTCGGTCATGGCACCTCCACCACCAACATAACCCGGTGGGATCATGCTCGGCGACGGCGTTTCCGGCGGGAAGGTGACCATGGACGACTACCGCGTCGTCGCCGACGCCATCGCCGCCGACATCGAGGCCGGCCGCCTGCGCCCCGGCGACCGGCTCCCGCCCCAGCGCCGCTTCGCGCGGCAGCGCGGCATCGCCGGCTCGACGGCGGCCCGCGTCTACGGCGAGCTGGTCCGGCGCGGCCTGGCCGTCGGGGAGGTCGGCCGCGGCACGTTCGTCCGCGCGGCGAAGCCGCCGCCCGAACCCGCGCTCGCCGAGCCCGGCGAAGCCCGGGTCGACCTCGAGCTCAACTTCGCCGTCCTGCCGGCGGAATCGGCGCGGCTGGCCCGCGCGCTGGCACCGTTGCTGCGCGACGACGTCCTGACCGCGGCCCTGCACCCGATCGGGGCCGCGGGCACGCGAGCGGCTCGCGAGGCGGCGGCCGGGCTGCTCGCCCGGGGCGACTGGCGCCCGGACCCGGCGACCGTGCTGTTCACCGGCAACGGCCGCCAGGCCCTGGCCGCCTCGATCGCCGCGTTCGTCCCGGTCGGCGAGCGGCTCGCGGTGGAGTCGCTGACGTACCCGGTGGTGAAGGCCCTCGCGGCACGGCTCGGCGTCGAGCTCGTGCCGATCGAAACCGACGAGTCCGGGCTGGTGCCGGAGGCCCTGGAAGCGGCCGGGCCGGTGCGCGCGCTCTACGTCCAGCCGACGCTGCACAACCCGCTCGGCACGACGATGCCGCCGCCGCGGCGGGCCGCGCTCGCCGAGGTCGCCGCCCGCTTGGACCTGCCGGTGATCGAGGACGGCATCTACACGTTCCTGCGCGACGACGTCCGGCCTTTCGCCGCCTACGCGCCGGAGCGCACGGTGTTCGTCGACAGCCTGTCCAAGCGCGTCGCGCCGGGTTTGACGGCGGGATTCCTGGTGTCGCCCCCGGCCTGGACGGCGCGGCTGGCGTCGTCGGTGCGATCGGGGGCGTGGGCCGCGTCCCGGTTCGCGGTCGAGGCCGCGACGCAGTGGATCGTGATCGGCACCCTGGCCGAGATCGAAGCGGCGAAACGCCGTGACGCGGCCGTGCGCGCGGCCGTGGTGGCGGAGAAGCTGCCGGGCCTGCGCGGCGACCCGGCGTCCTACCACCGCTGGTGGGAGCTGCCGGAGCGCTGGCGCGCGGAGACGTTCGTCGCGGCGGCGGCCCGCCACGGGATCGCGCTGTCCCCGGCGGCGGCGTTCGCGGTGCTGCCGGGCCACGCGCCGAACGCGGTGCGGATCGCGGTGTCGGCCCCACCGGTGGGGACGCTGGCCGCGGCGCTCGACGTCCTGGCGGGGCTGGCGAACGGGGATCCGGACGACCTGCTGGCCGACTGACAGCGCCTGCCAGCCGCGTGCCAGCTCCGTGTGCGGCCGGTGCCAGTGATCTTGGCCAGCCTTCGGGGGTCGCAACGAACCCCGAAGGAGCACCCATGCACGTCACGATCATCGGCGCCGGTCTCGGCGGCCTCACCCTCGCCCGCGTCCTGCACGTCCACGGCATCCCGGCCTCGGTGTACGAGGCCGAGGCGTCCCCGATGGCGCGGGGGCAGGGCGGGCTGCTCGACATCCACGACTACAACGGGCAGATCGCCGTCGAAGCCGCCGGGCTGACGGACGAGTTCCGCGGCCTGATCCTGGAGGGGAGGCAGGCGATGCGGATCGTGGCCCGGGACGGGACCGTGCTGACGGACAAGGCCGACGACGGCACCGGCGGGCGGCCCGAGGTACCGCGCGGCGAACTGCGGCGGATGCTGCTGGACTCGCTGCCCGCCGGCACTGTCCACTGGGGACACAAGGTGACCGGGACCCGCGCCATCGGCGACGGCCGCCACGAGGTGGCTTTCGACGGCGGAGCCACGGTGACCACCGGCCTGCTGGCGGGCGCCGACGGCGCGTGGTCGCGGGTCCGGCCCCTGCTGACCACGGCGAAACCCGAGTACACCGGCGAATCCTTCGTCGAGATCTACCTGTTCGACGCCGACACCCGCCACCCGGCCGCGGCGAAGGCGGTCGGCGGCGGTTCGATGATGGCGCCCGCCCCGCACCAGGGGATCTTCGCCCACCGCGAGAGCGGGGACACGCTGCACGCCTACGTGTCGCTGACCCGGCCGATGGAGTGGTTCGACACGATCGACTTCACCGACCCGGCCGCGGCCACCGCCCGGGTCGCGGCCGAGTTCGACGGCTGGGCCCCGGAGCTCACCGCGCTGATCACCGACGGCGACACCGCACCGGTCCTGCGGCCGCACTACACGCTGCCGCGCGGGCACCGGTGGGAGCGCGTGCCGGGGGTGACGCTGGTCGGCGACGCGGCCCACCTCATGCCGGCCAACGGCGAGGGCGCCAACCTCGCCATGCTCGACGGTGCCGAGCTCGGCCTGGCCCTCGCCGCGAACCCCGGCGACGTCGACGCCGCGCTCGCCGGGTACGAGGAGACGATGTTCCTCCGCGCCGCCAAGGTGGCCGCGGAAAGCCTCGAGTTCGAGGAGCTGCTCGCCGGCGGAGACGGCGAGGACACCGCCCGGATCCTGGTGGACGCGTTCGAAGCGTTCACCGGGGCCGTGCAGGAGTCCTAGGGCGCGTATTTCCCGACGAAGCTGCCGCAGGTCACGACGCGGCCCGTGAGCCGGGCCTGGAGCGCCTTCTCCAGCCCCAGGTAGTCGAACACCGGTGTGTCGGCCGGGATCGACGCCGGCACCGGGCCGCCCGTCGCGAGCATCCGGTACGAATCCGTCTGGAACAGGACCAGGTAGCTGCCTTCGCGGTTCAGCCGGTCCGCCGTCGCGAGCATGCGCTCGGGCGCGTCGCCGACGATCTCCAGCGGCAGCGGCCATTCGAGGGGGAACGGGTTGCGGAGGCCGAACGCGGGGTAGGCGAACGGGCTGTCCGGCAGGATCGCCGTCCGCGCGGCCGGGAAGCGGTCCAGGCAGTCGCGGATCTGCCGGACGAAGGTGAAGGTCGACGGGTTCGTGCGGATGCCGGACATCGCCGGGGTGACCGCGCCGAGGTCCTCGGTCAGCCGGGCGTGGCCGACGTCGAGGTAGGCCGCCCGGTCGTGCCGGTCGACGACGACCCAGCCGCAGACCGCCACCGCCACACACCCGGCCGTCGCCGTCACCCAGCGGGCCGCCGGCCGCGGGCCGGGCGGGACCAGCTGGCCCAGCAGCAGCAACGTCGTCAGGGCGAGGGTGCCGCAGAGCAGCGTCGGCGTGTCGTTGCCCCAGGACAGGCTGATCATGAACCCGGTGGCGAGCACGAGCAGCCCCGCCCACGGCACTTTCCGGCGCACCGCCGCGTTCACCGGCACGCTGACCGCGACGATCCACCACAGGACGTCCGCCCAGCGCGTGGACCCGGTGAACCGGCCGTCGGCGACGGTCAAGACCACGGCCGTGGCGCCGGCGAGCACCAGCACCCAGGTCGCCACCCGCCCGGCCGTTCCCAGCCGGTCGCCCGGCAGCCGGACGGCCAGGAGCACGACGGCGACCGCGGCGAAGAAGCCCAGCTCCCGGACCGGCGCCCTGTTCAGCACCTCGGGGTCGTCGAACCAGAGCCCGAGCAGCCGCTCGCCGTAGGCGGGCAGGCCGCCGGTGAGCTGCTCGACCATCTCGGCGAAGCCGCCGCCGAGGCTCACCCACGTGACGTACGCCAGCCCCGGCGCGCCGAGCGCGAGGAGGTCGAGGACCAGCCGGACCGCACGGCGCGTGCCCGCCCGGGTCGCCGGGTGCAGCAGCAGCCAGAGCAGGCCGATCACCGGGGCCAGTACGAAGCTCTGCTTGACGAGCACCGCGCAGCCGAGCAGCACCAGCCCGCCGCGGCGGGCGAGCGCGCGGCCACTGCCCAGGCCCGTGTCCAGGGCCCAGGCACCGCACGCGGTGAGGAAGATGCCGTCCACGGTGTGCCAGGCCATCAACGGGAACGCGTTGAGGTTGATCAGCGACGCGGCGGCGACCACCGCCGTCATCCCCGGACCCCAGTCCAGTACCCGGCGCCGCGTGACGAGCGTGGCGAACGCGATCGTGGCCACGATGATCTCGATCATGGCCAGGAAGCTGGAGCCGAAGAACAGCGGCATCGGCAGGGCGAAGTCGGCGACGTGCAGCACCGCGGACCCCAGCGGGCGGGCGGAGATGATGTCGGCGTGCGGGACTTCGCCGTGGAGCACGCGCCACGCCTGGGCGAGGATGAAGCCCTGGTCGGAGGGGTGGAACCCGAAGCGGCCGACGCGGAACTCGGTGGCCAGCGCGAGCAGCAGCACCCAGGCGGCGTGGACGCTCCACCGCAGCAGCGGCCGGCTCTGCCTGGCGGGCGACGGCGTCGTGGCGGTGCGCGCAGGACTCGCCACGTCCACGCCCCCGCCACCTTCCGTTCCCGATCACGTCCGGGAAGCGATGGTAGCGGCCGGGGCGCCTCGCCCGGCGGTCCGGTGCGGGCGCCACCCCGGAAGTCCCGGGGCGGCGTCCGCCGGACCTCACCCGAGGGTGCGCCTCGCCGTGCCGATCACGGCCGTCTTGTCGGTCGTGGCGCTGCGTTGTCCTGTGCTGAATTCCGGCATTCCGAACTCCCCAGTCGAAGCCCGCACAGAGGTGTACGGGACTCGCGCGAGGTTAGAAGTACCGCCGCCCCCCGTGCCAGCGTTTCGCCGGAATTCGCGGGAATCAGGCACGAAGGCGCCAGATAAGCCGGGTCACCGCCGCCGCGACCGACGACGGCGCGGACCGGCGGGGCAGGCCGCGTGCCTCGGGCGCCGACTCCGGCATCGCCCGGTAGGCCAGGTGCGCGGCGAGCCGGGCGAGCTTCGGCGCGGCCAGCGTCGCCAGCTCGGCGGCCCGGCCTTCGGGCAGGCTCAGGATCTCCGGCCGCTCTTCGCACGCCCTCACCACCAGCGCGGCCGCGCGTTCCGGGCTGCTGGACGGGATCCCGCGGTAGCCGGTCGGCGCGATCATCGGCGTCCGCACCAGCGGCATCCGCACCGACGTGAAGGTGACGCCGTCCGAGAGCGTCTCGCGCCCCGCCGTCAGCCCGAACTCTTCCAGCGCCGCTTTCGACGCCAGGTAGGCCGAAAAGCGCGGGGTGTCGGTCTGCAGGCCCTGGGTGGTCACGTTGACGACGTGGCCGAACCGGCGCTCGGCCATCGACGGCAGGAAGCCGAGGATCAGCCGGACCGGCCCGAAGTAGTTGATCGCCATCGTGCGCTCGAAGTCGTGGAACCGCTGCGTGGACAGCGCCACCGAGCGCCGGATCGACCGGCCGGCGTTGTTCACCAGCACGTCCACCGCGCCGTGGTCGCCGAGCACGTCCTTGACCAGTGCGTCGACCGCGTCGCCGTCGGTGAGGTCGCACGGGTACGCCGCGGCGGTGCCGCCGGCCGCGAGGATCTCGGCCCGCACCTCCTCGAGCTCGGGAGCGCGGCGGGCCACCAGGATCACCTTCGCGCCCTTGCGCGCCACGGCGAGCGCGGACGCCCGGCCGATGCCGGACGACGCCCCGGTGATCAGGACCGTCCGCCCGGCCAGGCCGTGGGTGCGGCGCGCGCGGTCGGGGTCGAGGTGGCCGCGCCAGTACCGGTAGAGCGGGGCCGCGTAGTCCCGCAGCTCCGGAAGCTCGATGCCGCTGCCGAACAACGCGGTCGTCGTGCGGGCGGTGTCGAAGACGACGTCCATGGTCAGGTGCGGCAGCACGGCCAGGGGGACGCCGAGCTCGTCCAGGACGGCCGCGCGGGCACCCCGGCCGCCGGGGACGCGATCGATCCCGGCCGCCGCCGCGTGCGCGAGCCGGGTGCCCACCCGCCGCACGGCGCCGGACGGCTTCTGCGGCAGCACGGCCCGGATCGTCGGGCCGCCCGCGGCGCGCGCGAAGGCGTTGTAGACGGAGTTGAGCGACTGCGGGCGCGCGGCCGCGAGGTGGTAGGTCGTGCCCGACGGCGCCTCGCGGTGCATCAGGTACGCAAGAGCCTCGACGACGTAGTCGACCGGCACCAGGTTCGTCGCGCCGAGGTCGGGCGCGGCCAGCGGGAGGCGTCCGGGCAGCGCGGCGAGCCGCGAGATGGCGGGGAGGAAGTAGTAGGGCCCGTCGACCTTGTCCATCTCGCCGGTGCGCGAGTCGCCGACGACGGCCGAGGGCCGGTAGACGCGGAAGGGCAGCGACTGCTCGCGGACGAGCTTCTCGGCCTGGAACTTCGTCGCGTGGTACGGCGAGCCGAAGCGCTGGCCGAGGTCGAAGTCGGCTTCGGTGAACCGCCCGGCGTGGTCGCCGGCCACGGCGATCGACGACACGTGGTGCACCAGCCCGGCCCGCGCCGCGGCGGCGAAGGCCAGCAGGTGCCGGGTGCCCTCGACGTTGGCACGCCGGTTGGCCTCCTCGCCGGCGGTCAGGTCGTAGATCGCGCCCAGGTGGACGACGTGGTCGAGGTGGGGGAGCCCGGCGGGGTCGGCGCCGAGCCGCGGTTCGGCGAGGTCGCCGAGCACCGGGTGCAGCTTGTCCGCGCCCGGCCAGTCGCGCGCCGAGCCGGCCAGGCGATCGCGGGAGGTCTCCCGCACCAGCGCGTACACCGCGGACGTCTCGGGCCGCCGGAGCAGCCGCGCGACCAGGCGTTTTCCGATGAAGCCCGTCGCGCCCGTCACGAAGTAGGTAGGTCGTCATGGCCGGTCCCTTCCGTCGGGCCCGACTCTAACCTACTGATAAGTAGGAACGGTAGTTGTCAGTGTTGTTCTTCGTCCGCCGTCGCCACCACGGCGTCACGCAGGGCGGCCCGCAGCCGTCCGACGTCGAGCGGCCCGAGCACCGCCGCTTCACCCGGCGGCGCGACCAGCACCACCTTGTCGTTGCTGACGAACACCGTCACGTCCCTGCGCCTGCCGGCCAGATCCCGGCAGCCGATCGACCACTCGCCCCGACTCATGGTCGCCGCCCTCCGCTTCCCTTGTGTGGTCGTGCTTCGTGCGGGGGTGGGAGGGAACCCCGGCGGCGCTATGACGCGGGTTCACCCGATCTGCCTACTCGCGGGTTTTGTCTTGCGCTTCGCGGGTTTTCGGCGTAGTCCCCGGGTCGTGGCGGGGCCGGTTCGGGAGTAGCGTCCGGTCCACGAGCCGTCCCCGGGAGGTCTGGATGTCGGAACCGCGGAAGATCGTCATCGTCGGTGCGGGCCTGGGTGGGGCATCCGCGGCGGCCGCGGTGCGCGAACGCGGTTACGGCGGCGAAATCCTGCTGATGGGCTCGGATCCGCACCGCCCGTACGAGCTGCCGCCGCTGTCGAAGGGCGTGCTGCTGGGCAACGCCGACGAACCCGACTGGGTGCACGAAGAGAAGTTCTACGCCGAGAAGGACATCCACCTCTCCGCCGGCGTCACGGCGACCCGGATCGAGCTCGGCGCCCGGCTGGTGCTCGACGACGCGGGCGGCGAACACCGCTACGACCGGCTGGTGCTGGCGACCGGCTCCCGGCCGCGCCGGCTGCCCGTGCCCGGCGGCGACCTGCCCGGGCTGTACACGCTGCGCACCCTCGACGACGCGCTCGAGCTGCGCTCGGCGTTCGCCGCGGCCGAACGCGTGGTGATCGTCGGCGCCGGCTGGATCGGCTCCGAAGCGGCCGCGGCGGCCCGCACGCACAACGCGGAGGTGACGGTCGTCGACCCGGTGCCGGTGCCCCTGGCGAACGTGGTCGGCGAGACGGTCGGCGGGGTGTTCCGCGACCTGCACGTCGCGAACGGCGTGCGCTACCGCCTGGGCGAGCAGGTCGCGGAGATCACGGGCGGCCCGGACGGCGTCCGCGGCGTGCGGTTGAGCGGCGGCGAAGAGCTGACGGCGGACGTGGTCCTGATCGCGGTCGGCGCGGCCCCGCGGGTCGAGCTGGCCCACGCGGCGGGCCTCGAGCTGGCCGACGACGGCGGGGTGGCCGTGGACGCGGGCCTCCGCACGGCGGCACCGGACGTCTACGCGGTGGGTGACATCGCGGCCCACTTCCACCCGCGGTTCGGTCGCCGCGTCCGCGTGGAGCACTGGGCGAACGCGAAGGACCAGGGCACGCACGTGGCGCGGAACCTGCTGGGGGAGAACGAGCCGTTCCTGGCGTCGCCGTACTTCTTCACCGACCAGTACGACCTGGGCTGCGAGTACCGCGGGCTGGCGGACCCGGCTTCGGACGAACTGGTGGTCCGCGGCGACCTGGCGTCGCGGGAGTTCACGGCGTTCTGGCTGCGCGACGGCGAAGTGGCGGCGGCGATGAACGTGAACATGTGGGACGACGGCGACGCGCTGGGCGCGCTGGTCGACGGCCGCGCGAAGGTGACGGCGGAGCAGCTGAAGACGGCGGACCTGGCGTCGCTGGTGTGAGGCGTTCGCGGGCATCGGGCCGTCCGTCCGGCGCCGGGGTGGCGAAACGTGTCGACGTAACCTCGGCGCATGAACAACACGCCCGCTTGGCTGACCATCGCAGTTGCGGTGACAACGGCGATGGTCGCGGTCCTGACGGCGTCGATCACCACGTGGTTGACGACGAGGAACGCGAACCGGCGATCGGCGAACGAGCTGGAGCTGCAGCGGGAAAGGTTCGTCAAGGAGCTCGAGCACCAACGCGAACTGGAGCGCAGAAAGCTGCTTTTCGGGTTGCGATCGGAGATCTACCTGAAGATCACCCAGGTGTTCGCGGATGCCGTGACGGCTCTCTCCGCCTCGCACGCCGGTCCGGCCGGCGGCCCGCCGGAAACCGTTGCGGAGCTGGCCGGCGCACTGCGCCGGTTGCAGGATCTCGTCACCTCGTGCGTCGTCGTCGCTTCCGAGGAAGTCACCTCGACCGCTCGGACTTTCGGTGGTCGGCTCCAGGCAAGCAGGGATTGGCTGGCACGTCCCAGCTCGCAGCTGAAGGGGCGGAACTTCGACGACGTGTGGGATCCCACTGTGGACGCGTTCGAGTCCCTGGCGAAGGCCATGCGAGTCGACCTGGGATCGATCGACGACGGCTTGCGGGAGGCGCGCGGATGACGCGTGGCGCTCACCTGAGCCGGTCGCGCAGCAGGGCGTCGAGCCGCCGCCAGGCCGGGGACGCCGCGTTCACCGCACCCTGTACCAGCGCCGGGATCGCCGATCCCTCCTCGTACGCGGGCAGCTCTTCGCCGTAGCGCGCACGAGTTGCCGAGACGAGTTCGTCGGCCAGCGCGTCGACGCGCGGATCGTGCGGGTCGAGGTCGTGCATCCGGTCGTACTCGAGGACCACGGCGAGCAGTGCCGGGTCGTCGAGCATCGCCGCCTGGTCGCGGAAGTTCGTGCGCGCCGTCTCCGGGGCGGTGGCGAACACCAGCAGCCACAGGTCGTTCTGCAGCGCCACCCAGCGCTCGCTGAACCCGAGACCCGGCAGCCGCCCGAGGTACGTCACCACCTCGTCCGGCAACGGCGACAACCGGCCGGAAGCCAGCTGCTGCAGCCGCGAGCGAGTGGCCTGCAAGCCGGCGATCCGCGCGGCGAGGTCGTCGTCGATCTGCCGGAGCGCCGCGGCGAGCCCGTCGCCCGCGCGGAGCTCGCGGATACGACCCAGGGGGACACCGGCCTCGGCGAGGGTGCGGATCTTGATCAGCTCGACGGCGTCGGCGGCGCGGTACCGGCGGTAGCCGGACGCATCGCGGTCCGGCTCGGGAAGCAGGCCCTTCGCGTGGTAGACGCGGATCGTCTTGGCCGTCACGCCGACGTACCCGGCGAGCTGTCCGATGGTGAGCACCCGGCCATCGTCGCACTTGACCTTGCCCCAGGGGCAAGGTTGCATGCTGGCCCCATGACCGACCACGAGACCCTCCGCGCCCTGGCCGACGAGGGCAACGAAACCGCACTGGCCCGGCTGGCCGACCTCGCCGACGCGCGCGGGGACGTCGAGGAGCTGAGCGAGCTGCTGGACGAAGGCTGCGACCGGTCCGGGGAGCTGCTCACCCGCCGCGCGGTCGCGGCGAAGGACCTCCTGGAGCTGCAGCGGATCGCCGACGCCGGCCACGAACCAGCGGGCGACGAGCTGGAACGTCTGCTCAGGACGTGACTTCGCGGGCCAGCGTCAGGTAGGCCACCAGGGCCAGCGCGGCGAACCCCGCCATGGTCGCGGCCATCGGCACCGCCGTCCCGGTGCCGCCCAGGCCGACCAGCGGGGTCGCCACCGCGCCGACCGCGAACTGCAGCACGCCCAGCAACGCCGAAGCCGCCCCGGCCGAGCGGGCGTGCGAAGCCAGCGCCAGCGAGCTCGCGTTCGGCATCACCAGGCCGATGCTCGACACGAGCAGGAACAGCGACACCAGCAGCAGCGCCAGCGGCGCCCGGAACAGCGCCGAAGCCAGCACCAGGGCACCGCCGGTCACGCCGAGCAGGAGCCCGGACCGCAGCAGCGCCCGCTCGCTGATCCGGCCCACCAGGCGGCCGTTGAGCTGGCCCGCCAGCACGATCCCGACGCCGTTCACCCCGAACACCACGCTGTAGGCCTGCGGACTCAGCCCGTAGACACCCTGCAGCGCGAACGACGAGCCCGAGATGTAGGCGAACATCGACGCGAACAGCAGGCCCGACGCCAGCGCGTACCCGGCGAACGAGCGGTCCAGCGCCAGCCGCCCGTAGGTGCGCATCACCTGGCCGAGCCGCAGCGGGGACCGCGACGGTGACGGCTCCGGCAGGAAGAACACCACCACGGCCAGCAGCAGCGCGCCGAACGCCGTCAGCACGACGAACACCCCGCGCCACGACGTCCAGTTCAGCAGCTGGCCGCCGATCAGCGGGGCCAGGATCGGGGCCAGGCCGCTGACCAGCATCAACGTCGAGAAGAACTTCGTCATCGCGGTGCCGGAGAACAGGTCGCGGACGGTGGCGCGGGCGATCACGATGCCCGCCGCCGCGCCGAGGGCCTGCACCAGCCGCGCCGCGACCAGCAGCCACGCGTCCGGGCTCACCGCGCACAGCACCGAGCCCACGACGTACAGGACCAGGCCCGCGAGCAGCGGGCCACGGCGGCCCAGCGCGTCCGACAGCGGCCCGACCACCAGCTGGCCCAGCGCCAGCCCCACGATGAACGCGCTCAGCGTCAGCTGGACCGTGCTGTCCGCCGCGTGCAGGTCGGCCGCCATCCGCGGCAGCGCGGGCAGGTACATGTCGATCGACAGGGGCCCGAAGGCCGTGAGGCCGCCCAGGACGAGGACGAACTTCAGCTGCGCCCGCCGGCTCGGCGCGGTACGTTCCGCCGTGATGGTCATGCACGTCCCTTCGTTCCCTCGACGGGAGCAGCGGGGAGAGCGCCGGTGCTATTCCGGCTGTGACCGGTGACACCGGGTGCTCGCCTGACCGTGCACCGACACTGATCCGATCAATTTTGCCACCGATTCGGCGATGACTCTGGATCGGCGGTCGCGACTGCGCTATACATCGGATGTCTGGTTGGTGTGGGTGAAGGGAAACATCCGTGCAGCTTGTGCGTCTCGGGGAGCCGGGGAGTGAGCGTCCGTTCGTGCGGGCCGGCGACGGCACCACCTACGAACTGGGCGGCCTCACCGCCGACATCGACGGCGGCTTCCTCGCCGCGGACGGGATCGCGCGGGCCGCCGCCGCGCTCGCGGCCGGCGAACTGCCGGAGGCCGAGGCCGGAGAGCTGCGCGTCGGCTCGCCGATCGCCCAGCCCGGCAAGGTCGTCTGCATCGGCATGAACTACCGCCGCCACGCCGAGGAAACCGGCGCGACCCCGCCCACCGAGCCCGTCGTCTTCATGAAGGCGCCGGACGTCGTGGTCGGCCCGGCCGACGACGTCCTCATCCCGCGCGGGTCGGTCAGCACCGACTGGGAGGTCGAGCTCGGCGTCGTCATCGGCAAGACCGCCCGCTACCTCGAGAGCGTCGACGAAGCCTTGGAGTACGTCGCCGGTTACGTCGTTTCGAACGACGTTTCCGAGCGCGAGCTGCAGTTCCGCACCGCCCAGTGGGACAAGGGCAAGTCCTGCGAGAACTTCAACCCGCTCGGCCCGGCGCTGGTCCCCGCGAGCGAGGTGCCCGATCCGCAGGACCTCGGCCTGCGGCTGTGGATCAACGGCGAGAAGAAGCAGGACTCGTCCACCAAGGACATGATCTTCAGCGTGGCCGAGATCGTCCACCACCTCAGCCAGGTGATGGTGCTGCGGCCCGGCGACCTGATCAACACCGGCACCCCCGAAGGCGTCGCGCTCGGGCAGCCCGACCCGAAGCCGTACCTGCGCGACGGCGACGTCATCGAGCTCGAGATCGACGGGCTCGGGCGCCAGCGCCAGACCGCGAGGCAGGCCTGACCATGGCGAAGATCATCGGCATCGAGGTCCTCGACGTCCGGTTCCCCACCTCGCGGGAGCTGGACGGCTCGGACGCGATGAACCCCGACCCGGACTACTCGGCCGCCTACGTCGTGCTGCACGCCGACGAGGGCCCGGACGGCTACGGTCTCGCGTTCACCATCGGCCGCGGCAACGACGTCCAGGCCGCCGCGATCCGCGCGCTCGCCCCGCACGTCGTCGGCCGGGACGTCCCGGAGGACGCGGCCGCGCTCGGCGACCTGTCCCGCACGCTCGTCGGGGACTCGCAGTTCCGCTGGCTGGGCCCGGAAAAGGGGGTCGCGCACATGGCCGTCGGGGCCGTGGTCAACGCCGCCTGGGACCTCGCCGCCCGCCGCGCCGGCCTGCCGGTCTGGCAGTTCGCCGCCCGGATGACGCCCGAAGAACTCGTGTCGCTGGTGGACTTCCGGTACCTGTCCGACGCGCTCACCGAGGCCGAGGCCCTGGACATCCTCCGTCGCGCGGAACCCGGCCGGGCGAAACGGGAAAAGCAGCTCCAGGCGCACGGCTACCGCGCCTACAGCACGTCACCCGGCTGGCTCGGGTACGCCGACGCCAAGCTCGTGCGGCTGGCCGAGCAGGCCGTCGCCGACGGCTTCGAGATGATCAAGCTCAAGGTCGGCGGCAACCTCGAGGACGACGTCCGCCGGATGAAACTCGCCCGCGAAACCGTCGGCCCGGACATCCGGATCGCCGTCGACGCCAACCAGCGCTGGGACGTCTCCGCCGCGGTCACCTGGATGACCGCGCTCGCGCCCTACGATCCGTACTGGATCGAGGAACCGACCTCCCCGGACGACGTCCTCGGCCACGCGGCCATCGCGAAGGCGCTCGCGCCGATCAAGATCGCCACCGGCGAGCACGTCCAGAACCGCGTGATCTTCAAGCAGCTGCTGCAGGCGGACGCCATTTCGGTGCTCCAGCTGGACGCCGCCCGGGTCGGCGGCTTCAACGAGAACCTGGCGATCCTGCTGCTGGCCGCCAAGTTCGGCGTCCCGGTGTGCCCGCACGCCGGCGGCGTCGGCCTCTGCGAGCTCGTCCGGCACCTCTCGATGTTCGACTTCGTGGCGGTGTCCGGCACCGACGCGGACCGCTCCATCGAGTGGGTCGACCACCTGCACGAGCACTTCACCGACCCGGCCGTCGTCGAGCGCGGCCGGTACCTCACCCCGACCGCCCCCGGGTTCTCCGCGCGCATGCACGACGCCACGCTGCGCCGCTTCCGCTTCCCGGACGGTCCCGAGTGGACGGAGACCGCCAGTGAGTGAATTCGAGGGCCTGGTGGCCGCCGTCACCGGAGGCGCCTCGGGCATCGGCAAGGCGGCGGCGGACCTGCTGGCCCAACGCGGCGCCCAGGTGGCGATCCTGGACCTGAACCCCGGCGACGACGGCTTCCGCTGCGACGTCTCCTCGGATCAGGAAGTCCGCGAAGCGATCGACGCCGTCGTGGCGCGCTTCGGGCGCCTCGACATCCTGGTCAACAACGCGGGTATCGGCGCCCAGGGCGACGTCACCGGCAACGGCGACGACGAGTGGCATCGCGTGTTCGACGTCAACGTCGTCGGCATGGTCCGGCTCGCGCGCGCCGCGCTGCCGCACCTCAGGAACTCGCCGTCCGCGGCGATCGTCAACACCTGCTCCATCGCGGCCTGGGCCGGCCTGCCCCACCGCGCGCTCTACTCGGCCAGCAAGGGCGCGGTGCTCTCGCTGACCCTGGCCATGGCGACCGACCACCTGCCCGACCGGATCCGCGTCAACTGCGTGTGCCCGGGCACGGCGGACACCCCGTGGGTGGGCCGGCTCCTCGACGCCGCCGAAGACCCGGCGGCCGAACGCGCGGCCCTCGCGGCCCGCCAGCCGATGGGCCGGCTGGTGACCGCGGACGAGGTCGCCAACGCGATCGCCTACCTGGCGAGCCCCCTCTCCGCCTCGACCACCGGCACCGCCCTCGCGGTCGACGGCGGCATGTACGGCCTGCGTCCTCGCGGCCCCGTTCACCACGACTAGAAGACTTGATTCCCGCCGTCATCAAGGAGGATGCTGTGCGCACGAAGGTGATCAAGGTGGCCGCCGTCGCCGCCTGCGGCCTGGTACTGGCCGCCTGTGGGTCCACGAAGGACAACGCTTCGGCGCCCGCGGCGGGTGGCGGCGCGGGCGGCAAGGTCGGCGCGACGCTGCCCCTGCTGACCTCGCCGTTCTGGCAGGCCTACAACAACTACGTGCCGAAGATGGCCAAGGAAGAGGGCGTCGACGTCCTCCCGACGGTCAACGCCGACAGCGACCCCGCGAAGCTGATCACCGACATCGGCACCTTCCTCAACCAGGGGGTCAAGGGCCTGGTCGTGACGCCGCTGGACTCCGCGGCCATCGTCGCCGGGCTCAAGCAGGCCGAGAACAAGGGCGTGCCGGTCGTCGCGGTCGACGTCGCTCCCGAGAGCGGCAAGGTCGCCATGGTCGTGCGAGCCGACAACAAGGCGTACGGCACCAAGGCGTGCGACGCGATCGGCGAGAAGGTCAAGTCCGGCAAGGTCGTGCAGATCATGGGCGACCTCGCCTCGGTCAACGGCCGCGACCGCTCGGAAGCCTTCCGCGACTGCATGAAGCAGAAGTACCCGGGCATCCAGGTGCTGGAGATCCCGGCCGAGTGGAAGGCCGACAAGGCGTCCTCCGGCCTGGACAGCATGCTCACCGCGAACCCGGACATCAAGGGCGTCTACATGCAGGCCGGCGGCGTCTACCTGGCCCCGACCGAGCAGGCCCTCAAGCGCAAGAACCTGTTCTTCCCGGTCGGGGACCCGAAGCACATCGTGCTCGTGTCCAACGACGGCATCCCGCAGGAACTGGCCGCGATCCGCGCGGGCGAGCTGGACGCCACCGTGTCCCAGCCGGCCGACGCCTACGCGAAGTACGGCCTGTACTGGCTGAAGAAGGCCATGGCGGGCGAGACGTTCAAGGCCGGCCCGACCGACCACGGCAGCACCATCGTCGAGATCAGCCCCGGCATCCTCGAGGACCAGCTGCCCGCGCCCGTCATCACCAAGGACAACGTGGACGACAAGGCCCTCTGGGGGAACAACCTGTGACCGCGCTGCCCGCCGGCGAACCCGCCGTCCCGGTGGTCAGCGCCGTAGGAGTCGGGAAGCGCTACGGCCCGACCGTGGCGCTTGCCGACGTCAGCCTCACCGTGCACCCCGGCGAGTCACACGCGCTCGTCGGGCGCAACGGGGCCGGCAAGTCGACGCTCGTCTCCATCCTCACCGGCCTGTCCGCCACGGACACCGGGCACGTCGAGTTCGGCGGCGAGCCGGCCCCACCACTGTCCAAACAGGACGGCTGGAAGGCGCGCGTCGCCTGCGTGTACCAGCACGCGATGGTCGTCCCGCAGCTCACCGTGGCCGAGAACCTGTTCCTCAACCGGCAGGCGGGCGGCGGGTTCTCGATCGGCTGGAAGTCGTTGCGGCGCAAGGCGCGCGAGCTGCTCGACTCGTGGGACGTGCACGTCGACGTCGACACCCCGGCCGGGGACCTCTCGGTCGAGGACCGGCAGTTCGTCGAGATCGCCCGCGCGCTGTCCTACGGCGCCCGGTTCATCGTCCTCGACGAGCCGACCGCGCAGCTTGACAGCCAGGCCATCGAGCGGCTCTTCGACCGGATGCGCCAGATGCAGGCGGGCGGGGTGACGTTCCTGTTCATCTCGCACCACCTGCACGAGGTGTACGAGGTCTGCCAGGCGGTGACCGTGCTGCGCGACGCGAAGCACGTGCTCACCGCGCCGGTGGCCGAGGTCGGCAAGGCCCAGCTGGTCGACGCGATGACCGGCGAGCCCGGCGGCCTGTCGGTCCGTGATGCCGCGTCCCGGGAGTCCCTGGAAGCGGACGCCTCGGAGATCCTCGCGGTGGACGGGCTGTCCGGCGACGGCTTCCGGGACGTCTCGTTCCGGCTCCGCCGCGGCGAGGTCGTCGGGCTCGCGGGCAGCAACGCCAGCGGCAAGCACCAGGTCGCCGAGACGGTCTACGGCCTGCGGACGCCGTCCGCGGGCACGATCCGCGTCGACGGCTCGCCGCTGCGGCCGGGGGACATCCCGGCGGCGCTGCGGGCGGGCATCGGGTGCGTGCCGCGCGACCGGCACCACGAAGGCCTGGTGCTGGAGCACTCGATCGCGGACAACGCGACGATGTCCATTTTGGACAAGCTGGGCCGCGGCGGGATCGCGTCCCCGTCGACGCGGTACGCGAAGGCGGCCCAGGCGCTGAAGGACTACGACATCGTGGCCGCGGGCGCCGACCAGCCGGTCTCCGACCTTTCCGGCGGCAACCAGCAGAAGGTCGTGCTGGCGCGGGCGCTGCTGAGCGACCCGCGGGTGGTCGTGCTGATCAACCCGACCGCCGGGGTGGACGTGAAGTCGAAGGAGGCGCTGCTCGCGGTCGTCGACCGGGTGCGCGCCGAGGGCAAGGCGGTGCTGATCGTCAGCGACGAGCTGGACGACCTGCGCCTGAGCGACCGGGTCCTGGTGCTGCGTGCCGGGGCCGTCGTCGCCGAACACCAGGCCGGGTGGTCCGACGGTGACCTCGTGGCCGACATCGAAGGAGTCGAGCTTTCGTGACCGACGTGATGACCTCTCCCCAGACGCAGCTGCCCGCGCCACCCCGGCGGCGGAAAGCCGTCTGGCTGCGCGAACTCGCGCTCCTGCCCGCCCTGGTCGTCGTGTTCGTCATCGGCGGCCTGGTCGACGACACGTTCGTCGGCTGGAGCAACATCGTCAGCATCCTGACCGCGTCGGCCGCGCTGTCGCTGGTGGTGCTGGGCGAGTCGCTGGTGCTGATCACCGGGAAGTTCGACCTGTCGCTGGAATCCACGATGGGCCTGGCGCCCGCGCTCGGGGCGATGGTCGTGATCCCGGCGGCGTCGGCGGGCTTCGGCGTCGAGCTGCCGGCCGCGGTCGGCCTGCTGGTGATCCCGCTGTGCGGGGCGCTGGTCGGGTTCGTCAACGGCTTCCTGATCGTGAAGCTGAAGCTGAACGCCTTCATCGTCACCCTCGCCATGCTCACCGTGCTCCGCGGGGTCCAGGTCGGCTCGACCAAGGGCAAGACGCTGTTCAACCTGCCGGACTCGTTCACCGACCTGGCGACGACGACGTTCGCCGGGCTGCCGATGTCGGTGTGGCTGGCGGCGCTGCTGTTCGCGGTGGCCGGCTGGGTGCTGCGCTACCACCGCGTCGGCCGCGCGCTGTACGCGATCGGCGGCAACCGCGAGGCCGCGCGGGCGGCCGGCGTGCGCGTCGACCGGATCGCGTGGGCGGTGTTCGTCGTGGCCGGGATCCTCGCCGCGATCGGCGGCCTCGCGTACACGGGTTACGTCGGAGCCTTGGGCGCGAACCAGGGCTCCGGGATGATCCTGCAGGTGTTCGCGGCCGCGGTGATCGGCGGCGTCTCGCTCGACGGCGGCAAGGGCACGCTCGTCGGGGCGTTGACCGGCGTCCTGCTGCTGTCGTCGGTGTCGAGCCTGCTCAACTACGCGCACGTCACGGCGGAGTGGCAGGGGGCGATCTACGGCGCCATCATCCTGGTCGCGCTGATCATCGCCCGGTACGCGGGCGGGAAGCCCCAAACCTGACACGCACCCGGTGAAGATCCGACGTTCCGAGTCTGCCGCGGCTTGTCGTGAGTGGTTAGGCGGGTCAGAACCCGCCTAACCACTCACGAGCGCGAGGAGGTGTGTGGTGCTACGAGGCTTCGGCGGCGGGTTCGTCGGGGACCGTCGGGTCGTCCGCGGTGCCCAGGGCGTTGCGCAGCCACTGCTCGACGCCGGCGACGTGCACGGTCGCCCACGAGCGGGCCAGTTCCGGCTCGCGGGCGGCGATGGCCTCGTAGATCGCCGTGTGCTGCTCGCGGGTCTTCGCGACCGCGCCCTCCTGGGTGAGGCCGCGCCAGATCCGGGCGCGGGCGGTCGGCCCGGAAAGGCTGTCGAGCAGCGAGCAGAGCACCGGGTTGCCGGAGCCGTCGGCGATCTTGCGGTGGAACTGCAGGTCGTTGGCGACCAGCGCTTCCACGGTCGGCGCGTCCTCCAGCTCGCCGAGCAGCCTGCCCAGCTCGGCGATGCCGTCGTCGCTCATGTTCAGCGCGGCCAGCGCGGTCGCGGCGGGCTCGAGGATCCGGCGCACGGCGAGGAAGTCGAGAACGGTGTCGTCGCGGTGGAAGTCGACCACGAACGTCATCGCGTCGAGCAGCAGGTTGGGCTCGAGGCTGGTGACGTACGTGCCGTCGCCCTGGCGGACGTCGAGGACCCGGATCAGGCACAACGCCTTCACGGCCTCGCGCAGGGAGCTGCGCGAGAGCCCGAGCCGCTGGGCCAGTTCGGCTTCCTTCGGCAGCCGGTCGCCCGGCGCCAGCTCGCCGGAGATGATCATGTCCTTGATCTTGTCGATCGCGACATCGGTGACGGGCATCGCGTCCGCCTTCCCTGCAACAGACCTCGGATGTTTCGGTGTTACTCCCCAGCGTGCCATGTCTCGGCGAAGGAAGGGCGATGACCCACCAGCGCACACCACAACGGGTGGCCCGCGAGCTCGGGCGTAACGGACTCGGCCGTCGCCACGTCCTCGAAGACACCGGCATCGGGCCGGCCCGGGATCTGCCGGTGAAGGAGTGACCGCGTTGGAACTTTCCCTGTCCCCGCTGGGGCTCGGCTGCGCGCAGCTGGGCAACCTGTACCACGCGATCAGCGACGAGACCGCGGCCGCGACGGTCCGGCGCGCGTGGGACGAGGGCGTCCGCTACTACGACACCGCGCCGCACTACGGTCTCGGCCTGTCGGAGGCCCGGCTGGGCGCGGCGCTGCGCGCGTACCCGCGGGACGAGTACGTGCTCTCGACCAAGGTCGGCCGCGTGCTGGAGCCGAACCCGGACGGCGCCGGCGCCCGCGACGACCAGGGCTTCGCCGTCCCGGCCGCGTACCGACGACGGTGGGACTTCAGCCGCGACGGCGTCCTGCGGTCCCTGGAGGACAGCCTGACGCGGCTCGGGCTCGACCGCGTCGACATCGTCTACGTCCACGACCCCGACGACCACTTCGAGGAGGCGGTTTCGGGGGCGTTCCCGGCGTTGCGCGAGCTGCGGGACCAGGGCGTGATCGGCGCGTTCGGCGCCGGGATGAACCAGGCGCCGATGCTGGCCGAGTTCGTCCGCCGCACCGACCTGGACGTCCTGCTGGTGGCCGGCCGCTACACCCTGCTCGACCAGCCCGCGCTGGACGAGCTGTTCCCGCTGTGCGCCGAGCGGGACGTCCGCGTGGTGGTCGGGGGCGCGTTCAACGGCGGGATACTGGCGACCGCCGAACCGGGCCGGGTCTACGACTACGCCGAAGCGCCGGCGGAGCTGGTCGAGCGGGCCGGGCGGATCGCGGAGATCTGCGCGCGGCACGGCGTCGAGCTGCCGGAAGCGGCGCTGGCGCTGCCGATGGCGCATCCCGTGGTCGCGTCGGTGGTCGTCGGCGCGCACGGTCCGGACCAGGTCACCGTGAACGCGCGGCGGGCGCGGGCGGTGGTGCCGCCGGCGTTGTGGACCGAGCTGGCCGACGCGGGACTGCTGCGCGCCGGCGTCGTCATCGCCGAAGGAGTCTCATGATCGACGCGCACCACCACCTGTGGGACCCGTCGCGGCGCGATTACCCGTGGATGGCGGGGGCGGCGATGGACCCGATCCGCCGCCCGTACACCGTCGACGACCTCCGCGCGGTGACGAAGGCGGCGGGCGTGCACGCGACCATCCTGGTCCAGACGGTGTCGTCGGAAGAGGAGACGGCGGAGTTCCTCGCGACCGCGGCCGCGGAGCCGGTGATCGCGGGCGTCGTCGGCTGGGTGGACCTCACGGCCGGGGACCTCGCCGACCGGCTCGCCGCGCTCGAGGGCCCGCTGGTCGGCATCCGGCACCAGGTGGAGGGCGAGCCGGACGACGACTGGCTGCTGCGCCCCGAGGTGGTCGCCGGGCTGAGCACCGTGGCGGCCGCGGGCCTGGCGTTCGACCTGCTGGTCCGTCCCGCGCAGCTGCCGGCCGCGACCGAGGTGGCGTTGCGCCTGCCGGAGCTGCGCCTGGTCCTCGACCACGCGGCGAAGCCCCCGATCGCTGCGGGGGAGTGGGAGCCGTGGGCGTCCGGCGTGGCCGCGCTGGCGGCGCGCGAGAACGTCGTGTGCAAGCTGTCCGGGCTGGTCACCGAGGCCGACTGGACGGGCTGGGAAGCCGGGCACCTGCGCCGGTACGTCGACCACGTCCTCGACGTGTTCGGTCCGCAGCGGCTGCTGTTCGGCTCGGACTGGCCGGTCTGCGAGCTCGCGGCGTCCTACGAGGTGGTCCTCGACACGGCGATCGCCCTGACGGGCTCGCTGTCGGACGCCGAGCGGCTGGCCGTCTTCGAGCACAACGCCCGCACGGCGTACGGGCTGGACGCGGGCGGGGTGACGTCCTCCAGGGGGTAAAAGAGGTCACCCCGCCCGCCCGCGATGTGGTCTGTCAGAACTCTTCGTCGCGGATCATGCCGCGCAGCCGGGTCAGGGCGCGGTGCTGCGTCACGCGGACGTTGCCCGGGGAGATCCCGAGCGCTTCGGCGGTTTCGGTCGCCGAGAAGCCGACGGCGATGCGCAGGGTCAGGATCTCCTGCTGCACGCGGGGCAGGGAGGCGAGCAACCGGCCGAGGCGGGCGCCGAGGTCGAGGTGCAGCGCGTGGCTTTCGGGCTCGTTGCCGGCGAGCAGCGGGCGCTCCGGGAGCTCGGGAACGGGCTCGGACCGGTCGCGGGCGACGGCGCGGTAGGCGTCGGCGACCTTGTTGGCCGCGATCGCGTGGACCAGGTACAGGAAGGAGCCGCCACGGTCCTGGTAGTCGGGCAGGGCCTTGAGCACGGCCAGGCAGACCTCCTGGGCGACGTCGTCGGCCGACAGGTAGGAGAGGTCGCGCCCGCCCATGCGCGCCCGGCAGTAGCGGACCACCACCGGCTCGATCATCTGCAGCAGCGAGTGGATCGCCGCCGGGTTGCCCTCGCCCGCGTCCTTGACGAGGGGGTCGAGGTCCTCCTTGGTGAGCCGTCCGCCCGGGCGGGGCATGGACTCGGGGGTGCGATAATCGCGAAGGCTGGAAGCGGATTCTTCGGTGGTCCTCGGCGGTGCTGTCATGGTCGTCTCCCCGGCCGACCCTCGACCGTCGCTGCCGGGGGTTCAACACTCCGTAACTGATCCATCGCAGAGGCTCCGGTGGATCAGGGCTCATCTGCGGTCCGTGCGACGCAGGGTAATCGTAAGCACCTCCAGGCGGGTCAGTCCAGATTTCAACGACCAATACCCCGTTAGCAGTATCGACCGTGATGTTCCCGCGACCCGCACCCGCACATTGCGATTAATCGGTTTCAGGATGTGCCGAGTTCACTCGTCAGTGGAAGACGACCACGGAGGCGGCAGTGGCGGTCACGGCCAGCGACGCGATCGCGGGCAGTATCCGGCTCGGCGGCCCCGGTTCGGCGGCGCGCAAGGCCCGTTCGCGGTGCATCCCGATGCCCGCTAGCAGGGCAGACGTGCCGGCAGCGAGCAGAACGGGGATCAGGGAGCCACCCCAATGGCGCTGGGCGGCGGAATGCAGGAGCAGTACCGTGCAGGCGGCGGACGAGAGTGCGGTCCGCCGCCAGGCGAGTCCGGTTCGCTCGGCCTGGGCGCCGTCGGGGGTGGTCACGGCCGGATCTCGCGGGGTGTGTCGGCATTTTTGACGTCACGATAATCGCGAACCGGCGGTATTCGCGTCTGGTGGCTTCCCTCGTCCACGGTGGGTTGTCCGGCCCGTGGGGGCCGCGGGGCGGTTTTCGCGGCCGTCACCGTCCGCTGCCTTCCGTGTCACTCACGAGACCCCCAGCAGCACGGCCGCGGCCACGATGAGCACCAGCAGCCCGCCGGTCAGCACCAGGATCATCCGGCTGCGCGGCAGCGGTTCGCCGGCCCGCATCGCGATCTGCACCCGCCGCCAGCGGGGGTAGGCGGTCGCGGCGAGGACCGCGGCCAGCGCGACGCACAGCCCGGCGAGCACCGCGCTCGCCGCGGCCGGCGACGGCACGAGCTGGTGCACGGCCACGCCACCGGCGAGCAGGCCGAGGGCGGTGCGGAGCCAGGCGAGGAAGGTGCGTTCGTTGGCCAGCGTGAAGCGGTAGTCCGGTTCGGTGCCGCCCGTGTGGGGCTTGATGGCGTCCCGCTCGCTGTCGTCCCGCTCGTCCGAGGCCACGTCCGCAGACGCTAGCCGCTGTGGGCGGCCGGGGCCGGTTCGGCGCGGTGCGCGAAGACCCACCAGCGCAGCACGGCGAACCGCACGCACCCGCCGACCAGGCTGGCGAGCAGCAGGGTGCCGGTCTCCTCCCATGACGTCGGCCGGTCGACGAAGGCGTCGAGGAGGGCCAGCACGGCCGAGCCGTAGAGGGCGTAGAAGGCGAAGGTGAGCACGTCCTGCAGGTGCCGCTTCCCGGCGTTGCTGGGGCGTCCGGCGAAGGTGATGCGGCGGTGGAACTCGGTGTTCCCGACCGTGGTGAGCGCGATCGCGACCAGGTTCGCCCCCTGTGAGCCGAGCTCGTCGCGCAGCAGGAGGAACAGCACGGCCTGGAGGCCGGTGGTCACCACGCCGGCCACGACGTACCACGCGGCGTGCGTGCCGAGCTCGTGGTGGCGGTCCGGGTCGGTGGCGAGCAGCCGGTGTTCCGGTGCGCACCTGGTGGTGGCCATGATCCCAACCTACCTCGCGTTCACAAACTTGTGAATGTGTTAAACCCTGTGATCCCCACGACACGGCGGGGTTTCGCGGCCCCCGCGGCCGGGGTAGGTCATCGGCGACGACATTTCCGACGCGCCAGGAGGGCCCGTGAGTGACCGTGACACGGCCGAACCGCAGAGCTTGAGCCCCAGCGAGGCGCTGGACGAGGACGAACTGCGCGTGGACTCGCTCGAAGAGGGCATCGAGCCGCCCGAGCACTGGAGCGCCGCGAACCGCCACGGCACCACGCCCCGGGAGATCCGCGAAGGCGAACCGATGGACCAGCGCCTGGCCGAAGAGGTGCCGGACGCCGAGCCGGAGCCGGTCCCGGAGCGCCCGCTCGCGGCGACGCCGGCGGCGGAGCTCGACGAGTCGATCGAGGACGCTCCCTCGGACTTCGAGCCCGTGGTGCCGGAGGACACCGTGCCCCGCCGCCATTCGAACCAGGGCAGGCGCGAGACGACGGACTACGCCGGCGAATCGGTGGCAGACGCCATTCGCGCGGCGCGGCAGGGCTGATCCGCTCAGACTGCACGTCCGTTCGGACGCCCCTAGCGTGGGGAAAACATCGGACCGCGACGAAGGGAAGGCCGAAAATGCTGACCGTGACCGAAGCCGCCGCCGAGGCGATCACCGCGTTGACGGGCCAGGGGGAAGGCGACGCCGGGCTCCGCCTGGCGGTCCAGAACGCCGACGGCGAGAGCGCCCAGCTGGCGCTGTCGGTGGCTCCCGAGCCGGCAGAGGGTGACAGCGTGCTGGGGGAAGAGCAGGGACCGAAGGTGTTCCTCGAGCCCCAGGCGGCCGCGCTGCTGGACGACAAGGTGCTCGACGTCCAGGAGGACGAAGCGGGCGGCGTGGCGTTCGCCGTGCTGCCCCAGCACACGAGCTGACCGCGGCGGACGGGCCTTTCGCTCTTCGGGTGCGGAAGGTCCGTTCGCTCGGCGTGTCCTGAACGACTCTTTCAGCGCGTCCGACGTCATGAACGACTCGTTCATGACGTTCGCCCCGCGCGGTGGCCGCGTTCGTCAGCGGGACCAGGCGCGCACCAGGTCCTCGGCACGAGCCCGCAGCAGCTCCGCCGCATGCGCCCGGGCGTGGTCCAGCGAAGGTGCGTGGTCGATCAGCGCACTGCTCCCCACCACCCCCAGCCGCGCCAGCCCGGCCGCGTCGAGCTGGATCCGTCCCGCCAGCGCCAGCAGCGGCACCCCTCGCGGCCGTGCGCGGTCGGCGATGCCCGCCGGGGCCTTGCCGTTCAGGCTCTGCTCGTCCAGCGATCCTTCGCCGGTGATGACCAGATCCGCGCCGTCCAGTGCCGCGTCCACCCCGGTCAGCCCGGCGATGAGGTCGAACCCGGATTCCACCGTCGCCCCGAGACCGGCGATCGCGCCCGCGGCCACGCCGCCGCCGGCGCCCGACCCCGGCACCCGCGTGACGTCCGGCGCCCCGCCCACCTGCAGGGCGTGCGCCCACCGCCCCAGGCCCTCGTCGAGCAGGGCCACCTCTTCCGGCCCCGCTCCCTTCTGCGGCCCGAACACCGCCGCCGCGCCGTCCGGGCCCAGCAACGGGTTCGTCACGTCGGTCGCGACCGCCACGCGCACGCCGGCCAGCCGTTCCCGCACCGGCGCCAGCTCCGTCGACGCCACCCGCGTCAGCGTGCCGCCGCCCAGGCCGACCGGCGCGCCGAACGCGTCGAGCACGCCGGCGCCCAGCGCGCCCAGCATCCCGGCCCCGCCGTCGGTGCTGGCGGTGCCGCCGACCGTGAGCACCAGCCGCTTCGCGCCGTGGATCAGCGCGTCCGCCAGCAGTTCGCCGACGCCCCACGTGTGCGCGGCCAGCGCCACCGCCGGTGAAGGCTCGACGAATTCGATGCCGCACGCGCGCGCGGATTCGACGTACGCGGTGCCGTCCAGCACGGCGTACCGCGCCTGGACCGGCTCCTCGAGCGGCCCGCGGACCGTCATCCGCACGATCCGCGCGCCGGCCGCTTCCAGGACGTCCAGCGTGCCTTCGCCGCCGTCGGCGACCGGGCACGTCACGATCTCCGCGTCCGGCAAGGCATCGCGCACGCCGAGTGCGATCGCCTCCGCGGCCTCGACCGCGGTGAGACTGCCCTTGAACTTGTCGGGCGCGATGACGACACGGGTCACGGCTTCACCTCCGTCAGCGGGGGACGCCCGGCGAGCACCGCCGCGACGTTGCGCGCGGCCAGCACGGCCATCGCGGTGCGGGTCTCGACCGTCGCCGAGCCCAGGTGCGGGCTGAGCACGACGTCGTCCCGGCCGAGCAGCCGCGGTTCGATCTCGGGTTCCTTTTCGAACACGTCGAGCGCGGCGCCGGCGATCTCCCCGGCTTCCAGCGCGTCGGCCAGCGCGGCTTCGTCGACGACCGGGCCGCGGGTCGTGTTCACCAGGTACGCGCCGGGTTTCATGGCGCGCAGCGCGGCGGCGTCGATCAAGTGCCGCGTCTCGGGCGTCAGCGGGCAGTGCAGCGAGACGACGTCCGACCGTGCCAGCAGCTCCTCGAACGACACGTACTCGGCCTCGGTGTCCTTTTTGGACCGTCCGGAGTAGACGACGGACATCCCGAACGCCGTCGCCCGGTGCGCCATCGCCCGCCCGATCTGCCCGAACCCGACGATGCCCAGCGTCTTGCCCTGCAGCCCGGAGCCGAGCAGGAAGCCGAGGTGGAACGACCACGGCGTGCGCGAACGCAGCAGCCGTTCGCCTTCGCCGAGGCGCCGCGTGACGGCGAGTAGCAGCCCGAAGGCGAGGTCGGCGGTGGCGTCCGTGAGCACACCGGGTGTGTTGGTGACGACGATGCCGCGCTCCGCCAGCGCGTCGACGTCGACGTTGTCGTACCCGACCGCGACGTTCGCGACCACCTTCAGCTCCGGCCCGGCGGCGTCGGCCAGCGCGCCGTCGAGCCGGTCGTGCAGCATCCCGACCACCGCCGCCGCGCCGCCGACGAACTCGTGCAGTTCCGCAGGCGTCAGCGGCCGATCGGCGGGGGAGACCTCCACCTCGCCTGCTTCGGCGAGGAGCTTCACCGCCTCGTCGGGAATCCATCGGGTCACCGCGATCTTGGCCACGACGACAGCCTAGGGCACTCCACCGACAATTCAGGCCACACGCGTCAGCCGCACCACCGCGCTCGCGTACCCGCTGCCCGGCAACGAGACGTCCAGTCCGTGGCTGAGCAACACCGCCCCGTGGTGCACGACGCCGTCCTGGTCGCGGTACTGCCCCGCCGGATCCAGCCCGGCGAGCCGCGGCGGCGTGAACGGCCGTGCGAACTCGGTGGGGCGCCGCCAGAAGAAGACGACCGCGGAATCGCCGAGCACGTACTGCACCGCCGTCAGCGCCGACACGGCCGGATCCGCCAGCCGGTACAGCGTCCCGTGCTGCACGACGGGCCGGATCTCCTTGTACAGCGCCACGAGCGACGCCGCTTCGGCGAGTTCGTCCGGTGTCCAGCGCGGCAGGTCGCCACCCAGGCCGAGCACGCCCGCCATCGCCACGTGGAAGCGGAAGCTCAGCGGCGCCTCCCGCCGCGTGGCCGGGTTGGGACTGTCGGTGACCCAGGCCGACATCGTGCCCGCGGGATAGATCTGGCCGTAGCCGTGCTGGATGGTGATGCGGTCGGCGGCATCGGTGTTGTCCGACGCCCAGATCTCGTCGGTGCGCGCGAGGATGCCCAGGTCGGTGCGCCCGCCGCCGCCCGCACAGCCCTGGATCCGCAGGTTCGGGTGGTCGGCGCGCAGCCGGTCGAGGATCGCGTACACCGCCCGCACGTGGCCGACCCACAGCCGCTGCGCGTCCGCACCGGCTTCGGGCCAGCCCGCCTCGGTGAACGCGCGGTTCATGTCCCACTTGAGGTAGTCGATGCCGTGCGCGCCGACCAGGCCGTCGAGCCACTTGTGGGCCCAGTCCGCGACGTCCGGCCGCGCGAAGTTCAGCACGAGCTGGTTGCGCAGCGTCGTGCGTTCCCGGTGCGCCATGTGCAGCACCCAGTCCGGGTGCGCGCGGTAGAGGTCGCTGTCCGGGTTGACCATCTCCGGTTCGACCCACAGCCCGAACTGCATCCCGTGCGCGTGGACCGCTTCGACCAGCGGCCCCAGCCCGCGCGGGAAGCGCTGCTCGTTGGCGATCCAGTCGCCGAGCCCGGCGGAGTCGCCGGTGCGGGCGCCGAACCAGCCGTCGTCCATGACGAACAGTTCCGCGCCCAGCCCGGCGGCCGCCGCGGCCAGGTCGGTCTCGGTCCGCTCGTCGACGTCCCAGCCGGTCGCTTCCCAGGAGTTGTAGACGATCGGCCGCAGCTCGCTCGCGTGCGGCTGGACGTACTCGCGGACGTACGCGTGCCACCGCCGGCTGGTGCCGCCGAAGCCGTCGGCCGCGTAGAGCCCGGCGAACACCGGCGTCTCCCACGTCTCGCCCGGCTGCAGCCGCCAGGCGACGTGCTCGTGCCCGAACCCGCCCGTCCACGTGACGCGGCCGGTGTGCGTGCGCTCCACGGTGATCCGCCAGCTCCCGCTCCACGCCAGCGCACTGCTCCACACCTCGCCGGCGGTCTCCGTCGCGTCGCCGGCGTCGAGCATCACCCACGGGTTGACCTGGTGGCTGGAGGCGCCGCGGCGGCTGGTCAGCGTGGTTTCGCCGACCGGCAGCGACTCGCGCAGCACGCCGTACTCGGCGCTCCACGCGCCGGAGGTCCGGCTCAGCCGCGCGCCCTCGCGCCGGGGAAGCGTCCACGACGCGGAATCCGTGCGCAGCAACGCAATGGGCTCCCCGGAACCGGTGTGCCGCAGCGACGTCCAGCGCTCGACGACGTCCCCGCGGACGCGGTAGTGCAGGGACAGCTCGAGGGGGTAGTGCCGGTCGGCGAGCCGCACGACGAGCGTGTCGTCTTCGAGGGCGAAGCCGTCGTAACGCCACTCGAGCGCCGAAGTCCCGTCGGCGTACCGGACGGCCAGCGCCGCGACGCCGAAGAACGCGCCGCCCTCGGCCGGGAGCTCCTGCCGGTCGTCGCCGGGCTCGTCGAAGCTGCTGTCGGCCGGGTTGCGGCGCGCGGCGACCTGCGTGGCCTGGTCCAGGGTCAGCGGCGGGCCCCAGTGGACGTGCCGCGGGCGGTCGTCGGCGTCCAGCCGGAAGGCGTACGAGCTCTCGGGGGTGCGCAGCAGCCAGAGCCGGCGCGCGGGGTCGTGTTCGACGTGCGGCATGCCCGCCAGCGTAGAGCCGACCTGGGCAAAAATAAATTCTTGACGAAATTAATTAAATCTCCCTACCCTCCGGCCATGCCTCGCAGTGCACCGGCAAGGGCGCCGATCACCAGTCCCGCGGCCGCGACCGTGTTCACCACGGTCCTGACCGAAGGGCCCGTGTCGCGCGTCGACGTCGCCCGCCGGACGGGGCTCTCCTCCGCCGCGGTCACCAAGGCGGCCCGGCCCTTCATCGAAGCCGGCTACCTCGAAGAACTCGCCTCCGGTGGCCGCACCGCACCCGGCGCCGGCCGTCCGGCGAACCCCCTGGCCGTCCGGCCGGACCGCGAGTACTTCGCCGGCGTCAAGATCACCGGCGACGCCCTCGTCGGCGTGGTCACCGACCTGCGTGCCGACGTCCGGGCCAGTGCTCGCCACGTCCTGACGAGCCACGACACCGAGCACGTCGTCCAGGCGCTGGCCGACCTCGTCGGGACGCTGCTCTCCGGCGATCTCCGCGAGCGCGCCCACTGCCTGGGGGTCGCGGTGTCCGGCGATGTCGACCAGGCCTCCGGCGTCGTCCGGTACTCCCCGTTCCTCGGCTGGCGGGACGTCCCCCTGGCGGCCCTCCTGGAAGACGCCACCGGCCTCGCGGTGACGCTGGAGAACGACGTCAAGGCCCTCGCGGTCGCCGAGCAGTGGTTCGGAGAAGGGGTCGGCGCGTCGTCGTTCGCGCTGGTCACGGTGGGGGCCGGCATCGGCGGCGCGCTCGTGGTGAACGGCGGGCTCGTCCGCGGCGCCCACGGCGTCGCCGGGGAGATCGGGCACGTCCCGGTCGCCGACGGCGGCCCGCCCTGCCACTGCGGCGGGCGGGGCTGCGTCGAGGCGATCGCGTCCACCGAAGCGATCCTGACGCGCGCCCGGCACGTCGCCGGCGAACCCGGGCTGTCGATGGACGACGCCGTGGCGCGCGCCCGCGGCGGCGACGAACCGCTCCGGGAGGTCTTCGCCGGAGCGGGGCACGCGATCGGCCTGGGACTGGCCGCGCTGGTCAACCTGTTCGGCCCGGAACGAGTGGTCGTCTCGGGCGAGGGCGTCGCCGCCTATGACCTGTTCGAGGAGCGGATCCGCCGGACCTTCGCGGTCCAGGCGTTCGGCAGCGCCGCCCGGTGCGGCCTGGTCATCCGGCCGCTGCCGTTCGAAGAGTGGGCCCGGGGCGCCGCCGCGGTCGCCGTCCAGAGCCTGTTCGTGCCCGGCGGCGGCTGAGGACGCCGTTGGGGGTGCCGTCGTCCTGCGTGGGTCATCCATTGGGTGGAAGACGTCTGGTCGGGCTGCCGTTCACCGTGCTATGTTCGGTTTCAGAACGAGTGTGCGTGATGCGAACAACCTGGTCAGTGTGGAGGGTGTGATGGCGGAGCTGCTGTCGCTGGAGGAGGCCGTGGCCCGGCTGGTGCACGACGGCGACACCGTCGCGCTCGAAGGGTTCACGCACCTCATCCCGGTCGCGGCCGGGCAGGAGATCATCCGGCAGCGCCGGCGTGACCTCACGCTGGTGCGGATGACCCCCGACATCGTCTACGACCAGCTGATCGGCGCCGGGTGCGCGCGGAAGCTGATCTTCTCGTGGGGTGGCAACCCGGGAGTCGGCTCGCTGCACCGGTTCCGGGACGCCGTCCAGCACGACTGGCCGGTGCCACTGGAGATCGAGGAGCACAGCCACGCGGGCATGGCGAACCGGTACGTGGCCGGCGCGTCCGGCCTGCCGTTCGCGGTGCTGCGCGGCTACACCGGCACCGACCTCCCGGCGCAGACCGACACGATCAAGCCGATCACGTGCCCGTTCACCGGCGAGCGGCTGACGGCGGTGCCGGCGCTGAACCCGGACGTCGCGATCATCCACGCGCAGCGCGCCGACCGCGCCGGCAACGTGCAGATGTGGGGCATCACCGGCGTCCAGAAGGAAGCGGTGCTGGCGGCGAAGCGGTCGCTGGTCACGGTCGAGGAGGTCGTCGACGAACTGGCGCCCCGCCCGGGCGCGGTCGTGCTCCCGGCGTGGGTGGTCACCGCGGTGGCCGAGGTACCCGGTGGCGCGAAGCCGTCGTACGCGGCGGGGTACTACGAGCGGGACAACGCGGCGTACCAGGCGTGGGACGAGGTCGGGCGCGATCGCGAGGAGTTCACGAAGTGGCTGAACGAGCTGACCGGGGTGACGGCATGAGCGCGGCGTACACCTCCGACGAGATGATGAGCGTCGCGGCGGCCCGCGCCCTCGGCGACGGCATGTCCTGCTTCGTCGGCATCGGCCTGCCGAGCAAGGCGGCGAACCTGGCCCGCCGCGCGCACGCCCCGAACCTGACGCTGATCTACGAATCCGGCTGCCTCGGCGCGAAGCCGTCCCGCCTGCCCCTGTCCATCGGCGACGGCGAGCTGGCCGACACGGCGGACGCGGTGATCAGCGTCCCGGAGGTGTTCAACTACTGGCTCCAGCCGGGCCGCATCGACGTGGGCTTCCTCGGCGCGGCCCAGCTGGACAAGTTCGGCAACATCAACACGACGGTGATCGGCTCGGACTACCGCGACCCGAAGGTCAGGCTGCCGGGCGCGGGCGGCGCCCCGGAGATCGCCGCCTCGTGCGGCGAGGTGTTCGTCGTGCTGCGCCAGAACCCCCGGGCCTTCGTGGAGAAGGTGGACTTCGTGACGTCGTTCGGCCACGGAACGGGCAAGGGCGACCGCGAGCGCCTCGGCCTCCCCGGCCGCGGTCCGACGCTGGTGGTGACGGACCTCGGCCTGCTGCGCCCCGACCCGGAGACGGCGGAGCTCGCCCTGACCGAGCTGCACCCGGGTGTGCAGCTGGACCAGGTCGTCGCGGCGACGGGCTGGAAGCTGAAAGTGGCGGAAGACTTGAAGACCACCCCGGCCCCGACGGCCGGCGAACTGGCGGTGCTCCGAGACCTGGAGAAGGCAAGCGCATGACCACCCCGGGGCGGCCGAAGCCATGGCAGGGTGAGCCGATGACCCCCACCCCGGCCCAGCGGCCGGCGGGTGCCGTCACAAGCGAGCCCCGCCGTGCCGAGCCCAGCCCCGACCATCCCGCCGATCCGGAAGGCGAGCGCATGACCGAGCCCGCGCCCACCGCCGGCGGAACACCCAGTTCAGTCGCGGCCCGGACCGCCCCGCCACCTTCCGCATGCCCCGCTGTGCCCCGGGCCCTGTCGCCTTCCTCTCGCCTGGCGATCGTCCCCTCGGTGCCGTCGGCTCCGCGCGCCCGCCTCGCGGTGGCCGCTGTGCCCCGGACCGCCCTGGCGCCTTCCGTCCGCCCCGCAGCCCGCTCGCGCCCCGGCACCCCGCTCGCAGCGCGCCAACCCACGCTTCGCGCGACCCGCTCGGCAACCCAGCCGCACCCCACCACCCCGCCGACCCGGAAGGCGAGCGCATGACCGACGTCTACATCCTCGACGCGATCCGCACCCCGTTCGGCCGCTACGGCGGCGCGCTGGCCGGCGTCCGCCCGGACGACCTCGCCGCCGGCGTCCTCAACGCCCTGCAGCACCGCAACGACCTCGACCCGTCCACAGTGGACGAAGTCACCCTCGGCGACGCCAACGGCGCGGGCGAGGACAACCGCAACGTCGCCCGCATGGCCGCCCTCCTCGCCGGCTGGCCGACGACCGTCCCCGGCAGCACGGTCAACCGCCTCTGCGGCTCCGGCCTCGACGCGGCCATCCAGGCCAGCCGGGCGATCCAGACCGGCGACGCCTCCCTCGTCGTCGCCGGCGGCGTCGAGTCCATGACCCGCTCGCCGCTGGTCATGCCGAAGCCGGAGAAGGCGTTCCCCACGGGCAACCAGACCCTCTACAACACCGCGCTCGGCTGGCGCATGGTCAACCCGGCGATGCCGTCGCAGTGGACGATCTCCCTCGGCGAGTCCACCGAGCAGCTCGCCGAGCGCTACGGCATCGGCCGCGACGAGCAGGACGCCTTCGCCGCCCGCAGCCACGTCAACGCCGCCAAGGCCTGGGACGAGGGCTTCTACGACGACCTGGTCGTCCCGGTCGAGGGTGTCGACCTGGCCCGCGACGAAGGCATCCGCCCCGACTCCAGCGCCGAGAAGCTCGCCAAGCTGAAGCCGGTGTTCCGCAAGGAAAACGGCACCGTCACGGCCGGCAACGCCTCCCCGCTGAACGACGGCGCCTCGGCCCTCCTGCTCGGTGACGAAGCCGCCGCGAGCCGCCTGGGCAAGGCCCCGCTGGCCCGGATCGCCGGGCGGGGCGCCGCGGGTGTGGACCCGGACGTCTTCGGCATCGGCCCGGTCCGCGCGGCCGAGATCGCCCTCGAACGCGCCGGGATCGGCTGGGACGACCTGGCCGCGGTCGAGCTCAACGAGGCCTTCGCCGCGCAGTCGCTGGCCTGCCTGCGCGACTGGAAGGACCTCGACCCGGAGATCGTCAACACCCACGGCGGCGCGATCGCCATCGGGCACCCGCTCGGCGCGTCCGGTGGCCGGATCCTCGGCACCCTGGCGCACGACCTGCACCGCCGCGGCGGGGGCTGGGGACTCGCCGCCATCTGCATCGGCGTCGGCCAGGGCCTCGCCGTCGTCCTCGAAGGCCGGTAAAGGAGAAACAGACGTGGCCACTCCGACCGAATTCAGGCTGCCGCGCTACGGGGAAGACCCCGAAGGCACCCACCCGCCCCTCGACGCGAGCGGCTACCGTTCCACGGCCCTGCGGCACCCGAAGCAGGACCTCGTCCTGCTCCCGCAGATGCTGACCGAGGTCACCGGCCCGCTGCTCGGGCCCGGCCGTCTCGGCGAGCACGACAACGACCTCACCCGGCAGCACGCCGGCGAACCGCAGGGCCAGCGGATCATCGTCACCGGACGGCTCCTCGACGGCGACGGCCGCCCGGTGCGCGACTCCCTCGTCGAGATCTGGCAGGCCAACGCGGGCGGCCGCTACCGGCACACCGGCGACCGCTGGCCGTCCCCGCTCGACCCGAACTTCGACGGCGTCGGCCGCACCCTCACCGACAGCGACGGCCGGTACACCTTCACCACCATCAAGCCCGGCGCGTACCCGTGGAAGAACCACGACAACGCCTGGCGCCCGGCGCACATCCACTTCTCGGTGTTCGGCTCGGCGTTCACCCAGCGGCTGGTCACCCAGATGTACTTCCCGGACGACCCGCTGTTCTCCCAGGACCCGATCTTCAACTCGATCCCGGACGAGAAGGCCCGGCAGCGGATGGTCTCGCGCTACGACCACGACGTCACGCAGGCCGAGTGGGCACTCGGGTTCCAGTTCGACATCGTGCTGCGCGGGCGCGACGCGTCGGTGTTCGAAGAGGAAGAGGACGAGGACGAATGACCGAGCTGCTGCCCACCCCTTCGCAGACCGTCGGCCCGTACCTGTCGATCGGGCTGCCCTGGCCCGACGGCCCGCACGTCGTACCCGAGGGCACGCCGGGCGCGTTCTGGATCCGCGGGACCGTCCGCGACGGCCACGGCGACCCGGTCCCGGACGCCATGATCGAGACCTGGCAGGCCGATCCGGACGGCGGCTTCCGCCACCCCGACGACCCGCGCGGCGCGGCGAACGGCGAGTTCCGGGGCTTCGGCCGCTGCCCGACCGAGACCGACGGCACCTACGGGATCCTCACCGTGCTGCCGGGCGTGGTGCCCGGTGAGGGCGGCACCACGCAGGCCCGGCACATCGACGTCTCGGTGTTCGCGCGCGGCCTGCTCCACCGGGTCGTCACGCGGATCTACTTCGAGGACCAGGACAACACCGGCGACCCGGTGCTGGCGACGGTGCCCCCGGAGCGGCGCGGCACGCTGGTCGCGGCGAAGACCGAGGACGGCTACCGCTTCGACGTGCGGCTGCAGGGAGACGGCGAAACCGTCTTCTTCCGGGTGTGACGCCGGTGAGCCCCGTGAAACTGCACCGGGTCGAGGACGGCCCCGGCGATGGCCCGGTGGTCGTGTTCGGCGGGTCGCTCGGCAGCGACCTGCGGATGTGGGAACCGCAGGTCGCGCCGCTGGCGGAGCGCGGGTTCCGGGTGGTCCGGTACGACACGCGCGGGCACGGCGCGTCGCCGGTCCCGCCGGGTCCCTACGCACTCGACGACCTGGGCGCCGACGTCCTGGCGCTGCTCGACGAGCTCGGCGTCGAGCGGGCGCACCACGTGGGCCTGTCGCTCGGCGGCATGACGGGGATGTGGCTGGGGATCCACGCGCCGGACCGGATCGCGAGCCTGGTGCTGTGCTGCACGTCCGCGAAGCTCGGGCCGCCGTCGATGTGGGCCGACCGGGCCCGCACCGTCCGCGCCGAGGGCACCGGGGCGGTGGCCGAGGCGGGGGTGAGCCGCTGGCTGACACCGGGGTACGTCGAGCGGCACCCGGACCGGGCCGAGTACCTGCGCGCGATGATCGCGGCGGTGCCGGCCGAGGGCTACGCGGCCTGCTGCGGCGCGATCGAGCGGATGGACCTGCTCGACCTGCTCCCGAAGATCGCCGCGCCCACCCTCGTCATCGCGGGCGCGGACGATCCGGCGACCTCGCCGGCCGAGCACGCCCGGCCGATCGCCGAAGGCATTCCCGGCGCGCGGCTGGAGGTCGTGGCGGACGCCGCGCACCTGGGCAGTTACGAGCAGCCGGCGGAGTTCACCCGGCTGGTCCTGGACCACTTGGAGCGAGCGTGACGGACCGCCACGAGCAGGGCATGAAGGTGCGGCGCGAGGTGCTCGGCGACGAGCACGTCGACCGCGCGGTCGCGGGCACCACGGACTTCAGCCGCCCGTTCCAGGACTACGTCACCGAGGGCGCCTGGGGCTCGGTGTGGGCCCGCGACGGCCTGGACCGCCGCACGCGCAGCTGCGTGACGCTGGCGGCGCTCACGGCACTGCACGCCCACAACGAGCTGGCGATGCACGTCCGGGCGGCGGTCCGCAACGGCCTGACAGCGGCTGAAATCGGCGAGGTCCTGCTGCACACGGCGGTCTACGCCGGCGCCCCGGCGGCGAACGCGGCGTTCGCCATCGCCCAGCGCACCCTGGCCGAGCTCGGCGAGCCGAGCGCCCGGCCGGCCGACGCCGGATAGGGTGCCGGGCATGGACGTGACGAGGCCGCCGATCGACGTCCGGCTGGACGCCGAACCGGCGCACCGCGGGGCCCACCACGTGCAGTCGCTGGAGCGCGGGCTGGCCGTGATCAAGGCCTTCCACGCGGGCGCGTCCGAGCTGACCTTGAGCGACGTGGCCCGCGCGACGGGCCTCACCCGCGCGGCCGCGCGAAGGTTCCTGCTGACCCTGGCCGACCTGGGCTACGTCCGCACCGACGGCAAGTACTTCTCGCTGACGGCCCGGGTGCTGGAGCTGGGGTACGCGTACCTGTCCAGCATGACGCTGCCGGAGGTCGCCCAGCCGCACCTGGAGCAGCTGTCGGCGCGGGTGCACGAGTCGAGCTCGGTCTCGGTGCTCGAGGGCACCGACATCGTGTACGTCGCGCGGGTGGCGATCTCCCGGATCATGACGGTGAGCATCAACGTCGGCACCCGCTTCCCGGCGTACGCGACCTCGATGGGCCACGTCCTCCTCGCGGGGCTCGGCGAGGCGGAGCTGGAGAAGTACTTCCTGGTGGCGAGCCTGGACCGCCTGACCGACCACACGGTGACGGCCCCCGCCCGCCTGCGCGGCGAACTGGCCAAGGTGGCCGCGCAGGGCTGGGCGATGGTGGACCAGGAGCTGGAGGAGGGCCTCCGGTCGGTCGCGGCTCCGATCCGGGGCCGCACGGGCCGCGTCGTGGCGGCGGTCAACCTGTCGACCCACGCGAGCCGCACCACGGCGGAGTCGGTGCGGCAGGACCTGGTGCCACCGCTGCTGGAGACGGCCCGGGCCATCGAAGCGGACTTGGCGGCCGGCGCCCCGGAACGAGCCCGTGGCTGAGCCGCAGCCGCCCGGTGACCAGCGGGTGGAGTCCCCGGCCAGTGGAGCGCTCGTGGCGAAGCGGGCCACGGCCGCGGTCCCGGCCCCATCGCCCGCATTCCCACCGCCCGCGGCGGGCTCGGCCCCGTGACCAGCTCCCAGCCGGTCGCCGGGCTCCTCCTCGCCGCCGGTGCCGGGCGCCGGTTCGGGGGGCCGAAAGCGCTCGCCGAAGTCGACGGCGAACCGCTCGTCCTCCGCGCCCTCCGCACCCTCGCCGCCGCCGGCTGCGAGCCCGTCCGGGTCGTCGTCGGTGCCGCCGCCGAACAGGTCCGGGCCCTCCTGCCCGACCCCGGCGTGGCCGTCCTCGCCGAGGACTGGGCCACCGGCATGGGTGCCTCCCTCCGCGCCGGCCTCGCCGCCCTTGAAGACGCCGCCCTCGAAGACGCCGCCCTTCAAGACACCGAGCGGCCCGTCGCCGCGCTCGTCCACCTCGTCGATCTCCCGTGGGTCGGCCCCGGCGTCCTCACCCGCGTCGCCGCCCACGCCACCGCCACCACCGTGGCCCGTGCGGCCTACGACGGCGTCCCCGGTCACCCCGTCCTGCTCGGCCGGAGCTGGTGGCCCGCGATCGCCGAGACCGCCCGGGGTGACCGCGGCGCCCGCGACTGGCTCGCCACCCGCGACGACCTCGCCTTGATCGAGTGCGGTGACCTCGGCAGCGGCCGGGACGTCGACCGCCCCGGCGATCTGGCGGGCCCCGCCTGAACACCTACGATCGACAGCGTGACGGACTCGCCCGAAGACCTCGCGGCCGCGCTCGACGCGACCGGTTACCTCGCCGATGACGGGCTCGCGACCGCCGGCTTCCTCGCGCTGCGGATGGGGCGCCCGCTCTTCTGCGAGGGCGAGCCCGGCACCGGGAAGACGTCGCTCGCGCTGGCCCTGGCCACCGCGCTGGAGCGGCCGCTCGTCCGCCTCCAGTGCCACGAAGGCATCGACGCCGCCCAGGCCCTCTACGAATGGGACTTCCCGCGCCAGCTCCTGCACCTGCGTGCGCTCGAGGCGGCCGGCGGCGGGCAGCTCGACGTCGAGGCCGCGGAACGCTCGCTCTACACCGAGCGGTTCCTCCTGGCCCGGCCGCTGCTGCAGGCCCTGATCAGCGCCCCGTGCGTCCTGCTGATCGACGAGATCGACCGGGCCGACGACGAGTTCGAAGCCTTCCTGCTGCAACTGCTCGACGAACACGCCGTGACGATTCCCGAGTTCGGCGAAGTCCGCGCCGAACACCCCCCGTTGGTCGTGCTCACCTCCAACCGGACGCGCGAGGTCCACGACGCGCTCAAACGGCGTTGCCTTTACCACTGGCTCGAACACCCCGACCTGGTGCGGGAGGTCGAAATCCTGCGCCGTAGGATCCCGCGGGTAAGTGAAGCTCTGGCTCGGCAAATTGCTGAAGCGGTGCATCGGCTCCGTGAAATGGACTTGCTGAAACCACCGGGAGTGGCGGAGTCCCTGGACTGGGCGCGGGCTCTTTTGACACTTCAGCGTGACGAGCTGGATGCGGCATCGGCGGCGCGAACACTCGGCGCCGTCCTGAAATACAGCGAAGACCTCGACCGGGTCCGGGCGAAACTCGACGCCCTGTTCGCCTGACCGCCCGGGTCGGGGCCGGGTGTGGCGAGCGAGGGGAGAACCTGCGGATGAGCGTGGCGGAGACGACGGAGACGAGGCCGCCGTCGGAGACGGAGCCGGATCGGCCGGGGCCGTCCGGGCCGGGGACCGCGCAGCAGGGCCGGCCGCGGTGGCGGGGCAAGCTCGCCGCGGTGGCCGCGGTGCTCGGCGGCACCGCGCTGATCGCCGTGCACGCCGCCCTCTACGGCCACTGGATGATCGACGACGCGGCCATCACGTTCGCCTACTCGCGCAACGTCGCCGACGGCTTCGGGCCGGTGCTCCAGCCCGGCGCCGCGCCGGTCGAGGGGTACTCCAACCCGACCTGGATGGTCCTGCTCGCCCTCGGCAAGCTCGTCGGCCTGTTCGACCACGGCACGCTCTTCGGCGTCAACGACCAGATCCTGTTCCCGAAGGCGCTCGCGCTGGCCTGCTGCGCCGCCATCCTCGTGCTCTTCTACTTCGGCGCCAAAGTGCTCAGTCGCCGTCCGGCGCTGATCACCTTCGTCGCCGGGGCCGCGCTCGCCGCGATCCCGTCGTTCGTCATCTGGTGCTTCTCCGGACTGGAGAACTCCTTCTACGCGCTCACGGTCGCCGCGCTCGCGGTGGTGATCGTCCGCGCGGTCCACAGCGGACGGCTCCTCGACACCCAGGTCGCCGTCGGCACCGGGCTGATCTCGATGCTGGCCGCGCTGACCCGGCCCGACGGCATCATCTACGCCGGTGCGTACCCGATCGCCGTGCTGCTGTTCCTCAAGCGGGACCTGCTCGGCCGCAGCGTCCGCGCGGTCGTCCTCTCGGTCGTCGCCTTCGTCGTCCCGTACGGCGCCTACCTGGTCTTCCGCTGGCTGGAGTTCGGCCGCCTGGTCCCGAACACCGCCGTCGCGAAGGGACAGGAGCCGCCGACGGTCGAGGACCTCGCCCGCCCCGGCGAGATCGTCTCCTACGTGGGCTGGCTGGTCGTCGCGATCGCCGTCGCGTGCCTGGTGCTGCTGATGGTCCGGCCGTCGCGCCTGCGCACCGGGCTGGTCGCCCTGATGGTGCCGTTCGGGCTCACCGTGGTCGCCTACATCGTCCTGGAGTTCGACTGGATGGGGCAGCTGCGCTTCGCCACCCCGGTCTGGACGCTCGGCGCGTTCGGCGGCGCGATCGTGGTCGTCGAGGCGCTCGCCGCGGCCCGCCTGCGCGGCCGGATCGCGCTCGCCTGCCTGCTCGTGGTGGCGCTGGTCAGCTCGGTGAGCGGGCTCTACGACCAGGGCACGTCCTACCGCGCCAACGTCAAGACGGCGTTCTGCATCGTGGCCGAGCGCGACGCCCGCACCATCAACGGCCTCGCGGACATCCTGAAGCTGCCCGACTCCGCCCAGGTCGGCCTGATCGACCTCGGCGGGACGTCGCTGGGCAGCCGCATCCGGGTACTGGACCTGGCCGGCCTCGGCGACAAGCAGGTCGCCGACTACCTGCACGAGTCCGACGTGACGGGCGTCCGCAACCTGGTCTTCAACCAGGCCAAACCCGAGCTGATCACGTTCATCGGTTCGTGGATCGCCACGCTGGGCTTCGACCAGGACCCGCGGTTCGAGCGCGAATACGCGACGGTCTTCGTCAACCCGCCGGTCGGCAACCTGACCGTCGATTCGCGCAACTGGGTCAGCTACCACGTCCGGCGCGACCTGGTCGACGACGCGAAGCTCGCGGAACTCAAGGCGTACACCCAGAAGACGTTGCCTCCGCTGCTGGAGCTGAACAAGGCCGCGGGTCTGCGCGGCTGCGCGAACGTCCAGCCCGGTTTCAAAGCCGCTGCCTGACCGCACCACCCGGCGCCCGCCTTTCCGGTCCACAAAGGACCGCAGAGGCGGGCGTTCTTAATTGCGTTGCCCCGTCTGCGGGACTGCGGCATGCTTTTCCCAGCACAGCAGGAACCGCCACCGAGAGGAGGAGATCGTGACCCGACGGCAAGACCGGAACCCCTGCGGCGCGATCTCCCGCGTCGTTCGCTGAAATTCCCTTTTCTTTCCGAAAGCTCTTCGCGCCCACCCGCCGCTACCTTGGGTCGGCCGCGGCGAAGAGCGCGGTCTGCGCGCCTGCCCGGGGAGGGGTGCGCGCGCAGGCCGCCCTTGTCCCGGTAGCTCAGCAGGACAGAGCGCGGCGCTACGAACGCCGAGGTCCGAGGTTCGACTCCTCGCCGGGACGCCAGAAAGCGCACAATGGAGGTGTGACCACCGCCGCCGACCCCGTTGCCGGGTACGCCGGGTTCGCCGCCGCGCTGCGCGAAGCCGGTGTCGCCTGCGACGCCCGCCGCGTGCAGGCGTACCTGACCGCCGTGGCCGAGATCGACGTCGCCGAGCCCACCCAGCTGTACTGGGCCGGGCGGCTGACGCTCTGCTCCAGCCCGGACGACCTCCCGTGCTACGAAGAGGCCTTCAGCCAGTGGTTTTCCATCGAGACCACCACACCACGGCGTGCCACGCCGACCGCGCCCAAGCAGGCCCGGATCGCTCCGCTGGGCGAGGCCGAAGGCGGGGACGGCGAGGGCGGCGACGGCCACGACCAGCTGAAAGTCGCCGCCAGCGCCCACGAAGTCCTGCGTCACCGCGACCTCGCCGAGCTGACCACCGCCGAGCGCGAACACCTCCGCGAGCTGCTGGCCACCCTGAAGCCCGCGCTCCCGCGGCGCCCGGCCGCCCGGCGGACGCCGTCCCGGCGTGGCCGCCTCGACCCGTCGCGCACGCTGCGCGCGATGCTGGCCAGCGGCGGTGAGCCCCTCAAGCTCGTGCACGCCCGCCGCGGCAGCCGGCCACGGCGGGTGGTGCTGCTCATCGACGTCTCCGGCTCGATGAGCCCGTACGCCGACGCCCTGCTGCGGTTCGCCCACGTCCTGACGCGGTCCGCGCCGCCGTCCGTCGAGGTGTTCACGCTCGGCACGCGGCTGACCCGGGTGTCGCGCCAGCTGCGGCAGCGCGACCCGGAACGCGCGATGCTCGCGGCGGGCTCGGCCGTGCCGGACTTCGCCGGCGGCACCCGGCTCGGGGAGACGCTACAGGCGTTCCTCGACCGCTGGGGCCGGCGTGGCGTGGCGCGCCGCGCCGTGGTCACCGTGTTCTCCGACGGCTGGGAACGCGGCGACACCGGCCTGCTCAGCGAGCAGCTCGCGCACCTGCGCCGGCTCGCGCACGCCGTGTTCTGGGTGAATCCGCACGTCGGCCGTGCGGGGTACGCTCCGGTCCAGTCGGGCATCGTGGCCGCGCTGCCCCACATCGACCGGCTCCTGGCCGGGCACACCCTGGCCACCTTGGAACGACTGCTCGGGGAGATTTCCGATGCGTGACGTACTGGACGACGTGTTCGGCCGCTGGTCGGCAGGCGAAACCGTGGGGCTCGGCACCGTGGTCGCCACCTTCTCGTCGGCGCCGCGCGCGCCGGGCGCCGCGATGGTCGTCGCGCCGGACGGCACCGTCGCCGGCAGCGTGTCCGGCGGCTGTGTCGAGGGCGCGGTCTACGAGCTCGCGCAGGAGGTCGTCGCCGAGCGCAAGCCGGTGCTGCAGCGCTACGGCGTCACCGACGACGACGCCTTCGCGGTCGGCCTGACCTGCGGCGGGATCATCGACATCTACGTCGAAGCGGTCGACCGCGAGTCGATGCCGGAGCTCGGCGAGGTCGTGGCGTCGGTGCGGAGCGGGGAGCCCGTCGCGGTCGTCACGATCATCGAGCACGAACGCGAAGGCCTGGTCGGCGAGCACATGATCGTCTGGCCGGACCGCACCGCCGGCTCGCTCGGGTCGTCGCGGATGGACGACGCCGTGGCCGACGACGCGCGCGGCCTGCTGGCCAGCGGCCGCACCGGCACCCTGCACTACGGCCCGGACGGGCAGCGCCGCGGCGAGGGCATGGCGGTGTTCGTCAACTCCTTCGAGCCGCCGCCCCGGCTGCTGGTCTTCGGCGCGATCGACTTCGCCGCCGCGATGGCGCGCATGGGCGCCTACCTCGGCTACCAGGTCACGGTGTGCGACGCGCGCCCGGTGTTCGCCACCGCCAGCCGGTTCCCGGACGCGCACGAAGTCGTCGTCGACTGGCCGCACCGCTACCTGCAGGCGGAGGCGGACGCCGGCCGCATCGACGGGCGCACGGCGATCGCGGTGCTGACGCACGACCCGAAGTTCGACGTGCCGCTGCTGGAGGTCGCGCTGCGGCTGGACGTCGGGTACGTCGGCGCGATGGGGTCCCGCAAGACCCACGACGACCGGTTCGCCCGGCTCCGGGAAGCGGGGATCACCGAGGCGGAGCTGGAAAGGCTGTCGTCGCCGATCGGTCTCGACCTGGGTGCGCGCACGCCGGAGGAGACCGCCGTGTCCATCGCCGCGGAGATCATCGCGCTGCGCTGGGGCGGTGGCGGCAAGCGGCTGGCGGAGCTGTCGGGGAGGATTCACGGCTGAGCCGCCGGGTGGGGCACAAAGTTCACCCATCCGGATCTCCGCAGATTCGGTTTTCCCGCAGCGATTCCCGCGCATCTGCGGGACGGGTAGTTGAACGTGTGACATCAGGGCTTGTCCGCGCGAGAGTCGCGTAGCACGCTCGGGGATTGTGAGCCCGATCACGGTCGGGCCTGGCCGTTCCCGAACCGGCTCGCCGCTGCTCCACCCCGGCGGGCATCCGCTTTTTTGGAGGCCTGATGCGCATCACCGTCACCGTCGACGGGACGAAGTACACCGACGAAGTCGAACCCCGCACCCTCCTCGTGCACCACCTGCGAGAGCGGCTCGGCAAGGTCGGCACCGTCGTCGGCTGCGACACCAGCAACTGCGGCGCCTGCACCGTCCACCTCGACGGGCACAGCGTGAAGTCCTGCTCCGTGCTGGCCGTGCAGGCCGACGGCTGCGAGGTCACCACCGTCGAAGGCCTCGCCCGCGACGGCAAGCTGCACCCGGTGCAGCAGGCTTTTCACGACAACCACGCGCTGCAGTGCGGGTTCTGCACGCCGGGGATGATCATGCAGTCGATCGACCTGCTGGCCGACAACCCCGACCCGGACGAACAAGCCGTCCGCGAGGGCCTCGAAGGCAACCTCTGCCGCTGCACCGGCTACCAGAACATCGTCCGCGCGGTCCGCGACGCCGCGCAGCACATGAGCCCCGGCGCCGGCCCCGAAGCCGAGCGGATCGCCGAGAACAAGCACGTCGGCGTGGGTGGTGACTGATGACCGCCACGATCGAACCGGAGGTCGGGAAGTCCCGCCGCCGCAAGGAGGACGAGCGGCTGATCACCGGTCGCACCCGCTGGACCGACAACATCACGCTGCCCGGGATGCTGCACCTGGCCGTCCTGCGCAGCCCGTTCGCGCACGCCAAGGTCGTCTCGATCGACACGGCGGCGGCGAAGAGCGCGCCGGGTGTCATCGCCGTCTACACCGCGGCGGACCTCGACCCGGACGGCGCGGTCGGCATGCCGTGCGCGTGGCCGATCACGCCGGACATGAAGGCGCCGCGCCGCCCGATCCTCGCCGGCGGCACGGTCAACTTCGCCGGTGAGGGCGTCGCGGTCGTCGTCGCGCGGTCGTCGGCCGAAGCGCACGACGCGCTCGAGGAGATCGACGTCGACTACGACGAGCTGCCGGTCGTCCTCGACATGGAAGCCGCCATCGCCGACGGTGCCCCGCTGGTCCACGAAGACCTCGGCACCAACACGAACGCGGTCTGGAAGTTCGACTCCGCCGAGGCCGGCACCGGCGGCAGCGTCGAAGACGCGATCAGCTCGTCCGAGGTCGTCCTCAAGCGCCGCTTCCGCCAGCAGCGCCTGGTCCCGGCCTTCATGGAGCCGCGCGCCTGCGTCGTCGACCCGACCGGCGCGCAGATCACCGTGTGGTCGGCCACCCAGATCCCGCACATCCTGCGCGTGATGTCGGCGCTGACGCTCGGCATCCCCGAGCACAAGCTGCGCGTGATCGCCCCGGACGTCGGCGGCGGCTTCGGCGGCAAGATCGGCGTCCTGCCGGAAGAGATGATGGCGCTGCTGATCGCGCAGAAGCTCGGCAAGCCGGTCAAGTGGAACGAGACGCGGTCGGAGACCATGCTCGCCGCGCACCACGGCCGCGACCAGATCCAGGACATCACCATCTCGGCCACCCGCGACGGGCAGGTGACCGGGCTCAAGGTCGAGCTGCTCGCCAACCTCGGCGCCTACAACGGCCTGGTCGGCCCCGGCGTCCCGATCCTCGGCGCGTTCATGTTCAACGCCATCTACAAGTTCCCGGCGTACCACTTCGCGTGCACCAACGTGTACACGACGACGACGCTGACCGACGCCTACCGCGGCGCCGGCCGCCCGGAGGCGACGTTCGCGATCGAGCGGATCATGGACGAGCTCGCCGTCGAGCTCGGCATGGACCCGATGGACCTGCGCGAGAAGAACTGGATCAAGCACGAAGAGTTCCCGTTCACGACGGTGTGCGGGCTGACCTACGACTCCGGCGACTACGAGGCCGCCACCGGCAAGGCGAAGCAGCTGTTCGACTACGACGGCCTGCGCGCGGAGCAGGAGAAGCGCCGCGCGGCCAAGGACAAGGTGCAGCTCGGCATCGGCATCTCGACGTTCACCGAGATGTGTGGTCTGGCGCCGTCGCGGGTGCTCGGCTCGCTCGCCTACGGGGCCGGCGGCTGGGAGTACGCGTCGATCCGGATGCTGCCCACCGGCAAGGTCGAGGTCACGACCGGGGCGTCCGCGCACGGCCAGGGCCACGAGACGGCGTGGAGCCAGATCGTCGCCGACCAGCTGGGCGTCGCGTTCGAGGACGTCGAGATCCTGCACGGTGACACGCAGTCCTCGCACAAGGGCCTGGACACCTACGGTTCGCGGTCGCTGGTGGTCGGCGGGATCGCCATCGTGAAGGCCGCGGAGAAGGTCGTTGCGAAGGCCAAGCCGATCGCCGCGCACCTGCTCGAATGCGCCGAAGAGGACCTCGAGTTCACCGGCGGCAAGTTCACGGTGAGGGGCACCGACACGTCCACCACGATGGGCGATGTCGCGCTCGCGACGTTCTTCGCGCACAACCTGCCCGACGGGGTCGAGCCGTCGCTCGACTCGGACGCGACGTTCGACCCGGAGAACTTCTCGTTCCCGCACGGCACGCACCTGTGCGCGGCCGAAGTGGACACCGAGACGGGCCGGATCAAGCTGCGCTCGTACGTCTGCGTCGACGACGTCGGGGTCGCGGTGAACCCGCTGATCGTCGAGGGCCAGGTGCACGGCGGGCTCGCGCAGGGCATCGCGCAGGCGCTGTTCGAAGGCACCGAACACGACGAGAGCGGCACGTTGACGACCGGCACGTTCGCCGACTACCTGCTGCCGTCGGCGGCCGACCTGCCGTCGTTCACCACCGACCGCACGGAAACGCCGTCGACGACGAACCCGCTCGGCGCCAAGGGCGTCGGCGAGGCGGGCACCATCGCGTCCACCCCGGCGGTGGTCAACGCGGTGATCGACGCGGTGCGCCACTTCGGCGTGAACGACATCGAGATGCCGTTGACGCCGATGCGGGTGTGGCACGCCATCCAGCACGGCACCACCGACGCGGGCGGCCCCGGCCGCGACGAAGCGGGCGGCGGGCTCGGTTCCATCGACGCCACCGGAGGTGCGCAGTGATCCCGGCTCCCTTCGACTACGTCCGCCCGTCCACAGTGGACGAAGCGGTCCAGGCACTGGCGGCGGCGGGCGAGGACGCCAAGGTGCTGGCGGGCGGGCAGAGCCTGCTGCCGGTGCTGCGCATGCGGCTCGCCGCGCCGACGACGCTGATCGACCTCGGGCGCGTCGCCGAACTGCGCGGCGTCCGCGAGGAGGGCGACGAGCTCGTGATCGGCGCGATGACGACGCACTACGACGTCCAGCGGGACGCGTTGGTGGCTTCGCACGCGGCGTTGCTCAAGGAGGCGACGGACACGGTGGCCGATCCGCAGATCCGCCACCGCGGCACGCTCGGCGGCGCGATCGCGCACGCCGACCCGGCCGGCGACCTGCTGGCGCCGGTCCTCGCGCTGGAGGCGTCGCTGGTGGTGGCCGGGCCTTCGGGGCGCCGGACGGTCCCGGCCGCGGACTTCTTCCGCGACCTGTTCACGACGGCGTTGGCCCCGGACGAGCTGCTGGTCGAGATCCGCGTGCCCAAGCACACGGGGTGGCGGGCGCACTACGAGAAGTTCAACCGCGTCGCCCAGGCGTGGTCGATGGTCGCGGTCGCGGTCACCGTGCGCACGGAGGCGGGGGTGATCGAGGAGGCCAGGGTCGCGCTGACGAACATGGGTTCGACACCGGTCCGCGCCTCGAGCGTCGAAGCGGCGCTGGTCGGCGTCCAGGCGTCGGCGGACTCGATCGCCGCGGCGGCTTCGCACGCGGCGGAAGGCACGAATCCGCCGGTCGACAGCAACGCCGACGTCGAATACCGCCGTCACCTCGCGGAAGTGCTGACGGGCCGCGCGATCGCGGCGGCGGCCGGAGCCTGACGGCGCCCCGGGGCCCCGCTCGTCCGGCGGGCGGCGGCCCCGGGGCGGCTAGGGTGGGGTGCGGACACCCCAGGTTCGGCAGAAAGGAGGTCGGCCCGTGCGGCTCGACCACGAATTCACCGTCCCGGCTCCGATCGGCGAGGTCTGGCAGGCGGTCGTCGACCCCGAGCGCGTCGCCCCCTGCATGCCGGGCGCGACGCTGACCAAGGTCGAAGGGGACAGGTTCAGCGGGACGGTGAAGGTCAAGCTGGGTCCGATTTCCTTGCTGTACAAGGGGAACGGCGAGTTCCTCGAGAAGGACGAAGCCGCCCGCAAGGTGACGATCAAGGCTTCGGGCAAGGACTCCCGCGGAGCTGGCACGGCGGCCGCAACGGTGACATTGACGTTGACGGAGACCGACGGCGGAACCCACGGAAAGGTGGCGACCGACCTCGCGATCACGGGCAAGCCGGCCCAGTTCGGCCGCGGGTTGATCAGCGAGGTGGGCGGCAAGATCCTCGACACGTTCGCGGGGTGCCTGTCGGGCAAGCTGGCCCCGGCGGAGGAAGCTGCACAGGGAACTGCCGCACCGGCCGCGGCGGCGAAGGGCGCTCCTGCCGAGGCCGCCCCGGCTGGTGGCACGGCGGCGAAGAGCACTTCCGCCGAGCCTACGGCGGCTGGGGGCGCGGCGGCGAAGGGCGCTCCGGCTGGTGGTGCGGCGGCGAAGGGCACTCCTGCCGAAACCGCGCCGGCGGCGAAGGAGACTTCCGTGGCGGCCGCCGCCGCGAAGCCGGTGGCCGAACCGGCCGCGAAGCCGGTGGCGGACCAGGGTGCGCCGACGGCCACGTCCGAGCCGGTGGCCGAGCCGCAGCCCGCGGTCAAGCCGGCGCCGACCACGCCGGAGATCAACACGGAGCCGAAGGCCAAGCCGGCGGACCGTCCGGCGCTGCACAGCGTCCCGGCTCCCCCGGAGACCGAGGCCATCGACCTGCTCGACTACGCGGGACGGTCGGTGCTCAAGCGGGTGGTCCCGGTGCTGGTCGTCATCGCCGCGGTGGTCGGTCTGGTGGCGGTCGTCCGCGCGCTGCGCAAGTGAGCCGGCCCGGGCCGACGGTGCTGGTCGGCGTACCCCGATGGTGAGGCCCGCACGGCGCTGACCTGCGTCGATCTACTCAGGGCGGGTCTTCGAGCAGGCGCATTGCCCGCAATTCCCCCGGACCGGCGACGCGCGACGCCGGAACGGCTACGCTGGGCTACCTGGTCGGCCGAACTTCGCGCGAGGGGTACGTCACGATGCCGGTTCGTCACGTCTGTGGCCTCGGCTCTTGAGAGCCCAGGCCGCCGTGCGCCGGGAAGCGCTTTCCACCTGGCCGGGCTGGCCTGCGCGATGGGCGATGTGGGGCGGTGCGAAGACCCGCTGGATCGCGTATGCCCTCGGCTGCGAACTGCTCGCCGTCGTCGCGACCGGGGCCGCGCTGGCCACCGGGTTCGGCGGCCCGGTACGTCCGGGCTGGTTCGCCGTGCTGGTCGCGCTCGGCGTGGCCCAGGCCGAGATGTCGCGCCGCATCGAGCGGCTGCGCCGGTGGATGAGCGGGCAGACGCACATCAACGTCACGTCGGTCTGGTACCTGGCCGGTGTCGTCCTGCTCCCGCCGGCGTGGGTGGCGCTGCTGGCGGTCGTGCTCTACACGCACCTGTGGGTGCGAGTGTGGCGGCAGGTCCGAACGCGGCCCGCGCACCGTTTCGTGGCGAGCACGGCTTGGGCGATGCTCTCGTGTTTCGCTGCTTCCTCCGTTCTCGCGGTGCTGGGGTTGCACGGGACGCCGTTGCAGACGCCTCGCGGGTTGTTCGCGCTCTGCCTGGCGGCCGCGGTGTTCGAGCTGGTGAACATCGTCCTCGTGGCGGCCGGCATCTACCTGTACACCAGCAAGCGCTCCGCGGCCGACCTGATCGGTACTTGGGAGGACAACGCGTTCGAGCTGGCGACCCTCTGCCTGGGTGGGCTCGCCGCCCTCGCGCTGGCCGAGCAGCCGGTGCTGGTGGTGTTCGTCGTGGCGCCGTTGCTGCTGCTGCACCGGTACCTGCTGTTGAAGCAGCAGCTGCAGGTCGCGGCCGTCACGGACGAGAAGACCGGGCTGCTCAACACCGCGGGCTGGCACGACTCCGCGACGCGCGAGCACGCCCGCGTGCAGCGCCGCGGCACCGCCGGCGGCTTCGCGGTGCTGATGATCGACCTCGACCACTTCAAGCGGATCAACGACACGTACGGCCACTTGACCGGCGACGACGTGCTGGCGGCGGTCGCGGTGGCGATCTCCGGCTCGGTCCGCCAGGGCGACACGGTGGGCCGGTTCGGTGGCGAGGAGTTCGTGGTGCTGCTGCCGGGCATCGGCCGCGCGGACGTGCTGGCGATCGCCGAGCGGGTGCGGGTGGCGGTGGGTGAGCTGAACGTGGTGATTTCGACGGGCTCGGGAACGGTCCGGGTGAGTGGCCTTTCGGTGTCGATCGGCGTCGCCCGGCACCCGGACGCCGGGCCGACCCTCGACGACGTTCTCCGCACCGCCGACGCGGCGCTGTACCGGGCGAAGGAAGCCGGTCGGAACCGGGTCGCGGTGTGAGGTGCGGCTGGGCCGGTGCCACCTGACCCCACCGCCCCAGCCACCCGCATCTCCCTCCAGTCACGCGAGATCCGCCCTCAATCACGTGAGTGACGCGAACCGGACCGGCGAACTCGCGTACCTGGAGGGTCGGTTCGCGTGCCTGGAGGGTCGGCTGGTGGGCCGACGGTCTGGATACGCGAGTCGACCGGCTGGGTACGCAGGCCGACCCTCTGGGTGCGTGGACCGACCGGTGCGCGGCGTGTCGTGAGCACTGGCGCGGCTGGGGCCGGTGCCGGCGGGCTGCTCCCGGTGGTGGCTTGGTTCGCGCGGGTGCGGTGCCCGCCTGGGCGAGGGCCCTGGGCGAGGTTGTGGGCGCGGCGCTTTGCCGGGTGGGCTCGGGATGGTGGTTGAGACCGGGTGACCGCCGGCCGCGAGGGCCGCTGTGATGCAGGGCGCGAAATACGCGCCGCCGCGACCGTCGTTAGACTTCGTATGAACGGCGCGGATCACGAAACGGATGTTGTGGTCATCGGGGCCGGGCAGGCCGGGTTGTCCGCCGCCTACCACCTGCGGCGAGCCGGGTTCGGCAACCGGAGTGGGTTCGTCGTGCTCGACCACGGGAAGCGGGCCGGGGGCGCCTGGCAGTACCGGTGGCCGTCGCTGGTGCTGGGGAAGGTCCACGGCATCTACGACCTGCCCGGGATGGCCTTCGGCGCTCCGGACTTGACGCGCCCCGCTTCCGAGGTCGTCTCCGAATACTTCGCCCGGTTCGAAAGCGTCTACGACCTTCCCGTGCTCCGGCCCGTCGACGTCCGGTCCGTGACGCGGGCGGGGGAGCGGCTGGTCGTCTCGAGCCCCGCCGAATCCTGGGCCGCACGGGCCGTCATCAGCGCCACCGGGACCTGGGACCGCCCCTTCTGGCCGCGCTATCCCGGCCAGGAGACCTTCGCCGGTCGGCAGCTGCACACCGCCGACTACGCCGGGCCCGAAGACTTCCGCGGACAGCGGGTGGTCGTGGTCGGCGGCGGCGCCTCCGCCGTGCAGCTGCTCATGGAGTTCGCCCCGCTCGCCCGGGCGACGGCCTGGGTCACGCGCCGGCCGCCCGTGTGGCGGGACGAGCCCTTCAGCGAGGACTGGGGACGCAACGCCGTCGCCAAGGTCGACGACCGGGTCCGCGCCGGACTGCCGCCGGAAAGCGTTGTCAGCGTTACGGATCTGGCCGTGACGCCGGAGGTGCGGGCCGCCCGGGCCGCCGGGATTCTCGACCGGCGGCCGATGTTCGAGCGGATCACGCCCGACGGCGTCGCCTGGGCGGACGGCGAACGCTTCGCCGCCGACGTGATCCTGTGGGCCACCGGGTTCCGCGCCGCGATCGACCACCTCGCGCCGCTGCGCATCCGCGAACCCGGTGGCGGCATCCGGATGGACGGGACTCGGGTCGTGCGAGAGCCGCGCCTGCACCTCGTGGGCTACGGGCCCTCGGCGAGCACGATCGGGGCCAACCGGGCCGGCCGGGCCGCGGTGGCGGAAATCCGGAAACTGCTGGGGTGAAGGTCTTCGCCGGGGTGCGAAGGTGCGGGTCGAAGGAGCCATGAACCCAAGCTACCGAACATCTGTGCGAACGCCATCGCTGAATCGGGTGATCATCGAAACCCATTGTGCGGCAAGGGAATCACGTCAGCGCCATCCCCGGAACCCGGGCGCGGATCGCCGTCATGGTCGCCTCGTCCGAGACGCCCTGCCAGTCGTACCGCGGCGTGTACGGCGCCGTGAGAGCCCGAACGTCGTCATCGCTGAGCGAGACGTCCAGTGACGCCACCGCATCGTCGATCTGCTCGATCGAACCCGCGCCGACCAGCGGAGCGGTGACGACCGGCTGCCGGTGCAGCCACGCCAGCGCGATCGACGCGCGGCTCACCCCGTGCGCGGCCGCCACCTTCCCGACCGCCTCCGCGATCGCGCGGTTCGACGCCTCTTCCGCCGGCGAGTACAGCAGGTCCGCGTACGCCCCGTCGGTGCCAGAGCGGGACGTCGCCTTCGCGTCGTCCCACGCGCGGGCGAGACGGCCGCGGGCCAGCGGGCTCCAGACGATCGTGCCGACGCCTTCGTCCAGGCACAGCGGGATCATCTCGCGTTCTTCCTCGCGGGCCAGCAGGTTGTAGTGGTCCTGCATGGACACGAACCGGGCCCAGCCGTGCTGCTTCTGCAGGTGCAGGGCCTTGGCGAACTCCCATGCGAACATCGACGACGCGCCGAGGTATCGCACCTTCCCGGTCGTCACCAGGTCGCTGAGCGCCTCCAGGGTCTCTTCCAGCGGTGTCGAGTGGTCGTTGCGGTGGATCTGGTAGAGGTCGACGTAGTCGGTGCCCAGCCGCCGCAGCGAATGGTCGATCTCGGTCATGATCGCCTTGCGGGACAGCCCGCTGCCGTTGGGGCCGGGCCGCATCGGGTGCCGCAGCTTGGTGGCGATCACGACGTCGTCGCGGTCGGCGAAGTCCTTGAGCGCACGGCCGAGGATCTCCTCGCTGGACCCGTTCGAGTACATGTTCGCGGTGTCGAAGAAGTTGATGCCCGCCTCGAGGGCGTGCCTGATCAGCGGCCGGGCCTGCTCCTCGCCGAGCGACCAGACGGGGTGGCCGCGGTCGGGCTCGCCGTAGCTCATCGCGCCGATCGCGACGGGGGAGACGTCCAGGCCGGTGGCGCCGAGCTTCACGTAACGCATGAGGACTCCTGACTTGCGGAGGATTCTCCGGATGTGACCCCGAAACTAGCGGAGGATTCTCCGCATGTCAAAGATGAGGCATGATCGGGGCATGACCGACGGGACGTACGGCACCCAGCGCAAGGCCGCCGCGCGCAACCGGACCGCGATCATCGAGGCCGCCCACGAGCTGTTCGCGGAGAACCCGCTCGTGCCGCTCAGTGAGGTCGCCAAGCGTGCCGGTGTCGGCGCCGGGACCCTCTACCGCCACTTCCCGACCCGCGAAGACCTCATCCTCGGCGCCTACCAGCACGACATCGAACGCCTGACGGCCACTGCCGACGAGGTGCTGGTCCGCCACGCGTCCGCCAAGGCGGCCTTCGTCGAGTGGTTCGAGACGCTCTCCGCCTACATCCGCATCAAGCACGGGCTCGGCGACGCGCTGCACAGTGCCGCCGCCCAGGAGCTGATCAGTGCTTCGTGGGCGCCGACCACCGCCGCGGTCAAGAAGCTCGTCGACGCCTGCGTGGCCGAGGGCAGCATCGCGCCCGGCCACGACCCCGCCGACATCATCATGCTCATGAGCTTCCTCTGGCGGGTGTCGAACGACGACGACGGCGCGGCCCAGGGGCGGCGTCTGATCGCGGCCGTCTTCCACGGACTGCAGGCGCCGCCGCAAGCCGGCTGAGCAGTCCCGGGGCACGGAGCAGTATGCCGCTCATCGGCACACGGCCTGAGCAGCGTAAATCGTGAAAAACTCACCCTCTTGACCGATTCAAGGACAAGACAAGTCTTGTCAGCCGGATCGGCCCCTCGTTAAAGTCCGCTTAGTTAGGAAACTTTCCTAACAGTTTCACCCGACGCCGCAGCCCACAGCCACCGCCAGGCCCTTAAGGAGCGCGACGTGCCGTCGACCCGACTACGTCCCTTAGCCCGACTCACCCCGGTGATCGCCGCCGTGGTGCTGTTGCCGTCCGCGATCGCCGCGGCCGCCACCACCCAGGCCGCCGATGTCCTGCTGTCGCAGGGAAAGCCCGTCGCCACTTCGACGACCGAAAGCTCGTCCTACACCGGCGCCAAGGCCGTCGACGGCAGCACCACCACCCGCTGGGCGAGCGCCGAAGGCTCCGACCCGCAGTGGCTGCGGATCGACCTCGGCCAGACCGCGACCATCCACCGCGTCGTCCTCAACTGGGAAGCCGCCTACGCCAAGAAGTACCGCATCGAGGTCTCCGACGACGGCACGACGTTCACCACGGCCGCCACCATCGACACCGGTGACGGCAAGATCGACGACCTCGGCGGCCTCACCGCCCGCGGCCGCTTCGTGCGCTTCGTCGGCCTCACCCGCGGCACGAGCTACGGCTACTCCTTCTGGGAGATGCAGGTCTTCGGCAGCACGGACTCCTCCGGCGACACCCAGGCCCCGACCACCCCGGCCGGCCTCGCCGCGGGCACGGCGACCGCCACGAGCGTCCCGCTGAGCTGGGGTGCCGCCACCGACAACGTCGGTGTCACCGGCTACGACATCCTCCGCAACGGCACCGCCGTCGCCACCAGCGCGACGACGTCGTACACCGACACCGGGCTCACCCCGGACACGAGCTACGCCTACGCGGTCCGCGCCCGCGACGCCGCCGGGAACGTCTCGGCCGCGAGCGCGCCGGTCACGGTGAAGACCGCGGCCGGGAGCGCGGGGTTCGTCCTCGCCGCGGCCGGCGACATCGCCGAGCAGTGCACCGCGAGCAGCTCCAGCTGCGTCCACCCCAAGACCGCGAAGCTCGTCGAAAACATGAACCCCGCGGCCGTGATCACCATGGGGGACAACCAGTACGACGAGCCGACCCTGTCGGACTTCAAGAACTACTACGACAAGACCTGGGGCAAGTTCAAGAGCATCACGCGCCCGATCCCCGGCAACCACGAGTCCTACTCCGGGTTCACCGGCTACGAGCAGTACTTCGGCGCCATCGCGAAGCCACAGGGGCAGCGGTACTACAGCTGGGAAATGGGCAACTGGCACTTCATCGCCCTCGACTCCAACGACTTCGTCACCCACGACGACTTCGCCGAGCCGCCCCAGATCACCTGGCTCAAGCAGGACCTCGCCAACAACAAGAAGGGCTGCGTCGCCGCGTACTACCACCACCCGCGGTGGAGCTCGGGCGACCACGGCGACAACATCGACAGCATCGAGCTGTGGAACCTGATGGTGGCCAACAAGGTCGACCTCGTCCTCAACGGCCACGACCACGACTACGAGCGGTTCGTCCCGCAGAACGCCGACGGCAAGGCCGACGTGAACGGACCGGTCGAGATCGTCGGCGGCAGCGGCGGCGCGAACCTGTACAACCTGAGCTCGCCGCACGCGACGACCGCCAAGCTGCTGAAGACCTTCGGCGTCCTGAAGCTGTCGATGACGGACACGTCGTTCCAGACGCAGCTGATCGGCGTCGACGGCAAGGTCCTCGACAGCAGCCCGACCTACATCTGCCACTAGGAGGCACGGGCATGTACATCGCGGCAAGCCGTACCTCGGACCTGGCGTCGGAGACCGACCGCAAGCCGGCGCTCAAGCGAGTCTCCGCCAACGTGGTCGCGCTCGGGATGGTCAGCCTGGTCACCGACGTCTCCTCGGAGATGGTCACCGCCGTCCTCCCGCTCTACCTGGTGCTCGGCCTCGGCCTGAACCCGCTGCAGTTCGGCCTGCTCGACGGGCTCTACGCGGGCGCCACCGCGGTCGTGCGGGTGCTCGGCGGGCACCTCGCCGACCGGTGGCGGCGGCTCAAGGCGGTCGCCGGGTTCGGGTACGGCTTGTCCGCGGTGTGCAAGCTCGGGCTGGTCGCGGCCGGTTCGTCGGTCGCGGCCATCGGGGTCGTCCTCGCTGCCGACCGCACCGGCAAGGGGCTGCGCACCGGCCCGCGTGACGCGCTCATCTCGCTCAGCAGCGAGCCGGCGGCCCTCGGCCGGTCGTTCGGGGTGCATCGGGCGATGGACACCGTCGGCGCGTTCCTCGGCCCGCTGGTGGCGATGGCGGTGCTCGCACTGAGCCTCGGCAGCTACCCCAGCGTGTTCGTCACCAGCTTCTGCATCGCGGCCATCGCCGTGCTGCTGCTGGCCCTGTTCGTCCGCGACCGGCCCGGCAGCGTCGACCGCGCGGCGGTGTCCGCACGAGCAGCGCTCGGCCTCCTGAAGCAGCAGGACTTCCGGCGCGTGACGCTCTGGGCGGCCCTGCTGGGCCTGGTGACGGTCGGCGACTCGTTCGTCTACCTCGTCCTGCAACGCCGCTGGGAGATCGCGGCGACCTACTTCCCGCTGCTGCCGCTGGGCACCGCCGGGGTCTACCTGCTGCTCGCCGTGCCGCTGGGCAAGCTCGCCGACCGCGTCGGCCGCTGGCCGGTGTTCCTCGGCGGCCACGTGGCGCTGTGCCTGGCCCTCGTCCTGCTCTGCGGCCCGGCCCACGCAGCGCTCGCCGTGGTCGCGCTCGGCCTGCACGGCGTGTTCTACGCGGCCACCGACGGCGTCCTGATGGCCGCCGCCGGCCCGGTCGTCCCGGCCGGCCTGCGCGCGACCGGACTGGCCGTGGTGCAGACGGGCCAGGCCGCGGCCCGGATGCTCTCTTCCGTCCTCTTCGGACTGGCGTGGACGCTGTGGGACCTGCGGCCCGCGGTGCTCGTCGCCGCGGCCTGCCTGGCCGTCGTCGCCCTCGCCGCCGCCTTCGCGAAACCGGTGCGCCCGTGAAGAAACTCATCCTCGCCCTCACCGGCACGGCCCTCCTGGTCGCCGCCGCCGTCACGTACACGGTCAGCGCGCGGCACGACACCGCCGCCGCCGAACCCGCCGCCGCGGTGACGCTCGCACCCGGGCAGCTGCTGTTCCGCGACACCGGCACCGGCCGCGTCGGCGCCGTCCCGCTCGGCGAACCGACGGCGAAACCGCAGCTCAGCGGCCTGAAGTGCGACCGGTTCGCGGTGGCGGCGCAGACGGCGGTGTGCCTGGCGGTCCGGCCCGGCACGCTGCCGGCCGTCACGGACGTCGTCATCCTCGACGACCACCTCGCCGTCCGCCACACCGAAGCCCTGCCCGGCACGCCGAGCCGCGCGCGCGTCTCCCCGGACGGCAAGCGCGTCTACTGGACGCTGTTCGTCACGGGCGATTCGTACGCGCAGACCGGCTTCTCGACTCGCGCCGGGCTCTACGACCTGGAGACCGGACGGCTGGTCAAGACGATCGAGGAGCTCCCGGTCTTCAAAGACGGCGAACGCTACTTCGCCCACGACGTCAACTACTGGGGCATCACCTTCGCCCCCGACGGCAACCGCTTCTACGCCACCCTCGGCAGCAAGGGCAAAACGTACCTCGTCGAAGCCGACTACGGGCGCTTCCGCGGCAAGACCCTCCGCGAGAACGTCGAGTGCCCTTCGCTGTCCCCGGACGGCAAGCGGGTCGCCTTCAAGAAGAAGGTCGGCGAGGGCGTCTGGCGGCTGTCCGTCCTGGACCTCGCGAGCATGCAGGAGACCGAGCTCGCCGAGACCCGCAGCGTCGACGACCAGGCCCTCTGGCAGGACGACCGCACGATCCTCTACGGGCTGGAGAACGCCGTCTGGGCGGTCCCGGCGGACGGCTCGGGCACGCCGCGCCGGCTGGTGGCCGGGGCGGCGTCGCCGGCCGTCACTCAGGAGCCGAGGTAACGCACCTGGCCGCCCTTCCCGCGCTCGAACCCGTCCCGCCCGGCCAGGTGCTCGGGCACGCCGACCTCCCACCACGCCCCGGCTTCGGTCCAGCTCGACGGCTGCGTCTTCACCACGACGACGGCCGGACGCTGCTCCGAGACGGCCGCCTCGCGGGCCGAGGCGTACGCGGACCGCAGGGAGTCCACATCGGACGCCGTGAAGACCACGCAGCCCAGTGACTCCGCGTGGCGTGCGAAGTCGACTCGCGGTGGCGAAGCGTGCGAAGTCGTGCAGTCGGCGTAGAAGTTGTTGAACGGCTTCCCGCCGTGCCCCTCCTGAAGCCGCGCGATGACGGCGTACCCGTCGTTGTCGCAGACGACGGCGACGAACGGGTGGCCGGCGAAGGCGGCCGAGAACAGCTCCGAATTCAGCATCAGGTACGAGCCGTCGCCCAGCAACGTCGTCACCAGGCCCGGGTGGGCGATCGCCGCGCCCCACGCGCCGGACAGTTCGTAGCCCATGCAGGAAAACCCGTACTCGACGTCCATCGAGACCGAGCCGGACCCGCGCCAGCCGCCGATCAGCTCGCCCGGCAGCCCGCCGGACGCCGTCATTACGTAGTCGTCGGCGGCCGAGAGGTCGTTGACCACGCCGACGACCTGCGCGTACGACGGCAGCGCGGCCGCAGGCGAGCGCAGCGAGTCGATGTGCGCGTCCCAGGACGCCCGCTCGGCGGCGGCCCGCGACGTCCAGTCCGGGTCCACCCGCCAGCTCTCCAGCTGGGCGGCGAGGTCCGCCAGGCCCGCGTCGGCGTCCCCGACGACCGACAGGCCACCGTGCTTCACCGCGTCGAACCGGGCCGCGTTGAGCGACACCAGGCGGACGTCGGGGGAGAAGACCGTCCAGGACGCCGTCGTGAAGTCCTGCAGCCGCGTCCCCACCGCGAACACGACGTCCGCGGCCGCCGCGACCACGTTCGCCGACGTCGAGCCGGTGATGCCCAGCGGCCCGGCGTGCAGCGGGTGTTCGTGCGGTACCAGCGTCCGGCCCGCCGTCGTCTCCACGATCGGGATCCCGTGCCGCTCGGCGAACTCGAGCGCGCGCTGCTCGGCCCCGGAGTACCGGACACCGCCGCCGAGCACCATCAGCGGCCGTTTCGCCGCACGAAGGACCCCAGCCGCCTCGGTGACCGACCGCCGGTCCGGGCGCGGGCGCAGCGGCCGGTGCGTCACCGGCTCGAACAGGGCCTCCGGGAAGTCGTACGTCTCCGCCTGGACGTCCTGCGGCAGCGCGAGGGTCACCGGCCCGGCGTCGGCCGGGTCCGTGAGCACCCGCGCGACCTGTGGCAGCGTCGAGATCAGCTGCTCGGGCCTGCTGATCCGGTCGAAGTAGCGCGAGACCGCGCGGAAGGCGTCGTTCACCGTCGCGGTCGCGTCGCCGAACGGCTCGATCTGCTGCAGCACCGGGTCCGGCGCCCGGTTGGTGAACGTGTCGCCCGGCAGCAGCAGCACCGGCAGCCGGTTCGCGTGGGCGACGCCGGCCGCGGTGACCATGTTCAGCGCGCCCGGCCCGATCGACGACGTCACGACGCCGACCTGCCGCCGGTGCGTGGCCTTCGCGTACCCGACCGCGGCCAGCGCCATGCCCTGCTCGGTGTGCCCGCGCCAGACCGGGATGTCCCCGCGGTGTTCCTCCAGCGCGGTGCCGAGGCCGAGGACGTTGCCGTGCCCGAAGATCGCGAACACCCCGGGGAACAGCGGGACTTCGCGCCCGTCGAGGGTTTCCGAACGCTGGGCGAGGATCCAGCGGACCAGCGCCTGAGCCGTCGTCAGCTTCACTGCACACGCCCTTCGTGACTCGTGACGGGACACCGGGGATCGAGGTCCTGCGTCGCCCACGTGTCGCGGACCCAGCCGTGCGCCGGGTCGTCGCAGAACGCCATGGACCGCTCTTCGGCCGGCCCGGCCAGGACGTTCAGGTAGTACATCGGGTAGCCCGGCGCGGCCACGCACGGCCCGTGGTAGCCGCGCGGGATGAGGAAGACGTCGTGGTCGCGCACCGCGACGTCCTCGTCCAGCTCGCCGTCGGCGGTGTACGTCCGGTGCAGGCCGAAGCCCTCGCGAGACGGCGTCACGCCGTCGCGGCCCGCGATGCGGAAGTAGTAGATCTCCTCGTTCACGACCTCGCACTCGGTCGCTTCGTCGTGCTTGTGCGGCGGGTAGGACGACCAGTTGCCGCCCGGCGTGATCAGCTCGCACGCGTTGAGCTTGTCGGCGTGGTCCCACACCCCGGGCACGCCGAAGTTGGTCACCTGCCGCGTCGCCTGCCCGGCGCCGCGGACCTCGACCGGCACGTTCTCCGCGGGGCCGTACTTCGCCTCCAGACGCCGGGTGCAGCGCGCCATCGGCAGCGCGACCTCGAGGCCGTCCGTTGTCGACAACTCGACTTCGGCGTCGCGGGGAACGTAGGCGAAGTCCGTCACCCGTGTGAAGACCGAGTCGCGGCCGCGGAGTTCGAAGACCTGCCCGTCGACCCGGACGGTCGCGGATCCCGCCAGGGGCAGCACGAACGCCTCGAACTCCCCGGTGTGCAGGATCCGCACCTCGCCGGGGGCCAGGGAGAGCACCCGCAGCCCGGAGTACCGCCAGCCGGCGGTGTCCGGGGTCAGCCGGACCGGGTCGGCGTCGTCGGACAATGTCCCGAGTGGACGGTGCAGCTTGCTCACTTCGCGACCTCCAGTACCTTTGCGGCGGCTTCGACAGCAGCCTCGGCGTTCCTGCCGAGCCGGGTGTGGCCCACGACCAGGCCGCGGACGACCCCGTGGGACAGCGTCCGGTCCGGCGGCAGGTCGCCGAGCACCACCGGCAGGGTCGTGGCGCCCAGGACGGCGGCCGAGGCGGTGGGCGGCAGCTTCAGCCAGGTGTGCGCCGACGTCGTCCCGAGGCCGGCCGCGACCGTGACCGCCCGCGCCAGCGACGCCGGGTCCTCCGGCAGCTCGATCATGGCGACCAGGCCATAGGCGGCCAGTTCGGTGACGGCGTCGGCGCAGGCTTGCCGGGCCGGGGCGGTGTCGGCCAGGCGCAGCTCGCCACCGTCGAGGCCGCAGTCGACCAGTGTCCCGGCGTTGTAGCCGGTGAACCGGTCGTCGCGGTTCATCGACCCGAGGACGACCTTGTCGTGCAGCGCGCCGAGCAGGAGCAGCTCCTCGACGACGTCCGGTGTGCCGATGACGCCGTCGACGGCCGGGTTGCCCAGGGCGCTCAGCAGCCGCTCCAGCAGTGTCCGCCGGTCGAGCGGGTCCTCCTGGTCGGCGGCGACCAGGAACAGCGTTCCGTTGTCGGACAACAGCCGGGGACGCCGTCTGCGCGTCGCGTACGCCTGCCGGACCGCGCCCGGGTTCGTGGCGCGGACCTCCAGGAGCTCCTGCCAGCGCTCGTCGGTGAGGATCACAGCAGCTCCTCGATCTCCCCGGCGGTCGGCATGGCGTCGGCGCAGGCCAGCCGGGACGCCACCAGCGCGCCCGCCGCGTTCGCGTACTCCGCGATCCGCACCGGGTCCCAGCCCGACAGCAGGCCGTGGATCAGCGCGCCGCCGAAGCCGTCGCCCGCGCCGAGCCCGCAGACGACCTCGACGCGCTGCGGCGCCACCGTCGAGCGGCCGTCCGGTGTCGCCACGAGGACGCCTTCGGCGCCCTTCTTGATCACCGCCAGGTGCAGGCCGCGCTCCAGCATCCGGTCCGCGGCCGTGTCCGGGTCCGCGGTGCCGACGGCGACCTCCACCTCGGTCCGGTTGCCGACGGCGACCGTGACGTGGTCGAGCATCCCGCCGATCTCGGCCCGGGCCTGCTCGACCGACGGCCAGAACATCGGCCGGTAGTCCAGGTCCAGCACGGTGTGCTCCCGGCGGCCGCGGGCCTCGAGGATCTTCCGCTGGGTCGCCCGGGCCGGTTCGACGGACACGCCGGTGCCGGTGACCCACAGCAGCGGCACCGACTCGACGACGTCCCAGGGCACGTCTTCGTCGGTCAGCGTGAGGTCGGGGGCGATGGGGGAGCGGTAGAACAGCAGCGGCGGGTCCGCGGGCGGGTTCAGCTCGCAGAACACCACGGGTGTCTGCAGGTCCGGCGAAGTGCCCACGAACTCCGGCGAGACGCCGAAGCCGTCGAGGGCCTGGCGGACGTAGTCGCCGAAGCCGTCCGGGCCGACCTTGGTGAGCACCGCCGTGTGCCGGCCGAGCCGCGCGGCGGCGACCGCGACGTTGGTCGCGGTCCCGCCGAGCGACTTGGCGAACGTGCTGACCCCGGCCAGGGGCACGCCGCTCTGCTCGGGGTAGAGGTCGACCCCGACCCGGCCGATCGTCAGTGCTTCCAGCGTCACGCCTTTTCCACCTGCCGCAACTCGTGTTCCAGAGCCTCGAGTTCCGCACCGCCCGCCATCTGCCGGGTCAGCTCGTTGATGTCGATCTCGGACTTCTCGTAGTGCCCGAGCGCGGCACCCCGCTTGAGCAGCAGGAACCGGTCGGCGACCGGGTAGGCGTGGTGCGGATTGTGCGTGATCAGCACGACGCCGAGCCCGCGGTCACGGGCCTGGGCGACGTACTTCAGCACCACCCCGGCCTGCTTGACACCGAGCGCCGCCGTCGGCTCGTCGAGGATCAGCACCTTCGCGCCGAAGTACACCGCCCGCGCGATCGCGACGCACTGGCGTTCGCCGCCCGAGAGCGTCCCGACCGGCTGCTCGACGTCGCGGAGGTCGATGCCCATGTCGGACAACGCCTTCTTCGTCGTCTCGCGGCCCTTCTTCCGGTCGAGCATCTTGAACGGGCCGAACCCGGTCGTCGGCTCCGAGCCGAGGAAGAAGTTGCGCCAGACGCTCATCAACGGCACCACGGCGAGGTCCTGGTACACGGTCGCGATGCCGTGGTCGAGGGCCTCGCGCGGCGAGGCGAACTTCACGGGCTCGCCCTCGACGAGGAACTCGCCGCGGTCGTGCTGGTGCACCCCGGCCAGGATCTTGATCAGCGTGGACTTCCCGGCGCCGTTGTCGCCGAGCACGCAGGTGACCTCGCCGGCATTGACCACAGTGGACACGTCGCGCAGCGCGATGACGCTGCCGTAGGTCTTCCCGATGTCCCTGACTTCCAGCAAGCTCATCGGCGTACCCTCTCCGCGCGGCGCCGGAAGGCGTTGTTGACCAGGACCGCGGCCAGCAGCATGACGCCGAGGAACAGCATGAACCAGTCGCTGTTCCACTGCGCGAACACGATGCCCTGGCGGGCCATGCCGAAGATCAGCGCGCCGATCGCCGCGCCCACCGCCGAGCCGAAGCCGCCGGTGAGCAGGCAGCCGCCGATCACCGCGGCGATGATGTACTGGAACTCCAGGCCGATGCCCTGGTTGGCCTGCACGCTGGCGAACCGCAGGATGTTGATCGAGCCGACCAGCCACGCGCCGAGCGCGGTGCCCATGAACAGCAGGATCTTCGTGCGCACCACCGGCACGCCGACCGAGCGGGCCGACACCTGCGACCCGCCGACCGCGAAGATCCAGTTGCCGAACCGGGTCCGCACCAGCAGCCACGCGGCGATCGCCGTGACGACGATCCACCACACGATCGAGGACTGGAACTCGGTGCCGCCGATGTCGAAGGTCGAGGCGAACAGCCCGCCGGCCGACTCGTAGCCGCTGGTCGAGCGCATCCCCGACACCTGGACGGTGTTGGTGACCAGCCGCGTCACGCCGAGGTTGAGCCCCTGCAACGCCAGGAACGACCCCAACGTGACGATGAAGCTGGGCAAGCCGGTCTTCATCACCAGCCAGCCGTTGAACGCGCCGACGCCGAGCGCGAACACCAGCGAGGCCAGCAGGGCGAGCCAGACGTTCCAGCCCGCCTGCGTCGCCAGGATCGCGGTGACCAGCGACGTCGACGCCGTCATGACGCCCGCCGACAGGTCGAACTCGCCGCCGACCATGAGCAGCGCGACCACGACGGCCATGATGCCCAGCGTCGAGGAGTCGTCCAGCCAGGTCGCCACGCCCAGCGGGCTGAGGAACTGGCCGGTGACCACGGAGAAGAAGACGAAGACCAGCACGGCTCCGAGGAGCGCGCCGATTTCGGGGCGGACGACCAGCCGGTCGGTCAGCCCTTTCTTGGCGACGCGCTCGTCGGGCTGCGCTTGGATCGCTGTGGTCATCGCGTGCCGCGCTGCGCGAAGGGGGCGATGGTGTCGATGTTGGTCTTGTCGACGAAACCCGGGCCGGTCTGGACGGGCTTGCCGCCGCCGATGGTGTTGCCGTTCTCCTTGTACAGCTTCAGGAACACGATCGGCAGGTAGCCCTGCTCGTACTGCTGCTGGTCGACGGCGAAGAGGATGCTGCCGTCCTTGATCGCCGCGACGACGTCGGCGTTCAGGTCGAACGTGGCCACCTGGGCCTTGGAGCTCGCTTCCTTCGCGGCGGCGACGGCGCGGGCCGCGACCTGCGAGTTCAGCGCCAGCACGGCGTCGATCGACGGGTCGGACTGCAGGGCGCCGCGGATCCGGGCCTGCGCGTCGGTCGGGTTGGAGATGTCGACCTGCAGCGTCGTGACGTCGCCGAAGGCCTGCTTCGCGCCGTCGCAGCGCTGGTTCTGGCCGATGTTGCCGGCCTCGTGGATGACGCACAGGAGCTTGGTCTTGCCGGCCGCCTTGAGCCGCTGGCCGGCGCCCTGGCCCGCGAGGCCCTCGCTCTGGCCGACGTGCGCGATCGCGCCGAACTGGGCGCTGAAGTCCTCGCCGGAGTTGATGGTGATGACCGGGATGCCGGCCTTGACGGCGTTCTGGATCGACGTCTGCAGGGCTTGCGGGTTCGCCATCGAGACGACCAGCCCGCCGACCTTCTGCGCGACCGCGTTGTCGATCAGCCGGGCCTGGTTGCCCGGGTCGCCGTCGGAGAAGTAGTCGACGCCGACGTTCAGGTCCTTGCCCGCCTGCTCGGCGCCGTTCTTCACGACGTTCCAGAAGGCGTCGCCCGCGCTGCCGTGCGTCACGACGGCGACCTTCAGCGGGCCGCCCGCGTTCGGGGCCGCGACGGTCGCGGAGCTGGGGCTGTTGCTCTTCGAGTTGTCGGCCGTCGGGCCGCTGCAGGCGGAGAGGACCAGTCCGGCGGCGGCGATCGCCGCCACGCCGGCCAGCTTCTTGAGAGGGAACACAGTCACTCCTTTGGGACCAGGTTTCAGAGGGAGTCGGTGATCTTCGCGAGGTGGGCCAGGCTGCGCTCGGTGTCCCGGCGGGGTACGTCGTCGGGGCTCGAGTCGCCGAGGGCGGTGTCCTGTTCGAGGACGTACCAGCCGTCGTAGCCGGCGGCCTGGACGGAGCGCACCATCGCCGCCACGTCCACGTCGCCCTCGCCGAGCGGGGTGTACATGCCCCGCCCGACCGCGTCGGTGTAGGCCAGCCGGCCCGCGCGGACCTCGGCCGCCAGGTCTTCCCGGACGTCCTTGAGATGCACGTGCCCCACCCGTTCGGGAAACCGCTTCGCCAGCTCCACCGGATCCGTCCCGCCGATCATCAGGTGCCCGGTGTCGAGGCACAACCCGAGATCGGAGTCGGCGAGGAAGCGCTCGACCTCGGCCTGCTGCTCCACGTGCGTCCCGACGTGCGGGTGCAGCACCGTGCGCAGGCCGTGGCCGGCCGCGATGTCGCGGATCTTGCCCGCGGTGTCGACCAGCGTCGCCCATTCGGCGGCACTGAGCCGTGGCCGGTCGTCGTAGCCCTCGAGGCCGGTCGCGGCGGCGAGGACCAGGACCTCACCCCCGCAGGCGGCGAACAGCGCGGCGGACTCCTCGGCGGAGGACAGTGCCTGTTGCTGGTTCTCGTGGAGGACGACGGCGAGGAAGCCGCCGACGAGCGTCAGGCCGTGGCCGGCCAGCAGCGCGCGCAGCTCGGCGGGGTCGCGGGGGAGGTACCCGGGCGGGCCCAGCTCGGTGGCCTGGACGCCGAGCGCCGACATCTCGCCGAGCACGGTGGCCGCGTCCAGCACCCGGCCCCAGCCCGGTACTTCGCAGACGCCCCAGGAGATCGGGGCGGCGGCCACGCGGATCGTCGCTGTCACAAGGGGCCTCCGTTGGTCCGTTGGAGCGCTCTATTGATTAGAGCGCTCTAATCTTGTAGCGTCCGTCACAGCAAAGTCAAGGCCGAGTTTCCGGTGATCAGGGGAGGTGCGCATGGTGCGTCCGACGATGGAGGACGTCGCCGAGCGGGCGGGAGTTTCCCGCGCACTGGTCTCCTTGGTGATGAACAATTCGCCGAAGGTCTCCGAGGCCCGGCGCGCGGCGGTGCTGCGCGCGGCGGAAGAGCTCGGCTACCAGCCGCACGTGATGGCGCGGTCGCTGGCCAGCCGGACGTCCACCGTGCTCGGCGTGATGGTCAACGACCTGCGCAACGCCTTCTTCGCCGACGTCGTCGAGGGGCTGGACGCGGCCGCGCAGGCCGCGGGCTTCGACCTGATCCTCAACACGGGCGGCCGCAGTCCCACCCGCGAGTGGAACGCCCTGCACAACCTGCTTTCCTTCCGTCCGGCGGGGATCATCCTGCTGTCCCCGGTCGTGCCGGCGGCGTCGATCCAGCTCGCGGCCAAGCAGTGCCCGGTCGTGCTGGTCTCGCGGACGATCCGCTCGGCCACGGTGGACACGGTGAACGACGACGGCGAAGCGGGGTCCGCGCTGGCGGTCGACCACCTCGTCGGCCTCGGGCACCGGCGCATCGCCCACCTCGACGGCGGCGGCGCGGCCGGTGCCGCCCAGCGGCGTCGCGGGTTCGAGTCGGCGATGCGGCGGCACGGGCTGGACCCGATCGTGGTGCGCAGCGAGCACACCGACACCGGCGGCGAGAAGGCCGTGCGGGAGCTGCTGGCGACGTACTCGCGGCTCGACCTGCCCACGGGTTTGGTGGCGGGCAACGACTTCAACGCCGTCGGGGCCATCTCGGCCCTGGAGGAAGCCGGGCTGCGCGTGCCGGAAGACGTGTCGGTCGTGGGGTACGACAACACGTCGCTGGCGGCGCTGCGGCACCTCTCACTGACCACAGTGGACCAGCCGCGCACCGAGATGGGGCGGCTGGCCTTCGAAGCGCTGATCGAGCGCGTCCGCGGGGAGCGCACGGAGCCGGTCCGGCACCTGCTGCACCCGTCACTGGTGGTCCGGGCGACCACTGCCGAGTTTTCCGAGACAGGAGGAACTGCACGATGAGGTTGGGACTGGCGGGCACCGGCCGGATCGGCACCGCGCACGCGGAGACGCTGAAGGGCTTCGAGGAGGTCGAATCGGTCGTCGTGGCCGACGTCGACTCCGAGCGAGCCGGTTCGGCCGCCGCGAAGCTCGGCGTCGAATCGGTGGCCCTCGACGAGCTGTTCGCCGCGGGGCTGGACGGCCTGGTCGTCACGGCGGCCACGGACGCGCACCCCGGCCTGATCATCGCGGCGGTCGACGCGGGCATCCCGGTGTTCTGCGAGAAGCCGGTGGCCGCGGACATCCCGGGCACGCTGGCGGTGATCGACCGGATCGGTGCCTCCGACGTTCCGGTCCAGATCGGCTTCCAGCGCCGCTTCGACGCGGGGTACGCGGCGGCCCGGGCGGCGGTCGCGTCCGGCGAGCTGGGCTGGCTGCACACCCTGCGCGCGACGACGTTCGACCCGGCACCCCCGCCGGCCGAGTACGTCGCCCATTCGGGTGGGCTGTTCCGCGACTGCGGCGTCCATGACTTCGACATCATCCGCTGGGTGAGCGGCCGCGAGGTCGACGAGGTGTACGCGATCGGCGCGAACCGCGGCGAGCAGTTCTTCGTCGACGCGGGCGACGTCGACACGGCGGCGGCGACGCTGACCCTGGACGACGGCACCCTGGCGACGGTGTCGATGACCCGCTACAACGGCGCGGGGTACGACGTGCGCCTCGACGTGCTGGGCTCGGTCTCGGGCGTGGTGGTCGGGATGGACGACCGGGCGCCGCTGCGATCGGTGGAGCCGGGGGTGGCACCGCTGCCGGGGCCGGCGTACCCGGGCTTCATGGAGCGCTTCCGCCCGGCATACACGACGGAGCTGCGCGCGTTCCTGGACGTCGTCGCGGGCCGGGCCCCGTCGCCGTGCGGTGCGGCGGACGCCTTGGAGGCGTTCTACATCGCGGAGGCCTGCGAGGTCTCGCGCCGGGAACGCCGCCCGGTCAAGCTGGCGGAGATCCGCCGCTAGCCGTAACTCGCGTGATCCAGGCCGGAACTCGCGTGATTCGGGCCGGTCCGGCTCTGATCACGCGAGTTACGGGTTCGATCACGCGAGTTACGGCCCTGATCACGGGCGCAGGAGCTTGCGGACCGTGCGCTCGACCAGCGTCACGGCCTTCGGCGGGGGAGTGCGGCCGGTCGAGAGGTAGCGGTGGACGACCGCGCGCGGGATCTCGACCAGCGCGAGCACGACCTCCTCGTCCGTGGCGTCGGTGAGCCGCGGCAGGCTCAGTGTCGCGCGCTTCAGCACGTCACGCAGTTCCTGCTCCGCTTCGGCGAGGGCCGTGACCGCTTCGGCCGACCAGTCCGCCGGCCCGAACGCCTGCCGGCCGGCGTCCAGGACGCGCGCGCCGTCGGGGTGCTTGCGGCACCAGTGGACGACGCTCGTGGCGGCCGCGACCGCCGCTTCGACGTCGGTCGCGTCGCCGAGTGCGGCCGTGAAGGTGGCCTGGAAGTCGCGCAGGGTGCGGAGCCAGAGCTGGGCCAGCAGCGCCGGCCGGTCCGGGAAACGGTGGTAGATCGAGCCGTTCGGCGCGCCGGCGGCCTTCGCCGTCGCGGCCATCGTGACCGCGCGGGCGCCCCCGGCGGCGAACAACGACGCCGCGGCGTCGAGGAACTGCGCTGTGGTGTGCGTCGCGGGCCGGCCCATGTTGTAGAGACTATGCTCTAATACGTTCTGGAGGACAGTCTCCAGAACGGGAGGGCTTCACCATGGTCCGCAACGTGCACACCCGGCGGTTCCCGGCATCCGGGGCGGAACTCGCCGCGCTTCTGGACACGCTCGGGACGCCGGGCGACCGCCTGTGGCCGGTGGCGGACTGGCCACCGACGAGGTTGGACGGCCCCCGGGTCCCGGGCACGCCGGCCGGCCACGGCCCGGTCCGCTACGTGCTCGAAGAGGTCGCCCCCGACCGGCTCCGGTTCCGCTTCACGGCCCCGGCGGGCGTCCACGGCCACCACGAGTTTTCGGTCGCCGGTGCCACCTTGACCCACGTCCTCGACGCCTCGCTGCACGGCTGGGCGCGGCTGACCTGGCCGTTGTTCTTCCGCCCGCTGCACGACGCGCTGCTGGAGCAGCTGCTCGACCGGGCGGAGCTGGCGGTGACCGGGCGGGTCGAGCGGCCGGTCCGCTGGTCGCCGTACGTCCGGTTCCTGCGTGGCCTCGGCGAAATCCGCTCGCGCCGCACCCGCCCGGCCGCGAAACTGCGGGCGTGACGAGTCTGATCCCGCTGGACGAGGCCGCCTTGGCGCGGCTGCTCGAGGCCGCCGCAACCGGGGCCGACCCCCTGGAGGTGATGCCTCCGGTCGACGGCCCGCCCGGCTGGACGCCCGCTCGCCGGGAAGCGTTCCTGGCGTTCCACCGCGCCCGGTCCCTGGACCCGGCGACGGCGGTCGAACGCACGTGGCTGATCGAGGCCGGTGGCACAGCGGTCGGCGCGGCCCGCCTGGAGCCCCACGGCGACGCGGTCGAGGCGGGCATCTGGCTGACCCGCGCCGCCCGCGGCCGCGGGATCGGCAAGCAGGTGACGGCGCTGCTGCTGCAGGAGGCCCGGGCAGCCGGCGCGGCCAGGTTCGTCGCCTCGACGACGCCGGACAACCACAGCGCCCGAGCCCTGCTGTCCGGGACGGGCGCAACCCTCACCACCGAAGGCGACGAGGTGGCCGCGGAGCTCCGGCTCGACGGGCCTACCGCGGCCGGTCGTGAGTGAGAAACAGTGTTAGAGCACTGTGCTGAGTCTCAGGACATCGCCGACAGTTGATGTCTCAGGACATCGCGGACACTGACCGGCCTGTCGGTGTGGTGACCAGGGCAGTTGTGGTGATCATG
>JARAWT010000144.1:0-553 GCA_033793495.1 Streptomyces sp. MN03-5084-2B | reverse complement strand
GGCTGCCGGTCACCGGGCTGCCGGTCACCGGGCTGCCGGTCACCGGGCTGCCGGTCACCGGGCTGCCGGTCACCGGGCTGCCGGTCACCGGGCTGCCGGTCACCGGGCTGCCGGGGCAGCCGGGCAGCCCCGGCCCGGCGGATCGCCCGTACCGAGCGCCCGATTCCCGCCGCCACCAACCTCCGCCTCCCGACACCACCCAGCCCCGTCGCCAGCCACACGAGTCCCGCCTCCAGTCACGCGAGACCCGGCCCAAGTCACGCAAGTCCCGGCCCAGGTCACGCGAGTCCCGCCTCCAATCACGCAAGTCCCGGCCCAAGTCACGCGAGTCCCGCCTCCAATCACGCGAGTCCCGCCTCGAACCACGCAAGTCCAGCCCAAGTCACGCGAGTCCCTGCCCAAGTCACGCAAGTCCCGCCCCGAACCACGCAAGCCCCGACCTCCGGCAAACCGCCGGCCGGCAACGCAAGAAGACCACGAGATCACCAGACCTCCCCCGCCCCTCATCCCAGCCTTCCCTTCAGCCGACGACCGGGTTTGTCAAGGCACGCTT
>JARAWT010000143.1:0-568 GCA_033793495.1 Streptomyces sp. MN03-5084-2B | reverse complement strand
CCCGGTCCCATTCCGAACCCGGAAGCTAAGCCTGACAGCGCCGATGGTACTGCAACCGAAGGGTTGTGGGAGAGTAGGACACCGCCGAACTTAACATGAAGGAAAGGCCCCGGTAGAGACGAAACCGTCTCCCGGGGCCCTTCCGCATGCCCAAAAACCCGAGTCCCGCCCCCGATCACCCGAGATCCGGCCCCGATCACACCAATCCCGCCCCGGATCACACGAGATCCGCCCCGGATCACGCGGATCCCGCCCCGGATCACGCGAGACACGCGCCTGGCCGGCCACCGTGATGCCCCCTCAGTCACGCGAGATGCCCCTCCAGACACGCATGAAGCCGCTCGGATCACACGTGATGCCTCCCGCCGGTCGCCGCCGGCCGGACCCGGCCCGGAACCCGCGTGATCAGACCTGGAACTCGCGTGATTGGTAACGGATCTCGCGTGATTGAAGACGGGACTCGCGTGACTGAAGGCGGAACTCGCGTGATTGGGAGGGCATCTCGCGTGTCTGGAGGGGCATCTCGCGTACCTGGAGGGTCGGGTGGCGTGCCTGGAGGGTCGGGTGG
>JARAWT010000142.1:0-694 GCA_033793495.1 Streptomyces sp. MN03-5084-2B | reverse complement strand
TGCTGAGTCTCAGGACATCGCCGACAGTTGATGTCTCAGGACATCGCGGACACTGACCGGCCTGTCGGTGTGGTGACCAGGGCAGTTGTGGTGATCATGCGGCGATGGGCAGAGCAGGGTTTTCGATGGATCCTGAGTTCGTCGCCGCGGTCGCCCGGGTCGCTCACGGCGAGAAGATCAACGTGGCGAAGTTCTGTCACGAGCACGGCCTGTCCCGGGACACCTTCTACAAATACGTGACCCGGTTCCGTGAGGAAGGCACCGACGGGTTCACCCGCCGCAGCACCGCCCCGCACCACCGTCCGAGCACGCTAGGCCCGGTGGTGGTCGAGGCGGTGCTGCGAGCCCGCAAAGAACTCGCCGAGACCGGCCGTGACAACGGCCCGATCTCCATCCGCTGGCGCCTGGAAGACACCGGGATCATCCCGGTGCCATCCCGGGCCTCGATCCACCGCATCCTGCGCGAACACGGCCAGATCGTTCCTCAGCCACGCAAGAGACCCCGCACGCGGCGACGGTTCGAATACGCCGACCCCAACGGCTGCTGGCAGATCGACGGCATGGAACACCACCTCGCCGACGGCACCAGGGTCTGCATCATCCAGATCCTCGACGACCACTCCCGCCTCGACGTCGGCACCTACGCCGCCACCGCCGAAACCACCACCGCCACCTGGGCCGCCCTGCAACACGC
>JARAWT010000141.1:0-707 GCA_033793495.1 Streptomyces sp. MN03-5084-2B | reverse complement strand
GAACTCGGCGAACTCGCCCCCCTCCGCGGCTTCGACGACGACGACATCCTCACCGAACTCGCCGACCGCTTCACCCAACACGAATACGCCCCCGGCGACGCCCTCGTCGAATTCGGCTCCCCCGCCGACGAAGTCTTCCTCCTCGCCCACGGCAAAATCACCAAAACCGGCACCGGCGCCTACGGCGACCACGTCGTCCTCGCCACCCTCGCCGACGGCGACCACTTCGGCGAAAACTCACTCCTGGACAACGACGGCATCTGGGAATTCACCGCCAAAGCCGTCACCACCTGCACCGTCCTGACCCTCTCACGCGCCGCCTTCGACGACATCCTCACCCGCTCACCAGCCCTGCAAACCCACCTCGAGAACTACCGCGCCCGCGGCAACGCCGCCAGCAACGACCACGGCGAAGCCGAAATCACCCTCGCCTCCGGCCACGACGGCGAACCCACCCTCCCCACCACCTTCGCCGACTACGAAACCCACCCCCGCGAATACGAACTCTCCGTCGCCCAAACCGTCCTACGCGTCCACTCCCGCGTCGCCGACCTCTACAACCAGCCCATGAACCAGATCGAACAACAACTCCGCCTCACCGTCGAAGCGCTCCGGGAACGCCAAGAACACGAACTGATCAACAACCCCGACTTCGGACTCCTCCACAACGCCGACTTCGCCCAGCGCATCCCCACCCGCACCGGCCC
>JARAWT010000140.1:0-806 GCA_033793495.1 Streptomyces sp. MN03-5084-2B | reverse complement strand
GACACCGCGTTCGCTGGTGGCCAAGGCGAGCAGCGAAGTGACGAGCCGTTCCTGGAGCTCGCCGAGGGCCAGAGCTTCTTGGCCGGCCGTGCGGAGGGTGTCGGCGTCGGCATCGGGGTCGCTGAGCGCGACTTCCAGCAGGGTTCGCAGGCCTGCTAGGGGTGTTCGCAGCTCGTGGGAGGCGTTGGCGACGAAGTGCCGTTGGGCGGTGAAGGAGGCTTCCAGACGGGCGAAGAGGTCGTCGAGGATGTGGCCGAGTTCGGTCAGCTCGTCGACGGGTTGGCCGAGTGCGAGGCGCTGGTCGAGGTTGCCGGCGGAGATGGCCTTGGCGGTGGTGGTGATGGCCCGCAGTGGCCGGAGGAACCGGCCGGCGATGAACCAGCCGCCGGCGACGGCGACGGGGACGAGCACGGCGAGCGCGACGGCGGATCCGGCGAGGAGCTGGTGCGGGCCGATTCCTTGGCCGGTTCCGGTGATCGCGGCTGGCGCCGGGGGCGCGGAGGCGGGGCCGGGTGCGGTCGACTGGATGCCGATGAAGGGAAGGGTGACGACGGCGAGGACCACCGTCCCGGCGAGGTAGATGCCGGCGGCGTAGACGAGGGCGAGGCGGGCTCGCAAGGATCGGCTGGGCGCGGGCTGGAGGCCGGTCATGGTGGTCCGATCCGGTAGCCGCCTTCGCGGACGGTCTCGATCACGGACGGGGCGCCGAGTTTGGCGCGCAGCCGGTGCACGGTGTGCTTGACGGCGGAGCTGAAGGGGTCGGCGGCCTCGTCCCAGACTCGTTCGAGGAGCTCTTCGGCGGAGAG
>JARAWT010000013.1:131393-164140 GCA_033793495.1 Streptomyces sp. MN03-5084-2B | reverse complement strand
AGCGCCCTCCCGGCCCCCTCCCCCAGCCACCCCTGAGCCGGCTGTCCACATCGCGGCGCCGCTGTGGACAGCTCCGGCGAACAAGCCCCGATCCGCCGGTTCCGTCGGTGACCGCCGATAGCCATATGGGATCCACTCTGGTGTATCGGCGTGATCCTGGGAAAACTTGGTGGTGCCGTCCGGTCGACGTCGGCCTGTCTTGGCGCAAGGCGAGGTCGTCCGATAGCCAGGCGTGAGGGTCTTGGGCGCCGTGAACTGCTGCTGCGAGCGCGTTCTTCAGATTCTGTCAGGTGAGATCCTCCCGGGCGGTCCGATCGGGGCTGAGCCGGGAGGTGACCTGGATGGAACGGATCGTGGACCGGGCCGCGGGCCTGGACGTGCACAAAGACGTGATCGTGGCCGAGGCGCATCTGCCTGGCGGGGTGGTCGAGCGGGGCCGGTTTGCCACCACGACGCCGGGCCTGTTGGTGCTGCGGGACTGGCTGGTCGCGTGGGGTGTCACCCGGGTGGGTATGGAATCCACCGGGGTGTACTGGAAGCCGCCCTACTATGTGCTGGAAGACGCGATGCAGGTGTGGCTGCTCAACGCTCGGCACATGCGCAACATCCCCGGCCGCAAGACCGACGTGGCCGACGCCGCCTGGATCTGCCAGCTGATCGAGTTCGGGCTGGTCCGCCCGTCGTTCGTGCCGCCCCAGCCGATCCGGGAGTTGCGGAATCTGACCCGCTACCGCAAGGCCCAGATCGAGGAACGCACCCGGGAGGCCCAACGCCTGGACAAGATCTTGCAGGACGCCGGGGTGAAGCTCTCCAGCGTGGCCAGCGACATCCTGGGCGTCTCGGGGCGGGCGATGCTGACCGCGCTGGTCGCGGGCACGACCGATGCGACGGTGCTGGCGGATCTGGCCAAGGGTGTGCTGCGGCGCAAAATCCCCGCCCTGCGCGAGGCGTTGACGTCGCGGTTCGGGGCCCATCATGCGGTGATCGTGGCTGCGATCCTGGGCAAGCTGGAGTTCCTGGACGAGTTGATCGCCGGCCTGACCGCGCAGATCGAGGTGGCGATCGCCCCTTTCTCCCATCAGCTGGACCTGCTGGTGACGGTTCCGGGGATTGACCGGCGCACCGGGCAGGGGCTGCTGGCCGAGATCGGGACGGACATGAGCGTGTTCACCTCGGCAGCCCGGCTGGCGTCCTGGGCTGGGGTCTGCCCGGGCAATCACGAGTCCGCGGGCAAGTCGAAGTCGGGCAAGACACGTCGGGGGCCGAAATGGCTCGGGATCTACCTGCATGACGCGGCGATGGCAGCGATCCGCACCAAGAACACCTACCTGGCCGCCCAGTACGCCCGGCTGCGGCCACGGCTGGGGCACAACAAGGCGTTGGTCGCGGTCGAGCACAGCATCGTCGTGGCGAGCTTCCACATGCTCGACCGTGATCAGCCCTATCACGAACTCGGTGGTGACTACTTCCTCCGCCACACCGACCCCCAGCACCGCGCCCGCAAGCTCATCCGCCAGTTGGAGGCGATCGGCTACACGGTGCACGCCGAGCCCCCACCGGCTGCCGCGTGAGTGAGTCCGGCTCCGCCGGACGCCTCCGGCCTGCCACTCAACTCCATTTTCTCTTCAGACTGGACTTGGGCACGCCCCCCTGGGAGGGCGGGGGAGTTTCCGGGCCCGCTCCGCGGCCTCGTCGGCAGAAGCAGAAGTAGGGCAGGCTCCGCAGGCCACAGCGCCGCGAATGACCCATTCGGGACGTTCAACCCCAGCCGCGCCACGCAAGAAACCCGACAACCAGCGCAGGAACTCGCAGCGACGTCCAGGAACGACACGAGACAGCGCCGTGACAGTCGATCTTGGTGTAATTGCTCTGGGTCCCGCTGGGCTGCGCCGGGCTAGGGGTACGGCGCATCCCCGGGCGAGGGGGTTTCTGTCGGCACCGTGGCCAGCAGAGCCTGGACCTCCGCGACGCGGGGGTCGCCGAGGCGCTGGCTGACGGTCAGCGCCTCGGCCCAGTGGTCGCCCGCCTCGAGCGCGCGGCCGGTGCGGTGCTTCAGGCGGCCAAGGGTGATCTGGACGTCGATCGTGCCGTAATCGGCGTTCAGTTCCTTCAGCTCGGCGAGCGCGTCGAGCCCGGCCCGCTCGGCTTCGTCGTGCCTGCCGGCCCCTTCGAGGGCCTCGGCGACGTTCCCCAGCGCGAGCGCCGCGTGGTACCGGTCGCCCAGTTCCGCGAAAGCTTCATGGGCCGCCTGGGCGGCTTCGGCCGCGTGGTCGTAGTCGTGGAGGCCGATCCGGCTGGCGCTGACGTTGAGCAGGGCGTGCGGCACGAACGTGCGCTGGCCGTGGTCGCGCGCGAGGTGGACGGCTTTGAGGGCGTAGCGTTCCGCCTCCGCGTATTCGGCGCGGACGTAGTAGGCGCCGGCGAGGTTGGACAGGATCGCGACCGTCAGCGCGGTGCCGTCGCCTCCCTCGGACGCCGCGCGCGCCTCCTCCAGCGCTTCGATCGCCTTGTCGGGCTGGAGGGTGCGCAGGTAGGCCGAACCGAGGTTGTTGGCGCTGTACCGGAGCCCCGTCCCGTCGCCGGCCTCGCGCGTGGCGGCGACGGCCGCGCGTGCGGTGGTGATCCAGTCGTCGCGGTCGTGGCGCTCGGCGAAGAAGCCGCGCAGCAGCCAGGCGAGCTTCCAGGCGTGCGCGGTCCAGCCGCGACCGGCGGCGATGCCGACGAGCGCCGTGAGCGCCTGACGTTCGGTGGTGTACCAGGCGATCGTCTGCTCGTGCTGTGCGAAGCGGACGGCGGGCGGCGGCGCCGGGTCGAGCGTGATGTCCTCGGTGAGCAGGTCGGGGCGGACCAGCTTGTTCGCCTCGGCGACGCTGGCGAGGTACCAGTCGACGAGCCGGCGCAGCGCCGCCGCGCGCTCGGCCTCCGTCGTTTCGGTTTCGACGAGTTCACCCGCGTAGACGCGCAGGAGGTCGTGGAACTGGTAGCGGTCGGTGCCGGGCTGGTTGAGGAGGTGGGCGGCGGCGAGCTGGTCGGCGAGTTCACGTGCTTCGCGCAGGTCCGCCCCGGCGAGCGCGGCGGCCGAGGAGAGGCTGAAGCCGTGGCCGGGGTGCAGGCCGAGGAGCCGGAAGAAGCGCGCCGCGGCGGGGCGCAGTGCCTTGTACGACCAGGAGAACGCCGCGCGCAGGTCCGTTCCGGCGTCCTGCGGGTCGCGGAGGGTGTCGAGCCGCAGCCGCTGGTCGCGGAGCTGTTCGACGATTCCGGCGAGCGAGACGCCGGAAAACCGGGAAGCGCGTTCTCCGGCCAGCGCCAGTGCCAGCGGCAGGCGGCCGCAGAGCTGGACGAGTTCCGCGACGGCGTCGGGTTCGGCGGCCAGGCGCTGCGGCCCGACGCTGCCGGCGAGCAGCGCGGTCGCGTCGCGGTCGTCGAACGAACGCAGCGCGATGCGGCGGGCGCCGTCGCGGGCGACGAGGCCGCGCAGCTGGTTGCGGCTGGTCACCACGACGAGGTTGCCGGGCCCGGGCAGGAGCGGGCGGACCTGGTCGGCGTCGCGGGCGTTGTCGAGGAGCATGAGGGTGTGGCTGCCGGCCAGCCTGCTGCGCAGCAGCGCCGAGCGTTCCTCCACAGTGGAGGGCAGGGTCTCGGCCGGGACGCCGAGGGCGCGCAGGAAGCCGGCCAGCGCGGCGCCGGGCGTGACCGGCGTGTCCGCGGAGTGGCCGCGCAGGTCGAGGAACAGCTGGCCGCCGGGGAAGCGGTCGCGGACGCGGTGGGACCAGTGCACGGCCAGCGACGTCTTCCCGACACCGGCGGTGCCTTCGATGACGACGATGCCGGACGCGCCGCCGGGCGGCAGCCGGTCGAGTTCGGCGAGCTCGGGGCCCCGGCCGGTGAAGCCGGCGACGTCGAAGGGCAGCTGCCGCGGGACGGTGTGGACGGCCGGATCGGCGTCGGCGGCGAGCAGTTCGGCGTGCAGGCGGCGGAGGTCTTCGCCCGGTTCGACGCCCAGTTCGTCGGCCAGCAACGCCCGCAGCCCGGCGTAGCGCGCGAGGGCTTCGGCGCGGCGCCCGGCCCGGGCGAGGGCGCGCACCAGCCGTTCCCACAACGACTCCCGCAGCGGGTGCTGGGCGACGAGGTCGGTGAGTTCGGCGACGAGCCGCGCGTCGGGGACGAGCCCGGCGTCGAGGTCGATCCGCTGTTCGACGGCGAAGAGGTACCGCTCGGTCAGCAGCGGCGCCCATTCGGCGGCCAGCGCGGGAGAGCCGACGCCTTCGAGGGGGACCCCGCCCCAGCCGTCGAGCGCGGCGGTGAGCAGTTCCCGGCGGCGCGCGGGTTCCGTCGCGGCGGCGGCCTGGTCGAGGGTCTGGAGGAAGCGCAGGGCGTCCACCCGGGACGGGTCGACGACCAGCCGGTAGCCGTCCGGTTCGGTGACGACGGTGTCTTCGCCGCAGAGCCGGCGCAGGCGCATCACGTAGGTCTGCAGGCTCCCGCGGATGTGCGCGGGCGGGGTCTCGCCCCAGACGCCGCGCGCGAGGGCATCGATCGACACGAGCCGGCCGGCGGCGAGGGCGAGGGTGGCGAGCAGCGCGCGCTGGCGGGAACTGGTCAGCACGACCGGCGAACCGTCGACGAGCACCTGGAACGGGCCGAGCAGCCGGATGTCGATGGTGGTCGCCCCCAGGTAAGCCGTCGCGCGCCGCCGGGCCCGCGCCGCATGCGGGCCCCGAGGAACGCAGCGTGGCATCACTCGGCCGGACGCTCAAGCAACTTTGCGAAATTGGACGGAACCGGTCCCGGGCCGGGGGTTGCGCCGGCCGGGTGACGCGAGGTGGCCGTCCGGACGCCGATTCTGGCTGTGGGTGACACTCCGCTGCCCGCGGTCTGCGGCCGGGAGAGCCGGCCGGCGTGCCTTAACGGTCGACTCGCGTACCTGGACAGTCGGCTCGCGTACCCGGAGGGTCGGCTCGCGTGCCTGGACAGTCGGCTCGCGTACCTGGAGGGTCGGTTCACGTACCCGCGGGGTCGGCTCGCGTGTCTGGCGGGTCGGATGGCTTGGTCTGGCGGTGTTTCGCGGGGGCTGGACTCGGATTGCTCGTCCACACAGCCGGTTCGCCGACGCGCCGCTTTGACCCGCGGGCCGACCGTCCAGGTACGCGAGCCGACGGTTCCGGTACGCGAGCCGACCGGCTGGGTACGCGGGCCGTCCCTCCAGGCGTTCGACTCACTTCTGCTGCGGGCCCGGACATGCGGCAGGGCCCCGCGCGCGGCGCGGGGCCCTGCCGAAAAGCTGCTCGTTCAGCTGGGGGTCGCCCCCAGGGGGTCCCCCGGATTTCACGTTACCGCAGGGGTACGACAGTTTTGGGCGGGTCAGCTCTTCTTCGCCGCGGCCGAGGTCCGCTTCGCCGGGGTCCTGGCCGCGCTGGTCTTGGCCGCCGGAGCCTTTGCCGCGGCGGTCTTCGCCGCCGCGGTGGTCTTCGCCGCCGGGGTCCTTCGGGTCGTGGTCGCCTTGGCAGCCGTGGTCTTCGCCGCCGGGGTCGTCTTGGCCGCGGTGGTCTTGGCCGCGGTGGTCTTGGCCGCCGTCGTCTTCGCCGTGGTCGTCCTCGCGGCCGGGGCCTTTGCCGCGGTGGTCTTGGCCGTCGTGGTCGTCTTCGCCGCCGTGGTCTTGGGTGCCGCCTTCGCCCGCGTGGTCGCCGGCTTCGCCGTCGTCGTCTTCGGGGCCGCCTTGGTCGCCGTTGCCCTCGTCGTTGCCGGCTTTGCCGTCGTTGCGCGGGTGCGGGTGGTGGCCGGCTTCGGCGCCGTGGTCGTGCGGGAGGTGGCTGCCGCCGCTCGGGTTCCCGTCGTCGCGCGCCGGGCCGGGGTGGCCTTCGGCAGCTTCTTCGCTCCGGAGATGACGTCCTTGAAGGTGGTTCCGGCGCGGAAGGCGGGCACGTTCGTCTTCTTCACCCGCACCGCTTCGCCGGTGCGGGGGTTGCGGGCCGTCCGCGCGGCGCGGGCGCGCTTCTCGAACACCCCGAAGCCGGTGATGTTGACCTTTTCGCCCTTGTTGACCGTCCGGATGATGATGTCGACCAGACCGTCGACCGCCTCGGAAGCAGCCTTCTTGTCGCCCAGGCGCTCGGTCAGCGCCTCGATCAGCTGGGCCTTGTTGGCCATGTCCAGTCCTCCAGGAAGGATCCACGGCCGCGTCGGCCGGCTAGCGACACGGTATTACCAACGCAGCACAAATTCCAAACGGCATGCGGAACTTTCCCTTGCCCCGGGAAGGGTTCCGCCTCGCGGCGAACCCCGGTAAAAGGGCTCACGGAGGGCCGTTCGGCAGCGAAAGCGACAACCACAAAAGGGGCGGAACCCCTTGCACGGCAAGAGATTCCGCCCCGAAAACGGATCAGCCGGCGGTCACCGGCGTCGTCGTCGGCTTCCAGGACGGGCGGCCCACCTCGAAGCTGTCGATCTCACCGGCATGGCGCAACGTGAGAGCAATGTCGTCGAGACCTTCCAGCAGCCGCCAGCGGACGTAGTCGTCGATCTGGAAGGGCGCGGTGAAGTCCTTGGCTTGCACGGTCTTGGCCTCGAGGTCGACCGTGACCTCGGTGCCGGGCTCGTTCTCCAGCAGCTTCCAGAGCAGCTCGACGTCGTGCTGCTCGCACTGGGCGGCCACCAGGCCGCCCTTGCCGGAGTTGCCGCGGAAGATGTCGGCGAACCGGGCGGAGATGACGACCTTGAAGCCGTAGTCCATCAGCGCCCAGACGGCGTGCTCGCGGGAGGAACCGGTTCCGAAGTCCGGCCCCGCCACCAGCACGCTCCCGTTCCGGAACGGCTCCTGGTTGAGGATGAACTCCTCGTCGCCGCGCCAGGCGGCGAACAGGCCGTCTTCGAAGCCCGTCCTGGTCACCCGCTTGAGGTAGACCGCCGGGATGATCTGGTCGGTGTCCACGTTGGACCGGCGCAGCGGGACGCCGACGCCGGTGTGCTGGGTGAACGGTTCCATGGCAGTAGCTCCTCGGGTGGGTCAGCGGGCGGCGGTCAGCAGGTCTTCCGGCGACGACAGCGTGCCCCGGACGGCCGTGGCGGCGGCCACGAGCGGCGAGACCAGGTGCGTCCGGCCGCCCTTGCCCTGCCGGCCCTCGAAGTTGCGGTTCGACGTCGACGCGCTGCGCTCCCCCGGCTTCAGCTGGTCCGGGTTCATGCCCAGGCACATCGAGCAGCCGGCCTGGCGCCACTCGGCGCCGGCCTCGGTGAAGACCTGGTCGAGCCCTTCGGCCTCGGCGGCCTTGCGGACGCGCATCGAGCCGGGAACCACCAGCATCCGGACCGAGTCCGCCACTTTCCGACCACGCAGCACCTCGGCCGCGGCCCGCAGGTCCTCGATCCGGCCGTTGGTGCAGGAGCCGAGGAAGACGGTGTCGACGGCGATCTCGCGCAGCGGTGTGCCGGGCTTCAAGTCCATGTAGGACAGGGCTTTTTCAGCGGCGATGCGGTCGTTCTCGTCCGGGATCGCCTCCGGGTCGGGCACCTCGGCGCCCAGCGGCAGGCCCTGGCCGGGGTTGGTGCCCCAGGTCACGAACGGCGTCAGCTCGCTCGCGTTCAGGTGCACCTCGGCGTCGAACTCGGCGCCGTCGTCGGTGCGCAGCTGCCGCCAGTTTTCGACCGCCGCGTCCCAGTCCGCACCCTGCGGCGCGTGCGGACGGCCCTTCAGGTACTCGAACGTCGTGTCGTCCGGAGCGATCATCCCGGCGCGGGCGCCGGCCTCGATCGACATGTTGCAGACGGTCATCCGGGCCTCCATGGACAACGCTGCGATCGCCTCCCCCCGGTACTCTAGGATGTAGCCCTGGCCACCGCCGGTGCCGATCTTGGCGATCACCGCGAGGATGATGTCCTTCGCCGTGACGCCGGGTCGCAGCTCCCCGTCGACCGTGATCGCCATCGTCTTGAAAGGACGCAGCGGCAGCGTCTGGGTGGCCATGACGTGCTCGACCTCGGACGTGCCGATGCCGAAGGCGATGGCGCCGAACGCGCCGTGCGTCGAGGTGTGGCTGTCGCCGCAGACCACGGTCATGCCGGGCTGGGTCAGGCCCAGCTGGGGGCCGATGACGTGCACGATGCCCTGCTCGGCGTCACCCATCGGGTGCAGCCGGACCCCGAACTCCTTGCAGTTGCGGCGAAGGGTGTCGACCTGGGTGCGCGAGACCGGATCGGCGATGGGGAGCTCGATGTCGACGGTCGGGACGTTGTGGTCCTCGGTCGCGATGGTCAGGTCGGGGCGGCGCAGCTGCCGCCCGGCCAGGCGGAGGCCGTCGAAGGCCTGCGGGCTGGTGACTTCGTGCAGCAGGTGGAGGTCGATGTAGAGCAGGTCCGGTTCGGCGCCTTCGCCTCGGCGCACGAGGTGGCTTTCCCACACCTTCTCCGCCAGCGTGCGGGCCTTGCCGGTCGGGCTGGTCATCTCCGGCTCCTTCCACGGTTCGTCGTCGAACTCGGGCGCGCACCTGCGGACTTCGGATGCGAGCCGCGAAGGAGGGGCGCAGCTCGAGTTCAGGGTTTCCCAGATGCTGGACTTCCCAAAGTGCGGGACGCTAGTATCGGGTCGTGGGACAGCATAGCGGTATCGGAGTACTGGACAAAGCGGTGGCCGTCCTGCAGGCGGTCGCGGACGACCCCTGCGGCCTGGCGGAACTGTGCACGCGGACCGGTCTTCCCCGGGCCACCGCGCACCGGCTCGCGGTCGGCCTGGAGGTCCACCGGCTGCTGCGCCGCGGTCCGGACGGGCGCTGGCGTCCCGGTACGGCGCTGGCCGAGCTCGCGGGCGGTTCGACGGACCCGCTGCTCGACGCGGCGGGCGTGGTGCTGCCGAAACTGCGCGACGTCACGGGCGAGAGCGTCCAGCTGTACCGGCGCGACGGCGTCCAGCGCGTGTGCGTGGCGACGGCGGAGCCGCCGAGCGGCCTGCGCGACACGGTGCCGGTGGGTTCGCGCCTGCCGATGACGGCCGGGTCGGGCGCGAAGGTGCTCGCGGCCTGGGCGGACCCGCACACGCAGCGCACGATCCTGGCGGACGCGGTCTTCGGCGAGCGGACGCTCCTGGAGGTCCGGCGGCGGGGCTGGGCGCAGAGCGTGGCGGAGCGCGAGCCGGGCGTGGCGAGCATCTCGGCGCCGGTGCGCGATTCCGCGGGGACGGTCGTGGCGGCGGTGTCGGTGTCGGGGCCGATCGAGCGGATCGGCCGGAAGCCGGGCGCGCGGTGGGCGGCGGACCTGCTGGCCGCGGCGGACGCGTTGCAGGAACGCCTCTGACGTTCGGACCACGTTGTCCCCAGCCACGCCGAGTTGTGGACAAGTCGGCTCGGACGACGCCTTTCCAGGCTTTTCCGTCGGAACGCCGCGATACGCTGGATCCGGGGGCCGGCCCCGCGGCCCCAGCCGGCCGACTGGCCGAAGCGGTGACCGCGGCAGACGCGTCCCAAGAATGCCTCTGACGTTCGGACCGCGTTGTCCCCAACCCGGCCGAGTTGTGGACAAGCCCGCCCGGACGACGCCTTTCCCGGCTTTTCCGTCGGAACGCCGCGATACGCTGGATCCGGGGGCCGGCCCCGCGGCCACAGCCCGTCGACTGGCCCGGAGACCGGCCGGATCGATGACCACGGCGACCCGGATCGGCGGAAACCCGCGCAGGAACCGCATCCGGTGCCCACTGCGCGCCGGCGGCGTCTGCGGGCGGAAACGTCCGCGGCCTCTTCCGTGACCGGAGTAGGTTTCCGTTGTGGGGAACGACGAGGGCGCGGCCCGGCGCGTGGTGATCGTCGCGTTCGATGACATGCAGATCCTCGACGTCGCCTGCCCGAGCGGCGCGCTGGAAATCGCGAACTCCCACGGTGCTGTGCCCCCGTACTCCGTCGAACTGGCGACGGTCTCGGGGCAGACCGTGCCCACCTCGTCCGGGATCGTGCTGGCCGGTGCGCGGCGGCTGGCGTCGGTCACCGGGCGGATCGACACGATGCTGGTCGTCGGCGGAGCGGGGACGGGACCGGCGGCCGTCGACGACCGGCTGCTGACCCAGGTGCGGCGGCTGGCCCGGCGGAGCCGGCGGATCGCGTCGGTGTGCACCGGCACGTTCGTGCTCGCCGCGGCCGGGCTGCTGGACGACCGGCAGGTCACCACGCACTGGGGGTACGCCGCACTGCTGGCCGAGACGTTTCCCGGGATCACCGTGGACTCGGCCCCGCTCTACATCCGGGACGGCAACGTCTACACCTCGGCCGGGGTCACCAGCGCGCTGGACCTCACCCTGGCGCTGATCGACGACGACCACGGCCCGACGCTGGCCCGCGCGGTCGCGCGCGAACTGGTGGCCTACCTGCACCGCCCGGCCGACCAGGCCCAGATCAGCCTGTTCCTGGCGCCCCCGCCGCCCGGCAACCGGACGGTGCGGGACCTGCTCGGCCACATCGCCGCGCACCCGGACGGCGACCTGAGCCCGTCGGCGCTGGCGGCCCGGGCCGGCGTCACCACCCGGCACCTCACCCGGCTGTTCACCACGCACCTGGGCCGGACCCCGGCGCGCGCGGTCCGCGCCGTCCGGGCCGAGGCCGCCGTGCACCTCGTGCGGGGCAGCGCGCTGCCGCTGTCCTCGGTCGCCCGCCGGTGCGGGTTCGCCTCGCCCGAGACCCTGCGGCAGGCACTGCTCGACCACTACGGGATGACCGGGGACGCGATTCGCCGGATGCCGGACATGCCGCGGCCCCTCGACGCGCCGGCCGAGCACTCCGGCGATTCCCGGTCGGCCACGCCTTCCGGCAGCCGCCGGGCGTACGCCTGTTCGGGTGACGCTGCGCGAAGTGGCGTATTCGGTGACGGCGGCCACGTCTCCTCCTAGTCGGCACCACAGAGGGGGATGACCACATGGACACCGAACTGAATCGCCGGGCGATGGCGATGTTGCGGGCCGTCGGCGCCGGGCGGGCCGAGCTCACCTGCAGCTGTGAACCCGACCTGCGGGTCGACGGCCTGCCGTGCTGCGACCAGGCCACCGCGCACCAGCTCGCACGGGCCGGCCTGATCCGGCCCGTGCGGGTCGTCGCCGTCGGGCAGTGGACGCGGGCCGAGCTCACCACCGAGGGCCTCCGGGCGCTGGGCGGCACCCTCGCCGCCGCGTAAGGCAACCATCCGGCCCGCTCGGGCGTGTACCCGGCAAACGCGAGGGGGCCCCATGAAGATCGCTGCCGCTCTGCTCGGCGCCGTCCTGCTGCTGTCCGCGTGTGCCGGCCCGCCGGCCGGCCAGGCACCGCCGTCCCGCAACCTGAGCCGGGTCGTGACCATCCCGCCGTCGCCGACCGCCGATCCGGCCGCCGTGCGCTGGGTGGACGGCTTCTGCGCCGCCGTCCACGGCTACCGGGAACGCACCAACCGCGAGGCCGAGCCCGCGCGGCCGACGCCCAGCACCGTCGCCGAAGCGCAGAAGGGGCTCAGCGCGGAGCTGGGCGGCGTCGCGGCCCGCACCGGCGAGACGGTCGACAAGCTCGTCGCGCTGCCGCCCGCGCCGGTGCCGCTCGGCGAGACCGTGCGCCAGGGGTTCGTCACCAAGTTCACGAAGGCCCGGGACCGCGCGACCGAGGCGAAAACCAAGATCGACCGCGCGAAGCCGGGCAACGAGGCGTCGCAGGCCCCGGCCGCCGAGGCCCTCCGCCAGGCGCAGCAGGACGTCGACGGCACCTACGACCCGGTCGGCGCGATGACGGCGTCGCCGGAGCTGATGCTCGCCGCCGCCAACGCGCCCGGGTGCAAGGCCTGAGCCCTCACCGCCGCACGAGCGGGGCCTGCAGCGGCAGCGCCCGCGACGAGCCGCCGACGGACACGGTGAACGACCCACGCGCCCGCTGCCACGCGTGACTCACCGTGTCCCAGACGGAGAAGTCGCGCTCGTCCAGCCCGATCGTCACCCGCCGGGACTCCCCCGGCCCCAGCGACACCCGCTCGAAACCCTTCAGCTGGCGCGGCGGCTCGCCCGCGGCCGCCGGGAAGCCCAGGTACAGCTGGGCCACCTCGGCGCCCGCCCGGGTGCCGGTGTTCCGCACCGTGAACGTCGCCGTGGCGCCGTCGCCGGTGTTGCGCACCGACAGGCCGGAGTAGGCGAACGTCGTGTACGACAGGCCGTGGCCGAACGGGAACAGCGGCGCGCGCCCCTGCGCGTCGAACCACCGGTAGCCGACCTGCAGGCCCTCGGAGTACGTCGCGACGCCGCCGACGCCGGGGAACTGCGCCGGGGTGTTCGCCGGGGTGTCGGCGTCCGCGGCGGGGAACGTGATCGGCAGCTTCGCCGACGGGTTGACGTCGCCGAAGAGCACGGCCGCCACCGCCGCGCCGTCCTGCTGGCCGGGGTACCACGCCTGGAGGATCGCCGGCACGCTCGCGGCCCACGGCATGAGCACCGGGCCGCCGCTCTTCACGACGACGACCGTGTGCGGGTTGGCCGCGGCGACGGCAGCGACCAGGGCGTCCTGGGTGCCGTCGAGGGCCAGGCTCGGCCGGTCCTTGCCCTCGGTCTCGTTGTCCCCGACCATCACCACGCCGACGTCGGCGGTCCGGGCCAGCGCCGCCGCGCGCGCCGGGTCGCTGCCGTCGTCCAGGGTCACCACCGCACCCGGGACGCGCTGCCGCAGGCCCGGCAGCGGGTCCACTGTGGACGTCGGGATGACGGCCGAGCTGCCTCCGCCGCCGGTCTTGGCCTTGGTCGCGAACGGCCCGATCAGCGCGATCGAGCGCACTCCCGGGTCGAGCGGCAGCTGTGCGTGCTCGTTGCGCAGCAGCACCATGCCGCGTTCGGCGAACTCCTTCGCGGCGGCGTCGTGCTGCGCCGTCGGCAGCGGCGAAAGCACCGGCGGGTGGTCGAACTGCCCGAAGGCGAACATCGTGCGGAACCGCGGCAGCAGCAGCTCGTCGACCCGCCGTTCGGTCACCTGCCCGGCCAGCACGGCCTGCTTCAGCTTCTCGCCGTACCAGGTGCCGTCGATCATTTCGAGGTTCATGCCCGCGTTCACCGAGCCGACGGTGCTGTGCGCGGCGCCCCAATCCGACTGCACGAACCCCGTGAAGCCCCAGTCGTCGCGCAGCTTGCCCTGCAGCAACGCCGGGTTCTCGCACATGAACACGCCGTTGATCTTGGGGAAGGCGCACATCACCGAGCCCGCGCGGCCCTCGGTGACCGCGCGCTCGAAGTGCGGCAGGTAGATCTCGTTGAGCGTGCGCTCGTCGATGTGCTCGTCGATGCTGAAGCGCTGGGTCTCCTGGTTGTTGGCCGCGTAGTGCTTGACCTCGGCGATGGTGCCGTTCTCCTGGATCCCGCGGATGTCGGCCGCGGCCAGCGCGCCGGCGAGGACCGGGTCCTCCCCCATGCCTTCGAACGTCCGGCCGTTGCGCGGGACGCGGGCGATGTTGATGTCGGGCGCCTCGGAGACGTGGTGCGCGAGCGCGCGGGTCTCGCTGCCGATCAACCGGCCGTACCGGCGCGCCAGAGCGGTGTCGAACGTCGACGCCAGCGCCATGGTGGCCGGCAGCGCGGTCGCCGGTTTCTGGGGCTTGTCGTCGGCCGGGCCCATGCCCGCGGGGCCGTTGGCGATGCGGAACCCCGGCACGCCCAGCCGCGGGATCGGCGGCACGAACCGCTGGTGCTCGGCGTCGGGTTGCAGGTGCAGCTGGGAGATCTTCTCGTCGAGGGTCATCGCCGCGACGAGCTCCGCGGCCCGGCGCTCGGGTGACCGGCGGGCGTCACGCCACGGTTGCGCCTGCGCGGCCGCCGGTGTCGCCAGCGACAACCCCAGGACCACGACGAGAACGAGCGGGCCGTTGCGCATCGGGTCTCCCTCGCCAGGCGAACTGACCAACGGCGGTCAAGCTAACCCATACGTGACAAGGAAACATAGGCTCGATTTTGTTCACCTACTTGAACAGGGAGGGGACTCGACCATTTCCCCGGCTCAAGCGTGGAACGCCGCACCGCCGAGCGGGCCCGGCATGGTCGAGAAAACCCTGATCGGCCTAATCGCGGCGGGCACCGCTGACCGGGACGACCGGCCGGGCAACCCTCCACACAGGACACGCGCGGCCCGGGGTCAGCGGGCCGCGGCCAGCCGCAGCGCCCGGTAGACGAACTGCTGGTCGCCGAGCCGGTGGCGCAGGTCGCGCTCCAGCCCGGCGATCGGGTAGAGGTTCTGCGGCGCCCGCGAGTCCTTGTAGGGGACCGACGCGAACCGGCCCAGCACCGACTGGGTGACGTTCGCCAGCTCGGCGACCTGCTCGCGGCCGAGGTGCGGCGCCGCCTCCACCCGGACGACCCCGGACCACGGCGGCCCGCCCGCCGACGGCAGCCGCAGGTACCACGAGTGCCGGACCCACGTCGTCCCCATCAGGAACACCGGCGTGCGCTGGTGCGGGCCGAGCCGGCCGACCAGCGCGTTGAGCTCGCCGGGCAGGTACGTCGTCTGGTGGCTCTTGATGAACCCGACGGCCCGGTCGAGGTGCGCGCGGCCGCGCAGCGGGCCGTCCACGACCAGCAGGTCGCCGCGCACGTGGCCGTCGATCGCGGTGCGCGCCCGGATCGCCGTCTCCAGCTCGGTTTCGGCCAGCTGCTCCTGCAGCGCCGACGACAGCACCACCGGCAGCGGCTTGTCCTCCTTGGCCGCCGCGCGGTGCGCCGTGTAGATCCCGGCCGGGGTGGCGATGTCGTCGGCCTGCGGGGCGACGGTGAACAGCCCCCGCCGGACGTCGGTGCCGACGACGTGCGCCTGCCCCTCGCAGCAGCACACGACCCCGGCCGCGTAGGACGCGCAGATCCCGATGGACGCCGAGTTCGTGCCCGCCGGGTCGTCGATCCAGACGCGCGCGTCGATCCGGCGGACGCCGTCGACGAACAGCACGGCTTCCGGCGGGGACACCGGCGACGGGTCGATCGGCGCCCACTCGGCCTCGGGGACCTCGACGTCGAGCTCGACCTCGGCCTGCGAGCGGCCGAGCTCCTCGGCCTCCATCGAGCTGCCGTAGCCCGGGTCCCAGGCGTCGATGCTGAAGTTCATCCCGGCCACCGTGTTGACTTGGTGAACGGTCATGCGCCCTCCCTGGCGATGTGCGAGCCGGTGCCGTCCCGGGTGACCAGGAACCGCACCGGGACGCGCTCGGCGAGCGCCGGCACGTGCGTGATCACCCCGACCATCCGGGAGCCGGACGCGGAGAGGTTCTCCAGAGTGGACGCCACGACGTCGAGGGTGGCCTCGTCCAGCGTCCCGAAGCCTTCGTCGAGGAAGATCGACTCGAGCTTCGTCGCCCCTTCGGCCGCCATTGCCCCCAGCTGCGAAGACAGCGCGAGGGCCAGGGCGAGCGACGCCTGGAAGGTCTCGCCGCCGGACAGCGTCTTCACCGGGCGCCGGGCGTCGGCCTCGTTGTGGTCCACCACCAGGAAGTCGCCCTTGTCGTGGGTCAGCTCGAACTGGCCGCCGGACAGTTCCAGCAGCGACGCCGACGCCTCGGCGACCAGCGTGTCGAGCGCCCCGGCGATCAGCCAGCGCGGGAACTTGTCCGAGCGCAGCAGATCCGCGAGCAGCCGCGCGACCTGGGCGTCGGACTCGGCGGCCGCGATGTCCTCGTGCAGCCCGGCCACGTGGGCCACCCGCCGCTTCAGGTCGGCGTGGTCGGCTTCCGTGCGCGCCCGCGCGGCGGCGACGGCCACCGGGACCCGGTCGCGCACCGGCCCGTCCGGCAGGGCGACCCCGAGTGCGGTGACGTCGTCGGCGATCGCCCGTTCCGCGGCCTGCAACGCTTCGGCGGCTTCGCCCTCGGCGGTGTTCGCGACGGCCAAGCGCTCACGGTGGTCCTTCGCCTGCGTGGCGGCCCAGTCCGTGAGGGCGGTCCAGGCATCGAGAAGGCCTTCGCCGCCTGTGACAACCGGGGCTCCGCCCCGGGCCGGGGGCTGCGCCACCCGGACCCCCGAAAAGCTGTCGATCGGCGGAGCCCCGAGGCCGACGAGCGGGTCACGCGCCCGAGACAGCCGCTGCCGTTCGGCGTCGACCTGCTTCGCGATGCTCGCCTGGCTGTCGGCGGCTTGTTTCGCGGCCGCGCGGGCGGTCCGCAGCCCGGCGTCCGCGGTTTTCGCGGCCTGCTCGAGCTCCGCGACGCGGGCGAGCTGCTCGGCGACCACTTCGGCGGCGGGTGCGCCGTCGAGGGTCGCCGCCAGTTCCGCCTGCCGTTGCCGGGCGCCCGCCAGCCCGGTGCTCGCCGCCTGCTCGGCCAGTCCCGTGTCGACCGCCCGGGTGCGCCGCTGCTCGGCGTCCCGCTCGGCGGTCCGGAAGTCCTCCGCCGCCACGACGGCTTCCTTGCCCGCGGCTTCGGCGGCCGCTTCGAGGGCGGCCAGCACGGCGCGCCGTTCGTCCAGCGCGGCAGCCGCCCATGTGGTGAGGCGCTGCCACCCCGCCGGGACGTCGTCGCCGTCGAGCGCCGGCGCCCCCAGCTCCACCAGCGGATCGCGGGCCGCCCGCAAGGCCTCCCGGGCCGCCGCGAACGACTTCGCCACGACCTCGGCCTCTTGCTGCGCCTTCGTGCGTCCGGCACGGGCCGCGGCCAGTTCCGCGTCCGCGGCACGCGCGGCTTCGGCGACGCGCGCCCGGCCGTCGATCGTCGTGGAAAGCCACTCGCCGCGTTCGCGGACGGCGGCGACGAGATCCGCGTAGTCCTGCTCGGAAAAAGCGGCCTCGACCGGCCGCCGCAGCACCGCGGACTCGGGCGGCCCGGCCACTTCCACCAGCACCGCGCGCAGTTCTTCCGCCTGCGCGGCCGCCGACGCGCACGCGTCGGCGTCGCGATCCACGGCCCGTTCCAGCTTGCGCACCGCGGACTCCGCGGCCGTGCGGTCCCGCTCGGCGCGGTCGAGGCGGGTGCCGGCCTCGGCCAGGTGGGCGTGGCCGCCGGCGTCCGGCAGGGCCGTGACTTCCTGCTCGCACACCGGGCACGGGTGCCCGACGGCGAGCCCGGCCCGCAGCACCAGCGCCTGCCCGGCCCGCTCGGCTTCGGCCAGCGCGGTCTTCGCCGCGGTGAGTTCGGTGTCGGCGGCGGCGAGGGCCGCGCGCGCCGTTTCGAGCTCCACCCGGCGAGCGGCCTGCTCCGGCGCGGCTTTGCGCTGCGCGTCGCAGATCGTGTAGAGCGTGCGGGCATCGGACCGCGCGGCCGCGAGCGGAGCGACGTCGGGCTGCGCTTCGAGGGCCTGACGGGCTGCGGTGTCGGCGGCCTCCGCGGCCTGCAGGCGCGCGTCGGCGGCCGCCGTGCGCTGCGCCACCCGCGCCGATTCCGCCGACAGGTCCCCGAGATCCGCCGGGGGCCGCAGGCCGGCGAGCCGGTCCCGGTCCTGCCGGGCGCGAGCGGCTTCGGCGGCGGTGTCCTCCGCCGCCCGGGCGGTCCGGTCCCGGTTCTCCCGGGCGGTGTCGAGGACGGACACCGCTTCGCTCGCTGCCGTGGCGGCAGCTTCCTTCGCCTGCTTCGCCGCTTTTGCTGCTTCGTCGAGGCGCGGAAGGGCCTGCTCGATGTCAGCGAGTTCGGTGCGAGCGGCACGGGTCCGTTCCAGCTCGCCCCGGTCGGGCGCCGCGGCGAGGGCGGCTCGAGCTGCCTCGTCCGCCGCTTCCGCCGTCTCCAACGCGCTCCGGGCCGTCGTGACCGCGTCCGCTGCCTCGCGGCGCCGGGTTTCGAGGTCTTCGACGCCGTCCGGGCGTTCCACGGCGTCGAGGACCTTCAGTTCCGCCGTGAGCGCGGCGACGCGTTGGCGCGCTTCGTCGTGCGCGCGGGTGGCGTCGTTCAACCCCGGCAGGGCCGCGTTCACCCGCGCCTCCAGCTCGGCGAGCGCGGTCGTCCGCGCGGCCAGCTCCGCGACGGCTTCCCCGGTGGCGTCGGCGTAGCTGCCGAGCTGTTCGGTGAGGACGGCGGCACGCTGCTTCTGCTGCTCCGCCGTCACGCCGGCCCGGCGGCCGATGCGCTCGTAGACCTCCAGGCCCAGCAGCTTGATGAGGATCTTCTGCCGGTCGGCGGCCTTGGCGTGCAGGAACTCCGCGAAGTCGCCCTGGGGCAGCGCCACGCAGGTGCAGAAGTGCTTGAACGTCAACCCGAGCAGGCGCTCGACCGCCGGGGTCACCTCGGAGTCCGCGGCGACCGGGTCGGCGTCGTCCTCGGGGCCACCGAGGGCGGTGGGGTCGATGAGCCGTTCCAGGCGGACGTTCTTGACGCTGACCGTGGGTTTCTTGCCGCCGCTGCGCCGGACTTCCCGCACCACGTGGTAGCGCGCGCCGCCGGCGTCGAAGACCAGCCGCACGGTGGCGCGGTTCACCGTCGGGGCGAGCGCGGGCGCGACGAGGCCTTCGTGGTCCCACCGGGCGACCGAGCCGTACAAGGCGAAGGTGAGTGCGTCGATGACCGTGCTCTTGCCCGCGCCGGTCGGCCCGACGAGCGCGAAGTAGTCAGTGTCTTCGAAGCTGACTTCGGTCTTCTCGCGGAAGGACGCGAAGCCGGTCATCTCCAGCAGCACTGGCCGCATGTCACACCCCGCTCGTCTCTTCGTCGTGCAGCCGCGCGAAGAGCGCCTGCACGCGCTTGTCCTCGACCGTGCGTTCCGCGCAGTAGCTCGCGAACAGCTCCCCCGGCGAACGGTCCGCGACCGCGCGGTCGCCGTTCGACGTCGTCACCGGCGCGGCGAACTCCGGGTCGATGCGGATTTCCAGGGCGTTCGGCAGGGCTTCCTGGATCTCTTCCCGCAGCCCGGCCCTGGTCGCCTCGCGGACGTAGACACGCAGGTAGTCGTCGCCGAACTCCCCGGCGCGGCCGGTCAGTTCCGCCACCGTGCCGTGGACCGTGCGCAGCTTCCGCCCTGCTTTCAGCGGGATGTCGGTGATCTTCGCCGGCGTCGACGGGCTCACGTCCACCGCCAGCACGACGCTGGTGTTGTCCTGCTCGCCGAAGTCGACGGCGAACGGCGAGCCGCTGTAGTGCACCGGGCACGCGGCGGGCAGCGACTGGCGCCGGTGCAGGTGGCCCAGCGCCACGTAGTGCGGATCGGCGCCGAACGCCGTGGCGGGCACGTGGTACTCGAAGATGGACTGGGCCGCGCGTTCCCCGCCGCCCATCGTCCCGCCGGTCACCGTCAGGTGCGCCATGACGAGGTTGACCGCGCCGGGCGTGAACCCCGTCTTGAGGTGTTCCAGGATGTCGCGCACGCGCTGGTCGTACTCGCCCACGTTGTCCGCCGGGGTCCCGGCGAGCAGCTCGGCGGCGCGGACCGCGTAGCGCTGGGAAAGGAAGGGCAGCACGGCGACGTTGACGCGCTCGCCCGTCGAACGCGCGTCGAACGAGAAGACGCCGCCGTCGTGCACCGGGCGGGGGTCGCCGGTGAGCTGGATGCCCGCGGCCAGCAGCAACGGCCGGTACGCCTCGAAGGTCGCGGCGTGGTCGTGGTTCCCGGCGATGGCGATCACTTCGGCACCGGTTTCGCGCAGCGCCATCAGCGCCCGCACCACGAGTTCCTGTGCGGCCGCCGACGGCGCCGACGTCTCGTACAGGTCACCCGCGACGAGGACCGCGTCGAACTGCTCCTCCCGCGCGATCCGGACGATTTCGCCGAGCACGGCGCGCTGCTCGTCGAGGCGGTTGCGCCCCTTGAGCGTCTTGCCGACGTGCCAGTCGGAGGTGTGCAGGAACTTCACCCTTCGTCCTTCCGTTCGGGTGGTGGGCGGTCAGGCTCAGAACGGCGGCGGGTCGTCGCCGAAGGGATCACTGCCGCGCGAAGGGAGGCCGGCGAAGGGATCGCTTTTCTTCGATGTGGCGGTGGTCGTGGGAATCTGCCCGGCCTCGGAAAGCCGCGTGGCCCAGGCCGGGAACGGGAAGCCGACGGCGATCGGCACCGGGATCTCCGGCTGGCTCACGAACATCGTGCCGGGCGTGGCGAGCGTGGCGCGGACCCGCTGGCTGGCCGGGAGGAAGCCGTACTCGGGCCGCGACGCCTCGGCCGCGTCGAGGCGGCCGACGATGCGGACCGAGCTGTTGCTGACGATGCGGCGCTCGACCTCGCTGGCGGTCTGCTGCGCGCCGATCAGGATGACGCCGAGGGAGCGGCCGCGCTCGGCGATGTCCAGCAGCACCTCCTTGATGGGGCTGCTGCCTTCCCGCGGCGCGTACTTGTTGAGCTCGTCCAGCATGGTGAACAGCAGCCCGCCCGGGCCGGCCGCCTCCTTGCGCGCGGTCTCCGCCGCGAGCGTCACGCCGACGACGAACCGCTGCGCGCGCTCGACGAGGTTGTGGATGTCCACCACGGTCACCTGCTGGTTCTCCGTGGACAACGAGCGGGCCGGGTGGTCGGCGAGGTCGCCGCGGATGAGGCCGGACAGCGCGCGCTGGCTCGAGCGCAGGCGGCGGATGAAGGCGTTGACCGTCCCCGCGCCGGTGACCGCACCCGCCCAGCTCGCGCGGGTTTCCTCGTCGGTGACACGCTCGCAGATGACGTCGACGAGCTCGGCGTAGGTGCGGCACAGGACGCCGTCGACGTTGGCGGCGCCGTCCTTGCCCGCCGGGGTGCTGTCCAGGCGCAGGCGGTTCGCGACCTGGTGGATGACCATCGTGTACTGGTTGCGCTCGTCTTCGGCGTCGGCGAAGACGTAGGGCAGCAGGTCCTTGGCGCAGAACTCCGCGATGGTCCACCAGAACGCGCCCACGCCCGAGGTCCGCCCGGTCACGTAAGGCTTCCCCGTGGTGTCCGACGGCGTCGGCGGCGCGTAGAAGCCGACGGACGCGAAGGGCTCGGCGGGCAGGCCCAGCTTGAGGTACTCGTCGCGGAGCTTTTCGTCGAGGTGGACGTTCGGGGTGTCGAGGAACAGCAGGTCCTCGCCCTTGACCGAGAAGACGAGGGCCTTGGCGTTGTGGGCGTTCGGCAGGGCGCCGCCGCGGAAGATCGAGTGCAGCAGGAACAACGCGAACGACGTCTTCGTGGCCACGCCGGAGACACCGCTGATGCTGACGTGCGCGCCGCGGGTGCCGTCGAGGAAGTCCAGGTTGAGGTAGACGGGTTCGCCGTCCCGGCCCAGGCCGACCGCCACCTGGCGGGTCATGTTGTCGAAATACAGCGCCTGCGCGCGATCCTCCCCCACGGCCCGCTCGACCCGGCTGCCCGGCTTCGGCGGCACGTAGCACTCCGGCTCGACGCGGGTGGTGGCGATCTCGGCGATCTCCTGCACCTGGGCGGGCAGGACCCCGTCGGAGATCAGGAAGACGTCGCTGCCGAAGCTGGCACCTTCGTGCCGCGCGGTCACCTGCGTGACGACGCCGTAAGAGGTGACTTCGCCGAGGCCGGGCAGCTCCCGCCGGGTCACGACGACGTCGTCGAGCTGCAGGTAGGCGTCCGGATCGATGGCCACGCAGAACTGCAGCGGCGTCGAATCCTCGGTGCCTGCCACCCGGCCGACCACGGTGGTGAGCGTCTCCTGGTCCACGGTTCTCCCTGTCTCACCCGGCGCTTTCCTCCCGCGGCAGACTAGCCCGCCGGTACGACAGTCCAGCGCCCAACACGGCGTTGCCCAGAGGGTGTCCGCGCAGGCCGGGACTGCGCCGAACGAGTGAGTTCACCCTTCGGGGAGGACCTTTCGTCCCCGCCGCAGGGCATTCCGGGGGCGTACCGGTTGCGCCGCAACGCCGTGCCCCGGGGTCGCGCCGGACGGCCGCGGCGTTACGGGCTCCGCTTCCGCCTGCCGCCACGGCGAAGCGGTGCCGGAGGGGCCCGCGATCCCCCGCCGCGGCGCGGGAACGGGCCCGGGTGGCCTCGGCCACACGCCGCGACACCCCGGATCGGCGTGTCGCGGGAAAAGTTCTCCGGAAGGGCCTCGGGTCCTATATGGACGACCACTGTGGACGGCACCGGTACCGAGTTTTGCCTGCTCAGGGGCATGGCAGGAGTCCACGTCGCGTTCCGGGCGACGTCCGGCGAGGGGTTCTCGGGCGGCGGAACCCGCCCGCGTACAAGGAAATATTTCGACCCCCGGTTGGATTTTGTGCGGTATTGGTAATACCGTGTGCAGTGTCGGCCGAGATGGGCCGTGACTAGTAGTTCCACTATGGAGGACTGGAATGACGAACAAGGCCCAGCTGATCGAGGCGCTGTCGGAGCGTCTGGGCGACAAGAAGGTGGCTTCGCAGGCCGTTGACGGTCTGGTGGACATCATCATCCGGACGGTCAACAAGGGCGAAAAGGTCAACATCACCGGCTTCGGGGTGTTCGAGAAGCGCGCCCGCGCCGCTCGCACCGCCCGCAACCCGCGCACCGGTGAGGCCGTCCGCGTCAAGAAGACCAACGTGCCCGCCTTCCGCGCCGGCACCACGTTCAAGGACGTCATCTCCGGCACCAAGAAGCTCCCGAAGGCGACCCCGGTCAAGCGCGCCACCGCCGCCACCAGCACGCGGGCGACGGCCACCAAGACCGCCGCGGCCGCCGCGCCGGCCAAGGCGGCGGCGACCCGCACCACCCGCGCGGCGGCGGCCAAGCCGGCCACCACGCGCTCGACGACCACGCGGACCCGCGCCACCGCGGCGAAGCCGGCCGCCAAGGCCACCACCGCCACCAAGGCCGCCCCGAAGGCGGCCGCGGCGAAGACCACGGCGGCCAAGGCCACCACGGCGAAGGCGACCACCACGCGGGCGAAGACCGCCGCCGCCAAGCCGGCCGCGACCAAGACCGCCGCGGCGAAGAAGACCACGGCGGCCAAGGCCCCGGCCAAGCGCACGTCGGCCGCCAAGAAGAAGTAACACCCTCTGGCGACATCGGAAGGGCCCCGCACCGGCTGGTGCGGGGCCCTTCCGGCGTTTCGGGGGTGGCCGCTGAAAGGCACCTTCAGCCCCAGTGGCGCCAGGAAGGTGCCCTTCAGCCGTTGGGATGCCAGGAAGGTGCCCTTCAGGCGATGTGATGCCGGCAAGGTGCCCTTCAGCCCAGGAGAACTCCAGGTGCGCGCCGACCAGGCTGAGATCGCCGCACACGGCCTGCCGGGCGGATCCGGCCACGAGGGGCCCGTCGATCACCGCGAACCACGCTCCGGCCGTTTGAACACTGTCCACCGTCCGAACGCGGCTCCCCGCCCGGCGCGCACCACCCCGGACATCGGCAACGGAACCACCCGCCGCTCTTTCCGCCGCACATTCCCGGCGCGCACCCCACGGAACCGGTCCCGGTCACCCCTCACCCGATCCGCCGCGGGCCGCCGAACAATTCACCGCGGCCACTCCGCGGCCGCCGACGGTTGCGTTCGGGTCGTCGCGGGTAGCCGTCCCGCAGGGAACACAATCGACCGCAGGGAGTTGCGATGACGGAGAACGAAAACCGGCCCGAACCGGACCTCGCACACAGCCGGCAGCTCATCAAAGAGGCGAAAGAAGCCGCCCAGGAGGCCAAGCTGGCCGATCCCGCCGAAGGCGCGGCCGACGAGGCGCTGGCGACGGATCCGCCCTACCACCACGGCGAGCAGGGCTCCACGCCGTCCGGAACATAGATTCCCGGGGGCATTTCCGCCGGTATTGCCGCCTCCGCCGCCGCTGCCGGACGAAAGCCACGACCCCGCCGCAACGGCGGCGGCCGGTCCTATCCGGACCACCCCCGGCCGCCGCCGTTCCGCGTATCGGGGAGGAAATTGCCGTACCTCTCCTCGGGTGGATACACTCCACCGAAGAACGCCGACCATTGTGCAACTTGTCACACGTCGCGTTCCCCCGGACGCACATCCAGCTGAGGAGCATTCCCGTGGCCCAGAAAGTCCTCGTCGAGATCCTGGACGACATCGACGGCACCACCGCCGCCCAGACCGTTCAGTTCGGCCTCGACGGCGTCACCTACGAAATCGACCTTTCGGACGAGAACGCCACCGCCCTGCGCGACGAACTGGCCCGCTACATCGGGGCCGGCCGGCGCATCGGCGGCCGCAAGGTCCGCGTCGCCACCGGGCAGTCGACCACGACCAGCACGACCGACCGCGAGCGCAACCAGCAGATCCGCGCCTGGGCCAACGCGAACGGCTACGAGGTCTCCGAGCGGGGCCGGCTGTCCTCCGAGGTGATCGCCGCCTACGAGCAGGCCCAGGTCGAAGAGGCCGAGGCGCCCGCCGCCCCGCCGCGCAAGCGCGCCCCCCGCAAGAAGGTCGCCGCCGCCAAGAAGTAGCCCCCGGTGGCCGGGAGATCACTGGGGAGAGATCACCGCAGCGGCGGTGGCGGGAACTGAACGTCCCCGCCACCGCCGCCGGCTTTTGGGGTACCGGGCGTGGGAGGCGTCACACTCCGCGTTGTCCGGAATTGTCAGCGCATTCCCCGTACCGTTTCCCGGAATCTCACCCGCGCAACGCGGGGCCGATCCAGCGGCGGACGAGGGCGCGCAGCTCGTCCTCGGTGAGCGGCGGCGTCGAGGGGTACTGCAGGAACGACAGGAACAGCCGCATCAGGACTTCGGCGAGCCCCTGGAGCTCCTCGTCGGTCGCGATCCCGGCGCCAGCCCAGTCGACCGGCAGGTTGCGGAGGATCTGCGCGCCGTACGAAAACGCCAGCGGCGAAACGACGCCGTCGGTGAAGTAATCCGCTTCGCCCGCCTGCAGGAGCAGGCCCATGCGGGGCTCCCCGGGGAGCGTCCGGACGGCGAACACCACCGATTCCACCGCGGCTTCGGCCGCCGTGCCGAACGTGGCCAGGTGCCGTTCCATCCGCCCGGCGAACTCCTCGACCCCGGCCAGCGCGACAGCGCGCAGGATGTCCTTCAGGCCCGGGAAGTAGCGGTAGACGGTCTGCCGGGTGACGCCCGCCTCGGCGGCGACGTCGGAGAGGCTCGTCTTGGCCAGGCCGGCCCGGTCGAGGCACGCCGTCGCCGCGTCGACGATCCGGCGGCGTGCCTCGTCTTCGGTGCCGGGCGGGTTGCCCTGCCATCCGTGGTGCCCCATGCCGCCATCTTCCCCGAGAACGCTCGTTCAGGCCGGGGCAGGGGCGCGGTCCCGCCGGTACACCGCGAGCAGCAGCAGGCCGGCCCCGGCGAAGCAGGCGAGCGCGTACGGCCCGCTGCCGACCGGGGTGCCGTCCGCGGTGACGCCGTCCTTCGCGCCCAGGTAGGCGGGAAGGGCCCCGAGCCAGAACACGGCCATCCCGGCCAGGTACAGCGCGGGATAGAACCGCGCGAAGGCCGACAGGGGCTCGCCCGGCTCCCCGGCACGCAGGTGCGCCACGACGATCCAGGCACCCGCCACCCACAGCAGCCCGAGTTCGACGCCGAGGATCCACGCCCGCGCGGTCGTGTCGTCACCCGCGAAGCCCGACGGGATCCCGGCGATCGCCATGGTCGGCGGGGTGAGGACGCCGGCCAGCAGGATGCGCGGGGTCAGCCGGCGCCGCGGCTGGCCGCCCGTCAGGCGCACGACGAGGTAGGTCATGGCGGCCATCGACACGGAAGCGAACAGCAGCATGCTGTTCAGCGGCACCGACCCCAGCGCCGGGTGGTTGACGATCGCGTTGGCCGGGTTCCAGGCCCACCACTTCAGCTGCGGGCCGAGGTGGTCGAAGACTTCGTAGAACACCTGGCAGACGAAGGCCACCGCCACCGAGCCCCGCAGCGCCCCGCGCCGGAAGAGCCCGAGCGCGCGCACGACCTCGTAGGCGAGCTGGCTGATCACCGGGTAGAACGCCACGATGTAGAGCGGCAGCCGGTCCCCCATGAACTGCACGGTGAAGAGGTTGTGGGCGAAGATGAAGCCGTACAGCCGGTCGAGCCCGAACCACTCGGGGAAGTACAGCGGCGGCTCGGTGACGAACAGGTAGACCAGCGAAGCCCACCACAGCGCCAGGTTCACCGGATCGCCCTCGCGGCGGCGGCGCAGCGCGTGCACCAGAGCGAACACCGCGCCGCCGACGATCAGCACCTCCAGCAGCGGCATCGTCCAGTGGGCGAGCGCCCACGGCGGCCGGACCGAAACGACCGGCGCGACGTCGTGGCAGTCGAACCCCAGCCCGCGGGTGACGGCTTCGGCGTCCGGCCCGCACGCCGTGCTCATCGCGCGTTCGCCGTCGCCGGTGAGTAGTCCGTGGCCGGTGGCTCCGCCTGGGGATCGAACCCGAACGGCACGCGATGGCGGCCCAGCGCGGCGCGGACGCGGTAGCGCACCAGGCCCGCGAGCACCCGCGGGTTGCGCAGCATCTGCCCCAGCGATTCGTCCAGGTTGAACACCTTGGCGAAGTGCTCGTCGACCACCTCGTCCTCCCGCGCCGCGCCGACGACGAGACTGAACGCCGGGGCCGACATCGCCGCGACGATGCGCCGCCGCCACTCCGGCAGCTGTTCGGTGCCCACCGCGCACGCGTAGCCCTGATCCCGGGCCATCGCCAGGCTCCACGGCACGCGCAGCAATCCGCGTTGCGCGGCGAAGAAGCGCGCGGAGAACTTCGCGTCGAGCCGCTCGGCGCGGGACAGGTGCTCGCGCAGCAGCAGCGCCGAAGCCGACGCGGAGCTGATGCCCTGGGCGTAGAAGGGGTTGAACGCGCAGATCGAGTCGCCGACGAAGACCAGCCGGCGCGGCCGGGTGCGCAGGCGGTCGTAGCGCCGCCACTTGTTGCCGGTCGACCGGGTGAGGTGGACCGGCGAGGCGGGCTCGCAGCGGTCCATGGCGTCCGCGAACAACGGCGTCCGCACCCGGCGCGCGGTTTCCACGAACGCGTCGGTGGTGCTGGGCATCTCCAGTCCCCACGACCCCATGCAGGCGATGACGCGGTTGCCTTCGATCGGGAAGAAGTTGACCAGGAACTCGTGCTCGGCCGGGTGGTCGCCCTTGTCCGGCGTCGGCATGACCACCAGGTGCTGCCACCACCAGGACGCGGGGCGTTCGGCAGGCAGGTCGTACCAGCGCGAGGTGTAGGTGACTTTGGCGTCGAGCGTCTGCACGTCGGGTTCGGGCCAGCCGGCCGCCGCGAGCCAGCCGGAGACCGGGGACCCGCGGCCCATCGCGTCCACGACGAAGTCGGCGTCGACGTGCTCTTCGCCGTCGGCCGCGGAGAATCCGACGCCGGTGATCGCGCCGGCCGCAGTGGTCAGGCCCCGCACCGCGACCCCTTCGCGGACGACGACGTTGGCCAGCTCCCGCACCTTGTCCCGCAGCACGCGTTCGATGAGGATCCGCGAGCCGTAGACCATCGTCATGGCGCTGCGCTTGCGGGCCGACCACCCCGGCCCGTCGAGGTAGGCGGCGTCCATGGACGGCATCAGCAGCAGCCCGCCCGCCGCGATGAGGTCGTCCTCGAAGCCGGGGAAGAGCGCGCCGATCGCCCGCCGCCCCGAGTTGAGCAGGAAGTGCGGGTGCTTGCTCTGCGGGACGCCGCGGCGGTGCTCGGCGCCGTCGGGCAGTTCGTCGCGTTCCAGCACCAGCACGCGGTCGAAGTGCGGGGCGAGCGCTCCGGCCGCGCACAGACCGGCGGCGCTGCCGCCGAGGACGACGGCGGTCTTGCCGAGCCGCATGCGGATCAACTCCCGTCATTCATACAAAGAGACATCGAATGTATGAATGACCGCCCGCGGGTGTCAAGCCCCCGAGGAGTCCACAGTGGACTGTGTTAGCGCTAACAGATCAGTTTGGAGAGGCGGCCACCATGAAGACGAACGCGTCGTCTCACTCCGGGGCGTGGGTCAGCTTCGCCAGCTCGCGGTCGAAGTCGAACACCCGGCTTTCCTCGCCGCATGGCAGGGCCTCGCAGGTGCGGTAGAGGAAGTCGACCATCTCGGCGGTGTCCGCTTCGAGCGCGACGTGACCGCTCGGCGACCTCAGCTCGACCACGGTCACGGCGGGGTCGGCACCCGGCGCGACCCGGACGTCCCCGAGCCCGGCCGGTTCCCGCAGCCCCTCGATGAGCAGGTCCCGCGCGACGAGCCATTCGACGGGACCACGTCCGGTGTGGAGAGTCAGGGCGACCGCGTAGGGCTCCCGGGTGTCGTAGCCGAGGTCGGCCCGCAGGGACGCGGCTCCGCCGTCCGCGGAGCGCACCTCGAGCACGAGGATCGCCTTGATCACGGTGAACTCGGAACTCAACGGACGCAAACCTCCACCCGACCGGCCGGACAACCGGAGCCGGCACCGGCAGCCCGGCCCGCACCCCGCGGCCAGTCTTGGCCGCTCGACGGCCCGGCGCCAACCGGGCAGGCCGTTTTCCGTAGGCTGCGGAACTTCGTTCGTGCCGACGCCGCACGGCGGAACCGGATCCCCCCGCGGCCGGGCACGCGGTGATCAAGAACTCCACTGTGTACGGTCCCGAGCCCGATTCCCGAGCGTTCGGAGCGTCGCGTTCGCCCTGACGGCCGTCGCCCCTTACGCACGCGGAAGGGCCCCGAACCGGATCCGGTTGCGGGGCCCTTCGACGGTGAAGCCGGTGCTACTTCTTCTTGGCGGCGGAGGTGCGCTTGGCCGGAGCCTTGGCCGCCGGGGCCTTCGCCGCGGTGGTCTTGGCCGCGGCCGGCTTGGCGGCGGCGGTCTTGGCGCGCGTGGTCGTCGCCTTCGCCGGGGTCGCCTTCGCCGCGGTGGCCTTGGCCGCCGTGGTCTTCGCCGCGGCCGCCTTCGGGGCGGCCTTGGTGGCGGTGGTGGCCTTGGCGGCCGGCTTCGCCGCGGTGGCGCGGGTCCGCGTGGTCGTCGCGGCCGGCTTGGCCGCCGTGGCACGGGTCGCACGGGTCGTCGTCGCGGCCTTCGCCGGAGCCGCGGCGGCGGCCTTGGTGGCCGTCGCCCGCGTGCTGGTGGCGGCGGCGGCGCGCTTGACCGGGGTCGCCTTCGGGAGCTTCTTCGTGCCGGAGATGACGTCCTTGAACGTGGTGCCGGCGCGGAACGCGGGCACGTTGGTCTTCTTCACCTTCACGGCCTCACCGGTGCGCGGGTTGCGCGCGGTGCGAGCGGCGCGGGCGCGCTTCTCGAACACCCCGAAGCCGGTGATGTTGACCTTCTCGCCCTTGTTGACCGTCCGGATGATGATGTCCACCAGACCGTCCACGGCCTGCGCAGCCACCTTCTTGTCATCGCCCAAGCGCTCCGACAGCGCCTCGATCAGCTGGGCCTTGTTCGTCATTCCAGTCCTCCATAGTGGAACTACTAGTCAGGCCCATCGCGGCCGACAGCGCACACAGTATTACCAAAGCCGCACAAAGCCAAACAGCAGAAGCAACTTAACTCTGTTGTGTCGCGCGGAATTCCCGCCCGAACCCCGGTCCCGGCCGGTGCCGCTTCCCAGCTCGAAGCCCTGACCAGCGAGTTCCGTCCGGCGTGCCACCACATCGGGAACCCGAAGGTCCTCATAGGACACGCATCGAGGACGCTTCGCCCGTGCCCGGCACCACGAACACTCCGGCGAGAAACCGCACAGGAATCGAACAACTGATCGACGTCGGATGCCGGAAGTCCCGCGGCCGCAACCGATCCACGGCGACCGTCCACACCGAACCGGTCCCCGCCGCGGCACCCACGCGATCCACTGCGCCGGCCGCCGTTGCGCCGGCCGGCGCAAACCCGTGCCGCCCCGCGGCAAGACGACGGCCGAGCCTCCGGCCGGTACGAATGCGCCGACGCGTCGATGTCCGGTGGTGTTCGGCGCGGGACCGCGAAGCCCCGCCACCTCGACACACCCGGTTCGCCACCGTCTCCGACACTCCAGCGCGCCGGGGACCGGAGGTCCCGCCACCGGAGGCCGGCCCGCTCGCGCCGCCGTGGTCGCCTCGGCTGTGGCGACCGACCCGGGTCCGCCCGAGGCACGACCAAGCCGACAGCCACGCCCCACCCGCACGGCCGCGACACAAAAAACCCGTCTGACCTAGGTCAGACGGGCTTGGCTACTGCTGGTACCCCCGATGGGATTCGAACCCACGCTACCGGCGTGAGAGGCCGGCGTCCTAGGCCGCTAGACGACGGGGGCTTAGGATCTTTCCCTGGTTTCCCAGGGGCTTTTCTGTTTTTCTTGCTGGAGAGAACCTACCAGAAGCGATTTCCCGCTTCGCAGGGGGGTCACTCTCCGCAGCTGGGGTACCAGGACTCGAACCTAGACTAACTGGACCAGAACCAGTCGTGCTGCCAATTACACCATACCCCAGTGAGGCACTGCTCCGGCTGGCCGGTTCAGCACCGCACGAGGAGAAATACTAGAGCACGCCGTTCCGGACCGTGAACGCGGGGGTGCCGGTGGGAGCACCACCGCCCCGCTGGGCCGGGACGCCGATCGTCGCGTACTCCGAAACCAGCAGCTCAGGCAGCTCGGCGAGGCCGGCGACCGTGTGGACGCCCTCCGGGGCGCGTTCGCCGATGCGGTCGCGGTCGAGCCAGACCGCGCCCAGGCCCGCGTCGCGGGCGCCGATCGCGTCGGTGTCCAGCTTGTCGCCGACGTGGACCGCCTGGGCCGGCGCGCAGCCCAGGCCCAGGCACACCGTGTGGAACATCACCGGGTCGGGCTTGGCCACCCCGAGCTCGCCGGCGATGGCGACGTGGTCGAAGAACGGCGCCAGGCCGAGGTCGGCGATCTTCTTCCGCTGGTGGACACCCGAGGCGTTCGTCACCGCGGCCAGCATCAGGCCGGCGGCGCGCAGCCACTCGAGGCAGTCGAGGACGTCGTCGAACAGCTGCCAAGAGTGGTCGAGCAGTTCTCTGCGGCGACGCTCGAAGGAGCTCACCTGCTCGGCGTCGGCCAGGATGCCGATCTCGGCGAGAAAGCAGTCGGTGCGCCGCTGGTGCATCGTCCGGTAGTCGAGTTCGCCCGCCACGACGAGAGCGACGTGCTCTTCGGTGATGACGTCCCACAGCGGCCACAGGTCACCCCGGCCGGTGAGGATGTGGAGGCTGCGGCGGATCGCGGCGGTGCAGTCGATGAGGGTGTCGTCGATGTCCAGGCACACCAGCCGGAGCTCGGGCGGCGCCCAGGGCTCGGACGCCGCCGCGGCGGGCGGGGCGGTTCGCGAAGGGGTCCGGGGTGCCAGGGCGAAATCCACCCAGTGAGGCTAGGGCAACCGCCGCGTTCGCGACGCTGCCAAAGAGGTGATTGCCGCTCGCCTGTTCCGGCGCACCGGCTCTACTCCCAGTCGGCGTACCGTCCCCGTTCGGTTATCCGGCCGGGGCCGCCGCGAAGCGCGCTCCCCCGGCACAGCAATCGATTCCTCGGCGAAACCCCTTGTCCCGCTTGGGAATCCGTTCCGTCCACAAGGGCACCTCCGCATACCGCCGCCGAAACCGCGCGACACCGGAACACCGTCGACCAACTGTCGCGTTTGGACGGTTTCCGGCAACCGGGGGCGGGGGCGCGCGGCCGTCGCCCGATCAGCGTATCTCCGGTCACACCCCTTGACGCCGGTGCCGGGCGGGTGCATCCTCGAGTTATTCAACAAGCGATGAATAAGGGAGATGGTCGAGATGACCGAACGCACGACCTGCGTCGTCATCGGTGGCGGGCCGGCCGGGATGGTCACGGGGCTGTTGCTGGCCCGGGCCGGCGTCGAGGTGACGGTGCTGGAGAAGCACGCCGATTTCCTGCGCGACTTCCGCGGGGACACGGTGCACCCGTCGACGCTGACGCTGCTCGACGAACTGGGTCTCGGCGAGAAGTTCCACGCGCTGCCGCACAGCGAGCTGACCGCGGCGGGGTTCCCCCAGGAGAACGGCGAGCTCATGAAGCTGGCCGACTTCACCCGGCTGAAGGTGGCGCACCCGTACATCGCGATGGTGCCGCAGTGGGACTTCCTCGACCTGCTCGCCGAAAGCGCGCGCAAGGAGCCGACGTTCGTCCAGCGGATGGAGACCGAGTGCACCGGCCTGGTCCGCGAGCACGGCCGGGTCGCCGGCATCACCTACCGCACGAGCGCCGGTGAGACCGGCGAAATCCGCGCCGACCTGGTGATCGCCGCCGACGGCCGCTGGTCGCCGGCCCGCCGCGAGGCCGGTCTGGTGCCGCGGGAGTACGACTGCCCGTTCGACGTCTGGTGGTTCCGGCTCTCGCGCGGCGACGGCGAGGCGGGCACCATGCTGCTGCCGAAGATGCGGGACCGCCGCTTCGCGGTACCGCTCCCGCGGCCGGACTTCTACCAGGTCGCCTACCTCGCGCCGAAGGGCGACGACCTCCGCAAGCAGGGCATCGAGGCGTTCCGCGAGAACGTGGCGCAGATCTGCCCCGAGTTCACCGACCGCGTGCACGAGCTGGAGACGATGGACGACGTCAAGTTCCTCGACGTGCGGCTCAACCTGCTGCGCAAGTGGCACGTCGACGGTCTGCTGTGCATCGGCGACGCGGCGCACGCGATGTCGCCGATCGGCGGCGTGGGCATCAACCTGGCGGTGCAGGACGCGGTCGCGGCGGCGACGCTGCTGGCCGAGCCGCTGCGCCGGGGCCGTCCGACGGAGGCCGAGCTGGCGAAGGTGCGCACGCGGCGCCTCGCGCCGACGTTGCTGGTGCAGGGGCTGCAGCGCCTGATGCACCGGACGGTGGTGCGCGGCGTGATGAACGGCAAGCGCAACGGCCCGCCGGAGCCGATGGTCAAGGCGTTCGCCCGGTTCCCGAAGCTGTCGTACTTCCCGGCGCGCCTGCTGGGCCTGGGCCTGCGCCCGGAGCACGCCCCGGCGTTCGCACGACGGGCGATGGAGCCGGTGCAGCGCTGACGATCCACCGAAGGCCACCCCGTCGCGGGGTGGCCTTCACCGCACGGGCACCGACTCAGCCGGCCGGCCCGCGCACGCAGAGAG
>JARAWT010000013.1:0-131294 GCA_033793495.1 Streptomyces sp. MN03-5084-2B | reverse complement strand
GTCGGCCTGCGTACCCAAGCAGTCGGCCCGCGCACGCAAAGAGTCGGCCTGCGTACCCAAGCAGTCGGCCCGCGCACGCAAAGAGTCGGCCTGCGTACCCAAGCAGTCGGCCCGCGCACGCAAAGAGTCGGCCTGCGTACCCGGAGGGTCGGCCTGCGTACCCGGACCGTCGGTCACCTCGGCCCGCGCACCCGTTCGTGCAGCCGCTCCAGCAGTCCCCGGCCCACCGGCCGTCCCACCCGCCGCAGCAGCGGGGCGGCCGCCCGGGTGCCCGGGCCGCGCAGTGCGCCGAGGAACGCGAACCGCGTCCCCCGCCCCTCCGGCACCGCCGCCATCCCGCCGACCACCCGGGTGCCCTGCATGACGCACCAGCCCGGGCGCAGCACCACGTCGAACCGGTCGCGCAGCCGGCAGTACCCGGTGAGGTCGGCGACGACGCGTTCCCCCTCGGCCTGCACGATCCGCACCGACCGCACGTTCCGCAGCAGCCGCGGCAGCTCCCCCTCCAGGTCCGCGGCCACCGCCCAGACGTCCTCGAACGGCGCGTCCACCACCGTCTCGGCGAAGAACGCGCCCGGCACCGCCGCCGCCAGCACGCGCAGGCGGCGGACGGCGTCCAGTTCGGCGACCGGCCAGCTCATCGGCCCCACTCCTTCCGGAAACTCCGCCGCGCGCGGAACAGGCGCGACTTGACCGTGCCCGCCGGCACCGCGAGCAGCTCGGCCACGGCCTGTTCGTCCAGCCCTTCGACGTCCCGCAGGACGAGGATCGCCCGGTGTTCCGGGGCGAGCCGGTCGAGCACGTCGCGGATGTCGACGCCGAGTTCGACGTCGACGGCGGCCGGGACCTCGGCCGCCTCGACGGGCACCGCCCGCCGGGCGCGCCGGCCGACGCGGACCGCCTCCCGGACCGCGATCGCGCGGGCCCAGCCGAACACCGCGGCCGGTTCGGCGAGCCCGCGCAGGTTGCGGAAGATCGCGATCAGCGCCTCCTGGGCCGCGTCGGCGCCGTCGTCGAGCGCGATGGGGCCGCACAGCCTGCCGACGTACGGCGTGAGCAGCCGCAGCAGCTCCTGCATCGCGAGCGCGTCGCCGCGCTGGGCGGCGCGCACGAGCTCGGTCGGGTCCATGCGCCTCCTCGTCCTCCGCCCGGTGGAGGCGGCCACCCGGCGAAAGGTTCCCGGGAACTTCGTCACTTTTCCGCGGGGAACCCCGCGCTCCCGAAGGCCCTCCCCCTGGCGTGAACGAAGACCCTTTCCCCGCCGTCGACGGCGTGACGCACCGCTTCGTCCGGGCCGGCGCGGTGCGGTTGCACGTCGCCGAGGCCGGTTCCGGCCCTCCCGTGCTCCTGCTGCACAGCTTCCCGCAGCACTGGTACGCGTGGCGCCGGGTGATCCCGGGCCTCGCCACCGGCCACCGCGTGCTGTGCCCGGACTTCCGCGGCGCCGGGTGGTCCGACGCGCCACCGGACGGCTACGACACGGCGACCCGCGTAGAGGACCTCCTGGCCCTGCTCGATGCGCTCGGCCTCGGCGAAGTCTCGATCGTTTCCCACGGCTGGGGCGCGTGGACGGCGTTCGCGCTCTGCCTGCGCGCCCCGGAACGGGTGCGCGCGCACCTCGCGCTCACCATGACCCACCCCTGGCCGGCGCGGCGGGCGCTGCGCCGGGCCGCGTGGCGCTTCTGGCACACGACGTTGTGGGAACTCCCGCTGCTCGGGCCAGCTGTGCTGCGCCACTGGCCGGGGTTGACGCGGTTCCTGCTGCGGCGGTGGGGCGCGGCCGAGGACGCCGTCGGCGAGTTCGCCGAACGCAGCCGGCGTCCCGCGCACGCGCGCGCCGGGCAGCAGCTGAACTGGCAGTTCGTCGTGCACGACCTGCCGCGCCTCCGCCGCCCGGACGACCGGCGGCCGCGGATGCCGACCGCGATCCTGGCCGGTGGCCGGGACGTGCTCGTCCCGCCGGCGCTGCTGGGTGACGTCGTGGACGTGCGGGTGCTCGGCGACTGCGGGCACCTGATCCCGGAACAGCGCCCGGACGCCGTTGTCGCGGCGGCGCGGGCGCTGTTCGAGGGGAGTCAGACGCTTTCGACCGGGTTGGTCAGGGTGCCGATGCCTTCGATGGTGATCGAGACGCTCTGGCCGCCCTCGATCGGGCCGACGCCCTCGGGCGTGCCGGTGAGGATGATGTCGCCGGGCAGGAGCGTCATCACGCCGGAGACGAACTCGACCAGCTCGGGGATCTTGTGGACGAGGTCCGACGTGCGGCCGTCCTGCTTGAGCTCGCCGTCGACCTCGGACTTCAGCGCGAGGTCGGACGCGTCGATCGAGGTCTCGATCCACGGGCCGATCGGGCAGAAGGTGTCGAAGCCCTTGGCGCGGCCCCACTGGCCGTCGGACTTCTGGAGGTCGCGGGCGCTGACGTCGTTGGCGACGGTGTACCCGAGGATGACGCTCGCGGCGCGGGCGGCGGGCACGTTCTTCACCGGCTGCCCGATGACGATGGCGAGCTCGCCCTCGAAGTCGACGCGGCCGACGCCCGACGGGCGGCGGATGGCCGCGTGGGGGCCGATGACCGAGGTCGACGGCTTGATGAACAGCATCGGGGCGCTGGGCACCTCGTTGCCGAACTCGGCCGCGTGCTTGGCGTAGTTGCGGCCGACGGCGATCACCTTCGACGGCAGGATCGGCGCGAGCAGCCGGACGTCGGCCAGCGGCCACCGCTTGCCGGTGAAGTTCGGCTGGCCGAAGGGGTGTTCGGCGATTTCGAGGACCTGGGCGTCGTCACCGTCGCCTTCGATCGAGGCGAACGCGACACCACCGGGATGAGCAATTCGGGCTAGGCGCACGCAACCCAGTCTACGTGCGCCCCGCCCGTGACCTAGTTCACGGTGGTGCTCTTGTGGACCAGCGCGTCGCACAGGGCGAGCCAGCTGGCTTCGACGATGTTGCCGTGCACGCCGACGGTGGTCCACTCGCGTTCGCCGTCGGTGCTCTCGACCAGCACGCGCGTCACCGCGTCGGTGCCGGGGTGGCCCTGGAGGATGCGCACCTTGTAGTCGGCCAGCTCGACACTGTCCAACCAGGACAGGTGCGGGCTCAGGGCCTTCCGGAGGGCGGCGTCGAGGGCGTGCACCGGCCCGATGCCTTCGGCGGTGGCGATGACGCGCTCGCCGCCGACGTGCACCTTGACCGTGGCCTCGGCCATGACCTCGCCGCCCGCGCGGTGGTCGAGCACCACGCGGTAGGACTCGAGCTCGAACGGCGCCTCGACCGGGACGTCGGCTTCCTGACGCAGCAGGAGCTCCAGGGAGGCGTCGGCGGCCTCGAAGGACCAGCCTTCCGCTTCGAGCCGCTTGACCTTGGTGATCGCGCTCGTCAGCGCTTCGGGCCGGCCGGCAAGGTCGACCCCGAGCTCACGTCCCTTGAGCTCGAGGCTGGCCCTGCCGGCCATCTCGGTGACCAGTACCCGCATGTCGTTGCCGACGGAAGCTGGATCGATGTGGTTGTACAGCAACGGATCCACCTTGATCGCGCTCGCGTGCAGTCCCGCCTTGTGGGCGAAGGCCGACGCCCCTACATAAGCCTGGTGGGTGTAGGGGGCGAGGTTGGCGATTTCGGCAAGGGCATGGGAGACCCGGGTGAGCTCGGCGGCGCCTCCGGTCGGGAGGACGTCGAGGCCGAGCTTGGTCACCAGGTTTCCCGTCACGGCGAAGAGGTCGGCGTTGCCGGCCCGTTCCCCGTAACCGTTGGCGGTGCACTGGACGTGCGTCACGCCGGCCTGCACCGCGGCGACGGAGTTCGCCACGGCGCAGGAAGTGTCGTCCTGACAGTGGATCCCGAGCCGGAACCCGGTCTTTTCCTTGATGGTCTTGACGGTTTCGGCGAGGCCGAGCGGCAGCTGCCCGCCGTTGGTGTCGCAGAGCACGAGGACGTCGGCGCCCGCGTGGGCGGCGGCGTCGAGGACCCTGAGCGAGGTCTCGGGGGAATACGCGTAGCCGTCGAAGAAGTGCTCGGCGTCGAGGAAGACCCGGCGGCCTTCCTTCGTCAGGAATGCGACGGTGTCCTCGACCATGGCGCAGGCCTCGTCGACGTCGACGCGGAGGGCGCGTTCGATGTGGCGGAGATCGGACTTGGCGACGAGGGTGACGACCGGCGCTTCGCTGTCGAGAAGCGCCCGGACCTGCGGATCGGCGTCGGCGGTGGTGCCGGCCTTGCGGGTGGCGCCGAACGCGACGAGCGCGGCGTGCCGGAGTTTCAGCTCGCCCTTCGCGGCGCGGGCGAAGAACTCGGTGTCCTTGGGGAGCGCCCCGGGCCAGCCACCTTCGATGAAGCCGACGCCGAGCTCGTCCAGCAGCCGCGCGACGGCGAGCTTGTCCTGGACGGAGTAGGAGATGCCCTCCCGCTGCGCACCGTCGCGGAGGGTGGTGTCGTAGAGGTGGAAGGCGTCGCCGAGCGGGGTATCGGCGGGCTCCTTGCGGGTCACGGTCTTCTCCTAGCGTCTTCCTGGCGTTTCGAGGCAACAAAAAAACCTCCCGCATGGGTGCGAGAGGTTGCGCGCCGGGGGCTCTTGTGGAGCTATCGTCCGGCGCGCTCGTCGATAATGATCGCGAAGCTGGTCACGCTTGCATCATGCCACAGGGATTCAGGCGAAGTCCACAAGCTGGGTCAAGCTCCCACCATCCGGGAACCCCTGAAGCGTGAAAAAGCCCCGCACCGAAGTGCGGGGCCCTTCGCAAGAAAGGAATCAGCCTGCGGTGCGCACGTTCGACGAAACGAGAGCCGCGAGCCGGTCCCCGATCGCCTGGGTGGCCCCCGGCGAAGCCTGGTCCCGCGTCGCCAGGTCGAACGCCACCGACGCCTCGATCCGGCGGGCCGCTTCCTTCTGGCCCAGGTGGTCCAGCAGCAGCGCCACCGACAGCACCGCCGCCGTCGGGTCGGCCAGGCCCTGGCCCGCGATGTCCGGCGCCGAACCGTGCACCGGCTCGAACATGCTCGGGTTGCGGCGGGTCATGTCCAGGTTGCCGCTGGCCGCGAGGCCGATGCCGCCGGTCACCGCGGCCGCGAGGTCGGTGATGATGTCGCCGAACAGGTTGTCCGTCACGATCACGTCGAACCGGGACGGGTCCGTCACCAGGTGGATCGTCGCCGCGTCCACGTGGGAGTAGGCGACCGTCACCTCCGGGTGCTCCAGCGAAACCTCTTCGACGATCCGCGACCACAGCGACCCGGCGAACGAGAGCACGTTGGTCTTGTGCACCAGCGTCAGGTGCTTGCGCGGGCGGCCCTCGGCGCGGTTGAACGCGTCCGCCACCACGCGGCGGACGCCGAACGCCGTGTTGACGCTGACCTCCGTCGCGATTTCGTGCTCGGTGTCCTTGCGGATCAGGCCGCCAGTACCCGCGTACGGGCCTTCGGTGCCTTCGCGCACGACGACCATGTCGACGTCGCCCGCGTCCGCCAGCGGTCCCCGGACCCCCGGGTAGAGCCGCGCCGGGCGCAGGTTGACGTGGTGGTCCATCTCGAACCGCAGGCGCAGCAGCAGGCCGCGTTCGAGGATGCCGCTGGGCACCGTCGGGTCGCCGACCGCGCCGAGCAGGATCGCGTCGTGCTGGCGGAGCTCGCCGAGGACCGATTCCGGGAGGAGCTCGCCGGTCGAGTGCCATCGGGCGGCGCCGAGGTCGTAGTTCGTGATCTCCGCCGTCGGTACTACCTCGCCGAGCACCTTCAGCGCCTCGGAGACCACCTCGGGCCCGATCCCGTCTCCTGGGATCACCGCGAGCCGCATCCACACACCTCCGTCGACCGGACCACCGGCCGCACCGATGGTCCATCGCAACAAAACGCCAGCAGCCGGAAGGTTACCGGCCGTAGACAAACCGCCGTAGCCGCACCACCCTTATGCCGCATCCTCCCACGGGGTGAGACACCCAATCGGGTGAACGACCGAGGGGCGCCCCCGGCGGAAATCCTCCGGAGACGCCCCTGGTCCTGCACGAATCGATCTTGCCGCGGACTAGCGGCGACCAGCCCCGATCGGCTGACGCTCGTTCCCCGGCCGGGCGCCCTGGGTCGCGTCCACCTTGACCACGTTCGCCCGGTTGCCCGCGGCGTTGTGGTGCTCGATGGCCAGCAGCCCGAGGGCGTTGTCGGCGGCGGCCGAGGCCGCGTTCCGCGTCACGACCAGCGCGGTACCCGGCTTCGCGACGTAACCCAGCGCGGCGTCTCCGCCGCCCTGGACCGCGTAGCCCGGCGCGAGCGCGTCGAACGAAAGCGGCGTGCCGACGTAGTCGACCAGCCCGTTCGTCGTGCCCGGCGCGACGTAGAAACCGCTCACCCCCACCGTGTAGGAGATGCGGTGGCTGTCCGCGTTCGCGTCGATGCCCAGCGCGGCCAGGGAAACCGGCAACGTGATCACGTTCGTGTCGAACACGTTGGTGTCGACGTCGCCGAGCTGGCCGTTGACCGCCTGGACGTCCACGGTCGGGAAGCCCGGGGTCAGCGCGACCGTGGTGGCCAGGAGGACGTCGGTCGACGTCGCCTTGGTCACGTAGGTCTCGAAGTCCGGCTGCCCGTCGCCGGTCGTGTCGATGTCCACGAACGGCGAGGTGTTGCTGCCGAGGTTCGCCCAGTCACTCCAGGTGGACAGGCCGAACGCGAGGATCGCGTTCTCCGGCTCGCCCTGGGCCTTCGCCAGCGGAGCGGTCGAAGCCGCGCCGATGTAGCGGAGGTCGCCGCCCTTGGCCGTCTTGTTCAGCGTGCAGTCGGTGACCACGTCCGCGTCGCACTCGGGCAGCTGCGGGGACTCCGCCTGCAGCTCGAGCACGCTGATCAGCGAGCGGTACCGCTGCGCGCCGGCACCCTGGTCGACGCCCTTGCCGGTCAGGTTCAGCACGGCCTGGGTCGTGTCGGGGGCGAACTTCACCGACGGCGGCGTCGAAATCGTCGACACCGGCTTCGGCGCGGAGTAGACCGACACCCGCAGCGGCACCTTGGCCCCGCTGACCGGCGTGAAGGCGACGCGCCCGGAGGCGTCCGCGACGAACTGGCGGGCCAGGCCGGCCTGGGTGGCCGACATGGTCGGGTCCATGACCTTGCGCAGCGCCTTCGGGTCGGTGATCTTCAGCGTCACCTTGACCTTGGCGGTGCCGCGCGGGGTCAGCTTCACCGTCGGCTTGTCCACTGTGTACTCGACGCCCGGCAGCGCGTTGACCGCCTGGTAGGCCACCGAGTACTCGGCGGGCGTGACGCCCTTGTTGACCAGCTTGATCGTCTTCGACAGCGTCACCGGACCGGACGCCTCGACGGTGCCGAAGCTGACGCTGACCGCGCCAGGGTCGTCGACGACGTAGGCGAGCACCTGGTTGTCCAGCGCCGCCTTCGCGTCGATCCGGCCGCTGCCGACGCGCTGCGGCGCGTAGGTGTGCCCCGCACCGTCGGAGACGTCGTGGCCGGCGGTGTCGATGACCGACGCCTTGACCTCTTCGACCGACCAGTCGGGGTGCGACTGGCGGATCAGCGCGGTGATGCCCGCGGTGTGCGGAGCCGCCATCGACGTGCCCGAAAGCACGGTCCGGCCGTTGCCGCTGCCGCGGAACGCCGAGGTGATCGTGTCACCGGGAGCGGCGACGTCCGGCTTGAGGACCGGGCCGCGGGTGCCGCGCGAGGTGAACGAGCTCGGGGTGTCCACGATCGTCTTGTCGTAGGTCTGGATCGAGGCGCGGCCGGCGCCGAAGAGCCGGACCTGCAGCGTGCCCGCGGTCAGCGCCGCGCGCAGCGTCTTCGTGGCGGACCCGGTGAACTGGAACATCGGGATGGCCGCGTTGCCCGCGATGCCGGCGCTGAAGTGCTCCAAAGTGGACGAAAGCAGCGCACCCTTGGCCCCGGCGGCCTGCGCGTTGTTCGCGCGGGCGGCCGAACCGCAGGCGCGGGTCGAGTCGTTGTCGTCCCACTCCAGGAAGACGAACTTGCCGGCCGCCTTCGCCTTGTCCTCGGCGGAGTACGGCCCGCAGCCCGCGGCGTTCGCCGCCGACAGGGCGACGACCGGCGCGGCCAGGTCGAGCGTGTCGTAGCCGGTGTAGTTCTGGCTGTACTGGCCGGTCTTCTGGCCGGCGGCGGTCGAGGGCGCCTTGACCTCGGCGGCGTCGCGCAGGACGCCCGCGTCCCGGGTGCTGGCGACGGTGAGCGCCTCCGGGGTGTTGCCCGGGGCGCCGGAGATGTCGTTGATGTCGCCGCCGTTGCCCGCGGAGATCACCGGCAGCACGTTGTTCGCGACGAGCTTGCGCACGAACAGCGAGTCCGGGTCGTCCGGCGCGCCGAAGTCGGAGCCGAGCGACAGGTTGACGATGTCGAGGTGGTCGGTGAAGTCGCCGTCGCCGTCCGGGTCGAGCGCCCAGTCCAGCGCCTGCGAGGTGACGTTCGTCGAGCCCGTGCAGCCGAACACCTTGATCGCGTAGAGCAGCGACTTCGGCGCCGTGCCCGGGCCGATCTGCATCGCGTCGACCTTCTTGGCGTCCAGCTTCTTGTAGTCGCCCTTGAAGGTCTTGCCGTCGGCGGTGACGCCGAACCCGCCGATGGTGCCGGCGACGTGCGTGCCGTGCTCACCGCAGGCGAGCGGGTTCGGGTCCGGCTTCGGGGTGGTCTTGCCGGCCGTCGCGGCGTCGTAGTCGTTGCCGACGAGGTCGATGCCGCCGACGACCTTGGCGCTCGGGAAGAGCGGGGTCGGCTTGGTGGAATCGACGCTCTTGTAGGCGGCCTGCGTGCCGGGGCCGCCGAAGTCGGCGTGGGTGTAGTCGATGCCGTCGTCGATGACGCCGACGCGGACGCCGTCGCCGAACTTGCCGGTCTGCTGCCACGCGGTGACCGTGTTGGTCAGCTGCTCGGCACTGGCGTTGGTGCGCGTCTTCGGCACGACCGTGCGCACCGCGACGACGTCGGCCCGCTTCGCGACCTCACGCAGCTTCGCGGCGTCGGCGGTGACGACCACACCGGGAACGGCGTTGGCGGTCTGCGTGACGACCTGCGGCTTGGCGTCGGCCGCGCGCAGCTGCCCGACGACGGAGTCGACCGCGGCGGCGGTGTCGGCCTTCGCGGCCTTGGCCGCGCGCTTCGCCTGGTCCTTGCCCTGCGGCTCCGCGGCGGTGAACGCGTCGACGGCCGGCTTCTTGGCCAGCTCGACGAACGCGGTGACCCGGCCCTGCGCGGCCCCCAGGCGCGGCGACAGCTTCCCCTGCAGCTTCGCGTCGTCGATCTTGGCGGGTGCGACGCCGTCGGCGAGCGGCACATCGGCTGCGCTCGCGACCGGCGCCCCGAGCGCGGCCGCCAGAACGACGGCGAAGGCCGCCGTCGTGGCGCGCGCGGGGAGGCGGGATCTGCTCATCAGTGGCCCCTTACTCGAGGTCTGGACCCGAACCTGCCTGCCGCTCCTGACACCCCCGACGGTGAAGCGCGGCACAGCGCCGTGCCCTCGACGGCGCGTGGTTCAACCTCGCGGAAGGAACCTAATGCCCCAAAACACCTACTTACGTAGGCAAAGGACTCCGTTACGTGAATGTGATTGCGCACGAAGGCCCCCTGTCGGGTGACAGGGGGCCTTCGAAAGTGTTACGTCAGTTGAAGTCGACGGCACGGATCGTGTGCGCGCCGACCGAAGCCCCGATCGGCTCCAGCAGGTGCGCGTCGATGTGGCGGTCGACGCGCAGCAGCATCACCGCGTCGGAGCCGTCCGTGGTCTGGCTGATCTGCGCGGCCTCGATGTTGATGCCCGCCTCACCCAGGAGCGTGCCGACCCGGCCCATCACGCCCGGCCGGTCCGGGTACTCGACCAGCAGCACGGTGCCCTCGGCCCGCAGGTCGAAGCCGCGGCCGTTGACCTCGACCAGCTTCTCGACCTCGTCCAGGCCGGTGACCGACCCGGACACGGTGAGCACCGCGCCGTCGGAGTGCACCGCGCGGACGGTGACCAGGCTGCGGAACTTGGGGCTCTCCGGCTCGGTCTCCAGCTCGACCTGCACGCCCAGCTTCTCCGCCAGCTGCGGCGCGTTGACGAACGTGACCTGGTCCTCGACCACGCCGGTGAACACCCCGCGCAGCGCCGCCAGCTGCAGGACGCCGGTGTCCTCGTTGGAGATCTCGCCCTTGACCTGCACGGTCACCGACGTCGGCGACGTCGGGTTGAGCGCCGTCAGCAGCTGGCCCAGCTTCTGCACCAGCGACAGGTACGGGCGGACGTGCTCGCCGACCGCGCCGCCGCCGGAGACGTTCACCGCGTCCGGCACGAAGTCGCCGCGCAGGGCCAGCAGCACCGACTTCGCGACGTCGGTGCCCGCGCGGTCCTGGGCCTCGGCCGTGGAGGCGCCCAGGTGCGGCGTCACGACGACGTTCTCCAGCTCGAACAGCGGGCTGGAGGTGGTCGGCTCGGTGACGAAGACGTCGACGCCGGCGCCGCCGACGTGGCCCGAGCGCAGCGCGTCGGCCAGGTCTTCCTCGACGATGAGCCCACCGCGGGCGGCGTTCACGATGATGACGCCCGGCTTGGTCTTCTTCAGCGCCTCGGCGTCGATGAGGCCCTTGGTCTCCGGGGTCTTCGGCAGGTGGATGGAGATGGCGTCGGCGCGGGTCAGCAGCTCGTCGAGGGTGACGAGCTCGATGCCCAGCTGCGCGGCGCGGGCGGCCGAGACGTAGGGGTCGTAGGCGATGAGGTGCGTGTCGAAGGCGGCGAGGCGCTGGGCGAACAGCTGGCCGATCTTGCCGAGGCCGACCACACCGATCGTCTTGCCCTGCAGCTCGACGCCGGAGAACGAGCTGCGCTTCCACTCGCCGCCGCGGAGGCTCTGGTCGGCGGCCGGGACCCGGCGCGCGACCGACAGCAGCAGGGCGACGGCGTGCTCGGCGGCGGAGACGATGTTCGACGTCGGCGCGTTGACGACCAGGACACCGCGCTCGGTCGCGGCGGGCACCTCGACGTTGTCGAGGCCGACACCGGCCCGGGCGACGACCTTGAGCTGCGTGGTGGCCGCGAAGACCTCGGCGTTCACCTGGGTGGCGGAGCGGACCAGGAGCGCGTCGGCGCTCTTCACCGCCTCGAGCAGCGCGGACCGGTCCGTGCCGTCGACGTGCCGGACCTCCACCTCGTCACCGAAGACGCTCAGCACGGAGGGGGCGAGCTTTTCCGCGATGAGGACGACGGGCTTATTGGGCTTGCTCACGATACGGCTCCCACTATCTGGTCATTTCCAGGACGCTCGGTGTCGACAGACGGTCTCAGCACGTCGTTGTGCCCCGGTCGAGCCGGAGTTTAACGCGCTGTGGTGCCCCGTGGCGTCCCCCGGCGTTAACTCGCCCGTAATCCCTCGAAAACAAGAGCCAGGAGCCGCTGCATGCCTCCTCCTCCGGGCAGGTGCCCACCCGCCCAGGATGCCGCGTGCAGCAACAGAAGGAGCTCTTCGGCGGTGACGTCGGCGCGGAGCTCGCCTTCCCGTTTCGCGCGTTCCACCAGTTGAGAACCGACTTCGCGCATGGCGTGGCAGGACGCGTACAAACGGGACGATTCGTCGTTCAGCGCGTCGGCGGTGAGCTCGACCAGGCCGCGGAAGGTGCCGGTGGCGTCGCCGAGCCCGGCGAGCCAGGACTGCAGGGCGGCGAGGGGCTCGGGGTGGGCGAGCAGCTCGCGGGCCCGCTCGGCCTGGGCGTCGAACCGGGCGCGCAGGAGCGTCTCGAGCAGCGCGTCCCGGGTCGGGAAGTGGCGGTACAGCGTGCCGATGCCGACACCGGCGCGGCGGGCGATGTCTTCCAGTGACGCCTCGACGCCGTGTTCGGCGAAGGCGCGCTGCGCCTCTTCGAGGAGGCGTTCGTAGTTGCGGCGGGCGTCCGCGCGCATCGGTTTGACTTCGGTCATCGCACTCCCGACCCTACCGGGTAGCCAATCGGAGGCAGCCTCCGTATATTAACCGGAGGCAGCCTCAGCTTACTGGAGGGAACTCGAGGATGACCCTGATCGAAGACACACGGGCGCGGGACCACGTACGGCCGGCGGCCTCGTTCGAGTCCACTGTGGAAACCCTGCTCGACCTGACTGTGGAGGTGACCCGATGAGCGTCGGGATCTGGCGGTTCTTCGACGGCGCCCCGATCGGCGCGCTCCGCGAAACGGCCGCCGAGGTGGAGGAACTCGGCTTCGACGCGCTCTGGTTCGGCGAATACGCCGGCCGGGAGGCGTTCACGCAGGCGGCGCTGCTGCTCGCGGCGACGTCCCGGCTCACCGTCGCCACCGGGGTCGCGCGGTTCGACCAGCGCTCCCCGCTCGCGGCGGAGGGCGCCGTCCGGGCACTGGGCGAGGCGTACCCGGGCCGGTTCATCGCCGGGCTCGGCGGGCACCGGCCGGGCGCGCGGCCGCTGACCGCGTTGCGCGAATACCTCGACGGGATGGACGCGGCCGAGCTGCCGGGCCTGCCCCAGCCGTCCCCGCGGCCGCGGCGGCTGCTCGCGGCGCTGGGCCCGAAGCTGCTGGACCTGGCGGCCGAACGCGCCGACGGTGCCCACCCGTACTTCGTCCCGCCGGAGCACACCGCGATGGCCCGCGAGCGGCTCGGCCCGGGCAAGTACCTCGCCGTCGAGCAGGCGGTCCTGCTCGAGCCGGCCCCCGAGGTGGCCCGGGAGCACGTCGGCCTCTACGTCCGGCAGGCCCAGCACCACCAGGAGAACCTGCGCCGCCTCGGCTTCACCGACGCCGACCTGGCCGACGGCGGCAGCGACCGCCTGGTCGACGCCATCGTCGTGACCGGCGAGGAAGCGATCGCGGCCCGGATCCGGGCCCACCTCGACGCGGGCGCCGACCACGTCTGCGTCCAGGTCCTGGCCCGCACGGAGAAGTCCTACCGCAGGCTGGCCGACCTGCTGCCCTGACCGGGGTACGCTGGCGGGGCGCGGCGCGGGCCGCGTCCCGTCCGCGGAAAGGGCCGAGCCCACCCCCGTTTCACCGCACCACCAGCTCCGCACCTTCTTCCTGCCCGGTGCCGGCGGACCACGGGCGACGAGGGAAGGAGGCACCATGGGCACGCTGCCCGCGAAACCCAGCCTGGACCAGCTGCGCAAGCGCGCGAAAGACCTTGCGCGCGCCGAAGCCGTGAAGCTGTCCGAAGCCCAGTTCAGGATCGCCCGGGAACACGGCTTCCCGAGCTGGCCGAAGCTGCAGGCCTATGTCCGGCGCGTCACCGAGCACGGGGACACCCTGCAGCACCCGTACCACCAGGACGTCGGCTACTACGCCGAGCGCGCGCTCGGGCTGCTCGCCTCGGCCGAAGACGACACGCCCGGCGCGAAGGAACCGTTCGACCGCTGGGCGCAGCCGCTCACCCGCGACGGCGCCCGCGTGGTCGTCGCCCGCGAGCACGGTTTCGTTTCCTGGAAAGCACTCCGCGAGCACGTGAAGTCCCTTGTGGACAGTGGAGAGCCGTTCGCCCGCGCGTACCGGGCGATCGAAGCCCGCGATCCCGCCGGGCTGGAGAAGCTGCTCGGCGAGTTCCCCGGGCTCGTCGACGCACGCGGCACCAACGGCAACGACCTGCTCGGCATGGCCGGCGCCACGCACGACGAGCGGCTCAGCCGGATCCTCCTCGACCACGGCGCCGACCCGGCCCGCGGCAACGTCCACGGCTGGACACCCCTGCACCAGGCCGCCTACAGCAACCTGCCGCCGCTGCTCGACCTGCTCCTGCAGCACGGCGCACCGGTCGACGTCTCCGCCCGCGGCGACGGCGGCACTCCCCTGGTCGTCGCCCTGTTCTGGGGGCACCGCGAAGCCGCGGAGACCTTGGCCGCACACAGCCGCGCGCCGGGCAACCTGCGCGTCGCGGCCGGACTCGGCGACGTCGACGCCGTCGACGAACTCCTGACCTCGGGACGCGGCGGCGCGCACCGCGGCTTTTACCGTCCCCACAGCGGTTTCCCGCGCTGGCAGCCGACCGACGATCCCGTCGAGGTCAAGAACGAAGCCCTCGCTTGGGCGGCCCGCAACGACCGCACCGACGCACTCAGGACTCTGGTCGCCCGCGGAGCCGAGGTGGACGCCGACGTCTACCGCGGCACGGCACTGGCCTGGGCGGCGGCGTCGGGCAAGCTCGACGCCGTCCGGACGCTCCTCGACCTCGGCGCCGAGGTGAACTTCCGCGGCACGTTCGGCGGCCCGAACCACGGCGAAGGCGTGACCGCCCTGCACCTGGCCGCACAGTCCGGGCACCTCGACGTCATCCGCACGCTCGTCGAAAACGGCGCCGACCGCGAAGCCCGGGACGCGATCTTCGGCGGCACCCCCGAGACGTGGGCGGAGGTGTGCGGGCAGCCGGCCGCGCGGGACCTGCTCCGGTAGACAAACGGAGTCTGTAGTCCGTATCTTCGGAGACGGACTACAGACTCCGTTTAATCCACTGGGAGGATCCATGACCACACCCCGCGACGTCTTCACCGCGTTGTCCGACGGGATCAGCGAAGGACGCTTCAGCGAGCTTTCCGCGCTCTACGCCGAAGACACCGTCGTCGAACACCCTCAGGCCGTGCCGCGGCCCACCCGAATCACCGGCCGCGACGCGGTCCACGAGCGGTTCGTCGGCGTCCTCGCCGGGGCCCTGCGCCTCAAGCGAAAGAACGTCGTCGTCCACGAGACGACCGACCCCGAGGTGATCGTCGCCGAATACGACTACGACGCCGAGTCGGCCGAAACCGGCCGGACGATCACGGCCGCCAACATCCAGGTCCTGCGCATCCGCGACGGCTTGATCGTCCATTCCCGCGACTACCACGACTACCTGCGGCTCGCGGTCATCCGCGACGGCGTCGACCAGCTGGTGAAGGCGTACGAGCAGGCACCGCCGCGCGAGCTGTCCCCGGTGACGCCGGAAAGCGCGGGCACGGTGTTCGAGCGGCTCGTGCACGGCGTCGCCGGCGGGCGCTGGGACGAGCTGCCGGAGCTGTACGCCGAGGAAACGCACGTCACGCACCCGTTCCTGCCGGGCTCCGAGGTGGTGCGCACCCGCGACGAGCTGCGGGCGCACTTCGCGGCAGGCAAGGCGATGAACCCGAACTTCGCCGTCGCGGACCTGGTCACCTACCAGGGCACCGATCCGGAGGTGCTGATCGGCGAATTCGCCTACCAGGGCGAGTACGGCGGGAAGCCGGTCCGGATCGCGAACATCTTCGCCATGCGCGTCCGGGACGGCCTGGTCGTCGAATCCCGCGACTACGGCGACCACCTCGGCATCGCCGGCGACCTCGGCAAGATCCCCGAACTGGCGGCGAAGCTCTAGGCCTCGGCGGCGAGGTCGTCGGGCAGGTCGAACTCGCCGTCGCGGACGCCCTTCACGAACGCGTCCCACTCCCCCGGCGTGAAGACCAGGATCACGCCGTCCGGCTTCGCCGACTGCCGCATCGCCGTGTAGGTGACACCGTCGGTGTGCTCGATGAAGGCGTACTCGACGCAGTCGTCGAGGGTGACGCCTTCGGGCTCGGCCCGGATCCACTCGGCCTTCGTGAAGTCGAGGTGGTGCCGGATGTGCGCCTTGTCGTCGACCGGCTGATCACTCATGTCTCCAGCGTAGCGATCCGGGCACCGAACGCACCGAAGGGGACGCCCGGCACCGGGCGTCCCCTTCGGGTCCGTGAGATCAGGCGGTCTCGGTGATCGGCCGGTCCACCCACGACATCAGGTCGCGCAGCTTCTTGCCGGTCGCCTCGATCGGGTGCTGGTTGCCCTGCTCCTCGAGCTTGGTGAAGTTCGGCCGGCCGGCCTCGTCCTCGGCCACCCATTCGCGGGCGAACGTGCCGTCCTGGATCTCGCCGAGGATCTTCTTCATCTCTTCCTTGACCGCCGGCGAGATGACGCGCGGGCCGCGGGTCAGGTCGCCGTACTCGGCGGTGTCGGAGATCGAGTAGCGCTGGCGCGCGATGCCGCCCTCGTACATGAGGTCGACGATCAGCTTCAGCTCGTGCAGCACCTCGAAGTAGGCGATCTCCGGGGCGTAGCCGGCCTCGGTGAGCACCTCGAAGCCGGTCTGCACCAGCGCGGACGCGCCACCGCAGAGCACGGCCTGCTCGCCGAAGAGGTCGGTCTCGGTCTCCTCGGTGAAGGTCGTCTTGATGACGCCGGCGCGGGCGCCACCGATGGCGGCCGCGTAGGAGAGGGCGAGCGCCTGGGCGTTGCCGGAGGCGTCCTGCTCCACGGCGATGAGCGCCGGGACGCCCTTGCCGTCGACGAACTGGCGGCGGACCAGGTGGCCCGGGCCCTTCGGGGCGACCATCGCGACGTCGACGTTGGCCGGCGGCTTGATCAGGTCGTAGCGGATGTTGAAGCCGTGCCCGAAGAAGAGGGCGTCGCCGTCCTTGAGGTTCGGGGCGATGTCCTGCTCGTAGATGTGACGCTGCTTGGTGTCCGGCGCCAGGATCATGATCAGGTCGGCCTCGGCCGACGCCTCGGCCGGGGTGAGCACGCGCAGGCCCTGCTCCTCGGCCTTCGCCCGCGACTTGGACCCCTCGGGCAGGCCGATGCGGACGTCGACGCCGGAGTCGCGCAGGCTCAGCGAGTGGGCGTGGCCCTGGCTGCCGTAGCCGATGACAGCGACCTTGCGCCCCTGGATGATCGAGAGGTCGGCGTCGTCGTCGTAGAAGATTTCCACTGCCATGGGGGTTACTGCTTCCTTTCCTGACTTACAAAGCTTGCTTAACGCGGCGATGTCGCGGTGATCGAACGGGCGCCGCGACCCACCGCGACCATGCCGGACTGCACGAGCTCGCGGATGCCATACGGCTCCAGCATCCGGAGCAACGCACCGATCTTGTCGGACGTCCCGGTGGCCTCGACGGTGAGTGCCTCAGGAGAGACGTCCACCACCTTGGCCCGGAAGAGCTGGACGGTTTCGAGGACCTGGCTGCGCACGGTGTTGTCGGCGCGAACCTTCACGAGCAGCAGTTCGCGCTGCACGGCGGTCGACTGTTCCAGCTCGACGATCTTGATCACGTTGACCAGCTTGTTGAGCTGCTTCGTCACCTGTTCGAGCGGTAGCTCTTCCACGGCGACCACGATCGTCATGCGGGACACCTCGGGGTTTTCCGTGGGCCCGACGGCGAGGGATTCGATGTTGAACCCGCGGCGGGAGAACAGGCCCGAGACGCGCGCGAGCACACCGGGCTTGTTCTCGACCAGGACACTCAGCGTGTGGACGCTCATCTCAGCGCTCACCTTCTCCAGCGGCTTCCGCGGCAGCTTCGGTCGTCTCGACCGAAACTTCGTCGTCGTCGAACAGCGGCCGGATGCCCCGGACCGCCATGATCTCGTCGTTGCCGGTGCCCGCGGCGACCATCGGCCACACCTGGGCATCCTTCCCCACGACGAAGTCGATCACGACGGGGCGGTCGTTGATTTCCATCGCGCGGCGGATGGTGGCGTCGACGTCTTCCTTCGTCTCGCAGCGCAGGCCGGCGCAGCCCAGCGCCTCGGCCAGCAGGACGAAGTCCGGGATGCGGTGCTTGTGCGTCCCGAGGTCGGTGTTGGAGTACCGCTCCGAGTAGAAGAGGTTCTGCCACTGGCGGACCATGCCGAGGTTGCCGTTGTTGATGACGGCGACCTTGATCGGCGCGCCTTCGATGGCGCAGGTGGCCAGCTCCTGGTTGGTCATCTGGAAGCAGCCGTCGCCGTCGATCGCCCACACCTGCGTGTCCGGGACGCCGAACTGCGCGCCCATCGCGGCGGGCACCGCGAAGCCCATGGTGCCGAGGCCGCCGGAGTTGATCCAGGTGCGCGGGTTCTCGTACTTGACGAACTGCGCGGCCCACATCTGGTGCTGGCCGACGCCCGCGGCGTAGACGGCGTCCGGGCCGACGATCTGCCCGATCCGCTCGATGACGTACTGCGGCGACAGCGACCCGTCGTCGGGCCACTCGTAGCCGGCCGGGTAGGTCTTGCGCCAGTCGTCGGCCTGGGTCCACCAGTCGGCCAGGTCCGGCTTGCCGCCGTGCTCGAACTCCGTGGTGACGGCGGTGATCAGCTCGCCGATGATCTCCTTGCAGTCGCCCACGATCGGGACGTCGGCCTTGCGGTTCTTGGAGATCTCGGCGGGGTCGATGTCCGCGTGCACGATCGCGGCGTCCGGCGCGAACGACTCGAGCTGGCCGGTGACCCGGTCGTCGAACCGGGCGCCGAGCGCGATCAGCAGGTCGGCGCGCTGCATGGCGGCGACCGCGGCGACCGAGCCGTGCATGCCCGGCATGCCGAGGTGCTGCGGGTGCGAGTCGGGGAACGCACCGCGCGCCATCAGCGTGGTGACGACGGGGATGTTCGTCAGCTCGGCGAGCTGCTTCAGCTGCTCGTGCGCCTCGGCCTTGATCACGCCGCCGCCGACGTAGAGCACCGGGCGCCGCGACTTCGCGATCAGCTTCGCCGCTTCGCGGACCTGCTTGCCGTGCGGGCGCAGCGTCGGGCGGTAGCCCGGGAGGCGCAGCTCGGTCGGCCAGGAGAACGAGGTCATCTCCTGCAGCACGTCCTTGGGGATGTCCACCAGGACGGGGCCGGGGCGGCCCGTCGACGCCAGGTGGAACGCCTCGGCGATGGTCCGCGGGATGTCCGCGGGGTCGGTGACGAGGAAGTTGTGCTTGGTGATCGGCATGGTGATGCCGCAGATGTCGGCTTCCTGGAACGCGTCGGTGCCGATCAGCGCGCGGGACTGCTGGCCGGTGATGGCCACGACCGGGACCGAGTCCATGTTCGCGTCGGCGAGCGGGGTGACCAGGTTGGTCGCGCCGGGACCGGAGGTGGCCATGCAGACGCCGACCTTGCCGGTGGCTTGCGCATAGCCGGTGGCGGCGTGACCGGCGCCCTGTTCGTGGCGGACCAGGACGTGCCGGACCTTCGTCGAATCGAGCAGGGGGTCGTAAGCGGGCAGGATCGTGCCGCCCGGGATCCCGAAGACCACCTCGGCGCCGACGGCCTCGAGCGAGCGCACGAGGGACTGGGCGCCGGTGACGCGCACCGGCGTTCCCGCCGGTGGGGCCGGCTTCGGACGTGCTCCGGGCGTTCCGGGCGTCGGCCCGGGCTTCGCGTCGCTGCGCGACGTCGCACTGGTCATCGGATCTGCCTCGTGGGTCTCGGTGTCACTCGTTCGGGTCTTTTTTGAGCTCGATTGGTGCGGTGGGGCGGGGAATTGCTTCCCTAGGGCAACAAAAAACCCTCGCCGACCGTAAGGTCGCACGAGGGTTCGCGCGTCGACGCAGCGGAAAGTCTTCCCTAAGCGTCGACGCGCTTGGGAAGTACGAGGCCGGTCAGCGGTGTCACGGCGATGACGCTAGACCGAACGCCCCGCGGGTGTCAACTCTGCGGGATAGTGCGTCCGCATGGTGGACGTGGGTCACACCCGCGAGACCCGGGTCCGAGCCGGTCAGCGGGGCGGTGCACCATTTCCGGGTGGCCGAAAAACAGCAGGACGAAGGCCGGAAGGCCGTCTTCCGCGTCCCCCGCACGTCCTTCATGGCGATCGCCCTCCTGACGATCTGCGTGACGCCGATCGCGCTCGGGGAGATCCCGTACCTGCAGTGGCTCTACGTCTTCCCGATCGCGCTCACGGTGTTCGTGATCCGGCACCGCACGATCGCGACACGCTCGGGGCTGGCCGTCCGCACGGTGTTCGGCCACCGCGACATCCCGTGGTCGGCGCTGAAGGGGCTCGCGATCACGAAGAAGTCGCGCGTGCAGGCGGTGCTGCAGGACGACACGAAGGTGCCGCTGCCGACCGTGCGCACCCGGCACCTGCCGGTGCTGTCGCTGGTGAGCGAAGGTCTCGTCGCGGACCCGAGCGGGCAGCTGGCCGCCGAGGACATCACGCCCGGGACGTCGGCGAGCGAGTAACCCCGCGGCGGGTCCGGCGCGGCCGACGGCGTAAATTGGTTCTACCAGTTTCGCTGGCCACCCTTTGACCTGGGAGTTTCCCGTGCCGCCTCTCCGTTCCCGGACCACCACCCACGGCCGCAACGCGGCGGGCGCGCGCTCGCTCTGGCGCGCCACGGGCATGACCGACAGCGACTTCGGCAAGCCGATCGTCGCGATCGCCAACTCCTACACGCAGTTCGTGCCCGGCCACGTGCACCTGAAGGACCTCGGCGAGATCGTCGCGGAGGCGGTCAAGGAAGCGGGCGGCGTCGCGCGCGAGTTCCACACGATCGCCGTCGACGACGGCATCGCCATGGGCCACTCCGGCATGCTCTATTCGCTGCCCTCGCGCGAGATCATCGCCGACTCGGTGGAGTACATGGTCAACGCGCACCAGGCCGACGCGCTGGTGTGCATCTCCAACTGCGACAAGATCACCCCGGGCATGCTCAACGCGGCGATGCGCCTGAACATCCCGGTGGTGTTCGTCTCGGGCGGCCCGATGGAGGCCGGCAAGGCGGTGGTCGTGGGCGGCGTCGCGCAGGCCCCGACCGACCTGATCACCGCGATCGCGGCGTCGGCGAGCCCCGAGGTCGACGAGGACGGGCTGGCCGTCGTCGAGCGTTCGGCCTGCCCGACGTGCGGCTCGTGCTCCGGCATGTTCACCGCGAACTCGATGAACTGCCTCACCGAAGCCCTCGGTTTGTCGCTTCCCGGCAACGGCTCGACGCTGGCGACGCACGCCGCGCGCCGCGCGCTGTTCGAGGAGGCCGGCCGGACCGTCGTCGAGCTGTGCCGCCGCTGGTACGAGGAGGACGACGCGTCGGTCCTGCCGCGCTCGATCGCGTCGAAGGCGGCGTTCGAGAACGCGATGGCGCTCGACATGGCCATGGGCGGTTCGACGAACACGGTGCTGCACATCCTCGCCGCCGCCCAGGAGGGCGAGGTCGACTTCACGATCGCCGACATCGACGCGATCGGCCGCCGCGTGCCCTGCCTGTCGAAGGTGGCGCCGAACTCCGACTACCACATGGAGGACGTGCACCGGGCGGGCGGCATCCCGGCGATCCTCGGCGAGCTGTACCGCGGCGGCCTGCTGAACACCGACGTCTGGTCGGTGCACTCGCGCGATCTCGATTCCTGGCTTTCCACCTGGGACATCCGGGCTGCGTCGCCTTCCGACGTCGCTTCGGAGCTCTTCCACGCGGCGCCCGGTGGGGTCCGCACGACCCAGGCGTTCTCGACGTCGAACCGCTGGTCGTCCCTGGACACGGACGCGGCGGGCGGCTGCATCCGCGACGTCGAGCACGCGTACACGAAGGACGGCGGCCTGGCGATCCTCCGCGGAAACCTGGCGGAGAACGGCGCGGTGATCAAGGCCGCGGGCATCGACGAGGACCTGTGGCACTTCGAGGGCCCGGCGCGGGTCCTCGAGAGCCAGGAGGAAGCCGTGTCGGCGATCCTGAAGAAGGAGATCCAGCCGGGCGAGGTCCTGGTGATCCGCTACGAGGGCCCGGCGGGCGGCCCGGGCATGCAGGAGATGCTGCACCCGACGGCGTTCCTCAAGGGGTCCGGCCTGGGCAAGAAGTGCGCGTTGATCACGGACGGCCGCTTCTCGGGTGGTTCCTCGGGCATTTCGGTGGGCCACATCTCCCCGGAGGCGGCCGCGGGCGGCCTGATCGGCCTGGTGGAGAACGGCGACCGGATCCTGCTGGACATCCACGAGCGCCGGCTGGAACTGCTGGTCTCCCCGGACGTCCTGGCCGAGCGGCGCGCGAAGATGGAGGCGTCCGAGCGGCCCTGGCAGCCGAAGGACCGCCAGCGCCCGGTGACCGCGGCTCTGCGCGCGTACGCCCGGATGGCGACGTCGGCGGACACGGGCGCGGTTCGCGACGTGAACAAGTAGCCCTCGTCCGGTTTCGAGAAGGCCGTCCCGGTCCGCCGGGGCGGCCTTTTTCGGTGCCCCGGGGCGGTTTTCCGGCACCCCGAGACCCCGCACCGCTCGGGGGACCCCCGATTTCAACGTTACTCGCGCCCACCGACAGTTCCGGCAATTCCGGGCCCACGAACGGCAGTTGTCCACAAGTGCGCCCGAACCCCCGAGTTGTCCACAGCCGCCAGGGGACCCCCGAATTCAACATTACCGGCGCCCACCGACAATTCCGGGCGCCAAGCCCGGGTCGCCCCAGCCCTACCGCGTCAAAACGATGACCACGACGGCCGCCGCCGCGGCCAGCAGCAGCGACACCAGACCCAGCGGCAACGGCCGCTTCCGCCACGGCGTGTTCCGCTCCAGCGAAATCGGCCCGGCCCCGGTGAACAGCAGGCTCAACGCCGCCGCCCCCAGCAGCAGCTCGAACTCGAACCCCTGCCCCGAACCCTCGAAGAACCCGCCGTGGAACTTCGCGTACACCGCGTTGGCCGCCACCCCGAGCAGCCCGGCCGCCGCCAGCGGCGTGAACAGCCCGACGATCACCAGCACCCCGCCACCGACCTCGGTGACGCCGGTGATCCACGACAGCAGCGTCGTCTGCTTGTGGTAGCCGTAGGTCTCCAGCACCCGCGCGAACCCGCCGATGCCCGGCCCGCCGAACAGGCCGAACAGGTGCTGCAGGCCGTGCGCGCCCATGGTCACGCCGAGCGCCAGCCGCAGGATCAGCAGGCCCAGCCCGAGCCCGCCCTGGCGCGGGGTGTCGTCCGACCGATCGTCCTCGACGCCCGACAGGAGGCTGGTGGGCTGCTGCGAAAAGTCGTCTCCACTGCTCACCCGCGCAGGTTAGGGGATCGCCGCGGGCCTGGCGAGCTCAGTATTCGCCGTGGACGAGGTTGTGCGGCAGCTCCCCACCGGCGTACCGGGCGATCTCGGCCGCGGCGACGGCGTAGGACCGGCCACGAACCCCGCGCACGGCCCCGCCGACGTGCGGCGTCAGCAGCAGCCCCGGCACGGTCCACAGCGGGTGCCCGGCGGGCGGCGGCTCGGGATCGGTGACGTCGAGGGCGGCCCGCAACCGGCCCGTGGTCAGTTCGGCGACCAAGGCGTCGGTGTCCACGACCGCGCCGCGCGAGACGTTGACCAGCACCGCGCCGTCGCGCATCCCGGCCAGGAACTCCGCGTCGGCCATCCCCCGCGTACGGGACGTCAGCGGCACCATCAGCACCACGACGTCGTGCAGGTCGAGCAGCCCGGGCAGCTCGCGCACGCCGTGCACACCTTCCCGCGCGGTCATCCCGACCATGGTGCAGCGCGCGTCGAACGGCTCGAGCCGGCGCCGCAGGTGCCGGCCGAGGTCGCCGGCACCGACGACGAGCACGCGCTTGCCCTGCAGCGTGTCCGCCGTCTGCCGCTCCCACCGGCCTTCGCGCTGCGCCGCGGCGAAGACGTCCAGCTTCCGGTACATCGACAGCAGGGCGGCGACGACCCACTCGGCCGTGCTCCCGCCGTGCGCGCCGCGGCAGGTGGAGAGCAGGACGCCGTCGGGCACCTTGCCGACCCAGTCCTCGGCGCCGGCGGACAGCAGCTGGATGAGCTTCAGGTTCGGCAGCGCACGCCACAGCGGCTCCCCCGGCGGGTGCTTGCCGGGGATGAGCACCTGGGCCTTGGCGGCCTCGGGCGGCACCGGCTCGCCCCACTGGTAGCGCACGGGCAGGACCCGCGGGACCTCGGCGAGCACGGTCATGCCCTCGTCGTCGGGCACCAGCACGGTCAGCGTCATGATCCCCAACGTAATCGAGGAGTACTCACCCATGGTTCACGCACCGGCCCCTAGGCTGGGGGATCATGCGCACCCGCTACCGCTCGGCCCTGCTGGCGATCTTGGCCTGCGGCGTCCTGCTGCCCGCCGGGTGCGCGCGGTTCGACGACACCGCGGCGGGCCAGACGTTCAGCCCCGCACCCATCCCGAGCCCCGAATCGCCGCCCGAAGTCCAGGGCCCCGGCGCGGACTCCGGAAGCGACCCGAAGCAGGCACGGCCGGGCCAGTCGGCCGCCCCGGTGCCGCCGCCGCAGGGCTGCAAGGACTTCGACCCGTCGGTGATCGCGACGTGCCTGGACACCGTCGCCGCGGTGGCCGGCCTGCCGGGTGACGGCTCGACGCCGAGCGCGCTGGCCGGCGAGCGCAAGAGCGGCCGCGTGATACTGGCCACGGGCGGCAAGGACGCGACGGACTTCGCGAAGCTCGACGTCCAGGCGGCCGGCGACGGCGGGCTGACCGGGCTCGCGCTGTCGCCGTCGTACGTCGAGGACCAGCTGGTGTTCGCCTACATCACGACCGCGACCGACAACCGCGTCGTGCGCTTCGCCAAGGGCCAGGCGCCCAAGCCGGTGCTCACCGGCATCCCGAAGGGCGCATCCGGCAACCGCGGCACGATCGGCACGGACAACCGGGGCGCGCTGCTGGTCGCGACCGGCGACGCGGGCAACCCGAACGCCGCGGCCGACCCCAACTCCCTCGCCGGGAAGCTGCTGCGGATCGACACCTCCGGCAAGGCCGCGGCGGGCAACCCGAACGGCTCGCTGGTGGTGGCGGCCGGCCTGCACGCGCCGGGCGGGGTGTGCGCGTCGGCCGACGGCGGCCGCGTCTGGGTCACCGACCGCCTCGCCGACAAGGACGCGCTCTACCGGTTCCAGGCCGGCCGGCCGCTGACGACACCGGCGTGGACGTGGCCGGACAAGCCGGGCGTCGCGGGCTGCGCCGACTTCGTCGACGCCAACGGCTCCCTCTCGGTCGGCACGTCGCTGGCCGGCGACCTGCAGAACCTGCCGGTGAGCCCGGACGGCGCGATCAGCGGCAAGCCGACGGTCAGCCTCGACGGGAAGACCGGCAAGCCGCCGGTGACGTACGGGCGGCTGGCCGGCATGAGCATGATCAACCCGCAGCTGGCGGTGGCGGGCACGGTCAACAAGGACGGCGGCGCCCCGGTGTCCAGCGACGACCGCGTCGTGCTGATCACCCCGGCCACGTCCGGCGGCGGCAACGGCAAGGACTGACCTGCGGGTTTCCACCGGTCGCCGACTATCGACCACGGCATGACCCGCGCCGGCGCGCGGGCCCGCCACACTCCGGCCGGTCAGGTCAGCGGCTTCAGCTCCACCCGCCGTCCCTCCGCCGACGACGTCAGCCCGGCCTCCGCCACCTGCAGCCCGCGGGCGGCCGAGAAGAAGTCGTACCGGTGCTGCCGCCCGGCGACGACGTCCCGCACGAACTCCTCCCACTGCGCCTTGAACCCGTTGTCGAACTCGGCGTTGTCCGGCACTTCCTGCCACTGGTCGCGGAAGGGTTCGGTGGCGGGCAGGTCCGGGTTCCAGACGGGCTTGGGCGTCGCCGAGCGGTGCTGGACGCGGCAGCGCCGCAGCCCGGCGACCGCGCTGCCCTCGGTGCCGTCGACCTGGAACTCGACCAGCTCGTCGCGGAAGACCCGCGTCGACCACGACGAGTTGATCTGCGCGATGACCCCCGACTCGAGTTCGAAGATGCCGTACGCGGCGTCGTCCGCCGTCGCCGCGTACGCCTCACCCTGTTCGTCCCAGCGGCGCGGGATGTGCGTGACCGCCTTCGCCGTCACCGCGCGGACTGCGCCGAAGAGATTCTCGAGCACGTAGTTCCAGTGGCAGAACATGTCGAGCACGATCCCGCCGCCGTCCTCGGCGCGGTAGTTCCAGCTCGGGCGCTGCGCCTCCTGCCAGTCGCCCTCGAAGACCCAGTAGCCGAATTCCCCGCGGACGGACAGGATCCGCCCGAAGAACCCGCCGTCGATCAGCCGCCGCAGCTTGAGCAGCCCGGGCAGGAACAGCTTGTCGTGCACGACGCCGTGGCAGATCCCGGCGTCCCGCGCGAGCGCGGCCAGCTCCAGCGCCGCCGGGAGCGTCTCGGCGAGGGGCTTTTCGGCGTAGACGTGCTTGCCCGCGGCGATCGCCGACCGCACCGACGGTTCGCGCGCCGACGTCAGCTGCGCGTCGAAGTAGACGTCGACGTCCTGGAGCGCCGAGTCGGCGTCCGTGGTCCACGCGGTCAGGCCGTGCCGGTCGGCGAGGTCCTTGAGCTTCGCGGCGTTGCGCCCGGCGAGGATCGGCTCGAGCTGCACGCGGCTGCCGTCCGGCAGGGCGACGCCACCCTGTTCGCGGATCGCCAGGACCGACCGGAGCAGGTGCTGCCGGTAGCCCATCCGGCCCGTCACCCCGTTGAGCAGCACTCCGATGCTGGACTGGTTCATCACTGCAAGCCTTCCTGGTCGAGCGGGATGTCGTATTCGGTGCGACGGCCGCACATGCCGTAGCCGTCCGGGTTCGACGGCGCTGCGACCCGCAGGCCGGACCGGTCGAGGTGGCTCCCGTCGCCGTCGGCGAGTGCCTTCAGGTGCGCACCGGTCAGTTCGGCGGCCCGCAACGCCCCGGCCTGCCAGCGCGGTACCCACTCTGCGACCTTCGGCGCGACGAGCGCGACGGCCGCCCGGTGGAACGCCCGCAGCGGTCCCGGATCCCCGTCCCGCAGGGCATCCCGCAGCGGCAAGTACCCGCGAACGGCCAGGTCACGGCGCTGTCGAGCGGCCTGGTCGGTTTTCGGCAACGCCGCCGCTTCGGCATAGGCGGCCGGGTCGGCGAGCACGTCGGGCGGGAACGTGAAGACGGCGTCCCCGGCCTCCGGCAGCCCGCTGTTCTGCATGAGGACCGTGACGCGCAGGCCGTCGTCCTGCACCATCCGGTGCACGGTGCCGGGCGCGAACCACGCGATGACCCCGGGCTCCAGGAACGTCTCCGCGTAGCCGTCACCGCTCAACGTCTGGACCGCACCCCGGCCCCCGGTGACGACGTAGGCCTCGGTGCAGGCGAGGTGGACGTGCGGGCTGCCGCCGCAGACGCCGTCCTCGGCCACCCAGTCGTAGGCACGCAGGTGCGAGACGCCGATGCCACCCGGTAGCGGAAAATCGGTCATGACCAGCCGTGCCCGTCGAGGTAGCCGGTCACCCGGTCGCGGTCCCAGGCCCCGTCGGCGACGACGATCCGGTAGCGGTAGGCGAAGCTTTCGCCCGGCGGCAGCTCGAACTCGTCGAAAAACGCCCACGAGAAGGCGACCATGGGCTGGTCCCCGGATCGGACGAACCAGTGCGACTCGTGGATCGCCTTGTCGTTCTCGGGCGCGTGGGCGAAAACGAGCGTCGAATGCGCGTCGACCTCGTCGTGCTCGCCGACGAAAGCGAGCCACGGTGCTTGCGCGCCCATCATCGTCTCGCCTTCGAGGTCGCCGGGACCGAGCACCTGCCCGCCGCCGAAGTCCCGCGGTCCTCGCCAGTGCAGGCCGGTGTACCCGGCCAGCTCGCGGCCGGCGGTGGTCGGGCTGCCGAACACGAGCGGGACGTCGCGGACGTTGGTCAGCTCGATCCCCCAGTCGAGCGCCCAGGACCCGTCGTCCGGCTCGACCGAGTGGACGACGATGTCTCGCCGCTCCCGCGCCCACTCGTCCCCGCCGTTGGCGACCCAGGTGAGGTTTTCGGTGAAGCTCAGCCGGTCGCGTTCGACGCTGAAGCCGGCGAATTCGTCGTGCCGCATGGAGCCGATGCGGTCGGGCAGCTCCTGGTACCAGTCGCCGGGGACGTAGGTGTGGCCGCCCCAGAAGTTCTGCCCGGACAGGTGGCTCGACGTCATCTGCAGGCCCTTGTGCCACCGGTGGTCGGCGGGCCGGTACCCGCTGACGTGCCGGCCGCCCAGGGTCCGCAACGGGTGGGCGTAGGGCTTGCGCGACTCGAAGGCCACCGGGTCGGGTTTGTACACATAGGACATCAGCTGGACGCCGCCGGCCTCGACGGCGACGTGCTCGCCGTGCCGGTGGGTCACCGTGATCGTCGCGCTCATCCGCGGTCTCCTGCCTGGTCGCCCGCCATGGACCGGTAGAAGGGGTCACCCGGCCCGATCTCCCCGCGGCGCACGCCGAGCCCGGTGGACGCGGACTTGTAGAGCGCGGCGATGAACTCGAGCACCTGCCGCCCGTCGTCCCCGCTGCAGGGCGGCCGCCGCCCGGCCCGGAAGGCGGCGAGGATGGGCGTGAAGGCGGCGGCGTGCGAGCTGTCGAGGTCGGCGGCCGGGGTGTGCCACCGCTCGACGGCCTCCCCGCCGACGTGCGGCGCCGGCGTGTAGCGCCAGTCCTTGACGCCGTACCCGTAGAGGTGGCTGAGCTCCGCGGTGGCGCGCTCGCAGTCGATCCGGATCCGGCTCACCTCGTCCGGCGAGAGGACGCTGTTGACCACGGTCGCGAGCGCCCCCGACTCGAACCGGACCAGCGCGGTGGAGACGTCTTCGGTCTCGACGTCGTGCACCAGCCGCGCGGTCATCGCGCGCACCTCGGCCCAGTCGCCGAGCAGGTGGAGCAGCAGATCCATCTGGTGGATGCCGTGGCCCATGGCCGGCCCGCCGCCCTCGGTCTCCCAACGTCCGCGCCACGGCACCGCGTAGTAGGCGGCATCGCGGTACCAGGTGGTCTGGCAGTGCGCGACGAGCGGGCGTCCCAGCTCCCCGGCGGCGAGCAGCTCCCGGAAGTGCACGGCGGCCGAGCCGGACCGCTGCTGGTAGACGAAGGCGGCGTACGGCCCGCCCTCCCGCTCGGCCACGGTCATCTCGTCGTATTCGGCCAGCGACCGGCACGGCGGCTTTTCGCACCAGACCCAGGCACCGCTTTCCAGAGCCTTCTTCGTCTGCTCGACGTGCAGGCTCGGCGGCGTGCAGATCGAGACGAGGTCCGGTTCCTGCTCGGCGAGCAGGGTGCCCAGGTCGTGGTAGGGCTTGGCGTGCGCGGTCCCGGCGCAGAACGCGGCGACCCGTGCCTCGTCGACGTCGGCGGCCGCCACGATCTCGACGTCTTCGCGGTGGGCCTCGAAGGCGATCCGGTGGCTCTCCGCAATGGCCCCGGTTCCGACGACGGCCACCCGCAAGCGCTTTCCCTGAGCCAACCCGCGTCTCCCTCCACGGCTCCGGCGCCCCAGCAGCGCCGATCCACGCCGCCCGGTCACCCGACTCCGGCGGCGGTCTCCGCGGCCGGGCTGCGCCTCTCCGACCGTTCCAGAAAGCGCTTTCTCATGCAACGGGCGACAGCGATGTCAACGTTGTCAACGACCGCGATCCACCGGTCGGACGACTCGGGCAGCCGGTCGGAAATTCCCCAGCGGCAGGACTCTTACCGAAGTGGCCGCACGACGTCCACGGAGATCAGCTGCTCTTGCTCCGGGTCTTCCGCGGCTGCCGACTCTCGGCGCGCATCGCCCGCATGTCCAGGAAAGCGCCAACGCCGGACACCAACGCCGCGAACAACCCGACGAACCGGCCCAGGCCGGGCCCGATGGCGACCCCGGCGGCGTCGAAGATGCCGCGCTGGTCGGCGTCGAACTCCCAGTCCAGGGTGAACCAGCCCAGCACCATCAGCAGCAGCGACGCCGCCGCGACCACCAGCCAAAGCTGCGGCAGGCCGCTGACGCGCACGGTCCGGATTCGCCCGAAAACGACCACGACGAGCCCGGCCAGCAGCAGCGGCAGCGGCGGGCACCAGGCGAAGAAGCTCGAGTGCCACGCGTCGCGGACGACGTCACCATGGGGCAACTGCGCGAGGATGCCCTCGATATCCGGTTTGGTGGCGGTCAGCGTGGTCCACGGCAGGAACGTCGAACCCAGCGCGAGCAGCCCGGCCGCCAGGCCGAGCCACTCGCGCCAGGTGACGCTTTTGACGAATCCCGGCAACGGTCAGGAACCGACGCGCTCGATGATCAGCTCGCGGACCCGCTTGGCGTCGGCCTGCCCCTTGGTCGCCTTCATGACCGCGCCAACGATCGCGCCCGCCGCGGCGACCTTCCCACCGCGGATCTTTTCCGCGACGTCCGGCTGCGCCGCCAGCGCCTCGTCGATCGCCGCGAGCAGCGCCGAGTCGTCCGAGACGACCTTCAGCCCGCGCTTCTCCACGACCTCTCGCGGCTCACCCTCGCCGGCGAGCACGCCCTGGACGACTTCCTTCGCCAGCTTGTTCGTCAGCTCGCCGGAGGTGACCAGCCCGATCACGTCGGCCACCTGGGCCGGGGTGATCGCCAGCTCGGCCAGCTCGACCTCGCGGGCGTTGGCCTCCTGGGCGAGGGTGTTGACCCACCAGCCACGCGCGTCGTCCGGCGACGCGCCGGCCTCGACGGTGGCCGCGACCAGGTCGACCGCGCCGACGTTCAGCAGGTCACGCAGGGCTTCGTCGGAAAGCGACCATTCCTGCTGGATCCGCTTCCGCCGCTCCGAAGGCATCTCCGGCAGCGTCCCGCGCAGCTCCTCGACCCATTCGCGCGACGGCGCAATCGGGACCAGGTCGGGCTCCGGGAAGTACCGGTAGTCCTCCGCGGTCTCTTTCGTCCGGCCGGGCGACGTGGTGCCGTCGGCCTCCTGGAAGTGCCGCGTCTCCTGCTTGATCGAGCCGCCCTCGGCGAGGATCGCCGCCTGCCGCGTCATCTCGTAGCGGACGGCGCGCTCGACGCTGCGCAGCGAGTTGACGTTCTTCGTCTCGGTGCGCGTCCCGAACTCGGTCGCGTCCTTCGCCATCAGCGAGACGTTCGCGTCGCACCGCAGCGAGCCCTGGTCCATCCGGACGTCGGACACGTCGAGCGCGCGCAGCAGGTCCCGCAACGCGCTGACGTAGGCCCGCGCGACCTCGGGCGCCCGCTCACCGGTGCCTTCGATCGGCTTCGTCACAATTTCGATCAATGGCACGCCGGCCCGGTTGTAGTCGAGCAGCGAGTGCTCGGCACCGTGAATCCGCCCGGTGGCGCCGCCGACGTGCAGCGACTTGCCGGTGTCCTCCTCCATGTGCGCGCGCTCGATCTCCACGCGCACGACCTCGCCGTCGTCGAGCGTGACGTCGAGGTAGCCGTTGAAGGCGATCGGCTCGTCGTACTGCGAGGTCTGGAAGTTCTTCGGCATGTCCGGGTAGAAGTAGTTCTTCCGCGCGAACCGGCACCACTCGGCGATCTCGCAGTTCAGCGCGAGACCGATCCGGATGGCCCCCTCGACGGCCTTGCCGTTGACGGCCGGCAGCGCCCCGGGCAGGCCCAGGCAGGTCGGGCAGACCTTCGTGTTCGGCTCGCCGCCGAACTCGTTCGGGCAACCGCAGAACATCTTCGTGTTCGTGTTCAGCTCGACGTGCACCTCGAGCCCGAGCACGGGGTTGAACCGCTCGACGACGTCGGCGTAGTCCATCAACTCGGCCACGGCAGTCACTTCGTTCCTCCCAGCTCCGGGACCTTGTGGATGAGGGCCCCGCCGGCGGCGGCGTCGCGGGCGGCCTCGTAGGCGGCGCCGACCCGGTAGAGCCGGTCGTCGGCGAGCGCCGGGGCCATGATCTGCAGCCCGACCGGCAGGCCGTCCTCGTCGGAAAGCCCGCTCGGCACGCTCATGGCGGCGTTGCCGGCGAGGTTCGACGGGATCGTGCACAGGTCGGCGAGGTACATCGCCATCGGGTCGTCGACGCGCTCGCCGATCTTGAACGCCGTGGTCGGCGTCGTGGGCGAAACGAGGACATCGACCTGCTCGAAGGCGGCGTCGAAGTCACGCGTGATGAGCGTGCGCACCTTCTGCGCGGAGCCGTAGTAGGCGTCGTAGTAGCCGGACGACAACGCGTAGGTGCCCAGCATGATCCGCCGCTTGACCTCGGCGCCAAAGCCCTTCTCCCGGGTCAGCGACATGACCTCTTCGGCACTGTGCGAGCCGTCGTCGGCGACGCGCAGGCCGTAGCGCATGGCGTCGAACCGCGCGAGGTTCGACGAGCACTCGCTGGGCGCGATCAGGTAGTACGCGGGCAGCGCGTAGACGAAATTCGGGCAGGACACCTCGACGACGTCCGCACCGAGGGCCCGCAGCTGCTCGACCGCGGCCTGGAACGACCGCAGCACGCCCGGCTGGTAGCCGTCGCCGCCGAACTCCTTCACGACGCCGACCTTGACGCCCTTCAGGTCACCGTTCGCACCCTGACGCGCGGCGGCGGCGACCGGCGGCACCGGCGCGTCGATGGAGGTCGAGTCCCGCGGGTCGTACCCGGCGATGACCTCGTGCAGCAGGGCGGCGTCGAGCACCGTCCGCGCGCAGGGCCCGGCCTGGTCGAGCGAGGACGAAAAAGCGACGAGGCCGTACCGCGACACCCCGCCGTAGGTCGGCTTGACCCCGACAGTCCCGGTGACGGACCCGGGCTGCCGGATCGACCCACCGGTGTCGGTGCCGATGGCGATGGCGGCCTCGAACGCCGCGATCGACGCCGACGAGCCACCGCCCGATCCGCCCGGGATGCGGGCGTGGTCCCACGGGTTGTGCGTCGGCCCGTACGCCGAGTTCTCGGTCGACGAGCCCATGGCGAACTCGTCCATGTTCGTCTTGCCGAGGATGACGACGCCGGCTTCGCGCAGCTTGCGCGTCACGGTCGCGTCGTACGGCGGCAGCCAGCCTTCGAGCGTTTTCGAACCACAGGTCGTCGGCACGCCCTCGGTGGTCAGGACGTCCTTCAGCGCGAGCGGCACGCCCGCCAGCGGCGACGCCGGCGCCTTGCCGTCGGCGAGGCCCTCGTCGACCGCCTTGGCCGCGGCCAACGCACCCTCGGTGTCGACGTGCAGGAACGCGTGGATGTGGTCGTCGACCTCGGCGATCCGGTCCAGGTGAGCCTGGGTGACCTCGACCGCGGACACCTCGCGCGAGTGGATCTTCCCCGCCAGCTCCGCGGCGGTCAGCTTGATGAGCTCGGTCACTGCTCTTCCCCCAGAATCCGCGGCACCCGGAATCGGCCCTCTTCGGCGGCCGGCGCACCGGCCAGCGCCTGCTGCTGCGTGAGCCCGGGGACGACGACGTCCTGTCGGAAGACGTTCGTCAGCGGCACGGCGTGCGACGTGGGCGGCACGTCGGCGGCGGCGACCTCGCTCACCTTGGCCACCGAGTCCAGGATCTGGTCGAGCTGGCCGGCGAAGACGTCGATTTCGTCGTCGGTCACGGCCAGCCTGGCCAGCTTCGCGAGGTGCGCGACCTCGTCTCGGGAAATGTTGGGCACGCGGGTGACTCCCGGGTTGTGCTGTGCGGGTTGTCTCGGAAGCTGCAAGTCTATGGTGGCGGCGCGGGCGGACTCGACTGGGTTACGCCCGGCGCAAGCCGGCTGCCGTCCGGCGACGCTCACATCCCGCCCGGCGGACAGCAGGTCCCGCGAGCCGGGTGCGTCTGTCACAATCGGCGACCGGCATCGAGCGTCCCACGGCAAGGCTGGGACGCCAGAGGTGAGAGGGGCGCGTGGTGTCGTTCCTGATCCGGGTCCTCCTTCCGGACAGCCCGGGGACCCTCGGCGCGGTCGCCACGGCGCTCGGCACGGTAGGCGCCGACATCCTCAGCGTGGACGTCGTCGAACGCGGTAGCGGAGTCGCCGTCGACGACCTGGTGGTCGAGCTCCCGTCGGGCCGGCTGCCCGACGCGCTGATCACGGCGGCGGAGAGCGTCGAGGGCGTCGAAGTGGACGCGGTCCGTCCCTACGCGGGCGTCCTGGACACGCATCGCGAACTCGAACTCGTCGAAGAGATCGCCGCGCAGCCGAAGTCCGGCCTCGACATCCTCGCCGAGGGCGTTCCCCGCATCGTGCGCGCCGGCTGGGCGATGATCGTCGAACATTCGGAGACCGGCGCGGTCCGGCTGGCCTCGTCCAGCGCGGCCCCGGAGACCCCCATCACCGACCTGCCGTGGCTGCCGCTCGAACGCGCGACGGTCCTCGACAGCGAGGAGGCCTGGATCCCGGAGACGTGGAAGGAGCTCGGCACCGAGCTCGCCGCGACCCCGCTCGGCAAGCCGGGCAAGGCGCTGCTCGTCGCCCGCCCCGGCGGCCCGAACTTCCGCGCCGCCGAGGTCGCCCGGCTCGCCCATCTCGCCGGCATCGTCGCGGTCGTCCTCGACGGTTAACGAGAAGCCCGTCACGTCCCCGAAAAGGGACGAGCCCGCGGGGCTCGTCCCTTTTCGGCAACGCCCAGGTCAGACGTCGATCTGATAGGCGATCAGGGTGACGTGCGGGAACGGGCGCCAGTCCCGCTCCGCCAGGCGCGTGAACCCGAGACGTTCGTAGAGCCGATGGGCGCTGCGCATCCGATCGACGCTGCTCAGCACCACCTTGCCGATCCCCAGCGCGCGAGCGCGGTCGAACACGGCTTCGATCAAGGCCTCGCCCAGACCGCGGCCCCGCGCCGAGGGCGCCACCGCCAGCATCCGGAACTCCAGCTCCCCCGGTCGCGAAACCTCGGCGTACCCGGATCCCGGGTGCACGATGGTCACGGTGCCGAGCACCTCGCCGGTCCGGTTCACCGCGACGAGGACCTCGGCCTCCTCGACCCGCCGCGCGACGTCGCGCAGCACCGCGTCGTAGCCGACGTCGTCGGCCAGGTGACCGTCGGTTTCGTACGCCAGCACCGTGACCTCGCCCGCCGCGGCGTACTCCTCGGGCCGCGGCGGCCGGATTTCGACATCACTCACCCGTTCCCCCAGTCTCGTCTTCGGCGGTTTCGTCGCCGGCCGGCAGCGCCACCTCCCGCGCCGCGTCGGGGCCTTCTTCCAGCAAGACCCGGAAGCCGGCTTCGTCGAGCACCGGCACCTTGAGCTGAACCGCCTTGTCGTATTTCGAACCAGGCGAATCCCCGACGACGACGAAGGCGGTCTTCTTCGAAACCGACCCGGCGGCCTTGCCACCGCGGGCCATGACGACTTCCTTGGCCTCGTCGCGCGAGAAGCCCTCGAGCGAGCCCGTCACCACGATCGACAGTCCTTCGAGGTGACGCGGGATCGACTCGTCGCGCTCCTCCTCCATCCGAACGCCGGCACGTCGCCACTTTTCGACGATCTCCCGGTGCCAGGCGACGTCGAACCATTCCTGTGTCGCGTGGGCGATGGTCGGGCCGACGCCGTCGACCGCCGAAAGCTCTTCCTCGGTGGCCTGCTCGATCCGTTCGATCGAGCCGAACTCACGGGCCAGCGCCTGCGCGGCGGTCGGCCCCACGTGCCGGATCGACAGGGCGACCAGCACCTTCCACAACGGCCGGTCCTTGGCCGCGTCGAGGTTGGCGAGCAGCTTCCGCGCGTTCGCCGACAGCTCGCCCGCCTTGGTCCGGAACAGTTCGACCTCGGCGAGGCTGTCCTCGTTCAGGTCGAAGACGTCACCCTCATCGGCGACCACCCGCGCGTCGAGCAACGCGACCGCGGCCTCATAGCCGAGGACCTCGATGTCGAAGGCGCCGCGCCCCGCCAGGTGGAAGAGGCGCTCCCGCAGCTGCGCAGGGCAGAACCGGGTGTTCGGGCAGCGGATGTCCTTGTCGCCTTCCTTCTGGTAGGCGAGCTCCGTGCCGCATTCCGGGCAGTGTGTGGGCATGACGAACTCGCGTTCCTCGCCCGTACGCGCGTCCACCACCGGCCCGAGGACCTCGGGAATGACATCGCCGGCCTTCCGGATGACGATCCGGTCGCCGATGAGCACGCCCTTGCGCTTGACCTCCTCCTGGTTGTGGAGGGTGGCCCTGGCCACGGTCGATCCCGCAACCGTGACCGGCTCGGTGACCGCGAACGGAGTCACCCGCCCGGTCCGCCCGACGCCGACCTGGATGTCCAGCAGCGTCGTGATCGCCTCTTCCGGCGGGTACTTGTACGCGATCGCCCACCGCGGCGCGCGTGACGTCGTGCCGAGCCGCCGCTGCAACGTCACCAGGTCGACCTTGATGACCACGCCGTCGATCTCGTGCTCGGCGTCGTGCCGGTGCTCGCCCCAGTAGGCGATGTGCGCGGTGAGCTCGTCGGCCGAAGTCAGAACCTTGCTGTGCGGCGAAACCGGAAGTCCCCACGCGGCCAGCGCGTCGTACGCCTCCGACTGGCGCTGGGGCTCGAAGCCGTCACGCTTGCCGAGCCCGTGGCAGATCAGCCGCAGCCGTCGCTCACGCGTGATCTTGGGGTCCTTCTGGCGAAGCGAGCCGGCCGCGGTGTTGCGCGGGTTCGCGTACGGCGGCTTACCGGCTTCGACCATCTTCGCATTCAGCTCCAGGAAGTCCTCTACCCGGAAAAAGACCTCGCCACGCACCTCGACCAGTGCGGGTACCGGGAACTGATCGGTGCCGGTCAGCGTCAGGGGCACCTGGTCGAGAGTGCGGACGTTGAGCGTGACGTCCTCCCCGGTCCGGCCGTCACCCCGCGTGAGCGCGCGCGTGAGGTGGCCGTTTTCGTACAGGAGGTTGATCGCCAGGCCGTCGATCTTCAGTTCGGCGAGGAATTCGGTGCGCCCGACCTCCTTTTCGACGCGTTCCACCCACGCCAGGAACTCGTCCCGGTCGAACACGTTGTCCAGGCTGAGCATCCGCTCGAGGTGGTCGTGCGCGGTGAACTCGGTCGAGAAAGTTCCCCCGACCCGCTGGGTCGGCGAATCGGGTGTGACGAGCGCGGGATGCGCGTCTTCGAGGCGCTGCAGTTCACCCAGCAGCTCGTCGAACTGCCCGTCCGAGACGATCGGCGAGTCCAGGACGTAGTAGCGGAACTGGTGGTCGCGCAGTTCCTCGGCGAGGGCGCTGTGCCGCTCGCGCACGTCGGCCGGGACGTCGGCGACGTCCTCCGCGGCCACCGGGGCGTCGACCGCCGCAACCTGGTCCTGGGGAAGTTCGGTGCTGCTCACGGGTGGTAACCCTAGCCGGAGGTACCGACATTTTCGTCCGGTCCGCTGCCCAGTCCGCGGACCAGTTCACGGAACTCCAGAAGGGTGATGGCGCCGGCCGGCTCGGCCTCTGCGGTCTCGACGCGCCGTAGTCGTTCCGCGGCCAGCCGTTCACCCAATGTCGCATCGAGCGGCAGGAAGGTCAGGGTCCGCCGGGTGGCGTCGTCGAGTTCGCCGAAACGCGGGTGGAAGACGGCGACGTCGACGACGTGCTCATCGTCGTCCACCTGGGCGACGACCCGGACGTCGGCCAGCGCGATCCGGTGCTCGCCGAGGTTGACCGTGACCTCCGTCGGATCGGGCACCGGCGGAACCGAGTCGTGGTATTCCCAGATCGCGTCGTCCGGCGGCGCGGCGGCTCGCCACGCGTCGGTGAACGGCCGCACTTCGGGATCTTCCTGGCCGGTCACGACCAGCGCGTAGATCGCCTGGCGACCACGCTCCAACGAGAAGTGCAGCCGCGGGTGCAGCGCTTCCACCAGCTGACAGAGCTCGTGCTCGACCCGGTGCGGCTCGCCCTCCCCCAAAGCCGCGCTGACCATCGGCAGCAGCTCGAACCAGCCGTGCCAGAAGGCCTCCGCAGCGACTTCCGGATCGTCCGGCACGGGCTGCTCGGGCCACGCGGTGCGCGGGTCGGGTGGGTCGGCGGCGGCGGCGCTCTTGCGGCGGAACAAACGCATGGTTTCGGGTGGTCCTCGTTCGGTCGGCTACCTCGGCAACGCTACTTGCCAGCCGAGGCGGACGTCGGCGAGTTGCGGAATTCGGTCACCAGCCTTCCGGCGGCTCCACGAAGGCTTTCCCGAGGTCCCGGGTGAGCGAGAGGGCCCGGCGCATCCATTCCGGCGTCGCACCGGCGAGACCGCAGGCGGGCGTCGGTACCGCTCGGTCGGCGAGGACGCTGCGGTTGAAACCGAGCCGGTCGGCCAGCCGGAACGCCGGCTCACCGACGTCCTTCAGGCTCGGCGAGGCCCCGGACACCGTTGCCGGCACCGCGCCCAGGAACAGCGTGGCTCCGCCGTCCCAGACCTCGCCGATCTCGTCGAGGAACGCGGCGGAGGCACCGTCGAGAGCGGCGAGGTCGAAGGCCACGGCGTCCGCGCCGGCCTCTCGCAGCAGGCCGAGGGGCGGTTTCGCGGCGCAGCAGTGCAAGATCACCGGGTGGTCGGTGATCCGCCGGGCGCCGTCGATCACGGTGGTGAGCAGCTGACGGGCCTCGGGCGCCGGCACCGCGGGGACGTTCCCGTAGCCGGACGGCGTCGACAGGGCGCCGGCCAGCACTGCGGGCAACGACGGTTCGTCGAACTGGACCACCACCGGCGCGCCGGTCCTGGCCCGTACTTCCGCGACGTGTTCGGTCAGGCCGTCCAACAGGGACGACGTGAAGTCCCGCAAGGCCCCGCGATCGGTGAGCACTCGATGGCCTCGGGGCAGTTCGATTCCCGCGCCGAGCGTCCACGGCCCGGCCAGCTGGACCTTGAAGACCGGCGGGGTGACCCCGGCCTTCTCCCGTGCCTCCTGCACGGCGTCGAGATCCCAGCGAAGCAGGTCGACGGCCCGGCGATGCTCGTGTCCGGGCCGGGACGCGACGCGATAGCCACTCGGCACGACGTCGACGGCCAGGTCGACGAGCAGCGCGGCAGTCCGGCCGAGCATGTCCGCGCCGACTCCACGGGCGGGCAGCTCGGGCAGGTGCGGGAAGTCGGGCAGCTCACCGAACACGACCGCCGCCGCTTCGACGGGATCGTTGCCCGGCATCGAGCCGATCGCTGTCGCAGCTCCACTGGGCCAGATTCGCTCACTCACGACCACCGATTCTGGTCGATCTCCGGGTGCGGGCAGCGGCCGGGGCGCCGGGATGCGGACATTCACCGCATATCCCTTGACGGACACCATGAGCGCGTCCACGACGATAGGCTGACCGGCCATGACGAGTTCGCCACCGCAGCCGGGCTGGTACCCGGACGCGCGGGACCCCCGTCTGCACCGATGGTGGGACGGCCAGGCCTGGACCGCCGATACCCGGCCGGCGCAACCATCCCCGCCGCCGAGCGATTCCGAGCCGATCGAGCTGGACATCGAACGCGCCCACGACCCGGCCCGGATCCAGCACCAGGTCAATCGCGCGACACGCGGCCGAGGCGCCGCGCGCACCGGGGGCGGGACCCTGTTCACCGAACCGGTCCTCGTGGTCAACCAGCGCGCCAAGCTGATCGAGATGGCCAACGAGTTCGGCGTCTTCGACCAGCACGGCAACCAGCTCGGCGGAGTCGTCGAGGTGGGTCAGAGCACGCTGAAGAAGGCGATCCGGCTCCTGACCAACTACGACCAGTTCCTGACCCACAAGTTCGAGGTCCGCGACGCCAACCACAGCACCGTGCTCAAGGTGACCCGGCCGGCGAAGGTGTTCAAGTCCCGGTTCCTGGTCACCCGGGCCGACGAGACGCCGATCGGCGAGATCGTCCAGGAGAACGTCTTCGGCAAGATCCGGTTCGGCTTCATCGTCGACGGCAAGTCGGTCGGCGGGATCTTCGCCGAGAACTGGCGCGCCTGGAACTTCTCGATCCGCGACCACGCCGACACCGAGGTCGCCCGAGTGACCAAGACCTGGGGCGGGTTCCTCAAAGCCGCCTTCACCACGGCCGACAACTATGTCGTGGAGATCCCGCACCCACTGCCGGATCCGCTCGCCAGCATGGTGGTCGCCGCGGCTCTGACGATCGACACCGCCCTGAAGCAGGACACCGACTGATCGAGTGACCGGCGTCTCATCTCCTCCCGGTGGACAGCGGGCCCGGCACGGCTCAGGGTGAAGAAAGGCCGGGACACCGCAGTCTCGCCGGGACGGGAGGTCACCGTGGAGCCGTTGCCGGAAAGCAGCGACAGGAACTGGACCGAGCCCGGGATCTACGAGGTCTCGCCCGGCGTCTACCGGATCCCGTTGCCGCTGCCCAACGATGCTCTGCGCGCGGTCAACGTCTACGCGGTCACCGACGGCGAAAAGCTGGTCCTGGTCGACTCCGGATGGGCGCTGACCGTGGCCCGGCAACAGCTCGCCGACGCCTTGGGCGGGATCGGCGCCGGACTCGCCGACGTCAGCGAGTTCCTCGTCACCCACGTTCATCGGGATCACTATTCGCAAGCGGTGGTCCTCCGTCGTGACTTCGGTTCGAAGATCGCCCTCGGCCAGGACGAAGAGCCCTCGCTCAAGGCATCCGGCAACCCCGACCGCTTGCCGATGGAAGCCCAGGTCGACCTCTTGGCCCAGGCCGGGGCCGGCGAAGTCGTGGAAGCGCTCGCCCGGCAGTTCGGCACGAGCCGGCGGCACACGGAAGCCGACCTCTGGGAAGCGCCCGACGAATGGCTGACACCGGGTCAGCGGCCGGTCCTGCCCGGGCGCGAATTCGAGGTCGTCGCCACGCCGGGACACACGTCCGGGCATGTCGTCTTCGTCGACGACACCGCCGGCCTGTTGTTCTCCGGCGACCACGTGCTGCCGCACATCACGCCCTCCATCGGGTTCCAGCCGGTGCCGGCCGAGTTACCGCTCAACGACTTCCTCGGCTCGCTTCGCCTGGTGCGTGCCATGCCGGACCGCCGCATGCTTCCCGCCCACGGCCCGGTGTCCGAGAGCGTGCACACCCGAGTCGACGAACTGCTGGAACACCATCGCCAGCGTCTCGAGACGGTCGCCGCGCAAATCGTGGCCGGTGCGACCTGCGCGTACGAAGCCGCCCACCGGATGGGCTGGACCCGCCGCAACCGCAAACTGTCCGAAATGGACTCCTTCAACCAGATGCTCGCGGTCCTCGAAACCGCGGCGCACCTCGACCTTCTGGTTTCCCAAGGAAAACTGAGCGCGCAAGCTGTCGACGGCATTCGTCGTTACACGGTGGCCTGACGCAAACATGGCCACACACGGCGGGTAGCCGCCTCGTCGCAGTTAGGTCCGCTGACCAGCCTCCTGCATACTGGGTGAAATGGAGGTCATCAGACGCGCCCGGGCAACGGACATCGAGGCGCTCGTCCGCCTGTTCGGCGCACCGGGCGAACCGTTGGCAACCGCGCTCCAGGAACTCATGAACACCCCGCACGTCACACTGGTTGTCGCCGAGGACGACAACGGCGTCGCCGGCACCGCGCAGCTGACCGTGCTCCGAGGTCTGGCCTGGGACGGCGCGTCCCGTGGCCTGCTCGAGGGCATCCGCGCCGCGCGGCGCGGCGTGACCAGCGCGCTGCTGACCTGGGGCATCGACGAAGCCCGCCGGCGCGGGTGCGCACGCGTCCACCTCGATTCGGGCCTCAACCGCGGCGACCTGCGAGATTTCTACGCACGCTTCGGCTTCGAGTACAGCTACCACGGATTCACCCGCGTCCTGTGATACTGACGTCGTGGCCGACTACACCATCCGCAGGGCACGGCGAGAAGACATCGAGGCGATCGTGCACATGCTGGCGGACGACCAGCTCGGCGCCACCCGGGACGATCCCGGCGATCTTGAGCCGTACCTGCGCGCATTCGCCGAGCTCGACGCGGATCCGAATCAGCTTTTGGCGGTTGTCACGTCAGGCGAGGTGCCCGTCGGCACCCTGCAGCTGACGATCATTCCGGGGCTCGCCAGGCGCGGCGCGCTTCGCGGCCAGATCGAGGCCGTGCGGATCCACGCCGACCATCGAGGTACCGGACTGGGCGCCGACCTCGTCCGCTGGGCGATCGACGAGTCACGGCGGCGCGGGTGCGCCCTGGTGCAACTCACGTCGGACACCTCCCGGACGGAAGCGCACCGATTTTACGAGCGACTCGGATTCGTGCCCAGCCACACAGGATTCAAGCTCAAGCTCTGAGCGCCGGAACCTCGAACATAATCATCCACTTAGGACACTGCTCCTCCTCTCGCCGTCGCCGCACGGGCGCCCACACACACGCGAACGATCCCGAATGAATTGCGATTAGTCAAGAGAATGGCGCGAATGGACCGTTCGCGCCCTTTCGATGACTTTCCTTGCGAGCTGTCGTACCGTCGGACTCATGACACCTTCACAACCAGTCCACAAGCTCGTCCCTACACCTGTCCAGAGCGCCGACGGCGAACTTCCGTTCATGCACTGGTCGGTCCGCACCGATCCGAATACGTTGCAGCGCATGCGAGACGACCAGGTCATCGACCTGATCCGCGATACCGACGCGGAGATCTCGAAGCTGCAAGCACTGCAACTGAGAGCGATCGCGGACCTGAGCGTGCGCCGGAGACAGGCGACCAGTGCGTCGTCGGAAGTGGCGTTGGCCTTGTCCACAACGGAACACCGCGCCAGCGCCATCGTTTCCGCGGCCAACGCGCTGATTGCCCGCCTCCCCCGCATGCTCAATCTCATGGATGACGGCCGGCTTGACCTCCATCGCGCCATGAAAGTCACCGATGCGACGGCATGGCTGTCGCAAGATCACGTGCGTGTCGTCGACGCGACGCTCGAGGATCGGGTGCCGGGGCGGAACGCCACCCAGGTCCGCCGGGCCGCGGCCTACGCGGCCGCGCAGGCCGATCCCGAAGGCGCAGCGCTCCGCACCGAACGAAAGCTGGTCGAGCGGCGCCTCACCCTCCACCACCAGGACACCGGCGTGACCCATCTGTCGGTCAACAACGCACCGACCGAGAAGGCAACCGCGGCCTATGCCCGCGTCGACCAGGCCGCCCGCGCGTTGAAGACGCCGGAAGAACCGCGGACGCTGGATCAGCTCCGAGCGGACGTGGCCATCGACCTGCTGCTCAGCGGCACAGGAGGCCCGAGCGAACGCACCGAGGTCTTCCTGCACATCGACTTGGCCACCTACCTCGGTCTCAATCAGACCCCGGCAGCCTTGTCCGGTCGCGGGCCCATCGCGGCGGCGTTGGCTCGCCACATCGTCGGCGGCTCCAACACGACACTGCGCCGGGTCCTCACCGACCCGCGAACCGGGCACGCGGTCGAACTTTCTCCGACGCGCTACTCGATCGAGCAGGACGAGTTCGTCCGGGTTCGCGACCAAGAATGCCGGCAGCCCGGATGCACACGCCCCGCACAGAGCTGTGGGGTCACTGCGACGCGCACGAAGGGCGAGCCCGAAGGCGTTGCGGACCAGGCGGTCACCTTCTGCTCGCGGCACAGCAAGCTGAAAGAGCAGCTTGGCTGGGACTACGAAGTCACGCCGGAAGGGACCGTCAATGTCGCGACACCGTCAGGACAGGTCCATTCGACAACGCCGCCGTCCATGCATCCCAGCCGCCGACGGACGAACCGGCTCCGGAAGAAGTCCCGGAAGTGACCGATGATCAGCGGGTGCCTGAGATCTTCGCGCTACCGAGGACAACGTCCCCGCCTTCAGGATCGGGGCGGTAGAGAACGACGACCTGCCCCGGAGCGACTCCGCGCAGCGGCTCGCGCAGGTGCACCGTCATGGTGTCTCCGTCCACGTCGGCGACCGCATCCACGATCCCTCCGTGGGCCCTGACCTGAACCACGCATTCGGTGGGTTCGCTCAGCGGCCGGCCGCTGGGCCAGATCGCGCGGTCGGCCTCGATCACCTCGACGCCGAGTCCCGACACGGAGCCGACCTTGACGGAGCCCGAGACCGGCTCGAGAGAAAGGACGTACCGAGGACGGCCATCCGGTGCCGGAGCATCGATTCCCAGGCCCTTGCGCTGGCCGACCGTGAACCCGTGCACCCCGGTGTGCCGGCCGAGGACCGCACCCGTTTCCGCGTCCACGAGTTCGCCGGGACGCTGCCCCAGCCGGTTCTCCAGGAACTTCTTGGTGTCGCCGTCCGGGATGAAACAGATGTCGTGGCTGTCCGGCTTGTTGGCGACGGACAGGCCTCGCTGCTCCGCCTCGGCTCGCACGTCGGTCTTCCAGGAGCCGCCCAGAGGGAACATGGCGTGGCTGAGCTGCTCCGGCGTCAGCGAGGCGAGGACGTACGACTGGTCCTTGCCGCTGTCCGCACTACGACGCAGCTCGGGCACACCATCTACCACGGAGAGGCGCGCGTAGTGGCCTGTTGCGACCGCATCGAATCCGAGCGCCATCGCCTTTTCGAGGAGCGCTTCGAACTTGATCTTCTCGTTGCAGGTGACACACGGATTCGGGGTGCGTCCGGCAGCGTATTCGCCGACGAAGGTTTCAACGACCTCTTCGGTGAAGCGCTCAGCGAAGTCCCAGATATAGAACGGGATTCCGAGGATGTCAGCGGCCCGCCGAGCGTCGTGCGAGTCCTCGATCGTGCAACACCCGCGCGAGCCGGTCCGGAGAGTTCCCGGTTTGGCCGACAGGGCCAGGTGCACACCGACGACGTCGTGCCCGGCGTCGACCGCGCGCGCCGCGGCGACCGCCGAGTCCACTCCTCCGCTCATCGCGGCCAAAACCCGCATTGCCTTACACCTCTTGCTTCTGGGTCTGCTTGCGCATTCCGGCGAGGCCGGCCTGCCGGGCGCGCATGACGACGCCACCGATCTCCGCCGCAACGGCCTCGACGTCCGCGGTGGTGGATGTGTGGCCAAGGGAGAAACGGAGGGAACCGCGAGCCGCCGCCGGGTCCGCCCCCATGGCGAGCAGCACATGGCTCGGCTGGGCCACGCCTGCAGTGCATGCAGAGCCCGTCGAGCATTCGATGCCCTTGGCGTCGAGCAGCATCAGCAGGCTGTCGCCGGCGCATCCGGGGAAGGTGAAGTGGGCATGGCTGGGCAGCCGCTCGCCCTCTCCACCGTTGAGGACGGCGTCCGGTATCTCCCGCTGGACGGCCTCGACGAGTCCGTCTCGAAGTTCCTCGACGCGCTTCGCGTAGTCGGCTCGAGTAGCGACGCTGATTCGGACTGCAGCTGCGAAACCCACGATCGCCGGGACGTCCAGGGTGCCGGACCGGATGTTGCGCTCCTGGCCTCCGCCGTGCAGCAGAGGCGCACAAGGTACGTCGCGCCCCAGCAGCAGCGCTCCCACTCCGAACGGGCCACCGAGCTTGTGCCCGGTCAGGGTGAGGGCAGCGGCGCCACTGGTCGCGAAGTCGACCGGCGCGGCCCCGACGGCCTGGACCGCGTCGGTGTGGAACGGGATGTCGAACTCGGCACACACTGCCGCCAGCTCGGCGATCGGGTTGATCGTGCCGACCTCATTGTTCGCCCACATCACCGTGGTCAACGCCACGGACTCGGGCGCCACTGCGATGGCTTTCCGGAGGACGTCGGGCGACACCCGTCCCTGGCTGTCCACCTCGAGCAACGTGACCTCGGCGCCGCTGTGAGCTTCGAGCCATTCGACGGTATCCAGCACTGCGTGGTGCTCGGCGGCACCGCACAGGATGCGACGACGCTGCTCCTGCTCGCCACGACGGGCCCAGTAGATGCCCTTGATCGCGAGATTGTCGCTCTCTGTGCCCCCACCGGTGAAGATCACCTCGGAGGGACGGGCGCCCAGCGCCTCGGCGATGGTTTCGCGGGCTTCCTCGACCATCCGGCGAGCCCGGCGGCCCGAAGAATGCAGCGCTGAGGCGTTGCCCACGGTGGACAGCGCCTCGGTCATCGCCGCTATGGCTTCGGGCAACATCGAAGTGGTTGCCGCGTGGTCGAGATAGGTCATCGCTGTTCCAGGGTAGTCCGCTCCAGCGCGTGACGAAGCCCACCCTGGCTGTCGAAGTGGGCTGTCACACCTTTGACGGCCACCGCCCGGTCAGCCGGACACCCACCATCGCGAGAGCCACCAAGGCCACTGTGAGCAGGGCCATTGCCGGAGACGGGTCGAGGACCGAGCCGACCGCACCGAGCAGGACGCCACCCAGGCCGATGAGCAGCGCGGACCCGACCCAGTCCGCGAGCTGCATCGCCGAGGTGTTGAACCCGCGCTCACCCTCGGGCGAGTACCGGAGCAGGAGGACGGAAATGGCAGGCATCGCGATCCCCATGCCTGCGCCGCCGACGGCGCAGGCCACGAATGCGATCCAGCCGGGAAACCACGGTTGCGAGACCAGGCCGAAGCCGATCAGGCCGACGGCGACCAGCCAGAACCCCGTGCGCAGCGATGCCTCCCTCGACCAACCGAGGTACCGACCTTGCGCTGCCGACGCCGCGGACCAGCCCAAAGCCGTGATCGTCAGTGGCAGGCCGGCGAGGGCGGGGCTGTATCCGTGCACTGCGCTCATCGTCAGCGGGAGATACGCCTCCATCCCCGCGTACGCCCCGGCGATCAGGGCGCGGGAGGCGATGACCGTCGGCAGGCCCGGGCGGGAAGTCAGCGTCCCGGACGGCAGCAGTGTCCGGAGGGCGTAGCCCAGGGCAATCAGGCCGACCGTGCCGTAGCCGAGCGCCACGAGCGATTGGTGCTGAGCCGCCCACGTCAACACTGCGACGCCGAGTGCGGCGACCATCGCCTGCGGCACGCTCGCCCGTCGGCCGCCAGTGGCGGGTTCGTGCGCGGGCAAGCGCCGGACGACCACGACCAGCATGAGCACGCCGACAGCCACGAACGGAACCAAGCCGAGGAAGACCCAGCGCCAGCCGACGCCGACCGTCACGACCCCGGCCACCGAAGGTCCGATGACCGCAGGCAGGACCCACGCGGCAGCGTTCGCGGCGTAGATGACCGGGCGTTCGTGGTCGGTGAACGTCAGCGCGATCAGGAGCGAGACCGAGACGAGGAGCAACCCCGAGCCGAAGCCCTGCAATGCGCGGCCGAGGAGGAGCATCCGCATTCCGCTCGCCGTCCCTGCGACCACCAGGCCGGCTGCGAACAACAAGGGGCCGGCGAGCAGTGCGGGTGCCGGGCCGCGGTGGTCGCCGATCCGGCCCGAAAGCACCGTCGCGACCACGCTGGCGACAAGAAAGATCGTGAAGGGCCACGAATAGAGCGACCGCCCGTGGAGGTCCGCGACCAGCGTGGGCATCGCCGTCGCCACGCCCATGCTCTCGAACGCGACCAAGGTGACCACGAGCAGCAGCGCGATCGTGGTCAGCCGGTGTTCGGCATTCCAGAGCACACTGCGGCGACGGGGCACGGAGTCGATCGTCGAGGCCATGATCAGCAGCGTGCAACCTCCAGCCCGCTGGAGGTCAAGGCGGTTCAGGCCGTGCGGTGCGCCACCGGTTCCAGCGGCAGGTCACGGGCGAGAGCGGCCGCTTCGCCGCGCGAGCTCACGTCGAGCTTGTCGAGGATGTTGCGGACGTGGAACTTCACCGTGTGCTCGCTGAGCTGCAATTGCTCGGCGATCTGCCGGTTGCGCAGGCCCTGCGAGATGCCCGACAGAACCTCCAGTTCGCGCGGGTTGAGGCGGTCGACCGGACGCAGCTCCGGTGGTTCGGCGACGCCGAGCGGGAGGACCGCGGTGATCGTCGTCCCCCAGTCCGGCACGGCGTCGACCTCCCAGTTGCCGCCGAGCGCTGTGAGCCGCTCGGTCAGGCCTCGAGGTGGGATCGCGTCGGCCACTTCCGGGCAATCGTCGCGGACGGTGATCCGCAGCATCGAGCCGTCCACGCGCCAGGACGCCCTCAAGCGTGTGGTCGCGGCGCGGTCCAATGCGGCGAGCACCAGGCCGCGCGTCAACGTCCGTGCCGTGTGGGCGATGTCCTGCGGAAGGGACGCGTCGCCGATCGGGTCGACGAGGTCGACGTCGACCTCCGTGTGCCGGACCAGGTCGGCCAGCTGGGTCTTGAGGACGGCGAATGCCGCGCCCGACTGCTCCGCGGACAGGACCTGGTCGCGGTCTACGACGCCTTTGAGCTCGAGCAGCGCGTCAGCGGCGAGGTCGACCGCGGTGCGGCGGGCGACGGCGTCGGAGAGCCGGCCGGAGCGGAGGACCGACAGGAGCGCCACCAGGGTTGCCGCGTGCATCTGACCGAGGTCGGTAATCACCTGGGCGCGTGCAGAGGCGGCGGCGAGGCTGCCGGCCAGGACATCCGGGCCTGGGTCGGTCGCCTGCTGGCCCGCATCGGTGCTGACGATGTGCCACAGCTGGGCTGCCAGCTCCAGCTCCGGGGACGGCAGCTCCCCGGAGCCCGGCACCACGGCTATCACCGCACCTTGGCCGACCGCCGGTGTCGAAGCGAGCAGGATCAGGCGGCGCTCGACGCCTCCGAGCACGCCGTCGGTCACCAGGGCCTTGCCCGGCTCACTGCGGTCGACCAGCCGCTGCAGCTCGGCGCTCGTCACAGCCTGCGTGATCGCTTCGTCGCCGATGACCTTGAGCGGGCTGCGGGGGCAGTCGCCCGTCTGCATCGCGGCCGCTCGGTGCGGGATCAGCTTGCCCAGCTCCGCGGAGAACCGGCTGAGCAGCTGGGGCCGGGGTGCCGACAGGAGCCGCTCGACGACGTCCAGCACGTGTCGCGGATCCGACCAGGAAGCGTCCATGGCCTCCAAGGTAGGCGCGTCCGGGGTCCGGCGACCTGCTCGTCCGGCTAGTGAACACTGCTCGTCCGGGCGGTTCGGCGGCTCCGCCGGGCGAGTTGACTTCCGGGGGAGGACATTCGAACCGAAGGTCACGAACCAAGGAGCGAGAACCACCATGCGAGCGATCACCTTCTCCGCATACGGCGGACCGGAAGTCCTGCAGCTGTCCGACGTCCCGACGCCGGAGCCGGGCCCAGGACAAGTGCGGCTGGCGGTGCGGGCCGCCGGGGTCAACCCGATCGACTGGAAGATCCGCAACGGCGCCATGCAGCAGAACTTCCAGGTCCCGTTCCCCCACATCCCCGGCCTCGAGGTCGCCGGGATCGTCGACGCTGTCGGGGAAGGCGCTGACTTCGCCGTGGGCGACGAAGTCTTCGGCTGGTCGGAGACCGGTGCCTACGCCGAGTACGCGCTCGCCAAGACGATCGCGCCGAAGCCCGCGAGTCTTTCGTGGGCGGACGCCGCCGCGCTGCCGGTCGCCGGCGAGACCGCGCTTCGCGTCCTCGGGCTGCTCGAGATCCGCGAGGGCGAGACGCTGCTGCTCCACGGCGCGAGCGGCACGGTCGGGCGGTTCGCCGCTCAGGTCGCCGTCGCGCAGGGGGCGACCGTCATCGGGACCGGGGGAAGCCGGAGCCTCGACGACCTCAAGTCGCTGGGCGTTGTTCCCGTGCTCTACGGCGACGGCTGGGTGGAGCGGGTCCGCGAGGCTGCGTCCGGGCCGGTGGACGCCGTGTTCGACGCTGCCGGACACGGGGTGCTGCCGGGGTCCGTCGAGCTGCGCGGTTCCCAGGACCGGATCGTCACCATCGCTGATGCGGCCGCGTTCGAGCTGGGGATCCCGTTCTCCAGCGGGGGCGAGCAGACCCGTGAGGTCCTCACCGGGATCGCCGGCTGGGTGACCGATCGCGGGGTCGGCATCGCGCAGGGCAAGAGCTATCCGCTGGCCGAGGCGGCCGCGGCGCAGGTCGAGAGCGAAGGCGGGCACCCTGGCGGAAAACTGACCATCGCCGTCGGCTGAACGAGGCGGACCGGGACCTGCCTCCGGCCGACGGCGGCACGTCCCCCAATCCGGGCCTGCCGCCGGATCGCGGCGACAGGGCCCGGATCACTTCGCGGGAGGCGAAGCCAGTGGCGCCGGCCGGCGGCGCGGGGTCCGGCGCCGCTGCTGGGCCGGGATCTGCACCGTGCCCAGCGCGGAATGGACCGCCGCCTCGGCGAGGGCCGCCAGTTCGCGGCGGGTTTCGGCGCGGCCTGGGGCGATCTCCGGGCAGACGTGGATCTCGAGCACCAGACCGCGGAGGGCCGCGACCCGGCGCAGGGACGCGATCAGCGACTCCGGTCCGATGAACGCCGGGCGGCTGGTTTCGCGGCCGTCGGCCAGGCGGTAGCGCAACGCGATCGGGCGCACCGGGACACCGCCGTCGATGGCCGCCTGGAACGTCGCCGTCGTGAAGCGGCCCGAGGCCAGACCGCACCAGGTCGTGCCCTCCGGCGTGACGCTCACCAGCGAGCCCGCCCTCAGTGCGTCGGCCAGTGACGCCATCGTGGCGGGCAACGTCGTCAGGCGTTCGCGGTCGAGGAAGATGCTGCCGCCGCGGCGGACCAGGCCGCCGAGCACCGGCCAGGTCGCGATCTCCTTCTTGGCCAGCGCGCGCATCGGCCGCAGCGCGTTGATCGCGACGATGTCCAGCCACGAGATGTGGTTGTTGACCACCAGGGCGCCGCGGCCGGCGGGCGCGGTCAGGAAGTCGGCTCCGCCCCGGATGTCCAACCGGACGCCGAACGCCCGCAGCATGCCGCGGAAGACGAGCCGGAGCAGGCGTTCACGGCCCGGAGCGACCAGCAGCAAGGGCGCGGACACCAGTGCCGCGAGAACCACCGAGATCGCCGCGGCGAAGCGCAGGGCCCGTCGCGGCAGGCCGACCACCGGATCGTCGGCGGTGAGGCAGCCGTCGCCGCACGGCGAAACCGGCATCCACCCGTGGCTCATCCCTGGCCCCCGAGGAAGAACTTGAGGTACCGCTCGTCGACGTTGTGCAGGTCCAGGAGCACGAAGAAGTCCGCGACGCCGAAGTCGGCGTCGAGCGCGGGCGGCCCGCACACCTTGGCGCCGAGCCGGACGTAGCCCTTGATCAGCGGCGGCAGCGTGGGCCGCGCCGGGCGTGCGATGCCCGAGGGGTCCCACGGGATCAACGGCGTGACGCGCGTGGCCTCGTCGGAGTAGTGCTTGGCGCGCAGGACGTCCCACACGCCGGCGGCCGAGGACCCGTCTTCCACCAGCGGGACGGACGCGCAGCCGGCGAGGTAGCGGTGGCCGGAAAGCAGCATGTAGCGGGCGATCCCGGCCCAGACCAGGCTCACGACGGCGCCGCTGCGGTGGTCCGGGTGCACGCACGAGCGGCCGGTTTCGACCAGCGACGAGCGCAGGTCGTCGAGCGCGGTCAGGTCGAACTCGCCGTCGGCGTAGAGCTTTCCGGCCTGGGCGGCGCGCTCCGGCGGCAGCATGCGGTAGCAGCCGACGATGTCGCCCGTGTTGTCGTCGCGGACGACGAGGTGGTCGCAGAACTCGTCGAACTCGTCGATGTCGAGACCGGGTCGCGGGGAGTGGAGGCGCGCACCCATTTCCTCGGCGAACACCCGGTGGCGCAGTTTCTGCGCCGCGACCACTTCGTCGTTCGCGTGCGCGACGAGAAGCGAGTACCGGGGGGCGTCGGCGGGGAGCTCGGCACCCGCCTGATCAGTGCTGACGAGGAGCTGTGACGTCGTCATGGTCAAGGTGTACCGGCGCGGAGGAAGCCGCGGAGAGTGCCATCCGATGACCGATAAATGCACGTTCAGTTAATGGCGGGTTCTCTGTCCCGAAAACGCACGAAGGGCCTTCCGGGTCACCCCGGAAGGCCCTTCGCCAGGCGAAGATCAGCCCTTGCGCTTCTCGACCGCTTCGGTCAGCTGCGGCGCGACGTTGAACAGGTCGCCGACGATGCCGAAGTCGGCGATCTCGAAGATCGGCGCCTCCGGGTCCTTGTTGACGGCGATGATCGTCTTCGACGTCTGCATGCCGGCGCGGTGCTGGATCGCGCCGGAGATGCCGAGCGCGATGTACAGCTGCGGGGAGACCGTCTTGCCGGTCTGGCCGACCTGGAACTGAGCCGGGTAGTAGCCCGAGTCGACAGCGGCCCGCGAGGCGCCGACAGCCGCGCCGAGCGAGTCGGCCAGCTTCTCGACGACGTCGAACTTCTCCGCCGAGCCGACACCGCGGCCGCCGGAGACCACGATCGAGGCCTCGGTCAGCTCCGGCCGGTCGCCGCCGGTCACCGGCTCCACGCCGGTGATGCGAGTCGCCTTCGCCGCGTCGACGGCGGGGAGCTCGACGGTCTCCTCGGCCGCCGCACCCTCGGCGGGCTCGGCCTCGACCGCACCCGGGCGGATCGAGACGACCGGCGCCCCCTTGGCGGACTTCGACTTGACCGAGAACGCGCCACCGAAGATGGACTGGTCGATGACGCCGTCGCCGTAGACGCCCACGGCGTCGTAGATCAGGCCGGAGCCCAGGCGCACGGCCAGGCGGGCGGCGACCTCCTTGCCCTCACCGCTGGCGGTGACGAGCACGGCCGCCGGGGACGCCTGCTGCGCGAGCGCGGCGAGCACGTCCACCTTGGGCGTGACCAGGTAGTTGGCGGCGTCGTCGCCTTCCGCGACATACACCTTGGCGGCGCCGTGCGACGCCAGCGCCTGCTTCGCCTTCGCGGCGGTCCCGGTCGGGCCGACGACGACGGCCGACGGCTCACCGAGCGCGCGGGCGGCGGTCAGCAGCTCGAGCGTGACCTTCTTGACCTCACCGTCGACGTGGTCGACGAGGACGAGTACTTCAGCCATGTTCTTGTTCCTCCTCGAAGAGCCGTTGTCAGATGAGCTTCTGGCCGACCAGGTACTCGGCGACCTTGGTGCCGCCGTCGCCCTCGTCCTCGGCCTTCTCGCCGGCGGTGCGCGGGGGCTTGGGCGCGGACTCGGTCACCGTGGACCACGCGTTGGCGAGGCCGACCTCGCCCGCGTCGATGCCCAGGTCGGCGATGGTGAACGTCTCGACCGGCTTCTTCTTCGCGGCCATGATGCCCTTGAAGGACGGGTAGCGCGGCTCGTTGATCTTCTCGCCGACGCTCACGATCGCGGGCAGGCTCGCCTCGAGGTGGGTCAGGCCGTCCTCGGTCTCGCGGGTGGCCTTGATCGTCGAGCCGTCGACGGTCAGCTCGCGCACGTAGGTGACCTGCGGCAGGCCCAGCAGCTCGGCGAGGATCGCCGGGATGGCGCCACCGCGGCCGTCGGAGGACTCGTTGCCGGCGATGACCAGGTCGAAGCCCTCGACCTTGCCGATGGCGGCGGCGAGCACCTTGGCGGTGGCGATCGCGTCGGAGCCGTGCAGCGCCTCGTCGGAGACGTGGATGGCCTTGTCGGCGCCCATGGACAGCGCCTTGCGGATGGCGTCGGTCGCGCGGTCCGGGCCCACCGAGATCACGGTGACCTCGCCCTCGCCGGCTTCCTTGATCTTCAGCGCCTCTTCGACGGCCTTCTCGTTGATCTCGTCGAGCACGGCGTCGGCGGATTCGCGGTCAAGGGTGTGGTCGGACCCGTTGAGCTTCCGCTCCGAGTAGGTGTCCGGTACCTGCTTGACCAGGACGACGATGTTGGTCATGGGTCTGCTTCGACCTCCCGGTTCGTGGCCCGCGGGCGACCACGGGACAGTGCTCTACTGGCCGGTAGATTAGGGCCAATCGGCGCGCAGGACCCGTCGAGGTGACGCCATTCACCTGGATGAGCAATCTAGTGGGACCATCGTCCCGGTAGTTGACCGGTTACCCCACCCGACCTGCCGTTCGTCCGATCGGACCAACCACGGCCTACTGGCAGTGGGTGTCAGGCACTAACCTCATTCACCATGCCTGCGCGCATCGCCGTCATCACCGACTCGAGCTCCTGCCTGCCCGACCTCGTCGCTTCCCGGTGGGATATCGGGGTCGTCCAGATCCAGCTGAGCCTGGGAAGCACCTTCGACGACGAGAACCGCTTCGACCGCGGCGAAGTGATCGACGCCATGAGAGCCGGGCAGGTCATCACCACCGCGCCCCCGGACCCGGGGGCGTTCTTCTGGGCCTACCAGGAAGCGGCCACCGCCGGCGCGACCGCCATCGTCAGCATCCACATCTCCGGCCGCATGTCCGACACCGTCCGCGCGGCCCGGGAGGCCGCCCAGCAGGTCCGCATCCCGGTGCACGTCCTGGACAGCCGGACCACCGGCATGAGCCTCGGCTTCGCCGCCGTGTCGGCCGCGCGGGCCGCCGCGGCCGGCGCGGACGCCCACCGGGTCATCGACGCCGCCGAGCGCCGGTGCACCACGAGCACCGAGTTCATCTACGTCGACACCCTCGAATACCTCCGCCGCGGCGGCCGGATCGGCGCCGCCCAGGCCATGCTCGGCAGCGCGTTCTCGATCAAGCCGCTGCTCACGGTCAAGGACGGCGAGGTCGCGCCGCTGGCCCGGATCCCCGGCACGCGGCGCGCGCTGGCCAAGATGGTGGACCTCGCGGTGAAGAAGTCCGGCGGGTTCCGCGCCGACATCGCCGTCACCCGGTTCGGGGCCAGCGACCACGAACTGGAGATCGGCAGGCAGATCGAACGCCGCGTGCCGGCGATGGTCGAGAGCATGGTCGTCGAAGCGAGCACGGTGATCGGCGCGCACCTCGGTCCCGGAGCGCTCGGCATCACGGTGTCGCCGGTGGGCTGACCCGCCGTGCCGGGATCAGCAGGACGGCGAGCGGCAGCAGGGCGCCGAGCCCGGTCGTCCCGATGATGAGCACCTGGTCGATCCGGTCGAAGTGCCCGACGTGGCCGAGGTGGTAGGCGAAGTGGGGGACGCCGAAGAGCAGCGCGGAGGCGGCCGCGAGCCGCGCCACCGCTGTGGTGCCGATCACGGCGGCTCCGATCAGCAGCGCCGCGAGCCCGAGGTTGAGGCCGCCGAAGTCGCGCAGGAGGTGCTCGTTGAACGGCCCGTCCATCGCCACCCAGCCGGTGCGGAAGCCGGGAAAGTCCTGGTAGAAGCCGGTCGGTGAGACCAGTGGCCAGATTCCGACCACGGCCTCGACCAGGCCGAAGACGACGAGCAGTACGCGGGTGATGGTCCGTTGCATGACCACGGAACGAGACAGCGGCGCCGGACGTGACACCCGCTAGGGTCGCGGAGGTGACCACCCCAGCCACCCGGGCCGAGGCGCTGCACCTGACCGGCGAACGGACCGTCCCCGGCATCGCCGAGGAGAACTACTGGTTCAGGCGCCACGAAGCCGCGTACGCCGCCCTGCTCCCCCACTGCGCGGACGCGACGGTCCTCGAAGCCGGCTGCGGCGAGGGCTACGGCGCGAGCCTCCTCGCGACAGCGGCCCGCCGGGTGCTCGCGCTGGACTACGACCTCCCGACCACCGAGCACGTCGCCCGCCGCTACCCCGAGGTCGCCGTCGCGCGAGCGAACCTGGCGTACCTGCCCCTGCGCGACGCCGCCGTCGACGTCGTGGCGAACTTCCAGGTCATCGAGCACCTGTGGGACCAGGCCGGCTTCCTCGCCGAGTGCCGGCGGGTGTTGTCGCCGAACGGCAAACTGCTGGTCACGACCCCGAACCGGCTGACCTTCACCCCGGACAGCGACACGCCGCTGAACCCGTTCCACACCCGCGAGCTGGCGCCGTCCGAGCTGGCCGGGCTGCTCACCGACGCCGGTTTCGCCGTCGAATCGCTGCACGGGCTGCACCACGGCAAGGCCGTACGCGCGCTCGACGAGCGGTACGGCGGGTCGATCATCGACGCCCAGCTCGACGTGGTCATGGGCAAGCTGCCGGGTCAGGCCGTCTGGCCGGAGGCGCTGCTCGCCGACGTCGCCGCGATCGAGGCCACCGGCTTCGACATCCACGGCGACGACCTCGACGCGAGCCTCGACCTGATCGCCGTGGCGGTGCGCCGATGAGCGAGGGCACCTTCTGCCTCGTCGTGCACAGCCACCTGCCGTGGCTGCCGCACCACGGGACCTGGCCGGTCGGCGAGGAGTGGCTCTACCAGGCGTGGGCGCACTCCTACCTGCCGATGGTCGAGCTCCTGGAGCGCTTCGCCGACGAGGGCCGCCGCGATGTGCTGACGTTGGGCGTGACGCCGGTGCTCGCCGCGCAGCTCGACGACCCCTACAGCATCCGCGCCTTCCACGAGTGGCTCGGCCACTGGCAGTTGCGCGCGCAGCACGCGTCGACCTTGTGGCGCGGCGACCCGCTGCTGCGCGAACTCGCCGCCGCGGAGCACCGGACCGCCGTCCGGGCGGCCGAAGAGCTCGCCACGCGGTGGCGGCACGGCTTCTCCCCGGTCCTGCGGTCCCTGGTCGACAACGCGACCATCGAGCTGCTCGGCGGCCCGCTCGCCCACCCGTTCCAGCCGCTGCTGGACCCGCGGGTGCGGGAGTTCGCGCTGAACGCCGGTCTCGCCGACACGGCCCTGCGGCTCGGGACGCGGCCTGAGGGGATCTGGGCCCCGGAGTGCGGTTACGCGCCCGGTATGGAAAACGACTACGCGGCCGCGGGCGTGCGGCGGTTCATGGTCGACGGCCCGTCGCTGCGCGGCGAGACCTGGGCTGCCCGGCCGGTCGGCGACACCGACGTCCTGGCGTTCGGCCGGGACCTCGAGGTCACCTACCGCGTCTGGTCGCCGAAGGCCGGCTACCCCGGGCACGCCGCCTACCGCGACTTCCACACCTGGCAGCACGAGGTCGGCCTCAAGGCGGCGCGGGTCACCGGCAAGACGGTCGAGCCGCAGGACAAGGCGCCCTACGACCCGGCGCTCGCGGCGGACGTGCTGGGGACGCACGTCAAGGATTTCGTCGATACCGTCGTGACGCGGCTGCGGTCGCTGAAACGGCAACATGGGCGTGAGGCGCTCGTGGTCGCCGCGTACGACACGGAACTGTTCGGGCACTGGTGGCACGAAGGACCGGCGTGGCTGGAGGGCGTGCTGCGCGCGCTGCCCGAGGCAGGCGTGCGGGTGACCACGCTGAAGGGCGCGATGGAAGCCGGTCACGTCGGTGCGCCGATCGACCTGCCTTCGTCGTCGTGGGGGTCGGGCAAGGACTGGCGTGTCTGGGACGGCGAGCAGGTCAAGGACATGGTCGCCGCCAACAGCGCGTTGCAGGACCGGCTGCTCGATCTGGTCCGGGGCCTGGACCGGACGGCGCGGGACGTCGTCGCCGACCAGGCCGTCGCCGAGGCCATGCTGGCGTTGGAGAGCGACTGGGCGTTCATGGTCACCAAGGACTCGGCCGCGGACTACGCCCGTCGTCGCGCGGCGGTCCACACCGAGCGCTTCGACGCGCTGGCCGGGCTGCTGCACCGCGGCGATCGCGCGCGGGCCGAGGAGCTCGCCGCGAGCCACCGCGCCGACGACGGACCGTTCGGGCACCTCGACGCCCGGGCGCTGAAGCACGACTGAAAGGGATCCACCGGATGGGAATCCACGAAATTCCGCTCAAGACCCTCGACGGGCAGGACAGCTCGCTGGGCGAATTCGCGGGCAAGGCGCTGCTCGTGGTCAACGTCGCGTCGAAGTGCGGCCTGACCCCGCAGTACTCCGGGCTCGAGCGGCTGCAGGAACGCTTCGGTGCGCAGGGCTTCTCCGTCGTCGGGTTCCCGTGCAACCAGTTCGCCGGCCAGGAGCCGGGCAGCGCGGAGGAAATCCAGACGTTCTGCTCGACGACCTACGGCGTCACCTTCCCGATGTTCGAGAAGATCGACGTCAACGGCGAAGGGCGGCACCCGCTCTACGCCGAGCTGACCGGGACCGCCGACGCCGAGGGCGCGGCAGGCGACGTCCAGTGGAACTTCGAGAAATTCCTCGTGGGCGCCGACGGCGGGGTCCTGGCGCGGTTCCGGCCGCGCACCGAGCCCGAGGACGACACGGTCGTCAAGGCCATCGAAGCAGCGCTCCCGGCTTGACAGCGTGGCGGGGGACGCGGGTCCCCCGCCCGCCGCCGGAGTTCACCGGATCGACGGAAAACTGCGGCCGTTCAGGTATTACGCAAATACCACCGAAAATGATTGTCGTGAGCCGGACGGTCGAACTCCGGGTGACCACCCTGCCGTTTTTCCCGTATCGCACCGAATAATTTCTCCGACGCCGTTCCGGCGCCGTTTCGGGCGAGAAGGGATCACCGATGAGCACAACCAGACACCGGGCCGCACTGGCCGCGCTCCCCGTCGCACTCGGGCTGCTCCTGGCCGGCCCCGCGGTGGGCACCGCGTCGGCCGCGCCGCGATCCGGCGCGGACGTCCAGGCCCGCCACTGCCTGCTGCTGTGCGACGGCCACCACCATCACCACGGGCACATCAACATCCTGGGCCTGCACCTCTGGCTGTACCTGTAGGTCCCGGCCGTGCCGGGGCGGCCACCGCCCCGGCACACGCGGGCGCACCGAAGAATTCCTCGAGCGACGTGACGGCCGTGGTCGAATTCAGGACGAACCCATTTCGATCACGGCCCGCACGCACTTCGCGACCACCACCGGGTCCACCTTGACCACGCGTCGGTCGTAGGTGAGCAGCCCGTTGACCTCGTTTTCGACATCCGTCGTCTGGGTGTAGACCGCACCGGACAAGCCCCGCTCCGCCACGACCCGCTCGAGGGCGGCGCTCACCTCGGCGTAGCGCTCGGTGAGCCGCTCCCGCGTCGGCGTCATCTCGTAGGCGTTCGGCGGACCGGGCCAGCAGTGGTCGTCCAGCACCAGGCCGAGGCCGCCGTACTCGCCGTCGACGATCGCGCGGCCGTCGTTCACCGACGGCGAACCCGGGCCCACGTACGTGTGGTCGTCGTAGACGTCGCCCGCGCCGCTGTCCGGACGCGAGAAGCAGCAGTTGACGCCGCTGTTCGCGATCACCAGCCGCGTCGGGTCGAGGGCTTTGACCGATTCCGCGACACGAGCCGTGTCGAACTCGCCCCAGCCCTCGTTGAACGGGACCCAGCCGACGATCGACGGAACCGCTCGCAGCTGCGTCACCATCTCGGCCAGCTCCGCCTCGAACCGCTCGCGCGCCCGCGGGACCGGGTCCGGCGCGATCCCGGGCGGTCCGTCGAACGACACGGTCAGCGAGGGCATGTCCTGCCAGACGACCAGGCCCAGCGTGTCGGCCCAGAAGTACCACCGGGCCGGCTCGACCTTGACGTGCTTGCGGACGAAGTTGAAGCCCAGCTCCTTCGTCTTCTCGAGGTCGAACCGGAGGGCGTCGTCGGTGGGCGCGGTCGAGATGCCGTCCGGCCAGTAGCCCTGGTCGAGGGGTCCGTGCAGAAAGGTGATCCGGCCGTTGAGCGCGATCCGCGGGCGTCCCTGCGGGTCCGGGACCAGGCCGATCGTCCGCAGGCCGGCGTAGCTGCCGACCTCGTCCGAAACCGCACCACGCCCGTCGAGCAGCTGGACGCGCAGTGAGTAGAGGTGTGGGTCTTCGGGCGTCCACAGGCGCGGGGAGGGGACGTCCACGCGAACCGACGTCCCGGCCGCGCCCGACGCCCGCGCCACCTCGACGTCGTTCGCCGAAATGACGACAACGACCTCGTCGCCGCCGGTGACCTGCGGTAACACGGTCACGCCGGTCAGGTCGGGAGTCAGGTCCAGCCGCTCGATCCGGGCTTCGGGGACCGGCTCCAGCCACACCGTCTGCCAGATGCCCGACGACGGCGTGTAGCAGATCCCGCCGGGCGCGTTGCGCTGCTTGCCGACCGGGAAGGGCTCGATGTCGGTGCGGTCCTCGGCGCGGACGGTCAGCTCCTGCGGGCCCGAGGCGCGCAGGACGTCGGTGATGTCCGCGCTGAACGCCGTGTACCCGCCTTCGTGGGTCGCGACGAGCTGGTTGTTGACCCAGACCTTCGCCGTCTGGTCGACCGCGCCGAAGTGCAGGAGGACCCGCGAGCCGCGCCAGTCGGCCGAGACCTCGAAGAGGCGGCGGTACCAGAGGACTTCGTCGCGTCGCCGGATTCCGGACAACGCCGATTCCGGCGGGAACGGGACCAGGATGCGCTCGGCGTACCCGGACGGCCGTGGTTCGTCCGGCGACGACGGCCAGCCCGCGTACTCCCAGACGCCGTTGAGGTTCAGCCACCGAGGCCGCGTCAGCTGGGGCCGCGGGTACTCGGGCAGCGCGTTGCCCGGAGCGACGTCGCCGCTCCACGGGGTCGGCAGGGGCGGGTCGAGCCGATGCCAGGCCGGGGCCTCGTCAGAAGTCATCCCGGTCGATGGTGGCAGAGATCCCGGCGCTCGCCAGTGATCGAAATCACATGTGAACACTTCGCCAGCACGGGCGCGTCGAGGCCTCCTGACTCGCGAGTAACCTCTGCCCATGCGAGTGCTGATGCTGTCCTGGGAGTACCCGCCCGTGGCCATCGGGGGCCTGGCCCGGCACGTCCACGCGCTCGCCACCCACCTCGCCCGCCAGGGTCACGACGTCGTGGTGCTCTGCCGGCACGCCGCGGGCACCGACGCCGGAACGCACCCGCGCACCGACCGCGTCGTCGAGGGCGTGCGGATCATCCGGGTCGCCGAAGACCCGATGCACGTGACCTTCGAACGGGACCTCGTCGCCTGGACGCTGGCCATGGGGCACGCCATGATCCGCGCCGCGCAGGACCTGCTGCGCACCTGGCAACCCGACGTCGTCCACGCCCACGACTGGCTGGTCGCCCACCCGGCCATCGCGATCGCCGAGGCCGCGCGGGTGCCGCTGGTCGGCACGATCCACGCGACCGAGGCTGGACGGCACTCCGGCTGGCTGTCGCACCCGCTCAACCAGCAGGTCCACTCGGTCGAATGGTGGCTCGCGAACCGCGCCGACGCGTTGATCACCTGCTCGCAGGCGATGCGCCGCGAGGTCGCGCACCTCTTCGAGGTCGAAGCCGGCGACGTCACGGTGATCCACAACGGCATCGAGGAGCGCGGCTGGCAGGTGCCCGCGGACGAGATCGCGCGCGCCCGCGAGGTCTACAGCCCGGCCGGTGCGCCGCTGTTGCTCTACTTCGGACGGCTCGAGTGGGAGAAGGGCGTGCAGGACCTGCTGGCCGCCCTCCCCCGCATCCGCCGCCGGCACCCGGGCACCCGCGTGGTCGTTGCCGGAAAAGGACGACACTTCGACGAGCTGGTCGAGCAGTCGCGGAAGCTGCGGGTGCGGCGCGCGGTCGACTTCGTCGGACACCTCTCCGACCGCGATCTCCGCGCCGCGCTCGCCGCGGCCGACGCCGTCGTGCTGCCCAGCCGGTACGAGCCGTTCGGGATCGTCGCCCTGGAGGCCGCGGCCGCGAAGGCGCCGCTGGTCGCGTCGACGGCCGGCGGGCTCGGCGAGGTCGTCGTCCACGGCGAGACCGGGCTGGCGTTCAGTCCCGGGGACGTCGCCGCGCTGGGCGCCGCGGTGACGGCGGTGCTCTCCGACGCCGAGGCCGCGGCCGAGCGGGCCAGGGTCGCGCAGTCCCGGCTGGCCGCGGACTTCGACTGGGGCCGCATCGCCGAGGCGACCGCCGAGGTCTACCGGCGGACGAAGCCGGGCGAACCGGTCGAGCTGCCCCGGCCCAAGATCGCCACCGGCAACGCCTTCGAACCGGTCCCGGCCGAGATCCCGGAAGTCTAGGGAGGCGCGACCCCGGAACCGGCCGGACGCAGTCCGGGCCCGCCGAGACGGTCGTTGTCGCGATTTCGTCCACGCCGAGCGCCCGTTCGTCCGGTCACCGGGTTCCGGTCAGCAACCGGACCCGGACGCGTTCCCCCAGCGGGCCGTGCGGGGCGACCGCCGCCCGGATGCGCTCGGTGAACGCCGGCCTCGCGTCCGGGCTGGGCAGCTGGTCCGGGTTCATGGCCGAAAAAACGCCACCGGCCAATTCGTCGACGCTCAGCGGCGCGGAGTACTCGACGACCGTCGAGCGCACGACGTATCCGGCGGCTTCGAGGGCCTTCGCGTACCGCTCCTGGCTCGCGTCATCGGTGCCGCAGGTCCGGTGCACCGGGGTGCCGAGGTAGTCGGAGACGACCTTCCGCAGCGCCGCCGACCACGCCGTGTCCTGCAGCCACAACGGCTCGCCGTTGGTCACCACCGCGACACCGCCGCCGGGACGCAGCAGCGGACGGACCGCCGCGAACAGCCGCTCGTGGTCCATCCAGTGCAACGCCTGCGCCACCGTCACCGCGGCCAGGCGCCCCGGTCCGAGGACGGCCGTCAGCGCGCCGACATCGGAGTCCGCGCCGAGCAGCCAGCCGACGTTCGGCGCGGGCGTGGCCCGGCGGGCCTGGACCAGCATCGCCGGTTCCGGGTCCATGCCCAGCACCGCCCCGACGCGGGGCGCCAGGGCCCGGGTGAGCTGGCCGGTGCCGCAGCCGAGGTCGAGGACGACGTCGTCGCCGGTCAGCGTGAACGCCGTGGCGAGGCCGTCTGCCACCTCGAGCGGGTAGCCGCGGCGGAACCGCTGGTAGTACTCGCTCACTTCGCCGCCGAACGCCGATGTCGTCATGCCCCGAGCCTGCCCGCCACGACCGGCGAGCGGCCTCGGTTCCGCTCACGGCGGACCCGAGCGTCACAGTCGGGTCTCGCCCAGCAACCCGTTGGCCTGCGCAAACGCCTTGAAGACACGAACCGAACTCAGTGAGGTCATCATGAAGATCCTCTCCCTCACCGCGGCCGGCCTGCTCGCGCTCACCCCGGCGGCCGCCGCGCAGACCACCACACCGCCTCCGCTGCCGACCTGGCTGAAGCTGTCCGCCTCCAGCGGACACCCCGGCGAAAAGATCTCCCTCACCGTTGCGTGCGAAGGCGAAGCGAGCCCGGTCACGACGAGGGCCCTGCGCATCACCTCGCCGTTGGACCGCAACGCCGAGGGACACCAGCCGTGGGCGTTTTTCGGCGAAAGCGTCGTCGCCGCCGTCGCGCCCGGCACATACCCGGTTTCCGTCCGCTGCGCGGGAAAGGCCCTGACCGCACGCTTCACGGTCCTGGCGGCGAAGCCCCGGCCAGGCCAGGTGAAGGTCGTCCCCCACGGCGCTCCCCGGACCGGGGACGGCTCGGCCGCCTAGAAGACCGGCAGCAGCACGCCGTGCTCCGACTCCGGCCGAGCGCCGAAGATGCGGCGGTCGGCTTCGGCGATCGGGACGTCGTTGATGCTCGCTTCGCGGCGGCGCATCAGGCCTTCGTCGCTGAACTCCCAGAGCTCGTTGCCGTAGCTGCGGAACCACTGGCCCCCGGCGGTGCGGGACTCGTACTGGAACCGGACGCCGATGCGGTTGCCGCGGAAGCCCCACAGCTCCTTGCGGAGCGCGTAGTCCAGCTCGCGTGCCCATTTCTCGGCCAGGAACTCCACGATCTGCGCGCGTCCGACGACGTACCGGTCGCGATTGCGCCAGACCGAGTCCTCGGTGTACGCGAGCGAGACACGCTCCGGATCGCGGGTGTTCCACGCGTCTTCGGCGGCCTGGACCTTCTGGCGGGCGGTGTCCTCTTCGAACGGCGGGAACGGCGGGCGTGGGGTCACGGGAGCTCCTTCCACAAGTGGAGAACGTACGTTCTCCACGTCTCCCGCTAGACTAGAGAACGATCATTCTCAGCGCCAGGGGCAGGTGACATGGATTCCACGGAGGCGACCGACCGGCTACTGGAGGCCGCCGAAGACCTCTTCTACGCCCATGGCGTGCAAGCGGTCGGGATGGACGCCGTCCGCGAACGCTCCGGCGTCTCGCTCAAGCGGCTCTACCAGTGCTTCCCGGCGAAGAACGACCTGGTCGAGGCCTATCTCCTGCGCCGTGACGAACGCTGGCGCGGCTCGTTGCGCCATTTCGTCCACGCCCGCGGCGACGACCCCCTGGCCGTGTTCGCCTGGCTGAAGAACTGGTTCGCCGAGCCGGGCTTCCGCGGCTGCGCGTTCATCAACTCCTTCGGCGAGTTCGGTGAGCCCACCTCCGGCATCGCCGCCGCGATCCGCAAGCACAAGGACGAGGTCCGCGCCTACCTGCGCGGCCTCGTCCCCGACCGGCGCCTCGCCGACCAGCTGTTCTCGCTGATGGAAGGCGCGACCGTGCTCGCCGCCATCACCGGCGACCCGCGTGAAGCGGAGACAGCCGGTGAGGCGGCGAAGGTCCTGCTGGCCGCTCAGGGGTAGAGCGTCAGCCCCGGATCGAGCGCGACCTCCGTCAACTGGGCGAGGCTCAGGGGCGGCGACGGCATGTCCGGCGCATCGCCCTGCTTCGCGTCCCGGGCGGTGTTCTGTGCCTCGACGAGGATGCCGGTGCCATCGGGCTTGACGACGTTCACCCGGTTGGCCGTGCCGGCGCCCGGGGTGGTCAATGTTTCCTCGACGATCGTCTCGCCGTGCGGCCCGGTCCGGCGCTGGCACGAGACCTGCGTGTCCACGGGCGCCGGGCCGCACTCGGTCGACGGGCCGGCCATGCCGCCGAGCCGGGTGACGATGGCCCAGACGTTGCCCTTGTGCGTCTTTTCCGTCGTCGAGGCCGCGGCCATGAAGTAGTCCTCGCCGCCACTGCACGCGCTGTCCTTCGCCACCGGCGCGGAAAAGACGTGGTAGAAGGACAGCGGCCCGTGCTGGGTGCCTTTCGGGTACTGCCCCAGCGCGTGGGCGCCCAGTGTCGTGCCCGCGGCGACCCGTTGCTGGACGGCAGCGGTGAGCACCGCGGTCAGCCGGTCCGCCACCACGTCCGTCTTCTCCTTCAGCGGAGCCCCGGTCGGCCGCGGGTCGAACCCGCACCCGGCGGACGACGACGGCGGAGCCGCTCCCGGCTGCACGAGGCTCGGCGCGGGATCGCCCGGGGCGAGGACGAGCACCGCGCCGGCGGCCACCGCCGCGACGCCCGCGCCCGCGGCGGTCCACGGGTTCGCCACGCGGTGCACCCGCGCGCGGCGGCGCTCGCGGTCCAGCACCGCTTCGACGTCCACTGTGGACGGTGGGACGACGCCGATCGCCGCGTCGAACTGCTCCCTGCTCATTTTCCCTCCATCAATTCCGGCTCGCGGCGACGAGCGCGCGCAGCGATTCGAGACCGCGCGCGGTCTGGCTCTTCACAGTTCCGGGCGAACACTCGAGGATCTCGGCGGTCTCCTCGATCGAAAGGTCGCAGTAGTAGCGCAGCACCACCGCGGCCCGGCGCCGCGACGGCAGCGCGTCGAGCAGTTCCAGCAGGCCGAGCCGTTCGACGACGTCGTCGTCGGGCAGCACCGGCAGCTCCGGCAGCGTCTCCGCCGGCTCCTCCCGCCGCCACGCCCTTACCTTCTCGTCCAGCCAGGTCCGCACCAGGATCCGGCGCACGTAGGCGTCGAGGTGCTCCACCCGGCTGGCCCGCGGCCAGTGCCGGTACAGCTTGCCGATCGTGATCGACACCAGATCGTCCGCGAGGTGCCAGTCCCGGCACAGGAGATAGGCCGTGCGGCGCATGACCTCCATCCGGGTCGTGACGTAGTCGCGGTACCCCGCCTCTTCCGACCGTTTCACCAGTTCCTCCTCGTTGCCCCCACACCTGTCGAACGGGGTGCGCGGGCGCGGGGGTTGCCCGGAGCTCGAAATCCGGGCAACCCGCCGCCGCGCGGAACCCGTTCCACGAACCGGGGGACCCGACAGTGAGGAACCATTCCATGAGGAAACCGATCACCGCGGTCATCGCGGTGACCTTGGCCGCGGGAGTGCTCACCGCACCCGGCGCGGCGGCCGCTCCGGCGGACGGACCGGCGGGGACGCCGAGCCGGATCACCCTGGTCACCGGCGACCAGGTGCTGGTCAGCGGCACGGACGTGCGGGTGCTGCCCGCCCGCCGGGGCCGCCCGGTGCCGTTCCGGCAGTACACCCGCCACGGCGACAGCTACGTCCTGCCCGGCGACGCCGCCGGGCTGGTCCGCGCCGGGCGGCTCGACGAGCAGCTGTTCAACGTCACCGGCCTGCTGCGCCAGGGCTACGACGACGCCCGCACGCCGCACGTGCCGCTGCTGGTCCGGCAGGCGGGCCCGGCGGTCGCCGCCCGGACCGGCGTGGCCGCGCGGCCGACCGCGCTCGGCTACACCGCACTCGACGAGCCCAAGTCCGGCGCCGCGGCGTTCTGGAACCGGCTCGCCACGGAACCCGCAACGCTCGCGGCCGGCACCGCGAAGGTGTGGCTCAACGCGAAGGTACAGGCGAGCCTCGACCAGAGCGTGCCGCAGATCGGCGCCCCGGCGGCGTGGCAGGCGGGCCTCACCGGCCGCGGCGTGACCGTCGCGGTGCTCGACACCGGCATCGCCACCACCCACCCGGACTTCGCCGGCCGCATGGGCCCGAGCAAGGACTTCACCGGCAAGGGCAGCGCCGAGGACGACCACGGGCACGGCACGCACGTGGCGTCGACGATCGCCGGCTCCGGCGCGGCGTCGGGCGGGAAGTACCGGGGTGTGGCGCCCGACGCGACCCTGGCCGTCGGCAAGGTCCTCGACGACTCCGGCCACGGCACGTTCGGCTCCGTCCTGGCCGGCATGGAGTGGGCCGTGACCGAGGCGCACGCCCGTGTGGTGAACATGAGCCTCGGCAGCGGCCCGTCGGACGGGACCGATCCGGTGTCCGAAGCCGTGAACACCCTGACCCGCGACCACGGCACGCTGTTCGTCGTCGCCGCGGGCAACTCGGGCCAGGACGAATCCGTGGGGAGCCCGGCGGCGGCCGATGCCGCGCTCGCCGTGGCCAGTGTGTCCAAACAGGACGTCCTGAGCCCGTTCTCCAGCCGTGGCCCCCGGCCCGGCGACGGCGCGGCCAAGCCGGACGTCGCGGCCCCGGGCGAGTCGATCACCGCCGCGCGCCCGGCCGGGATCCCGCCCGTGGGCGAACCCGTCGGCGACGGCTACCAGACGCTGAACGGCACGTCGATGGCGACGCCGCACGTCGCGGGCTCGGCGGCGATCCTGGCCCAGCAGCACGCCGATTGGCCGGCGGAGCGGCTCAAGGCGGCCCTGACCAGCAGCGCCACACCCATCGACGCCGGACCGGCGGCGGTCGGCACCGGCCGCGTCGACGTCGCCCGCGCGACGACCACGGCGGTCACCGCGACCGGCGCCGCCTCGGCGTACCTCCCGTGGCCCAACCACGGGACGACCAAGAAAGCCACGGTCACCTGGTACAACGACGGACCCACGCCGATCACCCTGGCGCTCTCGACCGACCTCGGTGGTCTGGTCACTTTTCCGCCGAACGTGACGGTGCCCGCCGGCGGCAGCGCCCCCGTGGAGCTCACCTTCGCCGCCCAGGACGGGGCCCCGGGCACCCACGCCGGTGTTCTCACCGCACGCGGTGACGGCGTCAGCACCCGGACCGCGCTGTCGGTCCGGCAGGAGGGGGAGATGTACGACCTGACCGTCGGCCTGGTCGATCGCGACGGCAAGCCGTGGGCGCCGACCGGCTACCCGCCGGTGGCGATCATCGACCTCGACACCGGCTCGCTGACCCAGGCCGGGCCGGGCACCTACCGGCTGCCGCGTGGCCGGTACGCCGTGCACAGCGTCATCGAGACGCCGCGGCCCGGTCAGGAGCCGTCCTACAGCTTCATCAGCCTGCCGGAGCTGTCGCTCGACCACGACGTCACGCAGACCTTCGACGCGCGCGACGGCAAACCGATGTCACTGGAGCCCGACAACCCCGCGGCGCGCGGCGGCACCCACAGTGTCCAGCTGCTCAGCCGGGTCGACGCCTGCTCGTGCGTCTTCGCGGACAACATCGACCTCGACCCGCGGTTCCACAACGCCTTCGCCGCCACGGTGCCGGGAACCTCGTCGGCCTCGTTCGCCTTCAGCCAGGAGCGCCGGGCCACCGAGCCCGACCTGGAGCTGACCGCGAACGACGGGAAACCGTTCGCGGTCCGGGGCATGTGGCTGGAGTCGACCGCGCCGGCCGGCAGCAGCACGCTGCCGGTGGTGTCCGGTGGGGCCGGCACGCCGGAGGACCTGGCCGGGATCGACGCCCACGGCAAGCTGGTCGTCATCCAGTTGCCGGTGGGCACGTCGGTCATCGAGGCCTACCAGCGGCTCGCGAACGTCGAGCACGCCGGGGCGAAGCTCGGCCTGGTCTCCCTCTCCGGCGACGCGGCCGCCGCCACCGTGCTCGGCGGCGGTGTACCGACGCTGACCATGCCGACGATCTGGAGCGGGGTGTCGGTGACCGGACAGCGCCTGGCGGAGCTGGCGAAGAAGGGCGGCGCACCGGCGACGGTGGTCAGCCGTCCGTCGCCGAATTTCCGCTACGAACTCGGCGACGGCGTCGAGCGGGCCGTGACGGCGGCCCGCGTGCAGCGGCCGAAGACGCGTGACCTGGCCGAGGTGCGCACCGCCTACCACGACAACGTCCCCTCGACCATCCGTTACGTCGCCGGGCGCGAGTTCTTCGGCCGGATGGTCGGCTACGGCTACACCGAACTCGTCGCCGACCAGCAGGAACGCACCGAGTACTACTCCCCCGGCCGGTGGGAGACGACGTGGACCGCCAGTCACTTCGGAGAGCTGACGGAGCGGCTCGACCTCGCCGCGGGCCGCAAGTACCAGCTCGCGTGGAACAAGACCGTGGCCGGCCCGACGTTGCGCGGGCTGACCGTGACCCACTCCGGCGAGCAGCCGCGGCCGTGGGCGTGGCGCAAGGACGGCGTCTTCGACATGTGGCTGCCGCTGTTCGGCGACGCCGCCGGACGGCCGCGCACGGCCGAGCCGGCTGCCGGGGACATCGGTTCGATGAGTCTCTCGAAGGACGGCGTCGCGATTCCCGTGTCACCGGATGACCCCGGCCGGGCCTCGATCCCGGTGCCGGACGCCGACGGCGCGTACCGGCTCACCGCGGACGTCCACCGGCACGCTGACTGGTGGCCGCTGTGGACGGACGTGACGGCGGAGTGGGGTTTCCGCTCGTCGGCCGCCGCGGACGGCCGGGCCCTGCCGCTGCTCACCGCCCGGTTCGACCCGGCGGTCGACCTGCGCAACCGCGCGCCTGGTGGGCGGATCTTCACGTTCCCGGCGTTCGTCGAGCGGCAAGGCGGCGGGAACGGGACGAAGCTGGCCGTCGAAACGTCCACGGACGACGGACGCACCTGGCAGCCCGCGGCCACCTTGCCGACCGGGGACCACTGGACGGTCGTGGTCCGGAATCCGGCAAGTGGTTTCGTCTCGTTGCGGGCGAAAGCGTCGGACGACGGCGGGAACACCGTGCAGCAGACGGTGATCCGGGCCTACGCGATCTCCTGACGCGGAACTGAACCGGTCCGGTGACGGGGAGCCGCCGTCACCGGACCGGTCCGGACCCACACCATCCCAAACGGTGTGGAATCCGCCCGCCCCTCGTCAGGTAGGGGCGGGCGGGGCCCCTGCTACCGGGCGTCCGTGAGGTACCGCGCGTAGGCACCCGTGGTGAGGAAGCTCGGCAGCTTCTCGCCCAGCGCGGTTTCGGTGAAGATCTCGTACGCGTCGTCCAGGCGGTGCTCGGTTCCGAGTTCCGCGCGCACCGACGCGAGTTCGTCGTCCAGGAACTCGACGGCCAGCTCGCGGGTCAGCGCCGTGCCGTCCTCGAGCTTCGTGCCGTTGCGGATCCACTGCCACACCTGGCAGCGCGCGATTTCCGCGGTGGCCGCGTCCTCCATCAGGTTGTGGATCGCCGCCGCGCCGGTGCCGCGCAGCCACGCGTCGACGTACCGGAGCGCGACGTTGATGTTCGCGCGCACGCCCGCTTCGGTGACCTCGCCGCCGGCACTGGCCACGTCCAGGAGGTCCTCGGCCGTGACGTGGACGTCCTCGCGCAGCTTGCCGAGCTGGTTCGGCCAGCCGCCGAGCACGCCGTCGAAGACCTCGCGGCAGACCGGGACCAGGCCGGGGTGCGCGACCCAGGAGCCGTCGAAACCGTCGCCGGCCTCGCGTTCCTTGTCCGCGCGGACCTTTTCGATCGCGGTCGCGTTGATCTCGGGATCGCGACTCGGGATGAACGCCGCCATGCCGCCGATGGCGTGGGCGCGGCGCTTGTGGCAGGTGCTCACCAGCAGCTCGGTGTAGGCCCGCATGAACGGCACGGTCATCGTCACCTGCGCGCGGTCCGGCAGGACGAAGTCGGCGCCGTGCGCGGCGAAGTTCTTGATCATGCTGAAGATGTAGTCCCAGCGACCCGCGTTCAGGCCGGCGGCGTGCTCGCGCAGCTCGTAGAGGATCTCGTCCATCTCGAACGCGGCGGTGATCGTCTCGATCAGCACGGTGGCGCGGATCGTCCCGCGCGGGATGCCGAGCTCACGCTGGGCCAGCAGGAAGACGTCGTTCCACAGGCGCGCTTCGAGGTGGTTCTCGAGCTTCGGCAGGTAGAAGTACGGGCCGACGCCGCGGGCGAGCAGCTGGCGCGCGTTGTGGAAGAAGTACAGGCCGAAGTCGACCAGGCTCGCCGACACCGGGCGGCCGTCGATGCGGATGTGCTTCTCCACCAGGTGCCAGCCGCGGGGCCGCGCGACGATCGTCGCCGGGTCTTCGCCGATCGTGTAGCGCTTGCCCGCCTCCGTGGTGAAGTCGATGTTGCGGCGGATCGCGTCGAAGAGGTTGAGCTGACCGTCGATGACGTTGTGCCACGTCGGCGACGTCGCGTCCTCGAAGTCCGCCAGCCAGACCTTGGCGCCGGAGTTCAGCGCGTTGACCGTCATCTTGCGGTCGGTCGGGCCGGTGATCTCGACGCGGCGGTCCTCCAGGCCCAGCGCGGTCGGGGCGACGTGCCACGACTCGTCGTCGCGGATCCGGCGGGTCTCGGGCAGGAAGCCGAGCGGCTTCTCGCCGGACTGCAGTTCCTCGCGCCGCACGCGGCGGGCGTCGAGCAGCTCGCGACGGCGGCCGGCGAACGTGTTGTCCAGCTTGGCCAGGAAGTCGAGTGCCGCCGGGGTCAGGATCTCCGCGAACCGGCCCTCGACCGGGCCGGTGACCTCGATGCGGTAGTTCAGCCGATCAACCATGGGGTGCCTCCGCGAGCTGTGGGCGGGGAAGAACGAAGGGGAAGGTCGCGGCCTGACGACGGAGGGGGTGCCGTCGTCAGGCCGCGGCCGGGGATCAGTGGAACTGGGCTTCTTCGGTGGAGCCCTTGAGCGCGGTGGTCGAGCTCTCCGGGTTCAGCGCCGTCGCGACGTTGTCGAAGTAGCCGGTGCCGACCTCGCGCTGGTGCTTGGTGGCGGTATAGCCGCGGCTCTCCGAAGCGAACTCGCGCTCCTGCAGGTCGACGTAGGCGGTCATGCCCTCGCGGGCGTAGCCGTGCGCCAGGTCGAACATCGAGTAGTTCAGCGCGTGGAAGCCGGCCAGCGTGATGAACTGGAACTTGTAGCCCATGTGGCCGAGCTCGCGCTGGAACTTCGCGATCGTGGCGTCGTCCAGGTGCTTCTTCCAGTTGAACGACGGCGAGCAGTTGTAGGCCAGCATCTGGTCCGGGAACTTCGCCTTGATGGCCTCGGCGTACTTGCGCGCCACCTCGAGGTCCGGCTCGGAGGTCTCCATCCAGAGCAGGTCGGCGTACTGGCTGTAGGCCAGGCCGCGCTCGATGCACGGCTCGATGCCGTTGCGGACCTCGTAGAAGCCCTCGGCGGTGCGGCCGCCGGTGAGGAACTGCTGGTCGCGCTCGTCGACGTCGCTGGTCAGCAGCGTCGCGGCCTGGGCGTCGGTGCGGGCGACGACCAGCGTCGGCACGTTCAGCACGTCGGCGGCGAGGCGGGCGGCGTTCAGCGTGCGCTCGTGCTGCTTGGTCGGGATCAGCACCTTGCCACCGAGGTGACCACACTTCTTCTCGGAAGCGAGCTGGTCCTCCCAGTGCACACCCGCGGCGCCGGCGGCGATCATGCCCTTCATCAGCTCGAACGCGTTGAGCGGGCCACCGAAGCCGGCCTCGGCGTCGGCGACGATGGGGGCGAACCAGTCGATGTCGGTGTTGCCCTCGGCCCAGTTGATCTGGTCCGCGCGGCCCAGCGCGTTGTTGATGCGGCGGACCACGGCCGGCACCGAGTTGGCCGGGTAGAGGCTCTGGTCCGGGTAGGTCTGGCCGGACAGGTTGGCGTCGGCCGCGACCTGCCAGCCGGACAGGTAGATCGCCCGCAGGCCCGCGCGGACCTGCTGGACGGCCTGGTTGCCGGTGAGCGCGCCCAGTGCGTGGATGTAGTCCTCGGTGTGCAGCAGGTCCCACAGCTTCTCCGCGCCACGGCGGGCCAGGGTGTGCTCCTCGACGACACTGCCGCGCAGCTTGATCACGTCTTCGGCCGAGTAGGAGCGCTGCACGCCCGCCCAGCGGGGGTCGCTCGCCCACTGCGCGGCCAGCTCCGCGGCCGCCTGCTTGGCCTGTTCCGTCATCGGATCTCCCGGTGTTGCGAAGTTTGCGATTGCTCGCCTTGCTTGGCCTGACCCTGACACGCCAGCGAAAACGAGGTCCAGTTGTCCAATTTGCCAATTTGTGCGAAGGGTCCGTACGCTCTTTGCAAAGGTTGCGAATCACCGGTTCGCAAGCGATCGAAAATCCGCGTTCTTGACCGTTCACGTAACCGTTCAGGGCCGGAAACCTTCCGGGAAGGAGGGCTCGAATGGAGAAGACTTTCGCCGGCGCGCGGTTGCGGCACCTCCGCGAAAGCCGCTCGATGAGCCAGGCCGATCTCGCTCGTGTGCTGGAGATCTCACCCAGCTACCTCAACCAGATCGAGCACAACTCGCGTCCGCTGACCGTGCCGGTGCTGCTGCGGATCACGCAGGCGTTCGGCGTCGACACCGAGTTCTTCGCCAACAACGACACGTCCCGGCTGGTCGCCGACGTCAAGGAAGCCCTGCTCGACGAAGTCCTCGGCGTCGACGTCACGACCGGCGAGCTCAACGACCTGGCCACGAACCTCCCGGCGATCGCGCAGGCGCTGGTCAAGCTGCACCGCAGCTACCGCAACGCCGTGGAGAACACCGCCGCGCTGACCACGGAAAACGGCCTGGGCCTGCACGGCAGCGCCGCGGCGCCGTTGCCGCACGAGGAGGTCCGCGACTTCTTCTACGAGCGTGAGAACTATGTCGCGGAACTGGACGAACGCGCCGAGAAGATGGCCGCGGACATCCCGCTGCTCCGCGGGCAGGTCCTCGGCGCGCTGAAGGAACGCCTTTCCCAGCGCTACGGCGTCGAGGTGACCAGCGAGGGCATCGACGAAGCCGCCGGCCAGCAGCACCGCTACGAGCCGGTGACGCGGGTGCTGCGGCTGGCGCCCAGCCTGCGGGTCGGGCAGCAGGCTTTCCGGATGGCTTCGCAGATCGCGCTGCTCGAGTACGACGACCTCATCACCGAGCTGGCCGACTCGTGGGCGTTTTCCGGACCGGCCGCCCGGTCGCTCGCCCGCGTCGGCCTGGCGAACTACTTCGCCGGGGCGCTGATCCTGCCCTACGGGCCGTTCCTGGCCGCGGCCGAGCGCTTCCGCTACGACATCGAGCGGCTCTGCGACCACTACGGCGTCGGCTTCGAGACGGTCTGCCACCGGCTCTCCACGCTGCAGCGGCCCAAGCAGCGCGGGGTGCCGTTCTCGTTCGTTCGGGTGGACCGGGCCGGCAACATGTCGAAGCGGCAGTCGGCGGCCGGGTTCCACTTCTCCCGTGTCGGCGGGGCCTGCCCACTGTGGAACATCTACGAGGCGTTCACCCAGCCGGGCAAGATCCTCACCCAGATCGCGACCCTGCCCGACGGCAAGAGCTACTTCTGGGTCGCGCGCACGGTGTCGCGCAACATCGGCGGCTACGGCAGCCCGGGCAAGACGTTCACCGTCGGGTTGGGGTGCGAGCTGCGCCACGCCGGGCGGCTGGTCTACTCGACCGGCCTCGACCTCGACGAGCCCGCCGCCGCGACCCCGATCGGCATGGGCTGCAAAGTCTGCGAACGCCCGGCGTGCTCGCAGCGCGCCTTCCCGACGATCGGCAAGCAGCTCACCGTCGACGAGAACACGAGCACCTTCGTCCCCTACCCGGCGGTGCCCAAGGGCTGATCACCCGATCACGCGCGTGACCCACTTCGTCTCGTCCGGCCCGAGCAGCGTGATCCGGCTCAGCAGTTCCTTCGCGGTGACGCCGCCGATCTTCGGCTGGTTGAACGAGACGCAGGCCTTCAGCCCGTTCTTCGTCACGCACTGCGGTTCGCCGAGGCCGTCGGTGGGGCCGCCGGGGGGCGAGACGTTGATCGTCGCCAGCCCGCCCTCCGACGTGTACTGCAGCACCAGCCGCCACGGGACCCCGTCCTGGTCGGGGCGGCGCTGCAGGTAACCGTCGCTGAGGGAGAACCCCTTCGGCAGGCTCGTGATGTGCAGCGGCAGCGGGACCGGCCGGATGCCCACCGTGACGTCACCGGCGACCCGCGTCAGCACCTGCTGCAGGTCCGGGCCCACGAGGTAGTAGGCGTGCAGCTGGACCCACCGGCCCTCCCGGGTCCGCCAGCGCAGGTAGCTGTCGCCGCGGTTCAGCGGGTCGTTCGGGGCGTTCGTGAGCCAGTAGCCGTCCTGCGCGCCGATGCGAACGGGGATCCGCGACGGCTGTCCGCCCAGGTCACGCGGCACGGGCGGCTCCTGGTCGTAAACCGACAACCAGATCATCGGCGCCAGCTCGCCGCGGCCGATGGCCAGGGTGCCGTCGCCGTGCGCACCGACGGCGTACTCGATGCCCTTGATCTGCTCCGGCAGCCAGCCGAAGCTCGCCGTCGCCTCCATCGGGTTGGTGGAGGGCACCGGGATGACCGGGGTGGGGGTGCCCACCCCGGACCCGGGCGGCGCGGCCGCCGGTGCGATCGCCAGCGGCGGGACCGGCCGGAACAGCGAGACCGCCGTCAGCCCCCCGGCCGTCACGACCGCGGCACAGCCGAGAACCAGCGCCGTGGTCCGCACGCGGCGACGGCGTCCCCCCGCCCGCCGCGCCCGGTCGAGGTCGATCCGCGGCGGCGGAGCGGGCGCCTCGGCCAGCTCCTTCAGCTTGGTGGCCAGCTCGTGGTCGGTCATGCTCGTCCCTCCCGGATCGGTTCGCGCAGTAGCTCGCGAAGCGTCTCCACGGCCTTCGCGGTCTGGCTCTTGACGGTGCCTTCGGAACAGCCCAGCGCCCGCGCGGTCTCGGCGACCGGCAGATCGCCGAAGTAGCGCAGGACGACGGTCGCGCGCTGCCGGGCGGGCAGCCGTTCCAGTGCGGCCCGCAGGTCCAGCGCCTGTTCGACGTCCGTGCCCGGTGCCGGCGGGTCCTGGTCGTTTTGGCGCAAATCCACCCGCCGCCACCACGACGTGCGCTGTTCGGCCAGGAACGTGTTGATCAGTGTGCGCCGTGCGTAGCCGTCGACGTTGTCGGCGCGGGAGGCCCGCGGCCAGTTCGCGTAGAGCCGGGTGATCGCCGACTGGACCAGGTCGTCGGCCCGGTGCCAGTCGCCGCAGAGCAAGTACGCGACCTTGCGCAGCCAAGCCGCCCGCGCGGTCACGTACTCGGTGAATCCGGCGTCCATCGGCGCCCCCCATCTCGTTCGTCACCCCTTTGATGCGCCCGGAGGCCCGGGCGGTTGCCCGGGACGCGCGAGTCGTAGATTCACCGGGGTGCACGACATCGACACGGTGACCGCGGCGACCATCGAAAAGGCCGCCGAGCGGCTGGCCGGGGTGGTGACCCGGACGCCGCTGGAACCGAGCGCCCGGCTGTCGTCCCGGGTGGACGCGCAAGTATGGGTGAAGCGCGAGGACCTGCAGACCGTCCGGTCGTACAAGATCCGCGGCGCCTACAACTTCATCGTCCAGCTCGACGCGGACGTCCGCGCCCGGGGCGTCGTCTGCGCCAGCGCCGGCAACCACGCCCAGGGCGTCGCCTACGCGTGCCGGCGGCTCGGCGCCACCGGCCGCGTGTACGTCCCCGGGACCACGCCGCGCCAGAAGCGCGAACGCATCGCGACGCTCGGCGGTGCGCACATCGAGGTCATCGTGGTCGGCGAAACGTACGAAGACGCCTTCGCCGCGGCCAACGAGGACGCCCAGCGCACGGGCGCGACCCTGGTGCCCGCGTTCGACGACGTTCGCACCGTCGCCGGCCAGGGCACGGTCGCGTGTGAGGTGATCGAGCAGCTCGGCTTCGTCCCCGACGTCGTGGTCGTGCCCGTCGGCGGCGGCGGGCTGCTCGCCGGCGTCGGCAGCTGGCTGCGCGAGCGGCACCCGGACGTCCGGATCGTCGGCGTCGAACCCGCGGGCGCGGCCTGCATGGCCGCGGCCCTGGAGGCCGGGCACCCGGTGCGGCTGCCGGAGCTCGACTCGTTCGTCGACGGCGCCGCCGTGCGCGAGGCCGGCGCGGTCACCTACCCCCTGATCCGCGAGAGCGGTGCCGAGCTGACCGCCGTCGCCGAGGGCGCGGTGTGCACCGAGATGCTCGCGATGTACCAGTCCGACGGGATCATCGCCGAACCCGCGGGCGCGCTCGCCGCGGCGTCGCTCGGCACGGTCGTCGAGGTCGAGCCGGGCCAGACCGTCGTCTGCCTGGTCTCCGGCGGCAACAACGACGTCAGCCGCTACAGCGAGATCCTCGAGCGTTCACTGATGCACGAAGGGCTGAAGCACTACTTCCTGGTCGGGTTCCCGCAGGAGCCGGGCGCGCTGCGGCGGTTCCTCGAGCAGGTGCTCGGGCCCGAGGACGACATCACGCGCTTCGAGTACGTCAAGCGCACCAACCGCGAGATGGGCCCGGCGCTGGTCGGCATCGAAATCGCCCGGTCGGCCGACCTCCCGGGGCTGCTGGCCCGGATGGACGCGAGCCCGCTGCAGGTCGAGCGGATCGAGCCGGGCAGCCCCCTGTTCCACTTCCTGCTCTGAGGACGTGGTCCACTAGGCGGATGGTGAAGGTCGACGGTGTCCGCAGTGTCGAGGCGTTGCGCGAAAAAGTCCACGAGGGTGCGGAGCCCGAGTACCTGCTGTTCTACGGGCACACGCCCTCGACGTCCGGGCGGGTGACGGCGAGCTGCCTGAGCCAGTGGTGGGTCGACCCGTTCGAAGCCGACGGCGTCCGGTACCCGACCGCCGAGCACTACATGATGGCCGGCAAGGCGCTGTTGTTCGGTGACGTCGAGAAGGCCGAGCTGATCCGGTCGACGCCCGACCCGAAGACGGCGAAGGTGCTCGGCCGCGAGGTCGCCGGGTTCGACGCCGCCACCTGGGAACGGCACCGGTTCGACATCGTCGTCGACGGGAACCTGGCCAAGTTCCGCGCCCACCGCGACCTGCGCCGGTTCCTGCTGGGGACCGGGGACGCGGTGCTCGTCGAGGCGTCCAAGAAGGACCTCGTCTGGGGCACCGGCCTCGCGCGCGAGGAGAAGAACGCGACCAAGCCGGACTACTGGCGCGGGCTGAACCTGCTCGGCTTCGCTCTGATGGAGGTCCGCGACCAGCTGCGGGCGCGCGTCTGACTCACGGCCCGGGGACCGGCGCGCCCGGGCACGACGCCGACGTCGTCTTGCCCGTGTCGAAGAAAGTGACCACGGCGTCGGCGCAGGGCAGCGACGCCAGCGAGCCGTGGGCGTCGTCCTCGACGGTCAGCAGCGCGCCGCCGATCCGGCGCTGCATCGCGATCGCCCAGCCGATCGGGGTGACCGGCTCGTAGAGGTGACCGGCCAGCTGCAGCGGGCTTGTCCCTTTTTCGAACGACCACGGGCGGGCGGCCGGCGGCCAGCCGACGCAGAGCTGTTCGTAGAAGCCGTAGCCGCCGGCAACCGGGAGGCGCTTCATCCGGTCGAGGCGGTGCTGCCAGACGGTCTCGAAGTCGCGGGGGCTCGGCGACTCGTTGCAGAGCAGCGCTGTCTGCTGGAAGTGGTTGAACGCGTGCGGCTCGCCGTCCCAGGCCAGACCGCCCGTGGTCGCTTTTCCGGCAACAGGCGGTCCGCCGTCGCGGATGGCGGCGAGCTGCTTCGCCAGGCCGGCCCACTCGCGGCGGGGGTTGGCGAGCATGCCGTTGACGGTCGCGCCGTACCGGTCCCGCAGGCCGAGCAGAACTTTCGCGACGGCGGGCTCCGTGGTCCCGAATCGGTAAACGGCGTCGTACCTGGCGATCCACGCCGCGAACTCGTGGAAGGTGTTCTCGCCCGCGGTCGCCTGGCCGTCGTCCATCGCGGTGACGCTGAAGTCGGGCGGCATGACGGAGTCGAGCAGCATCTTGCCGACGTGGTCGTCGAAGAGCGACCGGTACTGCGCGCCGAGCGCCGTCCCCCACGAGACGCCGTAGTAGCCGATCTTGTCCTCGCCGAGCGCGACGCGGATGCGGTCCAGGTCACGGGCGATCGTCGGCGTGGTCAGATTCCGGACGAACGCCGGGTGGGCCTCGACGCACTGGCGGTTCGCCGCGGCGAACCGCTCCACGGCCTCGCGGGCCTTCTCCTTGTCGGGGATGCCCGGCTCGGGCAACTCCGCCGGGCACGGCAGGTCGGCGCTGTAGCCGACGCCGCGCGGGTCGAACCCGACGAGGTCGTGGTGGACGCCGAGGCCGCCGGCGTGGCTGTCGGCGATGCTGCCGGGCATCGTCAGGCCGGACTGGCCGGGGCCGCCCGGGTTCAGGAGCACCGCGCCGGTCCGCGTGCCGGTCGCCCGGATCCGGCTGACGGCGATGTCGATTTTCGGACCACCGGGGTCGGCGTAGTCGAGCGGGACCGGGACGAGCGCGCATTCGGTGCGGCGGTCGCCGGGGTCCCAGCCCTTCGCGATGGTGGCGCAGGGCTGCCAGGCGAGCGCGTCCGCGGCGGCGACCGCGGGGACGGCGGGAAGCAGCGCCGCGGCGGCGAGCAGCGGGACGGCGAACCGGGTGATCGACATGGGCTCCAGGCTGCCGAGCCAGGCCGCAATCGATCATCGGCCGATCAGCCGATGGTCACCGCCGAATGGCCGGGAACTCACGTCGCCGATTTTCGACCACCCGGGAAGTCGCAGGTCAGTCGCCTGGGCAGTCGTTGTCGCCGCCGCTGCGCTCGACGCAGTGCCGCGGCCCCGGCGGAGGCGGCGGCGCGTGCCGGACGTCGTCCGCCCAGTTCAATGCTGCGACGACGGCCGCCAGCGTGAGGGCAATCCCGAAGAACCACGTCCACCCGCGGCGCCGCGTGGTCGCCGAAACGACCACGCCCGCCAGCGGCAGCCCGGCGCCGAGCCAGGCCGCCCAGGTCAGGTAGGCGTCGCCCCGGTTCGTGCTCGTGCCGAACACCGGCATGCTCCCCAGCACGCCCAGCAGCACCAGGTACGGGACGACGAGCAGCCATCCCGCGGCCACGAGCGCGAGCAGGACGGACACGACGACCTGGCGGTACTCCCCCATGCGACCACTATGTCGCGAAAACCGACCACGCCGCCCGAGTGGTCCTACTGCTCGCCGAGGGTCTTCTGCAGGGCCTTGTTCGCCTTGCGGGCCATGTCCGCGACGGCCTCGCGACGGGCGGCGTCGGCCGCGTAGTCGTCTTCGCGGTTACGCACCACTCGCGCCGGCGCGCCGACCGCGATCGAGTAGTCCGGAATGTCACCACGGACGACCGCGTGCGCGCCCAGCACGCTGCCGCGGCCGATGCGGGTGCCCTTCAGCACGCTGACCTTGGTGCCGAGCCAGGTGTCCGGGCCGATCCGGACCGGGGACTTCACGATGCCCTGGTCCTTGATCGGCACGTGGATGTCCGAAATGACGTGATCGAAGTCACAGATGTACACCCAGTCGGCGACCAGCGTGGCCGCGCCGAGCTCGATGTCGAGGTAGCAGTTGATCACGTTCTGGCGGCCGAACACGGACTTGTCGCCGATCCGCAGCGAGCCCTCGTGGCAGCGGATGGCGTTGCCGTCGCCGATGTGGACCCAGCGGCCGATCTCCAGGCGCCCGTAGCCGGGGCGGCAGTGGATCTCGACGTCCTTCCCGAGGAAGAGCATCCCTCGCAGGATGATGTGCGGGTTGGCCAGCCGGAACTTGAGCAGCCGGTAGTACCGGACCAGGTACCAGGGCGTGTACGCGCGGTTGCGCAGCACCCAGCGCAGCGAGTCGGCGGTCAGGAACTTGGCCTGCCGCGGGTCCTGCCGGGCGCGGCGCCAGGCCCGCACCCGCGACAGCGCGGGCGCACCCCACATCGACGTCATGCCCGTGACCGTAACCTGTGTGCGGGACGGGTTCGCAGGCAAGGGGAGCGGGATGGGCACGAAGCTGATCATCGACACCGACCCGGGCGTCGACGACGCGCTGGCGATCGCGCTGGCGGCACTGTCGCCGGACGTCGACCTGCTGGGTGTGACGTCGGTTTTCGGCAACGTCCCCCTCGACCGCACGACGTCGAACGCGCGCCGGCTGCTGGAGCTGTTCGGCCGCACCGACGTGCCCGTGGCCGCCGGGGCCGCGCGCCCGCTGGTCCACTCCAAGCCGCGTGACGCGAAAGAGGTCCACGGCGGCGACGGCCTGTCGGGCCACTCCTACACCCTGCCCGAGGCGACCCGTCCGCTGGAGGAACGGGACGCCGTCCGGCTGATGCTCGACCTCCTCGAAGCCGCCGACGAACCGGTGACCATCGCCCCGATCGGCCCGCTGACGAACATCGCCGCGCTCCTCGCGGCCCACCCGGGCGCGGCGGCGAAGATCGCACGGCTGGTGATCATGGGCGGCGGCGTGACGTTCGGCAACAGCACGACCGCCGCCGAGTTCAACATCTGGAGCGACCCCGAGGCGGCCCGGCGGGTACTGGTCGAAGAGGACGTCCCGGTCGTGCTGGTGCCGCTGGACCTCACGCACCGCTGCGCCGTCGACGGCGACTGGCTGGCGAAGCTCGCGTCCTCGGGGCCCGTGGGCGCCACCCTCGAAGGGCTGACGTCGACCTACCGGCAGCACTACACACGCGTGTTCGGCGAAGACCGGATGGTCATGCACGACGCCGTCGCGGTCGCCGAGGCGATCTCGCCGGGCATCCTGCGCACCGAGACCTACCGGGTCGACGTCGACTGCGGGCTCGGCCCGGCGCGCGGCCAGACCCTGGTCGACCGGCGGCGGCTCGGCGAGGACGATCCGCAGTTCACCCCCGGCCGCCCGATCGAGGTCGCGCTGGACACCGACCTCGACGGCCTGCGCGGCTTCGTCCTCGACCGGCTCACCGGAGCGGCCCGGTGAGCGAGGAGCCCGAGGTCGTCGTCCCGGCCGAATCACCCGAGCCGCCCGAACCGCCCGCCCCTCGCCGCCGGAAGCCCGTGGTCGTGATCGCGGCGGCGGTCGTCGTCGCGGGCGCCCTGGTGGCCGGCATCCTGCTCGCGCCGAAGCAGCAGGAGACGACGAACGCCGCCGCGACGGCGACACCGGCGGCGTCGCCGCCGCCGTCACCGAAGCCGTCCAAGCCGCCGACGACCACCACACCGCCGCAGACGTCGACGCCGCCGCCGGTCCCCGAAGCGAGCGAGTTCGACGCCTGGGCGTCCAAGACCAGTCAGTGGCTCGACATCCCGCTGCGCGCGATGGTCGGCTACGCGAAGGCGACCACGAAGCTCGGCAAGGACATCCCCGACTGCCACCTTTCCTGGGTCACGCTGGCCGCGGTCGGAAAAGTGACCACGGACCACGGCCGGGCGCGCGGCGGGCAGCTCGGCACCACCGGCGTCCTGGACAAGCCGCTCGGCACGATCGAGGTGCGCGACTTCTACAACAAGGTCGTCTCGACGGCGAACGCCGCCGGGCCGATGCAGCTGTCCCCGGCGGTCTGGGGCAAGTACCAGGCGAGCGCGTCCGGCGGGAAACCCGATGTCCAAAACATCGACGACGCCGCTTTGACCACGGGCCGCGCCCTGTGCGCCGACGGCCACGACCTGTCCCAGGGCCAGGTGTGGTGGAACTCGGTCAGCACGCTGCAGGCGGCGCCGCTGTTCCTGCACCGGACGCTGGCCACGGTCAACGTCTACGGCACGGTCGGCCAGGCCACGACGCCGCCGAACCCGGCAGTGCTGAGCGCGGTGAACTTCGCGATCGACAAGATCGGCCTCCCCTACATCTGGGGCGGCAACGGCACCGGCGGCAACGACCCGGGCTTCGACTGCTCGGGCCTGACGACGGCGGCGTACGGGAGCGCGGGGGTGAAGCTGATGCGCACGGCCGACACGCAGTTCCGCAGCGTGCCGCACGTGACCGACCCGCAGCTGGGCGACCTCATCTTCTACGGCGAGCCGGCGACGAAGATCCACCACGTCGGTCTCTACATCGGCAACCAGCAGATGATCGACGCGCCCCAGACCGGCCAGGCGGTCCAGGTCCACTCCTACCGCAGGGACGGCGACGACTACGCCGGAGCGGGCCGCCCGACCTCCTGACCAGGGCGTGGTCGCGCAGGCGACAAAAGGATTGGACGGCGTCACGCCCGGGCTTGTAGCTTGCCCGGGACCGTGACACCGCCCGAGGAGGTGAGACCCATGAACGCAGGATCGACGTGGGTGCTCCCCCGCCAGTCACGGCCAGGCGATTGACGTAGGTGTCGCCGGGAGCGCCGAAGCCAGGCACTTCCGAAAGGCACCACCATGGACTCTTCGCCGTCCCCGTTCGACGTGATCATCGCCGGCTGCGGGCCGACCGGTGCGACCCTGGCCGCCGAGCTGCGGCTGCACGACGTGCGGGTCCTCGTCCTCGAACAGGACACCGAGCCCGCGTCGTTCGTCCGCATCGTCGGGCTGCACATCCGCAGCCTCGAGCTGATGGCCATGCGCGGCCTGCTGGACCGCCTCCTCGCCCACGGACGGCAGCGGCCGGCCGGCGGCTTCTTCGCCGCCATCCCCAAGCCGGCACCCCGGGACCTCGACTCCGCGCACGCCTACCTGCTGGGGATCCCGCAGCCGGTCATCGTCCGGCTCCTCGAAGAGCACGCGATCGACCTGGGCGCCGAGGTTCGGCACGGCGCCACCGTGGCCGATTTCCGGCAAGACGACGACGGCGTGACCGTCGGGCTGGCCGACGGCGGACGGCTGCGGGCGCGCTACCTCGTCGGCTGCGACGGCGGGCGCAGCACGGTGCGCAAGCTGAGCGGTGTCGGCTTCCCCGGCGAGCCTTCGCGGACCGAGACGCTGATGGGCGAAATGGCAGCGAGTGCGCCGCCGGCGGAGATCGCCGCCAAGGTGGCCGAGGTCTCCGAGACCACCAGGCCGTTCTGGCTCCGGCCCTTCGGCGGCGGGGTCTACAGCGTCGTCGTCCCCGCCGAGGGCGTCGGCGATCGTGCGGCGCCTCCCACCCTGGACGATTTCCGGCAACAGCTGCGGGCCGTCGCCGGCACCGACTTCGGCGTGCACTCCCCGCGCTGGCTGTCCCGCTTCGGGGACGCCACCCGGCTCGCCGAGCGGTACCGGGACGGGCGGGTCTTGCTGGCGGGCGACGCGGCGCACATCCACCCGCCCACCGGCGGGCAGGGCCTCAACCTCGGCATCCAGGACGCCTTCAACCTCGGCTGGAAACTGGCCGCGCGGATCCGCGGCTGGGCACCGGAGCCGCTGCTGGACACCTACCAGGCCGAACGCCGTCCGGTCGCCGAGGCCGTCCTCGACAACACCCGCGCCCAGATGGAACTGTCGTCGCCCGGCCCGGGACCACGAGCCGTGCGCCGGCTGCTCACCGCGCTGATGGACTTCGACGAGGTGAACCGCTACCTGATCGAGAAGATCACCGCGATCGACGTCCGCTACGACTTCGGCGCGGGCCCCGACCTGCTCGGCCGCCGCCTGCGCGACATCGACGTCGCGCAGGGCCGCCTCTACGACCGGCTGCACCGCGGCCGCGGCCTGCTGCTGGACCGCACCGGACGCCTGAGCACCGGCGCCTGGTCGGATCGGGTCGACCACCTCGCGGACCCGGCCGCCGCCCTCGACGTTCCGGGCGTCCTGCTGCGCCCCGACGGTCACGTCGCCTGGATCGGCGACGACCAGCGGGACCTGGACGAGCGCCTGTCCCGCTGGTTCGGCTCACCGCTCCGGTGAGGCCTGGTGGACGGCGTCGAGGCGGGCCAGCTCGTCCGGCGTGAGCCGGAGGGCGCCCGCCGCGACGTTGTCCTCCAGATGGCCAGGGGTCCCGGTGCCGGGGATGACCAGCACGTGCGGCCCTCGGCTCAGCGCCCACGCGAGCCGCACCTGCACCGGGCTCGCCCCGTGCGCCCGGGCGGTGGCGAGCACCTCCTCGTGCTCGTCGCCGCCCGCTCCCGCCTCGCGGCCGGCGCCGGCGATCGCGAAGAACGGCACGAACGCGATGCCCTGCTCCCCGCAGGTGCCGAGGAACGCGTCCTGCTCGCGGCGGTAGCCCAGGCCGTACGCGTTCTGCACGCACACCACCGGCGCAACGGCCTGCGCCTGGGCGAGGTGCGCGGGCCGCGCGTTGGAGATGCCGAGGTGCCGGATCAGCCCGGCCTCGCGCAGCCCGGCCAGCACGCCGAAGTGGTCGCCGATCGAGTCGAGCCCGGCGACGCGCAGGTTCACCACGTCCAGGTGGTCGCGGCCGAGCTGGCGCAGGTTCTCTTCGACCTGCCCGCGCAGCTGCTCGGGGCGGGCCAGGGGCAGCCATTCGCCGGACGGATCGCGGGCCGGGCCCACCTTGGTGGCGATGACGAGGTCGTCCGGGTACGGCGCCAGCGCCCGGTTGATCAGCTCGTTGGCCGAACGCAGCCGGGAGAAGTAGAAGGCGGCGGTGTCGATGTGGTCGACACCGAGCTCGACGGCCCGCCGCAGCACGGCGATCGCCTGGTCGCGATCGCGCGGGACGGCGTCGGCGGCGAAGGCCTGGCCGTTTTGCGGCAACCGCATCGCGCCGAAGCCGATGCGGTTGACGGTCAGGTCGCCGAGTGCCCAGGTACCGGGCGGGTTCGAGATCATGAGCGGAGTCTGGCACCGTCGACGTTGGCCGGGAGCGTCAGCCGCCGAGACGGCGGATCCGGGCACGGAGCCTTTCGATCTCTTCCACCATGGCCACGAGTTCGGCTTCGCCCGCCCATTCCGTCAGCAGCTCGGCGCGACGGCGCATCGCCGCCTTCTCACGGGTCCGGACGGCGGAGGCGTCTTCGTAGCGGTCCGCGTCGACGGCCGCTTCCTTCAGCTCCCGCGCTCGCGCGATCAGGGCGTTCAGCTTCCGGATGGTCGGCGGGAACACGGTCTCCGGTTCCTTGAGGGGGTCCCGTTCGAGCTCGGCCCGGACGTCGTCCGGAGAGACGGGCAGCACGCCCTCCTCCGCGAGCGCCAGCAGGAGCGACGGCGAGCAGTCCCGTTCCTGGTGGCCGCGGTCGATCAGGGCCCGGGCCTCCGGCGTCAGCTGTTTGCGGTTTCGTTCTTCCAGGCCCCGCACGAAGGACTCGGCGGTGGTGGGCTCGGCGAGCTCGCGCTCCGTGTCGGGATGCATGGCCGGGCGGAACCGCTCGGTCAGCGCGGCCGCGTCCACGCCCAGCTCCGCCAGCACCCGCAGGGCCCGGCTCTGCCCCGCCGTCAGCAGGCCGAAGGCCAGGTGCTCCACGGTGATCGGGCCGCCCGCGACGCACGCGGCGGACGTCGCGCTGTGCAGCACCGAGGTGATGTGGATGGCTTGTTCCGGCACGGTCACCCCCTCCCGCCGTAGGGATTCTGGCCCGCGGCGGGGCGCCTGTCCAGGTCCGGGGAGGTCGCCTTCGGGGCAGCCGATCATGGCCCCACGGCCGCCGTCGTCCGGCCTACGGTGGCGAGGTGAACTCCTTGAGCCACGACCGGCTGGCCGGTGCCCTCGTCGCCGAAGCGGACCGGTTCGGGACGGCGATCGCGGGCGCCGACCCGGGCACGCGCGTCCCGACGTGTCCGGAATGGACACTGCAGGACCTGGCCTGCCACGTCGGGGTCGCGTACCACAAGTCGGCCGCGATCATCCTGAGCCGGCCCACGGGTTACGTGCCGTTCGACGCCGTCACGATCGACGACCCGCCCGCTTTCGACGCCCTCGGCGGCTGGCTGCGCGACGGCGCGGAACGGCTCGTCGCCGCTGTCGCCGAGGTCGGCCCCGAGACCCCGACCTCGACGTGGACGCCCGATCGGCGTGCCGGGTTCTGGACGCGGCGGCTGACCCACGAAACGGTCGTCCACCGCGCGGACGCCGCTTTCGCGACGGGCACGCCGTACGACGTCGACGCCGACCTCGCCGCGGACGGCATCTCCGAAGGCCTGGACCTGGTCGCCGTCTTCTCGCGCCGGCCGCACCCGGCGCTGGACCGCTCGTCACTGCACGGCACCGGCGAGACGCTGCTGTTCCGCGCCACCGAACCCGACGTCACCTGGCTCGTCCGGCGGACGCCGTCGGGGGTCGAGGTGAGCAGGGAACCCGCCTCCGAGGCCGACGTCGTCGTCGAGGGCCGTGCCGCAGACCTGCTCCTCGCGCTGACCGGGCGCCTCGCCGCGGACGATGCCCGGCTCACCGTGTCCGGGGACGCGGAGCTGTTCGACCACTGGCGGGAGCACACGCGCTTCTAGGCCTCGGATGGTGGCGACCCCCGAAATGTGTAAGGCTCCTGTCATGAGCCCAGCCTCCACCGGCGACCGGCCCGGCTACCTGATCAAACGCGCCCAGCAAGCCCTGCACCAGGCCTGCACCGACCGGCTTCGCCCCGCGGAGCTGTCGATGTCGCAGTACGCCGTGCTGCGCGCGCTCGACGACCACCCCGGCGCGTCGTCGGCGGAACTCGCGCGGATCACGTTCGTCACGCGGCAGTCGCTGCGGGACGTCCTGGGCGGCCTGCAGTCGGCCGGGCTGGTCACCGTGGCCGAGCAGGCGAGCACCGGCCGGGCGCGCCCGGTGACGCTGACGCCGTCCGGCCACACCCGGCTGAAGGTCGCCGAAGACCTGATCACGCAGGTCGAAGCGCAGATGCTCGACACCTTGCCGTCCGACCAGCGGCGCCACTTGGCGGACCTCCTGCGCACCTGCGTCGACAACCTCGCTTGACGGCGGTCGTATAGTCGGTTCCGACTGATAGGGAGCGACTAGTGCCGCCACGCAAGGTCCGCAACACCCTCGCGCTGGCCCTGCTCGGCCTGCTGCTGGAACGCCCGATGCACCCGTACGAAATGGCGTCCACGCTGCGTGAGCGCCACAAGGGCTCGGCGTTCAAGATCAACCCGGGCTCGCTCTACGACACCGTGGAGTCGCTGGCGAAGCACCGCTGGATCGAGCCCGTGGAGACGGTCCGGGAGGGCAACCGGCCGGAGCGGACGGTCTACGCGCACACCGAACTCGGCCGCCAGGAGTTCGTCGCCTGGCTCGACGAGCTGGTCCGCGAGCCGGTCGCGGAGTACCCGAAGTTCGTCGCGGCGGTGAGCTACCTCGGCGCGCTCGGCCCGGAGCGCGCCGCCGACGCACTGGAGGAACGCGCCCGCCACCTCGCCGAACGCATCGAGGGCGCCGGCACGGCACTGGCCGAAACCGTCGGCAAGGGCGCACCGCGGCTGTTCATGATCGAGGTCGAGTTCGTCCGGCACGCGTGGCAGGCGGAGCTCGACTGGGCCCGCCGCACGGCCGCCGAAATCCGGTCCGGCGCGCTGCCGTGGCCCGAGAACTTCTGAGGGGAAACCGTGTCCGATCCCGATGTCCTGGTCGCCGGCGCCGGTCCGGCCGGCCTGCTGCTCGCCGCGGAACTCGCGCTGGCCGGCGTCCGCACCACGATCGTCGAGCGCCTGCCGGAGCGTCCGCCGTACTGCCGCGGCTTCAACCTCAACGCGCGGGCGCTGGACCTGCTGGCCCGCCGCGGCCTGGCCGAGGGGCTGGTGGCCGAGGGGCACCGGGTGCCGCACGCCCCGGTCACCGGCCTGCCCGGCCCGCTCCTGCTCGATGGCGCGGCGACGGACCACCCGTTCTCGCTGGGCATCCCGCAGACGCGCGTCGAAGAGGTCCTGGAGGCGCGGGCGCTCGAACTGGGCGTCGAAATCCTGCGCGGCCACGAGCTGCGCTCGTTCATCCAGTCCGCGGACGAGGTCACCACGGTGGTCCACAACGGACGATTCGGCCGGACGATCCGGTCCCGGTTCCTGGCCGGCTGCGACGGCGGCCGCAGCACGGTGCGCAAGCAGGCGGGCATCGGCTTCCCCGGAACCGACGCGCGCTGGTACGCGCTGCTCGGCGACGTCGAATGCGAGCTGCCGTACGGACCTTCGGCGGGCCCGGACGGGCGGAGTCTGTTCGTGATCCCGCGGCCGGGGTACGTCCGGATCGTGGTCCGGGAGGACGATCCGCCGTCGGACAAGGACACCCCGGTCACGCTGGAGAGGCTGCAGGCGCAGGTCGACGCGGTCCTCGGCCGGCACGTCGAGTTGCGCGAACCCCGCTGGCTGAGCCGCTTCGGCGACGCGGCACGCCTGGCGTCGAGGTATCGCGAGGGCCGGGTGCTCTTGGCGGGGGACGCGGCGCACATCCACCCACCGGCGGGAGCGATCGGCGTGAACGTCGCCCTCGACGACGCGTTCAACCTGGGCTGGAAACTGGCGGCGACGGTGCGGGGAACGGCGCCGGAGGGCCTGCTGGACACCTACCACGACGAGCGGCACGCGGCGGGGGCGCGGATCCTGGCGAACACGCGGGCGCAGGTGGCGCTGGAGGAAGCCGGCGAGGAGCCGTGGGCGGACCTCCTGCGGCGGGTCGCGGCGCACCCGGCGGGGAACCGCGCACTGGCGGAAATCATCACGGGGCTGGACGCGTGCTACGAGCCGGGCGGCCACGCATGGCTGGGGCGGCTGGCGCCGGACGTGCCCCTGCGAGTCTCGGGAGCGGAGACGCACTTGGCGGCCCTGCTGCACGCCGGGCGGGCGGTGCTGCTGGACCTGACGGGGTCGTTCGCGGCCTGGTCGGGCGGGGTGACGGTCGTGGCCGCGGAGAGTCCGTCCACTTCGGACATCGAGGCGGTGTTGCTGCGGCCGGACGGGCACGTCGCTTGGGTGGGCACGCCGGGCTCGGGCGATGCCGGGCTGGCGGAAGCGATGCACCGGTGGGTGGGCGACGTTCCGGTTCCGGTATCCGCCTGACTCGGACGGAAGGGGCTCGGGAGCGCAAACTCCCCCGCCCTTCCCTGGGGGGCGTCCCCAAGCCCAGTCTACCGGCCAGTCCCGACAGAACCCCCGAAACAGCCACCGAGCGGCCCAGTTCTCCACAACCCGGCCCCGCTGTGGACAACCGCTCAGCGTGGGGCCTCCAGGACCGCCCGCTGCTCCACGCGCCCGTCCAGCACGAACTTGCTGTGCAAGGAAAACCCCAGCTTCTCCACCACCCGGGCCGACGGCTTGTTCGCCGGCTCGTAGACCGCCAGCAAGCGATCCGCCCAGCCCGACTCGAACGCCCGGTCGCGCACCGCCGTCGTTGCTTCCGTGGCGTAGCCGCGGCCCCAGCCGGAGGGCGCTGTCCACCAGCCCATCTCCACCGCCGGCGCGCCCAGGCCCGACTCCGTCGCGGTGCGCCGCACCAGGGACACCACCCCGTCGAACGAACCCGGCGCCGCCGACACCGCGAACCAGCCGAAACCGTGCGAAGCCCAGTGCGCGAGCGTGGCGCGGTGCTTGGCCAGCGTGTAGTCGTGGCTCCACGGCTCGCCCGTCCCCACGTAACGGACCGTCTCGGGCAGCTGGGCCAGGGCGAACAGGTCGTCGAAGAAAGCTTCGGACCACGCGTGCAGCGTGAGCCGTTCCGTGGTGATCCGCACCGCGGGCAGTCTAGTGTTCGCCCAGCAGCACGGCGATCCCGTCGAGCTGGCGGCGCAACCCGAACTCGAACGCCTCGTCGAGGTCGACGTTCTCGACGCCCGTCATCACCTCGGCCAGCACCGGGAACCGGCCCGATGCGAGCAACCGCGTCAGCAGCGCCATGTCGGCTTCCAGCCGCTGGTCGCCCGTGATGCCCGTGTCCTGCTCCGCCTGGACCTCGTACGCGTTGCTCGCCGCCAGGCCACCGACCCAGCCGTTGAGGGTCATGATCACCTGCAGCTTCACCCGCCGCTTCAAAGCCGTACCGGCCAGTGCTCGCAACGACCAGTCGACCAGGCGCAGGCCCGCCGCCAGCACCGGCGGGCGGACCAGGGAGTTGAGCAGGATCGGCGCCAGCCAAGGGTGACTCCGGTACGCCCGCCACTGCGCGCGGGCCGCGGTCTCCAGCCGGGGCCGCCACTGCGCCGGGCCCGGCGCCGGCAGCTCCGCCTCCCCGAGCGCGACGTCGGCCATCAGCCGCAGCAACTCGTCCTTGTCCGGCACGTGCCGGTACAGCGCCATCGGGCCGACGCCCAGCTCGGCCGCCAGCCGCCGCATCGACAGGGCGGCCAGGCCTTCGGCGTCGGCCAGCACGATGGCCGCGCGCACCAGCGCGTCGCGGCCCAGCGGCGGCTTGGCCGGCGTCCGGTCGGCGACCACCGTGCCGCTGCCCGGCACCGCGCGCACCCAGCCCTGCTCGCCCAGCGCCGACAGCGCTTTCGCCGCCGTCGCCATCGCGACACCCCACTCGCGGACCAGCGCCCGGGTCGACGGGACGCGGTCACCCGGCCGCAGCTCGCCCGCGGTGATCCGGCGGCGCAGCTCCGCCGCGATCCGCAGGTAAGGCGCCTCCGCCACGAGCCTCCGTACTAGAACACTTGCCCGCTCAGCCTAGAACGGTTTCAGGGTACTCCCCCAATCCCCGCAAGCAGGATTGCCGCAGGCGAACGCGGCGAAATACGGTTCCGATACACCGTACGAAACAGGGGGAACCATGACGACGACCGAAGTCCGCCGCCCGAAGCCGTGGGTGCGCCGCCCGTGGGTGTTCCCGCTGGGCCTGCTGGTCACCGCGTTCCTGGTGTTTTCGCTGCCGCCCTACCTCGGGCTCGACCCCGCGCAGTCGCGGATCCCGGCGCCCACCGGCTGGTACTACCCGGTGCTGGTGACGCACATCGGTTTCGCGACCGTCGCCATGGTGACCTGTGCACTGCAGATCTGGCCGTGGCTGCGGCAGAAGTACCCGGCGGTGCACCGCCGCACCGGACGCGTGTACGTCTTCGCCGGTGCGATCCCCGCGTCGATCGCCGGGTTCACCATCGCGCTCGCCGCGCCGTTCGGCCCGGTCGGGGCCGTGTCGAACGTCCTGCTCGCGACACTCTGGTTCGGCTGCACCGTGCAGGGCTACCGGATGGCGCGGGCGCGCCGGTTCGGCGAGCACCGCCGCTGGATGATCCGCAGCTTCGCGCTGTGCATGTCGATCATCAGCAACCGGATCTGGGGCGTGGCCTGGGCGGTCGTGCTGACGCCGCAGCTGGACACGACGTTCGGCGGCAGCGAACTGGCGCTGGGCCAGGCGATCGCCGGGATCACGACATGGACCGGCTGGGTGCTCCCGCTGCTCGCGGCCGAGTGGTGGCTCGGCCGGGGACGGCGGCGCGCCACGCACGGTGACCGGGGGTAGCCCGTTCAGCCTATGGTCCACACCACAGTAAATGGTCTATACCAATAGGGACAGGTCCGCCGCCGCGCTTCGAGTCGTGGAGGTTTCCCATGCGTCTCTGTTCCCTGCTGGCCGCTCTGGCCGGAGCCACCCTGCTGAGCAACGGGGTCGCCGCCGCGGCGGCCGGCTCGCCGATCCCGGTGGGTCCCTATGTCGACATGGGTGCCTGGCCGACGCCCAGCCTGTCGGCGATGTCGGCCGCGAGCGGCGTCAAGGGCTTCACGCTCGCGTTCGTCAACTCCTACGGCTGCAAGGCCAGCTGGTTCGGCGCCTACGACCCGCGCACGGCGTGGCAGAAGGAGGAGATCGCGAAGATCCGCGCCGCGGGCGGGGACGTCAAGATCTCCTTCGGCGGCGCGTCCGGCATCGAACTGGCCCAGGCGTGCAGCACGTCCGCGCAGGTCGCGGCGGAGTACGACGCCGTCGTCAAGGCCTACGGCCTCAAGTACGCCGACTTCGACATCGAAGGGGCGGCCGTCGCGGACCCGACGTCGATCGCGCGGCGCTCCCAGGCCCTGAAGACGCTGCAGAACAACAACCCGGGGCTGAAGATCTCGCTGACCCTGCCGGTGCTGCCGAACGGCCTCACCGCGGACGGGCTCAACGTCGTCAAGGCCGCCAAGAACGCCGGGGTGAACCTGGATCTGGTCAACATCATGGCGATGGACTACTACCAGGGCGCCGGCGACCAGGGCGCGAAGGCGATCTCGGCGGCCAAGGCCACGCAGGCGCAGCTCAAGTCGCTCTACGGGCTGAGCGACGCGGCGGCGTGGAAGAAGGTCGGCGTGACCCCGATGATCGGCGTCAACGATTCGCAGAACGAGATCTTCTACCAGAAGGACGCGAAGGCGCTGGTGGCCTTCGCGAAGACGGTCCACCTGGGCATGCTGTCGTTCTGGGAGCAGGGCCGCGACGCCAACGCGTGCACCGGGGCGCTCTACAAGTGCACCAACGTGCCCCAGTCGAAGTACGAGTTCGCGAAGATCTTCGCCGGCTACACCGGCTGAGTCACCACCGGACGGCGTCCGCGCGCAGTGCGTCCCGCACCGCCGCGGGCCCGGCCCGGCAGGGCTCGCTCCGGGTGACCGCGAAGAGCGTGTTGATCGGTGGTTCCTCCGGCTCCAGCAGCGCGGTCAGCTCCCCCGACGCCAGCTCGGCCGCGCAGAGGTACCGCGGCAGCACGCTGACGCCGAAGCCCGCCCGCACGCAGGCCAGGACCGCCCGGAGGTCCGGGACGACCACCGCCGGCGCTGACGGCGGGCGGGTGCCGAGCACCGATCGCCAGTAGCGGCGGATGATCGGCAGGTCCTCGGCGTAGGCCACCAGTGGCGCGGTGCGGGGGTCGCCGGCGAAACCACGCGGGCCGACCAGGACGAACTCCTCGTCGGTCAGCGGGGTGGCCGTGAAGCCGCGACCGCGCGGGCGGATCGTGGAGACGACCAGGTCGAAGCGCCGCTGTGCGAGGCCCGCCAGGAGGTCGTCGGCCAGGCCGAAGGTGACCCGCAGCCGGAGGCCGTGCGCGACCAGGTCCGCCAGCGCGGGCAGGACCCGCTCGGTCGTCAGCTCGGCGGGTCCGGCCAGGTGCACCGGCGTGGCGAAGGGGTCGGCCTCCCCGACGGTCACGGAGGCCAGCGCATCCACGTGCGGGGCGATCCGGGCGGCCAGCTCGTCGGCGACCGACGTCGGGGTGACGCCGCGGGCGCGGCGGACGAACAGCTGCCGCCCGAGCTGGTCTTCCAGGGCTCTGACCTGCGCGGTCACCGTCGGCTGGGACAGGCCCAGTGACGGTGCCGCGCCGGTCAGCGAGCCGGCGCGGTGGACGGCCAGGAACGTGCGCAGCAGGTCGAGGTCCAGCTCAGTCCTCGACCAGGTCGATCGAGTCGACGACGCTCGGGTAGAACGCGACGTGGTCCTTGATCGGCGCGACCGCGTCGTACGGCTTTTCGTACGTCCAGACCGCGTTCTCGCCCTTCACCTCGCCCGCGTCGAGCGAGTAGTAGCTCGCCTCGCCCTTGTACGGGCAGTACGTCTCGTGGTCGGTCCGCTCGAGCACGCTCGCGTCGACGTCCGCCAGCGGGATGTACTGGACCGCCGGGTACGTGGACTCCTGCAGCGTGAGCGCGTTGCGACTGTCCGCGATGACGCGGCCACCCGCCTTGACCACCACGCGCGCCTTCGTCGGCTCGACGGTGATGGGGTGGTCCGCGCCCGGCTGCAGAACCTGCTTCGCCATGTCAGCTCCCTGAGTGTCCTGTGTCCCAGGTGCAGCAAGCCGGGCCCGGCCGATATTCCGCGATCAGGGCAGGTAGTACATCGGGTTCGGCAGCTTGACCGGACGCAGCGCGTAGCCGCCTTCGAGGTCGCTGAACTGGTCGCCGAGGTTGAGTACGATCTTCGCGCCGGTCGCCTCGATGTGCGCCCGGGTGCCCGACTTGTACTGGACGGTGGTGCAGGTCAGCCCGCACGGCAGGTAGTCCGGCGCGGTCGTCTTCGGCTTGAAGAACGCGCCGGCCGGGGCGGGGAAGCCCTCGTTGGCCAGGTTCTTCAGCGACTGCGGCCCCTGGAACTCGTTGCGGCCGGTCAGGAAGTACACCTTGACGCCGTGCTGCGCCGCCCAGTTCGCCAGCTCCAGCACCGGCTTGTTCGCCACGAACGTGCCGTTGTCGATGGCCTGCTGCTGCTTGACCGAGTCGAAGCCGAAGTCGTTGTCGGCCTCCCAGCCGTAGGTGACCTCGGAGGTGTCGTCGACGTCGAGCACGATCGCCGGGTTCTTCACCCGGCCCAGCGACTGCTGCAGGGAGCGCTTCGCGTCCGAGACGATCCGGGTGGTGTCCTTCACGAACCGGCTGGTGTCGGAGTAGTGGTGCTTGCCGGCGGCGTCGACGTAGTCGCCGTAGTACGCCTTGACGTCCAGCTTGACCTGGCCGATGTTGGCCGGCTCCTTCGAGCGGGCGGCGGTCGCGTCGTCCGACCCGGCGAGCGCGGTCGCCCCCGAGGCGACGGTGGCGCCGATGGCCGCGGCGGCGGCGAGCTTGACGAGACTTGACCATTTTCCGGACACGGCGAACCCTCCAGTGGAACTTGACGACCCGGGGAACCTACGTCACGTTCACCGGGAGTTCCACCCCTCGAAAGTTTCCGTTCACGTGATCCGTTCGGCACGGCACAGGAATGCGACGGGTGAGCGGCCGATCCGCGTCAGCACCACCGAAGCTTCCGCGGCACCCCGGGGCTTCAGCCGCTTCCGCAGCGCATCCGGGTCGACGTCCAGGCCCCGCACCAGGATTTCCAGCCGCCCGACGTCGTGCTCCTTGAGGACGGCCTTCAGCGCTTTCTCCGTGTACGGCCCGTGTTCCAGGACGCGGAAGGCGCGGACGCCCGGCGGCGGAGTGTCACCGGTCAGGTACGCGATGCGTTCGTCCAGCTGCCACAGGCCGTGCCGCGCCGCGTAGTGGCGGACCAGCCCGGCCCGGACGACGGCGCCGTCGGGGTCGACGATCCACTCCCCCGGCTCGCGCGTGGGCAGTTCGTCCGGTTCGGCGTCGGTGACCGTCCACTGTGGCCCGTCCGAGCGCAGCACGGTCGCCCGTCGCGTGACACCGGTGCCGAGGCCGCGCCAGAGGCAGGATTCGCGGACCTGGCCGTCCAGGGAGACCAGTTCGACCTCGTCCGCCCACGGAGTGAGCGCGAAGTCGAGGCCGGGCGCGCACTTCACCGACAGGGGCCGCCCCGGGTAGGCGTCGACCAGGCCGTCCAGCGGCGGGGCGAAGTCGGCGGGTTTCCACGCCCGGCGCCCGGCGGAGTCGCGCCGCGCCGGATCGGCGACGACGACGCCCGAACGGCTCACCGGGCGCAGCGCGTTGGCGCGGACGAGTCCGAACGCGACACCGGCTGCACTTCCGTTGTGCCGGGCCATTTCCAACCGCACCGGGTCCACATCGGACCCGAGGGCGCGCCGGGCGACGCGAGCGATCTCGACGAGGTCGGCACCGACCGAGCACGTGACGTCGTGGACGTCGAGCCCCGCCAGCCGAGCCGCCCGGTGCCGCGCCACGATCGACGCGCTCGCCTGCTGGAGCGCGTCGGACGTGAACAGCCAGTCCACACCGGACAGTTTGCCGACAGCTTTCCGCCGCAGCAGCACGGTTTCCAGCACCGCGGCCGCGTGCTCCTCGCCCACGAGACGGCGGACGGCCGCGACCGAAGCGATCCGATCGGTCAGCGGCAGGGCCGAGACCTCGGCGAGCGCCGCCACACCCGCGTCGGAACGCAGGTAGGCGACGTCGCCGAGGCTGAACGAATAACCCACTCAGGACGGCCGCTTGGTCCCGGTGATCATCACGTTGTAGAACAGCTCCCGCGGCAGGATCTTCGACAGCACCTTCTTGTCCACGGCGGACAGCCGCAGCCACAGGTGGTAGGCGAACAGCCGCCAGCGCACGGTGAGCTTCTCGGCGGGCACCGCGGCTTCGAACGTCCGGATCGGCCAGCCGGCGAGCGCCGCGGCGAACTCCTCGGTGACCGCGCGGACGTCCTGGGCACCCGCACCGCGGGCCCACGACTCCAGCTCCGACGGGTCGAAGGTGTGGATGTCGACCACGGCTTCCAGCGCGGCGGCGCGGGAGGACTCGTCCAGTTCGGACTGCGGACGCCGCCAGCCGCGCAGCGCGGGCAGCTTCGTCACGCGGGTGGTCAGGAACCAGGTGAACTGGCCGAGCTTGCGGGCGTAGAAGTCGCCGACCTTGGTCGGCTCGCCGGCGAAGACGAACCGGCCGCCCGGCTTGAGCACGCGCAGCACCTCGCGGAACGCCGCCTGGACGTCCGGGATGTGGTGCAGCACCGCGTGCCCGACCACCAGGTCGAACGTGTTGTCGTCGTACGGGATGCGCTCGGCGTCGGCGACCCGGCCGTCGACGTCGAGGCCGAGCTTCTCGGCGTTGCGCAGCGCGACCTGGACCATGCCGGGCGAGAGGTCGGTGACCGACCCCTTCTTGGCGACGCCGCCCTGCATCAGGTTCAGCAGGAAGAAGCCGGTGCCGCTGCCCAGCTCCATCGCGTGCTGGTAGGGCTGGCCGTCGTCGCCCGCGACGGCGTTGAACACGTCGGTGGCGTAGGAGATGCAGCGCTCGTCGTACGAGATCGACCACTTCTCGTCGTAGGTGCCGGCTTCCCAGTCGTGGTACAGCACGTTCGCCAGCTTGGGGTCGGCGTACGCGGCCTGGACCTCTTCGGCGGTGGCGTGCGGGTTCGGGGCCGGGTCGTTCACGTCGGTCAAGGCGTCATTTCCCTTCGAAAGTGGCCTTGCCGGGCCCGTTTTCGATGAACGACTTCATGCCGTTCTGCTGGTCTTGGGTCGCCCAGAGGGCGGCGAACAGGTGCGACTCGAGCTTGAGCGCGTTCGGGAGGTCCATGTCGAGACCGCCGTCGATGGCCGCCTTGGCCGCGCGCAGCGCGACCGCGGGACCGTTCGCGAACTGCGCCGCCCACTTGTGGGCCGCCGCGTATACGTCGTCGGGCGCGACGACCTGGTCCACGATCCCCAGGTGGAGCGCCTCTTCGGCCTTGACGAACCGTCCGGTGTAGACGATGTCCTTGGTCTTGCTCGGGCCGATCAGCCGGGCCAGGCGTTGGGTGCCGCCCGCGCCCGGGATCACGCCGAGCTGGATCTCCGGCTGGCCGACCTTGACGTTGTCGCCGGCGACTCGCCAGTCCGCGGTCAGCGCCAGTTCGAGGCCGCCGCCGAGGGCGTAGCCGGTGATGGCCGCGACGACCGGCTTCGGGATGTTCGCGATGGCCGCGAGGGTACCGGTGAGGTTCGCGCCGAACTTGGCGATCTCCGGGTACGTGCGGGTGGCCATCTCCTTGATGTCCGCGCCGCCGGCGAAGGTCTTCTCGCCGCCGTAGAGGATCACCGCGCGGACGTCGTCACGCTCGGCCGCCTCCTTCGCCAGCTCGGCGAACTCGGCGGTGACCTGGGCGTTCAGGGCGTTGACCGGCGGCCGGTCGAGCCGGATGGTGCCGACCCCGTCCTTGACCTCCAGGGTTACGAACTCTCCCACGCCCATCCTCCTCGTTGACGATCTGCCAGCACGCTACCGGTCGGTAGGGACAGCCTAGCGACGACGGGCGAAGAAGCGATCCCCGGAGCGCTCCAGGACCAGGTCCTGGTCGAACGTCTTCGAGAGGTTTTCGCTGGTGATGACGTCGTCGACGAGGCCCGACACGACAGCGTGGCCGTCGCGCAGCAGCAGCGCGTGGGTGAACCCGGGCGGGATCTCCTCGACGTGGTGGGTGACCAGCACGAGGGCCGGCGCGTCGGGGTCCATCGCCAGGTCGGACAGCCGCGCGACCAGGTCCTCGCGGCCGCCCAGGTCGAGACCCGCGGCGGGCTCGTCGAGCAGCAGCATCTCCGGGTCGGTCATCAGCGACCGGGCGATCAGGGCCCGCTTGCGCTCGCCTTCGGACAACGTCCCGAAGGTGCGCTCGGCCAGGTGCCCGATGCCCATCGCGTCGAGCAGCTCGGTCGCGCGGGCCATGTCGAGGGTGTCGTATTCCTCACGCCAGCGGCCGAGCACCGCGTACCCGGCGCTGACCACGACGTCCTTGACCAGCTCGTCGCCCGGCACGCGCTGGGCGATGGCGGCCGAGGTGAAGCCGATGCGGGGGCGCAGGTCGAAGATGTTGACCTTCCCGATCCGCTCGCCGAGCAGGTCGACCTCGCCGGTGGTCGGGTGCAGCTCGGCCGCGGCCAGGCGCAGCAGGGTGGTCTTGCCCGCGCCGTTCGGGCCGAGCACCACCCAGCGCTCGTCCAGTTCGACGGTCCAGTCGAGGCCGGCGAGGAGGTCGTTGGTCCCCCGGCGGACGCCGACACCGGCCATCCGGACCACGAGGTCGTCAAGTTCGCTGGGCTGGATCGGCTCGCTCACGAGGCCCATTCTGTCTGCCGTCGCGCGCGCGTGCGCACCCGCCCGGGTGAGTCGGTGAACACGCAGGTCACCACTGTTCCACGACCTGGAACGCGCCGGTCTCCGGCGGCGGGTTGTGGCACTATCGCTCCATGTCCGCCGACGCGCCCGTGACCCCGGTGACCCGGGGTTCGTTCTGGCGCCGTCGCGCGATCGACCTGCTCCTCGTCGCTTCGGCCGGGTGTACGCGGGCGCGGCTCCGCTGATCCCTCGCGTCTTCTTCGACGCGTGCGGTGCCGCGCTGATCCCGTTTCCCGATCACTCCGCGTTGCGAGGAGCACCCGCGTTGACCACGTCCCTGGTTCGTCCGCCCGTCGAGACCCACCCGCAGCTGACCGACCCGCTGCTGCCCGAGCTGCTGCACCCGTCGCGGCTGCTCTGGACGCCGCGGGAGCTGGCCGACCTGACCGCCACCGTCACCACCGAGCTGACCGCGGGCCTGCGCGGCATCCTGCGGTTCGACGAGGACCGCCGCTGGTGGGCGCGGCTGGCGCTGACCGACGGCGTCGAGCTGTGGCTGCTGTCGTGGCTGCCCGGCCAGCACACGAAGCCGCACGACCACGGCGGCGCGTCCGGCTCGTTCACCGTCCTGCAGGGCGAGCTCGGCGAGGAGTACCGCTACCCCGGCGGCCCGATCCGGCGCCGGACGCACGCCGCCGGCGAAGGCCTCGGCTTCGGCGCCGGCCGCGCCCACCAGGTCACCGGCCTCGGCGACCGGCCCTCGGCCAGCGTCCACGCCTATTCGCCGCCGCTGGTGGCGACGCGGGAGTACGGCTCGCTCGCCGACGTTCCGGCGGAAATCCCGCCGCTGCCCGCTATCGTCCGGTCATGAGCGCTGTCGATTCGCTGCTGGCCTCCGCACGAGCCGGCCTGGACCGGGTGACGCCGGTCCGGGCACGCGAGCTGCAGGAGGCGGGGGCCCTGCTGGTCGACATCCGGCCGCTGGCGAACCGCGCGGCGGAGGGCGAGATCCCGGGCGCGGTGATCGTCGAGCGGATCCACCTGGAGTGGCGGCTGGCCCCGGACAGCGAGTGGCGGCTGCCCGGGGTCGGCCCCGATTCGACGGTGGTGGTCCTGTGCAACGAGGGCTATTCGTCGAGCCTGGCGGCGGCCGACCTGCAGCGGCTGGGGCTGCGCAACGCGACCGACCTCGACGGCGGGTTCCGCGCGTGGGCCGCCGCCGGCCTGCCCGTGCAGGACGGCGGCAGCCCGGCGGTGCCTTAGCAGCCCCCGTTTTCCACGCTACCGAAGGGGACCGACAGTTTTCAGCCCGCGAGCGCCGGGGCGACCTGCTTCGTGAACAAGTCGATCCCCGACCGGTCGTACGCGGCTTCCGGGAAGTTCAGGATCGCGTACGACATCCCCCGCTTGCCCAGGGCGGCGAGGTGCTCGGCGACCTGCTCCGGGGTGCCGGCCGTCGAGCCGCTCGCGAAGAGGGCGACCGCCCGCGCGGCGTCCTCCGCCGGGACGTACTTCTCGAAGTGCGCCTTCAGCCAGGCCTGCTTCTCCTGGACTTCGCTCTCGGTCTCGCCGAGGACGACGTTGAAGTTGCTCGAGCGCACGATCGCGTCGAAGTCGGTGCCGACGTCCTTGCAGTGTGCCGCCAGGATCTCGGACTTGCCGGTGAACGTCTCCGGCTCGGCGGAGAAGTTCGTGTACCGCGCGTACTTCGCCGCGATCCGGAGCGTCTTCTTCTCGCCGCCGCCGGCGATCCACAACGGGAGGCCGCCCTCCTGCGGCGGCAGCGGCCGCAGGATCGCGCCATCGGTCCGGTAGTGCTTGCCGTCCAATGTGGACGTGCCGGTCGTCCAGAGGTCGCGCATGATCTGCACGCCCTCGTCGAGCTGGCCGAGCCGCGCGCCGGCGGCCGGGAAGCCGTAGCCGTAGGCCCGCCACTCGTGCTCGTACCAGCCGGCGCCGATGCCCATTTCGACCCGGCCGCCCGAGATGAGGTCGGCGGTCGCGGCCACCTTCGCCAGGTAGGCGGGGTTGCGGTAGCCCATGCAGGTGCACATCTGGCCGAGCCGGATGGTCTCCGTCGCGGCGGCGAACGCCGAGATCAGCGACCAGGCCTCGTGCGTGGCCTCCTCGGTCGGCACCGGCACGGTGTGGAAGTGGTCGTAGACCCAGATCGATTCGAAGGGGCCCGCCTCCGCGTGTTTCGCGAGGCCGAGCATGGTCTTCCAGTGGTCCGCGGGGTCGATGCCGGCCAGGTCGAGCCGCCAGCCCTGCGGGACGAACATTCCGAAGCGCATGCCTACAACTTAGCTTCGCTCAGCGTTGCGCGCGGCGTGATTTCCGGCTGGAGCGGCTCCAGGTCAGGCCAGCACCACGCGCGCCAGCTCCGCCGGTGTCGCCAGCAGGCCGTGCTTCGGCAGCACCCGGACGGTGTACCCGATCGCGCCCGGTCTCGGCAGCTTCACCCGCGCCGCGAACGCCCCGATGCCGTCGGCGGTCATCGGGACCGTCACCGGGTCGCGGAGCTCGTCATCGTCGGCCACCCGGCCGACCACCGCCTGGATGTCCACTTCGGACGGATCGAGGCCGGCCAGGTCGATGCGGGCGCGGATCGTCACCTCGGTGCCCACCACCAGTGGCTCGGTCGCCTCGACCAGCAGCTCCGAGTCGAAGATGCGCAGCCGCGGCCACGACACCTCGAGCTTCGTGCGGTAGTCGGCCAGCGACAGCGCGCCGCGGTAGCCGTCACCCGTGGCCGCCGCCACCGTGCGGGACGCGGGCAGGTAGCCGTTGTCGACGTACTCGCGCACCATCCGGGACGCCTGGACCCGCGGGCCGAGCGTTTCCAGCGTGTGCCACACCATCGACAGCCAGCCCGTCGGCACGCCGTCGGCAGAGCGGTCGTAGAACAGCGGCGCGATCTGCTGGCCGAGCAGCTCGTACAGCGCCGCGGCCTCGAGGTCGTCGCGGCGCAGCGGGTCGGCGACGCCGTCCGCGGTCGGGATCGCCCAGCCGTTGCTGCCGTCGTAGCACTCGTCCCACCAGCCGTCGCGGATCGACAGGTTGAGCCCGCCGTTCAGCGCCGACTTCATCCCCGACGTCCCGCACGCCTCCAGGGGCCGCACCGGGTTGTTCAGCCAGACGTCGCAGCCGCGGTACAGGTACCGGGCCATCGACATGTCGTAGTCGGGCAGGAAGACGATCCGGTGCCGGACGTCCGCGCCGTCGACGAACCGGACGATCTGCTGGATCAGCTGCTTGCCGTTCTCGTCGGCGGGGTGCGACTTGCCCGCCACGACGACCTGGATCGGCCGCTGCTCGTGCAGCAGCAGGGTCCGCAGCCGCTCGGGGTCGCGCAGCATCAGCGTCAGCCGCTTGTACGTCGGGACGCGGCGGGCGAACCCGACGGTCAGCACGTCCGGGTCGAAGACCGAGTCCACCCAGCCCAGCTCCAGCGGGGACGCGCCGCGCTGCAGCCACGCCGCGCGCACCCGGCGCCGCACCTCGTGCACCAGCTTCTCGCGCAGCTCGCGCCGCAGCTGCCACAGCTGGGCGTCGGACACGCCGTCGCGCAGCGGCCCTTCGCCGACGTCGAGGCCCCATTCGCGGCCGAGCAGCGTGCTCAGCTCGCGCGCCACCCAGGTCGGGCCGTGGACGCCGTTGGTCACCGACGAGATCGGCACCTCGTCGTGGTCGAACCCGGGCCACAGCCGCGAGAACATCTTGCGCGTGACGCGGCCGTGCAGCTGCGAGACGCCGTTCGCGCGCTGCGCCAGCCGCAGGCCCATGTGCGCCATGTTGAACAGGCCGGGGTTGTCCTCGGCGCCGAGCGCGAGCACGCGTCTCGGGTCGATGTCGGGCACCAGCCTGCCGTCGTTGAAGTAGCGCTGGACCAGGTCCACCGGGAACCGGTCGATGCCCGCGCTGACCGGCGTGTGCGTGGTGAACAGCGTCCCGGCGCGGACCGCCGGCATGGCCTCGTCGAACGCGAGGCCGTCGGCCTGGACGATCTCGCGGGCGCGTTCGAGGCCGAGGAACCCCGCGTGTCCCTCGTTCGTGTGAAACACCATCGGCTGGGGGTGCCCGGTCAGCTCGCAGTACTTCCGCACCGCGCGGAACCCCCCGATGCCGGCCAGGATCTCCTGCCGCAGCCGGTGGTCGGCGTCGCCGCCGTAGAGCCGGTCGGTGACGCCGCGCAGGTCCTCGTCGTTGGCCTCGGTGTCGGTGTCGAGCAGCAGCAGCGGCACGCGCCCGACGCGGGCCTGCCAGATCTGCGCGCACAGCTCGCGGCCGCCCGGCATGGCGACGCCGATCAGCACCGGCCGTCCGCCCGCGGTCAGCAGCTCCAGGGGGAAGGCGTTCGGGTCGATCACCGGGTAGTGCTCGACCTGCCAGCCGTCCAGCGACAGCGACTGCCGGAAGTAGCCGTTGCGGTAGAGCAGCCCGACGCCGACCATCGGCACGCCCAGGTCGGACGCGGCCTTGAGGTGGTCGCCGGCCAGCACGCCGAGGCCGCCGGAGTAGTTCGGCAGTGCTTCGGTGACGCCGAACTCCATCGAGAAGTAGGCGACCGCCGACGGCAGGTCGGGGTCGTCGAGCCGCTGGTACCAGCGCGGCTCGGACAGGTACTTCTCCAGGTCTTCGGCCGCTTCGCGGGCCCGGGTGAGGAAGCCGTCGTCGACGGCGAGCTCGTCGAGCCGGGCCGGCGGCAGCGCGGTGAGCATCCGCAGCGGGTCGCGCACGGCGTTGAACAGCTCGGCGTCCATCGACGCGAACAGGTCACGCGTCGGCGGGTGCCACGTCCAGCGCAGGTTGGTGGCCAGCGCGCCCAGGCCGGACAGCGAATCCGGGAGGCTGGCGCGGACGGTGAACCGGCGGACTGCACGCATGGGAAGCGACGATATCGGGCCGCGGGCTCCCCTGCGCAGGGAGGAGTTCGGGGATTACGTGCACGCTCCGCGTATGCCCTGGGTAGGGTCCTGCGCGTCGGGTACCGGGTGGGCACGAGAGCGAGTTGGACAGATGATCCCAGGGGGAGGACGGCGGGCGCTGGTCGCGCTGCTGGCCGTTGCGGCGGTCGCCGTGAGCGGGTGCACCAGCAAGGGCGGTGCGAGCGGGGACCCGGCCAAGGACACCGGCGCGGACTCGGTCTCCGGGCTGCCGGTGACGCACTTCGAGAGCGGCCTCAAGCCGGACGCGCCGACGCCGAGCCTGAACGTGCGCAACGCCGACGGCGGCGAGGACGACAAGCTCGCCACCGCCGCGATCGACGACGTCCAGACGTACTGGGGCGAGATGCTGAAGGCGAACTTCGGCGAGCAGTTCGAGCCGGTCAAGTCCCTGCTGTCCTACGACTCGCAGACCGACACCGAGAAGACCGGCTGCGGCAGCGTGAAGAAGCTCGTGAACGCGTTCTACTGCCCGGTCGACGACTCGGTGGCGTGGGACCGCGGCGTGCTGCTGCCGATGCTGCGCCAGCGGTTCGGCCCGATGTCGGTGGTCGTGGTGCTCGCGCACGAGTTCGGCCACGCCGTCCAGTACCGGCTCGGCGACAAGGCGGGGATCGCCAAGAACACCCCGACCGTGGTCAAGGAGCAGCAGGCCGACTGCTTCGCCGGCGGCTACTTCCGCTGGGTCGCCGAGGACAAGAGCAAGTACTACCGCGTGTCGACGTCCGAAGGCCTGAACCAGGTCATGGCGGCGATGTTCCTCATCCGCGACCAGGCGGGCACCAGCGCCGCCGACAAGGGCGCGCACGGCACGGCCTTCGACCGCACCTACGCCTTCCAGGCCGGGTTCGAGAAGGGCCCCAAGGAGTGCGCGGCGATGACGGCCGAGAACGTCAAGGCCCGGCTCACCGAGCGCCCGTTCGACAAGGGCGACCAGGGCAAGGGCGACGCGAAGTTCACCGCCCAGACCGTCGCGCTGCTGAAGAAGAGCCTCGACGAGGCCTTCAAGGGCGCCGGGGTGGCCGCGCCCGAGATCACCGACGGCGGCAGCTGCCGGACCACGCCGCCGGCGTCGTACTGCCCCGGCGACAACACCGTCAGCATCGACCTGGCCAAGCTGGCCCAGCTCGCCCAGCCGATCGACCGCGACGCCGAGATGAAGGGCCAGGACCCGGGCGGCATGGGTGACTTCGCGGCGTTCTCGGAGGTCGCGGCGCGCTACGCGCTGGGCATCCAGAAGGGCGTCGGCGCGTCGATCGACAACGCGAACGCGGGCCTGCGCACCGCCTGCCTGGTGGGCGCCTGGGCGGCGTTCACCAACCGGCCGGGCGACCTGCGGCTGTCGGCGGGCGACCTCGACGAGGCCATCGCGGACCTGCTGCAGCCGGAGAGCCTGGTGTCGGCGGACGTCAACGGGAAGCGCCCGGACAGCGGTTTCGACCGGGTCGAGGCGCTGCGGAAGGGCTACCTCGAGGGCTCGTCGGTCTGCTCCAAGCAGTACGCCTAGGTTTTGTGAAAAGGGCCCCCACCACGCGGTGGGGGCCCTTTTCGTCTCAGAAGAGGGCGCTCGCGAGGTCGCGGCGGGCCTTCATCACGCGGTCGTCGGCCGGGTCGAACAGGTCGAACAGGGCCACCAGGTGCTCGCGGACCTTGTTGCGGTCCTCCCCCGCGGTGCGGCGGACGGTGTCGATCAGGCGCTTGAAGCCCGCCTCGACGTCGTTCGCCGCGATCTCCAGGTCGGCCGCGTCGAGCTGGGCCGCCAGGTCGGCGGGGTCGGCGTCCGCCTTGGCGATGGCGTCCGGGTCGGCGCTTTCGGCGCGGGCGGTGAACTTGACCTGGGCCAGGGCGTTCTTCGCCAGCTCGTTCGCCGGTTCGACGTCGAGGATGCGCTCGTAGGCGGCCTGCGCCGCGGCGAAGTCACCCCGCTCGAAGGCCTCTTCCGCCTCGGTGAAACGCGGGTCCTCGGGCTCCTCGACCGGGCCACCGGCCGCCTCGGCGTCGCGGATGCCCGGCAGCTTGTCGCGCAGGGCGTCCAGGAGCGCGGTGATCCACTTGCGGATCTCGGGCTCGGGCAGTGCGCCGGAGAAGGCGTCGACCGGCTGGCCGCCGGCGATGGCGACGATCGTCGGGATGGACTGCGCGCCGAACAGCTGCGCGATCCGCGGGTTGGCGTCGACGTCGACCTTCGCCACGACCCACGCGCCACCGGATTCGGCGGCCATCCGCTCCAGGACCGGGGACAGCTGCTTGCACGGACCGCACCACTCGGCCCACAGGTCGACGACCACCAGCTGGTGGAGGGACCGCTCCACGACCTCGGCCTGGAAGGTGGCCTCGGTGACATCGATCACGGCGTCGCCCGAGGCGGGCCGCGGCGGCCCGTCGCCACCGGCCGGGCCGGCGGGCGGGGCCGGCGGGCGCTGCGCCGCTTCGGCACGGGCCTTGAGCGCGGACAGGTCGACCGCGCCGGAAAGGGCGGCGGACAGGGCCGCTGACTTCGCTGCAGATCCGCGTGGTTGTGTCACGGTTCCATCCTGGCACGCGCGCCGGAGAAGTTTCACGGGGTGCCCGGCCTCCTCGCTTGGCAGGACGGGACCGCTGAGGCAGGCTCAGCCGGGTGCACATCCGGCGTGACGTGAAGGTGGGTCTGTCGATCGCGGCCGCCGTCGTCTGGATCGGCGCGGTGACGCTGCTCATCGTGCACGAACCGGACCCGGGCGCGGCCTCGCCCGCCGAGCTGCGCGACCGGCTCGGCGCCGCCCTCTCCGGCCACGACGCCGACGCCTTCGCCGACCTCCTCGACTACCCCGGCTCGGGCGGCGACGACTTCGCGAAGGACTACGTGTCGGTGCTCGCCGACCGCGGCGTCCACGACGTGCGCGTCGAGCTGGGGCCGGACGCGGGCGCCCCGACCCGGGCGACGGTCTCCGGCGCCCTCGGCGACGGCAAGCCGTTCAGCTACCCGCTGACGGTGACGAGCGAAGACGGCCGCTGGACGATCGCCTTCACCCCACCGCTGCCGTAGTTCAGGACTCGCGGAGATGGGCTTCGATGCGGTCCACCTTCGCGTCGAGCTGGCCTTCGTAGCCCGGCCGGATGTCGGCCTTCAGGACCAGGCTGACGCGGGAGGAGCCTTCACCCGCGGCCTCGACCGCGCGCTTCACGACGTCCATGACGGCGTCCCACTCGCCTTCGACGTTCGTGAACATGGCGTTGGTCGAGTTGGGCAGCCCCGAATCGCGGACCACCTTCACCGCGCGGGCCACGGCTTCGCTCACCCCGCCGTCGGGGTCCCCGCCCGACGGGCTCACGCTGAACGCGACGATCATGCTCGGAAGTCCCTTCTTCGGTGGTCATTTCCGCCAGTCGTGCGACACCCGCCGGTACCCGCTGGTAACTTCGCGTGTCATGAACCGTCCGCTGCCGTTCGACCCGATCGCCCGCGCGGCCCGGATCTGGGAGGACCGCATCGGGCCCTCCGGGACCATGGCCGCGGTGACCGGGGTGATGCGGGTCCAGCAGATCATCCAGTCCGCGGTGGACGGCGCGCTCAAGCCGCACGGCTTGACCTTCGCCCGGTACGAAGCGCTGGTGCTGCTCACCTTCGCCCGCAGCGCCAGCCTGCCGATGCGGGTGATGGGCGAGCGGCTCCAGCTGCACCCCACCAGTGTCACCAACATAGTGGACCGGCTGGAGCGCGACGGGCTCGTGAAGCGGGTCCCGCACCCCACCGACCGGCGCACGACGCTCGTCGAGATCACCGACGAGGGCCGCAAGCGCCGCGAGGCCGCGACCGAAGCCGTCACCGCCATCGACTTCGGGCTGAGCGGGCTGACCGAGCGGCAGACCGAGCAGCTGACGGACCTGCTGACCAAGGTGCGCCGCGCCGCCGGGGACTTCAGCGAGTGAACAGCAGAAAGGGCCCGCACTGGCGAGTGCGGGCCCTTTCTCACGTCCTGGGAAGTCAGGCGGCGACGGGTTCCTTCACCTGGAACAGGCCGACACCGCCGTGGGACAGCCGCTGCGGGCCGTCGAGCTTGCCGTTGCGCAGCGCCCACTTCTCGAACAGCCACGTGAACAGCGGCGGGATGCTCGCGAGCAGCGCCAGCACCAGCGTCTTCGGGCGCCAGCCGAGCGGCTTCGCCACGGACAGGGAGATCACCACATAAAGGACGAAGATCACGCCGTGCACCATGCCGAGGACGGGCACGCCGCCCTCGTGGGAGGAGTGGACGACGTACTTGAGGAACATCCCGACCAGCAGCCCGGCCCAGGAGAGGGCTTCGGCTACTGCGGCCACGCGGAACACTAGAGCGGCCTTGCTGGACACTTCTTCCTCCTGTGGGGTCTCACCACGTTGGTTCGTGACATGACAAACGTCCGACGCACCGTCCAAGGCGGACTGCCTGTGGACGTCAACGGCGCTGTCGGACGTGCTGAGACCAGTGTGAGGCGTGACGGCCCTCACCGGAACACCGGGGCCCGTGACGATGCTCACGGCCGTGGTCCACTGTGGTCTGAACCGCGGCCGTGAGCGCTTGCCGACTACTCCGCGCAGGGCGAAACCGGGGCGGCCGAAGGTGATGTCCCCCACTTCACCGTGGCGTCGCCGGTGAGCCCGAAGTCGAGCGTGGTCCCGCGTTTCAGCTGGTCCACGTTCACATACACGTGGTCACTCGGCTTCGAGCCGACCCGGAGACCCGAGACGTACTGCAGCTTCGCGCCGTCCGCGCCCGGCGCCCGGATCGTGATGTCGCGGCCGTTCTCCGGGTGCAGGACGGATTTCGCGAAACGCGGAGCGTTGAGCACGAAGTTCCCAGTTCCTGGGACGGCGGGGTACAGCCCCAGCGCGCTGAAGACGTACCAGGCCGACATGGTGCCGAGGTCGTCGTTCCCGGTGACGCCGTTGGGCGCGTTGGTGAACAGCGTGTGCGCCGCCCGCACCACCGTCGACGATTTCGCCGGCTGCCCGGTGAGCGCGTACATCCACGGCGAGTGCAGGTCCGGCTCGTTGTTCGGGTTGTAGCGGAACTGGTCGTAGTAGTCGTACGGGCCGACGACCCAGTTCTCGCGGACCGCCGTCGCCGGGTTCTTCACCAGTTCGCCGTAGGCGAAGAAGTCGTCGAGGCGCTTGCCGGTGGCCGCCGGGCCGCCCATCCGCCGCACCAGCCCGGGCACGTCCTGCTGGACGAGCCACTGGTACTGCCAGGCCGTGCCCTCGTGGAAGCCGTCCTGGCTCTGCGGGCCGTACGGCTTGTCGGCCGGGGAGAACCACGCGCCGCCGAGGACCTTCGGCCGGAAGAAGCCGGTGAAGCCGCGGTCGGTCTGCGTTTCGTCCCACAACGTCCGGTACGTCCGGCCCTTCGCCGCCAGCGCCGCCGCGTCGTCCTTCTTGCCGAGCGCGGCCGCCATCACCGACAGCGAACAGTCACCGAGCGCGTACTCCAAGGTCGCCGAAGCGCCGTGGTTCGGATCGGTGTCCTGCCCCTTCTTCGGGAAGTCCGGGTCGTACTGGACGAACCCGTCCCGCTGGTAGCTCGCGTTGCCCGAGCGACCCTGGAACGGCGACGACGCCGGCGGGATCTCCCGCGAGTTCTGCAGGAGCGCCTGGTAGGCGTGCATCTCCTCCCCCGACAGCGCGCCGAAGCGCCAGAGGTCGACCAGGAACGGCGTGACCGGGTCGCCGGTCATCGTGTTCGTCTCCTGGCTCGCGTACGCCCACCGCGGCAGCCAGCCGCCCTGGTCGTGGATGGCGAGGATGCTCTTCGCGATGTCCTTCGCGCGGCTGGGCCGCAGCAGCGCCAGGAGCTGGTTCTGCGTGCGGTAGGTGTCCCACAGCGAGAAGAAGTCGTAGTACGTCCAGCCGGCCGCGCGGTGGACCTTCTTGTCGAAGCCGTAGTAGCGGCCGTCGGCGTCGTTGGCGGTCAGCGGCTGCAGCAGCGCGTGGTAGAGCGAGGTGTAGAACACCGTGCGGTCGTCCGGCGTGCCGCCCTTGATGTCCACAGTAGACAGCTCGCGCCGCCAGGTGCGCTGCACGGCCTCCTTGGCCGCGTCGAACGACCGGATGCGCTCCGAGGCCAGGTTGCCCCGCGCCCCGGCCGCGTCGACCTGGGAGATCGCCGTGGTCGCGGTCACCTGCCCGCCGTCGAACGTCAGCCACGCGCCGCGCAAACCGGCACCACCTGACGAGGAGCGGGAACCGGGCGTGCCGCCGTCCGGCGACCACGTGCCGAAGGTCTTGAACGGCTTGTCGAACTTCGTCGTGAAGTACGTCGTGTAGGCCTTGCCGCCGCAGAACGCCTGCGACTCCACGGTTCCTTCGACGGTCCGGTCGTCGACGACGCGGATGCTGCTGCCCGTAACCGGTTCCTTGTCGTTGGCCTGCCCGACGTTGACGAAGACGTTGGCGTCGTTTGATTGTGACTGTGCGAACGTGTACCGCTCGGCACCCGCGCGCGTCGCCGCGGTCGTCTCGACGTCGACGCCGCCGTAGCCGGTCAGGTGCACCTTGTAGTAGCCCGGCTTGCCGATCTCGCCGTCGTGGGTGAACGGCGAGGCGTACTGCTTCTGGTCGAAAGTGGACGCTTTCGCAGTATCGAAAGCTTTGCCGGGACCCACTTCCCCGGTCGTCGGCAACGTCGAGACCAGGCCGCCCTGCTCCCAGCAGCCCGCGCCGGACAGGAAGAAGTGCCCGAAGCCGCGGATCGCGGTGTCGGTGTAGCGGTAGCCGGCGTAGTGCGAGGTGATCGGGCTGACCTGGGTCATCCCGAACGGCGCCGAAGCGCCCGGGAAGGTGTTGCCCTCGTCCTGCGTGCCGATGAACGTGTTGACGGCGTCCAGGGCGTCCCCGCCGGCCGCGGCCGCGGCGGGGGTGAGCCCCGTCGCGGCCGCGGTGAGCGTCAGGAAGCCCGCCAGGATGGTGCGTTTCATGCGCCGACGCCGATCGCGAAGACGTGCAGGTCACCGCCGCTGACGTTCGACGGCAGCGTCACGCTGGCCAGGGTCTTGCCCGCGTCGAGGGTGATCGGGCTGGTGCCGAACACCATCGTGCGGATCTGCTGCGGGGAGCCGCCCGAAGCATTGCGGTACGGCGTGGACAGCACGATCCGGTTGCCGAACGCCGGCTGCGCGTTGCCGCCGCCGAGGGTCCAGTCGGAGAACCCGATGGTGGCCGTGGACGTCGTGCCGTCGGTGTAGGTCACCGTCAGCGTGCCGGACGCGTTGCCGTTCGACGCCGAGCCGAGCAGCGCAAGCCGCCCGGACCCGCTCACGTTCACCGTCTGGCCCCCGGCGACCACGTTGTCCGGGTCCCCGGCCGGGAACGCCGGCCAGGTGAACTTCAGCCCGTCACTGGTCACCGTGCTGCCCGGCGTGGCGCCGGCCGCGGCGAGGGCGTCGGCCGAGTAGCTCCAGCCACCACCGTCGAAGTTGGCCGCGCCCGAGTTCGCGTCCGGGGAGATCCCGGCGTTGTTCACCGTGGCCAGCCAGCTGTTCGGCTGGGCCACGAGCACCGTCAGCACGGCCTGCGAAGAGGCCACGCCCGGCGCCGAGAACGTCACCGGGATGCGGCGGGCGCCGTCGGCCAGCCCGGCCGGGACGCTGACCGTGAGCTCGGCGCTCGCCTTGCCCGCGGCGGGCACCGCGATGCTGCCGGTCGCCGGGGTCAGCGTGATCCCGTCGACGCTGCCCGCGCTGTAGGTCCAGGTCCGGGCCACCCCCGAAAGGTCCTGGACACCCACGGACGCCTTGGACGTCGACCCCGCGGGCGTCACCGCGCGCGCCGGGTTCACGAAGGACAGGCTCGGCTTCTCCTGCTCGCGGAACGACGGCGGTGCGTCGGCCGTCGCGCTGCCCCACGAGGTCGCCGTGGCGGACCGCGTGTAGTCGAGCGTGCCGCCGCCGGAGATGAGCGCCTCCGGCAGCCACGCCTTGGCGGCCACGCCGCCGTTGACCTTCAGGCTGCCCACGTAGTCGCCGGTGCCCGGCGCGTTGACGGTGACCTTCTTGCCCGCGCCGGTGGTGAGCACCGCGTGCTCGAAGCGCGGGGTGACCAGCAGCGTCTCGGCGCGGCCCGGGATCTCCGGGTAGATGCCGAGCGCCGACCAGACGTACCAGGCCGACATCTGGCCGAGGTCGTCGTTGCCGATCAGGCCTTCGGGACGCGGGTTGTACAGCTCGTCCATCGAGCGGTGCACGATCGCCTGGGTCTTGGCCGGGGCGCCCGCGTACGAGTACACGTACGGCGCGTTGGAGTTCGGCTCGTTGCCCATGAAGGCGTACGGCTCCTGCGTGCCCGCGTTCAGCTGGGTGAAGAAGGTGTCCAGCCGGGACTGGGTCGCGGTGTTGCCGCCGAACGCCGTCACGACGCCGCCGAGGTCGTAGGGCACCATCCACTCGTACTGCGCGCCGTTGCCCTCGACCCAGCCCTGCGAGCTGGCCGGGTCGTAGGTGCCGGCGAACGAGCCGTCCGCGTTGCGCGGCTGCAGGTGCCCGGTCCCCGGGTTGTAGAGGTTCTGCCAGTTCTGCGCGCGCTTCATGAACGTCGTGTACGTCGCGCTGTCGCCGAGCCGCTTCGCGAACTGGGCGATGGAGAAGTCGGCACTGGTGTATTCCAGGGTGTCCGCACCGGCGCCCGGCACGTAACCCAGCTTCTGGTAGTCGTCGAGGCCGGGACGCTCGGTGTAGCCCTGCGTGGGCTGGGTGGCACCCTTGATCATGAGCAGCAACGCCTTCTGGGCGTCGAAGTCCCGCGCCCCGAACGCGTACGCGCTGGACACGATGATGTGGTACGGGTCGCCGTTCATGACGCCGGTGTAGTCGTTGGCGACCGTCCAGCGGTCCCACGAACCACCCTGCTCGGCGTAGGCCATCATCGACCGGACGATGTCCGACGTCTCCTTCGGCGCGATCGTCGCCAGCAGCGGCGCTTCCGATCGGTAGATGTCCCAGCCGGAGAAGTTGGTGTACATCGCATGACCCTTGTCCGCGGTGTGGATCCGGCCGTCGAAGCCGATGTACTGCCCGTTGACGTCGGAGAAGACGTTCGGCTGGATCAGCGAGTGGTACAGCGAGGTGTAGAACGTCGTCATGTCCGCGTCCGAGCCACCGGTGACGGCGATCTTGCCCAGCTGCGCGTTCCACGCCTTGCGCGCGCCCGCCGCGATCGCGTCGAACGACTTCCCGGTGTTCTCCTCCTTGAGGTTGGCCTTCGCGCCGTCGACGGACACAAAGGACAGTCCCACCTGGACGTTCACCTGAGCGCCGTTGAGGTTGGCGAAGGTGACGTACCCGCCGCTGCCCGGGCCGGACACGGTGGTGTTCTGCGGCGCCGCCTTGGCCGGGCGCGCGATCGAGGCGTCGACGCCGTTGGGCTGCGCGACCTTCGCCTTGGCCCCACCGGTTTCCGCGGCCTTGTTCGGCGTCACGGCGCCGTTCTTCCAGGTGCCGATCGACGCGAACGGCGTGTCGAACTTGGCCGAGAAGTAGACGCGGTAGCTGTTGCGCGCGCCGCAGAAGCGACCGCTCGTGGCCCAGCCGCTGATGGTGTCCTTGCCGATGGTGATCGACGCGTCGTCGGTGCCGTTGACCGAGCCGGACGTGTTGACCAGCAGCGTCGAGGACGCACCCGCCGGGTAGCTCAGCCGCGCCGAACCGGTGCGCTGGGTCGCGCTCAGCTCGACCTTCGCGCCACTGTCGAGGGTGACGTCGTAGGCGCCGGCCGTCGCGTGTTCGTTCGCGTGCGAGAACTTCGACGTGTAGTGGGACGGGTCGGTCGCCGGGGAAGTCGTCACTTCACCGACGTAGGGGATGAACGGGATGTCCTGATAGGTCGAACAGCCCGCGCCGGACAGGTGCGTCAGGCTGAACCCGGTCAGGGCGTTGTCGTCGTAGAAATAGCCGCCCGGCTGGGATTTCACCGTGTCCGGGCTCCACTGGACCATCCCGAACGGCGCAACCGCGCCCGGGAACGTGTTGCCGGCGCCGCCCCCGGTGCCGTGGTCGGCCCCGCCGGGCCGGGTGCCCACGAAGGGGTTGACCCACTTCGCGAAATCGGTGCTGGTCCCTGCGGCGGCGGGCACAGCGGGAGCCACCGCTGCCGCCACCGCCAGGGTCAGGAAGGTTAAACCGGCTCTGAAGCGCGCTCGCGCCATGGCCATCGCCTCTCCACCTCGTTCAGCGCGACCGGAACCGGGTGACATGACAACCTTGTCGCGCCGGGCCACCTTGGGCAGCGGCTCACCAAGCAGTCAAGGGACACGTCAAGACCTGTCCACTTCCGGACAGCACGTTCCGCCGACCGCGGAGCCGAATCGGCACAATCCACGCACGAAGCGTTGACAAGGCGCCGGTCGGGGAGTTCAATCCCGGTCACTATGACAACGTTGTCTCCTCTGGGCCGGGACCGGGACGGCAGCACGCGCACCGCAAGCAGACGGGCCACGATGAGCGACGTGGCCCGGCTGGCGGGCGTGAGCATCAAGACCGTCTCGCGCGTGGTCAACGACGAACCGGCGGTCCACCCCGACACGGCCGAGCGGGTCATGGCGGCCATCGAGCAGCTGGGGTTCCGGCGCAACCTGGGCGCCCGCAACCTGCGCCGGGGGTCGACCACCGGCACCATCGGGCTGATCGTCGAGGACGTCGGCAACCCCTTCTACTCCGAGCTGAACCGCGCGGTCGAGCGCATCGCGACGTCGTTCGGGCGGCAGGTGCTGACCGGCTCGTCGGAGGAGAACTCCGACCGCGAGCGGGAGCTCGTGCTGGAGTTCTGCGCGCGGCGGGTGGACGGCATCCTCGTCGTCCCGGCCGGCCTGCAGCACGGCTACCTGGTGCCGGAGATGCGCGCGGGCACGCCGGTGGTGTTCATCGACCGGCCGGCCGGCGACATCGTGGCCGACACGGTGCTGGTGGACAACCTCGGCGGCACCATCGAGGCCGTCACGCACCTGGCGCGGCACGGGCACCGGCGCATCGCGTTCCTCGGTGACAGCCCGGACATCTTCACCGCGGCCGAACGCCTGCGCGGGTTCCGCGAAGGCTGCGTGCGCAACGGGATCTCCTACGACGAGTCGCTGGTTTCGATGGGGACGCCGACCCCGGACGCCGTCGGCAACGCCGTCAAGCGGCTGCTCGACGGCCCGGACGCGGCCACGGCGGTGATCGCGGGCAACAACCGGATCGCCGTGCACGTCCTGCGCGCCCTCGCGCACGCCGAGCGCCGCCCGGCGATGGTCGGGTTCGACGACTTCGAGCTGGCGGACCTGCTGAACCCGCCGGTCACCGTGGTCGCGCACGACGTCAGCGCACTGGGCCACGCCGCGGCCGAACTGCTCTTCGCCCGAGTACAGGGCGATCAGTCCCCGCCGAGAAAGGTAGTCCTGCCCGTGCATCTCGTCGCCCGTGGTTCCGGTGAGGTCGCCCCGTGACCCTCGAACCGATCCGGCTCGCCGCCAACCAGCCGCCGCAGTTCTACCGCGGCGGCGACGCCATCGCGGCGCTCCGCGGCGCGTCGCCGGACAAGAAGTTCGGCCCGGAGGACTGGGTCGCCTCGGCGACCACGATGTTCGGCCAGGAGACCAACGGCCTCACCCGCCTCCCGGACGGCGCCTGGCTGCGCGACGCCGTCGAAGCGAACGCGAACGGCTGGCTCGGCGCGAAGCACGTCGAGGCGCTCGGGACGTCGACCGGGCTGCTGGTGAAGCTGCTCGACGCGGGCCAGCGGCTGCCCGTGCACTTCCACCCCGACGACACGTTCGCGAAGCGGCACTTCGACTCGCACTTCGGCAAGACCGAGGCGTGGATCGTCGTGGGCACCTACGGCGACGACCCGCGTGTCTACCCCGGTTTCAAGGAGACGCTGTCGAAGGCGACGGTGTCCGAGTGGACGCGCGAGCAGGACGTGCCGTCGATGCTGGGCGCGCTGAACAGCATCCCGGTGTCCGCGGGCGACACCGTCTACATCCCGGCCGGGTTGCCGCACGCGATCGGCGAGGGCGTGTTCGTCGTCGAGCTGCAGCAGCCGACGGACTTCTCGCTCACCATCGAGTGGCGCGACTTCCTCGCTTCGCCCGAGAAGGGGCACCTCGGCCTCGGCTTCGACACCGCCATCGAGGCGCTGGACACCTCGGGCTGGGACGGCGACCGGCTGGACACGATCATCCGGCGCACGGCGGGGGACAGCTCGTCCACTGTGGACCTGCTGGCCGGCGGATCGGAGCGGTTCTTCCGAGCCGAACAGCTGCGTACCGACAAGCTGACAACGTTGTCACTCGATCCGTCCTTCGCGGTCCTGGTCGTTCTGGACGGCGGAGGCACCCTGCGGACCGAGCACGGCGGCGAGCACGCGCTGGCGAAGGGCGACACCTACGTCGTCCCGTTCGACGCCGGCCAGACCGAGCTGTCCGGCACGGCGACGGTGATCCGCTGCCGGCCGCCGGCGCCGGAAGAGAGGCACGGATGAGCGAAATCCTCCTGGAAGCGGTCGACCTGACCAAGCACTACGGGTCCGTCGAAGCCCTGCGCGGCGCGTCGTTCCAGGCCCGCGCGGGCGAGGTGACGGCGCTGATCGGCGACAACGGCGCCGGCAAGTCCACGCTGGTCAAGTGCCTTTCCGGCGCGGAGCAGCCGACGGCGGGGAAGATCCTCCTCGACGGCTCCGAAGTGCACCTCGACTCCCCCACCACGGCCCGGCGGATGGGCATCGAGACCGTCTACCAGGACCTCGCCGTCGCTCCCGAGCTCGACCCCGCGGCGAACCTGTTCCTCGGCCGCGAAATCCACCGCAAGGGCATCCTCGGGAAGCTCGGCATGCTCGACAAGAACGAAATGCGGCGCCGGGCGATCGAGGAGTTCCAGCGCCTCGGCGTGACGCTGCAGAGCACCGACGTCCCGATCGGCTCGCTGTCGGGCGGCCAGCGCCAGAGCGTCGCCGTGGCGCGTTCGGTCGTGTGGGCGTCGAAGGTCGTGTTCATGGACGAGCCGACGGCCGCGTTGGGTGTCGTGCAGCGCGAGCGCGTGCTCGACGTCATCAAGAAGGTGCGCGACAAGGGCATCGCCGTGGTGCTGATCAGCCACAACATGCCCGAGGTGCTGTCGGTCGCCGACCGCGTCGAGGTGCTGCGGCTCGGCAGGCGCATCGCCCGGTTCACCGGCTCGGACACGAAGCTCGAAGACCTCGTCGCCGCGATGACCGGCGCCCTCGTGCAGGAGGAGGCGGCATGAGCGTGTCCAGTCCCCCGAAGGACATCCAGGAAGCGCCGGACGCCGGGTTCGGCAAGCGGCCGCTGGGCAAGCGCCTGATCGAGGCCAACACGTTCTGGATCGGGCTCGTCCTGGTCGCCCTGGTCATCCTGTTCAGCGTCATCGCGCCGGACAGCTTCCCGACGCTGTTCACCTTCCAGACGCTGTTCATCGAGTCCTCGGTCCTGCTCATTCTTTCGGTCGGCATGACGTTCGTGATCATCACCTCGGGCATCGACCTGTCGGTCGGCTCGGTGCTGATCCTCGCGGGCATGGTCGCGGGCAAGGTGATGGAGGCGATGTCCGGTGGGGACGCGTCGAAGGCGGGCTGGGGCGTGATCGTCGTCGGGCTCGTCGTCGCCGTCGTCACCGGGACGATCTGGGGCCTGATCAACGGCGTCCTCGTCGCGGTGGCGAAGATCCCGGCGCTGATCGTCACCCTTGGCACGATGGGGGCCGCGCTGGCCACCGCCTACCTGCTCAACGGCGGCTCGGACCTGCGCACCGTGCCGGCGGAGCTCACCAAGACGCTGGGCTACGGCACGTCCTTCGGCATCGTGCCCAACCTGGTGATCGTGGCGATCGTGATCACCGTGATCGGGGCCTGGCTGCTGCGGACGACGAAGTTCGGGCGGTACACCTTCGCCGTCGGCTCCAACGCCGAAGGCGCGCGGCGCGCGGGCATCGGCGTCACCCGGCACCTGCTGAAGGTGTACACGCTGACGGGTTTCCTGGCCGGGATCGCCGGCTTCCTGTCCCTCGCCTACTACAACTCGACCACCATCTCCGGGCACACCACCGACAACCTCAACGCCATCGCCGCGGTCGTGATGGGCGGGACGAGCCTGTTCGGCGGCGTCGGCACGATCCTGGGCACCGTGATCGGGGTCTTCATCCCCGCGGTGCTGCGCAAGGGTTTCAACATCATCCACGTCCAGGACTTCTGGCAGATGTTCATCGTCAGCTGGGTCCTGGTCGCCGCGGTCTGGTTCGACCAGCGCCGCCGCCGTCGCCGCAACTCCCGCTGAGTCCGCACAAGTACAGTCCCCCCAAGTACAACGAGGTGCTTATGAAACTGACCAAGACTCTCACCGCCATGGGTGCCGTGGTCTCCGCCGCCGCCCTGCTCTCCGCCTGCGGGTCGGGCACGGTCGGGCAGAGCGGGTCCGGCGACTCCGCCCAGCCCGTCGGCGGCAAGAAACTGGCGCTGATCCCGGGCGTGCAGGCCGAGCCGTTCTACATCTCCCTGCAGTGCGGCGCCGAAGCCGAGGCGAAGAAGCTCGGCTACGAGCTGACCACGCAGGCACCGCAGAAGTTCGACGCGCCCCTGCAGACCCAGCTGGTCAACGCGCTCGGCGCGAACCCGCCGGCGGCGCTGCTGATCGCCCCGACCGACGACACCGCGATGCTGGCCCCGATCCAGCAGGTCAAGGCCCGCGGCACGAAGATCGTCGAGGTCGACACCGCGCTGAAGGACACGAGCGTGGCCGCGTCGTCCGTTTCCTCCGACAACACCGCGGGCGGCAAGCTCGCCGCCCAGACGATGGCCAAGCTCGCGAACGGCAAGAGCGGCTCGGTCCTGGTGCTGGACACGATCGCGGGCACCTCGACCACGGCGGCCCGCGCGAAGGGCTTCGAGGACGAGCTGAAGAACTCGCCGAACCTCAAGTCGATCGGCGTCCAGTTCACCCAGAACGAGCCGGAGCAGGCCGCGGCCAAGGTGACCGCGGCCCTGTCGTCGACCCCGGACCTCGTCGGCGTCTTCGCGACCAACCTCAACACCGGGGAAGGCGCGGCGACCGGCCTGCGCAACGCGGGCAAGGTCGGCGCGGTCAACCTGATCGGCTTCGACGCGAGCCCGTCCGAGGTCGAAGGCCTCAAGAACGGCCAGTACCAGGCCCTGATCGCCCAGGACCCGGCCTCGATCGGCACCCAGGGCGTCCAGCAGGCCGTCGCGGCCATCGAGGGCAAGACGGTGACGCGGAACCTCACCGCGCAGCTGCACTCGATCACGAAGGACGACATGGAAGCCAACTCTCAGTACTTCTACAAGCAGAGCTGCTGACCCCGTCCGTCAGGGTCCTGCGAGTGGTACACCTCGCTCGCAGGGCCTTGACCAGCGGTGTTCACCGGCAGTGATCGCCCACTGCCGGTCACCGCGGTAAGGGAACCGCTCACCGCACCACCGGTTTCCCCGGACGGGTGTCCCGCGTCACACTCATCTGCACATGCATCTGCACTTCCGGATGCATGATCGCAGGGAGGGTGCGATGTACGAACGGCCGGCTTTGCACCGGACGATCTTCGCCGTGGACGTCGAGGACTACGGCGACCAGCGCAGGACCACGCCCCACCGGCTGGCGTTGCGCGAAGGGCTGTACCGCGCACTCTGCCGGGCGTTCGACGACGCCGGCGTCCCGTGGGCGGCCTGCCGGCGCGAGGACTGCGGTGACGGCGTCTTCGTCCTCGTCCCGCCGGAGATCCCGAAGGGGCTCTTCGTCGAGTTCCTGCCCGCGGCGCTCGCCGTCGCGCTGCACCGGCACAACCGCACCCACGACCCCGGCGCGCGGATCCGGCTCCGGATGGCGCTGCACGCGGGCGAGGTCGCCTACGACGACCACGGCGTCACCGCGCCGGCGATCAACCAGACGTTCCGGCTGCTGGCGGCGACGCCGCTGAAGGAAGCGCTCAGGGCGTCGCGCGGCGTGCTGGCGCTGATCACGTCGGCGTGGTTCTTCGACGAGGTCGTCCGGCACAGCGACGGCCTCGACCCGACGACGTTCCGGCCGGTGCCGGTGGCCGTCAAGGAAACTCGCACGACCGGGTGGATCTCGCTGCCGGACCGGCCGTACCCGGCGAACTCGAGCCTGCTGGGCACCGTGACGGCGATCGACCACTACCGGACCTGGCGCCGCTTCCGCCGCCACGCCCAGGTGCTGGCCGACCGCGACGGGCCCGGGTAGCCGTAGGATCTACTGCCCTGGACACCGCCGCCGAGGGGAGGCCCGCCCGTGCACCTGCGCCCGGCGTCCCGCGCCGACCCGCTGCCGGTGCTCGCCGCCGCCCGCCGCGTCACCGACGACCTGCGCGACGGCCTGTCCGGCATGCCCGCCCGCCGCGCCGCGCACCGCCTGCGCCGGCTCTTCGGCTTCCCGGGCCTCGGCCTCACGGACCTGTCCGGCTCGCTGCTGTGGTCGGGACGGCCGGGGCCGGACGCCGTCGTCGCGGCGGTGCTCGACGGCGTCCTCCACAGCGAAGAACCCGGCTCGGCACCGGACGTCCTGGTGCTGCCGCTGCACGTCCGCGACGAGCTGGCCGGGGCGCTGCTGGTCGTCGGGGACGTCCGGGAAGCGGTCGCGGCCCAGGCCGCCGACCTCGTCGTGCAGGCGCTGGAGCGCGGGCGGCTGGAGGCGTCGGCGGAACAGGCGGCGCAGGCCGAGCTGCGGGCGCTGCGGGCGGAGATGTCGCCGCACTTCGTCTACAACGCCCTGACGGTCATCGCGTCGCTGGTGCGGTCGGACCCCGACCGCGCCCGCGACCTCATGCTCGACTTCGCCGACTACACCCGCTACAGCCTGGCCCGCCACGGCGAGTACACCGTCGTCGCCGAGGAGTTCCGCGCGATCGAGACGTACCTGGCGCTGCAGAAGGCGGTGCTCGGCGAACGGCTGCGCGTCCAGGTGCGGGTGGCGCCGGAGATCCTCGCCGTCGCGGTGCCCTACCTCGTGCTGGAACCGCTGGTGGAGAACGCGATCCGGCACGGCATCGAGCCGCGGTCGGGCACCGGGCAGGTCCAGGTGCACGGCCAGGCGGAAGGGAACGACTGCGTGATCTTCGTCGAGGACGACGGGGTCGGCATGGACCCGAAACGGGCCGCGGACATCCTGGCCGGGCGCGTCGGCGAGGACGATGCCGCAGGTATGGGATTGGCCAATGTGGACAGACGGCTCCGCGACGTCTACGGCGCCTGGTACGGCCTGACCGTCGAAACCGAGGTCGGCGCCGGCACCCGGGTGATCGTGCGGGTGCCGCGGTTCCAGCCGGGAGTGCTGCCGTGACCGGACTTCGGGTACTGGCCGTCGACGACCTGCCGCCCGCGCTGGACGAACTCTGCCGCATGCTGCGCGAAGCGCCCGAAGTCGGCGAAGTCGTCGGAGCGGGTGACGCGCTGAAGGCGTTGAAGCTGCTTCAGGCGGATCGCTTCGACGCGGTGTTCCTCGACATCTCGATGCCGGGTCTCGACGGGCTCGAACTGGCGTCGCTGCTGGCCAAGCTGAGCGAGCCACCGGTGATCGTGTTCGTCACGGCACACGACGGCCACGCGGTGGCGGCGTACGGCATCGGCGCCGTCGACTACCTGCTCAAGCCGGTCCGCACCGAGCGGCTGGCCGCGGCACTGGCGAAGGTGCTGCGGATGGCGACCCCGGCGTCCCGGCCGACGCCGGACGCGATGGCGGCGCTGCCGGTCGAGTCGGGCGGGCGGACCCGGTACGTCCGCCGCGACGACGTCCTGTTCGTCGAGGCCCACGGCGACTACGTCCGCCTGCACACGCGGGGTGGCGTCCACCTGGTGCGGATGCCGATCTCGCGGCTGGAGGAGTACTGGGAGGGCACCGGGTTCAGCCGGGTGCACCGCGGTTTCCTGCTGGCGGTGGGTGCGGTGCTGGAGCTGCGCAGCGACACGGCGGGCGGGCTGCTGGCCCACACCGAGGCCGGTGACGTCCCGGTCAGCCGCCGTCACGCGCGCGACCTGCGGGACAGGCTGCTGGAAGCCGCCCAGCGCGGCCAGCTCGGATCCGCTCCGCGATGAGCAGGATCCGCCGGGTCGCCGTCACCAGCCCGCAGACCCGGCTGGCCCACGCGCGCCGCCGGTCGCGCGGCCGCTGGCGCCAGCCCCGGCTCCCCGCGGGCGACACCCAGCGCGCCACCGCCCTCTACACCGCCCAGCGCCGTCGCGGCATCCCCGCGCTGGTCCTCATGTTCGCGCTGCTGCTCGGCCTCCCCGGCGTCTTCGCGCTCTTCCCGGTCCTGGACACCGTGCGGCTGCTGGGCATTCCGCTGTCCTGGCTGATGCTCGCGGTCTTCCCGTACCCCGCGATGGCCCTGCTGGCCCGCTGGCAGCTGCGCCGCGCCGAGCGCCTCGAGGACGAGTAGTGGGTGTCGCGCTCGCCGTCGCGCCGGTCGTGCTCGTGACGCTGCTGATCGGCGTCCGCGGGGTCGCCGCCATGCGCACGACGTCGGACTTCCTCGTCGCCTCCCGCCGGATCTCGCCGCTGGTGAACTCGGCCGCCGTCTCGGGCGAGTACCTTTCGGCGGCGTCGTTCCTCGGCATCGCGGGGCTCGTCGTCAAGGACGGCATCGGGGCGCTGTGGTACCCGGTCGGCTTCACCGCCGGCTACATCGCGATGCTCGTGCTCGTCGCCGCCCCGATGCGCCGGTCGGGCGCGCTGACCGTCCCCGACTTCGCCGAAGCGCGGCTCAACTCCCCCGCGCTGCGCCGCCTCGCCGCCGTCGTCGTGCTGGTGATCGGCACCATCTACGTCGTCCCGCAGCTCCGCACCGCCGGCCTGGTGCTCGCCGCGGTCGGCGGCACGCCGTACTGGGTCGGCGTGGTGCTGGCCGGTGCCGCGGTCAGCGTCACCCTGGCGCTGGGCGGCATGCGCGCGGCGACGTACGTGCAGGCGTTCCAGTTCGTCCTCAAGCTGCTGCTGTTCCTCATCCCGGCGATCTGGCTGACGCTGCAGGCCGGCGCGGTCAACCGGACCGACGCGCTCAACCCCGTGGAGTTCACCCACTTCGCCCGCGAGACGCCGGTGCGGTTCGAAGTCGACGTCACGATGGAGATCCGCGAACCGACCCCGGTGCGGCGCAACGGCGTCGTCGAGACCCTGCCGCCGGGCGAGTTCACCGCGCACAGCCAGGACGAGGTCGTGTTCGGCACGGGCGCGGCCGTCCCGGCGGTCCGCGGCGGCGCCGCGCTGGGCGGCTCCGACTGGCGGCGCCCGCTGCTCGACCTCGGCGACCAGGGCCACCCGCTGCTGGGCACCTGGGCCGTGCTCATCGCGACCATGCTGGGCACGATGGGCCTGCCGCACGTCCTGATGCGCTTCCACACCAGCCCGGACGGCCGTGCCGCCCGCCGCACCGCCGCGATCACGGTCGCCCTGCTCGGGGTCTTCTACCTCTTCCCCGGCGTCTACGGCGTGCTCGGCCGGGTCCTCGTGCCGGGGCTCTACCTCTCGGGCGCCACGGACACGGTGGTCGTCGCGCTCCCGTACCAAGTGGACAGTGGCTGGGCGGGCGGGCTGTTCACGGCGCTGCTGACCGCGGGCGCGTTCGCCGCGTTCCTGGCGACGTCGCTCGGCCTGCTGCTGGTGATGTCCGGCGCGCTCGCGCACGACCTGGTCCCCGGCGGCCTGCGACGGCTGCGGATCGCGGTGTTCGGCGTCGCCGGGGTGATGGTGCTGCTGGCACTGCGCTCGGCCGAGCTCGACGCCGGCGTCCTGGTCACGTGGGGCTTCACGGTGGCCGCGTCGACGTTCTGCCCGCTGCTGGTGCTCGGCATCTGGTGGCCGCGGCTGACCGCGACCGGCGGGATCGCCGGCGTCCTGACCGGGCTGGTGGCCTCGACCGCCTCGATCCTGTTCGCCCTCGCCGGGCCGCCGCTGCGCGGCTGGGTGGCGATCCTGGTGCAGCAACCGGCACCCTGGTCGGTACCGTTGGCGTTCGGGGTAATGGCACTGGTCTCCCTGCGGGGCAGACCCCCCACCTGGTCGACGGCGGCGATGCTCCGTCTGCACCTGGACGAACCCCGTTCGACGGGACCGCGCGACCGTTCGTCAACCGTTCGTCGCCTCACCCGGCTGTTGAACCGCTGAATCTTCACGGGAGACTCACACGTCCCTACGGTGTCGCACGTCACTTTCCGCAGCGTCGCAGGGAGCAGCAGCGATGAGCACGACGGACACCGGCGGGCCCCCGGAGACCTCAGAGACGATCTGGGAACGGGCACACGAGAGCACCGAGTTCCGCGAGCTGCGCAGCCGCCTGCGCCGGTTCGTCTTCCCGATGACGGCGGTGTTCCTCCTCTGGTACCTGCTGTACGTGCTCCTGGCGGACTACGCGCACGGCTTCATGAGCACCAAGGTGTTCGGCAACGTCAACGTCGGCCTGATCTTCGGCCTGCTGCAGTTCGTCTCGACGTTCGTGATCACCGGGCTCTACGTCCGGTACGCGAACCGGAAGCTGGACCCGGTCGCCGAGAAGATCCGTGAGGACATCGAAGGCGACTCTGCGAAGGAGCAGGCATGACGAACATCGCCGCGGGTGTGGAAGGCAGCAACCCGCTCCTCAACGTCGGCATCTTCGCCCTCTTCGTGATCATCACGCTGGTGATCGTGTTCCGGGCCAGCCGCAACACGAAGACGGCGTCGGACTACTACGCCGCCGGCCGCGCCTTCACCGGCCCGCAGAACGGCATCGCGATCTCCGGTGACTACCTGTCGGCCGCGTCGTTCCTCGGCATCGCCGGCGCGATCGCCATCAACGGCTACGACGGCTTCCTCTACTCCATCGGCTTCCTGGTGGCGTGGCTCGTCGCACTGCTGCTGGTCGCGGAACTGCTGCGCAACACCGGCAAGTTCACGATGGGTGACGTCCTCGCGTTCCGGATGAAGCAGCGCCCGGTGCGGGCCGCGGCCGCGACGTCGACGCTGATCGTGTCGTTCTTCTACCTGCTCGCGCAGATGGCGGGCGCGGGCGGTCTCGTCGCGCTGCTGCTCGGTGTCGAAGGCAAGGGCGCGCAGGCACTGGTGATCGCCGTGGTCGGCGTGATCATGATCGCCTACGTGCTGATCGGCGGCATGAAGGGCACCACCTGGGTGCAGATCATCAAGGCCGCACTGCTCATCGTCGGTGCGCTCGTGATCACGCTCTGGGTGCTCGGCAAGTACGGCTTCAACTTCTCCCAGCTGCTGCAGGCCGCCGTCGACAAGGCGGGCAAGGCCGGGCAGACGCTGCTCGGCCCGGGCAAGCAGTACGGCACCAACGGGACCTCGAAGCTGGACTTCCTCTCCCTCGGCATCGCGCTGGTACTGGGCACCGCGGGCCTGCCGCACGTCCTGATGCGCTTCTACACCGTGCCGACCGCGCGCGACGCCCGTCGCTCGGTGGTCTGGGCGATCGTCCTGATCGGCGTGTTCTACCTGTTCACGCTGGTGCTGGGCTACGGCGCCGGTGCGCTGGTCGGGCCGGACACGATCAAGAAGGCGCCGGGCGGGGTCAACTCGGCGGCGCCGCTGCTCGCGCTCGAGCTGGGCGGCCCGGTGCTGCTGGGCCTGATCTCCGCGATCGCCTTCGCGACGATCCTCGCGGTGGTCGCCGGCCTGACGATCACAGCGTCGGCGTCGTTCGCCCACGACGTGTACGCGAACGTCGTCAAGCGGGGCAAGACGTCGCCGGACTCGGAGGTCAAGGTCGCCCGGATCACCGCGGTGGTGATCGGCATCCTGGCCATCGGCGGTGGCATCCTGGCCAACGGGCAGAACGTGGCCTTCCTGGTGGCGCTGGCCTTCGCGGTCGCGGCGTCGGCGAACCTGCCGACGATCCTCTACTCGCTGTTCTGGAAGCGGTTCAACACCCAGGGCGCGCTGTGGTCGATCTACGGCGGCCTGGCCATCACGATCGTGCTGATCGTGTTCTCGCCGGCGGTGTCGGGCAAGAGCACGTCGATGATCAAGTCCGCGGACTTCGCCTGGTTCCCGCTGAGCAACCCGGGCATCGTCTCCATCCCGGCCGCGTTCATCCTCGGCTGGCTGGGCACGATCCTGTCCAAGGAGCACGACGAGAAGAAGTACGCCGAGATGGAGGTCCGCTCCCTCACCGGCGCGGGCGCCGAGAAGGCGGTCGTCCACTGACCGGTCTTCCGGGGGTTCCGGGTGGCGGAGCCCCCGGCCGGGGCGAAGCCCCGATCCGGCACTGACCCCGATGGCCGCCGCGAGGGTGTTCCCGATCCCCTCGCGGCGGCCATCGGCCATCAGTACGGCAGCTTGCCCTGCGCGACATCCGCGAGGGTCGCCTCCAGCTGCTTCCGGATGTACTGCCAGAGCCCGCCGCCCAGCGAAACCCTCGCCACCCCCACGCCGGCGAGGCTTTCCAGGCCCGGGCTCCCCGGCCACGCGGTCACGTTGACCGCGCCGCCGGTCCCCTGCACGAACTCCGCGATCAGCTCGGGCGTGCGCAGGTGGATCGGGTAGACGCAGTCGGCGCCCGCTTCGAGGTAGGCCTTCGCCCGGGCGACCCCCGCTTCGAGCGCCTCCTTCGGGTCCACGCCGCGGAAGGAGTCGACGCGGGCGTTGATCACCAGGCCGTCGCCCGCCGCCTCGCGCAGGGCGGCGATCCGGGCCGCCTGCTCGCCGACCGGCCGGACGTCGCCGGTGGTGTGGTCGGTGTCCTCGAAGTTGCAGCCGACGGCGCCGGCGTCGAGCAGCCGGCCCGCCAGTTCGGCGCCGGAGAGGCCGTAGCCCGACTCGGCGTCGACGGTGACCGGGACACCGACCGCCTTCGCGATCCGCGCGGCGGCGGCGAACATCTCGTCCGCGGGCGCCTGCTCACCGTCGGCGAACCCGAGCGCGGCCGCCACGGCGACCGAGCTGGTCGCGACGGCGGGGAACCCGGCGGCCTCGACGAGTTTCGCGGTGTCGGCGTCCCAGGCGTTCGGCAGGATCAGCGGCTTGCCGGGAACGTGCAGCGCCTTGAGCGCGGCGGCGCTCACGCGTCCCGCTTCGGCAACGGCGTGTGGCTGGTGATGGTCATCCGGTTCCAGCTGTTGATGGCGATGATCTCCCACGCGACCGCGCGGTACTGGTCCTCGGTGAACACCTTCACGGCCTGCTCGTACACGTCGTCGGGCACGGACTGGGTCGCCGACAGCTTCGTCATCGCCTCGGTGAGGGCGAGGGCGGCCTGCTCCTGCTCGGTGAACAGGTCGGTCTCGCGCCAGCCGTCGAGCACGAACAGCCGCCGGGGCGACTCGCCCAGTTCGAGCGCGTCGCGGGAGTGCATGTCGAGGCAGTACGCGCAGCCGTTGAGCTGCGACGCGCGGGTCTTCACCAGTTCCAGCAGCTTGGGGTCGAGCCCGGCGTTGGCACCGGCCTTGTTCACCTCGGCCTGCAGGTTCGCCATCGCCTGGTAGAGCTCGGGAGCACCCCCGAGCCCGATTCGCTTGGTCATGACGTCCACGCTAGTGCGAACTGGTCCACGGGTATGGTCCAGTCGCATGACGGATTCGTGGTCCAGTTCCGGGCTCGACGTCCACCTCTGCTGGCAGCCCGACTCCGGCCGGAGCGGACTCGCCGCGGCGATCCGCGAGGCCATCCGGGACGGCCGGTGGCAGCCCGGCGCGACGGTGCCCTCGACCCGCGCGCTGGCCCACGATCTCGGCGTCGCCCGCGGCACGGTCACGCGCGTGTACGCCGATCTCGCCGCGGAGGGGTACCTGCGCACGGCTCAAGGCGCGCCGACGCGGGTGGCGACGGCGGGTTCGCTCCCGCAGTCCGCGCCGCGGCAGGCCCCGCGCGACCCGGCGCCGCGCTGGGACCTGCGACCGGGCCGCCCGGACCTGACGGCGTTCCCGCGGCAGGCCTGGCTCACCGCGACCCGCCGGGCTCTGCTGCGGACGCCGGCGTCGGCGTTCGGCTACGAGGCGGAGCTGGGCGCGCCGGAGCTGCGGGACACCCTCGCGGGTTACCTGGCCCGGGCCCGCGGGGTGGTCGCCGACCCGGCGCGGATCGTGGTGTGCCACGGGTTTTCGCACGCCGTCGCGGTGGTGGCCCGGGCGCTTTCCGGCCTGGGTGTCGGAGAAATGGCGTTCGAGAACCCCTCGCAGGCGCTGTACCGGTCGATCGCGGCGGCCCAGGGCCCGCGGATCGTCGGCGTGGACGTGGACGGCCACGGCCTCGACGTGTCCGCTTTGGACAGTCCGGCGGTGGTCGTCACCCCGGCGCACCAGTACCCCACCGGCGTCACCTTGGCCCCGCCCCGCCGGGCGGCGCTGGCCCGCTGGGCGAGCGAATCAGGCGCGTTCGTGCTGGAGGACGACTACGACGGCGAGTTCCGCTTCGACCACCAGCAGGTCGGGGCGTTGCAGGCGCTGGCGCCGGAACGGGTGGTGTACGCGGGCACGGCCAGCAAGACGCTCGCCCCGGCCCTCCGGCTCGCGTGGCTGGTGCTGCCGCGCTCGCTGGTGGAGCCGGTCCGGGCGGCGATGGCCGACAGCGGTTCGCGCCCGGCGCTGCTGAACCAGCTGGCGCTGGCCGAGCTGATCGACTCGGGTGCCTACGACCGGCACGTCCGCCGCAGCCGGGCCGAGTACCGCTCCCGCCGCACGCGCCTGCTGGCGGCCCTGCCGGACTCGGTGCGCCCGCACGGCATCGCCGCGGGCCTGCACCTGCTGCTGATGCTGCCCCCGGACGGCCCCTCCGAGGCCACGGCCCTGGCGGCCTGCCGCCGCCGCGCCATCGGCATCGAGGGCCTGGCCGGCCACTGGATGACCCCCGGCCGCCCGGGCGGCCTCATCGTCGGCTACGCGGCCACCCCGGCCCACGCCTTCACCGGCGCAATCCAAAACCTGGTGGAGGCCCTGGCCGAAACAACCCCCTGACATCCGCCCCCCATCACACGAATCCCGCCCCCGATCACACAAACCGACCCTCCAGGTACGCAAGCCGACCCTCCAGGTACGCGAGCCGACCTCCTGATCACGGGTGATGCCCCTCCAAACACACGTGATGCCCCCTCGATCACGCATGAAGCCCGCCCCATCACACGAGATACCCCGCCAAGCACCTTTGATGCCCGCGGGCCGCCCCGTCGGAGCGGCCCGCGACCACCGTCAGAACCAGCAGTCCGGCCGGACGCGGAGCAGTTCCGTCCGCAGCACCGGCGTCCCGTCGACCGGCGCCGGGTCCTCCGCGGTCGGCTGGATCCCCCCGGCGGCGACCTTGTCCAGCGTCTTCAGGCCTTCCGCACCGACCGTGCCGAACACCGTGTAGTTCGGCCGCAGCGCGGAATCGCCGTACACGACGAAGAACTGCGAGCCGTTCGTGTCCGGTCCCGCGTTGGCCATCGCGAGCAGGCCGCGCGCGTAGACGCGGCGGGCGCCGGTCGGGTCGGTCGGGGCCGGCGGCAGGTCGACCGGCAGCTCGTCCTGGTACTTGTAGCCCGGGCCGCCTTCGCCGGTCGCCGTCGGGTCGCCGCACTGCAGCACCTTCAACGTCGGGTACGCGGTGAGCCGGTGGCACACCGTGTGGTCGTAGAACCGGTGCCGTGCCAGGTGCAGGAAGCTCTGCACGGTGCACGGCGCCTTCGCGCGGTCCAGCTTCAACGGCAGCGCACCTTGACTGGTCGGGACGGCGACGTCCACCTTGCCGTGGTTCGGCGTGTGCCGCGGGTCGGGTGGCAGCGGCACCGGCCGCGCGGGCGGTTCGTCGGGGGTTTCGGTGTACTGGCAGGGCCCGTGGGTCGTCTTCGGCGGCGGGGCGTCGGCCGCCGCGGCGACGCCGTTGCCGGCCACGAACAACGCGCCCGCTGCCAGCGCGGTGAGAAGTGTCCTCTTCATGGTGCACGCCCTCCCAGTGATCGCCCGGTTCCGGAGCGCCCCGCAGTCTAGGGCCCGGCACCGACAGCCAGAACCGGCGAAAGTCGTCCCCTGTCAGCCCATCGGGTGAACCTCGGCGCCCGCACCCCGGAAATTGTCGGACCCCCGGCGCACGATGGTCGGCACGCGGCAAACCCGTCGCACCCGAGAGGAGAGCACCATGGCATTACGGCGAAGACCCGTTGCGGTGGCACGGTTTCTGCTCGCGCGGCTCGTGTCCGCGCTACCTCCGCAGGTCCGCGATCAGTTCTTCGGCGGCGGCGAACGGATCGAGTTCCCGCGCCACGACCCGCTCGGCGACTCCGGCGAGCCGTCCCCCGCCGCGCAGGTCCACGAGCTCGGCCCGCAGCCGCCGGAGCGCGATGGCCTCGACCTCGTCGCGCGCCCGGGCGACCCGGCGCCGGGCCAGCTCGTCGTGCGCCACGAGCCAGTCGTGGTGCGCGGCCAGCGCCTGCACGACCTCGTCCACCCCCTCGCCCTTCGCCGCGACGGTCCGCACGATCGGCTGGCGCCAGCTCGCTCCCCGGATCTCCCGGCGCGCCAGCGAGATCATTTGCTTGAGGTCGTGCACCGTGGCCTCCGCGCCCTCGCGGTCCGCCTTGTTCACGACGAAGACGTCGGCGATCTCCAGCACGCCGGCCTTCGCGGCCTGGATGCCGTCGCCCATGCCCGGGGCGAGCAGCACCACCGTGGTGTCGGCCAGCTTCACGACGTCCACTTCGGACTGACCGACGCCGACGGTCTCGATGAGCACGACGTCGAAGCCGGCCGCGTCGAGCACGCGCACCGCCTGCGGGGTCGCCCACGAGAGGCCGCCGAGGTGCCCGCGGGTGGCCATCGAGCGGATGAACACGCCGGGGTCGGTGGCGTGCTCGGTCATCCGGATCCGGTCGCCGAGCAGCGCCCCGCCCGAAAACGGCGAAGACGGGTCGATGGCGAGGACCCCGACCCGCTTGCCCTCCGCGCGCAACGCGGTGAGCAGCGCCGAGGTCGAAGTCGACTTGCCGACACCGGGCGGTCCGGTGAGCCCGACGACCCGGGCCCGCCCGGTGTGCGGGGTCAGCGCCCGCGCGATCTCCGCGACGCGGGGGTGGGCGTCCTCGACGAGCGAGAGCAGCCGCGCGACGGCACGGGGTTGTCCGTCCCGCGCGCGGCCGACGAGGTCGTCGAGGTCGAGTGGGCCGGCCACTTACGCGGACGGCACCCGCAGCAGCAGGGCGTCGCCCTGGCCGCCGCCACCGCACAGCGCGGCCGCGCCGAGCCCGCCGCCGCGGCGGCGCAGCTCGTGGATCAGGTGCACGGCGAGCCGCGCGCCGGAGGCGCCGATCGGGTGGCCGAGGGCGATGGCACCGCCGTTGACGTTGACCTTCTCGGGGTCGAGGCCCAGCTTCTCGGTGGAGACGAGGCCGACCGCGGCGAACGCTTCGTTGATCTCGACGAGGTCGAGCGCGTCGGCGGTCAAGTTCGCCTTCGCGAGCGCGGCGAGGATGGCGTTCGACGGCTGCTCGTGCAGGCTCGCGTCGGGCCCGGCGACGACACCGTGCGCGCCGATCTCGGCGAGCGGCGTGATGCCGAGCTCCTCGGCCTTCGCCCTGCTGGCGACGATCACCGCGGCGGCGCCGTCGGAGATCTGCGAGGCCGAGCCCGCGGTGATGGTGCCGTCGGAGGCGAAGGCGGGGCGCAGCTTGGCGAGGCCTTCGGCGGTGGTGTCGGCGCGGACACCCTCGTCGGTGTCGAAGACGACCGGGTCGCCCTTGCGCTGCGGGATGGAGACCGGCGCGATCTCGTCGGCGAAGTAGCCGTTCTCGATCGCCTGGGCGGCGCGCTGGTGGGAGCGGGCGGAGAAGGCGTCCTGCTGTTCGCGGGTGACGCCGTAGCGGGAGTTGTACTTCTCCGTCGAGGAGCCCATGGCGACCTGGTCGAAGGCGCAGAAGAGACCGTCGTAGGCCATGTGGTCGACGAGGCTGGTGTCGCCGTACTTGAAGCCGGATCGGGACTTGGGCAGCAGGTGCGGCGCCTGGGTCATCGACTCCTGGCCGCCGGCGACGACGAGGTCGAACTCGCCGGCGCGGATGAGCTGGTCGGCGAGCGCGATGGCGTCGAGGCCGGAGAGGCAGACCTTGTTGATGGTCAGGGCGGGCACGCTCATCGGGATGCCCGCAGCGACCGCGGCCTGCCGGGCCGGGATCTGGCCGGCGCCGGCGGTGAGCACCTGGCCCATGATCGTGTACTGCACCGCGTCCGGGGAGACCCCGGCGCGTTCGAGGGCCGCCTTGATCGCGACCCCGCCCAGCTGGGCGCCCGTGAAGTCCTTGAGGGAGCCCAGCAGGCGCCCGATCGGCGTACGGGCGGCACCCAGGATCACGGAACCGGACACGGCGTCCTCCAAGCATCGGCGCATGGGCAATTTTCCCGACCATACCCGGGAGCAGGGCTTCTTGATGGAGCCAGTGTGAGGCGGGGCACGCGACGATTCCGCCTCGCGGCGGCGCGCGGGCCCCCTATCCTGCGTCCATGAATGACGCCCTGCGGCCGTTCGTGACGGCCATCGACCACGTCGGCATCGCGGTCCCGGACCTGGACGCGGCCATCGAGTTCCACCGCGCGCACTTCGGTCTCGAGGTCGCGCACGAGGAGGTGAACGAGGAGCAGGGAGTGCGGGAGGCCATGCTCCGCGCCCCGGGAACGGCGGGCACGGAGACGCAGATCCAGCTGCTGGCCCCGCTGCGCGAAGACTCGGCGATCGGCAAGTTCCTGGCCAAGAGCGGCCCCGGACTGCAGCAGCTGGCCTACCGCGTGTCCGATGTGGACGCCGCGGCGGCGGCCCTGCGCGAAAAGGGCCTGCGCATGCTGTACGAGGAGGCGAAGAGGGGTACGTCGAACAGCCGGGTGAACTTCGTCCACCCGAAGGACGCGGGCGGTGTGCTGGTGGAGCTGGTGGAGCCGGCCAAGAACGGCCCCGCCCACTGACGCGGGCCCATTCGCCGGCAGGAACTCCGCCCGGTGATGCCGCATCCGGCTGACAAAAAGGGAGAGGCGGGAGGGGGCGGGGG